>NZ_JBQENH010000001.1:0-740942 GCF_052044565.1 Chryseobacterium sp. 22543
TGGGCGGAAATGATGATGCGGGACAAATGAGTGCCTGGTATATTTTAAGTTCATTGTTCCAACTGAAATGTATTATCAGTTAGGAGCCGGAGAATCCAGGCTCTATTTAAATTTCTTCTTAAAACTGAATTTAAGTCTATTCATCAGCCCTGGTTCTATGATGTCAATTCCAATTCCAAAATTGCTGTCTGCAATGGTATGATGGTCTGTTCTGAACTTTTCAAACTCACTTTGCGGAATTTCAAGATTGATCAGAGGGTTGTATTCGATGTATACACTTGCCCCGTTCTTGCTTACTTTTTTACGGCTTTTATAGTCAAAATACGGATTGGCAATGGTGCATTCCTGAACCGTATATTTTTCTTCGGTATCAATCTTCTGATCTGTATAGAGATTAATTTCATACTTTTCGGTATCGAAATTATGCCAGAACGATAAATCTTTATGCATAAAATCTCTTGCACTTGCCTTCACAACATTTCTGTCAAAATACATAAGGAAACGGTTGTTCTGTGGATCTACATAGTAAGGATTCTCAATGATAGCGGTATATTGAATCTTCACTTCATTCAGTCTTTTATCATCACTTATCACATCAATGGCTGCATCTTTGAATACATTCCGTACATCTGTACCATTTCTGTCACTCGAATAATTTAAGCCATAGAAAAGGAAACTGTTCCAGCTGTCTATAATTTCCCTTTTGTTGGTGCTTTTAAAATACCTTCTCATGGCATTGGCCCTGCTTCCTTTGTAAGTTGTTGACAGAGTAAATTTTCCGACAGTCCCCTGTACATTAAAATCTACTTTTTCGTCAATACAGAAATAAGGAAATTGATAAGGTTTTCTTATCTGGAGCTCCTGATCTTTTTTCACTTCCAGATAATGCATAAAATACATGAATCCTCTGTTTTCAATCAGTCCGAATTCATCACGAATCGTAGCATCAATAAAGTATTCCTGATCTTTATAATTCACTTTTACGACAACATGATTGAAGTTTAACAGTGATGGAAGGTAATATTTGATATAATAATCTGTATTGAAATTCACCAGTACAACAGAAGCATCCACTCCAATATAATCAAGGATCACTTTTAATAAAACTGATTTCGCTTTACAGTCTCCCTGCTTATTTTCATAGGTTACGGACGGTGCTTGCGGCTTATGTCCATTCATTTCATCCGCATTGAAGATATAATAGATATGGTTCTGAACATATTCTATAGCAAACTGAAGCTTTTCACCCTGATCGGCAATAGCATCCAGCTTTTCAATCAGGTTCGGCGCAAAATCCTTCAAGGAAGAGCTATTGAAAATCTCCTCATAAAGAGGCACAATATAATTGGAAAGGTCTTTCCAGCTGCTTTCGGTAGCAAAGTCCACATAAGGAAAAATTTCTCTTCCGGAATCTACAGGATTAATATAATTCTGTTCTTCTATCACAAACCTCTCCCCTTTTTTCAGATGCTTCGTTTCCGGTTCCAGAACATCTCCCTGCTCATCTCTGAAAAATGTCTTTTTATAGGCAATCGTCTGCTCACGTTCATTGATAAAAGTAAATTTAAAATTGCCATAGGCCCAGTAATTATCCGGACTTACCCATACATATTTTGAGAATTCCTTTCTTAGGAAATCCCGGTCTGTAAATGCTTTAATCCTTGAATCTTCTAAAATCAGTACATCATACAGCCTGAGATCTTTAATCGTAATATTGATCTTTTTATTACTGCTCAAAACTCCGCCGCTGCTCTGGTTTTCGCTGTCAAGAACTTTAATATTCGTATCCGGAATTTTATCTATCAGTACTCCATCTCTCAAAACACTGATCCTGTGAATCTGATAGACTTCATTTTCCTCCACAATGACATCAGACACAGAAGCTCGTTCCAGATTTCCCGGCTCGTTCAGAGTATAAGCCATGCAGACATATTCACTGTTTTCCGTATTGCTCGTGTAATATTTTTTGTCTAAAAAGTAGCAGTAATCACGGCCTTCATCAATTTGTTTTTTGGCAAATTCGGAGTCTTTGATTCTGTTTTTTATTTCCTCATCTCCAATATTTCCTGCCCACATTTCAGGTTTTTGAATCCTGTAATTTTCAACTTGCATTTGATTTTCCATATTTATTGTAAGAATTATGTTTTGCGGTTAGTGTTTAAGAACTTCAAATTAAATGATTAAAAAAATAAAAAGCAATAGCAGAAGTACTACAAATTCAGGAAAGCCAAGTTCGGCATGGTAATTGCGAAGTATGGGGAAAAATCAAGTTTATGAAAAGTATCGCAACAATTCTAAAAGGGGCAGCACCCGCATTAGCATTATTTGCAATGACGCAATGTACAACCACAGCCAATGCATCCACAGGCGATGAAGCCACCTTCATTGTAGGACCACAAACAGCAGACTGTACCGGCGTAGCTCCTATGAAATGTCTGCAGGTAAAAGAAAATGCTTCCGGAAACTGGACCAATTTCTACAGCAATATTGAAGGATTTACCTATGAACCGGGATATGAATATGTTTTAAAAGTAAAAACTGAAAAAATTGCCAATCCTCCAGCTGACGGATCATCCATAAAATACACCTTGGTAAAGCAGGTTTCTAAAACGAAAAAGAAAGAAATGGCATCCAATGAAAAAACACTTATCGTAGGCCCACAAACCGTAGACTGTTCTGCAGGAGCAGGCCGTATGAAGTGTATGCAGGTAAAAGAAAATGCTTCTGAAAGCTGGACCAATTTCTACAGCAATATTGAAGGATTTACCTATGAACCAGGTTACGAATATGTTTTAAAAGTAAAAACTGAAAAAATAGCAAATCCACCGGCTGACGCTTCTTCCATAAAATACACATTGATAGAACAGGTTTCTAAAACGAAAAAATAATAAAAAAAGCTTCTGAAAATTTCAGAAGCCTTTTTGTTTTATGAAGGAAATGAAGTCTGAAGTTATTTTTGACAATAAAGGAAAATTCTCCAAGGATTCATCTTTTAAGTATTCATACTCTTTTTCCCTATTTTAAAATCCACTCTCTTTTTGAGGTGGATCCGGGTATTTACCTTTAGCTGCCTCACCTACCGTATTTGCAGTAGTCATAGCTACTACAAGATCATTCAACATGCTGCTGGCTGCTGTAGGTGAATTGGGAAGAAGAACCAGGTTGCTTCTGTTACTTGCTCCTATGGAATGCAATGTATCATAATGCTGTGTCACTACGATAAGTGCTGATGCTTCGTGTGAATTGATTTCTACATTATTCAGCATCCTTACAGACTCTTCAAGACCCTTTGCAATTTCTCTTCTTTGGTCTGCAATCCCTTGTCCCTGAAGTTTTTTAGATTCTGCTTCTGCTTTTGCAACGGCTACAATTCGGATTCTTTGTGCTTCGGATTCATATTCTGCAGCAGTTTTTTCTCTTTCCGCCGCATTGATTCTATTCATCGCATGTTTTACCTGTTCATCCGGATCAATATCAGTAACCAAAGCTTTGATAATATCATATCCATAGCTGTTCATAGCCTCCTGAAGCTCACTTTTTACTGCAATCGCCACATCATCTTTTCTTACAAAAACATCATCCAGTTTCAATTTCGGAACTTCTGCTCTTACCACATCAAAAACAAATGAAGTAATTTGATTTTCAGGATTTTCCAAACGATAATAAGCATCTCCAACCTGATTTCTGATCACCTGATACTGAACAGAAATTTTCATTTTGATGAAAACGTTGTCTAATGTTTTAGTATCAATCATTACATCCAGCTGCTGAATTCTCAGGTTCAGTCTTTTCGCAATCTGATCTATGATTGGCAGCTTAAGATGGAGACCGGAATGTTTTACTGCCCGGAACTTTCCAAAACGTTCAATAATCGCTGCGGTCTCCTGCTTAACTACAAAGAACGAAGCGAATAAAATGATTAGCCCGAAGAAAATAACGGGCGCTAAATATATTCCCATAGCTTTTAATTTTTTAATAGGTCGTAATAAATCCTGTTTTGTTAAAACATTTTTATTGGTGTTTGCTTAAATATATGAAAAATAAATCTAAGGTTTAATACAATATCTCCTAATAATCAAGCCCAAGAATGATTGATTATTTTTAAACTAAAATTATCCTGAAAAAAACTTACTTTTGAATATTCATTGCATATCATGGTCAATTCTAAAGAAATATTAAAGGATCACATCTCTAAATTCACTTCTCTTACTGAAGAACAACTTGACTATGTTTTTGAACATTTTAATCTGATTACTTTAAAAAAAGGGCAAAGCCTTATCTCGGAAGGTGATTTCGTAAATCATGAATATTTCGTTCTGGAAGGCTGTCTGAAAGCTTTTTATCTTAATGACAGCATGAAAATGTTTATTCTCCAGTTTGCTATGCCGACCTGGTGGGTGACAGATTTTGATGCACTTTACAGTAAAACCAGGGCTACTATTAACGTAGACTGCATTACGAACGCTACTATTCTTTCTATTTCCAACGAAGACAGGGAAAAAATCTGCAATGAAATTCATGAAGTTGAACATTTTTTCAGATGGAGAACCAACAAAGGATATGTAGCAGCACAAAAACGTCTGCTTTCTTTCATGAATAATGATGCTAAATTCCGGTATGAGGAACTTTTGGCCATGTATCCCCAACTGTACAATCTGGTCCCTAAACACCTGATTGCATCTTATCTTGGAGTAACCAGGGAAACCCTGAGCAGACTTCATCAATAAACAACACCCTTACCTCGTCTATCCTCTCTTCTATTTTGTGAGGTACATCACGTAACTTTTTCTTTCAACCGGCTGAACTTTGTGTCATTAATTAAACCCAAATAAAAATGGACACAAAAAATTTCAAAGTCAATAATGAAAACAGTACGATCGACTGGATCGGAAGAAAAGTAACCGGAGCTCACAACGGAACAATCGGTGTAAAAGATGGAAACTTCAGATTTGAAGATGGAAAACCTGTATCTGGAAAATTTGTCATTGATACCCGTGCTATCAAAATCCTTGATATCAAGGATGCTGAAACCAATGCTCAGTTTGCAGGCCACCTTACCTCTGACGATTTCTTTAATTCTGATCAGTTTCCTGAAGCTCTTTTTGAAATCACTCATGCTGAACCTGGTGATCAGAATCTGTATAACGTAACCGGAGATCTTACCATAAAAGGGATTACTCATTCTATCAACACAAGCCTGCAGATTGTAACAACGGATAATACGGCTGTTTTAGATGCTAAAATTGTAGTCGACAGAACGAAATTCAATATCAAATTCAGATCCTCCAATTTCTTTACCAATCTTGGTGATACGCTGATCTACAACAATTTTGATTTACATATTCATCTTGTTGCAGAAGCTTACTAACAGAACTTAAAGATTATTTAACCTTAAAAATTTACCATCATGCCATTCATAAAAGTAGATGTGCTTCGCGAAGATCTTAACCGCGAAACGAAACAACAATTAATCAGAAAAATAAGTGAAGCTGTAACTTCAGTTTTGAATAAGGATCCTCATTTGACCCATATTGTGATCAACGAAATCGAAGATGATAACTGGGGATATGCCGGAGAACAGGTTTCAGTATTAAAAGAACAAGGATTTTCAACAGAAAAAAAATAAACATAAAATGAAAAAGCAAACGATAATTGTAACAGGAGCCTCTTCAGGGATAGGATTGGAAACAGCCCGTTATTTCTTAGACAGAGGTGATAATGTAATCATCAATTCACAAACAGCATCTAAATTAGAGGAAGTTTACCATGAACTGGGATCCGGAGAAAATCTGGCGATGGTTGCCGGAAATGTATCCGAGAAAACAACAGGAGAAGCCTTGGTAAAAACAGCACTTGAAAGATTTGGATCAATTGACGTTCTGATCAACAATGCGGGAATTTACGAGAACAAACCTTTTCTGGAAGTCACTGAAGACTATCTGGACCGTTTTTTAACAACCAATCTAAAAGGAACATTCTTTACAACACAGGCTGTCATTCCTCAAATGATCAAACAAAAAGACGGTGTTGTGATCAATGTAGGAACTCCATTAGTATATCATGCGATTGCACCGTCTCCTTCTACAGCGCCTATTTCAAGCAAAGGAGCTATTCATGCACTGACTTTGCAGCTGGCTGCAGAGTTTGGAAAAGAAAATATCAGGGTAAATACGGTCGCTCCGGGCTTGATCAGAACACCGATGCATGGTGCAGGTCTTGATAACAATGCCGGAATGCACCTCATCAACCGTATCGGGGAGCCGGAAGAATTAGCTCAGATGATTCATGCGATTGCTAAAAACAAATTAATTTCCGGAGCCATCATCAATGTTGACGGGGGAATGGGTGCCGGACATCATTTATTATGAAACTATCATTAATTATAGCATGGCTGCTCAGTTTTCCATTGAGCGGCCATGCACAAAATGTAAAGAATATGAAAACCAACCCAACACCAGAAACTGAAATAAGAAACGTCATTGAAAATTATTATTTCAAAGGAATTTATGAAGGGAATACAGACCTTCTTAGAAAAGCCTTCTATAAAGGAGCTTTGCTTTTCGGAGATGTAGATGGAGTTCCCTATTTCAAAACTGCGGATCAATATATTGAGGGAGTCGGAAACCGTGTAAGTCCGGAAAAATCCGGAAAAGATTTTAAAGCTGAAATCCTTTCTACTGACATCATTAATTCGATTGCTACAGTGAAATTAAATGTAAGAATGTATGATTTTAATTATTATAATTTCATAACTTTCAATAAGATAGACGGAAAATGGCTCATCGTTAATAAGACATTGACCAATGTACACCCTTAATTCAAGTTTTTTAATTAAAAATCAACAAAATCATGTGGAATAAAAATAGAATTACGGAATTACTGGGTATTGAATATCCTATTCTGCAAGGTCCTTTTGGCGGAGGGCTTTCTACAGTTGAGCTGACAACAGCAGTGAGCAATCTTGGCGGACTAGGCGGATTCGGAGCTTATACTTTGTCACCGCAGGAAATTTATGATATTCACAAAGAAATACTAACGAAAACGGATAAACCCTATAACCTTAATCTTTGGATAAAAGATCACGATATTATTGATGAACAGCATACAAAAGACCAGTATCAAAAGGCCATTGAAATTTTCAAACCTTATTTTGATCTTTTAGACACGGATATTCCTTCACCTCCACTCTCTTTTGAATCAAGATTTCAGAATCAGCTGAGTGTTATTTTTGATATCAAACCTAAAGTTTTCAGCTTTATGTTTGGATTGATGGATGAAAATATCATCGAAGATCTTCATCAGCAGGGAACTGCTATTTTGGGAACTGCAACAACCTTGGATGAAGCTGTTGCTCTGGAAAAAACCGGAGTGGACGTTATTGTGGCTTCCGGCTTTGAAAGTGGCGGCCACAGACCTTCGTTTCTGGATCAGGCGGAACTTTCTACAACTGGAACTTTCGCTTTGATTCAATTAATTAAGGATAAGGTAAAAATTCCTGTAGTTGCAGCGGGAGGTATTGTCAACGGGCGTGGAATTGCCGGAGTTTTCCAACTGGGCGCAGAAGCGGTACAGATCGGAACGGCATTTCTGGCCACTGAAGAATCCGGAGCTTTACCGATACATAAAGAGTTTTTGTTTTCCGATGCAGCAAGATCTACCGCTCTCACCAGAGCATATACCGGAAGATTAGGGCGCGGAATTACCACAAAAATATCCCGGGATGTATTGGCTGCCACTGACAAAACATTACCATTTCCTTTACAGACCCATTTTATGGGCGCACTGAGAAAGGCAGCTTTGGAACAGCAGAAGAATGATCTGGTATTTTTCTGGGCAGGCCAGATTGCCCCGCTTTTAAAGCATAAAAAAGCCTCCACTTTAATGCAGTCATTAATTGAAGAGGCTTCTGAATTATTGAATAAATAGAATTTACACGGTCATTCCGATGTCTATTCCTTTAATTTTTCTATATAAATCGGTAGCATAGTTATCAGTCATTCCTGAAACGAAATCAATTACTCCGAGAACTTTCTGATAATCGGTACCATCATTGTAAATGAATTGCTTTGGAATTAATTTCAAAGCTTTTTCATCATAAGATTTTCTATGGCCTTCCGGTTTCAGAATGGAAGGAATAAAATGATCCAGCAATTCATACATTACATTATATCCTGCATTTTCAATTTCTACAACCGCTTTATGATTATAGATTTTTTCTACGGAGAAACTTGCAATATCCTGCAGTGCTTTATTTTCTTTTTTATAGATATCAAGTAAGCCGTTGCCAAGATTGCCTTCAAGAATCGTTTCAAAGTTATGTTTGTACATCTCAATCGACTTATTGATCAGAGCATTGATTACTTTTGCTCTTAAGTAAGAAATCTGTTCGTTTTCGTTGGAGATAGAACTTAGCTTTGTTTCAATTCTCTGAACATCATTTGTTTCAGATTTTACCAGTTCAAAAAATAAATTTTTACAGTCTGCTGTTGAAACAATTCCCAATCTGTGGGCATCTTCCATATCAATGATGTTGTAGCAGATATCATCAGCAGCTTCTACCAGCCATACAAAAGGATGTCTTTTGAAAATATAAGGTTCTTCACTTTCAGAAATAAGCTGGGTTCCTTTGGCAATTTCAAGGAATATGTCTTTTTCATTCTGGAAAAACCCGAATTTCTTCCTGTGAATGATTCCTTTTTTCTTGGCTACAGCCTCACAAGGATATTTTGCAATACTTGCCAGTGTGGAGAAAGTAAGCTGAACACCTCCCGCATCTTTCCCTTGCTGCTGCTGTGCCAGTACTCTGATCGCATTGGCATTTCCTTCAAAGTTAACCAGATCCGCCCACTCTTTTTCATTGAATTTTGACTTCAGGTCTTTTTCATTCCTTTCAAAATAGCTTGCAATGGCATCTTCTCCAGAATGTCCGAAAGCAGGGTTTCCGACATCATGACATAAACATGCAGCTGCAATTACGTTTCCCAGATTATAGAGATAAAAATTCTTTGAATCTTCAGTCAGTTCATTTTTAAAATCTTCCGCAATAAATTCACCGATAATACTTCCTAAACTTCTTCCTACAGATGATACTTCCAGAGAATGGGTAAGTCTGTTGTGTACAAAAACACTTCCGGGAAGAGGAAAAACCTGCGTTTTATTCTGTAGTCTTCTGAAAGCAGAAGAGAAGATAATTCTGTCGAAATCCCTTTGAAAATCAGTTCGTGAAGCTTTGGTCTGTGGATTGTTTCCTGTACGTTGATTGGTGAAAATCTGGTTTAAATTCATCATTTTTCAAAATTACTCCAAATTTTAATTGTATGGAATAGTATTTAGATTTTTATTAAACAGATCTGTCATTCAAAAAATCTATAATAGTAAACGTTTTTTAGGGATCGGAAAGCTTGAAGAAATATTCTACATTTGATGCAACTAATACAACCGAAGAATACTTACAGTTTTTCTTTATCCAAATTTTAAAATTCTTTTACAATGACGGACAACACATGGCTCAAAAGATGGGACGAAAGGTATAGCAGCGAAGAGTTTGCGTATGGAACAAAACCCAACAATTATCTGAGAGAACAACTTACTCTATTAAAACCAGGTAAAATACTTTTCCCCGCAGAAGGTGAAGGCCGAAATGCTGTTTTTGCGTCAACTCAGGGATGGCAGGTTTCAGCTTTCGATATCAGTGCCAATGGCAGAAACAAAGCGTTACAGCTTGCTGAGCAACAAGGAACTACAATTGATTATCAGGTTGGAGAACTTTCAACTCTGAATTATCAGGAACAACAGTTTGACGCTATTGCTCTGATCTATGCCCATTTTCCGGGAGATATTAAATCTTCCATTCACCAAATGCTGAATCAGTATCTGCGTAAAGGCGGTTTTATTATTTTTGAAGCTTTCAGTAAAAGCCATCTTAAATATATTGCAAAGAACGAAAAGGTAGGCGGGCCAAAGGACATTGAATCCTTATTTTCTATTGAAGAGATTAAAGCTGATTTTCCGGATTATAACATTATTGAATTAGAAGAAACAGAAATTGAGCTCAACGAGGGATTGTTTCATAATGGGACGGGCTCTGTGATTCGTTTTGTAGGACAAAAACTGGTCTAAGGATATTTTAGACAGGTTTGTTTTGGGATAAAGCTTTAGATTTTAAATGGTTATGGAATACTATTTGAATCTTTATCTCAAAATAAACGTATGCCTGAAGGTCCATCCATCATATTAATGAAAGAAAGCCTGCAGCCATTTGCAGGTCAGCAAGTAACAGAAGTTTCAGGAAATGCCAAATTCGAGAAAGAAATTTTCATTGGCCAATCCCTTCTGGAAATCCGCACTTTTGGAAAACAAACTTATCTCGTTTTTGAAAAAGCAGCTATTCGGATTCACTTACTGATGTTTGGCTCTTACAGTGTTAATGAACAGACCAAACCTGATAAAAGTTTGCGTTTAGCATTGTTTTTCTCTACGGGAAGCATCTATTTTTACACCTGTTCTGTAAAGTCTGTAGACCTTGAATTCCTCTCCACAATTGATTGGGAAGCAGATGTAATGAGCGATCAGTGGAATCCTAAGAAAGCTGAAGAAAAATTAAAATCCAATCCGAAAATGATGGTTTGTGATGCATTGATGAATCAGGATATTTTTTCGGGTGTCGGCAATATCATTAAAAACGAAGTGCTTTTCAGAATTGGAGTACAGCCGGAAAGCCTGTTGGGGAATCTTCCAGCCAAAAAAAGGAAAGAACTTATAGCTGAAGCCAGAAATTACAGTTTTGATTTCCTGAAATGGAAAAGAGAATTTGTTTTGAAAAAACACTGGCTCGTTCATACTAAATCTATATGTCCGGTATGTGGACAGAAATTGATCAAAAAACAAACGGGGGTTGGAAAAAGAAGAAGCTTCTATTGTGAAAAAGATCAGAAACTTTATTAGATCAATTAGCTAAAGCTGTTGAAGGGTTTATTTATTTAAAGAGGTCTTTTGTACCATTTAGCTTTTGTCATTCCGACGAAGGAAGAATCTTATTATTGTTCAAAACATAAGATTCTTCACTACATTTTATTACGTTCAGAATGACACCTCCTGCCCTACAGATTTTCACTGATGATGTAGTATCTGAGATTTATATTACCCATTCCTTATCATTCACTACTCATTTTACATTAGTCTGAGTTCAGAAGCCCTCCGGCAAATTTTGTAAAAAACTCGGATCTGTATACTTCTCCAAGAGGAATCTCGGAGTCTTCAATATATATATTATGATTGTCAAATGAATCAATATAATTCATATTGACAATGTAAGATTTGCTTACTCTGATGAAGGTTTCTCCGGATATTTTCTGATGAATTGTTTTTAAATTCATTGCAGTGATAAGCTTTTGCTGCTTTGTATGAATGACTACATAATCCTTAAGCCCTTCTATAAATTTAATATCTGCAAAACTGATTTTATAGAACCTTCGTTCTGCTTTGATGAATAAAAAATCTGCAGTATTGGATTCTACCGTATTTTTTACAGTGTCTTTGGATAAAAGTTCAGTATAAAGTATGGCTTTATCAATTGCTTTTTCCAGCCTTTTGGGATCAACAGGTTTCAGAAGATAATCTACAGCTTCCAATTCATAGCTCCTCAGTGCGTACTGAGAATAGGCTGTTGTAAAGATGATCAGCGATTTTTTGGGAAGCATTTCTGCGAACTCAAGACCTGTCACCATGGGCATTTCTATATCAAGAAAAATAAGATCTACATCAATATCTTTAAGAAAATCGAGTGCAGACGGAGCATTGGAAAATTCGCCAAGGATATCAACATTGGAAGTTTCAGTGATCAGAGATCTCATTTCTGATCTTGCCAAAGGTTCATCATCAACTATAATACAATTCATCAAACGGGAATTTTTAAATTTACAATATATTCTTTTTCACCGGATTCTATCTGCAGGTCAAAAGTGTCGTTATAAAGAAGTTCCAGCCTTCTGGTGATATTGGCAAGCCCAAGTCCACTGCTTTTTTTGTCCGAAACGGTATAACCAGCACTTCTTGAATTCACACATATAAAATGGAGCTGTTTATTCTCAATACTAATTTCTATTTTCACATAAGACTCTCCTCCATTGAGATCCACACTGTGCTTTACAGCATTTTCAACAAAAGTGGTAAACAAATTCGGTGGAATAAATGTGCTGCTGATTATTCTTTTATCAACATCGGTTTGAATATCAAAAGAAAAATGATCACGTCTTATTTTTTCAAGGTTTAAAAAATTGGACAAAAAATCAATTTCTGAAGCCAGTAACGTTTTTTCTTCACTGTTTTCATACAGCTGATATCTGAGAAATTCAGAAAGTTTTACAATCACTACTGAAGCTTTTGCAGGATCTGTTCTGATCAGTGCTTTTACATTATTCAGCATATTAAACAGAAAATGGGGATTGATCTGATTTCTCAGTTCATTCAGTTCCATACTCATAGTAAGGCTGCTTAGCTCATTGATCCTTTTATTATCATTAATCCATTTCTGCAAAAGTTTTATCGTTGTGGTCGTCATAATGATCGGAATACACATTAGAACTCCTTCATAAATTCCTCCCCTTTCACTTTCCTTAAGAATATTTTTCACTCTGAATTCTTCGAAAAACAGTCTGAAACCGTAACCAATAAAATTAAGCCCCGCTACTCCCATCAGAACAAGCAATACAAGATAGGTAACATATTTTGTTTTAAAGAAAAACCGCGGAACCAATACATATATATTTATATAGACCATTGCAATGAGGATCGTATACACAAAGAATAAAACATAGTATTGATATATTCCCGAATACCAATGCCAGAATCTCGCGCTGTACAGCAAAAAGAAAAAGAAAATCAGAAACAGGAGATGTCTTCGGAATCCATACTTCGCTTCCACCAAAAAATCCATTGCAAAGGTTTCTTCAAATTTCTGCGGATTGTATTTCATACGATAGGCTTATTTTATCATTAACAAAAATAGACAATAACGGAATTTACAACTATTTTATTATACGAAACCTCTCTTTTATTATACCAATTATGATGTTCCGGGATTTGGTATAAAATACCGGCCACTTTGTATAAAAACAAATTTACGCTGCTCTTTTCTCTATTCCTTTGTGCTGTAAAATGAACACATATGGAATTAACAGCTTTTCACGAATTGACTCAGGAAATATCATTGGAATGTTTCTTTATGACAGAATCTCAACAGGAAGAAAAAGTAATACAGCTTATTGATTTACACCATTTTATTGAGTGTTTTGAACCGAAAATGAAAATTCTCAGCTACCTCCATCATCCTATTAACATGGTGGAACATAATGGAGATAAAAAAGGAATCCTATTTTGTGACCTGAAACATTCTGCAGTGCCTGACAGCAATGCTTCTGAAGAGTTTAGAAGGAGATACGGGCTTTCGGAACTCTGGTTTGTTTTTGTAGAGGAAACATTTGTACCGGATACATCCGCCTATGCTGATGCGATTATTGAAAACAGTCTGGACATCTTCTATGACAAGATTTTCAGCTTTAATTTCTTTCAATCTATTATTCACCCTTTAAAATAAACTGCCCATGAAAACATTGAGAAGAGTACTTGTGCCACTGGCAATACTCCCTTTAAAGAACATTACGTATGCCCAGAAAAAGGACAGTATTCCTTTGAAGGTACGTGCTTTTTTTGCTGATAAAATTCCGCAGGCCCGGAACTTCAACGTCGAATACACCTTTGTCACGCCATCCTCCTTCTCATCACAGCTCCAAGGTCAGGATCTGCCGGACAATAAAGTAAAAAGCTTTCAGCAGATGAAGGCAGATGCCAATATTTATTTCATCAAAAACAGAAGCTGGCTTTTGAGTACTACACTGAACTACCGCTACACTTCAATCAGTATCGAAAATCCTGTAATTCCGGGAATTGGATCTGAAGAAAACTTTCACTATCATTCGGAAGCGATTAATCTGAGCTATTTTTCAAGGTTATTCAAAAAGACAGCGATATATTCAGCCAGCATTTCTGCTGATGGTAGTGATCAGCATTTTGAACGGATCAGAGGATTGGTAACTGCTTCATTGATTTTAAAAGTAACTCCAAAAACAAAAATGACGCTTGGATTGGCTGGAATTATTGACCCAAGCACCCAGATTCCTGTACTCCCTATCTTCACTTATGAAAACAAATTCAACAACGGATGGGTATTGGATGTTTTGCTTCCGAAAAAAGTATTGATCCGAAAAGATATTTCTTCCGATGGCAGGATTTCTCTGGGAACGGAAATGGATAATACATCGTTTTATACCTACGGCAATAACAACACCTATGAATTCCGGCAGGCTGTTCTTAATTCAGGGGCAATTTATGAGCATAATCTTGGAGGAAACTTTATAGGAACTTTTAAAACAGGACTCAGAACAAATATCAACTCAAGAGCTTTTAATAAACAGGATTCCTTTAATGATTATATATGGAAAGGGAATTATAAACCTTCATTCTATTTCAATGTTGGAATTTCTTATAATCCATTTGAAAGAAAAAGAACAAAATGATGTTGAAAACAATTCCCGTAAATATTTGATTTTGATTTTTACAATATCCGAATAGATCTCCAGAGTTCTCTAATCAAGGATATTAAAAAAAAATTAAAATTTTCTCCTTTCAGCATTTAACCATTATTACAAATTGCAATCAAAACTACAGAAAAACACAAGTTCAGAGATTCTCTTTTATGAAAAATCTTATTACCTCTTATGCAAATGATTTAAGGATTTTATAAGAATAGAATTTAAAAAATAGAAAATGGCAGTACCCAAACAGATATTTCAGACTTTTAAAACTAAAAAACTTCCTTTAATTACGCGATATCACATCTGGAATATGAAAAGGAAAAACCCGGAATACCGCTATTTTTTTTATGATGACCAAGATATAGAGAAATTTATCACCGAAGAATTTCCTCCTGAATATATTGAAAATTATCGTAAACTGGCTATAGGAGCTTCAAAAGCAGATTTCTTCAGATATGCTGTTTTATATAAAAAAGGCGGAATATACCTTGATATAGACAGCGGTATTATAAAACCTTTTAAACAACTCATCCAGGAAGATGATGAAGCTGTAATCAGTGTAGAAAGACACGAAAATCTATATGTTCAATGGGCACTTATTTTCAATAAAAATCATCCTTTTCTAAAGAGAACATTGGAATTGATGATTGATAATATAAAAAACCACCGCTTTCCGCATGATGTACATGCTACTACAGGTCCTACTGTATTCAGTAAAGCAATCAGAGAATCATTAGAGGAAAATCCGGCTATTCCCTTTAGACTATTTCGCGGCATTGAGTTCCGTGGATATTTAAAGTTTAAATATAAACTGGGAAAGTTCTTTTTATACAAATCAAGGTCTCAACATTGGAAACAGATGCAAAAGCGTCAGGAGATTATTTTTTAATGCGTTCCCATTTTTGAAAATACATTAATAACAATCACCCCAATTACAATCAGAGCAATCCCGATAATCGCCGGAAGATCAGGAATCTGCTTGAAAGCGATAACTCCAATCATTGTTATAAAGACAATTCCCACGCCGGACCAGATGGCATAGGTAATCCCTACCGGAATCTGACGAAGCGTGAGACTTAGAAAATAAAAAGCACAGGCATATCCTATGACTGTTATTACGGATGGCCATAGTTTGGAAAATTCCTCAGATTTTTTCAGAAAACTCGTGGCGATGATCTCAAATACAATCGCTAAGGCAAGAAAAATATAACTGCGTCCCATAACTTTATTCTTTGTACAAAAGTAACAAAAGCACTCCGGTAATTCCAAAAAGGAATAATGGGAAAATTCGCTGTTGATCAAGAGACAGCAAATGTTTCTCTTTCTTTAACGCTTTGAAAACTCTTAGTTTTTTTAACCATCAATCCTGCAATTATCTTCTTTCAGGCACTTAATTCATCTTAAGTGCTTTATTTTTAGCTCCATCCAATATTGTAAAGATTTTGAAAAAGTATGCCATTGTACAAACTTATTTTTCCGATATGGCACAAAAAAATATTTCTCCATGTTATGAAATGTGACAGATGACAAAAATTCCGAATCAAAAAATGAGGCTAAAAATAAATTTTCTTAACATGAAAATCATTTTCACGTGAAAAATTCACATTCAACACAAGTGGTTTAAAACAATATTATGCCAAGCATTATTTATTATTTGTTTTATCAACTCCAATATAGAAGTCAAGAAACGGTTAACGTTTTCACATAATTTTACAGAGAGAACAATAAAAGTATTAATAAATTCTCAATAATGCATTAATTTAATGTAAACAAAAATTCACTAATAAACAAACACCAACCCTCGTAATACACTGATATACATCATAAGTATTTACTTTGGCACGTGATTTGAAAGTAGTAATATTGCAATTGAAAGATTGATAAAAAAAAGTCAAATAATTAAAAATAATACAAAATGGTAACTTATATCGGTATCGTAACAGGTTTAGTGGTAATCACTTCATATTTCATGACAGTAAGAAGAGAAAGAAACTAATCTTAAATAAAACAAGCCTATAGAAAATCTATACTAATTATATTGTTTTATGTTTTTAGTCTGAGAGATCGGATTGCTCTTTTACCATCGGGTAAAAGGGCCCAAAAACATAAACAAAAAGATCTTAGTTTCATAACAAATTTTAATATCCAAATGAGAAAAGCCAGTCGCAAGTCTGGCTTTTCTTTTTTATTAAGGAATTCCGCAAAAGTGTAAATTGTTTATTGCCCACAGCTTTCACAAACCTTCACAGATTGTTTGGGGACATTTTTTCGTGTTGCGGTAAAATTGTTTCCTACTATAGATTTCCATTCATCATTTATTATTCATCATTCATTTTACACTGGACCAGACGTTTATTATTATTCAGGATTCTTTTTAACATTCAATAAAGCTTTATCTTTGTTTGTCCAATAATTATTTTATCGTCATCATGAATCTGTACAATCTTATTATCCAGGATAAAGAACAAGTCAACCTTAGCGAAGTATTTCTTGATAAAAACAACAAGGAGCATCTCGTTCAGCTTATCAAGGAACACAACTATATAAAAGAACTGCAGGAATATGGACTTCCGGTTAATAATAAGATTCTGCTTCAGGGAAGTTCAGGATGCGGAAAAACAATGACAGCAAAAGCTGTTGCCAATGCCTTAGGAAAAAACATTATAATCCTTAACCTGAGCAATATTGTCTCCTCACGAATCGGCGAAACTTCTCAGAATATCAAAATGATATTTGATAAAGCTGCAAGGGAAAGAACAGTACTTTTTCTTGACGAACTGGATCAGATCGGAAAAGCAAGAGGCAGTGATGATAAAGATGTAGGGGAAATGAGAAGACTGGTTAATACTTTAATCCAACTCATTGACTATTATCCTGAAAACGCGCTGTTAATTTGTGCTACCAACCATCCTGAAATTATTGATACGGCACTGCTAAGACGTTTCCAGCTAAAGATCAATTATGAAATGCCGTCTCAGGAATTTCTGGATCAGTTTTACGATAGTTTATTGTCTAAATTTCCGGAAAATATGAGGAATATTGAGCGGAAGTATGGAATTTCTTTTGCGGAGACCAAAGATTATGCGTTTACCGTGGTTAAAGGTGCTTTGATAAGAAAGTTGGAAGCAAAAATAGTTGAGAATTGAGATCACTAAATTAATTGCCAAAATTATATGATTCCGTTTTACTAGAAACTAATTTTTTTCTTTATTAAAAAATGTCAATTTAGTAAGTACTGATTAAAACCCATTTTGAATTTGAAAATTTATTAATTTTAAAACACTAGAATCAACACAAATGGACGATAAATTTTTACTCAATCAGCTAACCAAATCATTTTTTAATTTGTTTACCAATACTAATGGAAAAAAGCCAGACTTTGAAAGTATTGATAATATTTGTTTAAATGAAACAATAATAATCAAAAAGGATAAAGATAACGAAGAAGTTTATACCCTTGACAGTTTTATTACTCCAAGAATAAAAATTTTAACAGACGGAACCCTTATCGAATTTGAGGAATATGAAGTAAATGAGGAAACAAAAATAGTTAACAATATTGCCCAACGCTTTTCTAAATACCAAAAGCGTGGATACCTTAATGGTAATTATTTTGAAGGAAGCGGGACTAAATTTTTTCAGTATGTTAAGACTGCAAAAGGTTGGAAAATAAATTCAGTTATTTGGGAAGACGAAAATATTTAGATTAAGACATAAAGGATTTATGAATATAAATGTTGTATTAATTTAAGCGTAAAAACAGTTGAAAGAAATTATTCTATTTCTATTGCTGAAGACTATGCCTTAACTGCCGTTAAAGTGGCTTTAATGAAAAAACTGGAAGCAAAAGAATCCATCTCATCATGAAAGAAGATATCCTGCACAATCTCGCATTGATCAATAACCGAATAAAAAATTCCTGTGAAAAATCCGGAAGGAATATTGATGAAGTGAAGTTATTATTGGCCACTAAAACAGTTTCTGCAGATCATATCAAAATTGCTTTGGAAAACGGACAAGCCTTAATTGCAGAAAACAAAGTACAGGAATTGAAGGAGAAGTATGAGGACTTAAAGAACATCCCCCATGAAAATCACTTTATAGGCCATCTTCAGACCAATAAAATCAAAGATATCCTGAAATATGGTGTTACCTGCGTTCAGTCTCTGGATCGTCTGGAACTTGCTGAAAAGCTTCATCAAAGACTTTTGACTGAAAACAGGACGATGAATGTCTTAATTCAGGTGAATACGTCCAATGAAAAGAGTAAATTCGGAATTGATCCCAGTGAAGCGATTGAACTTACCCGGAAAATTTCTCGCTACTCTACTTTGAAAATAAGAGGCTTGATGACCATTGGTCTTTTTAGTGCAGAAACTGAAAAAGTAAGATCATGCTTTAAAATCCTGAAAAAACTCCAACAGGATATTATCCGTGAAAACATTCTGAATCTGGAGATGAAAGAACTTTCTATGGGAATGAGCGGGGATCTGGAAACCGCCATTGAAGAAGGAGCCACCATTGTACGGGTGGGAACTGCAGTTTTTGGGCCGAGAATCTATCCGGACAGTTACTATTGGGATGAAGATAATAAAAAAGCATAAAATTATATGTTTCCATTTACTTATACTTTTGAGAGAGAAATTATCAAAGACAAAACATCTGATCAGGTTATTTATACAACCCGTGATATATTGCAGAAAAAAAAGGTTCAAAACATTCTTTACGGGCCGAATTTTGTTTCTTTCGATGAAGGTCTTTTCACAGAAAGATCCAATTGGCATTATCTATCTTTAATTGACAATGGGAAATTCATTTATAATGAAAACAACAAAACACTGACTTATGAAGTAAAGCTATGGAAACTAAACCTTTTCTAGCTTATTTTTCTCATTATTACCATGGCTAATTTTAAAGATACCTTCGGTAATCTGTTTCCTTTTTCAGCACTTTTGATCAATCATTTACTTTGCTATTTTGGAAACCGGGGATTGATAAAAAAAATCGTTCATAAAATTAACTATTTGTCCTAATTGTTTATCATTTATTACCAACATTAGTATATAGCCAAAAACCTTACAACAAAAGGCTTTTTACAGTCTACAAATTCGGTATACTTTTTGATGTAAAACTTTCGTAACCAAACAAATACATGTATGACAAAAAAATTACTCTCGGGCTGCCTATTTATAGCAGTATTATTCTTTTATTCATGTGAAAAAGAAAACACACAGATGAAAAGTGGAATTTCAATTGAAACTATTTCAATTATAACCTGCGTTACTATGGGCGTAGCGATTTTGCTTGCCTATAGCATTAAAAGAAGGTAAAGAAATATGACAGAAATAATAGAACACCTCTCAGTTTTGAGAGGTGATTTATTTTAAAATAGTAATTAAATGATTGACATTTCATTAAAATATAATAAATTTCAAAAAATTCCCTTCCGCAACTAATAAACCTATGAAAAAAACACCTCTGGCAGTACTTTTACCTTTGCTCATTTTGAACTGTACTCACAAAAAGAAAATACTCAACAGGCAAAAAAAGAGAACCCAAACCTTAATTACTTGAGATTGCTACGCTTTGCTCGCAATGACAGAAAACAAAAATCCCTCTCATTACTGAAAGGGATTTTTTATAGTTAAAAAACTAAGATTACATATAGGCTTCAATCGGCTCACAAGTACATACTAAGTTTCTGTCTCCGTAAGCTTCATCTACTCTTGATACAGAAGCGAAGAATTTATGGTCTCTTACCCATTCTAATGGATAAGCCGCCTTTTCTCTGCTGTATGGTTTATCCCAAGAATCAGAGATTACCAATTGCTCTGTGTGAGGAGCATTTTTCAATACGTTGTTTGCAGCATCTGCTTCACCGTTAGCAATTTCATCAATTTCTTTTTTGATAGAGATCAATGCTTCAGCGAAACGGTCAATTTCAGATTTGCTTTCAGATTCTGTAGGCTCAATCATCAATGTTCCTGCAACAGGGAAAGAAACAGTAGGAGCATGGAAACCATAATCCATCAATCTCTTCGCCACATCAGCCACTTCAATTCCTAAAGATTTGAATTGACGGAAATCTACGATACATTCGTGAGCTACTCTTCCGTTTTCGTTAGAATATAAGATTGGGAAGTGTTCTGCTAAAATTTCTTTCAGATAGTTAGCATTCATGATTGCGTGACCTGTAGCCTTTTTAAGACCTTCAGTTCCCAGCATCTTGATGTAAGAATAAGAAATATTAAGGATCAATCCTGAACCGTAAGGTGCAGCAGAAATACCCTCAATAGCTTCTTTAGACCCGATTCTGATATTCGCATTAGAAGGAAGGAAAGGAACCAAGTGTTTAGCAACGCAGATTGGACCTACTCCAGGACCTCCACCTCCGTGAGGAATTGCGAAAGTTTTGTGAAGATTAAGGTGGCAAACGTCAGCTCCGATGTTTCCAGGACTTGTAAATCCTACCTGAGCGTTCATGTTGGCACCATCCATATATACTTGTCCTCCGTGTTCGTGGATAAGGTTGGTAATTTCTTTAATGTTAGCATCAAAGAATCCGTAAGTTGAAGGATAAGTGATCATTACAGCAGATAAGTTTGCTGAATGAAGTTCTGTTTTAGCTTTAAGGTCTTCGAAGTCGATTTCACCGTTTTCAAGGTTTTTCACAACTACGATTTTCATTCCTGCCATAGCTGCAGAAGCCGGGTTGGTTCCATGTGCAGACTGAGGGATCAATACTACATTTCTGTGGTGGTCTCCTCTTGAGATATGGTATTCTCTGATTACCATTAATCCTGCATATTCTCCCTGAGCTCCAGAGTTTGGCTGAAGAGAAGTTCCTGCAAAACCTGTGATTTCTGCTAAGTCTTTTTCTAATTCGCGGATCATTTCCTGGTAACCTTCAGCCTGATTTACAGGTACAAATGGGTGAACGGCACCCCAGTTTTCCCATGAAAGCGGTAACATCTGAGTTGCTGCGTTCAGTTTCATTGTACAAGATCCTAAAGAAATCATTGAATGGGTCAATGATAAGTCTTTTCTCTCAAGACGCTTGATGTAACGCATCAATTCTGTTTCCGTATGATATTTGTTGAATACTGATTCCGTAAGAATTTCGTCTTTTCTTAAGTTTTCGTCCGGAATGCTGTATCCTTCTTTTATTTCTAATTTGAAAGTCTGCTTATCTTTAAATTGAGCGAAAGAAGCCATCAGAACATTTAATTTCTCTAATGTTGTGCTTTCGTTGATCGCAATGCTTACCACACCTTCTGTGAAGTAGTTAAGGTTAAGTCTGTGATCCTGCATCAATCTGATTAATCTTCCTTTCTCATCTTCAGGCATCGTCATTTTCACAGTATCAAAGATTGGCTCTTCTACTACCTGATAACCTAATGCTTTAAGACCTCCTTTCAAAGCATTTGCTTTAAAGTGGATCTGATCAGCGATATAGTTTAATCCTTTTGGACCGTGATATACAGCATACATTCCTGCCATTACTGCTAAAAGAACCTGAGCTGTACAGATGTTTGAAGTAGCTTTTTCTCTTTTGATATGCTGCTCTCTTGTCTGTAACGCCATTCTTAATGCACGTCTTCCGTACATATCTTGAGAAACTCCGATGATTCTTCCCGGAATATCTCTTTTATAGTCTTCTTTACAAGCAAAGAAAGCTGCGTGAGGGCCTCCATATCCTAATGGAATACCAAATCTCTGTGTAGTTCCTACCGCACAGTCAGCTCCCATTTCTGACGGAGACTTTAGTTTCACCAAAGCCATCGGATCACAAGCAACAGCTACCTGAAGGTCAAGTTTTTTGTATTCTACGATATCTTCTGTATAATCTAAAACGATTCCGTTTTTACCAGGATACTGTAATAAAACTCCATAATAAGAACCATCAAACTGGTGTGCTTTATGATCTCCTACTACGATTTCGATTTCTAATCCTTCAGCTTTTGTTTTTAATACAGAAACTGTTTGAGGAAGAACAAGGTCAGAAATAAAGAACTTATTAGCTCCTGCTTTTTTCTGATCTTTCGTTCTGTTGTTGAAGAACATATGCATTGCTTCAGCTGCAGCAGTAGATTCGTCCAGCAAAGATGCATTAGCTAATGCAAAACCTGTAAGATCACATACTACAGTCTGGAAATTCAGAAGAGCTTCAAGTCTTCCCTGTGCAATTTCTGCCTGATAAGGAGTATAGGCTGTATACCAGCTAGGGTTTTCAAAAATATTTCTCTGGATTGCTGAAGGCAAAAGTGTATTGTGGTACCCAAATCCGATATAACTCGTATAATCTGTATTTTTAGATGCCAATTCTTTTGAGTGGTTCAACATTTCGTATTCAGAAAGCGGTTCCGAGATCTCAAGATCTTTCTCTAAACGGATAGAAGATGGAATGGTCTGAGAAATTAACTCTTCAATACTAGAAACGCCAAGTTTCTCCAACATCGCCTGTTTATCGGCTTCATTAAGGGAAATGTGACGGCTCACAAACTGTTCTGTATTCATTTTTATTTATTAGATTTTGTTTGTAAAAAGATGTGTAAAATTACAATTTTTTGAATGATTGTACAAGAGCATTTCCGGGGTGATAATTCACAAAAATATTTGTGATTTTTATCACACTCTATTTTAATTAACCTTTTAACAATGTTTATGTAAATCCCAACAAACACACTCCTTATTCTATACATAATATGCAACAAAACAATCAATTCACTTTCAATAAAATACTGACATCATATTTAAAACAATGTGAATTATTTACGAGTTATGTCTTACTGATTAAAGTTATCTTTAGAATATTCTCCAATCATTAGTTTTATTCAAAATGTAAACTTAAACCCAATTAAAGGATAATGTAAGAACTATTCGGGTATAGAATTTAAGCCTGAGACTCTATTAAAAAGCAAGCAATATCTGCTATACATCAGGTTTAAAGAATTTTATGAAATTTTATTAATTATATTTATTCTAAATTAATATATTTGCAGCATGAATATGATTGTCCCATTTAAAGTTCCGCCTTTGGCACCTTACTCATTCAATAACGAAGAGATGTTCTGTGAAAAGAAATCGTGTTGTAAGAAATTCAAGAAAGGGAAAAGATGCAAAAAATGTCCGGGAAGAAAGAAAATGGCATAAACTAGCTGAAATTTTTTATCAGCACATAGATAGCAATCGCTATAATAACAATTCCCCAGATCAGCATCATAATCTTAGGCTGACCGGATTTATTAATCCGTGTTCTAGGTTGTGGTTTAAACATTTCTTCCACCGTGTTTTTGAACTTCTCAGAATCGTTCTCAAAAACTTCTGTGATGGTAATTCCCTGAACAACGGTTTTGTGCAAAAGAGAATTCGTTGCATGAAGCAAAAGCTGGAATTTTCCATCTTTAAATTCTGTGATCTTAAAGATCCTTTCTCCATACGGCTTTTCTAATCCGAAAGGCAGTACTTTCACCACATCGGCATTACTCGTCTGCCAGTTGATGATAATCTCCTCCCCTTTTTTCGCATGAATTTTATTCGCTGTAAAAGTTTTGATCGCAGGTGGGATATTATATCTGAAACTTCTCTGATGATTTTCTAAATTCTGATCATATGCACGTCTTCTGACAGGATCACTCAACGTTTCATAAGCTTCCTGGATTTCGCGAAAACGGTCAGCAAAAAAGTCGTCATTGTCATTTTTATCAGGATGATATTTTAAAGACAGTTTTCGATACGCTTTTTTGACGTCTTCTTCCGAAGCATCCTGGGATATACCGAGAAAATAGTAGTAATCTTTCATTGAGAAATACAAAAATAAGGATTTATTTTTCTTTGTGTTTGATGTTTACGGTAAAATTTTGTTGAAAGTATAGATCAAAAAGTCATTGCGAACCGAAGGTGAAGCAATCTCAATACAGTTCGTAATCTATTGGTTGAAAAACGCAAGGGCGCCAAGTTTTTTTAAGCTGCCTGAATATTTTTAAGACGCAAAGATTTTATCTCCGATAAAATTGTATTTCTCTAAAAGTGAAATGGATATTTCAACGGCACTTTTGTCATTCCGAGCATAGCGAGGAATCTCAACTTCGATTAGAGGTATTTCCCGCAGATTACGAAGATCATTTCGCAACAACTTCAATAATAACCACTAAAAGGTAATAGACTTACCAATATCTATTTACGGGAAATCCAATCCTTGGTAGGGATAACCCAATCGTTGAGAGCTTTGAAAAGAAAACCATGATTCATTCCTGTATTAAGCTCTATTTCTTTAAAATCCTTAATACCGGATCTGATAAACCTTTGTTCCTGTGATAACCGTACATGTCCGTCATCTGATTTCTCTGTAATGGAAAGAATTCTTCCGTACAACCTGAAGTTTTTATCCTTTTCCAAAGAATCATCTTTGAAACTAGCTCCAATAAATACAAACTTCAATTGCGGATTCTTCTCATAATAAGACACATATTGTGCAGTATAACCTCCCTGAGAAGTTCCTACCACTGTTATTCTTCCAGCTGGAATTCCTTTTTTCAGGAGACTATCAATCTGTTTCTTTACCTTCTCAGCATACCCCGATGGATCTGTGCCTGCTTTTCTTTTCTCAGAAATAACAACTGTATTTTGAGCCCTTAGTTTGTTGAGTATTGTTTCATATTCTACAACACCATATTTGGGATGTTTTTCCCAAAAAGAATGATCTTCCAAAAATTTATTATGTAAAAAGAAAATGTATTGTTTTTGTTGTGACTTTTGACCCAACACAATCATTGATAAAAAGAAAAATACTGTAATGAAAATATTTTTGACCCTCATCATAACGTAAAATAGCATTTAGTAATAACAAATATAGTGTTAAAAAGCCTTTGTGGAAACCGTTTTATATAAAAAATTCCGGCGCGGGAAGCAGAGCTTCCCGCGCCGGAATTAAACAATTTCAATTTAGTCTTTACATATTATGCTTCGCAGGTATTATCCTTTTTGCAGCATCTTGAATGGAATTCTTTTTTGAATTTCCCTTTCAGTTCCTGATAGTCTTCATCATTCATTTCTCTGATCTTATCTGCCAGTCCGAAAGGTGATTTTTCCTTGATTCCATACTCATCAAAAATACCTTTGATAAATCTTTTTCTTTGTATTGCTTTTTTAGCGATCAAGGCTACGCCCACAACAGCTAATGCTCCCAGAGCTCCTTTTAATGCTGAATTTTTCATTTTTTCAAAATTTTAAATTTTACTACTTCTTGTTTTTTATAGAGACGAATGAATTTGCATTTTACTTTACTACTTCTTTAAAATTCTCAAATTATTCGTTGTTTCTGTTGAAGAATCCACCTGAACATTTATTCCTCCATACTTCTTTGAATTTTTCTCTTTCTTCAGGTGACCAGCTTTCCATTTTTTCTCTCATTTTTCTTTCCTTAAAATCTTTCATTCCTTTACCGAAATGGAAACCTCCGAAAAGAATTTTACTTAGGATCAGTATTCCCATTGCCTGCCAGAATGTGATGGCTTTTACTCCTAAAATCTCCGGGAGAAGGCAATTCCAAAGCAGCATTACAATCCATGTAACAGCGGCTAAAATTAATGGCGGGCATAACAATAAAAAAATCCAACCCTTTTTGTGTTTATAATTCATAATTTCTTTTTCTAACTTTTTAAATCTTCGTACAATTTTCTCAATCTGTTTCTCAAATGCTTCACAGCATAGTTTTTTCTACTGATGATGGTTTTGATGTTTTCTCCCTGTTCATCGGCAATCTCCTGGAGGGTTTTGTCGTTCAGTTCATTTTCTACGTAGACCAGCCTTTGTTTTTCAGGGAGTTCGTCCAGTGCTTCAAACAGTTTTTTCCAGATCTCATCCTGAAACATTTTCACCTCAGGACCTGCGCTTTCATCCAACAACAAGATATCCTTGATAGAAAAACTGCCGTCTTCATCCTCATATACGAAATCTTCAAGATTTTCTGTTTTCTTTTTACGGTAACGGTCTGTGATTTTATTTGCCGTTACCCTATATAGCCACCCACCAACATTTACGATCTCCGAAATATTCGTAAGGCTACTGAACTGATACCACACTTCCTGCAGGATATCTTCCGCATCCTCCGTATTTTTCACTTTCGGACGAATATAGGACATCAGCTTCCCTCCGTAGTTGGAAACGGTCTGTGAGATGATGCTTTCTTTCTCCTTCTGTGGCATTGTTATTTTTTCGACAACCTCCATATTGCTATGACGGCCAGCCTTTTGGTTTTACTTTAATAAATTTAAAATATTTTTCCGGATTTTCAGTTTTTCTTTTATCCATCGGACTTTTATTTCATCTGTTGATGTCTCGGAAATTCATTGCTTATTATTCATATTTTTTCCTGAAGCTGTTTCCCGCTATCCGCTCATACTCCTCGCTCCATGCTTATGCCCGCATATGCTGTGGGGTAACCGCTGCTATCAGGGCTAGGATGGTGAGTTGGGATTCCACGCTCCACTCTATTTCGCTCTGAATAGCAAAAGTAGTTGGCAATTCATTCTAACTGTACAAGAACAAATTTTACCATAAAACTCTTTTGTCTGGCGGCTCGTAATGACAAAAAAACGGAAGACCCAAGCCTTCCGTTTCCATTATTATTACATTAATCGTTTATTTATTAAAGTTCTCCGCAAAGAATCCTAACATTGATTTGTAAAGTTCTATTCTGTTCGGTTCTTTTCCAAATCCGTGTCCTTCATCATATTTTACCAGATAAGGAACTTCAAATCCTTTGGCACGCATTGCTTTTACAATCTGATCAGATTCATTGATATTTACCCTTGGATCATTAGCTCCCTGTACTACAAATAAAGGTTTCTTGATCTTGTCAATCTGGAAAACAGGTGAAACTTCTTTAGCAATTTTCTCTTCTTCAGGATTGTCAAGGTCATACCAGATTTGTTTTACCATTTCTTTATAGGGTTTCCAATATTCCGGGAAGGAAGCAAAGAAGGTAAAAATGTTGGATACCCCTACGTAATCTACACCACAAGCATAGAGATCAGGAGTTTTGATCAGCCCCATCAGAGTGGCATATCCACCATGGCTTCCTCCATAAATGGCTACTTTATCTTTATCTACCCACCCTTGTTCAATGGCATATTTTACTCCATCTTCCACATCATCCATCGCTTTTCTTCCAATCTGTTTGTAACCAGCTTTCTGGAATGATTTCCCATATCCTCCGGAAATTCTGAAGTTGACCTGAAGTGTGGCATATCCTCTGCTTGCAAAAAGCTGTGTTTCCGGATTGAATCCCCAGCTGTCTCTGATTCCCTGCGGACCACCATGAGGATTTACAATCAAAGGAACTTTTTTCCCTTCCAACGCGGCTTTAGGCAGTGTGATATATCCATGGATAGTCAATCCATCTCTGCTTTTAAATTCGATAGGTCTCATTTCAGCCATATCTTCTTCCTTCAGCTGAGGCATCAGGTTGTAAAGAAGCTTGGTCTGTTTGGTTTTTGTATCATATTCGTAATAGGTTCCATACAGCTTATCACTTCCTACAACAACCAGAAGTTTATCATTATTGTCATCGGAAGAAACAATGCCGAATTCCTTGTCTCCAAACTGAGACTTCAATTTGTCGTCTATTTCCTTATAAAATTTACTTACAGGAACTGTTTCTCCCTTGATTCCCTCATAGCTGATAAAATCCAGTTCATAGTTTCTGTTTTTACCGGCTGTACTTATAGAACTTACATCGTATACAGGATTAGAATAAATTTCTTTAATCACTGCATTTTTCTTTAGATCATACAGTACAATTCTGGCTTTATCACTATCCAGATTCGTCACTACATACGCTTCATCTTTATTTTTAGAATTTTCATTAAACTCTATAATACTGAAGGTATCAGACCAGTCTGCGGATTTGATCAGATTGAATTTTCCTGTCTGCAGATCTTTGTAATAAGTCTTTGTTGTCAATCCGTTTTCAAGAATGCTGTAGCCTCTCAAAGTCCCGTCTTTATCAAAAATATAGTCGTCAATAGGACTGTTGACATCTTTATTTTCATATAACTGGGTCATTTCTCCAGTAACGTAATTGATTTTAAAAGGTTCAAAGATCTGCTTATTGTTTTTGTTCATGGTAACCACAACAAAGTCTGTATCTTTGATAGGAATGATCGACTGTACTTTTACTCCGTCAAAGGGTGTTAAATCCTTCTGATTTCCACCATCTGCATCTGTAGCATACAAATGAATATTCTCATTTCCTCCTCTATCCTGTGTGTAGTAAAGTCGTTTTTTGTTCAGCCAGCCATACCCTCTGATCAGGTCATCTTTTTCTACGATGGCTTTAGTAATTTTTCCTGTACTCAGGTCTTTTACATAAACGTGGTTCTTTTTATCCTGATCTTTTTCTTTATAGGAAAGGTATTTTCCGTCAGGAGAAATTTTAAATGCTGAAGCTTTTGGTCTTGCAAAATAGTCTTCCACTTTGTATTTAAAGTTTCCTTTGTCATAAGAAATAAGTTTCTCAAGATTGCCCTTGGAAGACGGTAAGGTAGGATCTCCCGGCAGTTTGGCAGTAGAGCTCTGTGCGTTGATCATAATGGTAGATAGTACAACAAGGGCTGTACCGAAAATGTTGTGATTTAGGTTCATAACTTCTGTTTTTAAGGTTCAAGTTATCAGAAAGCACTCATTTTTAAAACAATAGAAAACAAATGCATTATATAATAAGACATATGATACCCACAAAACGTTACACTCTTTTATCAATTATATGAAAAAAATATCAATTATATGAAAAAAACAGCCTTAGTGACTGTCTTTTTTATCTAGTGTAAATAAATTCCGAAATACCATGTCCAGACAATTAAAATAATCTGCATGGGAATCCTTTGAGTATAAAGGTACTTCATTCCCGGGCCGGTGTAATCTGCTTTAAAAATATTAATCCTTTTCCTGGAAGAATTGATATTGGCAACAAAAACCAATACATAAAAAATGATCAGTAAAATTGCGGTAATTTCACGAATTGCCGGAATCATAAGCCCGATTCCCGCTGCAATTTCAAGGACTCCTGTACAATATACCCAAAACATTCTGGCAGGAATAAACTCCGGAATCATCATGGCCATCCCTTTCTGAAATTTAAAATGTGAAAAGCCTGTAAACAGAATGAAAACAGCCATTCCCAGGTTTCCTGAAAATATAAAATCCGGTTTTCCCTGAAATAAAAAAGTTCCCAGCAAAGCCAGAATAAATGTTGTAAAAAGTATTACGAGTAGTTTCATTTTTTAGGGGATAGGTAGCAGTAATTAGGGATTAGGCATGAAGGTAAAAGATTTGAGACTATAATTAGATAATCAACAATTTCAAACTTTAAATTCTAAACCTTGAACTTTAAACTTTGAACTTCATCACACTGAATCAAGACTTACTCCTTCTGCAAGACTTTTCACGACCATCAGACCTTTTGTAAAGCCAGTGTTCATGTGATCTTCCCATTGTTTTTCAACCTGAACTTCAGCATGAAGTTTTGTTTTCCCACCAAAGTCTATTAAAAAATATTTTTCAAAGCTTCCGTTCCATTCCATTACTTCTTTGCTTTGGGTATCCTCTACTCCATTTTTATCTACCATTCCCAGATGTTTAAAAACAATCTGATTGGGTTCTTCCAGGCTGTCTATGGTTGAAACCATTCCTTCTCCTTCAGCATTAAGAAAATAGGTCTTTCCGCCTACCTTCCAATCGGATTTCATGACAGATCCTGCACCGAAAAACCGGGTCCATTCACTATACGTTTCAGGATTCCAAAGAATGTCCCATACTTTCTGTAGAGGAGCATCAATTACTGTTTCATATGATAAAGTTTCCATTTTTTATATTTTTACAGTGATTTGGTTATGAATTACTTTCAATATCAGGTCTGTTTCAACCTGATGTGTTTAAAGCTGATTTTCTGAAAGGTGTTTAACGATGTTCATCGCTTTTGGAAATTTCTCTTCAAAAAAGTCTTTAAATTCGGGAGGAGTCTGTATTTCTGCTTTCAGCAGAGTTCCTTCTTCGTTTTCTTCAAGAAAATAAGCTTCCGTTGCTTCTCCCCAGTCCTGAGGAACTTCAATACCGTCATAAATTTCTCCCAGGTGCAGAAATTTTATTTCTTCGTTGGGAATAACTTTTTCTACCCTGCTGTACATTCCATTGTTTTTTGGGTCAAGAAATTTAACAATATTGTTCTCTTCAAGTGTTCCTTCATAGAAAGAACCTTCTGTAAATGCCGTTGTCCATTGCCTGTATGTAATATCTGCCCACAGGACGCTCCATACTTTTTCAGGTTCGGCATTGATTTCTATTTCATATGATAATCGTTCCATTTTATTTTAGGTATTTGGTTGTAGATAATGGGTGGCAAGTGATTGGGTTGGAATTGAAGGTTTTAAAGTAAGAGTGTATTAAACTACAATTTCTAACTTCCTAACTTCTCATTCTATCCTCCGACAAAATCACCTCCATTGATGTGAATGATTTCTCCTGTGATATAGCTTGCATCTTTAGAAGCTAAAAAAACATAAGCAGGAGCGACTTCCGACGGCTGCCCCGCACGCTTCAGCGGGGTATCTTTTCCAAATCTGGAAAGATCATCAAAAGCTTCTTTCACCAGCGGAGTCCATATAGGTCCGGGTGCAATTCCATTCACCAGAATTCCTTTTTCGGCAAGATTATCCGCCAGTGAACGGATAAAAGACAACACTGCTCCTTTTGTAGCAGCATAATCCAATAAATGATCGCTTCCACGGTATGCTGTGACAGAGGTTGTGCAGATGATTCTTCCTCCTTTTCCAATCAGTGGAAGAAAATTTCTGGTGAAAGAAATCATAGAAATGATATTGGTATCAAATGTTTCCTGAATCTGCTCATCAGAGATTTTTTCCAGGCTGCTTTTGGAAGTATGAATTCCTGCATTATTCACAAGAATATCAAGTTTCTTCCACTCTTTTTTAATCTTGTCTGCACACTTGGTCCTGAATGTTTTCCGGGTAAGATCGCCTTTTATAAGAAGGCATTTCTGTCCTTCTTTTTCAACCAGTTTTTTGGTTTCTCTGGCATCATCGTCACTTTCTTTATAGATGATAGCAACATCCGCTCCTTCTCTGGCAAAATGAACGGCTACAGCCTGTCCTATGCCACTGTCTCCTCCTGAGATTACCGCTTTTTTTCCAAGCAGTTTCCGACTTCCCTGATAATCGTTCCGGATAATTTCCGGAAACAGCCCTTCTTTAGGGACTTTTGACTTAGATTCTGATTTGTTCTGTGTTTTCATATGCAAATCTTTTCTCTAAATCACATCAAACAATACGCCGAAATAGATTAAGAATGATAAGCATCCTCCAAATCCTGGATGATAATTTTCTGCATTTTCATCATAGCCTGAACTACTTTATAAGCTTTTTCCTGATCAGAATCATTCATTAGCTGAATAAGTCTTTTAGGCACTATCTGCCAGCTCAACCCATATTTATCTTTCAGCCAGCCACACATACTTTCTCTGCCACCATCTGCTGTCAGAGTGTTCCAGTAGTTATCGGTCTGCTGCTGGTTGTCCGTCATTACCACCAATGATATTCCTTCATTGAAATCAAACTGGTGATCGTAAGAATTATCCATGCAGAATACGTTGTAATTGTCTATTATAAAATGGGCATGCTGAACATTTTCTGCTGGTTCCGGGATGTCGTGCCCTTCACTTCCTGCTCCATAGGTCAATATGTTTCCTATGCTTGAGTTGGGAAACGTTTTGGTATAAAGTTCCATTGCCTCTTTTGCTTTTCCATTGTTTTGATGAATAAACATTAAGGTAGGAATTATTTTCTGCTCACTTGCTTTTTCACCCAAAAACAACTGCCATGTTACTCCATATTTATCCTGAACCCAACCGTATTTTGGACTCCATGAGTAAGATCCCAGCTCCATCAAAGCCATTCCGCCCTCCAGCAGCTGATCCCAGTATTTTTGTACCTCATCTTCTGTTTCACAAATTACCATGAAAGATATGGAAGGATTTTTTTTGAATTGCGGACCGCCATTCAGAAGCATCAATCTTTGTCCGAACAAATCAATATTCATCACTACAGGTGTATCTGCTGTAATCTCACCCCCAAAAACTTTACAATAAAATTCGGCAGACTGCTTGGCATCTCCGTCATACCAGAGACATGGGAAAATATCGTTATTCATAATTTTATATTTAAATGGATTGATTTATATTGTTTTACTTTTTTCTTAGCGATAGTAGATTCATCTACTGATAATTTTACAGCAAAAGAAATCGTATGTCTTTACATTTAAAGGAAGCTGCTTCGCTTTATCTGCAATGACATCGTAGATATGTCTGGTTATACTTTCTATGCTTCTTTAAAGCATACCTGATTTTCTTTCATAAAATTCTTCAGTTTTACCATCGTATTTTTCCCGAAACCATGAAGCTGCATAATTTCTTTCTCGGAATAATCTGAAAGTTTTTCCAAAGAATTTATTTTTTCTTTTTCTAAGGCTCTTCTTGCAGGTATTGCAATAACCCCATGAAGAAATTCTTCTTTAGGGTCATAATTAAAAGCATAAATGGAATTTAAACTCTTGGACATGATAACTAAATTGATCATGGCTACAAAAAATATTGTTAATGATTCTCAACATACTTGTGGAAATTATTAAGAATAGCATACCAGCCATCTCGTTGCATTTCCACAGAATTTTGTTTTTCCGGATCGAAAATTTCTATAACTTTCGTTGCATTTTCATCTATTTTATCGAAAACAACTTCTACTTTCCGTCCGTCCTCCATATGATATTTGATCACCTCATGTGGGATAATTTCGTCATAAACGCCTTCAAAATCAAATCCGAAACTTTTGTCTTTAGCTTCCATTCTGTTTTTGAATCTGCCTCCTACCTTCAGGTCATTTTCAGAACTAGGACACTGCCAGCTTTCATGGGCAAAATTCCATTTTGTAATATGTTTTGGCTCATTGAAATAATTCCAGACTTTTTCAACGGGTGCTAAAATTGTAATGTCTATTTTAATTGGATCCATAGTTCTAATTTTTTTATAGTTTAAGTAAAGAGTTATAGCTGTCTCAAAAGTCAAATAATTTGTTTTTCGTCATTCTGACAAAGGAAGAATCTTACTGATAAACAATCACTTGAGATTCTTCATTACATTCCATTTCATTCAGAATGACACTTACGAGACAGCCACACCCCTTTTTATCATTAGTTAAATATAAGATTATTTTGCGTATTCATCATTATAGTTCACCATCCAATGAACACCATATTTATCCTGAAAGCATCCGAAATAGTCTCCCCAAAACTGATCTTCAATCGGCATTTCTACATTTCCGCCATCAGAAAGTTCTTTAAAGATTCTGTCGGCTTCATTTCTGGAATCCGGGAAAACAGAAACATAATTATTGTTTCCTACGGTCAGAGTCTGCCCAAAACCCGGTACAATATCTGATGCCATTAAAAGGTCACCTCCAATAGGCAAAGCAATGTGCATTACCCTGTTTTTTTCTTCTTCTGAAAGGTTTTCTGTACCGGGAGCATTTCCCATTTTATGAATTCCTCCGACGAATTCACCCCCGAAAACAGTTTTGTAAAAATTGAACGCTTCTTCAGCTGTTCCATCAAAATTCAGATACGGATTTAATTTAGCCATGATTTTTAATTTTAAAGTTATTATTATAAAGTATAAGGTTCTATTGTTGATCCATTAAGGAATAATTAATTGAGTATGAATAGTAAATACAGCTTGATTGTTAAATCATTACAATTCACTGAGCTCCATTTCCTATTTTTCAAAATTCTTAATGGTTTATAAATTTTTCTACTTCTCTTACGGTAAAGTTTATTAAGTTTACATCAATACTTCCGTCAAAGTCAGGCATCATATAAACACCATGAGTTGCGGGAAGTATCATTAACCGGGAGCCTTTCACCAGACGCCACATCGCTGCAGCATGCTCCGGTTTCATCACATCCTGATCACCGCTGATGAATAATGTAGGTGATTGTATGGAAGCCAGCACCTCATCATCCCAGTCTTTAAACGTCTGCATCCTTTTGCAGTCTTTCACAAAAAGGTTTTCCAGTTTTGAAAAATCAGGATTGAGATTTAAAAAATTAATTTTAAAAGGTTCCGGCATCGATTCAAAAGTTGCTTCCTGCATTCCTTCAAAAAAGCCGTCTATCATTCCGTTTCTTTTATAAAATGCTGAGGCAACGACCAGTTTTTCTACAATTCCGGGATGGCGGTGACCAATCTGCATTACCGTACTTCCACCATTGCTGAATCCCCAGAAGGAAGCTTTTCCAATGTTTAATTCTGCTAAAAGTCCGGCAACATCGTCAGCATCCTGTTCAAATGTTTCAGGAATATCGCGGTGTTCACTGCGTCCGTGGTTTTGCAGATCGATCCCTATGAGCTGGAACTTGTCTTCCAGTCTGGCAATGACTTCTTTAAAATCATACAGAATAGAAGAACCTCCGCCATGGATTAAAACCAGGGGTTTTCCGGATCCATAGATTTCGTAATATAATTGGATTCCATTGACTTTTTTATAGCCTTTTTCTACCGGATTCATGATTAATATTTAAGATTTTCGTCCACATCATACTTCATTCCGGGATAACCCAGAATTCTGCGCATCAGGCCTATCTGCCCGCAGAGATAATCTTCACGGCCGATACACATTCCGACAAAATTGAGTTTTGTCTCTTTAATAAACGGAATATTCATTCCTATTTCAAATATCTCATCCAGTTCTTCATCAGTTACTTCATAAAGTCTTTGGTATACTTTAGCAGAAATTTTATGAAAGTTTTCTTTTAATTCAGTTAAAGTTGGATATTTAAAGCTTTCATCCAATGCTTTTCCCTGGAAAAACAAGTCACTGTAAGGATCTTCTTCCTGTATTCCAAGCACCCAGCCTAAGCCATAGCGCATGTTAACAAAATTTCCTGCCATCCATACAATATGGTTGGTTTTATTTTCAATTCTTTTCAACGCGTCTTCTTCCGAAATGCCGTCCAAAACATTCATAAAGCTTTGGGAATGCATTCTGTAAGCCGGAATAACGAGTTCCATTTTTTTTGATTTTGGTGTGTTCATTTTAATTAGAGATTAGAAGTTAGAAATTAAAGGGTAAAGGGTCGGATAAACGCAAAGGCACAAGGTTTCTAGAAGCTGTGTGTTTTTAAGGCGCGAAGATTTTATCTTCGATAAAGTTGTACTCTTCTAAAAATAGCATGGAAAAATTTGACAGTTCATTTGTCATTCCGAGCAAAGCAAGGAATTTATTTTATAGCGCCCGGTTTTCCTAAAATTCTGCGGAGATAACCCAGTTGTCCGCTGTGGTAAATCTCATGAAGGCTTAGCGTTGAAATATCATTAACCATTTCAGGTTTAAAGCTCGTAAGAATACCGAGTTTTATTTCCAGCCTTTCCTGAGATTGTTTCAAATAGGATTTTAAATCTTCAAAGCTGACCAATTCATCTTTCCGTTCCAAAGGAATTTCCCCTCTGTTATAGCATGAAAACTTTTCACTGTCCCAAACGGATTCTTCGCCTAGAATATTAAGAAAGGGATTTCTGATATGGATTAAATGCCCCAGAATCCAATTCATACAATTGGCTTCACCATTAGGAAAAATCATAGATTCTTCATGGGTAATGCCGTCAATATTCAAAAAAATCACCTGATAGTTGCTTACAATCTGATTCTTTATTAATTCTATATCGTTTGATATTGCTTCCATTAGATATGTATTTAATTAATAAGTGAATGATAATGTTATTCTGCAGGCATCTGAGATACATCTCCATGCATTACTTCCCACTGATGGCCATTGATATCAGCAAAACTGCTTTGATACATCCATCCGTAATCTACAGGCTCACCATATTTTGAGCCTCCGTTTCCAATGGCTGTTTTTACCATTTGATCTACTTCTTCCCGGCTGTTCACCCCAATGGCAAGAAGTACCTGTGTGGTATCTCCTTTAGCAAAAGGCCTGTTGGTAAAGGTTTGGAAAAATTCCTCTTTCAGAAACATCGTGTAAATATGATCTTTCTTCATTACTACACATATTGCCTTATCGTTTGAAAACTGTTCATTGATAGAAAAGCCAAGATCTGTCCAGAATTCTCTGGTTTTTTGTACGTCTTTTACGGGTAAATTGACGTAAATATCATTAATATTCATTTTGTAAATTTTAGTGGTGATTGTAGTTCAAAATTACCAGGATACGGTAAGAATGTGCTTGTCATAGGACAAGATTTAATTTTTATTTGGATTTAATTATTCTGTTGGCATTTGAGATAGATTGGCAAAAGTGATATTCCAGCCGTGCCCGTCCAGATCCCAGAAAGAATTCTGATACATCCATCCGTAATCCTGAGGTTCTTCATGCTGCCACGCTCCGTTGTCTACAGCGGTATTCACTACTTTATCTACTTCTTCACGGCTGTTCAGCCCTACTGCTACAAGAACCTGACTGGTATTCTCTTTGGCAACAGGTTTATTGGTGAAGGTCATGAAATAATCCTCCTGCAGAAACATCACATAGATGGTATCATTCAACACAACACAGGTTGCTTTATCATCAGAGAATTGTTCATTAATCGAAAAACCTACCTTGGTCCAGAATTCTTTTGTTTTGTGTACATCTTTTACAGGAAGGTTCACATAAATTTGATTGACTTTCATTTTTTATAATTTTAGTGTTAATTTGTAATCCAAAATTACCAAGGTGCAATGAAAATCAACTTGTCATAAGGCAAGATTTAATTTTTCTTAGGATGGGAAACTATTTCTTTGCGAATACGGCTTAAGGAGGTGTCTGTAACTCCCAGATAGGAAGCAATCTGCTTCAATGGTGCAAATTGTATGACTTTAGATTTTTGTTCCAGCAGATTAAGGTATCTTCTGGTTGCTGAGAGCGTGAACATTTCTACGGACCGCTGTTTGTAGGCAAAAAGCTCCTGAGACATCCATGATCTTCCCCATTCCCTGAGATTTGGGATTTTATGGAACAATTCCTGAAACGTATCATAATCCAGCCTCCAGCATTCACAATCTGTAATACAAGCGATATTTTCCTGAGACGGAACTCGCTGAAACATTGACAAAACTTCAATAATCACTTCATTCTCTACGAAAAAATGAGTGGTTACTTCATTTCCGTTGAAATCATTAACATAGGAACGCGCCAATCCGTTTTCAAGAATATAATATTCATTGGCTGTTTTTCCTTCTTCAAGAATGAAATCACCTTTCTGGAAAGATGTTTTTTCATGAGCCTGAAATATTTCAGCAAGCTCTTCAGGGAAGAAGAAGGGAAAATCATAGCAGGTTTCTAAAGCCTTATTGGTCATTGGTGTCAATTTTTTAAGTCTTTAAAAGTAAAATTTTTAATTGAATTAAGAGCAAAAAACATTAAACAAAGAACTCAGCACTTTTATAAAATGACACATACTACACTGAAATGAAAGAGATTTACAGACTGATATTTTTTAAACAACTATTTAAAAAATACTATTTTACCACCCCGGCAAAAATTCAAAGAATTTTTGCCACCCCTCCAAAGGATGGGAATAACTATTTGCCGATGATAGTAATTGTAGATTTTTTACAGGAGATATTTTTTAAAATAGAGAAAGTTGTATGGATTTTGGAGTGCTGGGTTTCTGAGCATCTCCAAATACGGTTTTTCCGCCAAAGCGCCAGGAGTTTTGTCTTTCTTCTTCAATGACCTGCTGGATATCAAAATCCGGAGTGAAGTCCTTTTCTGCTTCGGCAACGATCTGGTGAAGTTTATTTAAAGAGTTTAGCTTATCAGAATTTCCCAGTTTGGACTTTTCTATTCCTCTTCTGAGAATGCTGATACTTTCATCATAGGTATTGACAGGCACAGGGAAAGGATGTCCGTCTTTACCCCCATGAGCAAAGGAAAACCTTGCCGGATCGGCAAATCTTGACGGTGCCCCATGAATTACTTCACTTACCAAAGCCAATGACTGCATGGTTCTTGGTCCTACTCCTTCCAGCAGCAGCAAATCTTCAAAATTCTGTGGCTGCTGTTCCCGGGTAACATATAAAAGAGCTCCCAGGCGTTTCAGATCCACATCGGAAGCCTGAACGTCATGATGGGCAGGAAGAATCAATCTTGCAAAATCTTTCATCACTTCTCCGGAATCGGTATGGGAAATATCTAAAATTCCTTTTCTATTCTCTGCAGCTTCAGTATCGGTAAGGTTAAGAATCTTTCCTCTTGAAATTCCGTTGATTCCTGTGTGAGGCTGCTCTACAAATGAAGTGATGTTTTCGGAATGCCAGTGATATCGTCTTGCTGTTCCATCCGATTCATGCATTCCCTGCTGAATAACACTCCAGTTTCCGTTATCTGAAAGAATGAAATTGTGCAAATACAACTGATACCCATCCTGAATGGCCGTATTATCTACTTTCGCAGAAAGTTTGCTGGCTCTTACCAAATCTGTTCCGTTAAGTCCGGTTTTATCTGCAATTCTGATTAACTCTGAAGGCGTTTCTCTGGAAAGCTTTCCTTTTCCACCACAGATATAAAGTCCCAGCGATTGCGAATTGGGATTAATGGAACGTTTCAGCGCTCCCATGACAGAAGTGGTAATGCCTGAAGAATGCCAGTCCATTCCCATTACCGCTCCAAAACTCTGAAACCAGAAAGGATCTGCCAATCGACGCAATACCTCATCTTTACCGTAATCCATGAGAATGACTTCAATAATGGAAAGTCCCAGCACAGACATACGTTCATACAGCCATGGCGGTACTTTGCCATAGTGAAGAGGTAAATCTGCTGTTCCGGAACGTTTCATTATATTTTTAAAAATGTAAAGTTAAGTTTTATTCCCCTTACTATTTAATGATCCGGATCATTAATTCTACTATTACAATTATTGGATAAGGCTTGTAAAAGAAAAACCGGGATCACGCATTTCCAGTTCATTTTTACTGGATTCCTCCTGTGCTTCTTTAGCGTAGATAAACATTTTTTGTTCGTAAGCATCAATAGCTTCCTCTATGCTTTGATAGTTTCCTTCTATTAGATTTTCTGATAAAATTAAAGCATCCATCAACCCGCTATTTACTCCCTGTCCTGCAAAAGGCGGCATCAGATGAGCAGCATCACCAATAAGTGTTACAGGCAAAGAGCGGTTGTCTTTCCAGGGTTGGTCTAATGGGATCTTCCTTGTTGGCAGCCCTACAAAAAAGGAGGTTGATAGGAATAACTGCTGGTACAGTTCATTCCATGCAGAGAATCTTTTGGCGAGAAACTGACGAACCTGTTCTGTATTCTGAAAGTCCAGGGTACAGCCATCTTTCCATTCTTCGGGCTTTTTGAATATGACTCCATAAGTCAAAGCTCCATTATTAAAAGGATTAGCTACCAATAAATTGCCTTCAAAAGCAGCCATTGGTCTTTTTCCGTCACACCATTCGAAAAATTCAGGACAAGTTTTTTCAGGCTGAGGGACATCTCCCTGGATAATAAAAGTTCCGGTTTCTTCCACTTCCGTATCTGTCACATATTTTCTTACTCTGGACATTCCACCGTTGGCACCGATGACAAGATCGACAGTTACATCGGGTTTGTCTTTAAAGTGAAGCAACCATTTGCCGTTATTTTCTTCCATCCCTGTAAAGTTCATATCCCAGATTACCGTATCATCCGCCAGACTATCCAATAATATTTCTCTTAAATGATTTCTGTTGATTTCCGGGTTGTCATATTGATTTTCAGGGGTGATTTCTTTCGTAAAAAGTATATTGCAGTGTTCATCAGAAACTTTGATTCCCATAGGCAGCGCCATCTCATAATATTTATCCAACAATCCAGCCTTTTTCATAGCTTTCTGTCCTGATTCTTTATGAAGATCCAATGTGCCGCCCCAAACTCTTGTCTGTGCATTGACATCTCTTTCATAGACTTTTACTTCAACACCTTTTTGCTGTAATAAAACGGCCATGGTTAAACCTACAGGCCCAGCGCCAATAATTGCTGCTTTTTTATGATTCAGTACCATAATTTTTAATGTATTTATTATAGTACAAAATTCCGGAATGCAATGGTATCACGCTTGTACAAATGCGACAAAATCATTGCTTAAGATTTGTTTTCTTTTTTTGGCTTCCCGTGCCAAAGCAGCAGGTGTTATACCACTGTACCGTTTAAATTCTCTGCTTAAATGTGATTGGTCTGTATATCCAAATTCCTGTGCGAGTGCAGCAATTGAAGCTTCCGGAGCGTGCCACAAACGGTTTCTTATCTGTTCAAAACGCATAATTCCGGATATATCCTTTACGGTATGACCGGAAGACTGCTTAAATTTTCTTTCCAGCGTACGGACTGTTGTATGGGCTGAATTTGCCACCTGATTGACAGGGATCGCTCCATTATTTTTTCTCATGGCAGCACCTGCTTTGAAGAGCAGACTGTCTATTGTAATCTGTGAATGTAATTTCAGAAAATATTGTTCTACCTGAGAGACAGCTTCCTCTATTTTCCTCTGATTGATGAGATCATTCAATATAGTTTGAAGCTGTACAACGGGATGTTCAAATGTATGGACTCCGTTTTCAGTTTTTTCTGATGACAGTCCCAACAAATCAAAAACAGCCCATGGAAAACACCTGATCCCGATAATTTCCAGTTGGTTTTGAGCATGAAAAAGAGCAGGCTGATTGAGCAGTCCCATAATGAACGGAGAAGGTAAATCCTGTAAAATTCCCTGATGGGTAATACTGCATCCACTTCCAAAATGAAAGATGATCTCGGCATAACCATCCGGCATCACCGTAAATCCAGACTGTTGTTCACCATAGTCTCTTCTGTTATACCAAAAACATTTAATGGTATCCCTAAGTTCTTCCGGAACTGCAAACTCCTGATGTATATTTGAAAACATTGCTTTATTAATCGTGAGAGTACAGTTTCAGATCTTTATGTTTTGCTTCATTATATTCTTCTTCAAAGGTAATTTTATTTCCAAAAGGGTCAATTACAGTAAACGATACGGATCCGTAAAACGTTTTTTCAAGTCCGGGACGGTTATATTTATATTTTTTGTCAATAAGTTCTTTATGATATTCCGGAACGCCTTCACCCCAGACCGCAATCCTTGTTCCGGGCGTTCCATCTCCGTGATGTTCACTTAAATGGAAAATGATATTTTCTCTTTTCACTTCCATATAAACGGGAGTATTTTCATCAAAATAATGTTCCCAAACGATCACGAATCCCAGCCAGTCTACATAAAATTCTTTTGTTTTCTGATAGTCAAAGATTCTTAGTATAGGAATAATACGTTCTGCTTTCATTGTATGTTTTTATTGGTGAGACAAGATATTGATCATTTTCTGAAATGGATCTTTAACGAAAAATCTGCGGACTCCCCAGTCTTCATCGGTTAGATGATAAGTAATTTCAAAACCGGCATTTTTCATTTTGTCATAGATTTCATCTACATTATCTACTTCAATGGAAAGATCGGGAACTTCTGTATTGTTTCCTCCCTGTTCGGCAAAACTGATCTGAATTTTTGCTTCTTCATCGTTTCCCAATGTTTTAATCCAGCCATGATCCATCAGAACATCCAGTTCCAGAATATCCTGATAAAACTGATTGGCTTTGGAAAGATCATCCGTTTTGATATTGGCTACAATTCTTTTTACCATTTTGCACTAGTTTTTCATTAAAAAAAGCCTTGTGAAATTACATAAAATTTCACAAGGCTTAATAAATTATTGTATTGTATCTTGTATTAAATGGAAGCTGCCGCTTCTAAAATCAACTGGGTAACTTCTTCAGGATGTGATGCCAATGAAGCATGTCCTGCATCCAGAGAGATTATTTTTTTAGGTTCAAGACGCTCTGCCATTTCTTTTTCAGTTTCTGCAGGGATCATACGGTCCTGCAATGAGATCTGATACCAACTTGGGCGTGTTTTCCATGCCGGTTCGCCCGCAACATCACCAAAACACTGACCATGAATAGGTTTTTGCGATAATGACATAACCAGTGCTTTTTCATCATCTAAATCCTGGCAGAAAGCAGATTTAAATTCATTGTATTTAATCCATAAAAAACCTTTGTTATCAGGATAAATGCTTGCTCCACCCGGTGATTCTCTTCTTCCTAACAGAGATCCCAAACTATCTCCGGCATCAGGTGCAAAAGCAGCAATATAAACCAATCCGGCTACTTTATCATGGTGCCCGGCTCCTGAAATAACGGCTCCTCCATAAGAATGTCCAACTAAAAGCACTTTCCCTTCCTGGGCATCAATAAGGTCTTTTGTCTTATTAATATCATCCTGCAGCGACGTTAATGGGTTCTGAACACTTCTTACTTTATATCCTGCTTTTGTCAACGAAGGAATCACGTATTGCCAGTGTGATCCGTCTCCCCATGCTCCGTGTACCAAAATAATGGTTAAATCTTTTTGTTCCATAATGATTGTGTTAAAATTTGATAATGGTAAAGCTACGGTATAAAATGTCGGTGGAAGTTAACTTAAGTTAATTTACAATACGGCTTCTTATACGGCTGAGTGACTGTTCTGTTATACCAAGGTAACTGGCAATATATTTCTGAGCGATTTTCTGAAAAAGAGCAGGTTGTTTTTTTACAAGATTAAGGTATCTGTTTTCAGGGGAAAAACACAGCAGGTCGTCGATCCGTTTCTTGGCATCCAGATAAATCTTTTCACTCATCATTCTCCCAAACTGCTGCCAATAGGCTTCTTTTTTATATAGATTCTGCAGATGATCTTTACTCAACAATAATATTTCACAGTTTTCCAGCGCCTGAATATTCATATTGGAGACTGTATCACAAAGTATGCTTTCATAATCGGTAAAAAATTCATTTTCAAAATAGAATCCAAAATTGATTTCACGTCCCTGATCATTGATATAGAAAGACCTGATGGTTCCTTTTTTGATAAAGCCCAGATATTTGCATTTTTCTCCCTGCTTCAGAAAAAAGTCAGATTTTAAAAGTACTGTATCATGAAGTAAAGCGTAGAATTCTTTAAAATGATCTGAATCTACCTGAAAAAGTTCTCCGTATTTCTTGTAATGGTCTTGCATCATTTGGTGTTGTTGATTAGATTTTACATTCAAAAAAAGCCTTGCAAAAATTACATTCACAAGGCTTTTCTACAAAAATTATTTCTATTATTTCAATGCTGCAAGAGCTGCATCGTAATTAGGTTCGTCAGCAATTTCCGGAACCTGTTCCGTATATACTACTTTGTTGTTTTCGTCTGTAACGATCACGGCACGACTCAATAACCCTTTCAAAGGAGAATCTGCGATTGTCACTTCATAATCATCTCCAAAGCTGCTTCTGAAATCTGAAAGTGTTTCAACATTATTCAACCCTTCAGCGGCACAGAATCTTCCTAAAGCGAATGGAAGGTCTTTTGAAACATTGATGATTACTGTATTGTCAAGTTTTGAAGCCTCTTCATTGAATTTTCTTGAAGAAGCAGCACAAGTAGGCGTATCAATACTTGGGAAAATATTGAATACTTTTTTCTTTCCTGCAAAAGTTTCAAGCGTTTTTACCGCTAACCCTGAATCTACCAATGCAAAATCTTTTACTGTGGTTCCTACAGATGGTAATGCTCCTATTGTGTGTACTTCGTTTCCTTTTAAAGTGATTGTCGTGGACATAATTTTATTTTTTTAGTTTTTCAAATTTAATCAAAAAAGAAAATTTTTCCCGACTTATTATGGTTAAATTAATCTTAAAGTGAAAATAAAACTTTTTCACCTGCTCATCGGTTTTCAAACAAAATTACTTACACACCTGCGCTCCTAAAAAAATTAAGCTTCAGACTGCAAAAGTTCAATACCTGAAATAATAGAATTATTTTTAGAATTAATGGCAGCACATCCGGAAGCAATACAATTGCACAGATATAAAATTAAAGATATAAAAGCCACTTTTTTATGGAAATATCCTAAATAAAACAATGATATTTACTAAATTTGTGGGACTTAAAATTTCAAATAAAAAATAACAGTATAATGTCAGAAAAATCAAAAATCTATTACACACTTACTGATGAAGCTCCAATGCTTGCTACTCACTCGTTTTTACCCATTGTAAAAGCTTTCACAAAATCAGCAGATATCGAAATCTCGGTTCCGGATATTTCTTTGTCAGGAAGAATTCTTGCCAACTTCCCTGAGTTTTTAAAAGACGACCAGAAAATAGGTGATGCTTTGGCTGAACTAGGCCAACTGGCAACTCAACCTGACGCTAATATCATTAAGCTACCTAACATTTCTGCTTCTGTACCTCAACTGGATGCAGCAATCGCTGAACTACAAGGTAAAGGTTTCGCCGTTCCAAACTATCCTGCAGAACCTAAAAATGATGATGAAAAAGCAATCAAAGCTAAATATGCTAAAGTATTAGGAAGTGCTGTAAACCCCGTATTAAGAGAAGGAAACTCTGACAGACGTGCTCCAAAAGCTGTTAAAAACTATGCAAAAGCAAACCCTCACAGAATGGGTGACTGGGCATCTGACAGCAAAACTGACGTAGCTCACATGAACAATGGTGATTTCTACGGTACAGAAACTTCTACAACATTAGAAAACGCTACAAAATACAAAATCGTATTCAAAGGAAACGACGGTTCTGAGTCTGTATTAAAAGATTTTGCAGGTCTTCAGGCTGGTGAAGTAATTGATTCTTCTGTAATGAACTTAAATGCATTAAAGGCATTTGTTCAGGAAGCGATTGAGGAAGCTAAGAAAAAAAATGTACTTCTTTCTGCCCACCTTAAAGCTACGATGATGAAAATCTCTGATCCTATCATTTTCGGAGCTATCGTTGAGACGTTTTTCAAAGAAGTATTTACTAAATATGCTGAGACTTTCAAGTCTTTAGACATCAATCCAAATAACGGTCTTGCTGATCTTTTTGATAAAATCAAAGGAAATGCTCAGGAAGCTGATATCAAAGCTGATATTGAAAAAGCTCTTGCTGCAGGACCTAGAGTGGCAATGGTAAATTCTGACAAAGGAATTACGAATTTCCACGTACCTTCTGATATCATTGTTGATGCCTCTATGGCTGCTCTTGTAAGAGGCGGAGGTAAAATGTGGAACAAAGAAGGAAACGAAGAAGATACAGTGTGTATCATTCCGGACCGTTCTTACGCTGGTTTCTATCAGTCTGTAATTGACGATATGAAAGCGCACGGAAAATTAGACCCTACAACAATGGGATCTGTTCCAAACGTAGGTTTAATGGCTCAAAAAGCTGAAGAATATGGTTCTCACGATAAAACTTTCCAATTAACTGCTGACGGAACTGTAGAAGTTCAGGATGAAGCTGGAAACGTTCTTCTTTCTCAAAAAGTAGAAAAAGATGATATCTTCAGAATGTGTCAGACAAAAGATGCTCCTATCCAGGACTGGGTAAAATTAGCGGTAAACAGATCAAGATTATCTGATACTCCGGCTATCTTCTGGCTAGACAAAGGAAGAGCTCACGATAGAGAAATCATCAAAAAAGTAGAGAAATATCTTGCTGATCATGATACAACAGGTCTTGACATCAGAATTCTTGATGTAAAAGATGCCATGACTGAAACGTTGAAGAGAGCAAGAGAAGGTAAAGACACTATTTCTGTTTCCGGAAACGTATTGAGAGATTATTTAACTGACCTTTTCCCAATCCTTGAGCTTGGTACTTCTGCAAAAATGCTTTCTATCGTTCCATTGATGAATGGTGGTGGTTTATTTGAAACAGGCGCCGGAGGTTCTGCTCCGAAACACGTTGAGCAGTTCTTAGAAGAAGGATACTTAAGATGGGATTCTCTAGGTGAATTCTTAGCACTTCAGGCTTCTTTAGAGCACCTGGCACAAACTCAGGGAAATACAAAATCTCAGGTTTTAGCTGATGCATTGGATGAAGCTAATGCTAAGTTCTTAGCTACAGATAAATCTCCTGCAAGAAAAGTAGGTCAGATCGACAACAGAGGTTCTCACTTCTATTTAGCAATGTACTGGGCTGAAGCGTTGGCTAACCAGACTGCTGATGCTGAATTGGCAGCTAAGTTTGCTCCTGTTGCACAGGTAATGCAGGAAAACGAAGAGGTAATCAATGCAGAATTAATAGGTGCTCAGGGTAAACCTCAGAACATTGAAGGATACTACAAAACTGATACGTATAAAACATATGCAGCAATGAGACCTAGTACAGTTTTAAATGAAATTATTGACGGAATCTAATTTTTCGTTTTGATATAGATAAAAAGCTCCTTTTTTTAAAGGGGCTTTTTTTGTGGAAGGATTATTACTATTCGCAATTTAAAACCACCCCGTCAAAAATTCTTTGAATTTTCGCCACCCCTCCGAAGGAGGGGAATAATAAACACGTACTTACTCATCAAGGTAAACATCGGCAACTCCTTAATCCCTAATCCCTACAACCTATCACCTGCAACCTAATATCTGCCATCTCACCTACCTATCCTCCACAATCACTCTCCTATGCTCTCTGCCCCAATTGATCATTTCCTGGATGATATTTCCAAAGGTTCTGCAGTATGCTGTGGGTTCATATTCTATTAAAACGGGAGTTTCCGGGTAAACGGTACGTTTTAACAGTTTATTCATTTCCATATCTTTCAGTTCTTTTGAAAGCATTCTGGTGGTAATTCCGGGAATACTCCTTTCAATTTCCCTGAAACGTCTGTTCCCGTTACAAAGTGAATTGATCACAGGAATTCGCCATTTCCCTCCGATAAAATAAAGGGTATCCTGTAAGGCTCTAAGTTCTTCTGTCTGATCTCTTTCCATAGTTGCAAAGTTAAGTGATATCATGAATGATACCGGTATACTCTGTGATACTGATTACAAAAGTATACCGTTTTGAAATAACTTTGTCAAAAATTTTACAATGAAAAAATTCAGTAACAAACTGGCTATCGTAACAGGAGGAAACAGCGGAATAGGATTCGCTGCCGCAAAAGAACTTATTTCAGAAGGAGCAACGGTTATTATCACAGGAAGACGAAAGGAAGCTGTAGAAAAAGCCGCTCAGGAACTTGGAGCCATTCCTTTCATCGCAGACCAGGCAAACCTTAATGATATTGATCTTTTAAAGGAAGAAGTAGAGAAACAGTTCGGGAAAATAGATATCCTGTTTATTAACGCAGGAATTACAGGAAGCCTGACTCCAATTGAGAATATGGATGTCGAAAATTTTGATCAGGTGATGAACATCAATTTCAGGGGTGCATATTTTACATTAAGCAAATTCATTCCTTTATTGAATGACGGCGCTTCTGTCATATTTTTATCATCTATTGTGGCTTCTACTTATAAACCCAACAGTTCAGCGTATCAGGCAAGTAAAGCCGCATTGAACTCGATTGCAAAAACGGCAGCGGCAGAATTAGCTCCAAGAAAAATCAGGGTGAATATGATAAGCCCCGGTCCTATAAAAACCGAGATTATGAGCAAAGCCGGTCTTGATGAAGAAACTTTAAAAAATATTCAAAATCATCTCATAGACCAGATTCCATTGAAGAAAATGGGAGCCGCTGAAGAAGTTGCCAAACTGGTTACCTATTTGTCAGATGATCAGATTTCAAGTTACGTCACCGGAACCGAAATTGTGATAGACGGCGGTATTACTTTATAAATAATAGATTTAATCAAATCCTGGTAACATAATTACCGGGATTTTTCTTGTATATTTTCGGGACTTAAAATTCTGTATTCACCTTTTGATTTGTCCGGTTAAGCCTGTTTTCCGTTTCGCGGCATATACCATCCATTTACTTTTGATCCAGAAATAAAAACAATACTCATTATGGATACCGTAAAGAAAAAAAGAAATCCCATTGCTATCGTATTTCTGGCTATACTAGGAATCTTCGGAGGGTTGCAGCTATTCAGCAACCCCCTGGAAGGAAAACCTGTTACAGGAAAAATTGAAGCACCAAGGGAAGTGATCAGTATTCTTGAAAACTCATGCTTTAGTTGTCATTCCAATCAGCAAAACCTCAGCTGGTATGATAAAATTGCCCCTGTTTCCTGGGCTGTGAATAAAGACATCAGGAGAGCCCGGGAAGTCCTGAATTTTTCAGAATGGGAAAAACTATCTCCTGCTGAACATCAGGGAAATATGTATGCAATTCTTAATATGATGCAAAGCGGAAAAATGCCTCTTCATGAATACACTCTTATGCATCCATCTGCTAAGATTACCCCAAAAGATATTGAAATCATTAAAAAATATACACTTTCATTATCTTCAGTAAATCCGGCAGCACAACATAAGAATGAACCTCAACCCTCTTCCACTACCTTTGTTTCAGCTCCCACAAATTTTCCGGTTTCACCCAATGGAGTTCAGTACACTCCTGATTTTAAAAACTGGAAAGTGATCAGTATGAGTACGCTGTTTGACAAATCCATCCGTGTCATCTACGGAAATGATATTGCTGTAAAAGCTGTAGAAACAGAAAACTTTCATCCATGGCCAGACGGAAGTATTGTCGTAAAATCCGTATGGAAACAGGAAGAACTTTCTAACGGGGAAATCAGACCTGGAAAATTTATCAATGCTCAGTTTATGGTAAAAGATTCCCATCAATATAAAGATACTGAAGGCTGGGGATTTGCAAAATTCTCCGGAGATGATCTTCATCCTACAGGAAAAACTGCATCTTTTGCTAAAGAATCATGCATCGCCTGCCACAGACAGCTCGCAGAAAAAACAGGCTATCTTTTTGATGTTCCGATGAAAGTAAATACACAAAGATTAATCCAAAATTTACAAAAAAAATGAAAAATACCATCCTGATTTTACTGGTGAGCCTTGTTGCTCTTACCTCTTGCAGCAAAGAAAATAACGATAAAGATAATGGACTTTCAAGGGTTGTTTTTGACCCCGGCCATCTTAAATTCATTTCCAATTCTTTAAATCCTAAAAAAGAAACAATGTCCGCTTTATACGGCAATGAAAAAGCTTTGGAATCTTTATCGAAAGAAAGCCAGACACCGGAAGTTGGTGCTGTTATGAAACTGGTGACCTGGAAATATCACGACAATCCTCAATATATTGGCGGTACCATCACAGGTGAATTGGTAAGTATCGAAACAGTTCAGACCGATCAGTCGGGAAATATTTCTTATGCTGTTAAAGATGATCTTACAGAAAGCAGTTCTCCTGATAAAGAAGAAAGAATAAAGTACTTCATGAGCTACCGTCCTGTTAGCAGACCATAACAGATGTCCCTCACTATTTATCATAATATTTTCAATAAAAAGCATTAATTTAACCTTTTCAAATCAGCAGATTTCATGCAACAGCAAAAAATAAAAATTTCACAAGCCATTATCTGGATAAGTTCTATTTTTCTGGGTATTTTATCTTCTGTTCCTCAGCTTGCTTATCATGAATTCAACTGGAAAGAAGCGATAGTCAACTCAGCTATTACCGCAGCATTTTCCATCATCATGTGGTATGCCAACATTTATATGTTAAATCGTACCGCAAAACGGAGACAGCAGATTTCCTACTCAAGATTGATGGTCGTACTGGCTTTCGGGATGATAATTATGTTTGGACTTGCCTGGATTCAGCAGCTTATTTTATCTCATATCAATTTCGGCCCGGTAATGCTAATGGTTGAAGTAAGAGGAATTTTAATCAATCTGGTATGTTATATGTCTTTGACACTGCTTCAGAATAACTATACAGGCCAGCAGATACAGCTTGAACTGGAGAAGGTAAAAAGTGACAATTTAGGAGCTCAGTATGAATTATTAAAACAACAGATCAACCCGCATTTTCTTTTCAACAGTTTGAATACATTAAAATTAATGGCAGAAACACATGACGAAGAAACGGTTGATTTCATTGTAAAACTTTCTGATTTTTACCGATTTACACTTGAAAGCAGAAAACTGGACCTGATCAGTGTTCAGGAAGAAATGAAAATAGTAGACGCTTATCTTTTTCTTCAAAAAGCACGTTTTGGTGAAGGAATTAAGTTTACCAACGATCTCGGAAAAGAAACTGACCCAACCCTTATTCCTCCTTTTACGCTTCAGCTTTTGGTAGAGAACTGCATCAAGCACAATATTGTTTCGCAAAGTAAACCTCTGCACATTAAAATATATACCGCTGATGATCAAATTGTGATTGAGAATCCTATACAGCGAAAGATGAATACTGAAGATTCTCTGGGAGTGGGACTTGATAATATTAAAATGCGTTACAAACACTTACTGGAAAAGGAAATTACGATTAACTCAGACGAAAAAAACTTTCAGATAAAACTACCATTAATTCATGAATATCATCATTATTGAAGACGAATTCAGGGCTGCAAAATCCCTTCAGAATTTAATTTCAGATTTAAAACCGGATTCTAAGATACTGGGGGTTTACGACAGTATCGAAACAAGTATTGAAGGCTTGAAAGACGTGAAACCCGATCTCATTTTTATGGACATCCAGCTTTCGGACGGACTTTCATTTGAGATTTTCAAATCAGTGGACATTACATGCCCGGTGGTTTTCTGTACAGCCTTTGATCAGTATATGCTGGATGCTTTTAAGAGTAAAGGCGTTGATTATGTTTTAAAACCATTTTCTAAAGAAGATATTGCTGAAGCTCTGAGAAAGGTTGACGAATTAAAAAAATTCTTTCAGAAGAATGACCTTCCTGATCTGGAACTGTTGATACAAAAAATCAACCAGCCTGCTTCTGCCGGGAAGAGTAATTTTCTGGTATTTAAAAATCAAAAATATACAACGATTCCTACGGAAGACATTGCCTATTTTTATATCCATAATGAAATAACCCATCTGGTAACCTTCGGCAAAGAGCAGTTTTCCCTTAGTCAGCCTTTGGGACAAGTTGCGGAACAGGTCTCTGATAAACAATTCTTCAGGGTTAACAGACAATATTTGGTTAATTTCAAAGCTATTAAAGAGATGGAACATTATTTTCAACGTAAAATACTGGTGAAACTTACTGTTGAAACACCTGAAAAACTTCTTATTAATAAAGAAAAGACTCATAGTTTCTTTACCTGGCTGGAAGATAGATAGAGGAGTTGAAAGGCTGAAAGTGAAAGGCTGGAAGTGAAAGGCTGGAAGCTGGAAGTACTTGCAGTCATTCTAAGAAATAGAACTCTTTTGAAATACATTATAACCCTGATTGATATGATCAGGGTTTTCTTTTTTATTCTTTATTTGGTTGTATCAATTTCTTAAGTTTCTTCCTGCTTATATCTAAAAAAAATAAAACGCTATTCCTTTTCACACCCCAAAAACTTCCAGCCTCCCACTTCCAGCTTCCAGCCTTAAAATCCTTCCCCTCACAATTTCCTGATTCACCTTTTAATTTGTCCGGTTAAACCTTTTTTGTATTCTTCTGCCTTCCCAGAGTATCTACTTTTGAATCAAATTAAAAGACATGATACTAAAAAACTTAATCACAGTAAGTGCTTTCACTGCGTTATTATTTGCTACTTCAGCATTTATTTATCAGGATAAACCAGAAAAGACAGCACAACATCCAACCACAGAAAATGGTTTTGCTGTTTTGGAACTCTTCACGTCAGAAGGCTGCTCCAGCTGTCCTCCGGCAGATGAACTAATGGGCAAAATCGGGAAGGAATATAAAGATGAGCCCGTTTATCTACTCTCCTACCATGTGGATTACTGGAACCGTCTTGGATGGAAAGACCGATTCAGTACTGCAGATAACTCCCAACGACAACAGCAATACAGCCGTATCTTAAATTCACAGGTTTATACGCCTCAGTTGGTTGTCAATGGAAAAACAGAATTTGTAGGATCTGATGAAAACAATATTAAAAACGCAATCCGGGAAGCTCTATTTAATTCTAAAAAAACAAATATAGCATTAACGGCAAACGTTTCTCAAAAGGGCATCAATGTAGAATATAAAACATCGGGCACCGATCCTAAAAATACACTTCTCATTAATCTGGTTGAAAAACATTCTTCTACTCAGGTAGGAAAAGGTGAAAATGAGGGTCACCATCTGCACCATTGGCAGATTGTTCACAAGCAAAATCAGATCTCATTGAATAAACAAATGGAAGGAACAACAACATTTCAGCTTCCGAATGGTTTTTCTGCTGAAAACTGGGAAGTCATAGCTTTTATTCAAAACCAAAAAACAGGAGAGATATCAGGGTCTGCAAAAACAGCTTTCAAATAACTTTTACACAACACAGTAATAATAACAACTAAAAATAATACTACAATGAAAACAAAAACAACAAAAATCATCTATTGGGCGGGCGCTATTTTTATGTCATTATGGTTCGGAGCCAGCGGTTTCTTTGAACTTACAAAAAATCCTGTCGTTTGGGATATCACCCAACAGCTTGGCTATCCATCTCATTTTATTTATATACTGGGAGTTTTCAAAATTTCGGGGGTTCTTGTTCTTCTCCTTCCCAACAGATTACTGAGGTTGAAAGAATGGGTATTTGCAGGAATGTTTTTTGATATTATTTTTGCTTTCTTCTCAAAAATTGCGGTACTTGGTTTTCCAGCTACAATAGACGCAATAGTCGCTTTCTCTGTCCTTACGATGACTTACCTGATGTTCAGAAAGATGTATTCTCCAGAGCTGGTATTTGGAGAGGCGTAATTACAATAAAACTTTAATTTTTTCTTATGTTGAAACAGATCCTCTCGTTGCCGGGAGGATCTGTTATATCAAGTCGATGATTAATATGTTTTGGCTAAAGCCAAATGCATAAATATTTATTGAAAAAGCGGACTAAAGTCCGCTGTTATTGATTGAATTACCTTTTATATTTAACCACCCCGTCAAAAATTCTTTGAATTTTCGCCACCCCTCCAGAGGATGGGAATATTGAACACATATTTATTAATCTTGGTCAACGCATCTCTAATCCCTAATCCCTATCCCTGCAACTTATTACCTATTACCTAATTCATAAAACTTTCCGGAAACCATTCAAATGCACCGGATTTTGTTTTTGTAAAGCCCAGACCCGGCCATGGCAAATGATAAGCAAACGCTCTTACTTTGGTATCTGCCAGCTGTTGAAGAAGCTTTTTTCTTGAAGCGCTAGCAATATCCAGATCAGTATCTCCAAAGTAGCCCCACTCAGGATGTGGAAAAAGGATTACATCGGAATGAATCAAATCTGCAATGTAGATCAGCTTTTCATTCCCTGAAGAAATGGTTGTCACTGTTAAACCCGGAGTATGACCGGGAGCGAGCTGAAAACTGAAATAGTCATAAAGCGGATTATTAAGGTCATAAAACTTCAGTTTCGGCTGAATCGTTTTCAGAATATTTTGAACAGCAGGAATAATCTGATTAAGTAATTCAGGCTGCTCTTTCAAAGCACTATTATTAAAATCTTTGATAGTGGCTTTCATCCAAAAATCATGTTCAATTTTTGAAATAAAAATATTGGCGTTCGGAAAAACGAGGTTCTGCTTTTTGTCAACTACGCCACCAATATGATCAGGGTGGGCATGAGAGATAAAAACATCGGTAATATCTTTTGGTGAAAAGCCGGCTTTTTGGAGACTTTTTAATAAGAATCCGGTTCTTTCATCAGCAAAAATACCCATTCCGGTATCTAAGAGGATAAGTTTATTCTTTGTTTTAACCAAAAGAATATTCATGGCCATATCAATATAATTGTCCGGTCTGAAATTATTTTTAAGGATTGATTTCAGCTCAGCAACAGTTCCTCTGGGAGCAAATGCATTGAGATTTTCTTCATGAATATATCCGTCTGTAAGAACAAAAAGTTCCAGTTCTCCAAGCTTCAGTTTTTTAAAGCCGGAAAGATCATCACCTGTTTTTTCAGGGATTTTCGGAGTTTCTGCCAGTACACTGGAAAAAGGAATCATGCTGAATGTTCCCGCCAATAATCCATTCTTTAATAGTTCTCTTCTGTTCATAACTTAGTTTTTTTCATTATTTATACATTCTCATTGAGAATAATAACAAAAAACTGAGCTCCCATCATCAGCAGGAACTCAGTTTTTATAATAGTTTTTAGTTGTTCACCAGTTTCATTGAACCTTCAGTGTATCTTTCCCCTACATTCGGGTATTTTTTCAGAATGGCTTCAATAGTATCCAGATCTGATTGGGAAAGGTCTATATTGACGGCTGCAATATTTTCTTCCAGGTATTTAATTCGTTTGGTACCCGGAATCGGGATGATGTCGTCTCCCTGATTCAATACCCAGGCCAGGGCGAGCTGGGTTCCTTTTACCCCTTTGGAAGCGGCAAAATCATTAATCTCATTGGCCAGTTTGGTATTATTTTCAAGATACTCCTGCTGATAGCGTGGTAAAGATTTTCTAAAGTCATTATCACCCAGGTTCTGTACGTCATAAATATTGGTAAAAAGACCTCTTGCCAAAGGCGAATAAGGCACTAAAGAAATCCCCAGTTCTCTGATGGTTGGTAAAATTTCTTTTTCAACATCTTTTGTAAGGATGGAATATTCTGACTGTAATGCTGCAATCGGGTGAATTTTATTTGCTTTTCTGATAGATTCTGCTGAAGCTTCAGATAATCCGATGTATTTCACTTTTCCTGCTTTTACCAGCTCTGCCATTGCCCCTACTGTTTCCTCTACCGGAACATTAGGATCCACTCTGTGAGCGTAATACAAATCAATAGTGTCTATTTTTAATCTTTGAAGGCTTAGATCTACTGCTTTTCTAATCCATTCCGGAGAACCGTCAAAATAAGTTCCCGGAGCTCCGCTGTGGCTGGCTTTACCGTCTTTAAACCTGAATCCGAATTTGGTTGCAATAAAGATCTTATCTCTATTCGGAACCAATACCTTAGAGATCAGTTTTTCGTTTTCCCCATTGGCATACATATCTGCTGTATCCCAGAAGTTTACACCCAAATCCAAAGCTTTGTGTAAGGTATTGATACTTTCCTGTTCATCCGTAGGACCATAGGCAAAGCTCATTCCCATACATCCTAAACCAATTGCTGATAACTGTTCGTCTGTGTTTCCTAATTTTTTAAATTTCATGATAGGTATGATTTAATTTTATAAGACAAAATTAGAACATGAAAAGGCCAATCCCGATATAGAATTCAAACTAAGAATTATAAAATTCAAACAATGTCCATTCTTAGGGCATTAGGAGTAATTCCGGTTTGTTTTTTAAAGTAATTGGTAAAATAAGCGGGTTCTTCAAAACCTAATCCGTAGGCGATTTCAGCTACATTCCAGTCTGTATGTTTCAGTAAAGCATTGGCTTCCTGAATAATCCTTCCGGTAATCTGCTGACTGGTTGTTTTCCCTGTGATTTCTTTTACAGAACGGTTTAAGGAATTCACATGTATAGAAAGACTCTGAGCATAATCGTTGGGGGTTTTTAATTTTAAAAAGGCTTCAGGACTGTCGATCGGAAATTGTCTCTCCAGAAGTTCCATAAATAAGGAAGCAACCCGCTGTGAGGCATTCTGATAGGGTTCAAAACTTTCTGCCGGCTGCATTCTCATGGTTTCATGAATCATCAGATGAAGGTAAGCTCTCAGCATATCATATTTGTGAATATAATCCGACTGAATCTCCGTCATCATTTTCGTATAAATATCAGAAAGTATCCTCTGCTGTTCTTCATCCACAAAGAAAACCGGAGTTCCTCCAATCTTGAAAAGCGGAGAATCCTGCAGGTTTCCCATACGGCTTCCGTTATGCAAAAACTGATCGGTAAACAAACAAAACCAACCTTTCTGATCTTCATCATCTGCTTCCCAGGAATAAGGAATAATAGGATTTGAAAACAATAAAGCAGGCCGGTCTACTTTAATCCATTTATCTGCATAATGGAGTTTTCCCTTTCCTATGATCAGTGAAATCTTATAATAATCTCTCCTGCTGTAGGGAGTCAACGGAGAGCAGTATTCCCGTGAAAATACATTGAAGTGCCCCATTCTGCTGACCCCAATACACTGTGATGCCAGATTGGGAGCATTTCTTTCATAAAAACCTTTGATTGATTCGTGTGATTCCATGAATCAAAATTATAAAATTCAAACAAATTAATCAATAAAAACAATTCTGTTTGAAAAAATAAAATGACTGACAAAGATGCCAGCCATTTGAAAGTGAATATATAGTTGATAATAATTTTAATCCCAATCGTCGTCGTCATGACCATAACCACGGCCGTGATGTTTAGACTGTTTTTTATAGTATTTCTCCTGATTTTTATAATATTTCTCCTGTTGTTTACGATATTTTTTATAATCGTTTTTATTTCTGCCATAAACAATCACAGGATTTTGACCTCTGTAATATTTCTTTTTAAAAATGATATATTTTTCTCTACCTAGAATTCTTTCCAACTCCGAATAACGGTCGTTTCTCCATCTTCCCGGCTCTACCACATACACTCTGTTCCACGTGTTGTAATCACGATATCGGTCATTGAGTACATAAATCTGGTTTGCCTGTGTTGTAGACAGTAACAGATCGGCAACAACTCTTTGCCAGTTAACATCCGAAATACTCCTTCTGTAATCGTTATAGTAATCTGACTGGGCATAGCTCAAGCTAAATGTTCCAACCAAAAATACTGTTATAAGTAACTTTTTCATTTCATTCCCCTTTTAAATTAAACATAATGGCATAGTCAATTAAAGTGCCAAATCTCAATTGTAAATACTAATATTTGTTAAGAAAAATCATAAACAACTGATTATCTTTGAAATATTTTATACATTTTAATGAAATTATTACCTATTAATCATCCTGAAATGATAATCAGAATACAATTTTATTAAACAAAGGATTTTAGTAAACAAATGACAATCAGTAAATTGTAATTAAATTTTGAATTTTAAAGAATAAATATTGTAAGTTTGGGCTAAAGCCAATGGATGGATCATTTATTGTAGAATGGGTTAAAACCCACCTCTATTGAATTTTAGCGACAACATCTTTTATCTTTTATCTTTTATCTTTTATCTTTTATCTTTTATCTTTTATCTTTTAATCATTATGTTATAAATTTCGTTAAGATTTCTGAAAACTATTATTTCATATTATTTAATTTCGTAATTTTAGTGGAGAGAATGTTTTTTGGGAAATTCTCCAAATTATTTTTTATCAACCAAATCTTACATTATCATGGAAAATATAAAGTTTCAGGTATCACCATATCAGGATGAATTGCAGCTACTTATTGATGGAAAAAAGGCAGGTTATATGTCCATAGAAGTTGATGGAAGACTGCTTATTGTGTATTATACGAAACTTGATGAAGAGCGTGAGGGTAAAGGATACGCCAAACTGTTACTGGATGAGCTGGTACGCTACGCAGAGGAAAAAGATTTGCTTGTAGACCCGGAATGTGATTTTGTGCGACAACAGTTTGAAAACCACCCTGTAAGATATAAAGATATCTGGCATGCCTGATCAATCTTCCCACCAGGCTGTAAATTGCTGTTCATGCTGATTCAGATCTACTACCTCTCCAATCATCGGAGTGAGGATATTCAATCCTTTTTCTTTTCCAAGAGCAGTTATCTTTTGTAAAGGTTCATTCCATGGGTGAAGCGCGAGTGCAAATTTTGCTGCATGAACAGGGATGATACGCTCGGCTTTAAGATCAATACCAGCCTGAATAACATCTTCCGGCAGCGTATGAATATACCTCCATGCTTCTCCATACTGTCCGTTCTCAAGAATAGCATAATCAAAAGGCCCGTATTGTTCGCCGATAGTTTTAAAATGGCTATCATATCCACTGTCTCCACCTAAGAAAATTTTCTTTGTTGGTGTTATCAAAACATAGGAACTCCATAGCGTATCATTCTGTCTGATTCTTCTGCCTGAAAAATGTCTGGCGGGAGTAAAGACAATCTTTATATTATTCTTCAACCTCACTTCAGTTCCCCATTCTTCTTCAATAAGCGAATTTTCAGCATAACCCCATCTTTCTAAATGTGCTCCCACTCCCAAAGGCAAAATAGCCATTTCCGTTCTGTCTTTGATCGATTTTACAGTCGGGTAATCCAGATGGTCAAAATGATCGTGGGTTATTACCAGATAATCAATATTGGGAATATCTTCAGGTTTAAAGATGTCTGATCCTTTGAATGCTTTGTTAAAATATTTAAAAGGTGAACCATATAAACTCAACACAGGATCAATCAGGAAGGAAATACCATCGGTCTGTAGATAATAAGATGAATGCCCCAACCAGATAAATATATCCTGATTTTTGTCTCTGTTTTTTAAATCGGTATGAAGGGATTGAATTTCTTTAAAAGGTTTCAAGAGCGGATCTTTTTTTCCTAAAAAGAAATCGTAAGTCACTTTCGACATTTTGTAGCCTTCTGTAATAGATGGGGTATGGCTAATATTCTGAAACTGTCTTTTTTTATAGAGTTTTGACTGTTTTATACGCTTCAGCCGCTTTCCTTTTGGCACCCCGCCAAACGCCTTCATATTGATCACTATAAAAAAGGTAACTGTCAGAACAGCCACTGTCGTAATAATCCAATAAATCATCTATAGAAAATAAATATCAAATGTATTGACTTTTGCCTTTAAATGAAAATTTATTCAGTTTTAGTACATTTTTTAACTAAATTTATCATGTATTTTGGAAAATTTATTATTCATTTAAGTCATGATTAAATTTAAACTTTCTATTTTAGCATCCTAAAAACTCAGATCTATTGAAAAATTATTCGGTAATATTTCTTCTCGCAATACTTTCGTCTTGTGCCTCTATAAAAAAACACAACGAACAGCGGGCCTCATGTATTCCACCGGAGCAACTCAAAGAGGATGTGAACTTTGCTTATTCAAAATTACAGCAAATGCATCCTCAATTATACTGGTATATTCCCAAGAAGGAATTGGATCATAAATTTGATAGTCTTAAACAGACTCTCACCGAATCTCTTACTCCTCTTCAGTTTTATTTTAAACTTCAGCCTGTCATTGCGGGAATCCGGGAAGGGCATCTTTCATTGAGAATTCCCAGAAAAAAGTTTAACAAAAGAGAATTTAAAAGACTGGAACATCAGAAAGGAATGTTCAGCCGTCTCGAATATTATATATCAGGCGATCAGATGTATATTATTCAAAACAGAGATTCTATTGAGCATATACAACCCGGAACTGAAATTTTATCAATTAATAATGTTCCTGTATCAGATTATATAAAGAAGTACAGAAGTCTGATCAGCAGTGATGGTGATAATACAACTTTCCACCCCTATTTTTTAAAAGACCTTTTCTTTAATTTTTATACTGCAGAGAACGGTTTGGGGAGTAAAGCAACTCTTGAAACACTTTATCAGGGAGAAAAACGAACGTATACTTTAAGCAGGGAAATAAAATCTGATTCCGATCTTGAAAAGGATAAGGAAATGAAGAAAAAGACGCTTGAAAAGAAACTGAACGATTATGTAGTTTCAAGTAATTCTTATAACAGAAGTTTTAAATTCCTGGATAAAGACAGCACTATCGCTTATATAAAGGTACAGAGTTTCTCCCGAGATTATTCTGATGAATTTTATAAAAAAACCTTTGCCAAGATCAATGAGGCCAAAGCTCCCTACCTCATCATAGATGTCCGAAATAACTATGGAGGTTCTCTCTATGAGATCAATAACCTGTACTCCTATTTAGCGGATGCACCTTTTACCCTGATCAAACCTTCCCAGGTAACGTCAAGGGATATTCCACTGCGTACAAATTATTTCAGAAAAAGCAATGCTTTAGAATATGCTCTTAAAAGTATTGCCTATCCAAGTTATTTCTTCGCGCAGGCTTTCAGTACGTATAAAAAAGACGGAAAAGTTTTCTATAAAATGAAAGCTGATAAACCTACAAAACCTAATAAACAGGCTTTCCACGGAAAAGTTTTTGTATTGATCAACGGAGGAAGCTTCTCAGCATCTTCTATTATTACTGCCAAGCTTAAGAATGATAAAAGGGCAACTCTTGTAGGTGAAGAAACCGGTGGCGCTAACGATGGAACTGTTGCAGGTTTCTATTCTTATCAGAAACTTCCTAATTCTAAAATCAGGTTCCCAATCGGATTACTTCTGGTGCAGCCTAATATCAAATTCTCAGACTCTCGGAAAGGTGTTGTTCCCGATGTAGTAGTAACTGAAAGCATGCAGGATATTATTGACAAAAAAGATCCACAACTGGATTGGATAAAAAATGAAATTGCTAAGGAAAAAGACAATAAGGGACAATAATTTATAAAGGTTCGGCGGGCTTTCAGCCCGCCGAACTCTTTTCTATCTTTTCAACTCTTCCAAAAGATTTTCAATATGCTGCATATATCTTCCGTAATACCGGTGAAACCAGAATTTTCCGGCCAGGTAGAGTAAAAATAATCCTCCAATCACAGAACCTATTAAGATCACTGCAATTTTCAGTTCACTCAAAGGTTTTGGCCACGGGATAAATTCCAGAACAATAAGAATCTCACATACCAGAAACGGTGCAAAACTGATGTAGTATGAAAGATAATATTGTTTATTCAGATTCAGCTGCATCACCAGATCTTTCAGAGAATCGTAGGTCTTAGGTGTAGGATTACTGATTTCGTTATACAGTTTAAAGAACTTACTGAAAAAGAAAACGGTAACAATAAGCATGGAAGCAATTAAAACCGTTATATATAATTGCAATTTAAAAGGCCTGCAGACTGAGCAAACCAGAAAAGCAAAAACAAAAATCCCTATTACCCACCAGAATTCCACACGCATATTTTTACGTATTTTTTCAAGGGGAAGATTCAGTTTATTTCTTTGTTCTATACTTATTTCAGGAGTTTCCTCCATAATATCTTCATTCCAGGTATTTTTCAATTCATCGATATTCATTGGATTACTGATTTTAATGTTTGTTGGTTTTTATTTGGCTTAAGATATCTTTAAGTTTGTTTTTTGAGCGGTTCATTTTCACTCTTACATTTCCTTCAGAAATTCCCATCTGCTCTGCAATCTGTTTTCCTGAAAAATTTTCCAGATAGTAGAATATAAAGGCTTTATCAATAGGATTGAGTTGATGAATAGCCTTATACATTTCAGCCAGACGCTCTTCTTTCCGGTAATCATAATCTTCCTGTACAATGATATGATTGGAAAAATCTTCATGGGCAATAAAGCTTCTTCTTTTTTCTGATTTAAGGAAGATAATGGCCGTATTCAAAGCGATCCTGTACAGCCATGTTGAAAATTCGCTTTCCCCTCTGAAACCAGGAAATGCTTTCCAGAGCTGATAGGTAATCTCCTGAAAAAGATCATCCCGATCATCCTTTTCAGTCATGTACATTTTAGAAATCTTAAATAGGATTCCTTTATGCTGTTCAATTTGACTTATAAACTCTTGTTCTAATGAGGTCATGATTTGTTACTCTATAGAGTTAGTTTTCGTTTTAAAAAATTGTTACAGTATTTTCTACAAAAAAAACAGACCGAAAATACATGAAATAGCTCCTGTTGGATTTTAAGTCTTTAAAGATATTTTCCTTACTATTCTGAACAGTTAGTAGAAAAACAATTATAATGTACATAAAAAAAGAACCTTATGTTTCCATATCAGGTTCTTTGTATATAATATAAAGTTCAGTTTCTATTTAAAAATCTAAGAAGTCATCTTTTTCAAGATAATGGTTTAGGGCATCAATAAGTTGAGATGAAGTGATGCCTGCATACTGCCGAAAAGCAAGATCCACCACATCCTGAATATTCTCATCAGAACACATATAGCTCAGTTTATTTTGAAAAACAAAATCGGGTAAGATTTCGTTATCATTTTCACCAATATCCAAAGGATCACCGATAAAAATTTTCATTTCCGGTTCAAATTCATCTTTTGAAGAGTATACCGCATAATTATAATCAGGATCAAAGGATGTCTTCCGATCCTGTTTATTCTTTACAAGCTCAAGAAATTCCTCTATGGGATATACTTGATTTTTGATCTCATCCATATTACATTTTTTACCTCAACGTCTTTAAAGATAGGAAATAAAAGAAAATAGAGCAATTTCTAATTCAACTGGTCTAAAGCTTTCTGCAGTGCTCCTATATCAAGAAAATGAAATTTGGCGCCAACCACGATAATTATTAAAAGTACTGCTGTCAAAAATAAAATGATAAAAATATACATTGAAACAAACCATATAACGGTATTCAGAATATTTCCTTTGATACCCATTTTATTCATGAAAAATTTCTGTGAACGCTCAAACCATGTTTTTTTCTTTTCAGGTCTGGGACTTACCTCAATCTCATTCAGTTCATCTACCAGACGTACCACATCATCAATATACCTTCCGTACATATAATAGATCCAGTATTTTATGATAAAAGCAATCAGGAGCAGAGTGATCAGAAGGCTGATTCCGAAAATAGCCAGATTATATTCCATCTCAAAATGGAAATTAATTCTGATCAGGGAGAGAAGAAACCCAAGAGTAATATAGGACACATAATAGGCTATATAAATTTCTTTCGATATGAGAAGCTGGGTTTTAAGATTGAACAAATCATAATTTGTATTGATGCTATTCTTTTGAAGCAGCTTATACAGTTTCAGAAAACGGGAATAAAAATAGACGATAATAACAATGGTCAGGATGGTGACAAATGCAGATATGATTTTAATATTAGAATCTGAAGAAGCAAACGGAAAATTGGTTAAAAGTAAAGGCAGCGTTACAATCATCAGCCAGAACTCTGTTTTCATATTTACTTTGAGCATCTGTAACGGGGAATGTATTTCCTTCTGTTTTTCAAGAGAAATTTCAGGAGACTCCTGTCCTGTATCTTTATTCCAAAGTTCTTTAAAGTTTTCTAACTCCATCGTTTTATCTTTTAATGAGAACCTGTACTTTGTTTGGTAATGATCTCTTTCAGCTTCTCTTTTGCCCTTTTCAGCTTTACCCTTGTATTGATTTCGGTAATTCCTAACTGAACGGCAATTTCTTTTCCCGAAAAACCCTCCAAAAAGAAAAATATAAGCGCTTTATCAATAGGGCTCAGCTGATGAATGGCTTCATACATCCGTTTCATATTCACATCATCCGTATCATTATAAGGTTCCTGCCGGGCACTCAGCCCATCTACATTCTGATTCTGTATAAAACTACGTTTTTTTTCACTTCGCAGGAAAACAATTGCTGTGTTTAACGCAGTTCTGTACAGCCATGTGGAGAAATCACTCCTCTTTTGAAAATCACCGTATGATTTCCAGGCCTGGTAGATGATCTCCTGATAGAGGTCATTCTGATCGTCCTTATTATCCATATACATTTTAGAGATCTTAAAAACAACACCTTTGTGCTTTTCAATTTTCTCTAAAAATTCTTTTTCCGGTGAAGACATGATTTACACACTGATCCTTAGTTGATATTTCTAAAAAACATCATCTTATTATAACACAAAACTCTAATTTCTGGCATTAAGTTAAAAAAATCCTCAACAAATAAAGAAATTTATTGAGGATTTTTATTTATGTTAAATACAATAGGATCAGAAAATATAATCTGTGCTTAAAAAATTGGAATCATGTTCTCTGACAATCGTGTTGAGTAATTCTTTATTGGAGTCTGTAAGTTTTGCGGCTACCAGAGACCGGATTGAGAATGAACGGAGTGCATCAAAAACAGAAAGCGTTCCTTCTGCACTGTCTTTTCTTCCGGTAAACGGAAAGACATCCGGACCTCTTTGTGCCTGGCAGTTGATATTGACACGGCTTACGAGGTTCACGAATGGATCAATCAGCCTTGCTACTTCCTGAGGATCTTCACTGAAAATACTTACCTGCATCCCGTGTGAAGCATTCACCTGATACTCTATAGGCTCTTCTATGTCTTCAAATGGAACAACAGGAATCACCGGACCAAACTGCTCCTCATGATACAGTTTCATCTCACTGTTTACCGGATAAACTACCGCCGGAAAAACAAAAGATTCATCCGTATAGCCTCCATCTTTATTTAAAACAGTTGCTCCTTTCTGTAAAGCATCATCAATACATTCTTTCAGGTAAGGAGGTTTGTTGACTTCCGGAAGTGGAGTTACTTTTACGTCTTTTTCCCATGGCAATCCTGGTTTCAGAGCAGAAACCGCAGCACTTAGTTTTTCTGTAAATTCTAAAGCAATCTCTTTCTGAACAAATATCAGCTTCAGTGCTGTGCATCGCTGTCCGTTGAAAGAAAGTGCACCTAAAATACATTCGCTCACAGCTACGTCTAAATTTGCATTTTTGGTCACAATAGCTGCATTTTTGGCATCCAGACTCAGAATGGCTCTTAAACGATTCACTTTCGGATGCAGCTTTTTCAATCCGTTAGCCACTTTACTTGATCCGATGAAGGCCAGAACATTCACTTTTCCGCTTTCCATGATTGGCGTGATAATTTCTGATCCTTTTCCATATAATGTGTTTACAGTTCCTTTCGGGAATGCTTCTTTAAAAGCGTTTAATAAAGGATAATGAGCCAGTACACCGTGTTTCGGAAGTTTAAACAGAATGGTGTTTCCCATGATCAAGGCAGGAATCAGTGTGGTAAAAATTTCATTCAGAGGATAATTGAATGGCCCCATACTTAAAACCACTCCAAGTGGTGCTCTTCTGATCTGTGCAATGGTACCTTCTGCCTGTTGAAAGCGGGAAGATTCTCTGTCCAGATCCTTCAGGGCATCAATGGTCTGGTTGATATAATCTACGGTACGGTCAAATTCTTTGGTGGAGTCTGCAAGCGTTTTTCCAATTTCCCACATCAGTAATTTAATGATCAGATCCCTTTGCTGGATCATCAGGTACACGAATTTCTGCATACATTTAATGCGTCCTTCCACAGACATGGTAGGCCATTCCCCAAGACCGTTATCATAGGCTTTTACACAGGCTTCAAGGACATCCATGGCTTCCTTCGGGCCAATATTCGGGATACTTCCCAAAAGTTTTCTTTCTAATCCGTTTTCTGTAGGAATACATACCGGGGAATAAATTTCGGTGACATCTCCGTTCCATTCTACCAGTTCACCATTCAACAAATAAGTTCTCTGGTGGATCACCGGAACTTTATACTCTTCCGGAATTTCATTTTCACTCTTAAAAATGTGATGGAATGATGCTGTATTTTCTGAACTCATAAATCTTTCTATTTTTTTATGTGATAAGCTTCTCCTTCTAAGGAGGTTTTTGTAATATAAAGGTAGAAGTAAAATGTTTTGAAAAAAACAATCTGACAATAGATTTGATCTATTTGAATTAAAATTAATCTCAGCTCCTGAAAAAAGAATAATTTAGCTGAAAAATAAAATTTCATGTTTTCAAAATTAGTTTTCAGTACCCTGTTATTCTTTTCTGCAATAGGCTTTGCACAAAAATCTAAAGCAATCAATACAGTTTTAATGGGAGGAAAAGAAGTACATACTTATACAAAATTACCGGCGCTGAATAAGCCAGCTCCTAAATTTACCCTTACAGATGTGAATATGAATGATCAGACACTGGAATCTTACAAAGGAAAGAATGTGATCTTAAATATCTTTCCCAGTGTAGATACAGGTGTTTGTTCAGCTTCCGTACATCATTTTAATGAAGAGGCAGGGAACCTTCCCAATACAGTAGTCCTTTGTATTTCCAAAGATCTTCCGTTTGCACAGAAAAGATTCTGCGGTGCTGAAGGAATTAAAAATGTAGTGATGCTTTCAGATTTCCGTTCAGACTTTGGGTGGAACTATGGAGTGGAACTGGTAGATTCTGCCATGAAAGGTCTTCTGAGCCGAGCTGTTGTGGTAATAGATCCTTCAGGAAAGATCATCTATGAAGAGCAGGTGGCAGATATTTCTCATGAACCGAATTATGAAGCGGCAATTGCAGCGGTGAAATAATATATATTTATTTGGATATAACACAGGCTCCGGCGATCTTCGATCGCCGGAGTTTTTATTTCTTTCTTTTCTTTTTAGTAGTAATCACTACTACTCCGCCTTTGGCTTTTTCACCAAACTTTGCAGATGCAGAAGCCCCCTTCAGTATATTCATAGTTTTTATAAGATTAGGATCCAGTGTTTTTACTTTTTCATAATCGCTTATTTTTCCATCTACAATATACATAGGCTGATAGATTACTCCGCTTGAAGGAGCCCCACCAATACGTATACTGTTATTATCTTTAGGAGGCTCCCCAACAGATAATCCCGGCAATTTTGTAATGAGTTCTTTTCTTTCCTTTTCTTTGCTGTCTAATAAAGCATTAGCCGGTATTACTGAAACTGAGCCAAGCAATTTTCTGTCTCTCTGAGTACTGAAAACAATTTCCTGTACTTCTTCGGTCTTTAGGGTATCACAGGTTTTATTTTGCTGTGCATGCACACTTACAATTCCTCCCGTTGTCAGCATGGCACCTACCGCAAATTTCACAAAAAGAGAATTGATGTAAGAATAACTCAGATCTCTGTTGAGCTGTGACGGATTAAAATTCCCGCAGATCTCTTCCGAAGTCCCGGAAAAAAAATCTATAATATCATCATCCGGAGCTTTCCTGAAGTCTCGTACTGTTTTGGAACAAACAGCACAGAATCTTCCTTTTTCATCAGGGGTCATTGTATTCCAGTTTTCATGACAGGGTTTGGGTATTGTGATTTTCATAGGATCTCTTTTCTTCTAAAGATGTACTAATGACAGAAAAGGTTGGAAAGAGTTGTGAAATTTTCTAATATTTTAATTTTGTTGAAAAATCGTAAAGCTTTTTCAAATTTTTAATCTCTATTAAGATTCCTGCGGAATGACAAAGAGGACGCTAAAAAGTTTTCCGATAATTGTGTGAGTAAGATTGATCCTTTAAAAACACATTAAAATATACACCATGTTTGCCATTCAGAGCGAAACAAAGTGAAGCGTGGAATCTAAAACTACTTGATAAAGCAGAGATTCCTGCGGAATGACAAACTGTGTGGATAATCTAAGCGCTCTTTTGTCTTTCCGAAGGAATCTAAACTCTTATTGCAACAAGAAACAAAAAACCTGCTTTACAGCAGGTTTTCTTTATATCTAAAATATTTTACAGTAAATTTTCATCTACAAGGTTCGGAAGAGTCACTTTCAGATTAGGTTCGGCTTCCATCGCTCTTTTAATAGCGAAAACAGCGCCTTCATTTCTTGCCCAGCTTCTTCTTGAGATTCCATTGTTTACGTCCCAGAAAAGCATAGACTTCAATCTTCTATCGGCATCATCGCTTCCGTCCAACAGCATTCCGAAACCACCGTTGATCACTTCTCCCCAGCCTACTCCACCACCATTGTGAATGGAAACCCAGGTTGCCCCACGGAAACTGTCACCAATCACATTGTGAATGGCCATATCCGCAGTAAATCTTGATCCGTCATAGATATTGGAAGTTTCTCTGTAAGGAGAATCTGTACCCGAAACATCATGATGGTCTCTTCCTAAAACCACAGGTCCTATTTCTCCGTTTTTAATGGCTTTATTGAAGGCTTCTGCAATTTTCATTCTTCCTTCAGCATCTGCATAAAGGATTCTCGCCTGTGAACCTACTACCAGTTTATTTTCCTGTGCTCCCTTGATCCACTGGATGTTGTCTTTCATCTGCTGCTGGATCTCTTCAGGAGAGTTTTTTACCATTTCTTCCAATACTGCACATGCAATATTATCCGTTTTCTGAAGATCTTCCGGATTTCCACTGGAACATACCCAACGGAACGGTCCGAAACCATAATCAAAGCACATAGGTCCCATGATATCCTGTACATAACTCGGATATTTGAATTCTCTTCCCAATGTCGGATTTTCTGCCATTACATCAGCTCCGGCTCTGGAAGCTTCCAATAAAAAGGCATTTCCATAATCGAAAAAGTAGGTTCCTTTTGCTGTATGTTTGTTTATGGCTGCCGCATGTCTTCTTAATGTTTCCTGAACTTTTTCTTTGAATAACTCAGGATTTTCAGCCATCATAATATTAGATTCTTCGAATGTTTGGCCTACCGGATAGTAACCACCAGCCCATGGATTGTGAAGTGAAGTCTGATCTGAACCGATGTCAATTCTTAAATCTTCCTGATCGAATTTCTCCCAAACATCAACAATATTTCCAAGGTAAGCCAAAGAAACGGTTTCTTTGTCAGCCTGTGCTTCCCTTACTCTTTTCACCAATGAATCAAGATCTTCATAGATCTCATTCACCCATTTCTGATCATGACGGATTTTGGTGATTTTCGGGTTTACTTCTGCACATACAGTAATGCAACCAGCAATATTACCAGCTTTTGGCTGAGCTCCACTCATTCCTCCTAATCCTGAAGTCACGAAAAGCCCTCCTTTAGGGTCTTTTTTTATTTTTCTGAAAGCATTCAACGCTGTAATGGTTGTCCCGTGAACAATTCCCTGCGGGCCAATATACATATAACTTCCTGCCGTCATCTGTCCGTATTGAGTAACACCCAATGCATTGAACTTCTCCCAATCATCCGATTTTGAATAGTTCGGGATCATCATTCCATTGGTTACAACCACTCTTGGTGCGTCTTTATGAGACGGGAACAGCCCCATTGGGTGTCCTGAATACATCACCAATGTCTGCTCGTTGCTCATTTCCGAAAGATATTTCATGGTCAGCAGATACTGAGCCCAGTTGGAGAATACAGCTCCGTTTCCACCGTAAGTGATCAATTCATGAGGATGCTGTGCTACTGCATAATCCAGGTTATTCTGAATCATCAGCATGATCGCTTTTGCCTGCTCAGATTGTCCCGGATAATCTGTGATAGGTCTCGCCTTCATTTCATAGTCCGGACGGAAGCGGTACATATAAATTCTTCCGTAATCTTCCAGTTCCTGCTTAAATTCAGGAATCAGTTCTGCATGAAACTGAGGATCAAAATAACGTAGTGCATTCTTCAATGCCAGTTTTTTCTCTTCCTCCCCCAGGATTTCTTTACGCTTTGGAGCATGGTTGATATTGGTCTCGTATGGTTTTGGTTGTGGCAGCTGATTAGGAATCCCCTGCTGTATCTGTTCTTGAAATGTCATATTGCTATTTAAAGGTCTATGTTGAAACAATGTTTGAAGTTTTAAAGATATTCAAATTAGAAAATATAGGCAAGTGAAAGGATGAAAATGGCTTCAGCTTATGGTTTATACAAAATTATCGAATCCGGATATTAATCACAATCTCCTATTAAATACTATATTTGAATAAACGAACTTCAATTCCCCTCCTCCGGAGGGGTGGATTTCAAAGTGCGAGCTTTGAAAGACGGGGTGGTTTAAAACACAACAATGAAAGAAATCCTCACCATCATCAACGGAATTCCGATCCGCAGGAATTTCGTTGAGAACCTGTCCTACAACCCCTATTTAAAAATATTATTAAAAGAAAAACGTAAAGCCCGGATCTTGGGTGAAGTGATCTTTTGGAGAAAAGTCCGTGCTAAAAATTTTCATACAATTGATTTTGACAGACAAAGAATTATTGGAAATTATATTGTTGATTTCTATGTAAAAAATTTGGGTCTTATCATTGAGATTGACGGTTCAAGCCATGATAAGAAAGAAGTTTATGATGGGATAAGGGAGGAATATCTTGAGTCATTAGGACTGCTTATTTTCAGAATTACAGATTTTGATGTGAGGAATCATCTGAGTGTGGTGATGAAGGAGCTGGAGGATTTTATTGTGCTGTACTATGGAACCACCCCGTCTTCAAAAATTCTTTGAATTTTGAATCCACCCCTCCAAGAGAGGGGAATTGTCTTACTAAAAGAAGTCGTTATTCAACATAAAAAACCTCACTGAAATTCAGCAAGGCTAGTCTGTTATCATCAAAGTTTAGGTTAAAACATCATCATTTTCTTCTTCATGGTCATCTTCATTATCGCTGAGACTCCAGTAGTTGTTCTCTTCATCTTCTTCCCCTATTTCTTCCATTTCATCATCGTCATCGGCTCCTGGAATATCTAAGCCTTTATCTATTTTATCCTCATCAAAATCTTCATCTAAAATAGGATTGCCGTCTCCATCAAGCGAAATATGCTTTTCTCTCTTAAATATATCTTCATTAGGGTTATAATCCATCTGTTCTAACCTCTTGTTCTGTTGATTAATATTTTTCTCTGGTGCCATGATGTTTAAGATTTTAGGTTTATATAATCAGAACAAAAATAATTCCAAGTTATAATGAATGGGCAGAATAAACGTCAGGATTTGCACAATACGGCATTTTTTCATTTTTCGAAAAAGCGATGATATTTCCTGCAGCCAGTCTTGCCATCCCGTTTCGGGCTTCAATAGTGGCAGAACCAATGTGTGGCAAGATACAAACACTTGAAAGTTCAAGAATAGGATCGTCTGTTGACATAGGTTCCGGGTTGGTAACATCAAGACCCGCTCCCCAGATTTTCTGATCAACCAACGCCTGGTACAAATCTTTCTGATTGTGGAAACCACCTCTGGCGGTATTGATGAAAATAGCATCCGGCTTCATCTGTTCAAATATAGACTCATTGAATAATTCTTTATGTTCAGGAGTAAAATTGGCATGAACACTCAATACATCCGAGTTTTTGATCAGCTCTTCAAAAGAAACATAAGCTGCTCCCAATTCCTGTTCCGCTTCTTCATTATGATGACGGTTGTGATAAATGATATTCATTCCAAAAGCTTTCTTAGATTTCTCAGCCATTTCATAACCGATACGACCAAGTCCAAAAATCCCCAGGGTTTTCCCATAAAGCTCCTGTCCTAAGGCATGCAAAGGATCAAATGTACCCCAGCTTCCATCTTTTACTTTCCGGAAATTGAAGCTTGCTCTTCTCGCTACGGACTGCATGAGTAAAAAAGCAACGTCTGAAGTTGCCCTGCTCAAAACATCAGGAGTATTGCCCACCGGAATATTCCTTTGGGTAGCTTCTTTGATATCTACATGATCAAACCCCACAGAATATAAAGCAATGGCTTTCACATTGGGGCAGGCTTCAAAGAAATTCTTGTCATATTTAAATTCTGCGCCAATACTTAAAATAGTATCGGTATTTTTACAGTAATTCAGCCATTCTTTATAAGAAAGGTTTTCTTTTTCAGCAACTGTAATTTCCAGTCCTGCTTCTTCCAGCATTTTAATTCCTGTTTCGGGAATTTTTTTATTGATAAAGACTTTCATCGTTATGGATTAATGATTCTAAATAAAAAACCTCACTCGCAAAAAGTAAGGTTCCTGAACTTTAATATTAAAAATTATTTCTTTTCATATGAACGGTCATTGTTCTTCTCCCAGGCTTCAGAAGCAATTTCCTGAATTTCTGTCCAAACTTCTTTCGCAGATTTCTGAGCTTGTGTCATAAATCCCTGTTTGGTCGCTTCCTGATTCCTGCTTTTCATGTCATGAATGTAATCTTTTACCTGCTGGGAATAACTTTCTGCGTTATATCCCGGATTATTATTCAGGTTTTTCTGAAGATTACTAAAATCATGTGATGCTTTGAATCTGTTCGTATCCATAATAATAGATTTTAGTGATTGGGTTCTCATATGAGTCCAATTTTCATTCCGAAATGAGTTAAAATATTTTAAATTTTGGCTAAGCCGATAGAATGTATGTTGATAAAAAAACGGACTCCCTTCGTCTCCGCTCAGGATGATAGTCCGTTCCTATTGATAAGATTGGTATTCGATGGAACTGGTCTCAAACACCAGTTCTTCTACCAATTCCGTTATTATTGGTTGGTATTTCCAAGCATCGGCACAAATTTATAAGCCCCGAATTCTTCTTTTTCAAATTCTGTAGGGCCTACTTTTGTAAATCGGTATAAAACCTGTTCATCTGTTGGGCCCAATGGAATCACCATTATTCCTCCGACATTCAGTTGTTTCAAAAGTTCTGTCGGTAATGTGGAAGCTCCACACGTTACGATTATTTTATCAAAAGGAGCAAAAGTAGGAAGCCCGGCAAAACCATCTCCAAAACTTTGGAATTTTGGAAACAAATGAAGCTCTCTGAGCTTCTTTTTAGAAAAATCAAACAGATCTTTCTGTCTTTCAACGGTGTATACATGAGCTTTCATCGCCATCAGAACAGCAGTCTGGTATCCACATCCTGTTCCGATTTCCAGTATTTTTTCACCTGGTTTCACCTTCAACAGTTCAGACTGTTCTGCTACCGTGGAAGGATGGGAAATGGTTTGATGTGCGAGAATGGGAAATGCTCTGTCTTCATAGGCAAAGTCTTCAAAAATACTTTCGATAAAAAGGTGTCTCGGAACTTCACTCATCGCCCGAAGTACATTTTCATCCGAAATTCCAATTCTCTGTCGAAGATATTCAACTAAAATCTTTCTTTTTCCTTTATGTACAAACGAATCCTGCATTTGACAAAAGTAAGAAATTAGAAATTAGATTTTACAAATTGGAGAAAAGAATTATCCACAAAAAAGGAGCAATCAAAAAAATGACTGCTTTATTTTTGTTTCTTAATTCCATTTTATAGGATAAGGTCCGTAAAACGCGCTAAAGGTATTATCAGCACATCTTTTTCTGACGAAAAAGTTATAGTTCTGGGTTTTACTTAGTCCTGTATAGATGGCTTTTTGACCTGCAATTGTTAACTGTCCACTCGCAGGAGGTGCCGAACTTATCGTTAAAACAGTTTCATATGCAGAAACACCATCATTATCCCAGGATACTGTAGCATCAAAAGTAGAAGAAAGCGTGGAGGAAGTCGTTTTGGTATACGTTGCATACGCTGGCTGTACACAAGTTGTCGTACTACTTGCCAAAACAGTAATAGGTCCCGCCCAGTTGCTCCGGCCATTGTCTATTCCGCAGTTTTTTCTTACGTAAAGGTCATATTTATTATTCTTATACAATGGAAGACTATAGGAATTCTTATAGGTTACAACTGTGGTTCCATTTCCTAAAGTAAAACCTTGCTCTCCATACTGTATTTCATAATATCCTTCGCCCTGGCTAATCATATTCCAGGAAAGCTGGTTACTTCCTTTTTCAAATATCAGATTTTCTGGAGTTCCACATTTAGCCTGCGGGTCATATGGACTATCTCCTATACATCCGGCAGTACATAATCCTAAGATGAGTAATATCGAAATTATTCTTTTCATCGTTATTTTTCTGACCGTGAATTTACTGTAATTTCTTTAATGAATACATGCGTTCAAACTTAAATATTTCCAAGTGAAAAGTCATGTATTTTATAAATGTACATTCACTATCTTTACAAAAATTTAATACAGCTATGTTAAAAGCAGGTTTGGTAGGTGCCGGACACTTGGGGAAAATACATTTAAAACTTCTTAATCAATCAGATAGATATGAATTTGTAGGTTTCCATGATAAAGATATTGAAAACGGAAAGAAATTAGAAGCCGAATTCGGATATAAATATTTTGAAAATTTTGATGAATTGCTTGAGCAGATTGACATGCTTGATATTGTCACTCCCACAGTTTACCATTATGATTATGCTTTAAAAGCCATTGAAAAAGGGCTGCATTTCTTTATTGAAAAACCGGTAACCCAGACTCTTGAGCAGGCAGAAGAAATTTTACGTTTATGCCAGGAAAAAGGAATTAAAGCACAGGTAGGACACGTTGAGAGATACAATCCTGCTTTTATTGCCACTAAGGAATATATCAGCAATCCGATGTTTATTGAAATTCACAGACTGGCAGAATTCAATCCCCGCGGGACAGACGTTTCTGTAGTACTGGACCTTATGATCCATGATCTGGATATTCTATTGAGCATGGCTAAATCTAAGGTTAAAAACATTCACGCAAGCGGTGTTTGTGTGGTAAGCAAGACTCCGGATATCGCCAATGCAAGGATAGAGTTTGAAAACGGATGTGTTGCCAATCTTACGACTTCCAGAATTTCTATGAAGGCGATGAGAAAAAGCAGATTCTTCCAGAAAGATGCTTATATCTCTGTAGACTTCCTTGAGAAAAAGGCCGAAGTGATCAGAATGAAAGATGCTCCTGAAAACCCTACTCCATTTGATATGATCATTGAAAATGCAGATGGAGAAAAGAATCAGATCTTGTTTGAATACCCAAATATTCAGTCCAACAATGCTATTTTGGATGAGTTAAATTCTTTCGCAGATGCCATCACCAGTGGTAAAAATGTAGAGGTTTCTCTTGAAGACGGAACTGAAGCATTGAAAATTGCTTTGCAAATCATGAAGCTGATCACCTAAAAATATGCTGTTTTTATCACAGCCATACATATAGTGCTATCTTATATTCGAAAAATGATTATGAGGTAGCATTTTTAGTTTTCAAATAGGCCATTACATTTATCAGGATCTTTAAACTTTAATATTTTTTTCGTTAAAAATTACTGATTTATCAATAAAAAATCCTTTTCAAAACAAAAAAACAATATATTTGAAGAACAATTCAATACAATATTGAAAGATTTTGTTTTACATATATGGATATATGACCCCATAAATGATCTGAATACAGATTCATTTTGTAATGTCGTCATTCATTATAACCTCTAATTATCCTATTATTTTAAACCATTGAAACCATTATGAAAAGAGCTATTGTAATATCCGTACTTTTATTGTCTCAATTTGGGACATCACAATTATTAAAGACTTCAGGACAGAAAATCGTTAATGATAAAGGTGAAAATATCCAATTGAGAGGCCTGGGCCCGGGCGGCTGGATGCTTCAGGAAGGATACATGCTGAAAACAGCTGACTTTGCCGGCCCTCAGTATAAGATTAAGGAAAAAATTGCGGATTTAGTTGGTGAAGACGGAATGAATGAATTCTACAAAGCTTATCTGAAAAACGGAATCACCAAACAGGATATTGATTTTCTGGCAAAATCCGGATTCAATTCAATACGCCTTCCCATGCATTATAATCTTTACACACTTCCGATTGAAAAAGAACCTGTAAAAGGAAAAGATACATGGCTGGAAGAGGGTTTTAAAATGACCGATGACCTGCTTCAATGGTGTGCCGTTAATAAAATCTACCTCATCCTGGATCTTCATGCTGCTCCGGGCGGACAGGGAAATGATGTCAATATTTCTGATAATGATAAGTCTAAACCTTCACTTTGGGCCAATGAAGAAAATCAGAGAAAAACCATAGCATTCTGGAAAAAACTGGCTGAACGATATAAAGACAGCCCATGGATTGGCGGCTACGACCTGATTAATGAGCCTAATATTAATTTCACAGGTAAAAACCCTAATGGTACAGATGAAATGTCTAATGCCCCGCTTTGGAAACTTCAGAAGGATATTACAGCAGCAATCAGAGAGGTTGATAAAAAGCATATAATTTTCATTGAAGGAAACGGCTGGGGGAATAATTATAACGGGCTGCCGGCTATCTGGGACAACAATATGGCTTTCAGCTTCCATAAATACTGGAACTACAATGATGATCAAACACTGAAATTTGCACTGGATCTCAGAGAAAAGCATAATATGCCTATCTGGCTGGGTGAAACAGGTGAAAATTCCAATGTTTGGTTTACTGAGCTAATCCAACTTTTGGATAAACATAATATCGGGTATGCATTCTGGCCGATGAAAAAGATTGATAATATTGCAGGAATTACCAATGTCAGGATCACACCTGAATATGAAAAACTACTGGATTACTGGAAAAACGGTGGTGAAAAACCGTCTAAAGAGTATGCAAAAAAAGCTTTACTACAGATTGCTGACAACTATAAACTGAGCAATACAGAAGTCAAAAAAGATGTTATTGATGCGATGTTCAGGCAGACAACTGATGCTTCAACAAAACCTTTTAAAAATCATCAGGTTCCGGGAAGGATATTTGCTTCAGAATATGATCTGGGTAAAATGGGTTCTGCCTATCTGGATAAAGATTTCATTAATCTATGGGTAAGTGACCCTGCCAAAAGATCAGAATGGAACTCCGGACAGCAGATGAGAAATGACGGTGTAGACATTTATAAGTGTAATGATCAAATCACCAATCAGTATTATGTGGGGAAAACAGAATCCGGGGAATGGCTCCAGTATACTGTTCAGTCAAAAGGAGACAAAAATTATACATTTGACATCCGCTATGCGGCAGCCAGTGATTCAAAAATAAGGATTGAGACAGCTTCCGGAAAAGTTTTAGCTACCATATTATTAGCTTCCAGTGGAGGAAATGAGAACTGGAAAACGGCTTCTGTTAAAAACATCAGCCTTCAGAAGGGGGAAAACAAGATCAGAATATTCTTTGAAAATGATGGGGTCAATCTGAATTATTTTGAAGTAAAATAGTAATAAATATCTTAAATTGCAGCTCTCTTTTGGTCTTCAAAGGAGAGCTTTTTAATTTCGGTATTATGAAAAAAACAGCATTTCTTTTTCTTCTGATTTCTGCATTTACATTTGCTCAGACATCGCTATTGGAACAAAAAATACATTCAATTCTTAAAAACAAAAAAGCAACAGTGGGAGTTGCTGTTCTGGGTTTTGAAAATGGTTTTACCTATGATAAAAATGCAGATAAGAATCTTCCGATGCAAAGTGTCTTCAAATTCCACATTGCAGCTGCAGTTCTGAATGCTGTAGATCAGGGAAAGCTTTCGTTAGATCAGAAAATTGTACTGAACAAATCAAATTTACTTGAAAATACATGGTCGCCGTTTCGTGATAAGTATCCGGGAGGCAATGTTGAAGTTCCGTTAAGTGAAGTGATTGAATATACTGTTGCCAAAAGTGATAATAATGGCTGCGATATTCTTCTTAAGTTATTGGGAGGAACCCAGCCCGTACAAAAATTCATGGATTCCAAAGGGGTGAAGGGTTTTCAGATCAAATATAATGAAGAGGGAATGCATAAAGACTGGAAGGCTCAGTATGAAAATTATAGCACTACAAAATCTGCAGTTCATGTCCTGAAAAAGTTTTATGATGGAAAATTATTATCAAAAAAATCAACAGATTATCTGATGCAGGTAATGCTGTCTACTTCAACAGGATTAAACAAAATGGTAGAACAACTTCCAAAAAACACTCCTGTGGCCAGAAAAACGGGAGCTTCCGGAAAAAATAAGGCTGGTTTAACAGGGGCGGAAAATGAAATTGGCATCGTTACTTTACCAAATGGGACACATTATGCATTAGCTGTATTTGTCAGTAACTCAATGGAAACGGATGCGGTAAACTGCAGGATGATTTCTGATATTTCTAAGGAGGTTTGGGAATATTTTAATAAATAAAATTTTAAGCTTATTTTTAAAGCGATTTTTAACATGAAAAAAATAATAGTAACAACGGCTCTGCTGGCTTTCACATTCTTTTACTCACAGAAGAATCAGAATTATTTAGAGATCAGCTATGGAAGTGTATGCTGCGGCCCGCCATCTGATAAACCTGTCATCAGCTATCTGAAGGAATTCAAGAACAAAAGCAGGGTAAAAAGCCTGGAAATTCTTTTACAGAAAGGCAGAGGCAGAGAAGGTGAATTTACATTATATGTTGGTACTGACTATCTTACAAAAAATCAAAAAAGCCGTCTTATAAGAGGATTAACGGCTACTGTTTCTAATCAGAACAACAGTAAGAAAACCCAAAATACAGGAAACGTTTTCTTTGATTCGGCAACTGTTGTTTCTCAAACAGATCTTATTGACGTAAAAAATTTAACTATCTATAAAAAATAAAGGAAAAATGATCAAAAACATTGTAGTTATCGGAGCGGGAACCATGGGAAATGGTATTGCACATACTTTCGCACAAAGCGGTTTTAAAGTAAATCTTGTAGATGTATCTCAGGAAGCTCTGGACAGAGGTTTGAAAACCATTACTACCAATCTTGACAGAATCATTGCTAAAGGAAATCTTACAGAAGAGCAAAAAGCTGAAACGCTGGGAAACATCACTACTTTCACAGCATTGAATGATGCAGTAGGCGCTGCAGACCTTATTGTAGAGGCTGCTACAGAAAACATGGACCTTAAACTGAAGATCTTTGGCCAAATGGATGAACTGGCTCCTGAAGGCTGTATCCTTGCAACTAATACTTCATCTATATCTATCACAAAAATTGCTGCTGCTACAAAAAGAGCTGATAAAGTAATCGGGATGCACTTCATGAACCCGGTTCCGATTATGAAACTGGTAGAAATCATCAAAGGATATTCTACTTCTAAAGAAACTTTTGATGCAATCTATGAAATGAGCAAAACTTTGAGTAAAGTTCCTGTAGAAGTGAATGACTATCCAGGTTTCGTGGCCAACAGAATTTTGATGCCAATGATTAATGAATCTATCGAAACTCTTTATAACGGAGTGGCTGGTGTAGAAGAAATTGATACAGTAATGAAATTGGGAATGGCACATCCAATGGGCCCGCTTCAGCTGGCAGACTTCATTGGTCTTGATGTATGTCTTGCCATCCTGAATGTAATGTATGATGGTTTCAAAAATCCAAAGTATGCCCCTAACCCATTGCTTGTAAATATGGTAACAGCAGGGAAACTTGGTGTAAAATCAGGGGAAGGATTCTACGATTATTCTGAAAGCAAAAAAGCTGAAAAAGTTTCAAAAATGTTTTTGAAGTAATTTTAAAGTCAATAATTTTATTTATCTTTGAGAAAGTTAAAACATTAAAAAAATGAAATTACCAAAGTTTTTATTAGCAGATAATTCGGAGTTTCCAGAAGATCTATTCGTAGTTCATACAGAATACCCAAGATTTATCTTAAACGTTGAGGAAGAAGAAGTTGAGTGGTTAGATGATCTTGAAGGTGATGATGAAGAAACTATGGCAGACGAAGCTACTAAAGTAGTAGAAGCAGCGTTTAAATGGTGCGACGAAGAGTTGGCTAAGTACGACGAAGAAGAGGAAGATTAATAACACTCTAAACATAAAAAAGGAACTCAATTGAGTTCCTTTTGTTTTTTATTCTGATTTAGTGAATTTCAATAGCAAGAGATTGTCTTTATACAATTCTAAAGTATTTCCGGAAATCACATATTTATTTGCTTTTCCCATCATATCCATAAAGTTCTGCTCAACTCCGATGTTGTTGCACATCATTTTTGTAGATCCCATTTGCCCGGCTGTAAAACCACCTGTAGACGGATCTATTGAAGCTGTTCCGAAATAGTTGTTACACCCTGCATTTCCTGTAATTTTCTCTCCTTCAATATTTAATGTCGGAACCTTACCTTTTACACTTTCAGCCAGAGTCCATTTTGTATTGGCAAGAGCAGGCTGAGCCTTTCCTACTTTAGATGCAGACGGGCTTGTCATGGATCCACATGATGCCAGTACTGCTGCTGCACATATACTTAAAAAAAGATTTTTCATTTTTTTCTTTTTGAATTAATCCAAATTTACGGAAATTATATTATTTAAACGGGCTGCGGTGAATTTTATTATTCTTTAACAGTTGACATTTTGAAATTTTTTCTGTTCTAATTTTAGCAATAAAAAGGAGTATTCATTATCATAAACCGGCATTGTAAAGCTTAACGCAATGGTGCAAATGGTTTTAATCAGGAACGCTTCTAAGGCGCAAGGATTTTATCTTTGATGAAATTTCAACGGTAACTTTGTCATTTTGAAAGAATCTATATTATGCTTAGTATCTGAAAACATACTGTGCCGAGACTTCTACGGAGTGACAAGGATTATGGATAGACCAAATATCGAATCATAAGAAAATATACAATACAATTCAATTCAATAGGAATCGGTTATAATCCTGAGCGTAGACGAAGGAAGCCCCCTTTTACATTCAAATGGCTTTAGCCAAACCCTAACAACATTCTTAAAACAAAAAAACGGACTTTAAAAAGTCCGTTTCTATTATATTGTGAAATATATATTTTCAAGTATTAAGATCTCAATTCTGCATTGAATTCTTTCTGGAAAGCTTTGATCAGAGAATCCATTACTTCTGTGATTTCCTTTTCTTCCAATGTTTTTTCTTCGTTTAACAGCTCGAAGCTCATTGCATAAGACTTCTTACCTTCAGGAAGATTCTTACCTTCATACACATCGAATAGATTAACACTCTTAATGAATGGAGATTTATTCTTTTTAGCAGTCTGATATAAATCCTGATAGTTTACATTTTTATCAATCAATAAAGCTAAGTCTCTTCTGATTTTGTTGAATTTCGGAATGTCTTTAAATTTCAATTCGTTTTTAGAACGCAGTTCCTGAGCATATTCCAGTTCAATTTCTGCATAGAAACAATCCTGATCAATATCAAAGTCTTTTAACAGAGCTGGTGCCACTTTTCCGATTCTTACCAAAGCTTTGCCATCCACTTCATATACCAATGCATCAGAGAATCTCTCATCAGACAAAGCACCTTCTTTATAATCTACAGCAAGTCTTTCCAATAAAACTTTTACATAAGCCTTAAGGTTATAGAAACTTACAGCAGACTTAGGCTGAAGCCAGTTTTCTGCAACATCTCTTCCGGAAACCAACAAAGCCAATTGTTTTCTTTCTTCGTATTTATCTTTTTTGTGATAAATTTTTCCTAATTCGAAGAATTTGATATCTTGATTCTTTCTGTTGATATTGTATACTGTATTCTGAAGAAGTCCTTCCAATAAAGACTTTCTCATGAATGCTAAATCCCCGCTTAAAGGATTTAACAGTTTTACGGCATCAGTTTCATCTTTTACAGAAGTCAATGAGTTATTCATTACTTCATTGAAACCAATGCTTTGTAAAGATCTTGCCCAGTTATTTTCCAGTTCATCCTGATCGTTAGTACTAAGCTTAACTGGCGTAAATGAAAACTTCTGTGGAGCATCAATTTTATTGTATCCGTAGATTCTTAAGATTTCTTCAATGACATCAATTTCTCTTGTCACATCTGCTCTGTAAGCAGGAACAGAGATTTCAAAACCGTTAGGAATTTCATTTAAAACCTGAATTTCCAGTGCTTTCAAGATTTCCTTTACTTTTTCTCTGTGAATTTTTGTTCCTAAAATCTGCTCAATTTTAGAGAATCTAATAATCACATAGTTATCTTCTATTTTCTTAGGATATTCTTCCAACAGGTCTCCTACCAATTTTCCTTCAGCTATTTCCTGAATCATTTTAATAGCATGAGTAATTGCCGTTCTTGTAAGGTTCGGGTCTACTCCTCTTTCAAATCTGAAAGAAGCATCTGTATTCAGGCTATGGGCTTTTGCTCCTTTTCTTACTGCAATCGGATTGAAATAAGCACTTTCAAGGAATATGGTTTTTGTAGTTTCCGATACTCCGGAATTTTCACCACCGAATACTCCGGCGATACACATTGGATTATCTTTACCGTCTTTGATCATGATTTCAGAACCATTCAATGTTCTTTCAACCCCGTCTAAAGTGGTAAATTTCGTTCCCGGTTTTACGACACCTACTTTCACTTTCTTGTCTGCAATTTTATCTGCATCAAATGCGTGAAGCGGCTGTCCGTACCCATGAAGAATATAGTTTGTAATATCTACAACGTTGTTAATCGGGCTTAGCCCGATCGCTTTTAGTCTGTCTTTTAACCAAGATGGAGATTCTGCTACTTTTACGTCTTCAATAACGGCTCCAATATATCTTGGACACAATTCAGCATCTTCAATTTCCAGTTTGAAATCATGAGTTCCCTCATTATTCAAAACTTCGGAAGCTACTTTATTGAATTGAGACTTCAGTTGGTTTGTAGAAAGATAAGCATGTAAATCTCTTGCAACCCCATAGTGAGACATGGCATCTGTTCTGTTCGGTGTTAACCCGATTTCAAATACCTCATCATTAGTCAGCTCAAAATAGTCTGCAAAGTTTTTCCCTACCTCATATTTGGTTTCGTCCAGCACCATAATTCCTCCGTGATCATCGCTCAGACCTAATTCATCTTCTGCACAGATCATTCCCTGAGAAACCTCACTTCTGATTTTTGCTTCTTTAATTTCAAAAAAGTTTCCGGTTTTGTCATAGATTTTTGTTCCGACAACGGCTACAGGAACGGTTTGCCCTGCTTCCACGTTAGGAGCTCCGCAAACAATATTCAATATTTTTCCGTTTCCTACGTCTACTGTTGTCTTCTTCAGTTTGTCAGCATTCGGATGCTTTTCGCAGGTTAATACTTTACCTACAACAATTCCTTCAAGGCTGCCTCTTACGCTTTCAAATTTATCTATCCCTTCAACCTCAAGACCTATATCTGTAAGGAATTCACCGATTCTTTCAGTTTTTGATTCCGTTTTTACAAAGTCCTTCAGCCAGTTGTTTGATATTTTCATTTGTTTATCTATCTACTTATTTAATTCGTCAAATGAGCCTTAAGGTTTCATCTGCTCTATTTTGAAACTTTTATTTGAAATTCCACCCCTAATTCCGGTGTGATTTTTCGAGCTACAAATGTCGTGTTTTTTTGAGAAATAGAGAAATTTAGAAGCGACTTTAAGATAATTAATTTTCATTAATAGTTCCGCTTCTGATTGATGAATCTATTGGTCAGATGGTCTCATTACTTTCTTCAGGCTATCAGAAAATAGTACCAGCCCTCCGGTCATCATGATAATATCTTTCAAGACCAAACGTCCTGCTCCGGACAAATAGGGAAATCCAAACTGAGGAGTCGGATAATCTCCACCCAGATTCGGCACATACACTTCGGGAGTGGTTCCCAAAAATGACAGGGTAACCAATGACATCAAAAACGTTAAAGCACCTCCCACTGCTCCGATTTTAGGAAACCAGATCCCCAGCAGCACCAAAAGTCCGATTATTACGATCATTGCCCCCAAACCATAAGAAAATGTATATGTTCTATTTTCTTTATGCCAATCAATATTTTTCCGGATAACCTTCCCTTCCGGATTTTTGTACAGGGTATATTCTGCAACAAGCTTTTTGTCTTCATTAAGAACTTTATTCCCGGCATTTTTGTAGAAAAAACTCATCAAAGGGCTATTGGCAACGAAAGGGACAATTCCTTCAGCTTCATAATGAAATGCTTTCAAGCCTCCAATCCAGGCCATAACGATAAAAACTGAAATTCTGAGAAAATTGAAAAAGTACGTATCCAATTGTAATAAGCGGTGGTAAAGTCTGTTGTCTTGCATGTGATTTATTTTTTAACAAAGGTATTCACGCGCTTACAGCCCTAACATAGATATTTGAGGACATTACATGGACATTTTCGCCACCACAGAGATTCCTACTTGCTCTCTATATTTTTTGGGGGAACATCCTACCGATTTTTTAAAATACCTGCTGAAATAAAATTCGTCGGTAAATCCAAGCTCTGAAGCAATTTCCTTTACAGACCTATAGGTTAAATGCAGCAATTTTTTGGATTCCAGGATGATTCTTTCGTTGATAAGCTGAGTAGGTGTTTTTGCAAATTCTTTCTTTACAGCCTTGCTTAGTGTATTATTGGTTATGCTCAATCTGTCACTGTAAAATGACAGCTCCTTTTCATTTTTAAAATGGGCCTCCAGCAGTTTCTGAAATTCAGCAGCATTTTTATTGGGTAATTTATCCTGAGAAAGCATACTATTCTCAATACTGCTTTTCTGTTTGCTTCCAATGGCAAGGATAAGCTGTATATAAGTTTTGATAATGGATTCTGAAAACTGATGCTTTTCGGATTCTTCTTTTTTGATATGATTAAAAAGTTCGAGAATATAGTTATAGTTTTCTTCTGACAGTTCAACCCCCGGGTTCAGGTAAATATTATTGAAAAGAAACCCGTTGCAGGCCACTTCTTCTTTATGATATTCTATACAGTAATAATCACCATGGAAGAAAAGGACATGAATAGTCTCATCAGATTCTGAAACCAATTTAGCCTTCTGGTAAGGGGAAAGAAACAGTATATTGTATCCGCTGTAAGAATAATTAATATCATCCACGGAGAAAACACCGGAACCTTTCCATAGAACAACACTGTAATTTTCAGTGGTAAATTCTGACGGAAGATTTGAGGTGTGGTAAGACTGTATTTTTATTTCCATGATATACTGTTTAAACACGAATCAATCAAATAATTTATAAATGAAATGATTTGACACTATCTAATATTCTTTTGAATAGGTTTTCTTCTCTGTCAAATACTCGCCTTTACTGCCATTCCCTGTTCTGAAAAGAGTTTTGAGAGTTTCCCTATATTTTTCATTTTCTACTCTTGGAAGATAGCATACAAAATGTAAATGAGGGCCTTTACTCCAACCTGTATTTCCGCTTAGCCCAATAACATCTCCTTTTTTCACCTGATCCCCAATGTGTATTTTGACTCCGTTTTGCTTTAAATGGTAATATTGTGCAAAGGTTCCGTCCGGATGTAAAATAGTGATATAATTTGCTTTATCTACACAACTTCTTGTTGGACATCCAATATTACTGGTACTTACCAGATCTGTTACAAGTCCGTCTCTCGCAGCAACGACTTCGGTTCCCTCGAGCATTGTAAAATCTAAAGAATTTTCATTCTGATGCGAGAAAGTTCCATTATATCCCTGATAAATATTAAATGATCTGCCCTTTTTAAAAGGTAAATCATAGTGATAATCTTTATCGTAATTTTTTAATGTAACATCTCCGATATACATCATATAACCTGGGATATTTTTCACCTTCCAGCTTTTCATTTTGTCTGCAACAACAAAAAAGCCTATCTTATTTTTCACCGATTTTGCAGGAATCACTTGAGTTGTTTTAAAAGGTTTAGGAATTTTCATATTCTCTACTTCCGGAACTCCTGCAAACACTAAGGACATTGGATAAATTGCCTGATTATCTGCATAAAGGCTTAAAGTATCCCCTTTTTTTTCATGATAAACCTTAATAGTATTTTGTGAAAATAAAGCAATAGATGGTAGTAGTACAATAAGAATTGTTATTTTTTTCATGTTTATTAAAATGTTTTTTCTTACTACAACTATGTGTAGGAAAGGAATACGGGATTACAAAAAAAGCCGGAAAAATCCGGCTTTCTATTATTTGTTATCTTACTATTACAACCCGATAACCGGCATTGATAACATTAGGATATTTTCATTTTCTTCAAGACCGTCAAGTGGTTCAATGATCCCTGGTCTGTTAGGTTGAGACATTTTCATAGTGATATCGTCAGATCCTAAAATCGTCAGCATTTCAGTTAAAAATTTAGAGCTGAATCCGATATTGATATCTTCTCCGTTGTAGTCACAAGGAATCTGCATGTCTGCTTTGTTTGCATATTCAGTATCTTCTGCATGAAGGTGAAGAATATTACCGGAAAGCTTGAATCTTACCTGATTGGTAGATTTATTGGACATGATAGATGCTCTTTTGATCGCTCCTAATAAAAGGTTTCTGTTGATCGTCAATACATTTGGATTTTCCTTTGGAATTACCGCTGTATAGTTTGGATATTTACCATCGATCAGTCTACAGATCCAGATATGTTTATCAAAAGTAAACTTGGCCATATTCTCATTGAAGTCAATCGTAACGTCTTCGTTGGAACTTGCCAGGATATTTTTGAAAATGTTAAGAGGCTTTTTAGGCATGATAAACTCCATCGGCTCAGCATTCATCAGATCAGCTCTTTTGTATACCACCAATCTGTGGGAGTCTGTAGATACGAAATTGGTTTCGTTTTCTCCAAACTGGAAAAGAACTCCTGTCATTACCGGACGAAGAGAATCATTACTTGTAGCAAATAGGGTATTCGTCAAAGCTTCAGACAAAACTCCAGCTGGCATTGTAACACTTTGTGAAGCGTCAAATTCCGGCAATTCAGGATAATCATCAGCATTGTCTAATGCTACTGCGAAATTATCTTTTTCATCTAAAATCTCAAGCTGGCTTCCCGTACCTTCGGCATTGTCTTTTACAACAAATGTCAGAGGCTGTTCGCCATATGTCTTGATAAAATCCTGAAAAATTTTAGCAGGAACAGCAAATTTACCTGTATCATCAGACTTTACTTCCAGAGAAGTAACAAGAGTTGTCTCGCCGTCAGATGCTGTAATGGTAACATTATTTCCGTCTAATTCAAAAAGATAGTTTTCTAAAATCGGTCTCGATTGAGAGCTTGATATTACGCCACTTACAGTTTGCAACGCCTTCTGCAGTTCACCACTTGAAATAATAAATTTCATAGATTTATAAAATAAGTTTCTACAAATATAATAAATAGATACAATAAAGAAAAGAATAATATGGAGGAGTTTTTCACAAATATCCTTAATCTGTTTTGAGCCTTGATATTATGCTTAAAATTCTTTTGATCTTGTAATATTCATTAAAATATTCACCTTATCCGGATTTCTATTTGTACTTTTTTTCTTCAAAACGTATTTAAAACATCGGTATTGGAGACAAAAGAGGGTAAATATTGATTATTTTCTTTGATAATATCCTGTTTCGAATATAAAAGATAATTCATACCAATCAAAATACAAATCCTATCTTTGTCTGAAAAGTTTCAGAATCATGCAAAAACCTCCCATTCATAAAAGTTTTCTCAATGCTTTCCGGGGTGTTTTCATGATGATAAAAACGGAAAGAAATTTCCAGATTGAGCTGCTCGCTTTCTTCGTCAATCTCTTCTTTATTTTTTATTTCAAATTAAGCAGTACAGATGCTGCATTGGTTCTTATTGCTTCTTTTGCTGTTTTAAGTGCTGAAATTTTCAATACGGCTATTGAAAAGATCTGTGATATCATCCAGCCTGATTACGACAAAAGAATTGGCTTTATTAAAGATATTGCTGCAGGAGCCGTTGTGTTAACAGCTGTTGCCTCAGTGATTGTTGGGATTCTGGTGTATGGAAAATATATTTTAAGATTGATAAGAACAATAAAACACCTGTTTTTATAAATTCAAGATACTTCTGAATATTTTTTATTATGTTCGCGAAAAATTAACTTATGAAAAAGATTTTGACAGGAGTTCTGGGCTTGGTACTTCTTTCATCATGTAGTAACGACAGCGATACTTTACCTGTTGACAACAATGGAAATACTACAAGTAATGTTATCGGAACATGGAAAATACAAACTGAATATACCGTTTCCGGCACTGATAAAACAACGGTTATAAAAGAATATGCTCCCGATGACTGCAAGAAGAAGAGCACTTATGAATTCAAAAATGATGGGAAATATTATATGACAGACTATAACAGTGTGAATTCCGAATGTCAAAAGGCTGAAGCTACTCTTAGTTATACCTATTCTTCTGCGAATATGGACATTACAATAGGAAATAATACGGCAAAAGTACTTGAACTTTCTGCTAACAAATTCATTTTCCTTGTGACTGATAATGAAGATCATAACAACGATGGAATTAATGATTATACAAAATATATTTTATATAAGTAATCAATAGTGAAATAATAAAAGCCTGCCCATATGAATGTGGCAGGCTTTTATTATTGACCAGTCTATATTTTCTTTCTGATTTTATTTCACCGCGATTAAGATATCAACTTCCGCATCTGACGGATTCTGTGCTTTTTCTCCATAGATTTCAAAATCAGCTGTAAATATTCTTCCCAGGTCCATTTCCCATATTTTCAACCATTCATTGATTACCAACCCTTTTGAAAGGTCTCCTTTTGTGGTAAATTTTACGTAATCTCCACCGTCAAAAGAATACCCAACCATTCCTTCAGGGATATTGTCAAGGTTTTCCACTTTACATCCCAAAACTGTTGTATAAGGCTTTGTATGGTCTTTTTCGTAATCCGTATAAATGGAATAAATGGTCTTATCTATCCTATTCGGAATTGAATTGAGAATATCCTCATTGATCATTTTTTCCCATAATACAGGGATATCCTTTGCTGCCTGTTCATTTTCATTGGTTGTTCTTACTGAGATTCCGATGACCTTAAAAGGTTCCACTTTCACGTTATTCATTTCTTGATTTTTGTTGTAGGACAAATATAAGGACAGGTTGTGACAAGGGTATGTCAGGAGTATTGGTGTATTTTAAGTTTTGGCTAAAGCCGTGGATTTGTGTTTTATGGAAAGGGTGGGCTCCCTTCGGCTACGCTCAGGATAATAACCCACTCCTATTGAATATTTAATTACTAACTTTTTATTGAGATTGCTTCGCTTTGCTCGCAATGACTATTTTCCGACGTAAATAAATCCTTTCTTCCCGGATTTAAAAACAGTTTCAATTCTTTTATAGTCATCCACTTCATATGCATCTGCCTGTAGGATTTCCGCTTCTGTTACCTCAAAAAGCACTCCTTCTATCTGATCGTCATCGTTTCCTGAAAACTCTAGGACAGGATGGTATTTCTGACCGCTTTTCCGCAGTACTTCAGGGTCTGTAATTTCTAGACTGTTCAGTTTATATCCTGTTAAAACATCTTTCTCACCTTGCAAAAGTCTTCCGAAGGTTTCAAGCTGTACCTGTTCTTTCTGCAGAGTTCCGTAAGAAAATAAATTTGCCATTATAAATATTTTTCAATGATTGGGATGGCAACCTCAGCCATCATTCCATAGCCTTTTTCGTTGGGATGTACTCCGTCTGCAGATAATAAAATTTCTTTATCTTCCAGAAAAGCAGCATAAAAATCAATATATCCCAGTGAATGTTCTGCCGCAAGATCTTTAAGTATTTTATTATATACAACAACATCTTCATTGATTCTTTTTTTACCGGAACTTACTACCACTCCATCAATTTTTTCAGAGAAAGGGAGAATGCTCACAAGATAAATTTCGTTGGAATATTCTTTGGCATATGCGATGGCAGCACTCATATTGCTTTTAAATTTTTCAGGATCTACGATCTGTACTCCTTCTTTTACGGCAAGATCATTGGCTCCATGGCTTATAAAAACAATGTTTCCGTCAGCTGAATTTCTGGCGTTGAGTTCGTGGGGAATTCTTTTCAGCAATCCTTCTGTAGTTTCTCCTCCAATTCCTAAATTGAATAAGATGAGTTCGTCTCCATTTCCTTCGTGAAATTGCTGCAAGGCATATCTTTTCAAAATATCTACCCAGCCTCCAAAAACGCCGTCATATTCCCCGTAAGTAATGCTGTCACCGAAGAACAGCCCGTAAATAATTTTCTTCATTCAAATCTTATTATTTCCTGTTTTATTTAAGTAAAAGTATTAAGAAAAAACTGTTTAAGAGTAATACTTTTCTTCAATCTGCATGATTTTCAACGCAAAGTTTTGTTATATATACTATGTATTAAAGGGAGCAAAGAAGGAATCAACAAATTGATTTTATGAAGCTGATGTAATAACTTTAATGATAAAATTATTTCAACCATTAAGATTTCATAAGGAGTGAAGAATTATTAAGGCAACAGCTGAAGCTATTATTTAAACAGACTGTTTATTCATCTTGGATGAATCTTAACTAGCCTTAAGATCTTTATTCTTCTTAATGGTTTAAAACTCCTCAATTACTTATTACTCATTATTCATCATTCCAGCTTCAGCACAATATTCCTATGTGACTCGATAATTTCCACCAGGATTTCAAAAAGAGTCTGCCCTTTTCCTTCAGTCAAATCATCTAATTTCTGCTGAATTAATTCTATATTGAATGGTTTTCCCTGCCTGATTTTGTTTTCGTAGAATTCACGAGTGGTTGTAAAGCCAAGATCTTCTTTTGATTTCTGTGATTCTTTCCAGATGATTTCAATTTCTTCTTTGTTTTCAAATACTCCGAAACCACCGTAGAGAATATCATCAAAGCCATCCAGCGTTCCTACTTTCCAATCCACATCCTTCATCAGAACATTGGAAATTTCTTTGTAGAAACCAGCTAAAGACGAAAAATGACCGCCATGGATGACGATCATTTTTCTTGTATTATTATTTGAAGTATTCAACACCGTTTTTGAATATATTGTGATAATTCGCGGTTGGTATATTTTTCATGAGGCCTTCAGCAAATCGTTCCGGGTGTCCCATTCTTCCGTAGATTTTTCCACATGGGCTGGTGACACCTTCGATTCCGAATAATGAGTTATTCGGGTTGAACGGCATTCCGTGAGCAATGTTTCCATCGAAATCGATGTACTGAGTCGCAATCTGTCCGTTTTCATATAACTTTTTGATTTCTTCTTCTGAAGCCATGAAACGTCCTTCTCCGTGGGAAATCGGAATGGTGAAAGTCTGACCTTTCATTCCTTTTAACCAAGGGCTTTCATCATTTACCACTTTTACCGTTACCATCTGAGAGATGTGTCTTCTGATGGCATTATGAGCCAGCGTCGGAGAGTTTTCATCAAGATCTTTAATTCTTCCGTAAGGCAGCAATCCTGATTTAACAAGAGCCTGGAATCCGTTACAGATACCGATAATCATACCGTCTCTGTCTAACAATTCATGAACTGCATTTTTCATCTTCTCGTTTTTCAGAACGTTAACAATGAATTTTGCAGAACCGTCCGGCTCGTCACCTGCGGAAAAACCTCCTGAGAATGCCAGAATCTGAGAGGTTCTGATCTCTTCTACCCATGCATCAATGCTTTCCTCCAATAACTTGTGGTTGATATTGATCAAAGGCAGGCTGCTAACTACAGCACCTTCTTTCTGGAATGCATTCAGCGTGTCATATTCACAGTTGGTTCCCGGGAATACCGGAGCAAACACTTTCGGCTGTGCGATTCCGTGTTTTTTAATGATGATATTTCTTGGATGGATTGAGTTTGATTTTTCATCAATTTCAACCGTGATCTTTTCTTTTTCTACTGTCGGGAAAAGGTTCTCGAATGTATTTGTATTGGCAGATACAAGGTCTACGATATTGGATTCAAGACCATTGATTTTTACAATCCCTGAATCTTTTACTTCCCCAATAAGCTGAAGAGCAGCTGAGCTTAATTCTTCTTTTGCTTCAATGATTAAGCTTCCGATATTTTTAGCCAATAAAACGTTTTCATCAGCATTGATCTCAGCACCTAATCTGTTTCCGAAACTCATTTTTGCTAAAGCTACTGCAAGACCTCCTTCTTTCACTGTTTTCACAGAAACAATTTTCCCAGCTTTAATATTTTCGAAAATGAATTCAAAAACTTCTTTTAAAGCATTATAATTCGGAAGTCCGCTTTCCTGAGCAATATGATTAAAGAAATACAATTTATTTCCAGCATTTTTTAATTCAGGAGAGATGATATTTTCTTTATCTCCGTTGGCACATGCAAAAGAAATCAAGGTTGGCGGAACATTAAGATCCTGATAAGTTCCACTCATGGAATCTTTCCCTCCGATAGCCGCAAGACCCAAATTGATCTGTGCATCATAAGCTCCTAAAAGTGAAGCTAAAGGTTTACCCCATTTTTCCGGGTTTTGTCCTAGTTTCTCGAAGTATTCCTGGAAACTTAATCTGATGTTTTTGTAATCACCTCCCATCGCTACAATCTTCGCCACACTCTCTACTACAGCGTAAGATGATCCTAACAGTGAATTTTGTTTTGAAATTTCAGCATCGAATCCCCAGCTCGCCAAAGAAACTGTTTTAATATCTTTTGCTCCTAAAACAGGTAATGTCTGCACACTTCCTTCCATCAGGGTCTGCTGGTATTTTCCTCCTAAAGGCATTGCTACTGTAGTTCCTCCTACTGAAGAGTCGAACATTTCAAGCAGTCCTTTTTGGGAAGCTACATTTTTATCTTTTAAAATGTTCAGGAAGTTTTCTGCTGTGAAAGCTTTGGTTTCTTCTTTTACGTCTTCAAGGTGAGTGATTTTCACTTCCTGAGACTTTGAACATCCATTGGTATCTAAGAAAGCTCTTGAAAGGTCTACAATTTTGTCTCCTTTCCAGAACATCTGCATTCTTCCTGAATCTGTTACTTTTGCTACTTCTACAGCAACAATGTTTTCAGCTTCACAGAATTTAATGAATTTTTCTTTATCCTGAGGATCTACGACCACTGCTATTCTTTCCTGAGATTCAGAAATAGCCAGTTCAGTTCCGTTTAATCCTTCATATTTTAAGGGTAATACATCAAGGTTTACTTCTAAAGAGTCTGCAATTTCGCCGATTGCCACAGAAACACCTCCTGCTCCAAAGTCGTTTGATTTTTTGATCAGCTTCGTCACTTCAGGATTTCTGAATAGTCTCTGAATTTTACGTTCTTCTACTGCATTTCCTTTCTGAACTTCAGAACTCATGGTGTGGATTGAAGTCTCATCCTGTTCTTTTGAACTTCCGCTTGCACCTCCAACTCCGTCACGACCTGTTGCGCCTCCTAAAATAATAATTGAATCACCATTTTCAGGTTTTTCACGTCTTACCCAGTCTACAGGAACAGCTCCGGTAACGAAACCAACTTCCATTCTCTTCGCTTTGTACCCTTCGTCATAGATTTCGGAAACCATTGTCGTCGCAAGACCGATCTGGTTACCATAAGATGAATATCCGTTGGCAGCCTGTTTTGTAATGGTTTTCTGAGGTAATTTGCCTGGTAATGTTTTGTCAACCGGCTCCAAAACGTCCGCAGCACCCGTTAATCTCATTGCCTGGAAAACGAAAGATCTTCCGGATAATGGGTCTCTGATCGCTCCTCCTAAACAAGTGGATGCTCCACCAAAAGGTTCAATTTCCGTTGGGTGATTGTGGGTTTCGTTTTTGAATAATAAATACCAAGGCTCTTTTTTACCATCATATTCGGCTTCGATCTGGATAGTACATGCATTGATCTCATCAGAAATGACAAGGTTATCAAGATTCCCCGTTTTATGGAAATATTTACCGCATACTGTTGCCAGATCCATTAGGGAAATTGGCTTTAATTCACGGCCTAAGAATTTTCTTTTTTCAATATAGTCATTGAAGATCGTTTCCAATGTATGTTTGAACTGACCTTCAAACTGAATGTCTGACAATTCTGTTTCAAACGTAGTGTGACGACAGTGGTCACTCCAATACGTGTCTAATACTTTTAATTCTGTTTCCGTAGGATTTCTTTGCTCAGTTTTGAAGTATTCCTGAATAAATTTCAGGTCATCCAACCCTAATGCAAAACCATGATTGTTATAGAAATTCTCTAGTTCCGCATCATTGAAACTGATGAAATTTTCGTGAATGATTACTTTTGATGGGGTTTCATCTGCAGGAATATCCAAAATTGATAAGTCTTTTTCCTGAGATTCCACTTTGTTGATCAAAAGGTCTTTGATTTTAACCAAATCTGCTTCAGAAACTCCTTCAAATTCGATTAATTTTCCACTTCTTACTTTTGATTTTTCATTTTCTGTAAGCAATGCAATACACTGCTGCGCAGAATCTGCTCTCTGATCATACTGGCCGGGCAAAAACTCCATTCCGAAATGAACAGCTTTTGATGGGTTTTCTGTATGTAAAATATCAGTAACAGGGTCTACGAAGGTATTGTTTACCACTTTTTCAAATTCTCCGTCATTCAAATTGAAAATATCATACACATTGTATACTTTCACGCTTTGAACTGCCGGAACAACCGCTTTTACTTCATCAAAAATTTTTGGACTTTCAACATCGAAAATTCCTCTTTTTTCTACGAAAATTCTTTTGTTATTAGACATTAGATGTCAGATTTTTAATATTAGATTTATTTTTTATTGTCAAATTTATTTCTTGCTATCTCTATTGAACGATGCAATTTTTCAAGCAAAATTTTTTCAGAAGGTAAGATAAGTAAATATTCTGCTACTTTTATATTATCCCCTTCCAGATTCATAAGTTCAATATGTTCAGAATTTTTTCCTGAACAAAGGATTAAACCAATGGGTGGATTTTCCCCTTCTACTTTTTCATATTTATTAAGATAGGATAGATAAAGCTCCATTTGTCCTTTATGACTGGCTTCAAATTCGCCTAATTTCAATTCGATAACCACTAAAGATTTCAGTTTTCTATGATAGAAAAGCAAATCCAGGTAGTAGTCTCTATTATCTATTGTGATTCTTTTTTGTCTTGAAAGAAATGCAAAATCAGTTCCCAACTCAGAAATGAATTTTTGCAGTTCCACAATAATGGCTTCTTCTAAATCTTTTTCAGAAAAGGTATCTTTCAATTCTAAAAAATCAAGAAAATAGGGATCTTTAAAAACTAAGTCAGGGTTTAAAATATTATTTTCAGACCAGTTTTTCAGTTCTTTATCTATTATTTCTTCGGGCTTTTTGCTTATGGCAGTACGCTCAAAAAGCAGAGAATTAATTTTGTCTCTTAAAGTTCTCACACTCCAATTTTCAATCTTACAAACTTCAAGATAAAATTTTCTTTTAGTATCTTCAGAAATGGGGATTAGGAGCAGGAAATGAGTCCATGATAATTGTCGCATCGCTGATGCGACAATTTCAAAATCATCAAAAACAGACGCAAACTGCATCATTTTTCGGATATTTTTTTCAGAAAAGGAATTTCCAAACTCTAAAATAAGTTGTTGAGAAATTTGAAAAATAATCTCTTTACCATACTCCGCTCTTTTATTTCCTAAAACATCTTCATTTATTCTTTGTCCGATTTTCCAGTACAAAACCACCATTGCCGAGTTTACCTGAGCCGCAACCTGATACTTAGTCTTATCAACCAGCTCTTTCAGATCGGTAATTAATTGTTGATGGTTCTGATTTTGTAACATCACTTAAAAATTAAATATCAGATTTTTAATATTAGATTTATTTTTCTTTTTACTTTTCTGAACTTAAAGTTTCTTTCTTTAAATCCGTCTCTATTGGAAAATTTTGAAAGAGATTTTCCCTTCAACCATTATTCCGTACAAATTTAAAGGAATAAGTCTATCTTCTTCAAATTTGAGTCCTGGAATTTCCAATTTTATTTATTTGTTTCTAAATTTATTCGGATTATCCTTATGTTCTTTCTGATAGTCCTCCGCATTTTTTATTTCTTCTTTCAGCCAGTTTTCAAAAGAAATCTTCTTTTCATTAAAATCCCCTATTGCATAAAATATTTTGCCATCTTCTGAAACCAGGAACTTAAAACGGTAAAGCATATCCAGGTCCTTCTTTCTGTGATTATAGGTATTTACCTGATAATACGGGAAATTCTCTTTTGGTCTTTCTACAATTTCAAAAAACAGATTCTTTTCATTTTCAGATAACTTATTGTAAAAGTTTACATAATAAAGATCTGAAAGTTTTTTCTTCTGTTTTTCAAAGAACTGAAGGATGTTTTTTTCTTTTTCATTATACTGAAATGGATTCAGATAATATTTGCCATCAATTTCAACTTCATTACCGGATCGTTTTGCAACAGGCTGAACGGTTTGTCCTTTGGTATTCATGACTCCCCATTTTCCACCTACAATGGATCTGTGCTCGTCATTTGTTTTCTCCCAATCGCAGCCATCACAAAATGCGGCGTAACCATAATTAAAAGGTGAAGCGAAATCATGCTCAGCCGGAATCACAATCTTTCCGTTTCGGTCTGCAAATCCTACTTTACCATTTTTAACCAGTCTTCTCAGTCCTTCAGAGAAATAATCCGGTCCATTATCATACAGGAAAGGCTTGTAAAGGAATGTACCTTTTCTATCATATACATTTCCCCAGGCATTTTTTTCCGGTTTTTCCCCTTCCTTATCCCCATCAAAAAGAATGGTTTCTCCTTCTACAGGATCTCCATCTTTAAGGTATGAAAAGACTTTGAACTGCGCGGGAACAATTATTTTTCCCGCTTTATTTTTTACTCCAACCAGAGAGTCTTTGGATTTAAAATAATGCAAATCGTCTTTACCCTGAGAAAAGGATATGATTGGTGTCAATAAAATGGTTACCAGTAGTTTTTTCATATTAATTGGGGTTGGAAATAAAATATGCAGCCGAAAAGACTGCATATTGTTTTATACTTTAAGATCAGCTTCCAATCCTATTAAGTCTTTGTTTTGGTCAATAATCGGCTGTACCTCGTTCTTGACGAATTCTTCCGTCTGAATCGGCGCGAAACCAATAAAGTTCTTAGGATCTAAAACTTCTTTTAATTTTGATTTGTCTAGTTTTAAAGAATCATCATTCAGGATTCTTTCGATAAGGTCATTTTCTTTTCCTTCTTCTTTCACTTTTTTGGAAGCTTCCATAGAGTGAACTCTGATCACCTCGTGGATTTCCTGGCGGTCACCCCCAGCTTTCACTTCTTCCATGATGATATATTCTGTTGCCATGAAAGGAAGTTCTTCCATAATGTGCTTGTTGATTCTGTTCGGATATACTACAATTCCGTTCATGATGTTGTTCCAGATCAATAGAATTGCATCCACCGCTAAAAACGCCTGAGGAATTGTTAATCTCTTGTTCGCAGAGTCATCCAAAGTTCTTTCAAACCATTGTGTAGAAGCTACCATTGCAGAACTTGTTGTCAGAGACATCACGTATTTTGCCAACGCTCCGATTCTTTCACTTCTCATTGGATTACGTTTGTACGCCATTGCAGAGGAACCAATCTGGTTTTTCTCGAATGGTTCTTCAATTTCCTTAAGGTTTTGAAGTAAACGTAAGTCGTTTGTAAATTTGTGTGCAGACTGTGCAATATTTCCTAATAAAGCAACTACTTTCGCATCAATTTTTCTATCGTAAGTCTGTCCGGAAACTCCGAAAACTTTATCGAAACCGAATCTTTTTGAAAGTTCTTTATCTAAGTGTTTTACTTTAGAATAATCTCCGTTGAAAAGTTCAAGGAAACTTGCAGCAGTTCCTGTAGTTCCTTTTACTCCTCTAAAACGAAGGGTTTCAAGGAAGAAATCCAATTCTTCGATATCAAGAACCAAACTCTGTAACCAAAGTGTCGCTCTTTTTCCAACGGTTGTCAACTGAGCCGGCTGGAAGTGAGTGAATCCTAAAGTAGGAAGGTCTTTATACTGAATAGCAAAATCTGCTAAATTCTTCATTACGTTAACCAACTTTTTCTTTAAGATTAAAAGTCCGTCACGGATCTGAATTAAGTCTGTATTGTCTCCTACAAAAGCCGAAGTTGCTCCCAGGTGGATAATTCCTTTTGCTGAAGGCGCCACATCCCCATAAGCGTGAACGTGGGCCATTACATCATGACGGAATTTCTTTTCATACTCTGCTGCTTTCTCATAATCGATGTTTTCAGCATTAGCTTTTAACTCAGCGATCTGCTCGTCTGTAATTTCAAGCCCAAGGTCTTTTTCGATTTCAGCAAGAGCTATCCAAAGTTTTCTCCAATTCTGGAATTTGTTATTGTGTGAGAAGTTAAATAACATTTCTTCACTGGAGTAGCGCTCTTCCAATGGATTTTTGTAGGAATTCATTCGTTCTTTTACTTTTTAGATGTACAAAAATACGGTTTTTCAGTGAGAGATAAAAATCCTGTTTTGATGATTTTCATTCATGATTTTACTTATACTTTTGTCTTGAAACAAAAGTATACAAAAGTTCAAGACGGGAATCATCCGCTAAAAATTTGATTGTACTCCTAAAATTTCCAAACTCGCATGGATCATATGGTTCTGCTTCGGTTCTATCTTATAACCCATGCTCAGACAGTGGAAATTTTTTAACGGATTACATTCAAATTTTCCTAACGCTCCTGATTCCTGAGTCGATTAATAAACAACACATCACATTCAACCTTATTCCAACCCTAGCATTGAATTGTTATCATCATAAAAGCCAGAAAAATTCCTAAAACAGCTATAAACATTCCTAATATATTCAATAATAATATTATGAATTTATAACTTAAATTTTTAAAAAATGTTGCGACTGCAGGAATGATAAAAGTATTTGAAATCATTAGCATTATTGAAAAATTAAATCCTCCTTCAAGCGGAGAAAATCCTTTTTTAATAATGTATATATTGGCTGACAGTGTCAGTATATTTAAGATAATGATACTAATAGCTAGTATATAATTTATTCTTGATCGCACGAAAGTTCTGTAATTAGGACTACAAAATAACATTTTTTTCACTTATACTTTTACCTTGAAGCAAAAGTATACAAAAGTTCAAGACGGGAGTCATCCGCTAAAAATTTGATTGTACTCTTAAAATTCCCAAACTCGCATAGATCATACGGTTTTGCTTCGGTGTTATCTTATAACCCATGCTCAAACAGTGGAAATTTTTTAACGGATTCCACTCAAATTTTCTTAACGCTCCTGATTCCTAAGTCTATTGATAAAAGTACATAAAAAAGGCTGCCACATTTCTGAAGCAACCTGTTTTTACATTATTTTCATGAATCAAATTAATCAATAAGTCCACATGGTGATCCTACTGAGATACATTTTTTTACAAATGAACACCAGAAGTATCCTGGCAGACACATTGGGATACCTCCCTGAACAGTTTTTAATTCTCTTTTTGAAAGTTTTCTTAGATTTTTCATAGTCTTATTTTTCTGATTTTTTCCTACTCTATATGCTTTTCGGATTACGCTTTAATTTGGTAACACCAATATACATTTTTTTCAGATACAAAAATATAAACCACTCATTTTATATAGTTTACAAATAAATCATTTATCAATATTATACTTTATTTTGAATTTAAAGATTCAACAACATCAATAAAAAATGCCCGGATGCATCTTAAATTTTAATGATTTTATCGTAGAATATTATCAAAGCCAAAATACTATTTTTGAAGTCTCCCAGAAAAAATAAATAATATCCAATATAGAAAACCAAAAATAATATCAAATATTATGTTAGCTGATTTTAATTGATGAGAAACTATAATATTATATATAATATCAATTACTATGATTATTCCACAAAACATCACTAAATATATAATTGCTCTTATAATAATTCTACTATTCATACATATCATAAATTACTTTAGTATTGTTTTTTTATAAACAGTAAAGTAAGTAACGTCCTTATTCTTCGCTATAGAATCTCCTATTTTAATTAATGAAATTATTTTTAAATCTTCCAAATAAACTTTATTACCATCTGATGATTTGACAATATTAAAATGAGTCATAAGATCATATGAGTTTGAAATAACTTGTCCATTACAGTGCTGATTAAAATATTTATATTTAGATAGGTTGGGATCAAATATTTTTTTTATAATTTTCCCACAAAGCACAATTCCGAAGAATAATAAAATAATTTTGTTAATATTTCTTTTTAAAAATCCCATACAGATGTTTTAGATCATTTATAAAAGACTCCTTATGGAATACAAGTCCCGCTCATTTCCATATCTCAATCTTATATATTTCCATGTTCAATACTCAATTATAGATCGAACCAAATTGATTTATATCCAAAGCTTAAAAGTAATAAAACTTATATTATAAAACAGAATTATATCAACAAAGCTCACAACAAAAAAACCACTCTTCCGAGTGGTTTGCCTATTCTTAGAATCTGATCTTACTGATAGATTATTTCATCATTCTTTTTGATTTGGTAGCTTTTTTTATAGGGAGTTAAAACATAGCTGTCTTTAATATAATCTCCACTTTTCCATATTTTCCCTTTTCCCTCTTTATTCAGGATAATACTTTTCGCTGCTCCATCCGGAATAAAAACTTCAGCTTTTTTCATGTCTTTCGTGAAAATTATGGCTGTCATTGAGGTATAACTTTTATCTGAATTTACTTCTTTGAGTTTTATTTTCTGATTAAATGTTTTTATACAATTATTTTTTAACTGTGAATAAGTATATCCTGCAGAACCGATACAACCGTGAACATCTCTATCACCTCCTAGAACAGGAGCCTGTTTTTGTGCAAAAACTAAAGTAGCAAGGAACATTGCACTGAATAAAATTGTTTTTTTCATATGTAAAATTTTTGTTTTCTGGTTGGTAGAACTATATCCCAAAATAGGGTATTAGTTAATTCTTCTAAGGTACAAAAAAAACCACTCTTCCGAGTGGTTTTTCATTTTGAAATCTGATCTTACTGATAGATCACAATATTATCCTTTTTAAGCTGGTATCCGCTTTTTTTATAAGGTACCAATACATAACCATCTTTTTTCCAGGCCTTAGCTTTACCTCCTGCTCTGGTAAGAATGATGCTTTCTGCAACGCTATCTTTCACAAAAACCTCAGCTTTTTTCATGTCTTTGCTGAAAATAACTGCAGCTATTGAAGTATAACTTTCTTTTGGAGCTACTTCTTTCAATTTAATTTTCTGTTCAAAAGTTCTTACACAGTCTTTCTTGATTTGAGAATAGGTATATCCTGCAGAACCAATACATCCGTGTGCATCCCTGTCTCCACCTGCTACAGGTGTTTTTTGAGCGAATGCTAAAGAACCAAGGAACATAGTACTCAATAAAATTGTTTTTTTCATGTCGATTTGCATATAATAGTAATTACCGAGGTATTATTAAAAATCATGCCAAAAAAGACATAATACACATTTCTGTGAGTAACTTTTTTAAATTATTTAGTCCAGTTAATTTTTGAGTGTTGAACATTATCAGAACTGGTTCCAATCATGATATCAAACTCACCTGATTCCCAGTCGTATTTCAAATCTCCGTTGTAGAACTTCAGATTTTCAGGAGTAATGTCGAAGGTTACTTTTTTAGTTTCACCTTTTTTCAGAAATACCTTCTGGAACCCTTTCAATTCTTTTACCGGTCTTGTAATGCTTCCCACCATATCTCTGATATACAACTGAACTACCTCAGCACCATCAAAGTTTCCATTATTAGTTATGGTAATGGATGCCTGAACAGTCTGATTTCCTTTCGGATTGGTACTGGATACTGCAATATCAGAATACCCGAATTTTGTATAACTTAAACCAAATCCAAACGGATACAATGGTGTATTACACTCATCCATATAGTTGGAACGGAATCTTTGATATTCACATTTATCAGTTAATTCCTGGCTTAGCGGACGTCCTGTATTTTTAGCATTATAGTAAATAGGAACCTGTCCCAGACTTCTTGGGAAAGTCATCGGCAACTTTCCTGATGGGTTTACTTTTCCGAATAAAACATCGGCAATCGCATTTCCAGCTTCAGATCCTGCAAACCATGCATTAAGGATGGCATCAGGAGCATCTTTTACATTGGTTAAAGCCAATGGACGGCCTGTGAAAAGTACCATTGCAATAGGCTTCCCGGTTTTCTTTAACTCATTTAAAAGATCAACCTGAGACTGAGGAATGGTAATTTCTGTTCTTGAAGAAGATTCACCGCTCATTTCCGCAGATTCTCCGATTGCCAGAACAATCACGTCGGCTTTGTTTGCAATATCTACCGCTTCTTTTAACAATTCTTCTTTTGAACGGTTATCCCTATCTGTTTTTTTACCATGAGCTGCATAGATGTCCTCCAGCTTAGCATCATAATCAATATTAGCACCTTTAGCAGAAAGGAATTTCACCTCTTTACCGTAGTTAGCCTGGAGCCCCTGCATAAGGTTTACTGCTTTATCATGTTTTGCAGCAACACTCCATGTTCCAGCCATGTTTAATGAATTGTTCACCAATGGTCCTATTACTGCAACAGTTCCTGAATTTTTCAAAGGAAGCACCTGGTTTTCGTTTTTCATCAAAACCATAGACTGAGCTGCAGCACTTCTTGCAATATTTCTGTTTTCCATGCTGTAAACTTCTTTTGCCGCCAGTTTTGCATCACCATATTTATACGGATCTGTAAATAATCCTAAGTCATATTTTGATTCAAGAACTCTTTTTGCTGCCAAATCAATTTCAGCTTGTGTTACTTTCCCTTCAGATAAAGATTTTTTTAATGTTGTTAAAAAGCCTTCCCCTACCATATCCATATCAACACCTGCTTTCAGAGCTAGTGCAGAAACCTGCTGGAGATCTCCCATACCATGGTCAACCATTTCATTGATCCCGGTGTAATCCGTTACCACAAAACCTTTAAACTTCCACTGATTTCTTAAAACCTCAGTTTGAAGCCATCTGTTTCCGGTTGCAGGAACTCCGTCCACTTCATTGAATGAGGCCATCACAGAAGCTACACCAGCATCTACCGCTGCTTTGTAAGGTGGGAAATATTCGTTGAACATTCTCACATGGCTCATATCAACCGTATTGTAATCTCTTCCTGATTCACCTGCTCCGTATAATGCAAAGTGCTTTACACAAGCCAGAATGGTATTTCCAACAGACAAATCTTTACCCTGATAACCATACACCATGTTTTTTGCAATTTCACTTCCTAAATAAGGATCTTCACCAGAACCTTCCGATACTCTCCCCCATCTTGGTTCGCGGGAAATATCTACCATCGGAGAAAACGTCCAGTTGATACCATCAGAAGAGGCTTCTTTTGCCGCTACTCTTGCTGACTGCTGAATCAGATTCATATCCCATGAAGCAGCTAAACCTAATGGAATCGGGAATGTTGTTTCATAACCATGAATAACATCCATCCCGAAGATCAAAGGAATTTTCAGACGGCTGTTTTCCACGGCTACTTTCTGAACTGCTCTGATTTTTTCTGCTCCTTTTATATTGAATAATCCACCCACTAAACCTTGTTCAACTTTTTTACCGATGTCTGAGCTTTTAGCAAGACCTGTCGTAAAATCACCTGAACTTGGTAAGTTAAGCTGGCCGATCTTTTCATCTAATGTCATTTTTGACAAAAGATTGTCTACAAATGCTTTCTTTTTAGCCTGATACTGAGCCGTCTGATAGGACTGAACGGGCTTCGTTACCATTTCCTGTGCGGAAAACACAGGTGCCAATGCTAAAGTGGCGATTACAATTAACTTTTTCATAAATCTATCTTCTTAAATTATTGTTTATATTTTTAGTTTTAATTCGATGGGTTTATCTTTCGATCATTGTGTGTCAGGTCATTTTTGCTTCTTTTTAGACAGCATCCATTCATAAAGCAGCGGATTTGAATAGGCAGAATCCCACGAGTTATGATTATCATTCGGGAAAATAACCAATTCCGCAGATGGATTTACGGGATGCAGTTTTTGATAAAAATTAAAAGCATTGGCAGGCAGAACAATATCATCCATTCCGCCATGAAATATTTTCATATTCAAATCCTTAAACTGATTAATATTGGCCGTCATTACCTGATCTGTAGGAGCGCAGACTGAAGCTACCGCTGCAAACATTTCAGGATGCTCCATGGCCAGCTTCAAAGTTCCCCATCCTCCCATAGAAAGTCCTGTAAGGTAAATACGGGAAGCATCAATTTTATATTTTTTCTGAATTTCCTTGATCAGATTATAAACGGTAACGGTATCCCACCATGATCCCTCCGGACATTGAGGTGCCAGAATAGCAACGGGTTCTTTGATCAGGTTTTTATAGGTAAACGGGCTGTGTGCCTTTACCAGATCAAGATTATTTCCGCGCTCTCCTGAACCGTGAAGAAAAACAATCAAAGGCACATTCCCTTTTGCATTCTGAGGATAGTCCAGAATGTAGGATATTTTTTCCTGCCTTTTAATTTCTTGATTCAGTTCTGCTTTTATTTCCTGTCCGCTCAGCTGTAATGAGAACGGCAGCAGTAAAAGAGGAATATATTTCAGTTTTAGTTTCATATTATTAAGTTTTGGCTAAAGCCATGGATTTGAATCTTTTTATTTTTAAACGGGCTAAAGCCCGTTTCTATTGAATTTACTTAATTCCATATTTAGCTGACTGGAAACTTAATTTTTTCAATCCCTGCTGAATTTCAGGAGCATTCATAAACAGCTTCCAAAGGAATCCTGATCTGTAGTTTTCGATCATTGGAGCTATTGTTCCCTGATCTATCGCCAGATATCTTGGTGTAAACCAGTTGTCGTAATTGACTGAAGTAGCATCATAAGGTCCCGCAGATCCTATGAATTCAGGTTTTTGGGTATAAATGAATCTCAGGAAAGCCATTGATTCTTTCGGAGTGTAGGGAAAACTACTCAATGCGGCTGTAGGTGTTATCACACCGTTGTCATTATTACCCGGCATATGAGCTGTATAACCAGTGCTTCCATCCTCATTTCTGGTATAACCGGCTGTAAGTCCCCAGTAGTTAGGTCCATAACCTTTCCATTGTTTTGGGTTTTCAACACAGTATTTGTAGTCGATAAGAGTTTGATTTTTATTGATGTCAAAGTAGTTTTTTACAAGCTTATCAGATAAGCCTGTAGGATCTAGTCCGATATATGAATATTGAGCCCAGAAAAGAGGTCCACCATATTCTTCAGCGTAGTTGTGTTTTACATACAAAGGTAATCCGTATTTTGTTTTGTCTGTAAGGTAGGTTCCGTTTCTCGTCCAGCCTTTATAATACGTTTCTGCATCAATGGAATATGTAGGTGAAGATGCGGCCAGAATATAGGTAATAAGACATTCATTATATCCTTCCAGAGGAAAATTCATTTCCCATTGGTATTCCGGTGACCAATGCCAGTAAAGAACTTTTTCGCCTCCTTTGGTATACCAGTTCCACTGAATTCCTTTCCATAGTTCATCACATTTTGCTGCCAGTGCTTTTTCTTCTGCATTTCCGTTTTTAAAGTATTCACGGACCATCAGTATTCCCGAAGTAAGGAATGCGGTTTCCACAAGATCTCCGCCATTATCTTTTTTGCCAAAAGGAACCGTCTTTCCGGTTTCCCCATTGATCCAGTGTGGCCAGGCTCCTTTGTGACGGTCTGCCTTGGCCAGGAAATCCATGATATGAGTAAGCCTTTTTACCGCTTCTTTTCTCGGAACAAATCCTCTTTCTGTTCCCACAAGAATAGTTGCCAGCCCAAAGCCTGAACCTCCTGTAGTGATAACATGTTTATCATTATCCGGATAGATATTATCTTCGTGATAACGCTCTCTTCCTAACATTGAATTAGGTTCTGCATAATCCCAGAAATATTTCAGAGCATCTTTTTGTACTCTATCCATAAGCTGTTCATCAGTAATATTACTTTTTACAGCTTCAATTTTTCCAACTTCCTGTTTTACTGCAGGAGCATTTTTACAGGAATACACAAAAAATAAAGAGGTGACAGCAATTGATAATATGTTCCTTTTCATGAGATCTCTTGTTATAGGTTCTAAAAGAAGAGGAGAACTTTCATTCTCCTCTAATGTTTATGATTTATTTTTTTAATATCCAGGGTTTTGAGCCGACAATCCACCTGATTCCATAATAAAATCTTGTGGAAGTGGGAATAATTCGTGCTTTCCAACCTTGAAAACTTTTCCTCCATCGGCAGCCATTGCAGCCTGAGCCTGACCTGTTCTTACTAAGTCAAACCATCGGTCATGTTCAAAAGCCAATTCCAGTCTTCTTTGCTTCCAGATATCTAATCTTACATCTGCCTGAGAAGAAGAAGGAGTATTACCGATATTAGCTCTGTTTCTTACCTGATTCAGGAAAGGAATAGCAGCAGAAGTTTGTCCCAATTCGTTCATTGCTTCAGCTTTGATTAATAATACCTCAGCATATCTCAAGTAACGAATATTCACATCTGTTGAAGCCTGATCTCTGTAATTTGAAGAGTAAGCTTTATAGTTATAGAATTTATTTTCGGTATTTGGACCTACATAATATCCATCATATAATGTCATATCTCTATGGATAATTGTAGCATCTCTTCTCGAATCTGTTGCGGAATAAGCATCATATAAACCTTGGGTAGGTGTAGCAAATCCCCAACCCCAGCCTGTAGTACCTCTTGCACCCTGAACCTGGCTATACTGCTGGATTGCTCTTCCTGCTGTTCCACCACTACCATTAATTTCAAAGATAGATTCAGCGTTATTTTCTCCAGAAACTTTATAAATTTCCTGGAAAACTGGTGTCAACGAATAACCTGTAACCAAATTAGTTTCATCTACAGCCAACTGCCATTTCTTCTGATATAAATAAACTTTAGCTAAAAGCGCATGAGCAGCTCCTTTTGTTGCTCTTTGACCTCCGGTTCCGGCTGGTAAAACTGCAGCAGCATCTTTAAGATCTTTTTCTATAAATGCGTAAATTTCTTCTTTACTTTTTCTCGTAAGTGTCATCAATTTATCTGCTTCAACTCCCGTTACTGGAACGTGATCTACCAAAGGAACCCCTCCAAAAGATTTCACTAAAGTAAAATACATGAACGCCCTTAAAAATTTAGCTTCACCTGCTAATCTTTCACGTAATTGTGGATCAGCTTTATCTAATTGAGGAAGATATTTCAATGCCTGATTACATCTATTAATTCCCTGATAATTAGAAGCAAATAATTCTTTAAACGATGGCGTTGATGATGTAAATGTCAAAGCATCTAAAATATCTTTATCTGAACCTGAATCACTCGCACTTGAACCTTTATCTGCATCATCAGAAACAATTGATGTAACTCCTATCCAGGCAAACGTACTCATGTTCCAGTCTAAAAACTTAGCGTAAATAGCCGTAACTAAGCTATTTGCTCCTGCATCGTTATTGTAAATTTCACCCAATGCAGACTCAGGAATTGCTTCTGTAGGTGATACATCTATAAAGTCATTACTACAACTTTGGTTAACAGCTCCTAAAATTAAAAACGCGGCTGCTATGATATATTTCTTATTCATTTTTTAAAAATTTAGGTTAACACCAAATACAAAAGATCTCAATGTAGGGTAAGCATCCAATTCTACCCCTGCACGTTTATATGGATCTCCTTCTGCAGTAGGATCCGCAGGATTATATCCGGATAATTCTGAAGAATATCCTGAGTATTTCTGGAACACAAAAGGATTAATTGCACTTACATAAAGTTTAATTGATTTTACATAATCAGTTAAGTTCTTAAATGTATATCCTACTGAGATATTATTAATTCTGAAATAATCTCCGCTTTCTAAATAGAACGTTGATGCAATTGGAATATTTGCAGGATTTACAGGATTTGCTGCATTAGTGTTTGTTGGTGTCCAGAAATCATTCGCTACAGATGCTTCAACATTTTCTCCACCATTTCTTTGTGCTTTTTTACCGTTGTAAACTTTAAAGCCAAAAGCTCCATAACCGCTTAGGGCAAAATCCCAATCTTTATAAGACATTGAAATATTAACACCTAATGTTGATTTTGGTATGTAAGAATCAAAGAAACGTCTGTCTCCCGGATCTGCACTTCCTGTAACACCATTACCATTTAAGTCTTTAAATTTCAGGTTACCGTTTGCATCATAACCATCTGCTTCCCATAAATAGAAGCTTCCTAATGCGTATCCAACAGCATTAGCGTTGAAAAGTTTTGTGTCTTGTCCGTTTCCAAGATTTCCTCCCACGATTTGAGAAACCGGCTTAGAAAGATCAATGCTGGCAAGTTTATTCTTATTATAAGAATAATTAGCACCAATTGAATAGGTAAAATCCTCACCTACTTTATCTGCCCAGTTTAAACTTACCTCAGCACCTTTATTTACAACACTTCCCATATGGGAATAATTCAAATCAGAAATTCCGGTTGCCATATATGGAACAACACCCAAAATAAGATTTTTGGTTTTCCTATTATAGATATCAAAAGTACCTGTTAATCTTTTATCCAGGATACCAAAGTCTAATCCTAAAGACGATTCTTCTGTAACTTCCCATCCTAAATCCGGATCGTAACCTTTATTAACAGTAACTCCATTGCTTACCGGAGAACTTCCAAACGCATAATTATAAGTTGCTCCCATTGAAAGCGGTAAATAATTCAAAGGAACATTCTGGTTACCAATTTTACCCCAACCTCCTCTAACTTTCAACAAATCAAAGAAGCCATCTTTCATAAAGTTTTCTTCAGAAACAATCCAACCTGCTCCGAATGATGGGAATGTACCCCACTTGTTACCAGCCGCAAATTGAGAAGAACCGTCTCTTCTAATCGTTCCGCTTAATAAGTAACGGTTCATAAATTTATATTGGAATCTTCCGAAGTAAGAAATTGTAGTATTTCTGTTTCCTTTTATAGATTCAAGAGCTTTTGTATCACTATCACTATATAGGTTACCATAGTAATCAACTCCGCTAAGGTTCCAGTAATCTTTTGAAATTGGAACATCTTTTCTGTTAATAATTAAAGTCTCCAGACCGTTCTTTACTGAAGCTTCTGTACCTACAACAACTTCAATATCATGGTTTTCAATTTTCTTTGTATATGTTAAATAGTTATTGAGCAACCAGTTGAAGTAGTTCTGACTTTTATTAGTTAACCTTGTTAATGGTGATGTAGTTGAGTATTGGTTATCCGTTCTCATCGGGTCACTATCTAACCAGAAAGATTTAGAATTTACGAAATTATAGTATTTATAATTTCCATATTCTCCACTAAACTGAGAAGTAAACTTTAAATCTTTATAGATATCTATATCCAATTTTAATCCACCCTGTAGTAAAAAATTTCTACCTCTTTGATTGTCGTAAGCAAGCTGCATTACAGGATTACCTACATTATTAAATCTTCCTCCTTCATAATCGATATTTCCGGTAGTTTTATTATAAATTGGCTGACCATATTTTCCATTCGGATAATATACAGGTACTAATGGCGATTGTTTATAAGCATTTGTAAAAGCGCCATACGATTTAGGAGTATCATTAGTAAAAGTAGCACTTAAGGTTTGAGCTAATCTGATACCTTTGGTAATTCTGAACTCGTTATTCGTTCTTACTGTAGTCCTATTATAATTCGTCCCTTTAAGGATAGACTGTTCATCATAATTGCTTAAACTTAAAAAGTATTTTGCAACTTCTGAAGATCCGGAAATGGATAAGTTATGTTGGTTGTAAATACCTGTTCTTGTAATTTCTTTAAACCAATCAGTATCGTATGGCTGATTAGGATTCAAATAATTACTTGCTGTACCTGCATTATTGTAATTTGCAAATTCAGACCCATTAGCCATTTTGATGGTTTTTAAAGGGGTTCTAAATCCAACCAATCCATCATAAGAAACACTTAACTTCCCTCTACCTGACTTTGTAGTAATGATGATTACCCCATTGGCTGCTCTGTTACCATAAATCGCCAATGCTGCGGCATCTTTCAATACATCATATGTCAGAATATCATTTGAGTTGATATTATTAATATTATCAGTAAACATACCATCAACTACATACAAAGGAGTTCTTCCTCCAAGTACGGTTCCAAGTCCTCTGATCATCACCGTAGGTGTCGATCCGGGTGCATCGGAAGCAATTACCTGTACCCCAGCTGCTTTACCCTGGATAGCCTGTGATGCATTCAATACCTTTGTTCTTGTTACTTCTTCTGCACTGATAGAACTAATAGAAGTGGTGTTATCCACTTTTTTACGGCTACCATATCCAATCATAACGACTTCGTCAATTTTCTGGACTTTAGCAGAATCCTGCGTAACCTGCGCATTCACGTTCATCCCAAAATATAATACGGCAATGAGACATGAATACTTTAAATTACTTTGTTTCATATAGTTTCAATTTTATTCAAATAAATTCAATTTTGTACCTGTCTCTAAATAGTGGAGTTATTTAAAATCTCAAAAAAAGACATTAGCCAAAAATAGAAAAAATATTGAACAATGTTAAACTATCTTAAATATTTAAAAATTATAAAGTTTTACTGTATTAAAATTGACAAAGTTCTAAATTTTATAATTTTATATTTAAAATAATTATTAATTATCAATCATTTTATTAATTATAAATTAACATTTTCAATACAAAAAATCACCAAATCCTGTTGCAAGCTTAATATTTTGTTAAATAGAGAATAGTAATTACCTTTGGTGCAGTTTTTGAGAAAAAAGCATTTAGAAATCAATAATAAAAAGATCAATGAAAAAATATATCATTGCAGCCGCTCTTATCATAGGAACCGGTGCTGTTATTACCACCAGTGTACAATCATGTACAACATTGGCCACATCAGACATGGGGCTTTCTATTATTAAAAGAATTCTGCTTAATGGTATTGATAAAGGAATGGGTATTTATGGAAATAAGGAAGCCTTTCTGCAGAATAACATGGTAGATAAAGCACTTCCCAAAGAGCTGAGAGACATCAATTCTATGCTGGAAAAGGTGGCCCCGTCATTGGTTGCTAAAGAAAGAGATTATATTGCACAGGCAGCAGCTTACACGGTAAATACTTCAAAACCTATTCTGGAAGGTGCCGTCAACAGTCTGAATGCTCAGGACGTAACAAGAATCATGCAGGGAACTACCGCGACACAGGTTCTGAAAGAAAAAACATCCCAGCAGCTTATTGCAGCAATCGCTCCGAAAGTGGATGAGAAACTGAATGAATACGGGATTGTAAAAACCATCAACTCCGCATTATCTGGAAGCAATTTTCTGGGCAGTCTTTTAGGGGGAAATAAAAACACGGTTAATTCAGGCGGACTGAGTCAGCTAGCTTCCGAACAACTGGTAAACGGGCTATTCAATATCATTGAAGATTACGAGCATCAGAACTCCAAATCTCTTCTGGGACCATTTGGAAAATAGGAGAAATTTCGTTATATTTATATTATATTAATAATTGCAGATGGATATATTACAAGGAAATCAACACGCAAATCCTGAAGAGTTTTACAAGTCTTTGAAGGATAAACTGGAGGATCATCATGATTTTCCGGAAGATTATTTATTTAAATTTATTATTCCTACAGACCAGTCAAAACTTACTGAAATATACAGAGTTTTTGACGGCATTAAATTTACACTGGGAAACCGCGAAAGTAAAAATGGAAAATACACTGCCTGCAACATCAATGCATTTGTTTTGGATGCAGACCAGGTTGTGAATATTTATAAAGAAGTAGCAAAAATAGAAGGCGTTATTCTATTGTAAAAACAGGAACCGTTTTATAGTAATGAAGCGGTTTTTTATTGTTTAAAAATGTAAATAAAAACACTATGAACATCCAACTGATCCTATTTAATATTGTTTTAATCACATCTGCAACAAGCTGTGTTCACAAAAACAGCAATGAAAACAGCACAACAACTATCACCACTGCAGTACAGCAGCAAAAGATTGAACAGATTCAGTTAGCAGAAAGAACGAGAGGGTTTAGTAAGAGCATTGTTTTTACTCCTTCATTAAAAACAACAAATACAAACGAAGACATCGTCAATACCAAGGTATCTTCTGCTGAATGGAAAGCAGTTTCCAAAATTGCTGAAACCCTTGATTTATCTAAGATATCAGATCTTAAATCTCCTACTACAGGCAGACATTCTGACCGTGCCATGGCTGCTTCTATTATTATTACTTCTAACGGAAAAGAGTATACTTCTTCAAGTTTTGATTCCGGGCATCCGCCAAAAGAACTGGAAGCTTTATATAATGCAATCAACGGAACTGAGAAAACAAAAGCTCAATAAAATAAAAATCCGCTCTTTTACAGAACGGATTTTTTTATGTTTGTATATTTATTATTTTTCAATAAAAAATTTCACATTTTCAATAGGCCTTCCCAGCATCGCGACTGAACCTTTTACCAAAATTGGTCTTTGGATCAGAGAGGGATTTTCGGAGAGAATTTTCAGCCATTCTTCTTCTGAATAATTTTTATCTGCATAATTCTCAACATACAGCTTATCTGTCTTGCGGATGATATGAAAAACACTTTGGTTAAGCTTTTTCAACACAGTTCTGATCTCAAGAATGCTTAGTGGATCTTCAACAATATTAATGATCTCAAAAGACACTCCGTTTTCGTCAAGATACTCCAGTACGGCATTGGACTTTGAACAGTTCCCATTATGTAAAACTTTAACTACCATGATATAATTATTCAAAAAGTTAAACTTGCTATAGACAAATTTAAAAAGAATTAAACTGAGTCTGTCTTAATATTCTGATAAAAATATGTTAAAACAACCCGTGAAGTTCTGCTTCAATTTTCTCCAGAATGAGTCCGAAATCTTCCGGCTTTTCAACAAAATCAAGGTCATCTACCTCAACAATAAGAAGTTTTCCTTCAGTATAATTGGAAATCCATTTTTCATATTTCTGGTTCAGTTTTGAAAGGTATTCAATACTGATAGAAGCTTCATATTCCCGACCTCTTTTATAGATTTTTTTAACCAGATTGGGAACATCAGATTTCAGATAGATCAGTAAGTCCGGAGCCGATACAAAAGACTTCATCAGATTGAAAACCGATGAGTAATTATTGAAATCCCTGTCCGAAAGAAGATTCATATCATTTAAGTTTTCTGCAAAAATATGGGCATCTTCGTAAATGGTACGATCCTGAATGATATTTTTACCACTTTCTCTGATCTCCTTTACCTGACGGAATCTGCTTCCCAGGAAATAAACCTGCAATGCGAAACTCCACTTACTCATATCTGAATAGAAATCTTCAAGATAAGGATTATGATCTACGTCTTCAAATTGTGCATCCCATCCGTAATGCTTGGAAAGCATCGTTGTCAAAGTTGTTTTTCCCGCTCCGATGTTTCCTGTAACTGCAATATGCATAATATTCTTTTTCCTTGTATTTACTGATTAGTTGATAAGTTTTTCGATCCCTTCAGTCTGAACTTTGGAAGTCTCTTCAAGCAATTTCTGCAGCGTATTGTCTGAAGGCTTTTCATCCTTATTCTCATCGGGTTTTTCTTCAGTTTTTTCTACTGGTTTTTCTGTAGATTGCTGTAGAGATTCCGGCTGAGCTTCAAGCTGTTTCTGCTGTTTGGCTTTCTTTACTTTTTCAAGGCTGTAAAGATAGAGTTTGTTCCCCTTGATTTCAAAATAAGAAAGGATATTTTTATCCACAATTTGCGCCTCCGGATCTTCAAAAACCGTTACCATTCCTTTTTCAGGAACGTATTGTGAAATGAAATTACTGGCAACAACCAAAATTGCATCATTCTCTCTTCGAAACCGTTTTCCGTTTTCTAAAGGGGCTTCAAAAAGTTTTTCAAATTTCAGGCTGTAAATTCTGATATGTTTTCTTGTTAAAATATAGACCTTATTTTCATAGACCAACATATCCGTCATATCTTCAAAACTGATATCAAACGGATAGGAATTGATCGTGGTATCGTTCCTGAAATTATACTGTATCAACCGTTTTGTGCTGTCATCCAAAAGCCACAGCTGCTGCAGATCTTCGGCATAAGCCATTCTGATGAAACCAAATTTCTGCTTAAAATCAAGCCTTTGAATTTCATTCATATTCTGATCTATAAACTTCATTTCCTGAGCATTTTCAGAAAATAAAGGCACATTCAGTGGATTTTGTACGTTCTGCACCTTATAAGGAACAGTAAGCATCATTTTCCCGATCTGTTTTCCTAAAGAATCATATTTAGTAAAACTAAAATCTTTATTTTTATAGATATACAGATTTCCGTAATCATCGGCAAGCATGTCTTTAGCTTCCTTCAATTTTAAAGTATCTAATGGGATAATATTCTGCGCAGAAAATGTGCAGAAAGCAAAAGTTAATATCAGATATAGTAATCTCAAAATTCTTTTTTACTAAAGATAGCGCTCCCTATGGAACGCTACCAATTTACATACTTTATTTTATTCAGATAGAAATTGTTATTAAACTTTTGTTATTTAATGACAACTTCATAAATCTTCGGCCAGTTCTTCCCTGTTACCAACATATTCTCACCTTTAAAAGCAATTCCGTTCAACACATCATCACTTCCTTTTGTGTTCTGTTTGGCAATTTCTGTGAAATCAAAAGTTCCCACTACTTCACCGTTGGCTGGGTTAATTTTTAAAATAATTGGTTTCTGCCATACATTGGCATAGATAAATCCGTTGTGGTATTCCAGCTCGTTCAGTTGATCATAAGCCTGAGCACTACCGGCAACAGCGATATATTTAATCAGTTTTGAAGGGTTATTGACATCAAGGAAATACAACAGTTTACTTCCGTCAGAAGCAATCAGACTTTTCCCGTCATACGTCAGTCCCCAGCCCTCACCCAATACATTTGGATAAGCAAATTCTGAAAGCAGCTTTAAAGAGCTTTTATCATAAATATATCCTTTTTTGCTCTGCCATGTCAGCTGATATACTTTATCTCCTACAATGGTACTTCCTTCAGAAAAATCTTCCTGAGCCTGTTTGGTAGAAGCAAGCGGAGTTGTAGTTCCCAATGTATATTTTAAAATCTGGGAAGCTCCGTTCTGTCCGTCACTTTCATAAATGGTATTTCCTTCCACCTGGAAACCTTGTACAAAGTTTTTAGGATCGTGAGGATATTCTGCTACAATCTGGTAAGGAATATTTTTTTCAGGATTTTTTGCAAATACATTAATGGTTGCATCCTGATTCAATACTTCTCCTCCTTTTGTTTTAACGTTGAATGTCACAGCATTATCACCTAATGTGAAAAACTTAGGATCAACGGTTAAATCTGTTGTTTCTTTATCTCCAAAGCTGATGGTTACACTTTCTGCATTTTCCGTCACCTCTTTCGGAAGCTCAAGCTTATCTCCGAAATGGTATCCTTTTGCCTCCATTGAATTATTATAAGTATTCAGTGTATCAAGAATTTCTTTATTCTTGTTACAAGATGCCAGTAATAAAATCGCTGCGAAACCCGCTATTATATTTTTTTTCATTGAATTTCTAAATATTTCCCCAAAAATAGCAAATTTTATTCCGTATTGCCAATATTATCTATGGGTTCACCAAATTGCAGTATATAACCATTGTTGTCATAGATCGCAAATTCTCTCATTCCCCACTCAAAAGATTCAATCTCATAGCAGACTTTGGCCTTTATTTTAAGGTCTTCCCAAAGCTCATCCACCTTATTTACATTGAAATAAAAAGAGCCGGAAAAACCAATTGAAGTATTTTTTTCATGCTGGTTAGGCTGAGAAAGCATGAGGTATATTTCATCTTTACGAAGGGAAGCCCATTGCCAATCATCATTTCTATCCATCAATGTAAAACCGAGAACACGCATATAAAATCCTATGGTCTCATCAATATTTTCTGTCCAGAGAATAGGACGAAGTGCTGTAAACTGTGTCATGATTCCTGTAATTCAAAGGTATTTTTATGGATTTTCATATTCAGGGAAACCCAGGTTTCTGTATCAATCTTCGCTTCGCTTTTTACTTCAGGGTCAAAGGCAAACCCTACTTTCCGGTAACATTCAATAGCTCCGGTATTCCAGTCGTAAACATTCAGTTCTGCCGTTTCTTTATCAAAATGACTAAACCCATATTTCAGAAGTTCCTGCATTACTTTTTTACCATAGCCTTTTCCTCTGTTGTTCTCGTCCCAGATCAGAATTCTGCCCAGCAGGAATGTCTTTTCCTTTAAAAAAATCTGAGCGTGACCAATGGTAGTTTCTGTGTGATCCGCAATGGTAAACAAGGTTCTGTTTTCATCAGACAAATCGGTTTCCAGCTGTTCTGTAGTAAGTGGGAAACGATATGCGGGTCCGGCAAACTGAAGAAGCATTCTTTCATCTTCTATCTTTGAAATCAGCAAAGGTGCATCTTGAATCGTAAAAGGTTTTAATGTAATCATGGTCTATTTTTCTACATATTCTTTTAAGCTTTGTCCCAAAATAGTTTTCCAGCCTTCTGTAAAGTTTTCTCTTGAAAAACCATCTCCTAAATCTTTGAAGTTTTCAATATCATCGTGAGTCAGCTTTACTAAAGTCTGTCCGTCCTCGGGTTGCAATTCCCAGGTTACAATGGTCTTCAGTTCTGAAAAATCAGGATATGACCATGTATGTTTCAATTTCTGATCAGGTATTATTTCTAAAACTTCACCGTGATGATGGTATTTATTGGCTCCTCCCGGCTCATAGAAATTAAATTCCGCACCTGATTCCAATACAAAATCCTGGATATCAAAATACCAGGATTTCATTTCATTTTTATCGGTCAATGCTTTCCAGACTTTTTCTGCCGGAGCATTTATTTTATACTGAACAGTGATGGGTGTGCTCATATTATAGATTTAATATGTCTAAAATTAAACATTTTGTCTAAAATATTTAACCACAAAAGTCATAAAAGTTTTAACCTGAATTTGTTTAAAATTAAATTTCAAATAAAGAAAAATACATTTAAGCTTTGAAAAATCTGAGATTCTTCATTTTGTGACTTTTTTATAACTCAAGCTTATCTTTTGTGGTTTCCTTTTAATGATCAATGTGAAAATCCGGTGATCTTTGCTTCATCAAAATCCAGCTGCATTTCAATGACTCTCATCACATGGTCATCAAATATCTTTTCTCTTTTCATTCTGTGCAGTTCGTTTCTCTGCGCCTGAATAACCTGCCGCAAGACGTCTTTATTTTCATTGATTGCCGATACATAGTCTCCTGTAGAAGCCATACATTGGGCTTTGTCAGCCATCAGCATCATTTCATTTTCCAGCTTGTGTTTTTGATGACGTACCAGACTGTTTGTGACTGCCAGTTCAGAAAAATCATTATCCAGTTTGTGCAGTGCTGTTTCTTTCAGCTTGCGCATCAGAATCACTTCCTGCTTTTCTTCAGGTAATTCACTTCCGGCATCCTGAATATTCAATAATTTCAGGATCGGGCTCAGCAATAATCCTTGTCCTACCAGTGTAATCAATATGATAACGAAGGTTACAAATAAAATAATGTTCCGGTGTGGAAATGCATCTCCGTTTGGTAAAAAGGCAGGAATCGACAAGGCTGCAGCCAGTGAAACCACACCCCTCATTGCTGCAAAACTGATAATGAAAGGTTCTCTCCAATCCGGTTTCGGAACTTTTAATCTTAATTCTTTGGAACAAACTCTTGGGAAATACATCAATGCATAGCTGTAAAGAATTCTTGTCCCGATGATAGCTCCCCCAATCACTACACTGTAGAAAATACCTTCAGAAATGGTATATTCTTTCATTCCTTCCACTACAATGGGAAGTTCAAGGCCAATCAGAATGAAAATAATTGTATTCATCAGGAATATCAATACACTCCACACGTTCCCGGACTGTATCCTTGAAGTGTGGCTCAGATAACAGTGTGAGTTATAAGACATCAGTAATCCCCCGGCCACTACTGCCAGTACTCCTGAAAAATGGAAATGCTCTGCTCCCACATACATAATGTACGGCACAATAAGGGTAATAATGGTATCTATATTGGAATTGGTAGGAATAATTCTGAGCAATGCTCCAAATAAAAAGCCGGTCGCCACTCCCACAGCAATTCCTCCAATAGCCATCGTAAAGAAATCCTGAACAGCATCTCTCCAGATAAACTGTCCTGAAATAACCGCTGCAAGGGCAAACTTAAATACAATTAAACTGGACGCATCATTGATAAGGCTCTCACCTTCCAGGATATTGGTGATTTTTTTAGGAATTTTCATATGCTTCAGTACCGAAGTGGCCGCTACCGCATCCGGTGGAGAATTTACACCTCCCAGCAAAAATCCCATTGCTAAAGTAAGTCCTGGAATAATGGAAGACGAAAGATAAGCCACAACGATGGATGTTAAAAATACCAATCCGAAAGCCATTGAAAATATTTGTTTTCTCCATTTATGAAAGTCCTGCCATGAAGTAAACCAAGCTGCTTCAAACAGAATAGGCGGCAGGAAAATAAGGAAAACAAGATCAGGTTCTATTTCTATACGCGGCATTCCCGGCACAAAGCTTATCAGCAATCCTGCAATCACAAGAAAAATCGGGTAAGCGACTTTTAATTTCTGGCCGATCATTACCAATATCATCACAGACAGCAGTACTGCAATGGATATTATAACATAGCTGTGAATCATTTTAAGTTGTTTTTTTAAGTGTTATTTTTTGTTTTGATCAATACACTTTCTGCTTTTTACAGAGAATATCTAATCTTTTAATTTTCAAATTAGAGTACAATATTGTTCTTTGGAGTGATGGCTGGCGGAAGGTCAGATTCATCCAGCATATCTCTCATATCAATCTCTATGGTACGGCTGATCTGAGTGATTGGAACGTCATTGGGACTTCCTTCAAATGGGTTTACAGAAGCTTCTCCAACACTGTCTAAGGTATGAAAACACCATGTCACTAATAAAGAAAACGGAATATTAAACCATACTGTCCAGCCTTCTACTACTGTTCCGTCTCCTAATTTATCAAGCTCTTTCAGTAATCCGAAAGGCACAAAAACAATGAACAACAATAAAAGATAAGTCGTGATTGAAGAGAAGTTTCTGGGATACGGAAAGTTTTTAATTCTTTCGGCTTTTCCCTGATCGTCCGTAAACTTCACCAATTGCTGATTGATCTGCGTCCATTGAAAATCGTTGAGTTCTCCTTTTTCATAGGCTTCAGACAAGGCTTTACTCTGTTTTGCCATCAATTGTGTTGCTCTGTTCTTTTTGCTTAAAATATACTGAAGCTCCGGTTCGGACAGGTATTTTTTCAATTCCTCGTCCAGTTTGGAAAGTCTCTCTGGAATGTCATATTTTTTAGAATATTCATCATACTGCTCTGTCCCCATGTTTTCCCATGCTCTTGGTTCACGAAGCTGAAACCTCAATGCGGTAAGCCATGCATAATGACGGAGAAACATTTCTTTTACCTTACCTGCATCTTTGGAAAGCAGTGCATCTCTAAGAATATATCCAAAGCTGCGGCTGTCATTGATAATGGCTCCATAGATCTGTCTTGCCTCCCAAAGTCTGCTGTAGCTGGCATTGTTTTTAAATCCGACGATAAAAGCAACTGCAGTTCCCATGATAGCAATGGGCTGCCACGGAAGTGAGAGAAATTTCAATCCTAGGAAGTACAGAACTGTAGGAATAGCTGATAATACGATCAGAGCATAAATACTCCGTCTGGTCCAGATAATGAACTCACGGGCTCCAAATCTTTTTCCTGAATGCATAGGTGTTTATTTTTTGTGTTTATTATTTTAATTTTTCAAATAATGGCTTTCATTAAGCATTCAGCAGCGGTGATGATCAGTTTTTGGTAAATGGAATATTATTATAAAAACCAATCTGAATCTGTCCGCGGTTTCTGTTCTCCTGAATCTGGTTCATATAACCGGCTTCAATCCTCATGTTTTTATTAATAACATATCCTAAAGCGCCATAGACTCTGTTTCTGTCAAAAACCGGACTATTGAAATGCAGGAAAATCTCATTGTATACTGATGCATAAAGGGTTTTCGGCAACATCTCTTTTTGAGTAATCGGAATATTCACTCCCAGCATATAACGGAACCTCATCCTGAAATCATCTTCCAGAAAACGTTCTTCCAAACGGTAACGGTGCTGAAGATAAAAACGTCCAAATTTCTGCTTGGTAATATACTGCTGGAAAATTCTGTGCTCTATATTTTCTTTTTTCTCGCCGTTTACATACGGCTGGCTCAGAATAAAACCGTATCCCAATAAAACATTGTTATTATTTTCTGTAAGATCATATCCAATCCCGGTACGGATAAGTAACTGTTCCAGATCTCCAACCGCATCAAAATTACGGTATTGAATTTCATTATGCCAGTTCAGCTTCTTGCTGATCTTGTTATTTCCAAAATACATATACCATGCTCCCAGCTCATTTTTTTGGGCAAATGTCAATATGGACCCAAAACCTAATACTGTGAATGCCAACTTCGTAAAAACCTTTCTCATGCTTACTAATTACTATTATCTATCGTTTTTAACAAAATTAATAATTTAAATCAATAACAGCAAATACTATTTCAAAACGATTTAAAGAAAGTTGGATACCATAATTTGCATACGGTTTTCTCTAAAAGACTATCCTGGAACCTGTTCTGTCAGCACATCAGTTTCATTTTTGTCAAAATAAGTACAGGTCATCGCATGAAGATCCATCTTCCAGCCTTTGACACCGTTTTCTGCACAGTCATTACAGAAAGTCATATAATCTGTTCCTCCCTGTTGGTGAAGTCTGAGTCTTAGTTTAAAGTTTTCAAGATTTAGGTTTCCTGAAACAGTAAGCGGATGATACTTGCTTCTGGTCTGAACAGATTGATTTTCCTGGTCAAAATATTCGGTATTTCCATCTGAGACATAGGTTGTATAATGAGAAACTCCTAACTTTTTTACAACCTGAATATAAGCCGGGAAATCGGCTCCGCTTTTCACTTTCTGATGCTCTGTTTTAATGTCTTCAATTGTAAATTTCATCTTTTCTATTTTTTGTGTTAAGTATAAAATATTCTATCATTTTATGAGTCTGATATACTCCTTCCATCAAATTTAAAAATTTTTGGGATGCAAATATAATATCAAATAAAAAACCGGCAATTGCATTGCCGGTATGTTCTAACTATATTTCAAATACAAAATATTAATGTTATGGATGCTGCTGCATTTTAGCAGGATCATCATAGTTTACCATCCAGTTGATCCCGAATTTATCACTAAACATTCCGAAATAAGCTCCCCAGAAAGTATCTGCCATTGGCATTGTTACCTGTCCTCCTGCAGAAAGACCGCCGAATAATTTGTCTGCTTCTTCTTTAGATTCTGCATTTATAGAAATGGAGAAATTGTTTCCTGCTTTGAAATTGGAAGACCACTCTCCTCCTGTATCGCTTCCCATCAATATTGTTTCTTTAGAAATCGGAAGTGAAACGTGCATGATCTTGTCTTTGTCTTCCTCAGAAGTTTCTTTTCCTTCCATTGGAGGCATTTCTCCAAATGTTCCGATATAAGGATATTCTCCTCCGAAAACAGATTTATAGAAATCGAATGCTTCTTTGCAATTTCCATTGAATGTAAGGTAGACGTTTACTGTTGCCATAATTGTTTTGTTTTTTTAAGTTTAGTTTTAATTTGTATTTTATTAAGGTTTTTCAGATAAAGCTTTTAATCCTGAAAGCCCTTTCTGATAGTCTTTTCCAATAGCATCCTCCATATTCATAAATAGTTTCATCAAAGTAAACGGATAAGGAATCTGTGATGTAAATCCCCATGTTGCCTTGCTTCCGTTTCCTTCCGGAGCTACTGTTACATAAGCGTTTGCTTCACTTTCATATGGAGTAAGAAATTTGATTTCAGTATCTATTCTTTTACCTGCCTCATCTACCTTTTTCAATTCCTGACAACCCTTTCCAGCATTTTCATTTTTACTGTCCCAGCACACTTTTTCTCCGGGCTGCCCCGTTGTGCCTGTCCAGTCTTTTCTCATAGCAGGATCAAGGTCATTCCATGGGCTCCATTGATCCATTGCTTTTAAAGTATTTGTATTTTGCCATACTTTATCTACAGGTGCATTGATAGAGATTGTTTTTTCATATTTGCAGTCTCCCGAGATAAAAGCTGCCACCACTAACAAAATGATTAGTAATGCGGCTAAAAATAAAATAATTCTCTTAAATATTCTCATCATGAATGTGTTTTATTGTTATCTGTGCTGATCTATAAGAATCATATTTCCATCGGGATCTTTAAGGTAAATATGCTCAGGTCCTGAGGTTGTTTCATCGGCTTCTTTACCGATCTCAACTCCACTTTCTTTTAATCTTTTCTGAATTTCACGCACATCTTCAAAAGATTCAAGATTCTGTGCATTTTCATCCCATCCCGGATTGAAAGTAAGCATATTTCCATCAAACATTGCCTGAAAAAGGCCTATCAAGGTAGAACCGTTTTTCATGATCAGGTAGTTACTTTCTGTAGCTCCTGCCATAGTTGTAAAGCCAAGTTTCTCATAAAAATCTTTGGATTTCTGAAGATCTTTTACACTTAAGCTGATTGAAAATGCTCCTAGTTTCATATTTTTTTTGTTTTTAAAGCAAGTTTATGTCCTGCGAAAACCAATCCCCAAACAAGGATTCCTACAATCCAGAACCAGATTGGAGTAGGTAAAGAGGTCATCATATAGATGGTTATCAGTAGAAAAATGATTCCACAGATTACAGCTGCTGTAGATTTTCCGTTATTTGAGATTTTTGAGGCTGTAAATCCGGAAACAACTGCTGCTAAGGCATATGCTAGAATGATAAAAAACAGAGCCATAAAAGGAGCATCATTAATATATACCTTCAGTGCCTCCATATCTCCGGCGGCCGCTTCTGCGGGAGGAGGATACAGATAATGTCCTATTTTTTCTATGACTGTAATACAAATGGAGCCTACAAGAAGCCCCACCACTACAGCTAATATTCTTCTCAGCATGGTTACTGGTTTTTTAAATGAGTTTTAAACGCTATAGTTCCATCATAGCTTTTCCAGTCTCCTATAAGCTCAATATATTGCCCTTCAATTTTTTCTGTTTTCTTATTCCACTTAAAATTGTAGACAAATCTTCCCTTAAAAAGTCCTGAATGTTTTCCTTTATTCTCTTCTGCCAGTTCATATTCCCCAAACACGGTTCCCTGCTTCCTGGAATCTTTATATTTTGAAATGGTAATCTTACCTTCAAATTTTGTGTAGTTGGTATCCACAAGGGAATATCCTGAAACAAAATACTCCTGGTCATTCTTTTTATTCTGTTCAGAAATATTGATCTTAAGTTTCAGTTCCTGGCCTTTGTTTCCAATAGTTCCAAGATAAGGTTTGCTGTTGTTCAGCCAGGTATTTGAAATATCCGGCATCTGCCCCCATACAAAATTGGCCGCCAGAAGGAAGAGTAATAAAAGTTTTTTCATGCTGTGTGTTTTAAACGCCAAATTGTGACAGATGGTGGTTCAGATGTTTAGCAAACATATTGTTCCACTCCTGAGCTTTTAATTTTCCGAAAGAAAAAGATTCTTTCCCATCAAAAGCGTCTGCCCCCAATTGCTGTGTCTTCTGAATAAAACCAATCAGTCTTGTTTTTTCTTCGTGAAAGTTTTTTCTGGTAGTCACCAAAAACTGTGGAGCCGTAGGAGAATCTCTTGGATATGCTTTCTCTCCTACGACTTTAGATTTCACGAAGGTTTTTAATATAAATTTTGCAATAGATCCCGGTTTTTTATGTTTTTCCGGCTCATAAATCATCTCATAGGTTATACAGCAGTGTGCCAACATCTGGTCTACCGTCATTTTTCCCCATAAACCATGGGTGTCTTCTACCAATTTGTTTATCCTATCAATATAATTTTGAGCATCTTTTGCATCAAATACATTTTCCATATAATTTCTATTTTACTATGGACAAATATATCAGTTTTTTTGTTTGATTTTATCGTTGGTTGAAAAAAGGAAAGAAGAAATTATTGCAATTACTCATTAGAGGACTTACACAGTACTGAGCATTTGAAATACAAGACAAGAAACTGCTTACCAAATGATTATTGGTTATTAATTAACCTGAATTCCAATGAAGAAAATAATCTGATTTTTTTAACGCAAGAGTCGCAAAATATTTTTTTAGTTTGAAAATAATTTTGTTCGCAATGGCATTACATTCAGCGGAAACTATAATCAAACCTTGTTAAACGGAGTGCCTTTGTGATCGGAAAATTAAAAGATATTCTTCAATATAACTTTGCAAACATTAAAGATAATATTGTATAAAATCATGACAAACAATCTTATTTCTAATTAAGGTTAATTGATATCGGCGATTAGTCCCTCTACGACTACTCAACATCCTCCGGAGAAGTGTTCTCAACTGCAATTTCCTGTGGTGCCGCTTTTCTGAAAATAAACCAAAGTTTGATCTTTAAAGCAATCCAGCCAATAATGGCGTATACCACTAAAAGGACACTTAAATGTTTCAGGTAAGGAAATGTAAGTTCTACGGATCCTTTTTGAATTAATAAGATTTTGAAAGCCTGCAAGAAAGGGGTTAATGGAATAATATTGGCGATGAACTGAACGAAAGCAGGCATCGCATTCAATGGCCATGTAAAACCACTGATAATGAAAGCCGGTGAGGCAATCACCATCAAAATCTGTGTTGCTTTCAATGCATCGGGAATCAGAATACTGATAAATACTCCCAAAAATGAAACTGATCCTACAAAGACCGCTGTCAGGAGAATAAAATTAAATATTCCTTCAGGCATCGGAACATGGAAAATCATGTGCATAAAGTAATAAATACCTACAATGAGAATAGAAAATACCCAGATAGGGATCACTTTTATCAGCATGGTTGGGAAGGCCCATTTTTTCATTTTCAGGTATTCTTTCACGAAAGAACCTCTTTCAAATTCGGCGGCAAAACTTACGGCCATAGCTAATAAGATCACCTGCTGCAATACTACTGCCAGCATTGCCGGCCACATGAAGATCAGGTAGTTTCCGGTAGTATTGAAAAGAGTAATGTAATTGGCTTTGAAAGGCTCATATTGTGTTGCTGCCTTTGCTGCAGGCATTCCTGCCTTTTGAAGTCCTTTGATGGATGCTCCGGCAGAGAATGTTCCTATGGTCAGCTGAAGAGCTTTGGAGGCAAAATTTGCCGTTAAAACATTTCCTGTATTGATATAAACATTCAGTTCGGGATATTTTTTCTGAAGCATGTCTCCTTCAAATCTTGAGGGAATAATCACTACAGCGGCAGCTTCATGTCTGATCACCTCATCTTTGATACTCAGAGGTTCCTGCAGATATCTGATAATCCTGATGCTTTTATTATCATCCAGCATTTCCGTCAACTGGTTAGACAGCGGAGTATTATCCCTGTCGACCACCAATACGGGAGTATTTTCAACTTTTCCGCTTTTGTAGACAAACCCCAGCAAGGTTGCATAAAAAACCGGTGCCAAAAAGAACACGGTTCTTAAGGTAGAATTGCCGATAAAAAGTTTGAACTCACGTTTTAAAAGACGGAAAAATTCTTTCATCTGTAGATTTTTATATGTTAAAGAACAACATGAAATTCAATAGAAGTTTCATCCGTTCTTTTCAATTTATTTCAGGATTACATTAGCATTGACTAAAATACTTTTAGCCTTATTCATGTCTTTAGGTTTTACTTTGATCTCATAGATCGCATCCTGCAACTGATAATCAGGGTAAGCCGTTGTAATATCCGCATACTTTGTAAGCTGTTTGATGTATACAATGTTTCCTGTAAGATTTTCTTTATTATAAACGATCTGCATCGTAACCTCCTGCCCTTTTTTATATTTTGAAATAGCACTTTCCGGGATCGTAAATCTGAAATAGGTACTTTCCGGAATATATCCGTTAAACAAGGCAAAACCAGCTGTTGCCAGCTCTCCTGTATTTAAACTGATGGTTTCTATTTCCATGTCGTTGGTGGCAATGATGTATCTTTCGGAATAGGCTACATTGGCTTCCTGCAAAGCTCCTTTGGCCTGTGATGCCTGTCCTGCTGCCATCTCTATTTTCTCAAAACGGGTTCCTCTGTTTACGTCATCCAGCTCTGCTACAACCGCATCATATTGTGCTTTTGCACCCTGCAGTTTTGCATAGATTTCGTCATGAGCCTGCGGAGACATTAAACTGTCACGGAACATATTGTTTGCTCTTTTGTAAGATTTCTGAGCAAATTCATATTGCTCTTTCAAACCTTTATATTTGGCCTGAAGCTGTCTCAACTGATCGGATGTCGCTCCATTTTTTGCCATTTGCTCCTGGGCTGAAGCAGCGTTTACTGCGCCCTGTGCCTGTGCTATTTTTGCAGACACTTCAGGTACGTCAAGCTGAGCCAAAGTATCTCCTTTTTTCACCGTCTGACCTTCGGAAACGTATATTTTTAAGATCCTTCCGGTAACTTTTGGGGCAAAAGAGATCACATCCTTCTTGGTTTTTCCTTCAGGTTCTTTGGTCTTTTCATTTTTTTTGTCACAGCTCCCCAACAAAAACAGAGCAGCGAAGAGTATAGATATATTTTTATGCATCATTTAAATTTTTAAGGGATTAAATAAAATTTGGTGATATCCAGTTCCTGGGTAGATCTCATCAGTTCTATTCCCGCTCTTCTCTGGTTGAAAATGGCATTCTGATATTCAAGTTCAACAGCTTCAAGATCGTTTTCTGCATCAATAAGCTGAGAAGATTTGCTCATTCCGTACCTGAATTCTTTTTCTGCCTGTACGAGTGCATTTTTTGCCAGTTCTTTTTCTTTGGCTTTTAAGGTAATCTGAGCGGAAGCTATATCATAATTGGTTTTATTATTAGCCAGATTCAATGTCAGTTTTTTCAGTGCATCTTCTTTCTGGTTCTGTAATACTTCTTTTCCTACCTTAGCTGTTTCTTCAGCGTGTTTTCCTTCTTTACCATCAAAAATTTCCCACTTAAACCCTACTCCTGCTGTAATTAATGGAAATACGTTGATATTATTGGGTCTCCAGTCCAGTTTTTTTCCTTCATAACCAAGTAGTGGAACTGCCGGGATTACATTTTCTGAAGATTTGATCCTGTTTCCGTACAAGCCGATATAATATGCGGAAGCCATCAGCTGTACTTTAGGAATCATCCATGTTCTTTCAGCCTTTATTTTATAGTCTGCTGCACTTATCCCATGTTCCAATGCACGGATTTCAGCTCTCTGCTCTATTCCTTTTTCTGCCGCAAGCAATTCTACAGGAGATAATACCGGATCAATCATTCTGAGCCTTTCTCTGCTGATTCCTGTTAAAATATAAAGCTGGGTAAGAAGCAGTTCTTTCTTCCCTTCATATTCTACCATTTTTGCATCTAAGGTGGCCTGAGCCAGTTCGATTTTCTTATGGTCATAAGGAGTAATCAAACCGTAGCCAAGCGCTTTATCGGCAGTTTTTCTGTTGATATCTAGTCTTTTTTTGCTTTCATCCAGCACTTTTTTAGACTGATGAATCAAGGCTAGCTGATCATATGCTCTGGAAATACCGGCAATCACTTCATCTTTTGTTTTCTCCAGCAGAATATCTTCAGATTTCTTCTTTTCTTCAACCGCTTTTTTCATGTACTTTACCTTCCCTCCGGAATACAACAGCATTTTGGCATCTGCCTTGGCAATACCCGAAAATCCTGATACATTGAAATTATTGTTAAAAGCTCCTTCCGGAATATTGATAAAGGGAGCGAGATTGATTTCCGGTGACGTAAGTCTTGCTGTTCCGTTAAGATAGCCGGCTTTACCACTCAATTCCAGGGTAGGAAGAAAGATGTCTTTCAGTTTGTGTTCGTCAAGATCGGTAAGTTTGTTTTGGGTAACCTGCATTTTGAGGTTCGAATCCCGAACCATAGCACTATCCAGAAGTTCTTTAAAATCCGGCGCAGACTGTGCCCAGCCAAAAGCGGGGAAAGCAAAAAAACTAAACGTAAAAATCAATAAATTGTTTTTCATGGTTTATGTTTATAACAAATATAATGCAAAAAAAGATAAAATCCTTTAAGATAATTCTACAATATGGTGAATTTAAAGTAAGTTTAAAATGTGTTTAAATTTAACACCTTATAAAATAAAGTTTTGGGCGAATCGTTTAAATGTTAATTAAAAACTAAAAAACTTTGAAAAAAAAATTTAACTCTACTTTTTTTACAATAATTCTAAAGTAATTTTATTAAGAAATAAAAGGATTTTAAAGTACTCGACCGGAAAAACAAGCTTTAGTATTTTATTCTGAATTTTGAGATTTAGATTCCTGCGGAATGACAAACTTGGATGGGGAGACATCGAAAATTAGAATCTTTTCAATTAGCAAAATTTGCGAGAAACAATATTCAATAGGAACGGACTATCATCCTGAGCGGAGACGAAGGGAGTCCGTTTGATAAAAGATCAAATTTCTATCGGCTTTAGCCAAAAAATATATTACAACGCCATGTCCGCAAATACATTATGCATCGGTTTAAGCTTGTTCGCAAAGGTGTTTCACTTGGCTAAGATAATGGAAGAATCAATTAATAGGAATTTGGTTTTACCAAAACTTATAGTTAATCATAACAATATAAATAAAAATTGATTCTGAATTTTGGAAGCTGGATTCTTGCGGAATGACAAACGAGACGTTGAATTATTCAATCTGATACTGTATAAAAACGAAAACTCCCCACATCGCTGTGAGGAGTTTTCTGTATAATTATAATAAGCTGATTTATCTTTGAACTGCTTTTTTCATGCCAGCATCCGGACGTAAAATTCTGTAACGAACTTCAATATCTTTCGGTACATAAAATACCAATGGAAGTTTACTGTTGTATCTTACAGTTTCAGGCTTTAGGGTAACAAACTTTTTAGTCTGTTTCTGCCCTGGACATCCCATAAGAGTTCCTGCTGTTTCTCCTTTAGACTCTACTTCATAATAATTGTAGCCCCATCCCTGAAGATCCTGAGTTTTCATTTCTCCCATCAGGAAATAATTGTTACAATCTAACATTTTTTCAGCACCTACAAAAAGTTCAACTTTTAAATCGTTTTCGTTTTTTGCTACGGGAAGCTGAATATATACTTGTTTATATCCTTCTTTAGCTTTGGGGAACATTTCAATCTGTAGTTTTTCAAACTTTTCTGCTTTCTTTTGCGCGAAAGCATTTACTCCAGCCATCAATACCAATCCAGTAATTAAAGTTTTAGAAAATTTCATCTTTATAATTTTTTTAATTTCTACTAACCTAACTCCAAAAACCATTCCAGAATTAAACAATTGTTTGATTTTTCGATTTAATTCTATTTTTTTTTGAAATCTTTAAACAAAAACTGCAGTAAAAAATTACTGCAGTTTTTTTATACATTATTCTGATATTGTCACATTACTTCCTTTTGTGTGAGCATTCATCTGTGGTGCATAGTAATTCTGCATGGTTGTAATTCCGTTGGAGAACTTCCCTGATGCATTGGAAACCACATCATATTCAAAAACATATTTTCCTTTTGGCATGTACTGAATATAGAAGTTGGTAGAAGCATCTTTGGTGGACTGGTAGTATCCAAGATTATTTTTCCACTGATATCCGGATAATACATCTACAGGTTCAAATCCTGCCGCACGCATATCTTTAATGTGGATAAACTCCATCGCTCTGTCTGTATTCAGAATCATTCTTACGGTTACTTTATCTCCTACTTTCAATGGGGTTTCTGCTGAGATTTTCTGAAGTTCTTCACCGTTTACGGTTTTCACTTTTTTATAGAGTTCTTTCGTTACGGAAATATAATTCTCAGAAGATTTGATTTTATCGAGATCTTCATAATACTGCCAGAACAATCCTCCCTGCACAATTCCTGGACCAGGTTTTGTAATAGTTACTGTCGCTAAGTTTTTATCTACGGCTTCTGGTTTTAAAGTTGACTTCACATAACCCGTGGCTTGTGTCTGAGGAGCTAATTCTTTTCCTCCCCAAACGACAGCAGCTTTATCACTTTCTGCTCCTGTCCATGATTTTCCTGAATTTAAAATAGTAAAAATCACTTCAGCTGTCCCTCTTGAGCTTCCCCATGAGTTCACTTCCTTCTGAGTTACCAGCCAGATTTTCATATCTTCAATAAAGCTTTGGTCATTAGATTTTAACTTGTTGAATGCTTCCAGTGCACCAGCATGGTTGACCACCTTTGAACCAAACCATCCCCAGTCATTAAGATTCTGCTTCCAGTAAACGCCTTGTGTTTTTGTATCCGTTGACGTTTCTTTAAGGTAAGTCATCAATTTATCAGATACATCTTTCAGACCATAATCATTCATTAACAATGCTGCACGGTGAAGTCCGAAGAATGTGAAATCTGTAATCTTAGCTGTTTTTGCTTTTTGTTTAACTAACGTTTTCAGAGTAGCACCTTTTCCTTTCAACGGATATTGTTTTTCCCAATAGTTTCTGGTATCAAGATAATCCATAGCCCAGTTATTCCAAACGTTTCCTTTTTTTACATCAAAATACTTGTTGACCTCATTGTCTACATACTGAACCAGTTTAGCTGTCATAGCATTCTGGTCGGCACTTTGATAGTCTTTTACATTTTCTTTTAACCAAGAGTTGATCTTTCCTAAGTTTTTAAGAATATACAATGAGGTACCGTAAGAACTTGGATAACCAGGATACCATGAGAATCCACCATCCGGATTTTGCAGTTTTTTGAACTCATCCCAATCCTGACTGATAGAATTTTTCATCGTATTGGCATCAAATAGTAATGCCAGTTTCTGCATCTGCTCCCCTTCATTTTTACTTTCCAGTACCCAAGGTGTTTCTTCCAGCAACAGTTGTTTCAGCTCCTGATTTTTTTCAAGATTTGAATTTAATAATCCTTTATTCTGATATTCTTCAAAAACCGTTTTCATTTTCGGATTAGCTTTGAATATTTCTGAAGCCAGCACATCTGCGAACCATTTATTGAAGATCACATCTGCTGAATTATTCTGATCATTTTTCAGACTTGGAAGGGCAAACATGATTTCCCAGATCGGATTGGTTGTCAGTTCTAACGTATTGGAAACATTAGAAGCTGTTGTGGATGCATTATTTTTAAGATTGTCCAACACAAATGTTTTGGTTTCTCCTTCTTTCACAAAAACCGGAACAGCATCCGTCACCAGCATTCTGTTGGGCAATACGGCAATGGCTTGCTGCTCACCGTCAGAATACTGACCAGCTTTAGCAACCACTTTAAAAATAACAGAGGAAACATTTTCCGGAACCTTTAATTTCCATGTTAATGCACTGCTTCCATTTTCATTTAAACTAAAGTTTTGTACTCCTGAATTTATTCCAAATTTTGAAGAAATATTTTCATTGGTAAAGGCATCCAGAATTTGTAACTCTGCAGAACCATCCAGTTTTTTATCTGTAAGGTTAGATAACTTCGACTGCAGATTCAGTTCATCTCCTTCTCTCAGGAATCTTGGATAATTTGGAGTTACTGAGAATTCTTTTTGTGTTACCACTTCTTTTTCCAATGTAGCAGCTCTTGCATCTTTTGTGTGGGCAAGGAACATCAGTTTCCATTTTGTCAATGCTTCCGGAGAAGTGAATTCAAAACTTACGTTTCCTTCGGCATCTGTTTTAAGATCCGGATAGAAGAATGCTGTTTCGTTCAGGTTTTGGCGAACGGCCACTTTATCCAGTGCTTTTTCTTGATCATCTTTATCTAAAACACCATCTGCATTAGATGCCATTGCGTCTACCGCTTCGTTCATTACAACTTCTTTTGCTACGGATGCTCTTGCAGTTTTAAATTTTGCGCCAGCAATTGGTGATGGTGGTGGTGCATAAGCCGGGGATTTAACTCCTTCCTGAATTACAACTCCTGCAACATTCCCCTGTAATGAATATAAAAAGTCACCATCAAACCAGTTAAACTGTGGAACCTGTACATATTTGTCTTCAAAATATCTCAGTCTTTTCTGATAGTTCTGCTGTTGCAGATAATTGTTGATTCCGTAAGAAGTAACAATCACAAATGGCGTGTACAATTTTCTCCAACTAAAGCTGTTTGCAGCAAACTGATCCAAAGACATATCGTACATATTGGCCAAGACCTCAGCATTAATCTTTTCTTTATCGTTTCCGGTTACTTTTACCGTCCATTTTTCCTTAGAGTTCGGTTCTAGTTTATCTCTGAAGGTTACTGTTTCAATTTTTAAAGGTTTTTCTGTGTCTTTTATGTTTAAAGCTACAGATTCTGTTCTCACATCATTAAATGCAACCAGCTGGAACTGCAGATTCAGTGTGGACACACTTTTGTCTTTAGGAATTTCAACGGTATATTCCAATATTCCTTTTTTGAGCTGATGAACTTCTGAAACTGTTTTCCCGGAACCATCCTGTACAAAAACATTCACTAATGCATCAGGAATTGCTGAGAATACATACACTTTAGCTTTTTCTCCTCTTGACAATTCTTCCTTCGGAGCAATCACCGTAAGGAAAGTTTTTTGAGCCGGTTTTAAAGATGCTTTATCCCAAACACTGAAATTCTGTGCTGTTTTTATAGTATCTTTCCCTTCGAAATTGAAAAGTTCCAGCTGGTAATCTCCTGCTTCAAGCTTTCCTAAATCAAGATTCGTTGAAAGCTGCGCATTGTCAGCAGATGGCTGCTGCTGTCTTTCTACCAGTACTTTTTCGGTTTTCCAATTCTTGATCTCATCATTTTTATCAAAAAGATCGTGTGGGAATTTGCTGATAAATTCTTCTTTTGAATATTTCGGCAGATTCTGAACATCAGACTTGAAATTATCTCTGAAAATCCTGTCCGGAGCGATCAGTTTTGATAACTTAACCTGATAGGGCTTCTTAAGATTCTGATCATTATAGTTCTTGGTTTCCACTTTTACTTTTACATTTTCATCTGCAAAAGTATTGTTGATATTTTCTGCCTGAATATAATGAGAGACCGAAGCTACTTTCAATTGCGTATTGGCGGTCTGTGTTTCCCCATTGATGTCTGTAACAGAAGCATTGATGGCATAGTTATCAATTTGTATCCCTTCCAGTTTTTCATCTTTTTTAAGTTCCAGACGAATCGTAAACTCACCTTTTTCATTGGTCTTTGCCTCACCCAGAATTGAGTTTTCATTATCATTTTCCTGTGGATACCAGCTGAAATATCTCCATCTGATATTCTGCTTTTTGATTTCATAATTTACTGTAGAATTATTCAGCGGAACACCGGAGAACATGACTGCTTTTCCTTTCAATTCTATGGTTTGTCCGTATTTGTATTCCTCTTTTACCGGATCAAAGGTGACTTCAAACTTCGGTCTTTTGTATTCTTCTACTCTGAAATTTTTATATCCCTGGCTTTCACCGTCTATTCTCAGATAAAAATTACCGTTCAGTTTTCCTTTAGGAAGAATGAAGCTTCCGTGGTAAGAACCAAACTCATTGGCAGTAAATTCCTGGGAAGAAACCTCTTCGCTATTGGTATTAAATAAAGTAATTTTTTGTTTTATTCCTGAAAGAACAGATTCAACTTCTTTATTGATTCTGGTATTAATCACCTTGAAATAAACAGTCTGTCCAGGACGGTAAATACCTCTGTCTATGAAAATCTGGGCAGTTGAACGGGTTTCTTTGTTAGGATTATAATCGTCAGCATTTCCTCTGTTTCCATAGACCTGCATGATCTGGAAATCATTGGTCTTAGGCTGTTGGATCAGGAAAGTTCTGTAATAGTCTTTGTTTTCAGAAGAAGGGAACTTAAATACTCCGCTTGCATTCGTTGTTCCATCAATTTTAGTTAACGTTTTATTGGAAACAAATTCATAAAATTTAAGACCTTCATATGTTAGAGGTTTCCCATTTTCACTGTTAACCAATTTCAATTCATCTGCAAGAGGTTTTCTGTCAGTTTTAGACTGGTAGATGATCTTGTTTCCGGACACCAGAAAGTAAAAATTCTGTCTGGAGTCTGAGTCTTTCATGTCGGCTCCGGCAACCGTGAATTCTGCGACATACACTCCTGAAGGAAGCGGTTTCACTTCCAGTGAAGTTCTATGATTCTGATAATCCTTAGGATCAGGAAGTTGGAATGTTTCTTTCCTTACCAGATTCTTCTTTAATTTTCCGAAAGTATCGGAATAAGAATTCTGAACGTATTGGAATAGTGATGTAAAATCATCTTTTACTTCATAAATATTCAGGGTAAATTCTGATACATTCTGATATTGTGCAACAAAATGAATCGGCAGATTATTCTGAGTCTGGGCTTCATATTTTAAAGTCAGATATGGATTTACAATCTGAGCTTCCTTACTTTTGATATTCTCAATGAATGGAGATTTCGGATATTCATTTTTAGCCTGGGCAGCCAACGCAATAGCTTCTTTAGGTTTCTTCTTGCCCACAAGTTCATCCATGATTTCTCCCATGATTACCACTTTATAATCTCCTTCTACATTAGATTTTAAAAGATTCTGAAGCTGTTCAAGTTTATCTTTGCAGTGATTGAAATTACAATTCTCTGTAATCTTTTCTTTCATGAAATACAGCTTTGCATTTCCTGTATTCTGAGCAATCAGCTCATCATAAATCGCATTGATCGTTGTACGGTTTGCTGTCAGTTCATTTTTTGTGAAAATATTGTTTTCAGATAAAAACTCTACTTTCTTTATTGCATACCAATCAGACAAGGTTGGAAAATAGGCTGTGTCACCCGTTCCGGAAAATATATTCTTATACTTTTCCAGAGAAATCTTTTTCATTTCAGGCTTTTCCTGATCAATTTCCTGAAAGCTTTTTGTCAAATAATTTTTAAAATCAAGCTTACTCCAGGTCTCAATTTGTGAAACATCCTGAGAATTGATATTGGTTCTTCCGTTTATTTTCCATGAGTTCTGGTTGTAATAATCCATGAAAAAACCATTCAGTAAAACTTTGTATACCAATTTACTTTCCCCGCTCATCTTGCCTTCTGCATCTTTAAGCTTTTTAAAAAATTGGGAAGCGGAATCGTTCTGGTCATCATCCACCGTTTGGTTTACAATACTGAACTCCGCTTTCAGAGAACGGATCAGTTCAAAGGCATTATTTTCTTTCATCGCTTGTTTTTGTATGTCTAAAATAATGGGAAGATTAGATTTATAAGCTCCTTTCGTACTGTTTTCAGCAATTTTTTTCCATTGGGTATCGTAATATTTCTGTGCGGATACCGTTGAAAAGCTTAGCATTACAAGCAAAAGCATAAAAATCTTGGAAAATCTTTTCATATATATTAATTTTGATAAATGAACATTTTAAAAATACTGAAAAAAACTGTCATAGACAGCCAACTTTATGTCTCTCTTATGGGAACTCTTTTTGCAGTATTTTTCATGAAAGAGCAAAACACATTCCGTTTCCCTACCTTTGCATTAATTTTCATCACTTATTTCAGTGGTTATCTGTATACTAAATACCAATACACCAAACATTTTTTTAAAATAGTAATTGTAAATGCAATAGCCGGAGTCACATGTGCTTTTTTGATCATTCACAATCACAATGAAATAAGGCTTTTGAAATGGTTCATTATTGTCGTATTGGGACTGCTGTACAACAGCTTTTTTCTTGATGTTTATATCCGGAAAATCCCCTTACTCAAAGTTTTTTATGTCGGATTAGTTTGGGCATTGGTCAACTGCTGGCTCACCCTACCAGAATTCAGTGTTCCTATCTTCCTGATCAGCTTTTCCTTTATCACTGCTCTTGTGCTTCCTTTTGATATCCGGGATATGAATAGTGACACCGTAAAGACCTTTCCTATGCTGATAGGGGTTCAGAATACCAAATACATTGCCTATGCACTTGTTTTCATCAGCAGCATACTCTCAATTTTCTACCTTGAATTAGCATATGCACTAGCTTTTTTTATGTCAAGCATCATAACTTATATTTTCATCTATTTCTCTGAAAACAAAAGAGATGACACTTATTATTCATTCGGGGTGGAAACTTGTTCGGCACTTCCTTTTTTATTTTTACTAATAATGGAGTATTTTTGACGAATGATTATCAAGAAGCTTTCCCTCTACAATTTCAAAAACCACTCTGAGAAAAAATTTGAATTTTCCCCGCAAATCAATTGTTTTGTAGGAAATAACGGTGTGGGAAAGACCAATATTCTGGATGCTTTGCATTATTTATCCGTAGGAAAAAGTTTCCTGGGAAATACAGATGCCAATAATATTAAAAGAGAGGAAGATTTCTTTACTCTTGATGCTGAAATTCAAAATGAAGACAGCGAAGATATCATCAGAATCACTCAGCCTAAGGAAGCTAAAAAGGTCATCAAAAAGAATGATAAGAGCTATGACAGGCTTGCGGACCATATCGGCTACCTTCCGAGTGTTATGATTTCACCTTATGATTCCAATCTTATTTCGGATTCCGGGGAAAGCAGGCGTAAGTTTCTGGATTCTATGATTTCTCAGACGGATTCAGAGTATCTTTTTGACCTTATCCAATATCAGAAGACCATTCAACAGCGAAATGCTTTGCTGAAATATTTCGCCAAAAACAGAACTTGGGACAAGGATTCGCTGGAAATTTATGATGACCCTATTACCCGATTCGGGACTAAAATTTTTAAGAAAAGAAAGGAATTTGTAGAACAGCTCAATCCAATTGTTCAGAATTTCTATCAGATTATTTCCGGTGGGAAAGAAACTGTATCTGTTATTTATGAATCTCATTTGCTGGAAAATTCTTTTGAAAATCTTTTAAAAGAAAGCATCGAAAGAGACCGTATGCTCACCTATACTTCAAAAGGAATTCATAAGGATGATCTTCTTTTTGAAATGGACCATGTTTTAATCAAAAAAATAGGATCTCAGGGCCAGCAAAAGTCATTTCTTATTTCTTTAAAACTGGCTCAGATGAGTCTTGTGAAAGAACTTACCAAAAAAACACCTATTCTTTTACTGGATGATATTTTTGATAAGCTTGATGATATGAGAGTTTCACAATTGATTGAACTGGTCAACAAAGAAAGCTTTGGACAGATATTCATTACGGATACTCATCGGGAAAGAACTGAAAATGTAGTTAAGAAAATTAATGAGGAAAGTATAATTTTTGAAGTTTAGTGCCTGACAATACAGAAATACCCGGTTATAATTTAAAAAACAAAATATTAAATTTATTTATCCATACTGTAGTATTTTTTATCTTAACTTATCATCCAAAACAAATTCCGAAACTCCAAAACACAAATCACGCACCCCGAAACCCGACTATGAAGAAGAAGAAAAAACGTGAATATCAATCCTCCGAACTGGTAAAATCTTTTGCCAGAATCTACGGTTTTGAACATAAACTTATTGCATTTGACATTAAAGATTTCCTTGAAGATTATCTTGATGAAAGCCTTTTTAATGAAATTAGAAGTGTCAATATAGAAAACAAATGTGTTATTATTAAAATTGATTCTCCTTTACTGAAACATGATTTTAAAATGCGTAAAAACTTTTATCTCAAAAAGTTCCAGGATAAATTTGGGACAGAAAAATTTAATGACCTTCAGATTTTATAAGGACAAAAGATATTCTATAGAAAAATGCTACCTGAAGATAGCATTTTTTATTTTAATTATTAATGTTCTTCTGATTTATTAGAAATAGTACTGCTCATCAGGTCATCTGCTTTTTTATCCAATCTTGAACTTAATGGCAGGAAGAATTTCAGCGGATGCTTTGTAAAATATCTGAAAATTTCTTTATAGATATCACTTACCTGTCCAAAATTCATTTTTCTCGATCTGAATGCCAGGAACATGGATAAACTGAAACTTACCAGGAAGTTGAAGAAACCAATAAGGAAAACTGTTACAAAAGACATCCAGAATGTATAGGAATCTACTGAAAAATCTTTCCCATACAATCCCAACGCAAAGTTACCCGCTGCAAAGGTGATGTGTCTGATATCCAGATCCAGCCCGAAAAACATTCCTACCGGAGCTGTTGCTCCAAGGAACACCCCGAACCAAAAGTTGGAAACAATCCCAGGCCAGTTTTTAGCGTAATATTTTGAAAGTCCTTTTGCGAATTTCTTTCCGAAAAAGCTTCTGATTGAAAGGTTTTTGGCAATTCTTTCCGGAATCTGGTAAAACACAGAATTGTTCCCGATATTTCCTGAAATAATTCCTGAAATAAAAAGATAAAACCCTGCAATACTTGCATGCAGAATCGCTTTTGATTTAAAAGGATCAAGGTCTTTTAATAGTTTATCAGATCTGTCTACTGCCAGATTTTGTGAGAAAAATACATCGAGTCCGTAAATAATGGCAAGCGCCACCGGAAAAGCGAGTAATACATTTCCTACAAAGGCAATAAACTGACTTCGGAACAGTTTGGATACCAAATGGGCAAATTCAGTATTGTTTCTTTGGGCCTTTCCTTCTTCAGACAATACTTTTGTCATGGTAGCAGCAGTCATAGCCGGCTGTTTTGTAGCAAGAGTAAAGCCCATCAGATAGATCATCACGAATCCCATTGCATAATTCATCGAATACAGAAAAGCGTGTGAAAAGTCACTCCCCGGAATATACCCGTACAGCATTTTCAAAACACAAAGTGCTCCTACAATGATTCCACCACCACTCGCCTTGTAGAACATCGTCATATATTCCTTTCGGGTAGAAGTGATGTAATGCGTTCCGGCTTCTGCGGTATGATTGGTAATAAGGTGGGAAATCAGCCTTGTACTATCGTTAATCAGATCAGAAATATTGTTTTTATGAGATTTATAGCTCAGAATATTAAAGACCAACTGTTTAGATTTTATCAGAGCATCTTCATCGGTATCAATGACCAATAACTGTACGATATCATAAATTCGTTCAGTCTGCTGGCGAATCTTAAGCAGGGATTGGTTAATCTTTCCGGAAATACCATATTTAGCGGAATTTTTAAAAGCAATATTTACAAATTCCTGACATTGCTCTGCGTAGATTTTTATCTGTTTATATCTGCTGTCTTTAGAGTGAAGCTGAAGTTCGGGTTCTTTTACCAGATCATCTGCTAATGTTTCCAGCTCATTCTGAAGGGCAAGAAAAGGATTGTCCAGATTTCTGTACTGTGGGGCCATTCTCACCACTTCCACCTCCATAGCCATCCCAGTAACCCTCCAGGAAAGAATATTCATAGAGAAAATGAGTTCTTTTTTCACATTGGGTTTCAGAATAAAATCTGATGCCCCCAGCATGTTTAAAAATTCATCAATCTCATTTTCGGGAAGGTTATGCAGGTATCTCAGATCTTTCTTAGGTCTCAGACTCACATTATCAATCATAAACCACACTGTCTTTTCGTTTTCAACGGGTGGTAAAACCTTGTTCAGGATTCTTTTTTTAAGCTCCGGAAAGAAGGCATTCTCTGAAAGAATATTAGCTTCCGTCAACGAAAGATTGAAAGGTCGTCCTTTAAAAATATTGTGGATGTAATATTTAAAGTTCTCAGCAAAATTAGGATTGCTTCTGAAAAAATTGAGCACATCTGTAAAGTCTACCTCTTTGATGGTCTCTAAAAACTCTGCAAAGGGTTCTAAAGAAAGGGTTTCATTCTTAAAAGAAAAATATTTTTTAAGAACTGACTCAAAGTTTGTGCTGGAATTAAAGAATTTCATTAGTACAAAGATACTATTTCAAACTCACATTCCTCATCTGTCTCATAATCCAATTATGTTTCTTTCTTAAATAGGGAGATGGATTTTTAGGGTCGTATTTTTTTGGATTAGGCAATACAGCGGCGATCCAGGCTGCATCTGAAGCACTTAGGTCTTTGGATGGTTTTCCAAAATAATATTGTGCAGCAGCTTCCACTCCAAATACACCCTGCCCCATTTCAATGGAATTCAGGTATCTTTCAAGGATAATATCTTTACTCCATACTTTTTCAATGATAAAAGTATAGACTGCTTCCAGCCCTTTTCTCACCCAGCTTCTGCCCTGCCAAAGAAATATATTTTTTGCGGTCTGCTGGGAAATGGTACTTCCTCCTCTTATTTTTTTGCCTTTCTCATTATATTTCATCGCTTTTTCGATTGCTGTATAATCGAAACCATCATGATCAAAGAATTTCTGGTCTTCAGAAGCAATTACGGCTTTTTTCACATTGCTTCCCATTTCGTCATAGGAAATATAATCTCTGTGTAGTTTTCCATATTCAAAAAGCCCTCCTATCTGGGTAAGGGTAATCGGGGGATTAAAAAATCTGCCCCAGATAATAAAAACTACATTCAGAACAAGAATGATGAAAATAAGCTGTTTAATTTTTTTCCACATAATTTTATAAAAAGGAAAGGCAAAAATAAGCAAATAGTACGAGTTACTGCAATTCTTTCATGTAAGTAAGCTGATAATCCGGTAAAAGTTCCGGATGAAAGATTTTAATATAATCTTTCAGGATCAAATCTGCTCTTACCACCCCACTTTCAAAGAAATCATTGGCTTTCAGTTTTTCTTTTCCTGCTATGGTGTAAATTTTTCCTTTATTGAATACATCCAGTTTTCCGTAGAAAGGATTCATCCCCAACATTTCTTTTTTTGAGGTATGACTTCCTGCATTCACCCAATACTGAACACCTCCAGCTTTGGCATATACTTCTTCAAAACTCATCGTCAATGCCTTTTCATCTTTATTGTCCTTCATGATATAATTGGCATTGGCATCCGAAATATAATGGGCAACAGAGGTATTTCCACCTGGAAGATACCATACATCCCCGTAAATTTCATTAGCCAGTACCACAGGTTTTTCTTTGGCCTTTGATGCAAGCTGTTTCAGATCGTTATAATTTTTTTCAACTTCCTGATATTTCGTTTCTGCTTCTTTTTCTTTTCCTAAAAACTCTCCGAAAAGTTTAATATAGGCCGTTTTTTCCAAAGGCTTCTGCTCCATGTATTCATCCAGAAATATCACCTGAATACCATTGTTTTTTAGCAGTTCGTAAGTATTGTCAAAGCTGGCAATATGATTGGTAAAAATAGCATCCGGCTTCATGGAGATAATCTTCTCTACATCATATTTCTGCTCGCTTCCTACGTTCTGGATTTTTCCTTCTTTAAGCATATTCTGAATTTTTTCTGAATAAATATATTCCGGGCTGGAAACTCCTATGATTAGATTTTCTGCTCCAAGCTCTGAAATATACCCTGCCATACTTGCATTCAGCAGAATTATTTTCTTAAATGGAGTTTGATTTTGTTTAAAATGATAAGTGAAATTCCCCGATTTTAGCTCGAGGGTACCTTCGTGTTCTTTAAATTGGGTACGGGCAGATATATTTGTCCAGTCTGAGGACGAAATTTTTGATTCTCTTTTACAAGCTGTTAGCGCAAAAACCGTAAATAAAAGTAAAATTCTTTGTTTCATCTTTCAAAGAACGGAAAAAAGTGCTATATTTGCAAACCTTTAAACAACAAGGTAACACAAGGCCTCGTGGCGCAACTGAATAGCGCATCTGATTACGGCTCAGAAGGTTACAGGTTTGAATCCTGTCGAGGTCACCAAAAGCCAAATGGCTCCATTTTAATCTAGATGGAGCCATTTTTTTTGTTTTTTATGGCACAATAAGCCAGAATAATATTTTTTAAACCTCTAACAAAATCTACTCAAACATTCATTCTTTATTGATCGTTTCATTAATTATTCTTCGCTTGTCCATAACTAGCTCAATTTGAGATTCCCGGGACAAATTATTAAAATCGTAATATGAAATAGACATATGATCAGTTGCGGCAAAACATCTGCCTGTCCGCAAAACTGTAGGTATAACTATTTTATAAAATCACAACTTTCCATTTCGAGATTAATTTTAGTTTTAAGATTTGAAAGCAGATCGTTTATTGGTTTTAAAGGGAAAATTTTTAAATCAGTTTGATAGATTATCAATCATTAGATGATGAGTTTAATGCTTCAACTAAATTATTTATAAATTGATTTCGTTTCTCTTCAGGCAACAATTCGATTGAAAGAAAAGGATTCAGGTCTTCAAGTTCAACTAACAAAAGTGTATCGTTTTTAAGACGGCAAGCATCGACCCTTGTAATTCCGCGTTCTATATTATTCCATTCTATAAATTTTTTCGCAAATTCCAAATCTTTTTCTGTTGGTTTATATTCTACCAATTCCCAGCGTTTGTTTTTGTCAGGAGCATAAAGGGCATATTGAAATTGGTCATTTAAATAATAGAATGAAACTTCGTATTCAAAATCAATTAATGGTTGAATTAATTTTCCTTGAGGATTTGAATTAAGCAATTTCTCATGGGTCAAAATTTCCATCCCTATCGAATCTGCTCCATTTTTTAATTTAACGATATATTTTTCGTGGATTCCGATTTTATCAAGTTCCCCTAAACTTTCGATAGTAGGAATTACCGGATACGACAGATTCGTCAAATCTATCAAATATTGTTTTCCTAAAATATCTGCTTTCCCGTCGAATGAATTAAATGTCAGACTGTTCTTTTCTTTAACTTCTGTCAAAAACTGCTGAAAATATTCTTGATAACCGAGTATTGAGCCTGTATTTCTAAAAACCACCAGATCAGCTTTTTCAAGATTTAAAATTGCTTGATGTGGATGTCCGATAAGAAGATTAAAGTGATTTTTTAATTTTGAAGTGATGTATAGATCTTCCTCATAATACTTTCTTCCTTTTGCCTTATAATAGAGATCTGTTAAATATAATAATGTCTTCATTTTAATTTTTTGATATATTACTAAAAATCAATGTTCCCGAAAAAATACAAAATTTGACTTCGGCAAAAAACGGCTTTTGCTAGCAAAAACGAATTTATGAAAATTCAACTTCCTAAAACCTCAATTTCATAATGATATATTTTATGATTGTTAAAATTAATTTAGCAGAATCAACTCCTTAAAACTAAAATACATCAACTTTAATAGATTTCTTTCGATCCTGAAATTGTTTTAACTTCCTTCTGGTACTGCATATTTTCTGATCATTATTTAATATAACAAGCCTTGCAACTTAATGTTGCAGGGCCTGTGCTTGAATTGATTTTCTACAGTTCGGTAGCCTCAATGGCTATTACAGTACAAAGATGAATATAGTGCCTTTGTAAAAACTTAAACCAGTTTAAGTTTTAATGTTTTTTTTATTTTCAATTTTGTTGCATTAACAATTATAAACAAAATCAGAATGAAAATTGTAATCATTGGAGGTACCGGACTTATTGGCAGCCAGGTAGTAAACATCCTAAAGAAGGAGCATGAAGTAATCGTTGCATCACCTAATACAGGTGTAAACACTATTACCGGAGAGGGCCTTGAAGACGTTCTTGAAAATGCAAGTGTAGTTATTGATGTTTCCAACTCACCATCATTTGATGATGAACCAGTAATGAATTTCTTCAAAACTTCAAATCAAAATTTACTTCCGGCGGAGAAGATAGCCGGTGTACAACATCACATTGCTTTGTCAGTTGTTGGAACTGATAAGTTACAGGAAAGTGGATATTTTCGTGCCAAGCAAGTTCAAGAGAACTTAATTAAAGAATCCAGCGTCCCTTTTACAATTGTACACGCTACTCAATTTTTTGAGTTTGCTGGTGGTATTGTAGCAACAAGTACATCAGAAGAAAAGGTAAAACTTTCGGATGCATTTATTCAACCTATTGCGAGTGCCGATGTTGCCACATTTCTTGCTAAAATAGCAACAGAAAAACCTGCCAATAAAATTCTTGAAATAGGCGGACCTGAACGATTCCAAATAGATGAGTGGATAAAACAATATATCCTGTCAACTCAAAAGTCTTTAGAAGTTGAGACAGATATTAATGCTCCCTATTCAGGCGCCATATTAAAAAAGACAACACTTACTCCTGAGAATCCCGTTTATTTGGGAACTACCGAGTATATGACATGGATTGCTAAACCTGAAAACAAACGTTGATATGGGCTATAAATAAAAATGTCTTTTGTATCAATTTAAAAAGTAACAATTAAAGTCGTAGGTTATTTAAACCTACGATTTTAGCAAATACTAATAGAAATAATGTATATAGGAAAATCCTACAACCTCTTTGAATTTGTGATATGGACTAAAGGAAGAATTTATACCCTGCTCCTGTTAGGTTTTATTCCAATATGTCTGTATCATATATTAGGAATAAAATGGGTCGCAATTCCCTGGTCTGTCATTGCAATGCTGGGAACTGCTACCGCGTTTATTTTAGGGTTCAAAAATAACCTAAGTTATAATCGGTCTATAGAAGCCCAGGATGTATGGACTTCTATTTTATCAAATAGCCGTTCCTGGGGTTTAGTAAGCAAAGATTATTTACAGAATAATAGTGAAACCTCAACAACCCTTATTTATAATCATATGGCTTGGGTCACTGCCTTACGTTATAGTATGAGAGAAACCAAAAGCTGGGAATCAACAAATAAAAAACATAATATAAAATATCGTAAACACTTTAAAATTCCTGAACAACAAACACCCCTTGAAGAAGAACTGGCTAAATACCTGGTTGCTGAGGAACTACAGAATATTTATAAAGTAAAAAATATTTCAACTTACATTTTAAGCCTGCAAAGTAAAACGCTGAAATATCTATACGAAAAACAGGAAATCAATGTGACACAATTTGTTGATATGGAAAAATCAATAAAAGAGTTTTACAATTTGCAGGGGAAAAGTGAACACATTAAACAGTCACCATTTCCACGCCAGTATAATATTATTAATAATCTTCTCATTCAATCGTTTTCATTTCTACTACCATATGGATTGCTGGCAGATTTTAACAGTCTAAATGAAAGTGTTTGCGGATTTATGAAAGGAAATATGATTTGGTTGATCCTTCCTTTCAGTTGCTTAATTTCTTGGTTATATTCTTCCATAGCGCAGGTAGGTGAAAATACTGAAAATCCTTTTGAAGGAGGTGCCAATGATGTTCCAATATCTCAAATTAGTTTTCAATTAGAAGCAGAATTGATGGATATGTTGGGAGAAGTAAATTTCAGGGACTTTGATATAGACCAAAACAATATTATCATATTATAAAAACTTATCACTATGTTTAAAAGCTCAATAAGCAGGAAAATCCTAATGGCATTAAGTGGCTTATTCCTAATCAGTTTTCTTATTGTACATGCTTCGGTAAATGCACTTATTTTCTATAATGACAAAGGTAAGACATTTACTATTGGGGCACATTTTATGGCTACAAATCCTATAATCCGATCTATTGAAATTATTCTAATTTTTGGCTTTATAATTCATATAATTCAAGGACTTGTTCTTTGGAGAAAGAACAGAAAAGCCCGGCCGATTCAATATTTTTATAAAGACAATACACCAGGTGTCACATGGTATAGCAAAAGCATGACTTTATTTGGTACTTTGATCCTGCTATTCTTAATTATCCATACACAAAATTTTTGGATTCCCAATCGAGTTCATCAGTTTCAATATGGGGAAGAACTTCCTTTATATGAAATGCTTATTGAAAAATTTCAAAAATCCGGTTGAGGTAGCGATTTATCTGATAGGATGCTTCTCCCTTGGTTGGCATTTGTTGCATGGCTTTCAAAGCGCATTCCGTTCTATAGGGAAATACGATACCCTGATTCTGAAATTATCATATGGTTTTGCAATAATAATACCTTCAACTCTAGCAATAATGCCGGTTTCTATTTATTCAGGATGGATAAAATAAAAGGCATAGGCTTAACCTCCTGTTATTTTTTTTCGGTGCAGTTTCCCCCATTTTGTCAAGGCAAACATCACTTCTTGTAAAGTGTCAGCGTGTTCGGTAATTTCATATTCAACAGTAGGCGGAAACGTATCATATACTGTTCGCTTAACCAATAAGTTGGTTTCCAAATCTTTCAGTTCTTTTGACAACATCTTATCACTAATACCATCTACCGCTCTGGCAATTTGCCGGAAACGTTTGGTACCGCCTTTCAATGCTAACAATATGGACAATTTCCAACTTCCGTTTAAAGTTTCCATTGCATCTCGAATAGCCCGGAGTGTGCTCGCATCACAAGGTAAATGTTCTTTATTCTTTGCCATATATATTGTTTTACTAACCCCAACGAAAGCACTAACCAAGAGTATAGTACTTACCAATAGTTAGCAAATATACATAATTTTGTAATCTAATTAATAAAAGGAAAAATGAAACAACAAAAAACAGCATTTATAACGGGGGTAACAGGCGGAATAGGAAAAACTACGGCACTTGCTCTCGCCAAACAAAACTATCGAGTGATAATACACGGAAGAAATAAAGTAAAAACCGAAACGGTGTGTGAGGAGATTAAAAACTTAACAGGCAATGACAAAATTGACTTCATAATAGGAGATTTATTTTTAATGAACGAAGTAAAGAAAGTTGCCCAAACGTTTATTGAACGATACGACCGGTTAGACATTTTAATCAACAATGCCGGGGGAATTATGAGCAAAGGGAGACAAGAAACGAAAGAGGGTTTGGAAACAACCATCGCTGTAAATTTATTTGCTCCGTTTTTACTTACTGAGTTGCTATTAGGTTTACTGAAAAAGAGCGAAGACGGCAGAATTATCAATGTTTCTTCCAATTCACATAAGCTCAATGCAAATCCCGATTTTGATGATTTGGAACTAAAGAATAATTACAATCCGCTTGTTGCTTACGGTAATGCAAAACTTTTTCTAATTTGGATTAGTCAGCATCTTTCTGGTAAACTTATTGACGGTGGTTTAAAAAATATTACCGTAAACAGTTTGCATCCCGGTGCTGTTGCCACCAATTTTGGGGTAAACAGTAATTTGGGAAGTTTGCTAAATTTCGTCGTAAAACTGATAAGACCATTTTTTAAAACACCGGAACAAGGAGCTGAAACCATTTTATACTTGGCAACTTCAGAAGATGTAAAGTCAATAAGCGGAAAATATTTTGAGAAGAGAAAAATAAAAACTGCTTCTCAAAAATTTTACAGTGAGCAAAATGAACAACTTGTCTGGGATTATTGTAATAAACGAACAAGCAATAGTAAATAACAAATTGTCTGGACGAAAGAAAGTCATTTACAGCTTTAATGGAACAAGTTTTTAATAGTGTTGAACATTATAATGATTATGATAAGTTTGAAACGTTTTATAACTCACTTGAACCCTATGTAAGGGAAATATTATTATAGAACACTACATGGATCTCATCCCAATTCTTTAAATTCCAATGGAGCTTGGCTGCCAACCAATCCTATTTCATTTATGAACATGCCGATTTTAAGCTATGTAAAAGAAATTTCGCCCAAACCAATATCATTAATTGCCGGAGAAAACGCACATTCAAAATATTTCATGAAGATATTTTTAAAGAGGCTGTAGAACCAAAAGAGCTGATGACAATTCCAAATGCAGTTCACGTGGATTTGTATGATAAAATTGATATAATTGCTTTTGATAAATTAGAATCATTCTTTGAAACTAATTTAAAATAGGTTTCAATTATTAATCAATTATAACAAAAATGGGAGCATTCTGGCTCCCATTTTCTATAAGATTACGTTACTATGTTTAATATCTCCGGAAAATGCAGGAAATCAGATAAAATCTGCTGATGCAAGATATATTGCACCTCAGACCGGTACCTTTCCGTCCATTTTACTACAACATCCAAGGATGCCCCAGGTTGCTTATGCAATTAATGAATTTTATACCGACAGTGCAGGATAATTTTTAATCATAATTATTTTAGATTGCGATATAGAAAGAGATTTTTAATATTGATGTTCTTTCTTAAACTAATATTTCTCTAACATTATGAAAAAATTCGCTTTACTACTTTTCGCATTAATTACGTCAATTCCTGTTTGGGGGCAATATAAACCCTGGACTTCCTCGGAACAACCTTTACAGGAAATCCAGACCTTAAAAAAACAAATTGTAAAGCCCAATTTCAGAAAAAAAGACTATCTCATTACTGATTTTGGTGCTGTGGGTGATGGAAAGACAAAAAATACGGAAGCTTTTAAAAAAGCCGTCGAAAGATGTAATGCAGAAGGCGGAGGAAGAGTTGTCGTTCCAAAAGGTATCTTTTTGACAGGAGCTATTTATTTAAAAAGTAATGTGAATTTACATGTTAACGAAGGTGCAACAATCCTGTTCAGTCAGGACAGTAACGACTACCCTATTGTTTTCACAAGATGGGAAGGAATGGAATGTATGAATTATTCGTCCCTGATCTATGCTTACGAGGAAGAAAATATCGCTGTAACCGGAAAAGGAACACTGGACGGAAACTCTGATAACGACCATTGGTGGTTTTGGTGTGGTGCAAAAAAATATGGTTGGAACGAATCCCGTCCGGGAAGACAAAATCCTGCCCGTGCAAAACTGCATGAATACATGGCCCAAAAGAAAGACCCGAGAGAAAGAATATTTGGTGACGGATATTATTTGAGACCTAATTTCGTTCAGCCTTATAAGAGTAAAAATTTCTATATGGCAGATGTTTTGGTAAAAAATTCTCCAATGTGGAATCTTAATCCTGTATTGTGTGAAAATGTTTTGATTGAAAGAGTAAAAGTAATCAGCCACGGTCCCAATAATGATGGCTTTGATCCTGAAGCCTGTAAAAACGTGTGGATCAAAGATTCATATTTTGATACGGGAGATGATTGTATTGCCATAAAATCCGGAAGAGATGAAGACGGAAGGGGTATCGGCAAACCGGCGGAAAACCACATCATCGAAAACTGTGAAATGAAAGACGGACACGGCGGCGTAGTGATTGGAAGCGAAATTGCGGGCGGAGCAAAAAATATTTATGCCATAGGAAATGTGATGGACAGTAAAAATCTTGACAGGGCACTTCGTATTAAAACCAGTTCAAGCCGGGGCGGAATTATCGAAAATGTATTCTTTTACAATACAAAAGTAGGCGCTTATAAAGAAGCTGCGGTGCGTTTCAATATGCATTACGAAAAACCGGGTAACTTCATCCCTACGATCAGAAACGTCTGGGTAGAAAATATGGTCGTGGAAAAAGGCGGAAAATATACCATCCTTTCTGATGCCTACGAATCTTCTCCTGTAACAGATTTTACAATGATCAATGCTAAAATTAACGGTGTTGAAATTCCATATAAAGTTGATTTCCTAAGAAATGTTACCCTGAAAAACGTGACTGTTAACGGACAGCCATTAACTGATTTAAAAAAATAAAATGCGAAAAACATCCATTTTAGCGGGCTTTATTGTTTTATCTGCATGCTCACATTCTTTTTCTCAATCCAGACACTGGCAAAACAATGAAAGAGAACTGCATTACAAAGAAGACAAAGGTGATTTTTTGTTGGTTAACGGAAGATACCGCTTTAACCGAGCTTTGTATGGCAACAACCGCGCCTCAAGAGTGGAAGCCGGGGATTTGCCGGAGTTTGCGCTGTATCTTCCCGGAATGGGTGGTAATCTTCAGTTTGTTATTCAGAAAGGAAATTCGATTAAAAAATTAATTCAGGCTGATACCATTGAAACCCGTTATCGTCCGGGCCTGATGTTGTATGCCATTAAAGATCAGATTCTTGGAAATGGAAATTTAAAACTGACGGTTTTAGCACAATCTGAAGAAGAAGGTTTGATTTTAAAAATGGAAACAGAAAATGTAGATCCTTCAACAAAGATCTATGCAGTTTATGGCGGAGCAAGCGGAAAAACATTCAGCAGAAACGGCGACATCGGTGCAGACCCGGAATCAGGTTTTTATTTGCTACCGGAATATTGTGAAGACAACCAGTTTCAACTCAATAAAAACCAATTTGAGCTTACTTATTTAAACAAGAAAAAAGAAAACCAATTGATCAGCGGAAGTTTTTCAAACACCCATTCATTACAATTAACCGATGTGAAAACGTTGGAAAAATTATCTGATTTTACACAAAATAAAGCAGAAAAATCTCCGATCATTTACGCAACATATTCAACACAAAAAAATCCTGTTTTTATTCAAATTAAAAAAGGAAAATCAGATCAAAACTTTTCAGACAAACATCTTGCGGATATTTTCAATGAAGCCGAACAATCACGATTATCATTAATCAACTGGATTCAGTTGAAAACTCCGGATTCGGATTTAAATAACTTCGGAGCTACCCTTTCGGTCGCCGCAGATGCCATTTGGGAAAGTCCGACGTTTCTTCATGGCGCAGTTGCCTGGAGAATGAGGCTAAATGCCTGGCGAGGAGCTTATGCAGCCGATGTTCTCAGTTGGCACGATCGTGCAAAAGAACACTTTGAAAGCTATTCCAATTCTCAGGTTTTAAGCCCGGATTCCGCACCCGTTGAGATGGATACGCTTTTGCATCTGGCAAGACACAAAGAAGAAATGGGAACTTCAGTATTCTCAAGTGGATATATTTCCAGAAACCCCAATGACAATTCAAAACCTCATCATTATGATATGAATCTGGTTTTCTTTGATCAGCTGTTTTCTCATTTCAACTACACAGGAGATGTAGATTTTCTAAAGAAAATGTGGCCTGCAATGGTTCGTCACATGGATTGGGAAAAACGAAATTTCAAACGGGGTGACCTTTATGATGCTTATGCTGCAATCTGGGCGAGTGATGCTTTGCAGTATTCGGGGGGAAAAGTAACCCACACTTCTGCCTATCATTACAGAGCCAACCGTGAAATGGCAAAACTGGCGAAAATTATTGGTAAAGATTCCACTCCTTACGAAAAAGAAGCTGAATCTATTTTAAAAGCTATGAAAAACGAGCTTTGGATTAAAAATAAAGGGTATTTTGCTGAATATAAAGACGCCCTGGGCAATCAGATTCTTCACGACAAGCCTGGAATATGGTCGATTTATCATGTTTCGGATGCTTATATTTTAAATGAATTTGAAGACTATCAAAATACGCAGTACGTCAACAATCATATTCCGAAGATCCCCATAATAGTAAAGGGGGGAATTAATAAAGATCACTACACACTTTCCACCACCAACTGGCAGCCTTATGATTGGTCGATCAATAATGTGGCGCTGGCAGAGAATTTACAAACCGCTTTAGCGTATTGGCAGGCAGGAAGAAATGATGAGGCCTATCGACTTTGGAAAGGCAATCTGGCCGAAAGTATGTACTACGGAATCAGTCCGGGAAATTTTGAACAATTATCTCACTATGATGCTTTCCGTGGGGAATTGTACCGTGATTTTGCCGACCCGATTGGTGTGGCTGCAAGAACTTTAACAGAAGGACTTTTCGGAATTTATCCCAAATTATTAGAAAATAAAATCAATATAAAACCCGGGTTTCCCAAAGACTGGAATTTTGCAGAGCTGAAACTTCAGGATTGGGAATTTAAGTTTAACCGAAATTTTAAAAAAACAAATTATTGGTTTAAATCAAACTATGCAAGTGCAGTTTCGCTTGATGTATTGATTCCTGTGAATCATACCAAAATAAGATCGGTAACCGTAAACGGTAAAAAAGTACAATTTGCGATACATCCAAATTCTATTTCACGGCCTTTTGTAAAGTTAGAAACAGAAAAAGGAAAAGAATTTACCATTGAAATTACGTATTCGGGAGATGAATTAAAAACTGAAAAAACAGATTACATCAATTACATCTCTGAAAATCTTCAACTCAATTTAGATCCAAAAAAGAAGATTCAACAGGTTTATGACCCGCAGAAACTGATAAAAATCCGAAACGGGAATCAGTTTGATCTGGTGAAAGAAGAAAGAAAAGGAACCTTTTTCGTTCAATTGGAACAAAATGGAACGAAATGGTGGCAACCTGTAAATGTTGATATTCAATATCCTTTAGAAATAAAATGGGTGAATAAAAAACTGCAAATTCACTCTAAATCATCCAATATAATCAATGGAAAATTGAATATTAATCATTTAAATATAACTTTTTCAGTTCAGAAAAACCAAAATATATCAGTTGAAATTCCAACGAATGATCTAAGCAAGGGAACCAACTTTATTCAGCTTGAATACAACGGAATCAAACAAAATGTAGAAATAACAGATTGGGAAGTCGAAAATAAAGGCGAGTTCACCCCTGTTTCGTTAGCCTCAAAATATAATGAGAGAGTAACCGGAATTTTCAATCAAAAATATCTTTCCCCAAGATTAAATGTCCCTACTCTACAGCTTCCGTGGCAAGGAATCGGGAACTGGTGCTATCCGCTGACCACTACTCAAATTGATGACAGCGGACTGATGAAAAAACAAAAAGATGGGAAACTTGAGTTCTTAGGAATTCCTTTTTTAATTAATAACGAAGAAAAAAATATTGTCTTTACAAGCCAGTGGGATAATTTTCCGGAATCGGTTGAAATTCCTGTTACGGGAAAAGGAAGAAAAATCTATTTTCTAATGGCAGGTTCTACCAATCCGATGCAGTCACAAATTACCAACGGAACGGTTACGGTTCAGTATTCAGACGGTTCGGATACAGCATTAGAACTAAAAAATCCTGTGAACTGGTGGCCTATCGAGCAGGATTTGTTTGATGATAATTTTGCTTTTGAAATTTCGGATGATAAAATTCCGTACCGGGTTCAGCTGAAAACCGGGGAATTGTACAAAGGAGGAAGTTTAACGAAATATTCAGAAATTAAAGGAGTAAGCAGCCGGGCTGTTGAAGGCGGTGCCGCAACCATTCTGGATCTGCCGATTGACCCAAACAGAGAATTAAAATCCATAAAATTAACAGCAGTGAGCAACGATGTCGTTATCGGACTGATGAGTGCCACTATTCTTAAATAAAAAAATATGAGTAAAAAATTAGCAGTATATCTTGGAATTTTTCTGATAGCCTTTTCTTCATTAACTGCTCAGAAAATAGACCGGAAAAAAGTAGTCCAGCGTCATAATGTGGTGAATACAAAAGCGGATACCCTATCTACTTTAACGGTTGGAAACGGAAAATTTGCTTACACGGTCGACATCACCGGAATGCAGTCGTTTCCTGAATATTACAAAAATGGAGTTTCATTGGGAACCCAGTCGGAATGGGGATGGAACAGCTTTCCAAATACTAAAGATTATACATTTGAGGAAACATTAAAAGCATACGATTTCAACAATGAAGGACGTAAAGCACTGTACAGTGTACAACTCAAAGAGCCTGAACGAAATAAAGGGGCCGTTGAGTATTTCAGAGTCAACAAACACCGTCTGCAATTAGGAAATATCGGTATTGAACTGCTTAAAAAAGATGGTCAGAAAGCAAACATTTCAGACCTGACAAACATTAATCAGAAAATTGATCTTTGGACAGGAATTATAACAAGTGAATTCTCATTGGACGGAACCCCTGTAAAAGTCTGGACGGCTTCTTTTCAGAATTCTGATAAAATAGGAGTTAAAATTGAGTCTGATTTAATTGCTCAAAACAGGTTAAAAGTTTTCGCGCGCTACCCTTCTCCTACCGGACAGTTTCTGGATGATGCTGCTTTTTATGGCAATGAAAACGATCATACGACAAGAATTGTTTCTTCACAATCAACGCAAGGTATCATTCATCATCAGTTGCAGAGTGCAGATTATTATACTCAGTTTTATTTTACGGAAGGAAAATTACGGGAAGCGGGAAAACATTATTTTGTGTTTGAACCGTCTTCAAAAAACAAAAAAATAGAATTAAGCGTTGAATTTTCAGCTAAAAACCCGAAAAGCGGAAAAACGCTATTTGCTGATGCAGAAAAAGAAAGTGTTTCAGCATGGGAGTCTTTCTGGAAAAGCGGTGCAGCAGTTGATTTTGAAGGAAGTACAGACCCAAGGGCGAATGAACTGGAACGCAGGATTGTTCTGTCAGAATATTTAACCAAAGTACAGTGCGGAGGAAGCAATCCGCCACAGGAAACAGGGTTGACCTTCAACAGCTGGTACGGAAAACCGCACACAGAAATGCATTGGTGGCACGGGGTTCACTACGCTTTATGGGGAAGACCTGAGATTTTAGAAAAACAATTGGATTATTATTTCAGGACTTTTGAAAAAGCAAAAAAATTAGCAGAAAGACAAGGCTATAAAGGTGTAAGATGGATTAAAATGTCTGATAATGATGGAAATGAAAGTCCGTCTTCTGTAGCTGCATTCCTGATCTGGGAACAACCGCATATCATCTATATGACCGAACTTCTGTACCGCGACAAACAGGACAAAAAAGTTTTGGAAAAATATAAAGACCTCATTTTTGCAACCGCCGAATTTATGGCAGATTATGCTCATTATGATAAAGAGAAAAACCGTTATAATCTCGGAAAAGGGGTCATTCCGGCACAGGAAGTTTTCCCTGCAAAAGATACATACAACCCAACTTATGAAGTGGCTTATTGGGATTGGGCACTGAAAGTTGCTCAACAATGGAAGGAAAGATTGGGCCAGCCGAGAGATAAAAAATGGGATGAGGTTATTACAAAATTAGCCCCGCTTCCGGTTCAGGATGGCGTTTATTTGTCAACCGAATCTGCAAAAGATTCTTTCACTTTTCCAAAATGGATGACTGATCATCCTGCCGTTCTGGGAGCGTTAGGAATGGTTCCGGAATCTCCGAAACTGGATAAAAAAATCATGAAAAACACACTGGCTATTGTTTGGGAAAGATGGAACTGGGAACATACCTGGGGTTGGGATTTCCCGATGACGGCCATGAATGCCGCAAGACTGGGGCTTCCGGATAAAGCTCTGGATGCGCTTTTCATGAATATTCAGACGAATACCTATCTTAAAAACGGTCATAATTTCCAGGATAAACGTCTCCGTATTTATCTTCCCGGAAACGGAGGAGTTTTAACGACTGTTGCCATGATGCTCGAAGGCTGGGACAGTTCCAAAGGTGAATTTCCAGGTTTTCCAAAAGACGGTTCATGGAAAATAAAAGCGGAAGGTTTTAAAAAGATGCCTTAAATTTCATATTCATATAGTAGTAGTTAGAGTCTGCCTTAAGGCAGGCTTTTTTTATATCCTGATTTCAAATTTTCAAATCCAAAACCCAATAATAAAGGCAGATAAATTCAGATTAAAACAGTTCACCGAAAGTACAGGACAGTCTGTTTATATGTTTATATTAAATTAGCCGTAAATCAGATGAGATGGATAAGCCCAGACACTTTACACGGAGAGACTTTTTACAGACCTCAGCCCTTGGGATTACAGCAGGGGTTCTGGGGCTTGCATTTACAAGTTCATCTTCCGGCAAACCTTATTTCAGCTTAAAACCAATCGGGCGGACCTTTTCATTGGAGAACTATTATATTTGGTGTAATTCTCCGATTTGGGGCGAAGACGGTAAGGTTCATCTTTTTTATTCCAGGTGGAGAAAAGAAAAAGGAATGGGCGGCTGGCTCAACGGTTCTGAAATTTGCCGTGCAGAAGCAGATTCTCCCTATGATGAATTCAGGCATAAACAAGTTATTCTTGCTCCCAGAGGCGGCGAATTCTGGGATGCCACAACTTGTCATAATCCTTTAATTACCAAAGTGGAAAATGAGTATTATCTTTTCTACATGGGCAACCACAACGGAAAAACAAATACCAAAAAAATAGGACTTGCCACTTCAAAAAGTCTTGACGGAGATTGGGTAAGACCGGAATCTCCTCTGCTTCTTCCCGGAGAACAAGGCGCATGGGATGACCATTGCACTACCAACCCGGCTTTTATAAAAGGAAATGACGGCAAATTCTGGCTTTTTTATAAATCCTGGAATACTGAGGAATACGAAAATCAGAAAGGTCCGGTAAGAGGAAATCGGAAATATGGATTGGCCAAGGCTGATCATCCTTCAGGTCCTTATGAAAAAATAAAGGAGAATCCTGTCATCGATTTTTCATTGCAGCCTGACAATGCCCAGCTGGAAGATGCTTTTATCTGGAAACAACATGGAAAATTCCATATAGTGGCCCGTGATATGGGATTCTTTAACCATGAATACGGTTTACATTTAACTTCCAGGGACGGCCTTAACTGGTCCAAACCGAAAATCGCTTACCTTGATATGAAAAGTTATGTTAAGGAGCCTGCTCCACCCAGTCATTTAAAACGATTCGGGAGATTGGAACGTCCCATGATTTTAATGGATAAGGACGGTAAGACTCCTAAATTCCTGTTCGGGGCAACACAGGGAGGAAAGTTTGAAACTTCTACATCTTTTGTTTTTGAAATAGCAGACACTACAATTTAAATTCTATTCCTTTTTGTTTTTTTACTCCCACACTAAAGTATACTATTATTTTTTTTACATGTTATGCCTAACTTTGTATACTAAAATTGTATTTTTCCGTTATAATTTATAGCAGAACCATTGCAATTACAATTAATATTATAAATATTTGTAACTTGCCTTGCACCGTTCGTTAACCTTTGAATTATTCTTTAAACTGAAATAAACATCTCCTATCCAACATCATGGCAGAAACATTTGAAATAATAATCAATGAGCATTCCAGAGTTCCCAAATACAAACAGATTGTGGATTCTATTCTTAATGGAATTGATAGCGGAGAGATTAAGATTGGTGAAAAAATCCCTTCCATAAACGAACTCAGCGAGTCTTGCTTTCTTTCAAGAGATACTGTAGAAAAAGCGTATAAAGAACTCCGAAAAAGACAAATCATCGAATCTGTAAAGGGAAAAGGATATTATATCTCACGGATTAATAAAAACGACGTGATCAACATTTTCTTCCTGATCAACAAACCGAGTACTTATAAAATGATGATTTATAATTATTTCGTCAATGCAATCGGTACCAAAGGCAATGTTGAAATGTATATTTACCATTGTGACGAAACACTTTTCATTAATTCCTTAAAAAAGAACCTGGGCGGATTTGATTATTACGTGATCATGCCTCATTTCCGTGATGAGCAGTCTAAACATACCAGCTCAACACAGCAGGTTTTAGATATGATTGAACAAATCCCGAAAAACAAATTATTGTTGTTAGATAATACAAAGCCCAATATTTCAGGAGAATATGGCTCTATATTTCAGGATTTTGAACATGATATTTACAATGCTTTAGAGGAAGGTTTAGACAAAATAAAAAAATACGAAAAGATCATTTTGGTGTATCCCGACAAATCCATTCATCCCTATCCCTTCCGTATTGTCCGCGGTTTTGAAAAATTCTGTAAGGATTTTAAACTCGATTATGAAATTCTTGATGAAATTTATCCCGATATGGAATTGCAGGAAAAAGATATTTTCATTACGATCCGGGAACGGGATCTGGTGAACCTTGTTAAGCAAATCAGACAGAAAAATCTTGAGTTGGGCAAAGACATCGGAATTATTTCCTATAACGAAACGCCTCTTAAAGAACTGCTGGGAATTACGGTAATTACTACAGATTTTAAAGCTATGGGAGAATCTGCAGCCTATATGATTCTGAAAAATAAAAAAGAATCTGTGAATAACGTCTTTAAATTTATTCAAAGAGATTCTTTATAAACAATCATGCAATCGATTACATAAATCATATTTTCGAATTTAGAACAAAAACACTTTTAAATACTATCAAGAAATATATTATTCAATTATGATTAAAAAATTAATTTTTGCCATTGGTTTTATGATGGCAGTAAGTGTTTCAGCGCAGAAAACAAGTGATAAGGAGGCCGTAAATGCTGTTGCCGAAAAGTTCAGATTAGCAATGATAAGCGGAGAAAAACCTGATTTAGAATCTTTGATCCTGCCGGAATTAACTTATGGACATTCAGGAGGTCATATTGATGACGCCAAGGAATTTGTAGAAAAATTAGTCAGCAAAAAGTCTGATTTTGTAACGATTGATATTACAAATCAAACTCTAAATATTGTAGGAAATACAGCCATTGTCCGTCATCATTTTTATGCAACGACCGCTGATGCCGGAAAAGCACCAGGAGATGTGACGTTGGATATCTTATTGGTTTGGGTAAAAGTGAAAAATGACTGGAAGCTATTGGCCAGACAGGCGGTGAAGGCTGAAAAGAAGAAATAAATTTTCAAATTATAATAAACAAAATTCGCAAGATTGTCTTGCGAATTTTTATTTTGAAATTGTTTATGTTTTTAACGCAAAGATTTTATTTCACTCTGAAGTTTTGCAAATCTTCCGGTTTTTCACAGCAAACCTGCTCCATCACCTGTCTGAACTGCATTTTAAGCATTTCAATAATATGATCGCCGCCTTTGTCCCCTAAAGCTCCTACTGCATACATGAAAGTTCTTCCCATAAAGGTAAATTCAGCACCACAACTTAAAGCACGGGCAACATCCGGACCGGTTCTTACACCGCTGTCCATCATGATTTTAATCTGACCTTTATATTTTTCACTGATTTCTTTCACTACGGCAATCGTAGATTCACCCGCATCAAGCTGCCTTCCTCCATGATTGGAAATAATCATTCCGTCAAAACCTAAACGAACTGCTTCTGCCGCATCTTCGTCTGAAGCAACACCTTTAATGACTAATTTTCCTTTCCATTTGTCGCGGATCGCCTTGATTCGGTCTGAATTCAATCTGCCGGAAAATGTAGCATTCATGAACTGGCCCAGCTGTTTCACATTCATGTTTTTATCCATATACTTATTCATCGTGGCAAAACTCGGAACGCCGTGTTTCAGCATCTCTAAACACCATTGTGGCTTGACCAAAGCTTGCGAAACATTCCGAAAATTAATTTGAGGTGGCATTGATAAGCCATTTCTAATTTCTTTTGCTCTGTATCCAAAAGTCGGAACATCAGCTAAAATAACGAGTACGTCGTATCCGGAAGCTTCACAACGGTCGAGAATATCGTCGCGCAACCATTCTTCTCTCGGATGGTATAACTGATACCAGGCTTTTCCCTCTGTTAATTCGGAAATTCTTTCAAGACTGCTTGTTGTCACTGTACTTAATATGAAGGGAATATTATGCTTAAAAGCTGCTTTTGCTAAAATTTCGGGTGCATTGGGCCACATTAATCCCTGTAACCCAACAGGAGAAACCCCGAAAGGCGCGGAATATTTTACTCCGAATAATTCAGTCTCCATGTTGGTTTCGCTGTAATTATTCAGGTAACGCGGGCGAAGAAGAACTTCTCTTAGTTCGCTCGTATTTCTGTCCCGGTTTATGTTTTCATTACAACCGCCATCCAGATATTCGAAAGCGAAACGGGGCATTCTTTTTTTTGCCTTTTCGATTAAAAGTTCAAGCGAAGCGTAACGGGTGTCAAATGGAAATGCCATGTTTTATAAATTAAGAATTAACGGTTGAAGCACTTTCATCTGATAATGCTGCTGTAAAAAAGTTTCGTCTATTTTTTTGTTCGAAATCACCATGGAAGCTCCCAATGCAGAACCCAGCGGAGAATGGGTAGACATCACATTGTAATGCTGAAAATGGTGAGACATGAGCTTCATAAATACATCATTATCAGTGAATCCGCCATCGATATAAATGTTTTCGATATCCGAATTCCCGATCGCATTTTTGATGGTATGAATCTGTAAATCCATCAGTTCTATCATTAATTGATGATATGCTTCTTCAAAAGTAGCAAATGATTTTAAATCTGTTTCACTGATCATTTTTCGTTTCAAAATAATACCTTCAAAGCGAAAATAGATGTTTTTATTTTTCATTAAGCGCAAATACAGATCCTGATCAAACTGTACTTCTCTGTGGAAACCATATTCTTTTCCATAATAAGCGCATAATTTTTCAACCTGAATTTTATATTCATTTCCCATGAAAAAACGGGATGCTTTTACACGTTTCCCATCAATCCGCATATAATTCAGGCAATTATTTTCTATATCTTCATCAGTAAGACTTTCATCATTAAAAGGGTTTAACGAAATACTCCAGGTTCCTGTTGAAAGCAGTAAAAATGGCTCTTTTTTGCTTAAAATATAAGGTAATAATGCTGAAGAACTGTCGTGAATCCCAACACCTATTTTAATTTTTTTATTTCTGTAAGAAGTATTGATACTCGCAGAAGTCGGCACAATTGGAGGTAATAAAGCATCTATTTCTTCTTCATATACCCAGTCGTGATAATCCGCTTTGTCGTAATCCCACAAATTGGTGTGACAGCCTATCGAAGTAAACTCCGACACACAAATTCCGGTAAATAAATATGATAAATACTGAGGTAAATGAAGACTGTAACGGATTTTTCTGAATATTTCCGGATGCTTATATTTCAACCAGAATAACTGCAGGCCTGAATTAAGCATTCCTGCCTGAGGTGATGCTGTTTCGCAGGCAATTTTCAGTTTGCTGCCATGTTTTTCATAAAATAAATCAAGAATTTCCTGATCCATTGGTTTGGTGTAATTGTATAGTGGAGTCAGAACATTTCCTTTCTGATCCAGATGCACAAAACTCGCTCCATAGGTGGAAAAATTGATGGCTTTTACTTCATATTCTTCATTATCAAGAATGGCATTAAAATTATCTTTTATCCAATTTTGTAAGGCTGCAAAGTCTTCCGAAGGATAATCATCCTCATCAGTAGTGAGCGGTAATTCTGTATATTCCCGAACAACTTCTTTATAATTCTTATCGAATAAAAAGAACTTTTTATTGGTTTTTCCAATATCAAATACAATGGTTACCTTTTTTTTAGACATTCCTGGGATGAATTTTTATTTTTTGTCATTGCGAGGAGCGAAGCAGCAAAGCAATCTATTTTTTAAACGCAGAGTTCACAATGTTTTATTTGACTACTAAACGTTTTTAAGTTTGCAAAGGCTTTTTACTCAACAAAGTATACTAATTTGTTTTAAACACCATTAAGGAGTGTTCAGATATTAAGATTATCAGAAAAAATCCACTAATTTCTTTAAGCAATATTACTTAAAAACCCAATAATCTAAACACTTTCAACCTTAATGATAAAAATATAAGGATACATATAATAATAACTTTCGATTGCACTCAAAAGTTGAAATTATCAGTTTTAAAACAGGGTTTTATAATCCCGTTGCTTTGGTTTCTAAACCTCTTTCAGCAATTAAATTTTCTCTTACCTTTAAACTTCTGTAAGCTGCAATCGGATCTAAAGCGGCTCCTGCCTGCAGTCTTGCAGCCCTTAATAAAGGACGAACATCTGTTCTGTAGGCATTTTGCAAAATATCCTGCGCACCAACGACATCGTTGTTTAACTGTGCTGTTTTTAATGCTTTCTGATCAACCAGAAGTGCCTGTGCGTAAGCAATTAAAATAGCTTCCAGAGACTGTAATAAATCTTCCAGCGGATCTTTAATGTTATGACTTGCATCAATCATCCAGGCCGGATAAGGGTTTTGAGGATTGTTTTCCATACCGTACACCAATTCATTGAAAATCAAGAACAAGGCATAAGGTTTAATGGAACCTACCGTTAAATCATCATCACCATATTTGCTGTCGTTGAAATGAAAACCTCCTAATTTTCCTTTGTACATAAGGGTTGCAACAATCTGTTCAATATTAGTATTCGGTAAATGATGACCTAAATCTACCAGTGTATAAGCTCTTTCACCACAAGCATTGGCCAACATAAACGAAGTTCCCCAATCCTGAATTGTGGTTGAATAAAAATTCGGTTCGTAAGGTTTATATTCAATGAAAAGTTTCCAGTCTTCAGGCATTCCTGCGTAAATTTCTTTTAAACTTTTTTCAGTGTTTGACAATGCGGTCTGAAAATTCAATTGTCCCGGAAAACTTGCTCCGTCCGCCAGCCAAACCGTTAAACTTTTTGAATCTAATTCTTTTCCGATCCTGATCACTTCTTTGTTGTGTTCCACGGCATAGGCTCTTGAATCTTCATTCGCAGCATTCAGAGAACCGAATTTATAAGAGTGCTCAGCTCCTGCCTGATCCTGGAATGTGTTGGAATTCATGGCATCAAAAACAAGTCCGTGAGAGGCAGCTATTTCTTTAATGGCTTTCACATCAGTTGGAATATCCCAAGGAATATGTAATGAAACAGCTCCTGCAGAATGCGTTAAAGCATGAATTAAACCTACATCATCCAATTTTTGCTCTAAAGAAGAAGGTTCGCCGCCATAGGAAAATCTTCCAAAACGGGTTCCTCCCGCTCCTAAAGCCCAGCTCGGAATAGCCACCTGGAAATCAGCAATTTTGTTGACAATCTCAGCAACATTGGCTCCTGATCTTGTTAATTTATTTTGTAGAAAATCGAAATCTGTCGTAAAGTTTTCAATTTCTGGTTTATTATATTGTTCAATGATATCTTTTCCTATAATCATGATTTGATTTTTTTGAATTGATTTTTAACCACAAGAGACACAAAAGCTTTTTATTTTTAAACGCTTTAGAACACTTAAGCTTTAAAAAGTTTAAATCAATGGAAAGAAAAAGTCCACATAAGAAGAAAATCAAAGATTTTCAAAAAAACTTAAGTGTCAAAAAAAGCCTTTTGTGATGAATTTTTTTAATCTATTATCTTGGGAAAGCATTTGCCATTCCTCCGTCTACATTGATGATGTTTCCTGTGGTTTTATCTAAGATGGCAACGCACGCAAAAACTCCGTTTGCAATGTCTTCAGGAAGGATAATTTCGTTTAATAAATTTCTTTTTGCATAAAATGCCGGCAGTTCTTCAACAGAAATTCCGTTGGCTTTTGCACGGCCTTCTGCCCAGGCTCCTTCCCAGATTTTACTTCCTACAATTACCCCGTCAGGATTTACAACATTTACTCGGATTTTATCTGTTGCCAATTCTGCTGCCAGTAATCTTGTCATATGCTGTTGAGCGGCTTTTGCAGTTCCGTATGCCACGTTATTAGGGCCGGCAACCAATCCGTTTTTACTTGCGATGTTAACAATATCTCCTCCTAAGCCTTGCTTTTTCATGATTTCCACCCCATTTTTCACCATCAAAAACTGACCTTTTACCAAAACATCTTCCAGTAAATCCCAGTCTTTTGTAGTGGTATCTTCCAATGATTTGGAAATCGCTAAGCCAGCAGAATGAACAATGATATCTACTCCACCGAACGCTAAAACTGTGTCTTTAAAAGCATTAGCAATAGCCTCTTCATTAGTCACATCACAAGTAACCGCTACAGCCTGATCTTTGCTGTATTTTTCTGTAACAGAATCTAAAGTTTCCTGATTCAGGTCTGTAAAAACAACGACTGCACCTTCCTGAACCATTTTGTCTGCAATAGCCTGTCCGATTCCGCCTCCGGCTCCTGTAACAACAGCAATTTTTCTTGACAATGGCTTTTCTTTAGGCATTCTTTGAAGCTTAGCTTCTTCAAGCAACCAATATTCAATATCAAAAGCTTCCTGTCTTGGTAATGAAGTGTATTCTGAAATAGCTTCTGCTCCGCGCATTACGTTGATTGCATTGACGTAAAATTCGCTTGCCACACGGGTTGTCTGCTTATCTTTTGAGAAACTGAACATTCCTACTCCCGGATAAATGATGATCACCGGATTCGGATCACGCATTGCAGGGCTGTTCGGGTGTTTACAGGTTTCATAATATTCTGTGTACTCCTGTCTGTACTGTTCGAAAAGAGGAGTTAGTTTTTCTAAAACAGCTTTAGCATCGCTTACATCTTCATTTTTATCTAAAGTTAAAACTAACGGCTGAATCTTAGTTCTTAAGAAGTGATCTGGACAAGAAGTTCCTAGTGGTGCCAAACGCTCCAAATCATTACTGTTGATGTATTCCAAAACCACATCGCTGTCTGTGAAGTGACCCACCATTCTGCTTTCGGAAGAAGCCAGGCCACGTAATAACGGCATCAGCTGAGCTGCTTTATTCTTACGCTCATCAGCAGGAAGAGATTCAACTTTCTGTCCACCGAAAACATGTCCTTTTTCTCTAATTTTTTCAGCAATATATTCAGAAGCCTTTTCAATAACTTCCAAACTGTTGATGTAGCATTCGTAAGAAGTATCTCCCCAGGTAAATAATCCGTGGCTTCCTAAAACAATTCCTCTGATCCCAGGGTTATCATTTAAACATTTTTCCAATTGTAATCCTAAGTCGAAACCCGGGCGCTGCCATGGAACCCAGCCCATTGTATCACCCCAGATTTCCTTTGTGATTTTTTCACTGTCTTTTGCGGCCGCTACTGCAATTAAAGCATCCGGATGAAGGTGATCAATATGTTTGAATGGAAGTAAACCATGTAAAGGTGTATCAATAGAAGGAGCTTTGCTTTCCAGGTCAAAAATACAGTGATTGAATAAGCCCACCATTCTGTCTTCATCTGCTAAGCCCTGGTACACATTTTTCAGGTTTCTCAATCTTTCTGTGTATAATCCGGCAATTCCTTTTCTTGTTAGTGTTCCGATGTCACCACCCGAGCCTTTTACCCACATCACCTCAACTTCTTCGTTAGTTAACGGGTCTTTTTCAGTGGTTTTGCAGCTTGTGTTACCACCTCCGTAATTGGTAATTCTTAAATCTGCCCCTAATATATTTGAGCGGTATAAAAATAAAGCTACCTGATCATTTCCGAAAGATGCAGCTTTGTTTTCGTCCCATAAATAGTCTACGTATTTGAATGTTTTTACTTTTTCCATTGGTTTACTTATATTTCTGAATTTCTATCCAAAATTAGACTGTAATATTTTTTACAGCATCCCGTACTATACTGGTAAATACTGTATTTAAAGATAAATTAACATTTGAATCTTTGCCAGTCAATTCATCTTTATAAAACAATCCGGCTGAGGATATTTATAATTAATATTTTGTGATTAAAAATGTTGGTTTAAAAATTTAACCATTAATAAAATGTCAGCAGTCAGAAATTCATTTAGTTACTAGTTAAAATATACTTTAAGTGTTAATCTGATTAGTATCCGGGAAGCTGAGACAGATTTGGATTATCAACCAACGGATGACCTGCCGACTGTGCGGCAAAAGGCAACAATTCTGTTTTATTGGGTACAAATCCGTAGAAAAGACCATCTCCTCCACCTTCAATCCAGTTCGGATATACTCCTCCGTTTTCGGCTGAACCGGTTGGTTTGGTATAGATGATATTACCGATCTGAAGCTGGCCTGCAGCAGCTCCTATGAATCCGGCTGTTCTTTTTGCATTGCTGTTAAATGTACTGTTATAAGCCTGGAACATATTCGCAGGATACCATTTGTCATCTATTGTAGTGGTTTGTCCGTGTGTTACTGCAATACCTCTTAATGCTGTCTGGTAATTCGCGAAACCTGTAGAACTCGTCGGAACATTAGTGATTACTGCAATTTCTGCAGGGTCTGTAATATCAATATATTTCAATGCTAAAAACGGATCACCATAAATCTGCGCATTTTTTTCTAGTTTATAAAGTCTGTAAACAGGTGTATTGGCATAGGCTCCTGTTTTGTTTGACAAGTTTTTCATCGCCTGTTTTGTCGCTTCAATTTCACTTGCCAAACGATTCATACGGATCAGATCTGTACGAAGATTAAACTCTCCTGCAAATTCCCATTTACGCTCCTGAACAATAGCGGCTTCAAATGCCTGCTGACCAGACGGAGCCGGCACAGCACCTATTCCTGCACGGTTTCTTACCTGCATTAAAGCAGAAATTCCTGCAGCAGTAGGTCCTCCGTTTAGATAGTTTTGAGTTTCTGCATACATTAATAAAACATCTGCATATCTTAACACAGGAATATTTAAATTACGTGCATCAGCCGCCTGCGGAGCCACACACCATCCCATTCTGAATTTACCTGACAGAATGCAGGAAAATGTAGTTCCGGCATTCACCCAGGTGTCACTTGCATTACCATTGTTTAAGAAATATACACTGTAAGAAGTACAAGAAACATCTCTGCGCGTATCTCCCTGATTAAAAGACAAATAATAGCTAGGAAGAATAAATTGTAATGCCTTTCTTGATCCGTACGTTCCCCCACGAGAACCTTCATTGGCATAGACTCCGAAAGCCGAATTTGTATTTGCCCCGTATTCTGCAACCTGCCAAAGAATTTCTGAGTTGGTCACTGAAAATTTTCTTTGACAGAAATTGAACCACAAGGCTTCAAAACCACTTTTGCCCCCCTGAGCCTGAACCAGAGAATTGGCGCCTCCGTTAATAACAGCAGCACAGGCATTATCCGCAATCTGATATAGTTGTTGAATCCTACTGTTATCATTGCGACGCGACATCATGGCTCCGCTTCCTGTATTCAGGTCCCAACGAAGAGAGTATCCTGCTGCATACAGAGCAATTCTTGCCAATAGGGCATTGACTCCATGTTTTGTTAAACGTTCTGTTGTTGCATATCCGCTTTGTCCAAAACTTGGAATGTTTGCTACAGATTCCTGAAGATCAGCAATGATATGATCATAAATTTCGTCTCTTGAAGTACGTTTTGGATATAATGTATTCGGATCATTCGGATCCATCTCATCCAAAGGTTTAAAAACTGAAGGAACGTCTCCGTAAACACGAATTAAATTATAGTAACAAAATGCACGAATGGCCTTAACTTCAGCCAATAAAGCATCACGTTTTGGGCTTGCTTCCATTTTGCTTAATCCGCTGACTGCAATATTTGTTCTTTCAATAACTGCATACATGGCAGAGTAAATCCCCGTTACCGTATTAGGAGTATACGCATCATATTGATAGTTGGCAATATTATATTTGGAATTATTGGTAGAGCCATCTTCTGAAGAGTGGGTTACTGTATCTCCGGCTCCTAACTGATAATACATTTCAGTTGGAACAATACCTCTGTAACAGCCCAGAACAAACATTTCTGCAGTATCTATATTTTTAAATACGGATTCTGTATCCAATGAATTGTAAGCGGGTTGATCCAGAAAATCGTCACTGCATGAATTCATCGCTAAAACAGCAACGAAAATTGAGGGAAGAATGACTAATTTTCTTAAAAACACGGGAGTATTATATATATTTTTCATGATTTTAAATATTACATCATTAGAAAGTTAAATTAAGACCAAGAACATAGCTTCTTGAACGGGGATACGTAGAACTGTCGTACCCAGGTGTGACAGTCACCCCGCTTGCCGCAGAAACTTCAGGGTCATAACCTGAATAACCTGTAATCGTCGCCAAATTATTAACGGTAAAATAGATACGGGCATGGGACAACATCACTTTATTCAAAAATTCTTTAGGAAAAGAATATCCTAGTGTTACCTGGGCAATTCTCAGATAAGAACCGTTTTCTACATAGTATGATGATGGATAGGCAATATTTGAAGTGTTTGTATTGCTTAAGCTCCAAAGGCTTGAATCTTCGTTTGGATTCAGTTCTTTTAATCTTACTAAATTGGTTGTTGCCTGCCCCGTATTAGGATCAATCAAATGGTAATAATTGTTTCCGAATTCTGAAGGAACATTCTGGAACATTGCATATGGGCTTAAACTTTGTTTAGTCGCATTATAAATATCATTCCCGACGCTAAATTTCATAAATACAGCCAGGTCAAAACCTTTGTAAGAGAAATTATTACTGATTCCCCCGATAAAGTCCGGAGTACCGTTACCGATCTTCTGCATTTTTCTTGTAAACTGATCTCCTGCTTCATTATCAGCAGCAAATTTCATATCGCCCGGTTTAGGGGTTCCGGTTGCAGGTTTTACAACACCCGGCTTTAAGGTTAAAGATCCGTCCGGGTTTTGGGTAAAATCGTCCGTAGTATAAACTCCCTGATAAACATACCCGTACATATCGCCCAGCTCTTCTCCTACCGTTGCATAGTAGGTCACCATTCCTGTTCTGCTGCCTCCAACACTAAACTGTCTGTCCTGTCTTCCGTCTTCAAGGGAAAGAACTTTAGATTTATTGAAAGAAATATTAAAATCTGTAGTCCATCTGAAGTTTTCTGATTTTAAATTCACCGTATTTAATGTGAATTCCATCCCTCTGTTTCTCATAGAACCGATATTCTGATATTGTCTTGAATATCCTGAAGAAACGGGAAGTACACTTTCAAGCAGCATTTTGCTTACATTATTATTGTACCATTCGGAAGTCAGTTTAATTCTGTTATTAAAAAAAGCGAGATCTACCCCAATATTGGTCGTTCTCAGTTCTTCCCACTGAAGATCTCTGTTTCCCCAGTTTGTACTGGTAACGTATGCCGGATATCCCTGAGTATTATTTATTGGATAATCTGTAAGTAAGACATTGGTTCTCCACAGGTTATTAGCGACCCCATTATTACCGGTTACCCCATATTCAATTCTTAATTTAAAATCATTAACAATTTTATCGATCTTATGATCCTGCCAGAAATTTTCCTGGGAAACACGCCATGCACCCGCTACAGATGGAAAATATCCCCAGCGGGAACCTTCTGCAAATTTTGAAGAACCATCCGCACGTATTGTTCCTGTAATTAAATAACGATTATCATAATTATAATTCACACGGGCAAAATAGGAAAGTAAGCTCATGCTCGATCTGTCGGTATTTTTATCTGCCACCGTTGCATTGGCAATATCATCCAGTCCGAAATTAGGATATGGAAATTTGGTAAGCTTCATGCTGCTTCCTTCGGATTCTTCATACCAGATTTCGTTCCCGATTAAAGCATTTACTTTGTGTTTTTCACCAAAAGTTTTATTATAATTTAAAGTATTGGTGATCTGATAACGGAGTGTTTCTGCATTGGCGATACTTCCGTTGATTCCTGTATTGATAGGATCTGTAAGAAACGCACGGGAATTCCGGTCTGAAAATGATGTTGATTTGCTGTTTGTCCAGCTATATTGTCCGGCAGTTCTCCATGTGAAGTTTTTCAGGAAGTCAAATTCTACACCTGCGTTGGCTAGAAATGTTCTGGTACGCTTGTTTGAAGTTGAAGCCTGGGTTTCTATGTACGGATTTTCTGTATCAAAACCAGAATCCAAAGCTGAAAAATCCGGGAAAGTCTGAGTGTTGAACAAATGATCCTGAGTAAATAATGTACCTCCGGTAATAGGCTGGAGAAGAATTTTTTTCATTCCTGAATAAGCACCTCCACCGTTTACAGAATTGTTTGTAAACATGGTATTGAAATCTACTCTTACCCCTTTATACAATTCTGAATTGATATTGGCACGTAACGAATTTCTTGTCTCGCTGTAGTTTTGAAGCAATCCATCCTGTTTATTGTAATTATAACTGATGAATGCCTGTGTTTTATCATTTCCTACAGAAACATTTACATTGTGGTTTTGAGTTAACCCTGTTCCTCCCAGCATTTTTTCCTGCCAGTCTAATGCGGAAGCCGATCCGTAGCGATTGGCAATTCTCTGATAGGCTTCAGAATAAAATCCCGGTGAATCAGTCCCCAGATTATTGTCAAAAACATTACTCCACGCTGATGGTTTGGACTGAAGAACTCCCAATTCGTACTGATACTTTACATATTGTTCCACATTGGAGAGCATATCCAATTTCTTTGAAAGCATATCAAATGACATAAAAGTATTGTAGGTGATAATCGTTTTTCCTTTTTTTCCGCTTTTAGTTTTAATAACAATAATACCGTTAGAACCACGGGCTCCGTAAATGGCAATAGCGGAAGCTCCTTTCAGTACATCAATACTTTCAATATCATTAGGATTTATCACATTCAAAGCATTATCCAATTGGAAACCGTCTACAATATACAGCGGATCGGAACTTTGAGTTATGGAAGAACCACCCCTGATCGTAACGTTTGCATTGGCTCCCGGAGCACCACCTGCTGTCACAATATTCAGACCTGATGCTCTTCCCTGCAGCGCCTGTAAAGCATTCATTGCCGGTGTAGCTGCCAAATCTTTTGCGGAAACTGAAGAAACAGATCCTGTTAAGTCTGACTTCTTAACTTTACCATAACCGATAACAACTACTTCCTCAATATCTTTTGTGTTTTTCACAGAATCATTTACCCCCTTTTGCCCCCAGACAAAACTTGTTGAAAGCATAAATGCCGGAAAGACGATTCGCTTTATATTTTTATGTTTAACTATTAAAGACATATCTTAATTTTTATGTTACCAAAATACACCGTTACAAAAACCCGGGCATCCTGCAATATCCTGTATTGAAATATTCATAATTCACCATTATCAACCATAATATTTAAGTTATATTGTAAAATAAACAACAAAACAATTGTAAATCATCAACTATTTGACAAAATACTTAACTAAACCGTGAATTAAAAACTCCTTTTTTAATGAACACTTCCTTTTACAGTTAAATTACTTTTAATAAAAAGACACTGATTTTTTTCAGTGCCTTTAAAAGAGCTAAAATTATAACTCTGAAACTATATGAATGAATGTAAAATCGTACATGAAGTTTATCGTAAAGAATTTCCGTATCCTACAATCAAAATAGAGATAAACATTACGATCATTCCGACAGAAATGGTTATAATCGTTTTTTTGGAAACTCCTTTCCATTCTTTGATAATAATACCCCATAAATTAGCAATGAAAATGATAAAGGCCATGTGCAAAATCCATGAGCTGGCACCATTTCCCATTTTACTTTCGCCCATACCGTAAAAGAAGAACTGTAAAAACCACATGGTTCCGGCAAGTGCACAGAAAATCAGGTTGCGTACAACCGGTACGTTTCTTTTAGTATAATCGATATAGGATTTATTTTTAACGGCTAAATACAAACACCCAATCAGATTGACTGCCATACCGCCCCAAAGTACAACAACGTAGGTTACATTATTTTGAAATAGGAATTCTCCCTGATCCGGATGAGCTATTTTCCAGGCTTCATTGGCTGCAATTGCCATTGGTTTTCCGGCTTCAAGCCCGAAGTTGAAGCATGCGCTTAAAATCCCGGATATGATAGAAACAATTAATCCCAGTCCGAATTTATATTCCGTTTTTACTCCTACTTCGTGAGGATCTATTGAATCGGTTTGTAATTCTTTTTCTTTCATCATTCCTGCTTTTCCGCTGATGATGATTCCGATAACACAGACCAGAAGCCCTAATAAAACAAACTGTCCCCATCGGCTGGAAAACAGCAAACCGATATTGTCTTTTCCTATTTGTGGAGAAAATTCATAATAAATAGAAGGAACGAGCGAGCCAAATACCATACAAAGCCCCAAAATAATGCTGCTTCCGAGCGCTACGCCCAGATATCTGACGCCCAAACCATAAGTAAAACCACCAATTCCCCACAAAGCACCAAACAAAAATGTCAGTCCCAATATGGAAGACCTTTCATTCTGAATGATTTCCCAAAAACCAGGAATAGTAAGAAATGCCGCAAGCGGCGGAACAATGATCCAGGAAAAAACTCCTCCTATTAACCAGTAGGTTTCCCAGGACCAGCCTTTTACTTTTTTGTAGGGCAAATAAAAGCTCCCTGAAGAAAAACCTCCTAAGAAGTGAAAAAAAACTCCTAATAATGCATTCATAATTTATCTTATGGATTGAATTTGAAAATTAATACTATGAAATCGATTGCGCATCTTGTAGTGTCATGTTGTAATATTAATTCTAATTCTTTTGTCTTAAAACAAAAGAATCAAAAATTCAAGACCTGGAATCATCTCTAAAAATTAATTCTATTCTCTAAAAATTCTAAAACTTGCGCGATTTCAATATGAGTTCTTCGATTAAGTATTTGTCTCGCGCTTCAAACAGTAGAATTTTCTTAACGTTCACAGAATTAATTTTCTTAACGCTCCTGCTTCCTAAGTCAATATATTAATTCAATGAATGTTAACAATTTTGAATATTGGTTATTTTAATTGATACACTTCACTGGCAGCAAGTAACAGACAGCCTAAACCATAATCTTCAAAATCAGGCTGTTTGTCAATAGCAAGCGGCTGACCGTCTTTAGGTTCTTTTCCTGTTCCCTGAACCCAGCCCAAAAATCCATTCGGCTGAACAGAATCTTTTACAATCGCACTCCAGGCTTTTACAACAACGGGTAAATATGTCTTTTTATCAATCAATCCTTTATTAATTCCATATGCCATTCCATACACAAACAGAGCTGTGCCCGTCATTTCTTTACCTCCGAAATTGCCAGGATCATGCAGGCTTGCATTCCAAAAGCCATCTTCCCTCTGAATAGATAACAAAGCTGATAACAGGTCTTTGTAATCCTGTAAATATTCCTGATAATGCGGGTCAGATTCCGGGGTATCATCCAGCGTCCGGGCCAGAGCTGCAACTACCCAGCCGTTTCCGCGGCTCCAGTAGCAATCTTCACCGTTGGGTTCTGTGTAAGGGGGAACGAAGCTTTTATCCCGCCACCAAAGTTTGTCTTTTGGGTTGTATAAACCATTTCCTCCATGCTTATATTTCGTAAAGGCATACATCTCATAATTTTTATCAAAATATTTTTGTTCGCCTGTAATTCTGCCCAGCTTTGTAAAAATCGGCATTCCCATTTGAAGCGCATCAATCCACCACCAGTCATCTGATTTTTTAGAGGCAATCATACTGTCCATAGAGGCTTTCACAAATTTTATTCTCTCCGGATTTTTTTTGCCATCCATTTCATAAAGATCCAGATACGTTTGTCCGCAAGCCTGATTATCCGCATTACGGGTGTAGGTATCACGCATCATATCCCAGTTGTGTTTTTGAGACCAATCGACAGCGTAATCGTAATACTCTTTTTTAGGGTCTATTTTATACAGAGCCATCAGTCCTTCATAGTAAACGGCCCTCGTCCACAGATTGCTTGGCCAGACTTTTTTTCCGACAATTTCCTTTCCCGCATCCGGCCATTTGTTCATGAAATATTGATTTGCCCTTCGTGAAACTTCCAAAACTTCTTTTTTATCCGGAAGATTAATGTTCTTTTCCGCCGTTTGTTTCTGAACTGAGCAGGAATATAAAACTCCGAACATCAACGCAGAAAAAGTGACTCTCATTAGTACTTTCTTCATAATTATATTATTTTTTATTTTAGAAAATTTAAGGTTTAACCGTATAAATATTTGGCGAAGGAACTTTTGAAACAGATTCATCCAAATAATAATCAGTATGGGGAGGCTGGTTGTAGCCTACATTTTGCCAAACAATGCTCAACCGATATTGCGGATTATGCATCATCGTATACAAACGGTGCTTCGTAGGAATGGTAGAGCTGAAAATCCGGAGCTCCTGGTTATCTGAAGTTCTGTAAATCAATTCTTCCCGCCAGTCTCCAAATAAATCAGCAACCAGAGAAGGATTTTTCTTGGTCCCGTTGTTGGATTCGCACTGAAAATCTTTAGCATCAAAAATTAGATTGGACTTTTCTTTCTTCCAGTCCCATTTTGACACAGAAGTTCCGTCTAAAATTTCGCTTAAAAAATCTCCATCCCAATAAATTCCCATATTACAGGCAGGATTTTTATCACTTATTTTTCTTCCTTTAGTATCGTAAATGCCTTTTACACCAGCTCCCGCCGCCCAAGATTCTGAACCTTGATAACGGGGATCAATATTTAAAGACAGTCCTCTTCCCGGTCCCTGAAATTTGCCCTGTTTACTATAAATCAAAGAAGGTAATTTCCATAAAACTTTACCTGTTGCGCCGGTTCTGAAATGGGCGCCCGCATCATCAAATCTTTCCTGAATATCGAAAATTTCCAATCCGGGAGAAGAAGGATCCAGATCACCCACGTGCAACGCATCACCGTGGCCAAAGCCCGTGCTGTTCAAGACTTTTCCATTATCATCAACCGTCATTGCACCAAAGATAATTTCATCTTTTCCATCATTATCAACGTCGGCAATGCTCAGGTTATGATTTCCCTGACCCCGGTATTTTTTATTTTCTTCCGAACTTTCCGTATCGAACAGCCATCTCAAACTGAGCTTTTTATCTTTATAATCCCAGGCTGCGATCGTCGTTCGGGTATAATAACCTCTCGACATAATGATGCTGGGCCTTTTGCCGTCCAGATAAGCAACTGCACCCAAAAACCGGTCAATACGGTTTCCTTTTGCATCGCCCCAAGTCTCGGTCATTTGTTCAGGAGTTGGATTTAAACTGCCTGCAAATCTGGGAACTTCATAATGAACTGTATTAATCTCCTCACCTGTTTCACCATTAAAAACAGTCAAATATTCAGGCCCGGAAAGAATAAATCCGTTCTCATTGCGATAATCTTTGGCAGGGTCTCCGATGAATCTTCCTTTACCATCCCTGCTTCCATCTGCTGTCTTCATGACGGCTTCTGCTTTGCCGTCCTGGTCTAAATCGTACACTAAAAACTGGGTGTAATGCGCCCCTTCCCTGATATTTTTTCCCAAGTTAATTTCCCACAACAACTTTCCGTTCAATTTATAAGCCTGAATAATGGGCTCATCCGTAAAACCTTTCTGACTGTTGTCTCTGGATTGCCCTGTCTGATGAAGGATAATTTCATACTCACCATCTCCGTCCAGATCGGCCACAGAAGCATCGTTTGGCGTATATCCGGCCGGAGTTTTTAAAGGAATTGAAAAATAGGGTTTTTGATTAGCAGCATATTTCGCAGAATCCTGATCAATCTCCTGATTCTGGGTATTGGATCTTACGAAATAAGTGTAATTCTTTGTTTTATCCACCGTTGTATCTAAAAAACTGGTTTCATTAAGCAATGGTTTTTCGTTCAGTTTTTTGCTTTTGCTCTTTTCAATACGATATAAATCAAACTGAATATTCTGAGGTTCTGTACCCAGTAAACGCCAACTTACAAAAACCCCCGATTCTGAAGGTACTGCAACAATTCCTCTTTTTAAATACTCCATTTGCCTTTGCGCTGAAAAGAGATGTGAAAAAAGAATGATCACTACAATAAAGTTATATTTTATATTCATAATTCTGAACTATTAAATTAACATAATTCAATCGATTGCGCAATTTATTTTGATATATTTTACCTTATTTTAATTCTATTTCGAATAATATAATGGAAATAGCTGAATTTGCCCTTCCAATCCGGAAGGCTGAACTTTCCAACCGGATGCATCAAAAGCTTTATAATTAATATTTACAAAGTTGATTTCGTGATAATTACGCCATTGAATTTTATTCTGATCCATATAACGTATTCTATTCGCCATCAAATTGCAAACTTCAATCTGAATGGTGTTTTTCCCTTTTTTCAGATATTTCCCGATGTTGATTTCAAAAGGAATACTCCAGACAATCCCCGCTTCCTGACCGTTAACAATTATTTTTGCACTTTCATACAGCTGATCGAATTTTAAAAGATAATCGTCTGCTTTTTTATTCTTCAAATTTAATGTGGTTGTATAAACGCCGGTTCCTGAAAAACTCTGTGTTGCAGGATCTTCTGAAAAGTTTGTCCAGGGTTCCAGATTTTTTAGAGTCCTTGATTTTGGAAGTTCCGGGCCACCTTCTTTGAAAGTCAGCTTCCATGCTTGATTTAAACTGATAGGAGAACCTGTCTTTTCAGTATCATTCCATTTTGCAATGGAATGATCGACAGTTTCACTGTTTTTTAAAATTAAAGACTGTCCTGATTTAAGTTGAATTCTCACGGAATTGTTATGGGTTTCCGCAACTCCGAAACCTCCGTTTTCAGGATTCATGATGACGGCTTGTTTTCCTGTATAGTTAAAAGGAAGAAACTGATCAATATCCTTTGCAGTATGGTTAACAATGAAATAGTATTTTCCTCCGTCAAACTGCCTTCTCACAAACTTCAATCCTGTTTCCGTTAATTTTTCTCTTTGTATTTTTAAATATTCCAGGCCTTTTTCAATATCAGAACTTAGAACAATTTTTCCTTTTCCGAAGCTTGCAATGTTTATATTTTCACCCTGATTCTGAAACTGGATCTGAGCCCACAATGATTTTAGTTCTGCTCTTCTTTTTTCAACTTCCAAATTTCCGGGAATATCTTTTGGCTTATTTTGAAAAATAACCGAGGCGCCATTTTGAGCTAATTTGAGAATATTATGTAACGTAGTTTCCGGTAAATAAGTTGATTCAGGAATGATTAAAACCTGGTAAGAAGATCCTTCTTTTGCAGTCTGAATTTTCTGGTTTTCCGATTTAGCTTCGCCAATCATCTTGTCAGAAACCATATCAAGAGCATAGCCCATTTTACTTAGTTTCGTTAGATTTTCATACATCGGAGTTGGCTGCAGCCATTTTTCCACGTTATGAACTTTAAATGCTATATCCTTCCCTTTCGGATTGGCCCATTGGTCATAAATTGGCCAGTACATCAACAATTCATTATCAGGTTTCCCGCTCTGCAAAACACTTTGAGTACGTGCTACATAAGAATTTAATCCCATTAAATGGGGCCACAAGCTATTTTCCGGAACAAAATTAACCGAAGCATAAAACAGCCATCCCGGAAAAGGAACATCGGCCGGTGTATACGTTGTGCCGTGATAAAAGACGTGATTGATTCCCGATAAAAAAACCTGCTCCACTTCGGGTTTTGCCTGCGACCAGGAGGTTTTAAAATGCTCTGTAAGCCAGGTAAAAGTTTCATTTGAAATTAACTGTTTACCCGTAACATTAGCAGCCGATGAAGCAAATTTCAGCATATTAATATCTGGTTTATCAGATTTTTGCACATCTGCACTGTCTCTCCTCAGCCCCGGAATATCAAAAGCTGTACTTCCGAAATTTTCAGACTCCGGAATATCGACTGCAGCATACAAATCCAGTAAATTTCCAGGTGAGCCATGAGCCTGATTGGTATTTTTTGAGTTTTTGGAACGAGCCCAGTTCGTAAAATCCTTAGTAAAATTGCTCAAAATCAATTCGCTCAGGGTTTCCCTATAATCAGATTTAATTCTGCCTGTTATCTCATTTTCTTCGTTACTGAAAAGATATTTGATGTATGGACTCAGGTCATATCCTCTCTTATTTTTAAATTCATTTTTAAAATAAGGGGTCCAGTCGGCATTATAAACCTCATAACTGTCATTGAAAAAAGAACGGATTCCGTAGTTTGAGTTTCCAAAAGCTTTATCGAAAGTTTTAAGATAATCTTTTGTTGCCTCAGGTGAGAAATGGTCTAAGGTATAACCTTCACCACCCGGAGCTGCACGTTTTACTTTTTGTAAGGTTTTACCTGTAAAAACAGCATACATTATCCACTTCCCGGAATCCGGTTTCCAATTGAGAGAACCGTCGTTTGTTATTTTATCGGTTAAAACAACTGCTTCATTTTTTTCATTGTAAGCCGTTACAATATCTAACTTTATTGTTTTTAAATCCTTTTGTTTTTGATCTTTCAGAATGATTTTCTCAGAAAACTTTTCACCTGATGAAATCGTATATGTCTGGACAATCATTTTTGTGGCAGTATCTTCTTCACCAACCTGCGGCCCGCCGATTGGCCAGCCTGTTCCAACGGACATATCAACTCCCATGTTCAAACTTTTTGCCTTGTCTGTAGTGAATTGAAGCATTTTCATCCACTCCGGAGAAAGATAATTGATGTATTGATTTTCAAAGCCTTTTGCACCATAAATGGGAACGATTTCTACACCTCCGAAACCTGCTTTATGAAGCATTATCAGTTCTTTATCCAATCCTTTTTCATTGACAGCATTTCCCATCCACCACCATCGTGTCCACGGCTTTGCCATTTCAGTGGTTTTTGGCCATGGATTTTGTGCGGGAAGATTCCCGAACGCAAAACAAAATAGGCTCGCCTTTACTATAGATTGAATATTCATTTTGTTATTTTTTTAGTTTCCATCCGGTTTTAAAGATTCCATAAAGACACTTTCCGGCCAATGGAAATTTTCGAAAGTATCAGGCTTATTTAAATCAAAACCTTTATATTTTTTAGAAATAAACTTAGCCAAAGGCAGCTTCTGACCGACAATACTTTTTATCACACATTTTGCCAGTTCATAAGCACCATAGGTATTAAAGTGAGTGTCATCCGCCAAAGCATCCGGCTGATTGGGATAAGAATTTGCAGGATAATAGACAAATGCTTTTTTAGAATTTTCCGGTCCCAACGCTTCAAACAGCGTTTTACTCATTGCATTCAGGTCGATTAAATATATATTTTCTTCTTTCGCAATTTCCCGCATGGCATCAGGAAAATCATCCAGGGTATTGACAATCTTATTATTTTTATCAAAAACTCTTCGATTCATTGATGTAACTAAAACCGGAATCGCTCCCAATTGTTTTGCTTTATTAATCCATTCCTGTAATCTTTTTTTATAACCAGATTTTGTGCTGTTCCCATACTTCTGGTCATTATGCCCAAACTGGATGAATAGATAATCCCCGGGTTGAATCTTGTTCCATATTTTATCAATTCGGTGGCGGTCTTCAAAGGCTTTCAAAGTTTCCCCGCTTTCGGCGTAATTGGCAATAACAACTTCTTCGGGAACAAAAAAACAGGGCAACATTTGCCCCCAGGAGGCCCAAGGTTCATACTGTGCATCTACAACCGTGGAATCCCCTGTCAGGTAAATTGTTTTCGCCGTTTTGTTGGGCTGAATGGTTATTGCACAAACTTTTGGAGCTTTATCGTTAAATTCAATCGTCAGTACATTGTCCCAATGTAAGTATCTTCTTTCTCTTGGCTTTAATTTTACAACCCCAATTTCAACTCCATCCTGATTACGGAGAATGCTATCTTTAATATGAACGGTAATCAGTTTTTCAACCATTTCACCTTCTTTTGTTTTTACATCATCCAACATCAGACGGCGATTTTCTACACGAACTGTTGTTTGGGAAGTTCCTTTAGAATCGCCTAAATTTAACTTAATATCATAATTTCCTTCCGGAATTATCACCGAAAAATAGAAAGGTTTATCGCTGGTAATATAATCTCCTGTCAAAGCATTTCCTCCTCTGTCGATTGATTTTAAGCCGGAAATATCCATGAATCCGTAGCCCACTTTCCTGTTGAATTCAGAGTATTCTGTGATGGAAATAAAACCATCCTGAGTTCTGCTTCCACCAAAATCAAATTTGAAATTGGTTTGTTGGGAAAACATTGATGAACAAATAAAAATGACTATAATTCCAATCCAATTTTTCATAATCAATCCATTAAAATATTGACTCCCGGCATTTATCCAAAAATCCCATTCTTTTGTATGCTCAGAATCCGTCCCACTCAGGAACTGAATTTCCTTAGATTGAGAATGCAATAATTGGGAGCATAAATATACCGGAACGAATATTTTAGAAAAACAACTCATTTTGCGGCAATGTCGGAATCGTCTTTTTTGTCGTAAGATTGACCTAAAGAAGCAACCCGGGAAACATGTACTTTATTTTTTTTCAAATTTTTAATAGCATCCAAATTTTCCTCTTTAGGTTTTAACGCTTTTATTTTTAGGTTTTCCAACGTGAAATCTGTCAAATCATACAAGTCTGATTTTTCAACATCGAACGCCGTTTCACAACTGATGTCAATATTTTTGATCAAAATATGATTCGCTAAAGATTTTTTAGGCCTTTCCTCTCCTTTCAAATCGAAAAACTGGTTCCAGCCTTTTACATACAAGAAAGTTTTAACATTGCCCGTGATATTTTCAACTGTAATGTATTCATAATGCTGAGGAGTATCTGGTCTCATTTTAAGGTGCAGCAGCCTCGAAGCACCTTTCACTTTTGAGTTGCGCAGAATCACATTATAATTATGGATAGATTCGCTGCCGCATGTGAGAACACTGTGACAAAACCCAAAGCTGTTATCTTCTATGATGATATTTCTGTTTTCACCATTTTCAGGAGTTTTATCTGCTTTCGGGCCTTTTCCGCCTTTTAATGCGATGGCGTCGTCGTTCACCGACATATAGCAGTTTTTAATCAGGAAATTCGTGCAGGCATCAATATCAACAGCATCTGTACTTGGGGCTTTTACCGGCTCTTTTGGTGCAAGAATTGTCAGGTTTAACAATTTTACAAATTCACTTTTATAATAATGAGTACTCCAGAAAGGGGAATTTTTTACGGTAATTCCTTCAACCTGAACGTTTTTAGAATTTGAAATATAGATGATTCTTGGTCTCATTTCATCCATATTGGTACACTTAGGGTTCCACTGGCGTCTTTTCCAGAATGCTTTCCAAAAGCGCAATCCGTTTCCGTCAAGCGTTCCTTTTCCCGAAATGGTAAAACCATTCAATCCATCTGCGTTGATTAATGCAGGAAAATATTTTACAGTCTGTCCTTCCATTCTTGTTTCCACAACAGGAAAATCACTGATATCATCGCTTCCTTTTAATTTCGCACCGTTCTCCAGATGCAAATGTGTTCCCTGTTTGAAGAATACAGAACTGATCAGGAATGTTCCTTTGGGTACAATAATTACACCGCCGCCATTTTTAGCTGCAAGATCAATGACCGCCTGAACCTGTTTTGTCTGAAGAACCGTACTGTCGTTTTTCACTCCATGATTGGTAAGAATATATTTTTCACCTAATTTATTGATGTCTGTAGGCTTATTTTCTTTAAACCATTTTGGAATTATACTGCCGTCGGGAAATTTATCCTGGCTCTTTATGCCCGATGAAAACAATAAGAATATCAACAGAGATAGTAAAAAGCTTGATGTATTTTGAGATTTCATAATTTATTTTTTATTGTAGAATCTGATTTTTAATTAATAAAATTCATCACTCAAAAGAATGGCAAAATAAAGGAATATCATTTAAATACAATTTATTCAGTTTGCTTTTGCAAAAAATCAGCAAATAATTTCCAACTGTATAACGAAAATTATTCTTTCATTTCATTTTCATAAAAGTATACATTTTAGGATTTGGCGGTATCCTGCTCTTTCATGTTGATTATTTTGCGATGATTTATCCCCCATTAACATCTATCAAAATCTAAATTAATCTTCACTTTGCGCAATCGATTGCTCAATATTGGATCCTTAAAGCTGTTTTTAGTTAAAATTAAATTCTCAATTTGTTTCATTTAATTAGAATTAAAGTATCTAAAAATTAATTAATTAAAATTAAGACACTGAATAACAATAGCTTAACACTTGATAATATTGAAAATTCACAGATTTACAAAAACCCTCGGTATAATACATAAAATTATTACATTTAAAGCATTACAATTATTAATAATTAATGAAATTTATAGGTTATGATGTAGGAAGCTCATCGATAAAGGCTTCCATCGTAGATGATCAGGGCAAATTAATCGCCCATGCCAAATACCCGGAACATGAGATGTTGATTGATTCCCCGAAAGCAGGCTGGGCAGAACAAAACCCCGATGAATGGTGGCAAAACCTCCGTATTCTCACTCAAAAAATAATTGCAGAGAGCAAAATCCACAAAAATGAGATTAAAGGAATCGGCATATCTTATCAGATGCATGGATTAGTATTGATTGGAAAAGACAAACAGGTCCTTTGTCCGTCAATTATATGGTGTGACAGCCGGGCTGTTGAAATTGGCGACCGGATTTTTGATGAGATCGGAGAAGAAAAATGCATGAAAGAGCTGCTTAATTCTCCGGGCAACTTCACTGCATCCAAGCTGAAATGGGTACAGGAAAATGCTCCTGAAATCTATGACAAGATCTGGAAATTTATGCTTCCGGGAGATTTCATTGCATTTAAGCTCAGCGGTGAAGCAACAACTTCTGTTACAGGGCTTTCAGAGGGTATACTTTGGGACTTTGAAAAACATGAGGTTTCAAAAACAATGCTGCAACACCTGAAAATTGATGAATCTTTTGTTTCTGATATTGTGGAAAATTTCACTGAACAATGCTATGTTTCAAAACAGGGAGCAGAGGAAAGTGGCCTTCCCGAAGGAATTCCTATTTATTACCGCGCTGGAGATCAACCCAATAACGCATTTTCTCTCAATGTAATGAATCTCGGAGAAATTGCAGCCACAGGCGGAACTTCCGGAGTTGTTTATGGTGTGACTGATAATATTAAATCTAAGGAGTCTGTAAGGATTAACAATTTTGCACACATTAACCACACAAAGGAACGACCGAGAATCGGCAAAATGCTTTGCCTGAATGGTGCTGGAATTCAATACAGCTGGCTTCGACATCAGGTTGACCAAAAAAGACACAGCTATCACGAAATTAATGATTTAGCTTCAAAAATACCAATCGGTTCCGATGGAGTTATTGTCCTGCCCTTCGGAAACGGAGCAGAGAGAGTTCTGCATAATAAAGATATCGGATCGTCTGTTTTTAACCTGAACTTTAACCGTCACAAAAGCGAACATCTTTTCCGGGCAGGATTGGAAGGTATTGCCTATTCTTTTGTGTATGGAACTGATATTTTAATGTCCGACGGGCTTCAGAAAGGTATTATAAAAGCAGGTGGTGACAATTTATTCCGCTCTTCTTTATTCACACAGACCATCACTACTATTTTGGATACCGAAATAAGGATTATAAATTCCACAGGTTCTACAGGCGCCGCAAGAGCTGCAGCCATGGGGGCCGGAGCATTCGAATCGCAAAACGAAATCCTGACTGACAAAGACATTTTAAAAAGCTATTATCCTGATACTAAGAACTATAACCAGTACAAGGATAGTTATGAGAAATGGAAATTAAAATTATTACAAAATCTAAATAATTAAGAAATTTTTTAACACATCAATGCAATCGATTGCATTGATTCATTCATCTATTTAAAACTAAAATATAATGGCAATTACAATGGGTAACAAAGAGTATTTCAAAGGAATTGGAAAAATTCAATTTGAAGGAAAAGAATCTGACAATCCTCTGGCTTTCAAATTTTATAACGAAAACAAAGTCGTTCGCGGGAAAACGATGAAAGAATATTTCAAATTTGCGACGGCTTACTGGCATACATTCTGTGCAACGGGTGGAGATCCTTTTGGAGTGGGAACACAGCATTTTGAATGGTTAAAAGCAACAGATGTTAAACAAAGAGCAACAGAAAAAATGGATGCGGCTTTCGAATTTTTCACAAAACTGGGTATGCCTTACTACTGTTTCCACGATTATGATTTAATTGATGAAGCGGATAATTTCAGAGAATCAACCAAAAGAATAGAATTCATAACCGATTATGCTAAAGAAAAACAGGCGGCTTCCGGAGTAAAGTTACTTTGGGGAACGTCAAACTGTTTCTCCAATCCACGATTTATGAATGGTGCAGCTACAAATCCATCTTTTGATGTGTTGGCTTATGCAGGAGGGCAGGTTAAAAATGCATTAGATGCAACAATAAAGTTAAGCGGAGAAAATTATGTTTTCTGGGGCGGTCGTGAAGGATATATGTCTTTACTGAACACCAACATGAAACGTGAGCTTGAACATATGGCAAAATTTTTACACGTGGCAAAAGATTATGCACGTTCACAAGGCTTCAAAGGGACCTTCTTTATTGAACCAAAACCAATGGAGCCTACAAAACATCAATATGATTTTGATGCGGCAACCTGCTTAAACTTTCTTCGTCAATATGATTTAATGGATGATTTTAAGCTTAACCTTGAGGTCAACCACGCAACTTTAGCCCAGCATACTTTTGAACATGAATTACAAGTTGCGGCTGACAATAACGTTTTAGGAAGTATTGATGCCAACCGCGGAGACTATCAAAATGGTTGGGATACAGACCAATTCCCGGTTGATTTATATGAAATGACTCAAGCAATGCTGGTGATTATTCAGGCAGGAGGCTTCCAGGGCGGAGGTGTAAATTTTGATGCTAAAATCAGAAGAAACTCAACGGATCTGGAGGATATTTTCATCGCTCATATCAGCGGAATGGACAATTTTGCAAGAGCTTTCCTGGCTGCAGATGCTATTTTAGAAAAATCAAAATATTCTGAAATCAGAGCTAACAGATATTCTTCTTTCAATAATGGAAAAGGTAAAGATTTTGAAGAGGGGAAATTATCTCTTACTGACCTGGCTGCCCATGCGGAAGGACTTGGAGAAGTAGGCCAAGAAAGCGGTAAGCAGGAATATATGGAAAGCCTGATTAATCAGTATTTATAACACAAATGCTGATTAACTAACAAGAACCTAATCTTTAACAACTAAAACTATATGAGACTATGCAAATAATAGATTCAGGGCCGAAATATTCTTCAGGAACAAAGGCGGAAATCAACATGGTATATGTCACTCTGATTACATTGGTTGCCACTTTGGGCGGGCTTTTGTTTGGATATGATACAGCCGTCATTTCGGGTGCAGAAAAATCCATTCAGGAATATTTAATTATCCCATTGGGGCTGAGCTCATTGGCTCATGGAGCAACTATTTCCAGTGCATTGATAGGGTGCGTGATTGGAGGAGCTGTTTCCGGATATTTTTCCACCAGGTTAGGAAGGAAAAAATCACTGATGGCAGCTGCATTTTTATTTTTCATCAGTGCTTTGGGAGCTGCTTATCCTGAATTTTTATTTTTTAAGCAGGGCGAACAATCAATGGGAGTTTTGCTGGCTTTTAACTTTTATAGAATTATTGGAGGAATTGGTGTTGGTCTTGCTTCTGCAGTTTGCCCGATGTATATTGGAGAAATAGCTCCTGCTGAAGTTCGCGGAAGATTGGTTTCTTTAAACCAGTTTGCCATAATTTTCGGGATGCTGGTAGTGTATTTTGTCAATTGGGGCATTGCTGACGGAAAATCAGTAGAATGGATCAACGATATCGGTTGGCGTTATATGTTTTTATCACTGACCATTCCGGCTGCTTTATTCGGGATTTTACTGTTTTTTGTTCCAGAAACTCCACGATATTTAACCTTGATTAAAAAAGATGATGAAGCGCTTAAAATTTTAACCAAAATTAATGGTCAACTTCGAGGCCATGAGATTTTTCAGGAAATCAAAGGTACTGCTACCCAGCATAAAAGTATGATTTTTGCATTCGGAAAAACAGTAATCATTATTGGGATTTTACTTTCTGTTTTTCAGCAGTTTGTAGGAATTAATGTAGCTTTATACTACGCTCCGAGGATTTTTGAGAGCATGGGTGTTCATAAGGATGCTTCCATGCTGCAGACCGTGGTTATGGGATTGGTTAACGTCATCTTTACGGTTGTAGCCATTTTCACGGTTGACAAGTGGGGAAGAAAACCTTTACTGATCGTAGGTTCCATAGGAATGGCAATTGGAATGTTTGCCATTGCCATCTTCTCTTATTTGCATATCATCGGGATTGCAACTTTGGTTTTCATCATCATCTATACGGCATCTTTTATGATGTCTTGGGGACCGATATGTTGGGTTTTAATTTCAGAACTTTTTCCTAACAAAATCCGGGGTGCAGCGATTGCTGTTGCCGTTGCTGCCCAATGGGCTGCTAATTACCTGATCTCCTCCACCTATCCTTTTATGATGGAATTTAGTGGAGCTTTTACTTATGGTTTTTATGGAGCGATGAGTGTTTTATCACTATTTTTTGTATGGAAAATGGTTCCGGAAACTAAAGGAAAATCTTTGGAGGAAATTGAAAAACTTTGGAAAAAATAGTTATTTCTTCATATCAACAGTTAGTAATGAGGGCATCGGTTTCCGGTGCCCTTTTTGGTTAAATTAATCGATGTTTTTTATTATTAAATAAAATTTTCTTTATTAATGAGCCTTATTTCCAGTGAATACGGTTTTTCTCTTAATTAAAAATTGAGCCCAACCTCAAGAAAAATTAAGCAATTCAATATTTTTTAGGTTTAATCTGATTTTAATCACTCTTAATCTTGTATAAAATCTCAATATTTCCTGTTTGATAGACATAATTTGATTAAATTTACGACTATAATGTATGTCATCCCGGACATACCCAAAACTTCAGAAAAAGCATGTATGAATAAGAAAAATGCCACAATATATGACATCTCGAAAAAGCTTAACGTAAGTGTGGCAACTGTTTCCAGAGCATTGAACGACCATCCGAGAATAAGCCAGGCAACGAAAGATTTGGTAAAGAAAACTGCCAAAGAAATGAACTACAAGCAAAATAACCTTGCCAAAGCTCTGAAAAGCGGGGAAACAAAAAACGTAGGAATTATCGTGCCTTACATTAATACCAATTTCTTTTCATCTGTGATCCGCGGAATTGAAGAAGAGCTTTCCCCACATGGTTATCATGTCATTATCTGCCAGAGCCATGAAGATGTAACTATTGAAAAAAGGCACCTAAACACTTTGCTTAATGCTCAGGTTGACGGTATTTTCATGTCTGTTTCCAAGACGACCATTGATACCGAACATATTCTGAATATTCTGAATACCACCAATACTCCTATTATATTTTTTGACCGTAAAAAAGACATTTCAGGAATCAGCACAGTAACTATCGACGATTATCGCGGCGGTTATATGGCGACTGAACATTTGATTAATGAAGGCTACAGAAATATTTGTCATTTCTCCGGGGACTTAAATCTGGAAATTTATGAGAACCGTCTGAACGGGTACAAACAGGCTTTACTGGACCATAATTTAAGCATTAAGGAAGAAAATATTATCACAACCGGAAGTTCGATCGATGAAGGAATTGATGCAGTTAAAAAACTTTGGGATAAAAAATCTGTTCCTGATGCCATCTTTTCATCCAGTGATTTTGCTGCGTTAGGTGCTTGTCAGGAACTGAAAAAACGTAAAATCAAAATCCCGCAGGAGGTTGCTGTTATTGGCTTTTCTAATGAACCTTTTACTCAATTTATGGAGCTTCCGATAAGTTCTGTAGATCAGACTCCCCTGACGATGGGGAAAATGGCAGGACAGGTTTTTATTGATAGTGTGAAAGAAAATGGTTCCGGGGTTTCTATTGAGAAGAAGGTGGTTTTGGCGCCGCAGCTTTATATCAGGAAGTCTTCGAAAAGAAGGTAGCTATAGTTAATTTAAAGACAAACATAGATGGATCTGGATAATCAATCTCTTTATATCATGCTTGGTGGTATTGGTCAATTTATTTTATGGATGTCTTATAAAGTATTGAAAAATAGAACAACCTACCTTATCATATTAATATTCGCAATTTTGATTGCTTTACTTGGATATCTTAATATTAATCGTGAATCATTAAAAATGACAAACGGTAGTGCTGCTACATGGGCATTCTTGCCCTTATTTTTTATGATTTATTATTGGATATTAAGAAATTTATTTATAATAATCTTTGGAAATGAACCTTTAATGACAGGTTATATGCAATCAAGTTGGGAACAAGGTGAGTATAGAAAATTACACATGGGAGATGCTATTTTCACTGTACTGACATTAATTTCACCTTTTTTGACTACTTTACTCTTTTAATAAAAAGTACCAATATTTATTTAATTTGAAAATATGGAAAAGAAACATTTAACTGATGAAGAATTTAAAAAGCTTGTAATAGAAATAGCTATAAAAATTTCGCCAATCTTAGTAAAGAAAAAACCTGATTCGTGGTCTGCAGCAGAGAATATAGCAATTTATTCAAGAGATATTGCTGAAGCAGTAAGAAGTATTTTGAGTGATAAAAGTTTATAAGCACGAATTACAAATCCGCGTTATCAATTCAAAAGAAAATACTTTCCACATCATGTGGAAAGCATTTTCAAATCTAATTATTTATATAAAAACGATAACTATAAACTTACGCCCCGTCTCCAAGGAATAAAATCGTTCTGATTGAGAATTGCTGCTTTGGTTTTTACCTCTCCGCTGGCAACTTCTATGATAAATTCTAACAATTCTTCTGCTTTTTCGTCTATTGATTTTTCCCCTGTAATCACGTCTCCGGTATTGAAATCGATGATATCGGGCATTCTTTCTGATAATGATGTATTTGAGGAAATTTTCACTACGGGAACCACAGGATTCCCTGTCGGAGTTCCAAGACCAGTTGTGAATAAAACAACATTGGAACCTGAACCCACCAAAGCGGTAGTACATTCCACGTCATTGCCTGGTGTACACAATAAATTTAAGCCCGGTTCTTTGATGTATTCTGTAAAATCAAGTACATCATTTATTGGCGATGAACCGCCTTTTTTAGCCGCTCCTGCAGATTTCATAGCATCGGTTATTAGGCCATCTTTAATATTCCCCGGCGACGGATTCATATCAAAGCCAGATCCTGCAGCAACGACTGAATTTTCAAAATCTTTCATTAATTGTAAAAACCTTTCTGCATCTTCTTCTTTCACACAACGGTTGACCAGCTCCTGCTCTACTCCGCATAGTTCCGGAAATTCTGAAAGAATAGTTGAACCTCCGATTCCTGCCATTAAATCTGACAGCTGTCCTAAAACCGGGTTTGCAGAAATCCCTGAGAAACCGTCTGAACCCCCACATTCCAACCCTAAAACAAGTTTAGAAATCGGAGCAGGTTTTCTTTCTGTTTCATTAGCCTGTTTGATGGCTTCGTAAGAATCTTTAATAATTCCGCTTAACATTTCATCTACAGTTCCGGACTTTTGCTGTTCGTAAACGATGATGGGCTTTTTATTATCCGGACTGATTTTTTCCAGGGCATCTTTAAAAATCTGAACCTGTAGATTCTGGCAGCCCAAGCTTAAAACTGTTGCTCCGGCTACGTTCGGATTGTTAACATATCCTGCCAGCAATCTTCCCAATGCCTCGGCATCCTGACGAATTCCGCCACAACCGCCCTGGTGCGTAATGAATTTAACTTCAATATTTTTAAATACTCTTGAATCCTGCTCTTCTTCAACAACAGTTTCCGTTTCGGAATTATTGATTAATGATCTTAATAATAACTGGTGTTTTGTCACTTTTTCAAACAACAGTTCTTTTTCAAAAACATCCTTTAAAATCTCAACATTCCTGTTTTCACAAAAAACCAACGGGAAAAATAACCATACATTTTCCGTTCCTACCTGCCCGTCTTCGCGGTGATAGCCCATGAACGTTTTATCTTTCCATTTATCAACATTCGGAGCTGTCCAGGAAGTGGTTTCTGTTTTTCGTTCTACTTTTGCGCTTTGATGTTTTACGTTTTCAGTCGTAATCACCTCTCCTTTCCGGATCGGCAGGCTGGCTTTTCCCACCAAAACTCCGTACATGATAATAGCATCACCTACAGCAAGATCTTCAGTCACGAATTTGTGTTTCGCTTTCGTGTCTTTTATAATTTCATAAGTAAGTTCACCCAAAGTAACAGTTTCCCCCTGCGCAAGATCTACCAGCGCAACCGCTACATTATCCTTGGGATTTACTTTTAGTACTTTCTTTTGCATTTTTTCTAAGAATATAATTGTATAAAGTTGTAATACGCAGTTTCTACGCCGTTGTGGTCTATTTCCCACAAAGCTTTTGCGACTGCATTTTTCAGTCCGTCAACCTGAGTAAGGTCTGTATCCCAGAAAGCGGTTTCACTTAATGATAATTCTGCTACTTTCCCGTAATCTTCGTTTGTCCAGATTTCTTTGAATTTAGCAACAATAGATTCTTCATCATTGATAGGCAAAGATTTTTCACCAAAATTCCCCTGATAGAATCTGATTAAGCTTGCCAAAGAGAATACCAGATTTAGTGGTAATTTTTTGTTGATTTCAACGTAACCCAGCAAACTAGGAAGGATTCTTACTTTAAATTTAGAAACAAAATATAACGCGATACTCGCCTGATAATGTTTAATAAAAGGATTTCTGAACCTGTCGAAAACTTCTTCCGCAAAATCTTTCAGTTCCGTTTCATCCAGACCCAAAGTCGGATTTACTTCATTAAAAATGGTTTCACTTAAAAACTTTCCGATAAATGCATCGTCAATAGATTCTTTTACCGTTTCCTTACCTGATAAAACTGCAGGAGCCAGCATTAAGGTATGACCGCCATTCAGGATTCTCACTTTTCTCAAACGGTACGGTTGAATATCATCGACCACCAAAATCTGTTCGTTAATCTGAGCAAAAGGAATTCTCTCTTTTAAATTTCCGGCATCCTGAATTACCCAAAGTAAGAATGTTTCAGAAACAACCATCATCTGATCTTCATAATCCAACTGATCTTCGTATGATTCTGCGTCATCTTTCGGATACCCTGGAACAATCCTGTCAACCAAAGTATTATGGAAATAATTATTTTGATTAATCCATTGCGCAAAATCAGCATCTAAATTCCAAAGTCGGGCATACTTCAGCATCATATCTCTCAACGCAAATGCATTGTCTTCAATCAATTCACAAGGAATAATTCTTACTCCTTTATCTGTAGCTCCATTGAAATGTTTAAATCTTTCGTACAATAAAACGGTTAATTTCGCAGGGAAATTCTTGTGCGGACCAATGTAATCATTTTCTGATTCGTCATAAGCAATTCCCGTTTCTGTTGTGTTTGAGAAGATAAATTCTAATTCTTGTTCTTTCGCCAACGCTAAGAATTCATTGTAATTTGTATAAGGATTAATTGACTTCTGAATCGCAGAAATCACTTGTTTTGTATCAACGATCTCCCCTTTTTTAATTCCCCTTGAGAAAAGCGTGTACAGATTATCCTGTTCTTCCAGTTTATGAACCGAACCGCCCGCCGTTGGTTGAACATTTACAATTCCGGCATTGAAACCCGCTTCTTTATTTAATTTATCAATGACATAATCTGTGAATCCTCTCATAAAATTTCCACCTCCAAACTGTATAATTTTGATGGGAAGTTTTTCCTGAGAACCGATTAATTCACGATTTAATTTTTGTTTTATCTGATTTTCCATCTTTTTAACTCGATGATTTTATTTTTTTTTAACGCAGAGCCCAAGTTTTTTTGACTACTACCTGTTTTTAATTTTGCAAAGGCGTTTCGCTTAACAAAGCTCATAAAGTTTTATTTTATCACCTTATATTTTGGAACCAATGTTTTCATTACGGTCCAAGCGATAAGATATGCTACGGCACATGCTGAAAATATAATCATGTAGCCTTTATCGATTCCATCTACAACTACTGATCCTGATTTTTCCAGCTGCTCAAAAAATCCGTCGGGTAATCTTTCGTTGATGTATTGAGGATATTTTTCCAATAAAGGAATTCCGTCAACCGTTGACCAGGCTTTATGCGCATGATCGAACAATACGCCTGAAGATTTATTAATAATGAATGAACCGATTCCACCCGCCATTCCGCCAATTCCGGTAATGGTTGCAATGGCTTTTTTCGGGAACATATCGCCAACTGTCGAGAAAATATTTGCCGACCAGGCCTGATGTGCTGCTCCTGCAATTCCGATAATTAAAACCGGAATCCAATAGGTTACTGAACCTAAAGGCTGTGCTAACAGTGCCAATAAGGGAAAAAATGCGAAAATCAACATGGCTTTCATTCTTCCTGAATAGGCATTCATTCCTTTCTTTTCCACAAAATATTTTGGAAGCCACCCTCCGATGATTGACAATAAAGTAATCATATAAAGAACAAACAATGGCAATGCACTTTGTGTAGAATCCATTTTGTAAACGGAACTTAAATAAGCCGGAGTCCAGAATAAAAAGAACCACCAAACACCGTCTGTCATAAATTTCCCAAAGGCAAAAGCCCAGGTCTGTCTGTGACTGAAACATTCTTTGAAAGTGAATTTTCTTTCTTCTGCCTGCACGGTATTTTCTTCAACAGCAAAGTCTTCCTGATCCTGCTGAATATAGGTTAATTCATGTTCGTTAACTTTATGATGTTCGTGAGGTTTTTTGTAGTAGAAAATCCACAATCCCATCCATACAAATCCCAACGCACCAATGATGATAAATGCCCATTCCCACCCCATCGCCTTTGCTATAAAAGGAATGGTAACCGGTGCTGCCAAAGCACCAACCGTTGCTCCTGCATTGAAAATACTTGTTGCTAAAGCTCTGTCTTTTTTAGGGAAATATTCCGCCGTAGTTTTAATTGCTGCCGGGAAATTTCCTGCTTCACCAATAGCCAATACGAAACGTGCAAAAATGAACAGTGTTACACTCGTACTGATGATGGCTGAGGTATTGGAAACTGTAGAAATCAATTCTTTAGATCCGTGAAAACCAGCCAGCCAGTTTCCGGTAAGAATTCCTGAGGTTGCAATTCCGCAAAATGCATGTAAAACTGCACCGACAGACCAGATTCCGATTGCCCAAAGGAAACCTTTTTTGGTATCCATCCAATCGACAAATTTTCCAGCAAAAAGCATTCCTACTGCATAGAAAATAGAGAATAATGCCGTGATATTTCCATAATCATTATTGTTCCAGTGAAATTCCGGTGCGATAAAATCTTTCCACGTCAAAGATAAAACCTGACGATCAAGATAATTGATTGTGGTTGCAATGAACAGCAAAAAGCATATCGTCCATCTGAAAGTACTCGGTTTAGGAGATTTAACTGAACTCATATTAGTTTTAGGATTAGTTCGTTTTTTATTTTTTAATAATGATGTTTGTTTTTAAGTTCTCAAAGGCGTTTCACTTACCAAGACCACAAAGTATTTTATTTAATCATTATGATAAAGACTGAATGATTTCCAGTACTTTCTTCGTTTCGTTTTCAATCGTTGTATAATCTTTAGCAAGCATTAATTCTTTGCTTACCAGTTTGCTTCCCATTCCTACTGCTGAAACACCGGCTTTGAACCAGCTTTCGATGCTTTCTTTAGTGGTATCTACTCCACCTGTCGGCATAAATTTCAGATTTGGGAAAACATCTTTGATTGCACTCATAAATCCAGTTCCTAAGGCGTTCCCGGGGAATAGTTTAATGAAAGTAACTCCTGCGGCTTCAGCGGTAATAATTTCAGTCGGCGTCATACAACCCGGACTGTACAACAAATCTTTAGGAATCAAAAATTCTGCAACCTCAGCTACAAAACCCGGACTGATAAAGAAATCTGCTCCTACTTTATAATATTCTTCAGCTTGTCGCACATTTTTTATTGTTCCAATTCCCAGAAGCATTTCCGGCATTTCTGCATTACGTATTTCTACCATTTTTGTAAAATTACTTAGCGCAGCTTCACCGCGGCTTGTATATTCCACTGCACGAATTCCGGCTTTGTAAAGCGATCTCAGTATTTCCAGAGTTACCGTTTCATCAGCATTATAATACAGAGGTAAAACTCCCTGATTGATGATGGCCTCAGTAACCGATTGAATTTTTGTCATTTTGTTTAATTATTCTGTTTGAAAATAATCTTTGATGGAATTTAATCCATCCTTTAGTATGCTGCCTATTCAAGACTTTTATCTAAATCTTTTGTTTTTAGCGCAAAGATTTTCTTTTTAAAACTTGATGTGTATTTTTAAGTTCGCAAAGGCGTTTGACTGCGTCGAATCTTCGATTTCACTCAGCTAAGTCTACATTTTTTTATTTTATCGATAAGCCAATTGCCAACTATCTTTTTATTCTTCCTCCTGAATCTCCATTCATGACTTCCAGAATATCTTCTGCGCTGCTGTAATTGATATCCCCTAAAATGGTGTGCTTTATCGCACACGCTGCATTAGCGAATTTTAATGCTTTTTCGTCATCGAAATTGATTAACCCATAGATCAAACCTGCTGCAAAAGCATCGCCTGTCCCGATTCGATCGACTACAGGATTAACTTCCAACAATTCAGTTTCAAAATAGTTATCACCAACTAAAGCTCTTCCCTGTGTCTGCTGAGAACTTGCTGTAACGCCAATTCTTATTTTGTCGAAAATTTTATGAATAGAAGGACATTGCTGTTTTAATTCTTTACAAGCTTCAGTGAACCCTTCTTTATCTGATGAAAACTGAGTTCCTAGAATTTCATTAATTTCATTCACTCCCCCTATAAAAATCGTTGAATAAGAAACCAGCTCTTTCAAAACTTCGTTTCCTTTTTTGCCGTATTTCCAAAGGTTTGAGCGGTATGCAGGATCGGTTGTAACCTCTATTCCCAATTCACGGGCTGTTTGTAAACCTTCTTTAAGGCTTTCATAAGCTGCTTCGGAAATTCCGGGGCTGATACCTGTCCAGTGGAAATATTGGCAGCCTTCAAGGGCTTTTTTCCAGTCAATATTTTCAGGCTTAATATTGGCAAAAGAGCCGTTCAATCTGTTATAGGCAATTCTACTGGCGCGAACTGATGACCCTACTTCTAAAAAGTACAAACCTAAAGGATAATCATTTTTGCTGATGAAGGAGGTATCTATTCCAAAACTCTTAATGAAGGAAACCGCCGATTCTCCTACAAAATCATCAGAAACGCTGCTGACATGCCTGACGTCACAACCCATTGTTGCCAATGAAGATGCTACATTAAGCTCTGTTCCACCGAAAAAAAATTCCATTTCGTGACTTTGCTTCATGGTTCTGTTTCCGGGTGGCGAAAGTCGCATGATGACTTCTCCGAATGTGACTATTTTGCTGCTCATAGTTTTAATTAACCTTTAAGGTAAATTTTCTTTTATTTTTTTAACCATTAAGATTTATTGAAGGAGTTTAGAAAAGTTAAGTTTGGCTTTGCCTTAAGATTATTTCAATCAATTTGATTTTTCTTAATTCAACTTAACCTCTTAAATTTCCTTAATGGTTTAAAACTTTATTTTTATCTCTCGCAGATTTCGCATCAGCTCAATCTGCTAGAGTTTTTTTATTTAATTTGAAATTTAAAAATCAAAATAATTTTTAGCATTATGATAACAAATATCTGAAATGGTCTTCCCTATCAGATCGATATCATCAGGTAATTCACCATTTTTCATTTCTTCTCCGAAAAGGTTGCACAGTACTCTTCTGAAATATTCGTGTCTAGGGAAAGAAAGGAAACTTCTGGAATCCGTCAGCATTCCAACGAAACAGCTGATCAGTCCCATGTTTGAAAGGGCATTCATCTGCTTGATCATTCCGTCTTTTTGGTCCAGGAACCACCATCCTGATCCGAACTGTACTTTTCCTTTGATGCTTCCATCATTGAAATTTCCAATCATTGTTGCGAAAATTTCGTTGTCGGCAGGATTTAAATTATATAAAATGGTTTTTGTTAACTTATCTTTTCCGTCTAATGTATTCAGTAATTTAGACAGGGTTTCAGCCTGGACGAAGTCACCTATAGAGTCCCAGCCTGTATCTGGGCCAAGAATTCTGTGCATTCTTTCATTATTATTTCTCAATGCTCCAAGATGGAACTGCTGAACCCAGCCGTATTTGTGGTACGCTTCTCCTAAAAATAATAAAATGGCAGTTTTGAATTGATTCACCTGTCTTTCAGCAATTACTTTTCCTGAAATTTTATCATTAAAAATTTCGCTTACTTCCGCTTCTGTGAATTCTTCGAAAGAAATATTATTCAATCCGTGGTCGCATAATCTGCAGCCATTTTCGTGGAAATATTCAATTCTTTTGATTAAAGCATCGCACAATGTTTGATAGGAATTAATTTCAATTCCTGCAGATTCGCCTAATTTTGAAATATAATCCGCAAAGTTGTGATTTTCGATTAAAATTGCTTTATCAGGACGGAAAGCTGTGCTTACTTTAATGTTAAAATCGCTTTTTGCCAGATCCTGGTGATAATTCAATACATCTGTAGGATCTTCCGTGGTGCACAGAGATTCTACATTCATCATTTTTAATAAGCCTCTTGTTGTTTTTTCAGGAGTATGAAGCTGGGATGAGATATTATCGTAAATGTCAGATGCGTTGTCTGCATTTAATAATTCATCAATTCCGAAATATCTTTTTAATTCCAGATGTGTCCAGTGATACAAAGGATTTCTCAATGTATAAGGAACTGTTTTGGCCCAGGCCTCAAATTTTTCTTTATCTGAAGCGTCTCCCGTGATGAATTTTTCATTCACACCCATGGTACGCATGGCTCTCCATTTGTAATGGTCACCAGCAATCCAAACCTTTGAGATATTTTCGAAAACAGTGTCTTCTGCAATATCTTTAGGAATCAAATGATTATGGTAATCAATGATAGGTTGTTTTTCCGCGTATTTGAAGTATAATTCTTCAGCGTATTTATTTTGTAATAAAAAGTTATCTGTAATAAAAGGTTTCATTCTAGTCTGATTCTGTTGTTACTCATTAGCAGGTTTCCCGATGGTTGCCAAAATCCCTCCATCCACATAAATAATCTGTCCGTTGATGAATCTGCTTGCGTCAGAAGCTAAGAAAATAGCTGTTCCTGCAAGATCTTCCGGATTTCCCCATCTTCCTTCCGGCGTTCTGCTGATGATAAAGTCGTTAAAAGGATGTCCGTCCACCCGGATGGGTTCTGTCTGAGAAGTGGCAAAATATCCGGGTCCGATTCCGTTTACCTGAATATTGTGTTTTGCCCATTCTGTCGCCAGATTTTTGGTAAGCATTTTCAGACCGCCTTTTGCAGAAGCATAGGCTACTACATTGTCTCGTCCCAGCTCACTCATCATCGAGCAGATGTTGATGATTTTTCCGGATTTTCTTTTGATCATATATTTGCCTACTAATTTCGACATGATAAAAGGTCCTGTAAGGTCTACATCAATTACTTTTCTAAAGTCTTCCACTTCCATATCAATTGCCGGAATACGTTTGATGATTCCCGCGTTGTTGACAAGGATGTCTATTTTTCCATGAGTAGCTTCCATTAAAGCTACTTTCTGAGCGGCTTCCAGCTCGTCCGTAACATCAAAAAGATAACCGGTTGCTTTGTATCCTTTTGAATGATAATAGTTTAAAGCTTCCTCTAATTTTGACGGTGTCGTACTTGTGATCGCCAGTTCAGCACCTGCAGCGGCAAGACCTTCTGCCATTGCCATTCCTAATCCGTGAGTACCGCCTGTAACGACTGCTACTTTACCGGATAAATCAAATAAATTCATTGGAAAAATTACTTTAGTTCGTTAGTTTTGATACCGTCCATATCACTGTAGTCCATATTTTCTCCGGCCATACCCCAGATAAAAGTATAATTGGAAGTTCCGACTCCTGAGTGGATAGACCATTCCGGAGACAATACCGCCTGTCTATTGGTCATAAAAATATGACGCGTTTCATCAGGCTGTCCCATGAAGTGGCTTACTGTTTGTCCTTCTTCCAGATCAAAATAGAAATAAGCTTCCATTCTTCTGGTGTGAGTATGTGCAGGCATTGTATTCCATACGCTTCCCGGATGAAGTTCCGTCATTCCCATTTGAAGTTGACAGGTTTCCAGTACAGAATTTACAATCAGCTTATTGATCGTACGCTTGTTGGCGTATTTCTTATCACCCAATTTTACAATTTCGGCTTCATTTTTCGTGATTTTTTTAGTTGGATACGTGTGATGTGCAGGAGCTGAGTTGATGTAAAAATAAGGTTGTGTATCACCTGACTTTTCAAAAACTACTTCTTTAGCCCCTTTTCCGATGTATAAAGCTTCTTTGTTTCCAAGCTCATATACTTCTCCGTCTACCGTTACTTTTCCGGCACCACCAACGTTAATGATTCCCAACTCTCTTCTGTCAAGAAAATGCTGAGCTTTCAAATCGTCTGTAGGTTCCAGCTTCAAAGCTTGTGCGGAAGGCATGATACCACCTACAATCAGCCTGTCATACATAGAATAGACTAATTTTATCTTATCTTCATTAAATAAATCATTGATTAGAAACTCCCTCCTAAGATCTTCAGTGGTATACTTCTTTACATCTTCGGGATGATGGGCGTAACGAAATTCTGATTGTGACATACTACTATACTTTTCTTTTTGCGGTTTTATCAAAACCTGTTAAACATTGTGTAATCGATTGCATAAAATTACACTAAAATATGATAGAAATACTTGTGGGATAAATATATAATTATTCTTTAATTAGTTAACAAAAAATTAATTTAAATATATAAATATCTAATTTACAGTTAATTAATTTTGATAACAATAATAAAAACAAGAAAATTTCCAAGGAATTACATCAATACTATTACCCAAAATTAATGCTTAAATAGGGTTTAAATATAAAATCATGCCAAAACAAAATGATAAAATTAAGATGTTAATTTGATAATAATAAATAAAAAGTACTATATATATTGTATACAATAAGAATAATTAATATGGAGTATAGAATCTAACTAAAAATATTGATCTGAAAAGATGACAAAAGTCAGAAATATTGCAAAAAAAATAATCTTGACTGTCATTTTGGGAAATTTTTAAGGGCAAAAACAGATAAATTTTAAGCAAAATTTAAGTTTTAAATTAATAAAGAATAAAGAAATTTGATTTCTTTTACATAAATATTCAAACTAAACTAAAATTTACAAATTATTAATTTACAACTATTTACAATATTATAACTATCTATCATTTTACAAATCCCTTCATCTTTCAACAATTAAATTAATGAAAAAATAATATTTTTTTCTTTGCGTATTGAAAAATAATATTAGTTTAGAAGCCAGGATATTTATTATGAAAATTTACGCAATCGATTGCACTCTAAAACGTGTAAAATCTTTCAGAAAATATTTGCCGCTAAAAATCAGTAGAATACTTTACAAATCCACACAAAACAAAACGATTGAAAAAAACTTTCAACCAAAAATTAAAACTATAAGGATACAAAATGGATAAAAGAGTACATTCAATAAAGTGGTTATATTTAACTGTCTTTCTACTTCCTGTCCTTGCTATGGCTCAAGAAAAAGAAACTAAAAAGGAAACCGAAAAAAACATTGATGAAGTGGTTTTGGTAGGTTATTCTAAAGTTTCAAAAAAAGATGTCACCAATGCCGTTGGTTCCGTAAAGGCTGACGAAGTAAAAGATATGCCTGTAAATAGTGCAGCAGAAGCAATTCAGGGAAGAGTTGCCGGTGTTCAGATCACGGCCAGTGAAGGTTCACCCGGCGCTGAAGTTGAAATTAAGGTAAGAGGGGGTACTTCTATTACACAAAGTAATGCTCCTCTCTATATCGTAGACGGAATCCAGATGGATAACGCTCTCTCGATTATTTCTCCTAAAGAAATTGAATCTATTGAAGTATTAAAAGATGCTGCTTCTACCTCTATCTATGGATCGCGAGGTGCCAACGGTGTTGTTTTGATCACCACAAAAGGCGGACGCAAAAAAGCTGCTGCTCAAGTCAATTACAGCGGTTATACTGGGGTAAGAAAAATCACAAACACCATCCCTGTTCTTGACCCTTATGAATTTGTAATGTATCAGTACGAGCTTTACAATAAGAACGGTATAGCTGACGACATTACAACCTTTACAACCCGATATGGTAATTTCAATGAACTTGCTGATAAATACGGAAATATAAAGAAGAGAGACTGGCAGAATGAGCTTTTCGGAAAAGAAGCTTTCAACTTCACTCACAATTTAAGCTTAACAGGCGGTTCCGATAAATCTACTTTTTCCTTGACGTTAAATCATGTGGAAGAAGATGGGATTATGCTCAAGTCCGGCTTCAGGAGAAGCATGGCCAATTTCAAGTATGATTATGATATTTCAAAAAAGCTGAAGGTTGGATTTAATGCACGATACAGCCGACAGCTGATTTCCGGGGCCGGAACTTCGGCAAGCGGATCTCAGGGTACCAACAGATTAAGAAACGCTGTAAGATACCAGCCTTTTGAAGGAGGAAGCAATGTTCCTATTGATGATTTTGATCCTAACTACGCCACATTAACCAATCTTGTAAATCCTCTGATTTTAAATGATAATGAAGTAAAGGATGCAAAAACAAATGATTTATTGTTAAATGCGTATTTGAATTATAACATTACAAAAAATTTAACTTTCAGAAGTGTTGTCGGATATGTTCAGAAAGATAGTTTCGTTAATCAGTTCTGGGGTACTGTTACCAATGATGCAAGATCCAATAACAATCAGCCGATTGTACAGTTAACGAGAAACCAGACCAGAAGGATTACCAATACCAACACTTTAAATTATACCCAAAAATTCGGAAATCATAAAGTAGATTTATTATTGGGAGAAGAAACCGTACAAACTGACGGAGAAACTTCAAGTACATATACCAAATGGCTCCCAGTTTCTATCTCACCTAATGAGGCTTTTGCTAATATCCAATCTGCAACTCCACCTTCAGGGATGATTCAGGATGCTCCTAAAACCGGTGCATTGCCTCCGGACAGACTTCTTTCCTTTTTTGGTAGAGCAAACTATATTTTTAATAATAAATATATCGTAACAGCCTCCATAAGAGCCGATGCATCCAATGTATTCGGAGCAGGAAACAGATGGGGAACTTTTCCTGCAGTTTCTGTAGCTTGGAAACTTAAAGAAGAAAATTTCCTTAAAAATAAAGAATGGCTGGAGGAGCTTAAATTACGTTTCGGATACGGTCTTGCAGGAAACAACAGAATTCCGGCCTACCTGTATGATACTTTTTTCACGACTTCCACTGACTATGGATATACCTTCGGAAGCGGTGTAACTCCAGGAGCTACTACAGGAAATACTTTGGCAAACAAGAACGTAACATGGGAAGCCACCGTATCTAAAAACTTAGGGATCGACTTCGGTTTTTTTAACGGAAGATTATATGGTAGTATCGACGGATATATTACTGATACAAAAGATTTGTTGGTCTTAGCAAAAATTCCCCAGACCTCAGGATATGAGTATCAATATCAAAATTCAGGAAAAACGCAGAACAAAGGTCTGGAATTTACCATGGGAGGACTTATTGTCAATAAAGAAAATTTCACATGGAAAACAGACTTCAATATTTCTGCCAATAAAAATATTATTAAAAGCCTGGGGGCAAATGTTTCGGGAGGAAATGATTATTATCTGGTGGCTTCAGGATGGGTAAACAGTTTGTACGACTTCACTGCCAAAGTTGGAAATCCGGTAGGTATGTATTATGGATATGTAACTGAGGGACGATATGAGATCAGTGATTTTGATTACAATGCGACCTCTCAGGCCTATACTTTGAAAACCGGAGTTCCAAGCAGCAGTGCTGTGGCTAACGGTTCTAAACCAATTCAGCCGGGAGATCTTAAATTGAAAGATCTGAATGGTGACGGACAAATCACAGCAGCTGACCAGACCGAGCTGGGAAGCGCACAGCCAAAATTCTTCGGAGGTTTCAGCCAGACTTTCAGATACAGAAACTGGGATATGAGCTTATTCTTTAACTTCTCTATCGGAAACAAAGTATATAATGCCAATAAAATAGAGTTTACCACTCAGTATCTATACAGAGACAACAACATGTCGGCAGAAGTTGCAGACAGATGGAGATGGTTCAACGATCAGGGGATAAAAGTTACCGATCCTACAGCTCTGGCTGCATTAAACGCAAATACTACCATGTGGACTCCTCCGCAAGGAAATTACATCCTCCATTCTTACGCCATCGAAGATGGATCTTTCTTAAGGTTGAATAATGTTACCATAGGATATAGCCTGCCAAAAGGCTCTCTGGAGATGCTTGGTATCAAAAATTTCAGGTTGTATGCAACAGTGAATAATTTATTTACCATCACAGGTTACAAAGGATATGATCCTGAAGCCAGTACAAGAAAAAATCCTTTAACTCCGGGAGTTGATTATGCTGCATATCCTAGAAGCAGATTTATTTTAACAGGTATTGATTTAACCTTTTAATTGAAAATTAACATGAAAAAAACAATAATTATATTAAGTTGTATCCTATCTCTTACTACCATACATTCATGTAGCGATTATCTTGAACCTGAAAACTATTCAAGTGTGGCAGAAGCTCAGCAATTCGATAGTGTATCTGACACATTTACCGCTTTAGTGGGAGTTTACAGCCAGCTTGCAGGTGATGATGGATATGGACAGCGATTAGCATTAATATATCCACATTCAAGTGATGATTTCAGAACTTCGGGAGATTACAACTGTAATGACAGAAGAGGTCTCGCAACATTTGGTGCCTGCCCTACCAATACAGAATTAAATAAGCCTTTCTTAAAATTATATTCAGGAATTGAAAGAGCCAATCTTTGCATTAAAAATATTCCGCTGTCTCCTGTTTACAAGACAGGTTCTGACGCTGATAAAAAATTAATGGACAGATACCTTGGAGAAGCTTTGACATTGAGAGCTCAGTTTTATTATGAACTGATCAGAAACTGGGGTGATGTCCCTTTTCAGGACAAACCATCTGCAGATTATGACAATCTTTATTTACCTAAGACAGACAGAGACGTTATTTACGAAAAAATGATTGCTGATCTTGCCCAGGCTGCCACTTTAGTTCCATGGAGATCCGAAGGAAGCACGACCAATGCAAGAATTTCCAAAGGTTTTGTAAAAGGACTGAGAGCAAGAATCGCATTAGCAAGAGCAGGATATTCTTTAAGAAGAAATCCACAGCAGATGGCGAAGGGAACAAATCCTCAAACCTATTATCAAATTGCCCTTGATGAATGTAAAGACATCATGAATCATACCGGTGAACATAGCTTAAATCCCAGCTACGAGCAGGTTTTCAAAGCTTTACATTCAAACACACAAGACACCACCAACGAAATCATCTTCTGTGTAGGAGCGTTCGGAGGAAACGCAAGAACAGATAGTAAAATCGGATATTATAATGGCTTAAAGCATGACGACAACTCCAACTGGAAAGGCGGCGGCGGGATCAATGCCCTTCCGACTTATTTCTACGAGTTCAGTAAATATGACTTGAGAAGAGATATGAACGTTGGAATTTTCAAAGTGAATAATTCTAATCAGGCAGAAATCGTAAATGCCATTTCTTTCACAGATTCTAAATACAGAAAATCGTGGACGAATGTAACAGGACCTTCTCAAAACCTGGCTGTTGACTGGCCTTTACTGCGTTTTTCAGATGTATTATTAATGTTTGCAGAAGCAGATAATGAGCTTCATGGAGCACCTTCTTCAGATGCAATCAATGCGGTAAAAGCGGTAAGAAACAGAGCTTACGCTGGAAATTTAGGCCAAGTTGGAACAATTCCTACCGATAAAATTGGGTTCTTCAACTATCTTGTTCAGGAAAGATTATTGGAACTGGGTTGTGAAGGGATCAGAAAATATGACTTGATCCGCTGGAATTTATTAGATGCTAAAATTACGGAAACAAGACAAAAATTAACTGCTTTTGCCAACGGAACAGGTCAGTATGCTAACGTACCATTGAATCTTTATTATAAGAAATCAGTTTACGATCCTACAAAAACAGCTCAGCAAAATATTAATGATATCGATATTTTCTTTACCGGAGGAGACAAATCCCAGGTATTTTATCTGCCTTCTCAGGATGCAACCCCCGTGGGATATACCAAAATAGCGTGGAGAGCCGCAGTGTTACCAACGTATATCAGCGATCCTGTAAAAGGTTTTGCGCAATATTTCCAGCCCAACAAAAGAGAATTATTGCCTATTTACAGTGATATCATTATGTCAAATTATAACCTTACACAAGATTACGGCTACTAGAAATTAAAAGTACATTCATATCAAGTTAAGAATACAGGCTTAGCCTTAGGTTAAGTCTGTATTTTAAAACAAATTAAAACTTTATGAAAACTCCTCTGATTAATAAAAATTTTAACCTTATTTCAATATTTTCGATACTATTGTTAAGTCTTCTTTCTTTTAAAACTGCCGATAAAACGATCGTGGTTTCAAAAGACGGAAAAGGCAACTTTACCACAGTACAACAAGCGATTGATGCTATTGAAAACGGTTCTTCAACAAGAACAAAAATTTTAATTAAACCTGGGATTTATAAAGAAAAAATTATCATTCCTGAAACAAAAGGAGCGATTGTCTTAGAAGGAGAAAATCCTCAAAACACCATCATTACATATGATGATTTTGCATCAAAAAAGAATGCAGAAGGAAAAGATATCGGAACCACAGGTTCTTCTACAGTTTTTATTTATTCAAATGATTTTACAGCGAAAAATATTTCGTTTGAAAACAGCTCAGGAAGAGTCGGACAGGCTGTTGCCATATTGACCTCAGGTGACAGAATCGCTTTTGAAAACTGCAGATTCTTAGGAAATCAGGATACATTATACTTAAAAGGAGCCCAGGATTTGATAGATAAGACAAAACCATCAAGAAACTACTTTAAAAACTGCTATATCGAAGGCACAACCGATTATATTTTCGGAGCAGGAACCGCCGTTTTTGAAAATTGTACGATTTATTCCAAAGAAACGGCAAGCTACGTAACAGCCGCTTCTACTCCACAGGAAAACGAGTTCGGATTTGTTTTTACCAATTCAAAAATCATCGGAAATGCTAAAGAAAACTCAGTTTATCTGGGAAGACCCTGGAGACCTTTTGCAAAAACCGTTTACATCGATTGTGAAATCAATTCCACCATAAAGCCTGAAGGATGGCACAACTGGAGCAAACCTGATGCAGAAAAGACCACTTTTTACGCAGAATTCAACTCAAAAGGAAGCGGAGCCCATATTTCCAAAAGAGTTTCGTGGTCACATCAATTAACAAAAGAAGAAAGAAAAAAATACACTCCAGAAAATATTCTCAAAGGAAACGACAACTGGAACACGAAAAAAAGTTTAAAATAAATTAAACCCAACCATCACAAACACCAAAGATTTTCAATCATGAAAAAACACTTCACCCAACTCTTCACGATAGGAATTTTATGCGGTATCTCCTCGTGGGCCAATGCTCAGGAAATATTTAGTTTTCCGGGAGCAGAAGGTTTCGGAAGATACACTACAGGGGGTCGTGGCGGAAAGGTTTGCTTCGTGACAAAGCTTACAGACGATGGCTCAGAAGGTACCTTAAGATATGCTTTAGACCAAAAAGGTCCGAGATATATTGTGTTTAAAACCGGCGGAACCATTTATCTGGAATCCCCTTTAAAGATAAAAGAAGGCGATGTTACCATTGCCGGGCAAACTGCTCCCGGAGACGGAATTACCGTTGCCAACTACGAAACTTTTGTAGGCGCAGACAATGTGGTTATCCGTTACATGCGATTCAGAATGGGTGATCAGAAAAATTATGAAGGCGATGCGTTAGGGGCAAGATTTATCAAAAATCTGATCGTTGATCATTGTTCTATGAGCTGGTCAACGGATGAAACAGTATCTATTTATGTGAATGAAAATACAACCCTTCAATGGTGCGTGATCGCAGAAAGTTTAAGAAATTCTGCCCACCGGAAAGGAGCTCACGGATATGGTGGAATTGCAGGAGGAAGATTGGCAAGTTTCCACCATAATATCTATGCTCATCACGACAGCAGAAATCCGAGATTGGGAGAATATGCGGGAAGTAAATTTGCACTGACTGATCTTACCGATTTCAGAAATAATGTGATCTACAACTGGGGACACAACAACGTCTACGGTGGTGAAGGAATGAACGTAAATATTATCAATAATTACTACAAACCGGGACCCGCAACAATGACCAGACAGAGAATTGTTGCCATCGATAAAAATGAAAAAACCGAAACAGAAGTTTACAACATCTGGGGGAAATATTACATTAACGGAAATTTGATGGAAGGAAATTCAGAAATAACAAAAGATAACTGGACGCAAGGTGTTTTTGCCCAGATGAAACCTTCTTATAATTTGACGGACAAAGATAAAAATGAGATAAAAATCAATCAGCCTCACGATATTCAGAATAATGTAAAAACGCAGTCTGCAAAAGAAGCTTACGAGAAAATTTTACAGATCGGAGGTGCGAGTTTGGTAAGAGATTCAGTGGATTTACATGTTTTAAAAGATGTAAAAAACGGAAGTTTCACTTATAAAGGCTCAAAAGGAAGTTCCAGCGGAATCATAGATTCACAAAAAGATGTCGGTGGATTTCCGGATTTAAAAACAGGAAAGCCCCTACCCGATTCAGATAGCGACGGGATGCCTGATGAATGGGAAATTAAGAATAAATTAAATCCAAAAGTTGCCAATTCCAACGAACGGGATTTGGATAAAAACTACGATAATATTGAAGTATATTTTAACGATCTGGTTAAAAAAATAACCGAAAGACAATACTAATAACCATGAAAACTTTTAGTTAAAAAACCAGTTATCTAATAAAGAATATTATGAAATTCAATTTGTTTAGAATAGTAATGGCAGGAGTATTTTTGAGCTCAACATTTTCTCTGGCTCAGACTTCTGTAATTGAAGAAATTAAGAAAAACCCAAAAACTCCCTTTTCCTATGCAGAACTTTCCGTAAAAGAAGGCGGAAAATGGGAAGATAATCAGTACGTTGGAGGAACGTTTAAAAATATTAACCAGCTTGTCCTTCCTGGTGAACATACAGACCATTCTTACTATATCAGGTATGAAGGTATTGGACTGGAAAATAACCAGATCGGCTACAGATTGTATTTAGATTGGAGAAATGCAACAGATATTTTTGGTAAAAAAGTAAACACTTTGGTTTTACCTGAAGTCGGGCAAGACGGTTTTGAATCCTATCATCATGATGCGCCGTGGGGACAGGATATTCTGAAGTCCGGCCGTACGATTGGTATCGGTTCTTACGGAAGATATGATGAACAAAATGATTTTGTTGAAACTTTTAAAATTGTAAAAAATACAGCCGTAAAAGTTGTTAATGAAAAAGATCAGTCTTACGCAGCCATTGATTATAAAGGCTGGAAAACCTGGGGCAATGCCATCGATTTACAGTCAAAACTGACGATTTTCAACAGAGATCGGTTTGTAAAAGTAGATTTAAACTTAAGCAATACCATTTCAGGATTATGCACCGGAATTGTTGCTTTTAAAAATATTCCGTTAAAACAGGGAATCAGTAAAAATAAAAAATGGGGCTACATTGCTACTTACGGCAATCAAACCGAAACGAAAAAAGAGGACAATCTAGGAATGGCTATCTTCTATCCTCTCGAAAGTTTTGATAAATATGTAAAAATAAAATCAACTCATACCGTAGTTTTCAAGAAAACAAAAAATGTTTCTTACTACTTTTTGGGAGCCTGGTCATTGGAGCCAAATGGTTTGATAACAGAGGAAGCATTTTATCAGGATTTGGATAAAAAACTGGAAATTTTAGATAAAAATAATCAACTTTAAGTTAGGATCATGAATTTCATTAATAATACAATAAAAGCATACGCTGTGGCCATTCTAGGTTCAGGAATGTTCCTGGCCTGTGCTCAGACCAAAAATATAACCACAGCAAAACCTTCAACAGAAACTTCAAAATCAGGAAAAGTAGTTCCTGCCAATTTGAAATGGTCAGAAAGAATGCTGCTTTCCGAAATGCAGAGATTCCCACAAGCCTGGATGCTTGATTTCAGTAAAAGCCCCAAATGGACCTACCCCTCAGCGATTGTTTTGGACGGAGCAGAAAAAGTATATGCAAAAACAGGCAAAAAAGAATATTACGACTATATCAGCGGTTTCGGTGAAGACCTTATTAAAGAAGACGGTACAATTCTTACCTACGACCTTTCCAAGTATAATATTGATATGCTTAACAGCGGAAATGTTCTTCTTTACCTTTATGAAAAAGAGAAAAAAGAGAAATACCTGAAGGCACTTCAAACTTTACGTTTACAAATCGACGGGCAGCCAAGAACCAATGAAGGATCTTTCTGGCATAAAAAAATCTATCCTTACCAGGTTTGGCTGGATGGACTTTATATGGGAATGCCTTTCTACACCCATTATACAAAAGATTTCACTAAAGGAGCAGATGCTCAGAAAGCGTATGATGATATTGTTTTCCAATTTGATTCTGTTCAGAAAAATCTTTTAGACAAAAAAACAGGACTTCTTTATCACGCCTGGGATGAAAGTAAAAAAGAAGCCTGGGCAAATAAAGAAACCGGGCTTTCGCAAAATTTCTGGGGAAGAGCAATGGGCTGGTACGGAATGGCCATGGTAGATGTGTTGGATTATTTACCTAAAGACCATCCGGGAAGAGCAAAATTAATTTCTTATATACAATCTTATACAGATGCTGTCATTAAAGTTCAGGATAAAAAATCCGGCCTTTGGTACCAGGTCTTAGACAAGCCTTTGGAAAAAGGGAATTATGAAGAAGCAACAGCATCAGCAATGTTCGTTTATACGATCATTAAATCGGTTAACGAAGGTTATCTTCCAAAATCATACAAAGCTGCTGCAAAAAAAGGGTACGACGGAATTATCAAAAATTTAATCACAGTTGATGAAAACGGAGTGGTCAATTTAAATAAATGCTGTGCAGTTGCCGGATTAGGAGGGAAACCATACAGAGACGGCTCTTACGAATATTATGTAAACGAAGAAGTTCGTTCAAACGATGGAAAAGGAACAGGACCATTCATTTTGGCAAGTTTAGAGTTTGAAAAATAAACTAAGACCCGCACCCTAATTCCTATTACCTAGATAATGAATCTGATTTTATGAAGACAAAAATTTTAAATATAGCAGCAATCACATTATTTTCAGTTGCTTCAACATACCTCAACGCACAGGAAAAACACTATGTTTCCGAAGTCTGGACTGCCGATCAGGGAAAAAATTACAGAAATCCTGTCTTATACGCAGATTATTCTGATCCGGACGCTATTCGTGTGGGTGAAGATTATTATATGACCGCTTCGAGTTTCAATGAAGCTCCGGGGCTGCCCATTCTTCATTCAAAAGATATGGTGAACTGGAAACTGGTGAATTATGCACTTCCTGATGTTCTTCCAAACGACCATTTTTCCACACCAAAAAGAGGCGACGGAGTTTGGGCACCAAGCATCAGATTCCATAAAGGAGAGTTCTACATTTATTGGGGCGATCCCGATTTCGGAATTTATATGGTGAAAACTAAAGATCCGCTGGGAACTTGGGAGAAGCCTGTTTTGGTAATGGAAGGAAAAGGGTTAATCGACTCTTGTCCGTTTTGGGATGAGGATGGAAACGCTTATTTAGTCCATGGTTGGGCGGGAAGCCGAGCCGGAGTAAAAAGTATTCTGACGCTTAACAAAATGAATCCGGAAGGAACAAAAGTCCTGGATAAAGGTATTCATGTTTTCGATGGCCACGATGCACATCCAACCGTGGAAGGTCCGAAAATGTATAAAAGAAACGGATATTATTACATTTTTGCTCCCGCAGGCGGTGTTGCAACCGGTTGGCAATTGGTATTAAGATCAAAAAATATTTATGGTCCTTACGAAGAAAAAATAGTGCTGGAACAAGGATCCACAAAAATCAACGGACCTCATCAGGGAGCCTGGGTAGATACCCCTTCAGGGGAAGACTGGTTCTACCATTTCCAGGATGTGGATGCGGGCGGAAGAGTTGTTCATTTACAACCAATGAAATGGGAAAAAGACTGGCCATTTATTGGAACTGATAATAATAAAAACGGAATCGGAGAACCGGTTTTAACGTATAAAAAACCAAACGTGGGGCAATCCTACCCTGTCGCTACACCTCCTGAAACAGATGAATTTGATAGTGAAAAATTAGGAATTCAATGGCAGTGGAGTGCCAACGAAAATATCGTCTGGTCATCCAAACTCCCGGGACAAAAATTTTTAAGATTATTTTCTATAAAAGTTCCTGAAGGTGAAAAAAATCTATGGAACGTTCCGAATCTGTTAACTCAAAAATTCCCGGCTCCGAATTTTGCAGCTTCTACCAAAGTTAAATTGACTCCCGAAGATGCTAAAGAAGGAAAAACTGCAGGTTTATTAGTGATGGGGTTAGATCATGAATCAATTGTAATCACCAACAAACCTGATGGGTTTTATCTTCAGTTAAGAAGAGCCGAAAAAGCAGATAAAGGAGGTGAAGAAAAAGTCTTGTTTGAAACAAAATTAAAAGGAAACGAAGCCTATTTAAAAGTAAATGTAAGTGAACCGAACGGCTTATGCCAGTTCAGTTACAGTGAAAACGGAAAAAAATTCACAAAAGCAGGTGACATCTTTCAGGCAAAACCCGGAAAATGGATTGGCGCTAAAGTCGGTTTATATAGCGTTAGCACAACCAAAGCACCTCGCGGAGGATATGCAGATTTTGACTGGTTTAGAATTACTAAAAATTAGAGTTGGTAAATCGCAAAGACCCAAAGAAAATTTAAAGGTATATGCATTAAGGCGCAAGGATTTTATCTTCGATAAAATTTAATACTGAATATTTTGTTAAAAATCTTTGATTTTCTTGCGCCTTAAAACATAATTAAGATTAAAAACTTTGCGTCTTTGCGATTGGCAACAAGATATATTAGTCATGAAAAGAAAATTTAAGATAGTTTCATTTTTATTCGTCGTTTTGCTGTTGTCTTCATGTCAATCACAAAACAACGCCCAAAAGACAACGGCAAAACACAATAAAAAAGTCACCCATATTTATCTTATCGGAGATTCCACAATGGCAGATTATACCGGAGATTACGAACCTGGAAAAGATTATATGAAAGTTCGTTATCCGATTACCGGTTGGGGACAGGTTTTTCAGCCCTATTTTACAAAAGACAGTCTGACATCTCTGAAACCCGCGATGACAACAGATTCTGTTGTTGTTATCGACAGAGCTCATGGCGGAAGAAGTACCAGAACATTTTTTCAGGAAGGAAGATGGAGATATGTATATGAACATTTGCAGCCGAACGATTATGTGATCATGCAGTTTGGTCATAATGACGGTTCTGAAAAGCATACAGAACGGTATGTAAATATTGAAGGATATAAAGAATTTTTAAGATTATTTGTAGCACAGACAAAACAAAAAGGGGCAAATCCTATAATCTTAACACCCGTTGCCAGAAATTATCCATGGAAAGACGGCAAACTGGAAAATGTACACGGAGAATATGCACAGGCACCGATTGATATTGCTAAAGAAATGAATGTTCCTTACATAGATTTAAACAGATTATCCATGGAATATTTCACCAAAAAGGGACAGGATTTTACAACGAATCACTATTTCATGAATCTCCCTGAGAATGTGTATGAAGCCTATCCAAAAGGTCAAAAAGACAATACCCATTTTCAGCCGGAAGGTGCAAAAGCAGTAGCGTCCATTGTTTATCAGGAATTTAAAAAAGTAATTAAAACTCAAAAAAAATAAAATGAAGAAGTCTCTTACAATTATCGGTTTAGTAGCAGTCATGATGTTTTCAGGGCAAACGTATGCTCAGACCCCGGATATTTATAAAAACATTGAGTTTAAAATGCCTCAGGTTGCAGAAACTTCATTTGCAGCCAACACCGTTTCCATCACACAGTATGGTGGCATTGCAGGCGGAAATGTAAAAAATACGGAAGCTTTCAAAAAAGCAATCGAAGACCTTAGCAAAAAAGGCGGCGGAAAATTGGTTGTTCCCCGCGGAATGTGGCTAACAGGTCCTATTGAACTAAAAAGCAACATCAATCTTCACGTGGAAGAAGGCGCTTTCATCATTTTCAGTAAAGATAAAGCAGATTACCCTTTGGTTGACGTAAGTTTTGAAGGGTTAAATACCATTCGTTGCCAATCTCCTATTTCTGCGAAAAATGCAACCAATATTGCCATCACAGGAAAAGGGGTAATCGACGGAAGCGGTGATGCGTGGAGAGCCATCAAAAAAAGTAAAGTTTCAGAATCTGAATGGAAAAACATTGTGAAATCAGGTGGATTATTATCTTCAGACGGAAAAACATGGTTCCCTTCAGAAAGTTATAAAAAAGGATTTGAAAGCAGCTCAAGCTTCAATGTTCCTGATAAAATTTCTAAAGATGAATTGACAACAGTTAAAGATTTTCTCCGTCCGGTAATGGTAAGTTTAGTCGGTTGTGATAAAGTGCTGTTAGACGGACCAACTTTCCAGAATTCTCCGGCATGGAATCTTCACCCGTTAATGTGTACCAACATTATTTTAAGAAATCTTACAGTAAGAAATCCATGGTTTTCACAAAATGGAGACGGTGTAGATCTCGAATCATGTAAAAATGTTTTGATTTACGATAATACTTTTGACGTGGGTGATGATGCCATCTGTATAAAATCAGGGAAAGACCAGGATGGCAGAAAAAGAGGAATGCCGACTGAAAATGTAATTATTAAAAACAATGTTGTATACCACGGTCACGGAGGTTTTGTTATCGGAAGTGAAATGTCCGGCGGAGCAAGAAATATCCACGTTTCCGACTGTACCTTCATCGGAACAGACATCGGTCTTCGTTTTAAAACAACCCGTGGAAGAGGTGGAATTGTTGAAAATATTTACATTAAAAATATTGACATGATCAATATTCCGACACAGACAATTGGTTTTAATATGTTCTACGAAGGAGCTTCTCCGGTATTGGAGGACGGACAAAAACAGGAAGGTAACAAGGCCCCTGAAAAAGTATATCCGGTAACAGAAGAAACACCGGTTTTCAGAAATATTTTCTTTAAAAACATCAATGCCGTTAATTCTGATGAAGCCATTACATTATTCGGGTTAGCAGAAATGAATCTTAAAAATATTGTCATTGAAGATTCGCAGTTTGATACGAGAAAAGCATTAACAATTGTAGACGCAGACGGCATTCAATTGAAAAATGTAAAACTGAAATATACAGAAGGAACGGGAGCAACCATTTACAACAGTAAAAACATCAATCTTTCAACGGTGAAGTTTGAATCTGCCAATAAACCTGTTGTGAAAGTCTTAGGAAGCAAAACGGGAGCTGTATTGGTTCCTAAAGAAGTGATATCCGATAAAAATTCACTTTCCATCGGAAAAGATGTAGCGAAAAACGCAGTTAAATAAAATGCATCAAGAATAAGATTAAACCATTAAGATTGATTAAGTTTTTAAGAATATTAAGTTGAGCTTTGCTTTGAATAATACTTTTAAAATCAGAATGATTTTCTTAATTAAACTTAACTCCTTCAATATTCATAATGGTTCAAAATTTTAAAATTTGACAACATGAATTTTAACAGAAAACATACTTATATTTCTATTTTTTTTGTAGGGACAATGGCATTTGGGCAGGTAAACAGACCGAATGCTACTCCTTACACCAATGAAGCGACATATGAAAAATTAAAGAAAAAATATCCTTTTATCACACCTATCGACCGGCCTGTTCCACAAAACATTGGAGTTGATAAAGATGTAAAATATACCAATATCAACGGACTTTCGTTAAAAGCTGACATCTACTATCCTCTCGATACATCAAAAAAACATCCGGGAATTGCAATGGTTCACGGGGGTGGCTGGGTCTCGGGAAGTAAGGAGAATGAAAAATTTATGGCAATGGAGCTGGCTTCAAAAGGTTATATAGTAATTGCTATCGGATACCGGTTGGCTGATGTTGCAAAATATCCTGCCGGGGTTGAAGATATTGAAACGGGCATTCAATGGTTGAAGAAAAATCATTCAACATATTCTTTAGACAAAAAGAAAATGGTGGTTTTGGGTGAATCTGCCGGAGCACAGATCGCCACTTTAGTCGGTGTCAGGAAAAAGATTAAAGTACAGGCTATCGTCAATGTAGACGGCGTTGTTTCATTTGTTCATGAAGAATCCGGAAAAGAAGGAACCTACGATGCTTATTGGCTGGGTTATCAGCAAAAAGACAATCCTAAAATCTGGAAAGAAGCCTCACCCTTGGAGTATGTGGATAAAAATACACCTCCTACCCTTTTCATTAACAGTTCGCAGCCACGTTTTCATGCAGGAAGAGACAATATGATGAAAAAACTGAAGAGCTATAATATACCGACTGAGTTTCATGAAATCAAAGATACCCCGCATTCTTTCTGGTCGGCAGAACCCTGGTTTACAGAAACATTGAATTTAACGGTTGACTTTTTAAACAAAGTTTTGAATTAATATTAATTATGATTTTAAACGCAAAGATTTAATTTAATAAATGAATATTTTAGTGAGCAAAGATGAATCAACAAGTTGATTTGATGAAGTTATCGTCACAGCTTCGCGAAGCCAATTACTTTCTAAAAATGATGAGGTTTCATAAAATCTTTGCGTCAAAAAAATAATAAAATCAATTTATGAAAAAATTATTTTTAACCCTATTCATATCGATGGCAAATTTTCTCTTTGCAGGAAATGATCCTTACATAAAAATTATCGTAGCCAAAGACGGAAGCGGAGATTTCACATCCATTCAAAAAGCGATCAATTCTATCAGAGATTTAGGTCCGGCAGAAGCTTTAGTTTTTATTAAATCCGGAACGTATAATGAAAAAGTTGTTATTCCCTCTTCAAAACATAAAATCACATTAGAAGGCGAAAATAAAGACAACACAATCATCACTAACAATGATTTTTCAGGAAAATTGAATTCTTTTAATGAAAAGATGACAACCTTCAATTCTTACACTTTATCAGTGATGGGTGATGAAATTAAAATCAGTAACCTGACGATTCAAAATTCTTCGTGTAATGAAGGACAGGCAGTTTCTCTCCATGTGGAAGGTGACCGTTTTATGATTAAAAACTCAAATATTCTGGGCTGTCAGGATACCATTTATTCCGCAACCAACCACAGCAGGCAATATTTCGAAAACTGCTATATCGAAGGAACAACAGATTTTATTTTCGGACAGGCAACGGTTGTTTTTAAAAATTGTACGATTAAAAGCTTAGCCGATTCTTACATCACCGCAGCTGCAACAGAAGCCGACAGAAAGTATGGCTTTGTCTTTTTCGACTGTAAATTAATCGCCAAAGAAGGCATTACAAAAGTTTATTTGGGAAGACCCTGGAGACCTTACGCCAAAACCGTTTTCATTAACACCGAAATGGGAAAACACATCCTTCCCGAAGGCTGGAATCCCTGGAAAGGCGACAAAATGTTTCCTGATAAAGAAAAGACCACTTATTATGCAGAATCTGGCAGCAAAGGGGAAGGAGGAAATATCTCCAAACGGGTAAGCTGGTCACATCAGCTGACGAAAAAAGATTTGAAAAATTATACTTTAGAAAAAATTTTTGATGGTTGGAAACCAACCATGAGTAATAAGTAATGGGCAATGAGTAATTATTACCACAATTAAACTGACATAGGAAAATGGAGCGTTAAGAAAATTAATTCTGCGAGTGTTAAGAAAATTCTACTGTTTGAGCACGACACTAAAATTGTATTGAAAAGCAAATATTAAATTCGTGCGAGTTTTAGAATTTTTAGAGAACAGAAATAATTTTTAGCGCAAGTTTCCAAGTCTTGAACTTTTGGTTCTTTTGTTTGACTACGTCAATTTTAAGACAAAAGAAAACGAATTAAAAATTATTTAAAATGAAAAAACTACTTTTAATAGTATACATTTGCTTAGCAACATTCGTATTTGCTCAACAAAAGCCAACCCTATTCCTCATCGGCGATTCTACTATGGCCAACAAAGAAAATCCGGATAAAAATCCAGAACACGGTTGGGGACAGGTTCTGCCACAGTTTTTAACAACAGGAATTGAAATTCAGAATCATGCGATGAACGGCAGAAGTTCAAAAAGCTTCCGGACTGAAGGCAGATGGGATAAAGTTGAAAAACAGTTAAAAAAAGGTGATTTTGTTATTATTCAGTTTGGTCATAACGACCAGAAATTAAAAGATTCCACGAAATTCACCAATCCTTATACGCAATACAGAGCCAATCTGGAAAGATATGTGAACGAAGCCAGAGCAAAAGGAGCCAACCCCATTCTGATGACTTCTATTGTAAGAAGAAATTTCAATGAAAACGGAGTTTTGATTGATACCCATAAAGAATACCCTTTAGTGGTAAGAATGGTGGCCAATGATCTGAAAGTTCCGTTTGTAGATATGCAGTTACTGACAGAACAACTGGAAGTTTCTTACGGTCCTGAAAATTCAAAAAAACTACATCTGCATTACAAAGAAGGAGAAGATCCTTACTATCCGAAAGGAAAAGACGATGATACTCATTTATCAACATTAGGCGCAGAATCAGTTGCAAAACTGGCGTTGAAGAATTTGAAGAGTTTAAAAATCGGCTTGGAGAAATATATTAAATAGTTCTTTAACGTAAGTAATTAAACAGCTTATTTATCATTCAGAGCTGAACGAAGTGTAGCGTGGAATCTAAATAATTCATTGATAATACGAAGTTTATATTCTACGGAATGACAAATTGGACTTAAAATTTTAATTAAATAATAATTCAAAAACATAAAAAATGAAATTCAAAAAAGAACCCTTCTTCGATGGTAATTCAGAATGGGAAGATTTAGGAGCCGGAGTTTCCAGACAATTTGTGGGTTACAATTCTCAGGTGATGATGGTGATTGTAAAGTTTGAAAAAGATGCAATCGGAGCTTTGCACCAGCATTTTCATTCGCAGATTACCTATGTTGCTTCAGGAAAGTTTGAAGTAACAGTTAATGGTGAAACAAAAATTTTACAGCAAGGTGACGGATTTTTCGCGCAGCCCAATATTTTTCATGGAGTGAAATGTCTGGAAGCGGGACAGCTAATTGATGCTTTTACACCGTTTAGAGAGGATTTTCTTAAAGATTAATTTCTAAAATTCAAACCTTATAAGGTTAAACAAGCTTTACCCAAATGATCTAGTTATGAAAAAAATTGCATTCTTGCTATTAATTTTCTTCACGCTTCATTTATCCGCACAGGAAAAAATCATGGTCTGGCCAAAAGGTCAGATGCCAAATTCTAAAGGGTTGCCCTTAAAAACAGAAGAAAAAGACGGAAGAATCATACAGATAAAAGAAACCGAGCTTTTTGCTTTTTTACCTCCAAAAGAAGAAAGAAAACAGATGGCTGTGATCGTCATTCCCGGCGGTGGATATTACAAACTCACTTATGATTTGGGCGGTTATCAGATCGCAAAATGGTTCAATACCCAAGGAATTTCGGCCTTTGTTTTAAATTATCGGCTGCCGACTTCTCCAGACCTGAAACAAAAAGAAATTGCTCCGTTACAGGATATCCAGGCAGCCATAAAATATCTCAGAAAAAATGCTGAGCAGTACGGCATTTCGCCGGAACAGATCGGGGTCATCGGAACTTCTGCAGGTGGACATTTGGCAGCATCTGTGAGCAATATTTCTACAGATTATACCGAATTAAAAGAAGATTGGACTTCAATTCCTACGATTCCCAATTTTGCGATTCTGGTCTCTCCGGTTATTGATTTAGGGGAATTTGCTCATGTTGGAAGCAGAAATAGTTTACTTGGTGAAAATGCTTCTCCTGAAAAAATCAAAGAATATTCAATGCAAAACCGGGTAACGGAAAAAACTCCGCCCACCATTTTATTTCATGCCCAAAATGATAAAACCGTTCCTGTGATGAACAGTATTTTATACTATCAGGAAATGATAAAAAATAAAGTGAAGGGAGCAATGTTTATTTTTCCTGAAGGTGAACATAAAATCGGAATTACGAATAAATCTGAACTGACGGATAACTGGAAAAAATTATGTTCAGACTGGCTTAAAACCATTAACAATAAGTAATGGGTAATTAAAAATATCAGAAAACGAAACTATTTTAACAAATAAAAGATGCTGAAAATCAAGCAACATAAAATCTTTTTACTGGCTTTTGGAATGGTGATTTCAGTTTCAGTTCAGGCGCAACAAAACTTAAAACTGATTTATAACAAGCCTGCAGAAAACTGGAACGAAGCTTTACCGATTGGAAACGGAAAATTAGGGGCTATGGTTTTTGGTGGAGTTTCGCAGGAACATCTTCAACTTAATGAAGAAACAATCTGGGCAGGAGAACCGGGAAATAATGTTCCGAAAAATACATTCGACAGCATCCAAAAAATCAGAAAACTGTTGAATGAAGGCCAGTTTGAACAAGCTCAAAAATTATCAAATACAACGTATCCAAGAGCTACCCCAAAAGATTTGAATTATGGAATGCCTTATCAGACGATGGGCGATCTGTTTCTGGATTTTAAAGGTCATGAACATTTTAAAAATTACACCCGGACGTTAGATATTGAAAAGGCAATCAGTACCGTTTCCTACGAAGTAAATGGAGTGTCTTTCAAGCGTGAAATTTTCTCATCTTTTGTGCACAACGTGATTATGATTAAATTATCTTCCAGTAAAAAAGGAAATCTTAATTTTTCTATTTATGCTTCTACTCCACACCTGAAGAAATCAATTTTTACAGAGAAAAATCAATTGGTGATTACCGGAACAAGCGGTTCTTCCGATAATAAAACTGGAAAAATTAATTTTGAAACAGTGGCTTTTCCTGTTTTAAAAGGCGGAAAACTAACCTCAACAACCGATCAACTTGAAATTTCCGGAGCAGATGAAGTGGTCATTTATGTTTCGATTGCTACGAATTTTAAAAAGTATAATGATATTTCCGGAAATCCAGATGCGAGAGTTTCGGAATATTTACAATCAGCTTTACATAAAAAATATAATGTTGAATTAAAAGCTCACATTCAAAAATATCAGAAATATTTCAAACGTGTCAGTCTTGATTTAGGAACAACAGAACAGGCGAAAAAAACAACTGACCTTCGAATTAAAGAATTTGGAAGTTCAGAAGATCCGGATCTGGTGGCTTTATACTTCCAATTCGGACGCTATCTTTTAATATCTTCTTCACAACCGGGAACTCAGCCTGCCAATCTTCAGGGAATCTGGAACGATCAGCTGAATCCTGCCTGGGACAGTAAATTTACCGTGAACATCAATACAGAAATGAACTACTGGCCAGCTGAAAATACAAACCTCAGCGAAATGCACGAACCCTTATTTGAGATGATTCAGGATTTATCGGTGACCGGACAGGAATCTGCCAAAGAAATGTATCACGCCAGAGGCTGGAATATGCATCACAATACAGATTTGTGGAGGATCACAGGAATTGTAGACGGCGGGTTTTACGGAATGTGGCCGATGGGCGGAGCATGGCTGACTCAGCACATCTGGAATCATTATCTGTACACCGGAGATCAGCAATTTTTGAAAAAACATTATGCTGCTCTGAAAGGTTGTGCCTTGTTTTATCTCGATGTCCTGCAGCAGGATCCTTCGAAAAAATTTCTGGTGGTTTCGCCTTCCATGTCGCCTGAAAACACCTACATGAAAAGTGTGGGAATTACGGCCGGAACAACGATGGATAATCAGTTGGTCTTTGATGTTTTTAATAATTTCATTCATGCTTCAAAAATTCTAAATGAAGATACAAACCTCTCGGATGAAGTAAAATCGGCTTTAAATAAACTTCCGCCCATGCAGATCGGGCAACACACCCAATTGCAGGAATGGCTTCAAGATATGGACAGAACCGATGATAAACACAGACATATTTCGCATCTGTACGGACTTTTTCCGTCGGGGCAAATCTCTCCTTTCAGAAATCCTGATTTAACAGAAGCTGCAAAAAATTCCATGACGTACCGCGGCGACAAATCCACAGGCTGGTCAATGGGCTGGAAAGTAAACTGGTGGGCAAGACTATTGGACGGAAACAAAGCTTTTAAATTAATTTTAGATCAGCTAACACCCGCTCCAATGGAAACAAAAGGTCAATCAGGAGGAACGTATCCTAATCTTCTGGATGCACATCCGCCATTTCAGATTGATGGAAATTTTGGATGTACTTCAGGAATTGCAGAACTATTACTGCAAAGCTATGATGGCTATATTTATATTCTGCCGGCCCTTCCTGATGCTTTACCCAATGGTTCTGTGAAAGGGTTAAGAGCAAGAGGTGGTTTTGAAATCGATATCGAATGGAAAAATTCTAAACTGATGAAACTGGTTGTGAAATCTTCTCTGGGAGGAAATGCCAGAATCAGAATTGCGAAAGATATTCAGCTAAAATCTAAAACAAGTTTTACTTCCGCAACAGAAGAAAATTCAAATCCATATTATCAGGTGAATGCTATTAAAACGCCATTAGTTTCAGACAGAGCTGAATTAAAAGGTTACCCTATTCCTGAAACGCAGGTTTTTGATTTTGATACTGAAAAAGGACAAACGTATATTTTTGAATCAAAATAATAGGTAATAAATAATAAGCAGAAAATCTCCCGCAGATTTCAGAATTCACAGTAAATAACCTATGTAATTCTGAAATCTGCGGGAATTTTATTTGTAAAAACCAATTTATTAAATAATTTCAATTAATAATAAAGTGCAACCGATTGAATAAATATATTTAATAACATTATAATTATATAAATATTAATATATTAAAATATAAAACATTTAAATATAAAATATATAATTTTACAACCTAATCCAATAACAACAAATTATTACTATGAAAACAACATTTAAAGCTGCCCTTCTTACGGTAGCTCTAAGCTTTGCCTTGACTGGCTGCGGGCAGGAAGACATCAAAACAGATTTAACGGAAAATCCAAACCAACTTACTCTTGCAAACAAACTCGTTGCCAATGCCGTAGTTCCTTTAGCAAACTGTGTAGCCCCGGGATGGGCTTCTCAAAATGGTGGAACAACCGGTGGTGGAACAGCTGCTGAAACTACTGTGACTACCTATGCTCAGTTAAAAGCTGCGATCGAAAACACAGCGGTAAAAGTCATTAAAGTGACAGGAACCATCACCATTACGACTCGTCTTTCACTTCAGGATCAAACGGGAAAAACACTTTACGGGGCAAGCGGTGCAAAATTGGTTTCTACAGACCAGACGGCAAGTGGTTCAGGAATTATCAATATTAAAAGATGCAACAATATCGTTATCAGAAATCTGATTTTCGAAGGTCCGGGAGCTTATGATACAGACGGCTGGGACAATGCTATTTTGGATGACTGCAGAAATGTATGGATCGACCATTGCGAATTCAGAGACGGTGTAGACGGGAATTTTGATATTAAAAACAAATCTGACTTCGTTACGGTTTCTTATACGAAATTCCATTACCTGAAAGCTCCGAAACCTGGTGGTTCAGGAGGAACAGATGACCACAGATTCTCCAATCTTATCGGATCGAGTGACGGTGCAACAGCCGATGCGGGAAAACTGAATGTAACATTTGTTCGCTGCTGGTGGGCTCCGGGATGCAGAGAGCGTATGCCGAGAGTGAGATTTGGTAAAATACATATTGTTAACAGCTATTTCAACAGTTCTGTAAGCAACAAATGTATTGCAGCAGGAGTCCAGGCGAATATCCGTGTCGATGGAAACGTATTTGAGAATGTAAAAGAGCCCATTAACCTGATGAGCGGTTACACAGCGGTTACCGTTACTTCCAACAATACATTTACCAACGTTACCGGAAACACAGCAGGAAGCGGTACGGCATTTACTCCGCCTTATACGATCCCAATGCTTTCTTTATCTTCTGTAAAGTCTGATGTAACGACCAATGCAGGCGCAACTTTAGGAGGCAATATTTGCAATACGTTATAAATAAAAATTAGAATTAGAAACGAAAATGACTGAGTGTAGCGCTCAGTCATTTTCTATTTATAGTATTTTTTATTTAGGAGCTTTTTCCCGCTTTCCGTTGCAATCTTTTTTTTCAAAAAAGGATTTTCACTGCAATCGGGGCTAGGGCTGTAATCGCCTTTTCAATATGAGTAGTAATTAGCCAAAAAGGTTGTTTTAAAAGAGATTGCTTCGTCGTTTTGCTCCTCGCAATGACACCAAAAACACCACAACTCCACTTCTCACTCTCACTCTCACTCTCACTCTCACTCTCCAACCCTTAAAACTAAGGCATCACATTATTCTTCTGTGTCCATTTCGGAAACTCTTTATTGATCAGCTTATCAGCAAAATCACCGAACCAGCTGTAGCCGTTTCTTCTTTCCTCAGAAACCTCGTTGTAGTTATATTTTACGCTTCCATCGCGGTCACCAAAAAGAGGTTTATTATTATTAATATCATAAAATCTTGCCCAGATCACAGAATTTTTGTCCTCAGCCAAAGTCCGGACAGCTTTTCCGTTTACTTTTGAAACATTGTAGCTGTAGCCTTCAATTTTATTTTGCTTAAACCAGTTGACAGCAGATTTTATCGATTTTTCAACTTCGGGAGTGACAGGCTGCAGCATTAAAAACCTTACAATTCCTACGGATTCTCCGGTTGCCAGAGAAATAGGCTCAAACGCCCTTGCTTTATCGGGCTGAAGCCTAATTTCGTTGTACTGGTCGCCCCAGATTGTTGGAATTCCTTTTTGTAAAACCTGAGTTTTCAAGATGCATTCAATTCCTTTTTGTACAGCTATTTTTGATTTTTCCTTTAATTTAGAATCAACAACATTAAAATCATTTTTCCCTTCCACCACATTATACAAAACCGTCAAAGCGTTAATCATCGCATTGTCATTATAGGTCACCTGCTTTCTGTACAATCCGGAATTCGGATAATATTGTGGAAAACCTCCGTTTTTATACTGCATTAAAAGAAGATAGCTGATTCCTTTCTCTGCAGATTTCAGATATTCAGGATTTTTTGTGATGGAATATGCTTTTATTAAGGCATTAATTTCCTTTGACGTTGCGTTGTTATCAATCGTTGCGTGATCGTCACCCGTGGCCTTTATCCTTTTCAAAAGATCTTTATCGAGCGGCAAATTATAATTCACCACAGATTTATCCTCAAGCTGTTTGCCCCAACCGCCAATTGGAAGTTGGTATACCAGCATTTTTTCGGCTAAAGTATCTTTAACCTGAGCAGAAAAAACAGCTGTTATTAAAGAAAAGGCAACTATTGAAAGTTTTAATTTCATGATTATTTAATTTGGATAATTAATGGATTTGCAATCATCTGAGATTGTTTTTGCAATAAAGTTTCCCAATCTTTTTGTGTCTGAATCTGTCTGCTTTTCTGCCATGCAAATCCGGCGTAATAAGTCAGTTTATTTTGAGGTTTTGTCACGACTAACAGGTTGCTCTGATCCGGAGTTTCAGATTTAAAAGCAACAGATTTTTCAACAATTTTAGGATCTACAACCACTCCTTCTCCTACAAAAGCATCGTCAATTTTTTCCCAGTGGAAATAATATCCGTTTTTGTCGTTCAGTTTTGCTTCCCCTTCATTTTTATGCAAAGTAATTCCGATCGTGTAATTGGGAACCTGCTTTTCAACCTGAAAATTGGATTCAAACTTTGAAAAATTGGAGCCCAGATCAAGGGAAATCCGTTTTGTTTCTTTCACTCCGAATTCACTCCATGGATTGTAGGTTAATTCAAAAACTGTTCTTAAAGGACCTTCCGCAATGGTTTTGGAACTCACAAAATTTTGTGACACCTGAAGCTTTTCATTCACCCAAATTCCAATTCCACCTGTTCCCCGGCTGTCTCCAACCTGGTAAGGATCGTAGCCCTCACCTCTCGTGTCTTTGTGATAGTACATCGGATCGGTCAGATAGCCCTTATACCATTTATTGATAATGGGTTGATCGGTTCTTTTCAGCCAGATATCAACACCGCTGGAAAGTGTACTTCCTTTAACGCCCTGCAAAGCTTCCTGCTGACCTTTTGGACCATACACTCTGAAAGCAATTTTGTCATTTTCCCAAGTATAATCGTCTGCGCGCTCCGGAACCAGTCTTGAATATGTCGAAACTTTGGTTTCAGGAATCAGAGTTTTCTCATCAGCTACAATTGTATAAGAATTTGTTTTTTTAGCGTTAATATTTGCCTGAAAAAGGAGTTCATCATTTTTCCCATCTCCATCATAATCGATCCACTGAATAGGAAGATATTTATTGTTGCTGTCTTTTATTCTAAGATCAGACTCTTTGTTTTTATTTAAAAATGATTTTAATTGATCTACAGAAATTGAAACGACTTCATTTCTTGAAAAATTCAATGTATTTTTTATCTGGATAGAATTTTGTGCTTTCAGAAAAGAACTCGTGCAAACGATTGCACAAATACATCCGGAAATTAAAAATTTTGATCTAAACATAATTATTCAATTGAGTTGTAAAAATCAAAAATAATGATAAGTTTCTTATGAACGTCAAAAAATAATCAAATTTTAAATCTAACAGGCTGATTTAGAAAAATATTTGAAATAATCTATTCTGCTTGACTCTTGCAGAAGTAAAAATTTACAATTAAAGAAAAATCCTTTCAAAATGATTTGAAAGGACTTCTTTTAAGTATGAATGAAATTAACGTTGGTAATACCTTTTATTTAATAATAATTTTAAAATTACTATTCAGATTTTCTCCTGAAACATTGAGTATATAATTTCCTGAGGCTTTTTTGTCTGCAATATTTAATGTAAAGATCCCTTTTCCATCAGTATTAATCTTTTCTTTGGCAACGATATTTCCTGTCAGATCAATAATTGTTGCCGTTAAACTGGATTTTCTATATTCGGGAAGCTTGATGAAAATCTGGTCTTTTGCAGGATTCGGATATACTGTTCCTACATTTTTGCTAATACTGAATTCATTATTACTCAACACGGCCTGATTGTACAAAGTATAAATTTCTGTTGGAGATAAAGCATAATTGTACAACTTAAGTTCGTCGAACGCACCTTTATAAGGAGCCGGAGTATTGGCAGTTGATAAAAACTCAAGCTCACCAATATTCCCGATGATCAGATCACTTGCTTCACCAATCCCTGTAACCGCAGTTTCGTCTCCTTCAGTCATTAAAGTGCCATTGGCATAAATTCTCATTTTATGCGCAGCAATATCTCTCTGAATCACAACATGCACCCAGTTATCAGTAAAATAATTGGCAATAGGTGATGTGATTTCTTTTTTCGTAACGTCATCATCAATAGCATATCGCAGCTGACCTCCTTTGATTTCTATATTAAAACGTTTACCGGTGGCTCCCGTTGCCGTATTTTTAGTGAAAGAACCTTTACACAATACATACAGACTTGTAGACGAAGACGATGGTATCATGCTTGTTAGAGCTTTCATCCAAAAAGAAACAGTAAACGAATGATTATCAAATAAAATATGATTCTGATGAGGAATACTGGCGATGTACATATTACCAGGTGAAGTTGCCAGATCAAGGGCGTTGTTTTCTTTTCCCGGCACTCTTACATTGGCATTATCATAAGCTGTATTTAGTACTCCATGATTGGCAAAAGACGTTATATCTGCAATTTGTGCACCAGCGGAAGGAGCCTCTGCAAACGGCCAGTTGCCAACAAGACCTTGAGCCAATGCACGAAAATTCCACACATCTCCCACAGCAGTACCAAGAACACTGGAAGCATCAATTCTCCAATAGTAATTTACTGCCGGATTTAAATTATTAAGCTGATATGATGGCGCAGCAGAATAAGATAAAGTTGCAATAGTGCTTAAATTTAAAGGATCTGTTCCAAAATAAACGGTATACGTTGTTGTGTTTGGACTGCCATTCCATTTTAAAAGCAGGTTTCCACCGTTCAACTCAACGTTATTATTGCCAGTTGCGGGAATCGGGTTATTTGCTTTTGTGGGAGCTGATGGGATTGGCGGTGTGGTTACTGATGTATTTGATGTATAAACTGAAGATTGTGATGTATTTGTTGCTTTAACTCTATAATAATATTGAGTATCAGGCGTTAAACTGGCTTCATTATAACTTGTTGCATTCGCCCCCAATGTTGCAATGACGGTAAAATTAGTACCATCAGTAGAACGTTCTACAATATAATTAGTTTCATTTGCAGCATTATCGTTCCAATTAACGGTTAAAAAACTTGAAGGTGAAGCTCCTGTAGTTGTGATTGCATTGGTGAAATTCACATTTGTTGGCGGAATAATGAAATCCGGAGGAGTTGTATTGGGCAGACTGTTAATATAAACCTCAATATTCAGATACGGAGCATGTGTTGTGCTTACTGCCAAAGCATCGAAGACAGTTGGATTCAGTCCATTGACTGTTTCCCATGCATCAGGCATTCCGTCATTGTCAGTATCCAAAGGAGCCGGCGCACCATAAACATGCCCCGCACCGCCATTGGTAAACCCAAATTGGGTCGTCAAATCAGTTTGTACATAAACATAAGTAGCTGTTGTCCCTTTCGACATTAAATCTGAAATCATTAAGCCATCTACCTGATCGCGTCTTGGATAGGATGCTCCTACACTTGTAACAATTTTATTATATGCCTCCTGAGCGGTTAATGTAGGGGTTTTCATCGGATAATCATACGGAGTAGCCATTATGGCTGCCGGATCTCCTACAGGGTAACCCACTAAGCTTTGAGGAACTGCAGCTCCATCTAATGCTCCATTTTTATTATTATCAAAATAATTCCCGGAACCATATAAATTGAAATTGGCATTTCCAACACTGAAAGGCGTGGTAACAGTATTGCTTGTATTGGGACCTCCGATAAAATAATTGTTGATGATATTGGCAAAAGAGCTTCCCGCTGAATCTCCTCCCATGATGTATGCCTCCCCGGATTGGGTGTGACCGTAGGTGTTTCCATAATTACCCCAGTTATAAACTACATTATTGACAAACTCATTGATTCCTTTTATTTTATTATTACGGGTTTTATTACAGATATATAAATTTCCGATTAAACTGATCTTTCCCCCTGGCGGAGGCTGCATTAATCCTCCCGCAGAATGATTATGACGGTGCATTCCCTGCCCTATAATAGAATTCTGAATCGTTATATTATCGGGACTTGTGCCGTTGTTATCCCAGTTAACTGAGAATACTTCGTCTGTACCCCAGGTAAAAGTCATATGATCTAAGATGATGTTTGCCCCGTTGGCTATTCCTGATGCATCCTGATTTTGAGATGTCCCACCATAACGGATGCGAAGATATCTGGCAATTGTGTTATTGGCTCCTGTAAATGATACTCTGGGCCCCAAAAATACAATTCCTTCTCCGGGAGCAGTTTGCCCGGCAATTGTGGTATTAGCCGCCACAGCAACAACCGATTGTAAGTTAACAATACCTCCCACTTTAAATATAACAAACCGGCCCGGCTGACTCACCGCATCACGGAATGAACCCGGGCCGCTGTCATTTAAATTGGTAACCAGATAAATCTGAGGATTTGCCGCACCTCTTGCTCCCGTAGTATATCTTCCAAAACCGGTTGCTTCCGGAAATGCCAATGTCTGAGCACTAAAATCAATAGTGGATAATGCTAATCCACAAAACAATAAAGATTTAAGAGTGGGTTTAAACAGTAAAGATTTATTTTTCATAAATATTAATTTTGTGTTAACTAATCTATCCACAAAACCAATACTGAGCATCCTGCTCCGTCCTGCTGACCTATATATCAAGCAATTACAAAAAAATAATATGTAAAGTAATAAGTCCAATACAAAAATGACTTAAATGTATGGGTAAAGTTGAAAAGTTCTTACCTATGAATATGGACTGTTAAATGTTCTGAGTGTCATCATAACTGATCCGCCACCTAAAAGCGGAGGTCAATGGATATTTAGAGTTGAAAATCTTTTCAAGACATAAAATTATCACTAAGCAACAGTGTAAATATCCCATCCGTTACTCAATTGCCCCTCTAATAATAATAATAATAATAATAATAATAATAATAATAATAACTCTAAGCTTTATTGTCATTTTTTTTATTAAATACATTTAAAATTCGATCAATATCTGCGAGAAATTGGTTCGAAGATAATACTGTAAAGTTCACCAAAAGCCAAAAGGCATCAACTGAAGTTGGCGCCTTTTATTTTGTTTTTAGAATACCAAACAATAGTTTCTTTGAGGATTAGATCTTACACTAAAATATAATCATTATAAATTCATTTTCATTACATTCAGTTCAAAATCCATAAAAAAATGTAGATCATTATTGTTTATAAAATTACATCATTAATAATACTATTATCATCAAAACTTCTTTTAAAATTATTAAATACATCTATTTCTACTGATGAAATTTTTTATCGTTTAATTCAAAATCGTCATTGATATAATTTCGAGCCTTAATTAATTCATACCATTTTCGAGGTAAAGCGAAATTGTCATAATAGATATATTCCTGGAATAAATTAGTGAAAATAAAATCTCCATCTGTAAAATACGTTAAAGAAAATATCGGTTCAAGAGTGTAAGCATTTAGTCGTCTGTAAGAAGTTGAAACAATTGCTGGACAACTCGTTAAATAATTACACAATTTATTTCTAATTTCTGATGTATAGATTCCATTTTGTTGAAAGTCTTTTATTGATGGAAATTCCTTATTATCCTCACCATTAAAGTGAATAATATCTTCTTTAAAAAAGGAAATTCCTCTATAATTCCATGATGCATAATTCATATTATATTTTTAGGTGATAGTGAAACGAGAATTTACAAAAAATAATTTTCATTTTGTAAATAAGTAAAATCAACTGTTTTCATTTCAAAAATATCAAATCAATACATCTGATACGTTACTGAAATCAATTTCACCCTTAAAAATCCTTTTTATAAATGTTAATTCCCTGATCGCCCATAATTAAAAAACATTTCTGTGTTTTTGAAAATCCACAATACATATATCCTTCGTTTTTAGAGTTATATACTTAAGTTCTACATTGATTTTGTAATATTTTTAATTTATACCAGTTGATAGTAATATTTTGTAGGTAGCTTTATTTTGAAGATTTCTCCTTTTTCAACCAGTTGATAAATATAAAAATAGCCTTTAATTGATCAAAAACTCTTTAGCATATAGCCATGGGCTGGTTTCAAAAGATCCTTATTACATTCCTAATCATAATACTTTCATAAATACTATATCTTGACACAGCATTATCTGTTTCAATCAGGTAAAAGGCTGCCTTTAGGACAGCCTCTTTTATCTTATAAAGGTCTTCACTCATCAATTGATCCTTAAGTACTAAGGTTTCCTCTAGACTCACCTATCCTTTCCCCCATCATCCCTGTTGGATCCGTATAGTTGACAGGATCATTCCATGTATAAGCATATGGAGACATTGTGATTTCTACCAATGGATCTACCGATAGCCAGAAGCTTCTTTGCGGATCATAATATCGAGCGCCATAATAATACCACCCTGTTTGAGAATCAAATTCTTTGCCGTTGTATTTATAAGGATTATTATACTCATTATTGGATAATTCCATCAATGGTTCACCGAATGGCATGTATTCATACCAGTTTGTGATTTTAGATATGCTATTTGTTAGTACTGAAGAGCTTCCTAAGTGATCCGGATGTATCCAGTACATTTCTGAACTCAGGATTTCTGGAATCGTCTGTCCTGTTAAACACCCATCAGGATTGCTGTTGATGATTTCATCCAGAAATGCACAGAAACTTCCACCGCTGTTCAGTACATCACTATATTTGTTCAACAAGCTCTTATAACAAGATTCTTTCTCAGGATCCTGGGAAAAATCATTAATCAGCTGCTCAACGACATAGGCACAATCCGGATCGTTCACTAAGATATTAGACGGAGAGGTATATGTCCCCTGTGTATCTGCGTTGGGAACCCAGACAATCTGCGGATACTGAGCCTGAATAGCAATACCTTTTTCGTTCTTCAAAAACTAAACTTCTATCAAACCCGCTCTTTCATAAATTCCACAATTTCATCATTTTGAAGCTTCGGATTAGCTCCCGAATAACTCGCCACCAAAGCACCAACCGCACTTGCAAAATTTAGTGCTGTTTCGGGGTTTTTATCTGATAGCAACTGGGTGATTAAACTCGCCAGAAACGAATCCCCTGCTCCAACCGTGTCGACCACTTTCACAGGGTAGCCACCATGTTTGTAAAATTTATTGTTCCAAAGTAATATTGAGCCATGTTTTCCCAACGTGACACAAACAGAACTTGTATTTGTTTTTTCTGAAATGAAACGGATGTTTTCTTCAATATCATCTGATTTAAAACCCAACTCACAGGCAATTTCAAGGATTTCTTCATCGTTAAATTTAATGAAATCAGATTTGTTCATTAATTGTTCCAGAAGCTCAATATGGTAGAAAGGCTTTCTCAGATTCACATCAAAAACCTTAAACATTTCAGGGTTGGAATCCAGTAGCCTGAAAAGCGTGTTTCTTGAAGCATCATTCCTGCAGACAAGGCTTCCGTAAAAAAAGACATCGGCATTTTTAACGACATTCAAAGTATCATTATTGATTTCAATAAAATCCCAGGCAGACGGAAATTTGATTTCATAAGTTGCGGAACCACGTTCATTCAATGTTACCTGGACAATACCTGTATCATAATTCTGGGTTGTCATAATTCCACTGGTATCAAGTTGATTTTCTCTAACGTAGTCACAAATTACTTTTCCATCCTCATCATTACCAACAGCACTTATCATCGCTACCGGAAATCCGAAAGACGCCGTTCTGAGTGCCAGATTGAGCGGAGCACCGCCGATTTTCTTTTCTCCACCAAAGACATCGAAGAGAACTTCTCCGTAGCTTACTGCATTTATTTTTTTATTAAGAAACATTAATTAAGGATTTTTAACATTAATATTGTTGAATGAACTGTCCGAAGTACCAAAAATACTCCATTTTTTGTTTACAACATTGTACACACGATTGCTGAACGCTAATTTATCATTCACATACACTACACAAACATCATTGCTGATGAAAACCGTTACGTTATAATTGGTTCCTGAAATTCCAGACAAAGGATAAGCATTGGCAAAATCCTCACTCCCGCCATTCATTACATAACTTGCCATTCTGTTGGAAGAAGGTTCAAATGAAATTTTAAAACTATTCTTCCCATCATTATCCTGCGCTAAAATCAATCCTGATTTTCCGTTAACAGAAGCGTTCAACGTAAAGCTGATCTGATTGGCTTTCTGGAGCTTCCCGAACATTACCTGGGAATTCGCGGAAAGATTAAAACTATTCCCGTTCTGAGAAGCATTACCTGTAATCTTATCTACTGATAATACAGCATTTTGACCAAATACAGACTGTAATCCTAAAACAGGTTTCACAGCCAGTGTTCCGTCCGAATTCTGAACCAGTCTGTGAGCAACAATATTTCCTGCCCAATCTTTTCCACCGGTATTATTTTCAGGAGTTTTTCTTGCGGTCCATCCTACCAGATAACGGTTTGTATTATCCGAAACCGTTTTAGCCGCATAGAGATAAGAGCCGTCGAGACGGTCATTCTGAGGTGTGGTCCAGGGTCCGTTTGGCGATGTGGAAATTCGGTAATGCGTTCCGGTATTGCTGCTCCAGTTTTCAGAAAAAACAAGATACCAATAATTGCCCATTTTGAAAAGGTCCGGACATTCCAGCATAATATAATTTTCGGAAGAACTGGTCGTATAAATCGGATTTTCTACAGTCCAGTTTCCGGTTGCCGGATTGGTGGTGGTAAATTTCAGCACAACTGCTTTCTTGTCAGAGGTCTGAGCAGAAACCAGCATCCAATATTTTCCGTCTTCAAAATTAAAGAAAACGTGTGGGTCACGGAATTCATAATCATAATACCCTGCCGGAGCAGTGATTTTAAAATTCTTGATCTTCGTCCAGTTTTTCATATCCGTACTTGTTGCCAACAGAACACTCTCCCGTGGATTACCTGAAAGAAATGAAGCTACTTCATTATGACCCGTATAATAGTAATAATAAGTATTTCCAACCTTTACAAGGCTTCCCGTTCCCACTCCGAAATCGGCTTCTGATGAAGTTCCGTAAGGAATCTGTCTTCCCTGATAAGTAAAATCTGTAAAATTACTGGTCTCGAAGCTGTGAATATCGTGAAATCCTTCTCCTGCAGGTTTTGTTTTTGCATCGTGAAGAAAGAAAAGATGGAACTTCCCGTTTTCATAATAAGGCATTACGTCTCCTGCATAACCTTCTGTATAATAAGGATTATTCTCTCCCATCCATCGGTTGGGTGGCTGAGGAAAGATATTGGTTTTGCTGTAAATATCTTCCGAATTAACCTCCGTATCCGAATCGTGATTCTGACAGGAGAATGTTGCCAGCGAAAGTACAGCTGCTACATATATATTTTTAATTGACATTAGTTCTGATATTAATGGGTTACAAGATAATTAAGGCTGTTCTCCGTCATCTTTTTGATGTTATCCTGAAACGAGTTGGGCTGGCTTGGGTTTCCGTTCACTGTTTCATTGTACCAGTCGTAGGCACCCGTACAGATGACCATACATTTTTTATTGGCAGTTCCGCCGGGAAATTCAGCAATAGCGACACGTCCGTCTAAAGTATTGTCCCAAGCCTCGCTGGCAAGATTATTACCACCTGTCTGGTTTCTCCATCCAGCACCATTTACATATCCACCCCAATCCGGAAGGAACCACCAGGCTGTATGATTCAGACGGAATGTACCTTTCTCAAGCAGATTGGCTTTCCCGGATTCGTAAGTCTGAAGACCATCGAAAACAGGATGATTCTCATTTCCTTTGAAAGAGATTCCCCAATCACTTCCTGTATCTATAAATCCGTTCGGAAGAAAATCTCCGAAAACATTATTCGGTCCTTTTCCTGCGGGAACTATTTCCAACGCGTCAACATATTGTGCAGCAAAGCTTGTGAGCAAAATATTTCCTCCGCCATTAAGATAGGTTTTGATTTTGGAAGTTACATTCGTATTCAGCGCATCGCCCGGCAGAGCGGTAGCCGAGTCAAAATGCCACCAGATCACATTAATTCCCGTAAGATTGGCTGCACCACTTGCGACATCAGCAATCGAAACATATACTGCCCCTGAATATTTTCCGAAAAGCCAGTCAGAAGCTGCAATCTCATCCGGATTTGTCAATCCAGTTCTTGTAGCAGCCGTTCCAAGGAATGCAACGGACGGTCCTGAAACAGGCGTTGTTACTTTAGCAGTATACACTTCTGTAATACTGCCATTAGAAACAGTAAACGAAACAGGACTGGTAAAGTTAAGAGTCGTTCCCGATGCAGGATTGATGCTGACGCTGTTTCCTGTTTCTATTACCGGCTGCAATGCGGTAAGATTTGTTCCCTCCGGCATTGTAAGAGAAATGGTTTTGCCCGAATTATTGATAGTAGCAGATAATCCATTGATCTTAAAGCTGATAACAGGATCCTGAGCTTTTACAATTACCTGATAATCTTTGTAGATATTGCCATTTTTCACTTTGAATTTAACCGGCTGTGAAAAATCAAGCGTTGCTCCTGATGCAGGAGAAACTACCGCTCCCTTCGGAATTTCAATAACCGGAACCAATGTCTTAACGCTTGTCCCGTAAGGAAGTATGATTGTGATTTTATCATTCTTATGATCAATTTCCCCTGAAACACCATTCACCCTGAAAGAAGAAATATTGACCGAAACATCCGTAACAAGTCCATCTTCATTACTGTTATCACAAGACATTATAATTACTGCTGAAAGTAATACCATTATAACCAACTGCAAATTTTTAAATATACTTTTCATATTTTAATATTTTTAGTAGCCGTTATTTTGTTTATAAACCCCTTGGCTGAAATTGATCTGAGCCAAAGGAATCGGGCAATATTCTTCAATTCCGTGGTCAAATCCTGCCTGAGAATAGTAAGATCTTTTTGTTTTTTCACCGGAATAATAGGTATTCATCGTTCCTGCTGTAATACCCCATCTCACAAGGTCGAAGAAACGGCTTCCTTCCATTGCAAATTCCATTCTTCTCTCCCATCGCAATGCTTTCCTTGCAAAATCCTGGTTCCAGGTACAGTTCACGCCCGGCTCATACTTGCTGATCAGATTGTTCGTGGTATAACTTCCGGTCAAAACCGTACTGTTCGCCGCACGCTGTCTCACCTGATTGATTAATGGCAATGCTTCGTTGATTTGTCCAAGTTCAATTAAGGCTTCGGCCTTCATCAGCAAAACATCAGAATATCTTATGATGATTCTATTTTTGGAATTACCGTAGAAAGGGTCTACATTCACGGTACAGCCACATCCTACAGGTACATTTTCCTTCAATGAAGAATAATAACCATAAGTTCCAGGGCTTCTGCTCCAGCTTTCCTGAAAAATTTTATTTTCTTCATATTTCCAGGGCAGTCCAGGCAAGGCAACCGTATGGTAAAGCCTAGGATCCACTTTATAATTGTTGAGCTGATTGTAATTCAAATCTGTATCATTAAAAGTATCAAACATCGGTAATCCCTGAGGCGTCGTTTTGAATGCGTTCACCAGATTCTGGCTTGGTTTATGAAAATCACAGCATCCCAAACCTTGTGGCAGAGAAAGAACATCACCGTAATTGAGCCTTCCGAAAAGCGTTCCGTCATTGTCAGAATATTGAATGGAAAAAACTGCCTCCGGGCCGTTCTCATGTGTTCCCGGTAGGAAATTGTACCCGAAATCAGGTTCCAGCGTGTAATTTCCGATCACTTGATTGGCAGCATCAATAGATTTCTGAAGCGTAACCGGATTTACCTGCGTTACCGTATAGTTATCATCCTGCTCATACGCCTGATACAGTCTTACTTTAGCAAGATAAGCATAAGCTGCACTTTTCTTGGGTCTTCCCACTTCAGACTGTGTTGCAGGCAGATTAGCCGCTGCAAATTCAAAATTAGAAGCAATAGCTTCCCAAAGTTGCTGGTCGGTTTTTGCTCTGTTGGAGATTTTCGGATAATCATCAATGGATGTATTTTCATCGACATAAGGCACGTATTTAAATAACGTTTTCAGTAAAAAGTAGTAATGTCCTCTTACGAAACTCATCTCGGCAATCCGCTTTTGCTTGTTTGGGTATTCGGAGTCTGAAAGCTGCTTAAGTGCGGCAATCGCTTTATTACATCTGGAAATCCCTACATAATTGAGATACCATAATCTGTCTAACTCACCAAAATCTGAACGGATATTATTTGAAATTTCAAAAAAGTGAAAAGTCTGGATATCATTGGTTCCGCTTCCTCCTTTGTACGCATCATCAGAACGGACGTTTCCATAAGGCCAAAGACTGAAAGGGGTATCATAGTGGTCATTTCCGAGAGATGCATAGGCCGCAACCACAAAACCATCCACATTCTGAGGTGTTACCACATCAGCTTCCGACAAAACACCTCTTGGTTCATTGTCCAGAAAATCGTTGCAGGAAGTAGTTCCAAGCAAAAAGGCAAAAGCTATTGTAAAAAGTATATTCTTTTTCATTTTTTATTATTTAAAAATTATAAGGAAAAATTAACTCCAAAATTAAACGTCAGCGGTAACGGATAACCGAATGCCGGCGTTTCAGGATCTATTCCTGTAAAGCTTTTGGATTTTATCGTCCAAAGATTCTGAACACTTGCATACATTCTGAAATTAACAATGTTATAATGCTCCATCAGAGATTTAGGGAATGTGTAGCCCAACTGCAGAACCCTCAGCTTCAGATAACTTCCGCTTTCCACATAGTATGATGAGAATCTGGATTCTGCATTGCCATCCACTGTCGTAAGCGCAGGAATATCCGAATTCGGATTCTGAGGTGACCATGCATTCAGAAGTCTTGTTCCTTTATTGGAACCTACATCATCCACGCTCCAGAAATCGGTCTGGTATTTTTTTGAATTGATTACATCTACATCGCTGATGCCTTGCCAGAATGTTGAAAGATCAAAGTTTTTATATGAAAAGTTGAGATTGACACCATACATAAATCCCGGATTCGGATTGCCAATCCACGTTCTGTCTTTGTCGTCAATCATTCCATCACCGTTTAAATCTGCGTAGCGGATTCTTCCCAAGCCTTTACCTGACTGACTTGCAGAATTATCCACCTCTGCCTGAGTCCTGAAAAGTCCGTCGGCAACATAACCGTACATTGAGTTTACCGGACGCCCAAGAATATTATCCGTTGTTCCGTTTCCGCCATAATTGTTGATAACGGATTGCGGAAGTTCAGTAATTTTGTTGCGGTTCATCGAGATATTCCCTGAAACTTCGTAACGGAAACCACCTGCGGTTTCATTCTGATAAGACAATGTAACTTCAATCCCTTTGTTTTCCATAGAAGCACCATTGATCCATCGATCTCCTCCTTCTCCGATCACACCAAGATAAGGTGGCAATACAAGAATGTCTTTTGTTGCTTTTTTATACACATCGACACTCCCCGTCAGTTTTTGATTAAAAAATCCGAAATCCAGACCGAGATTGGTCTGCGTGGTGGTTTCCCATCTCAGGTCATCATTTTTTGTCTGAGTTGCGATAAATCCTGATGGCAGTAATCCGCTTCCGACACCGGAAATATCGTAAGCCGTACCGTAAGATGTTGCCCAAGTTGGATTTCCTCCCGCATAATTTGCTATATAAAGCGAATACACCGCGGAATTACTGATTTCCTGATTCCCGGTCTGCCCCCAACCCGCTCTTAATCGCAAATCTGAGAAAAACGGAATCAAATTTTCTGCAAAATGTTCCTTATTGATTCTCCATCCTGCCGAGAATGCAGGGAAAGTCCCGAAACGGTTATTTTTACCGAATCTTGAAGAGCCGTCATAACGCATTGTTGCAGAGAAAAGATAACGGTTGTCATAATCATAAGAGAATTTTCCGAAGTAGGACAACAGGCTGTAATAGGTGGAACTTCCTCCATTGAAAGCATCCCCTGTTCCTGCATCGGGATACATATAATCCGGTGTTTCTATCAGGAATCCTTCTTTTCTCAACCAGGTATTTTTATACGTATCCTTGTACATTTCCATTCCACCCAAAACATCAAAATGATGTTTTCCTGCTTTTGCGGTGTATTGTGCGGTATTGGACCACGTCCATTTTTCGGTGTCTGACTGGTCGATGTTTACTGCATTGGTTTTGTTTTGCAGGTAACCTGAAACATAGCTTCTTTGCAACATTCTTTTGTAATAATTGGAAAGATCTATTCCAAAGCTGGATTTTAAAGTCAGATTTTTTATAGGCTGTAATTCTGCATAAACATTTCCGAAGAATCTTTGGTATTGGTAGCCGTTGTCTTTATTATATTCTAAAAGTCTGACAGGGTTTTGCCTGTCATTCATTCCGCCAACCGGTCCTCCCCACCCGATTCCGTCCACAGTATGAACCGGAATAATGGGCAAAGCACGTAAAGCAGGATCCAAAACGCCCGGATCCATCAGTTCATTGGTTTTATTGAAGGTGAAATTCTCCCCGATTTTCAACTTTCCGTCGAAAAAGTTATAAGAGGTATTAACCCGGGCAGACAATCTTTTGAAATTGGTAAGTTTCACGATTCCATCATTGTCATAATACCCCATAGAGAAAAAGTAAGAACCTTTATCCGAAGCGCTTGAAGCAGAAACATCCAGCGAATTGGCAACCCCGGTCTGCGAAACCTCATCATACCAGTTGGTATTGGCTGATTTAATCGTTTTTCCGGCATCCAGGTATTCCGGAACATAGCTGTTGTATAAAGTCGGAATACCGTTCTGTACCCCCCAGTCAAAACTGTAGCTTAGATTGTTGCTATTCGGGTTCAGTCCGTCATTGATGTTGGCCTGCCAAAGCACCTGTCCGAATTGTTTTGCATTCAGAACTTCTGTTTTCTTTGCATATTGTGAATATGCTGTATAATAATTGAGATCGATTCTCATCTTCCCTTTTTTTCCTTTTTTGGTCGTGATGATGATCACACCATTAGCCGCTCTGGAACCGTATATACTTGCTGAAGAAGCATCTTTCAGTACCTGCATCGATTCGATGTCACTTGGATTAAGCTCGTGCATTCCGGCTTTTGTGGGAACACCGTCTATTACGTACAGAGGATCTGTATTGTTCAGCGTTCCAACCCCGCGAATCAGCACTTTTGTGTTACTGCCGGAAGGAGATCCGTCAGCTGCAATGTTAACACCCGCTACCCTTCCCTGTAAAGATTTGATCGGATTGGGTTCGGTTTGCTTGTTCAGGTCTTTCATATCTACCACAGAAACCGCACCGGTAATGTCTGCTTTTTTCTGTTTGGTATACCCGGTTACGATCACCTCATCTATACCTTTTATTTTCTCTGCAGCTAAAACAATGTTAAGGACTGTTTTTCCATCCACCACGACTTCACGGGTGGAATAATCCGGATACGTGAAAACTAAAGTGTTTCCTTTTTGCAGGTCGTTGATCTGAAATGCACCACTATTGTCTGTGGTGGTATTGGCTCCGGTTTCCGAAACGGTTACGATAACCCCACTTAACGGTTTCTGATTTGAGGAAACTACTTTACCTTTAATGACTTCCTGCGCAAACACATACGAAAAAGGCAGAAGGCAAAAGGCGATGGCTATTTTATATTTCTTCATACTATAGTTTTTATTTGATATTAATCTGATGAGCATTGAAGTTCACCGTACTTCCTTTGGTATCTGTAAATAAGCTCAGTTCCGAGAAGCTTTCATTCGGGAAAAAGATTTCGGTCATTACCTTTTCGCCTTTATTGAAGAAAATTTCGATGGAAGTTTTATCCAATACAATTTTGAACGTTGCGTTTTGATAGTTTTCTGCTAATGGAGCTTTTGAGATCCTGTCTGCAAAATTGTTCTTAAAATCGGTTTTGCCGGATTGGGTACGGTCAATAAACAATTCCTGCTTGTTATTATCAATTCCGAAAATTACACGTTCTCCCAATGAATTTTTCAAAGCAAAAGTGTAAATCCCTTTGGTCATTTTTTTGAGATCAACATCTAAAACTGCTTTGGAAAGGTCTATTTCTCCTTTGCTGATAAGTTTTTTATCCGAAACAAGGTTAATTTCTTTTTTAACTGTCTTTCCTTCGTAATTTTTAAGTTGGGAAACAGGAATATTTTTCAGAGTGTAACCTTCTTTGGTCCTTTCCAATGTTACTTCACGAGGAATAGTGGAACTTCCTCTCCATTTTTCTGTAGGCACATTCGGTGAATAGTCCCAGTTTGACATCCAACCTATTATTACTCTTTTGTTATCCGGAACGTTATCAAACGAGACACTCGCATAATTATCGCGTCCCCAATCCAGCCAGACTACTTTTTCTTTTTCAAGCTGCTTTGTAAAAGCATCATCCATTTTGAAAGTTTTTCCGTCAAAATCACCTACAAAATACTGGGCTGCAGAACCTCCGTTTGGCCCACCCGGATTGATGTTAACGATAAGCACCCATTTTTCTTCATTGGTTCCTTCTACCTTTACCGGGAAAAGATCTGGACATTCCCAAACACCACCGTGTCCGCCGAAATCTTTACCAAATTCTGAAAGGAATGTCCAGTCTTTCAGGTTTTTTGAGGCATAAAAATGCTGTCTATCCTGTACCGCCAATCCCATTACCCATTGTTTTCTTTTCGCATCCCAAAAAACTTTCGGATCCCTGAAATCTTTTATTCCGGGATTTTTCAATACCGGATTGTTACTGTATTTGGTCCAGGTTTTTCCATTATCCAAAGAATAAGCGATTGCCTGAGACTGCGTATCAATTTCTCCGGCTTTCTCTTTCTTCATATCATGGTAGGTAAAAATTGCTACCAACGGAACATTTTTTCCATCTCCAAAACCTGATGTATTATCCTTATCTACAACTGCACTTCCTGAGAATATTGCACCCTTCTCGTCATAGGCAATTGCAGGAGCCAATTCTTCCCATTTTATAAGATCTTTACTGATGGCGTGCCCCCAATGCATCTTACCAAAATCCGGCACGCTCTGAAACGGTGTATGCTGGAAAAATAAATGATAAGTTCCGTTAAGATAAAAGAGACCGTTCGGATCATTCATCCAGCCTTTTTGAGGAGTGAAGTGATAATTGAGCCTGTAAAGTTGCTCTTCAGACGTTTTCGAGTCCGACTGTGCGTTGAGCCCGGAACAAAACGTGGAAGCCATTATTAAAGTCGATATGATTTTCTTCATTATGATTATTTAATAGGAAATTTTCGAATTATTTAAAAATTTTAGAGGTGTTCTTCGCCATGATTATATTGGTTTGTAAATCTACTTCGTCAGTGTTTTGCTTAATTTTTCCAGTGATATTCCTTTGGTTTCCGGCATCATAAACATTACGAATAATAATTGGAATACCATTGCAACGGTAAAGACCAAAAATACGGTCCCGGCTCCGATGGTAGAAAATAATGTAGGAATTAGTGATGGAATGATTGCTGCCAGAAGCCAGTGTGTGGAACTACCGAAAGCCTGTCCCGATGCCCGCAGATGGTTTGGAAAAATCTCTGAAATAAACACCCAAATTACCGTTCCCTGACCAATAGCGTGAGAAGCAATGAAGAGGAACAAGAAAATAGGAATCGCCAATCCTGACCAATGAAAATAAAACGCCATAGAAACCAATCCTAAAGAAATGATGTAACCTACGGAACCCAAATACATCAATGTTCTTCTTCCTACTTTATCAATAAGGTTGACTCCAACCAAAGTAAAAACCATATTAACAACACCAATTCCTATACTGCTGAGAAGTGCTGTTTTCTCACCCAATCCTGCTTCGCCAAAAATTCTTGGTGCATAATACAGGAACGCGTTGATCCCCGACATCTGATTAAAAAAAGCTACTAGAAAAGCCAACATCAGCGGAAAACGGTATTTTTTCATAAAGATATTTTCCTTTGGCGATTCTGCGTGGTCATCTTTCATCTGGGTGATCAAGGTGTCAGAATCCTGATCGGGACTTAGGATTTTCATCACTTTTTTCGCTTCTTCTATTCTAGATTGCGAAACCAGCCATCTCGGACTTTCCGGAATAGTAAACACACATAATGTATAGATTGCTGCGGGAATTGCCTGCACACCAAGCATCCATCTCCAGTCATTATCGCCGATACCGCTTAGTAAATAATTTGATAAAAATGCAATCAGAATTCCCAGAACAATATTGAACTGATAAAGGGAAACCATTCTGCCACGATCTTTTGCAGGGGCAATCTCTGAAATATAGGCCGGTGCAGCAATCGTAGAAGCACCAACGCCCAAACCACCTATAAACCTGAAAAATGCAAACAGATAAGGATCATTGGAAAGCGCCGTTCCTATAGCAGAAAACGCATATAAGACACCAATGATCAAGAGCGTTTTTTTCCGTCCTAATGTATTGGTCGGGATTCCGCCGAAAATAGCGCCTATCACTGTACCCCACAATGCCATACCCATTACGACTGCTCCGTGAAATGCATCTGAGCTATTCCAGAGCGTCTGCAACTTTTTGTCTGCGCCAGAAATCACGACCACATCAAACCCGAAAAGAAATCCTGCCAAAGCTGCCGTGATAGACCACATAAGAATTTTATTCATCTGTTAAAATATTTATTTGTTTGTGGCTAATATATCCCCGGGCGGCAATCCGAAGGTCTAATTATGTAACTAAATATTTCGTCAAGGTTAACTATTTGTTAATTAATTGCAATTAACTGAAAATCAATAATTTATTTAAAAATAATTTTATTAAAGTTTCATCAGGTTACAAAAATGTAACATTGTTTTATAAAAATGTTACGTATGTTTTGGTGTTTTTATGATTTAAGAACAACTAATGTCATGAAAATTTTAACCAAAAAACGAATCAAGCTATATGGTTTTTAGCTCAGGAACTTTTAGGAATTATAAATCGTTCAGAAAGCTGTTTATTAGTTTAGATGAAGGTATGTTGTTGAGAAAGTATAATAAAAAAAGCAGCAGTTTGATTTACTGCTGCTCAATATTGTAAAAAATATTAGATGTGAGGATTGATTTTAAATATAAATTGAAGCTCCATATTTTATCACTTTAATGTTATATTCAAATATTTAATCATTTGATTTCGTAGTATTATCACTCCTTCCCCGCAGACTTTCTAAAGGCATTCGGGGATATACCAAACTTATTCTTGAAAACAGTAGAGAAATAATTCGGGGAAGAAAAACCGGTTTTGTATGCAATTTCCGAAATTGTCAGTTCAGGATTTTGAAGCATAGATTTGGCCTGTTCAAGACGGAAATTGTTGATATAATCGCTAACGTTTACATCAAACATTGCTTTAATCTTTCTATACAACTGAATTCTGGAAATATTGAGCAGGTCTGCAAGATTCTCTACTGAAAAATCGGCATTATCGATATTGGTTTTGATGAGATTGTTCAGATTGTTCACAAATTTCTGTTCTATATTTCCAAACGATTTGCTATCCAAAATTCTGCCAATATTATTTGTATAATAATAACGTAGCTTTTCACGGTTGTAAAGCAGCGTATGTAGTGATTGTATCAGAATCGGGTAACTGAAAGGTTTCGTGAGATAAAGGTCAACGCCGGATTTCAAGCCTTGAAGATAAGATTCTTTATTATCAAGAGCTGTCAGAAGAATGACCGGAATATGTGATGTACGAAGATCATTTTTAAGAATTTCACAGATTTCAAAACCATTTTTGTCTGGAAGATTAACGTCACAGACGATAATATCAGGAATTTCATTCAGTGCCCTATCAATTGCATCATTCCCATCAGAAACCGTCACCTTAAACTCATTCTGAAGCTTTTTGCTTAAAAAGAAGGACAAATCCAAATTATCCTCCACCAAAAGAAGCGAGTAGCGTTCGCCCTGAGATTCCTCATGTTGGATATTAATCTCGTCTTCCAATCCATTTAAAATAGCATCGTTTGTCAGGCTTTCGGCATCTGCGAGACTAGGTTCTTTTACCATTTGGTCTTCGTTGAAATGCTTGTTTCCCTTATAAAGACTGATGATAAACTCCGTTCCCTGAAAAGAGTTCACTTCTATCTTCCCAAGATGGAGCTCAATGAACTGTCTGCTAAGATGAAGCCCAATTCCTGAACTGTTTTTTCTATTGTTGGAGCCTTTGAAATACGCTTCAAAAACATTGCTGATTTCTTTTTCAGGGATTCCGATTCCATTATCTTTGAAGCTGATCACCGCCTGATTTCCTTTTTCCTGAATCGTGATTTCAATCTTTCCATTATCTGGTGTAAATTTGAAAGCATTGGACAAAAGATTGAAATAGACTTTATCCATCAGGTTTCTGTCGATGTAAAGCTCAAGATTTTTATTCTGTGAATGAATTTCGAATTTGATATTTCTTTTCTTAGCTTCATTTTCAAAATCACGAAAAATTGAGTAAGTAAAATCATAAATATTCGTCTTGGAAACTCTTAGGTTAAAAGTTTGATTTTCTATTTTTCTAAAATCCAACAAGTTATCCACCAATCGTAATAATCTGTTGGAATTTTTATTGATCAGCTCCAGCTCATAGGATGGTTTTGTACCTTTGGTTTTGCCAAAATCCATTAAAGACTCCAATGAACTGAGAATAAGCGTAATGGGTGTTTTAAATTCGTGAGATATTCCCGTAAAGAAATTAACCCTCGCTTCATTGCTGTCTTTCAACTCATTGGCAATGGTTTCAATCTGATTTCTTTGAATAGTAATTCTCTCGTTGGTAAGTGTAAGCTGCTTATTTTTTATCTTTATTGCATAAATAAGGTAAATCGAATAGGCAACCAGGCAAAACATCAACACTAACAATATAATAGACCATCGGAATAATTCTTTTTGCGAAGAATATAGCTCGACTTGTTTTTTAACCGCCTGTACCTGATTTTCTATAACGCCTTGCTGCTCAATAATTTTATCAAACTGATTGCGCATAATTTCCGCATTCATCCGGTCAATGATCGTTGTGCTGAGTTTAATGCGTTTCGGAACAGCAACACCATTATAAATCTTAATCGCCGTCTCGATCGCTTCTGCTCCACCAGTCGGATACAATAAAGTGGCATTCAGTTTTCCATCCAAAACCATCTGGATTCCGCCGTCTTTTGTATTCAGGCCGTCAACGCCGATAAATTTGATTTGATTTTCCAAACCTGTATTTCGTGCAACCTGCCATGCATTGGTGGCAAGCTCATCATTAAAGGCAAAAACATACAGACTTTGATTTCCTAAGGAATCCAATGATTTCCTGAAAGCATCAGCCGGAAGACCTTTAAATGTTTTTATCAGATCTGTGTTGGGGCTATTTCTGATGATTTCCTGAAAGCCAAGACTTCTTTCTATGGTTGGGGAAGATTGGTCATCACCTCTTATTTCGATTACTTTTTTATAATTTTTGGAATCTGAAAGAATGTAATTGGCCGCTTCTTTCCCAATCTCCACGTTGTCTGCACCGATATAAGTCGTATATTTTTCTGAATTGATCTTTCTGTCGAGCAAAATAACCGGAATATTTTTAGTAGCTGCTTTTTCCACTACCGAAACCAGGGATTGCGGATCAATGGGTGAAATGATAATCACATCCACCTTACCATCAATCATTTTTTGGATATCCTGAACCTGCTTGCTGACAGAACTTTCTGCTTTCTGTATATTCAACTCTACTTCGGAATGAAGCGATGCCTGTATCTCCATAGAGTGGTTCATTGCCAATCTCCAGGGATGATTGCCCAATCCCTGCGAAAACCCGATAGTAATTTTATCTGAAGCTTTCTGCGGTTTTTTACAAGAAAAAAAAACAAGGAAAAACAGAAGGAATAATATCCTGTAGGCTTTAAGAAAACTGAAAAATTTTAATAATTTTATTGGTAACATATTAACACAATATTAATGAAGATGTTGCAGACAGGCAATTTTTAATGATAGTATTTTGTATTAAATCTGCTCTATTCATTATATGTAATAAAAGACTAATAAGATCAATTGAAGACTGGCTATACCAAGATTGCCTTTGTAAAATGCTTAAAGTTAAATTGTACTAAAATTAGTCTACAAAAAAAATTACTTGATAAAAATGAGCTTTACAATTTTTGTTTTAGTTGGCTTAAATGAAGCACGTATTTGAAGATACAGTTATCTTCCTCATAAATAATTTTTTATTGAATTTCTTTTAGACTAATTTCTCTAAAGTCTTTAAAAAAAATTTCAAAATTAAACGTGTAAATAAAATGACTTTATATTACAATTTACTGGTCTAATACTACTTTATCTTTTTAAAGATATCAGACATCGCTTCTTTGTCAATACTTTCCATATCTATTAATTTCAGGGATTTTACCATTTTCAAGGTTGATGATTTATACTTCAAAAAATGTGGCGTTTGCAAATGAAACTGATATGCTTCTTTGTCCGCATAGATTTCTACAATTCTTATCTGAGTTGGATTTTCCTTTTGATACATCGGAAAAATTGCAATCACACCTTTCTCCAGCTTTACTGATGCTGAAGCTTCTTCTTTCAGAATAGAATTATATTCTTCTAAAAATTCAGGGATAATTTCAATTTCGGAAATCCGAATCATCATGTCGTTTTCAATAATCGGAACAAGCGGTTTTCCAATGATTTTTCGAGCTGTATTTGCCTGAGTTTTATTAACGGTTTCTTGAACCAAATCAGCCAATTGAGCTAATTGATTTTCAGTAATTCCTGTGTTTTTTCCCATATTGATATGCGATTGCAACTGTCCTTCTACTCCATCCAAAGAAGCAAGAGCAGAAATCGTCACGATTTCTCTTTGCTTATAAGTCAGCACATCGCTCACAAAAATATCGGCAAAAAGATGTTCTTTTAAAAAAGCGTCAACCCGTGGAGCAAACTCACCAAAACCTGGTGCTGGTTTGGTTTGTGGCATTTTTGTGAGTTCTTCAAGGGTTTTTCTGCCTTGTTCATATTTGTCTTCAACATTATTTTCGACAATGATTTTCTTTCCTTCGATATCATTAATACCTTTTGATTTTCTTTCGTCTAAAACTGATTTAAAAGTATTAATAGCATTCAGACTTCTCGGAAAACCACAGTACGCATACAATTGAACCAAGACTTCTTTAATTTCATTAATCGTCAAACCAGAATCCAATCCGGCATTCAACTGAAGTTTTAGACTTCCTAGATTTCCAGTTGTCGTGAGTGAAGAAATCTTTACCAAACTTTGTTCTTTAGCATTCAAATTTTGATTGGTTTTATTTTCTTGTGCATTCATTTTTGTTATACTTAATGTGAGAATAAAAAGAATTATCCATTGTAGAAACTTGTTTTTGCTCATCATTGAAAATTATTTTTTGTTGGCTTCAGCAAATTCTTCATCGGAAACAGCTTCCAGCCAAACATTTTGATTGGTCTGCGGATTTCCATTCGTTGCTAAATGCGAAAACCAGTTGTCAGCATTGGCACCGTGCCAATGCTCAACATTCGGAGCAATTTCTACGATATCTCCGGGTTTTAAACGACGTGCGGGTTTTCCTCTTTCCTGATATAAACCTTCGCCACCTACAACAATCAAAAGCTGTCCGCCTGTGTGGCTGTGCCAATTGTTACGACAACCCGGTTCAAATGTGACATTAGAAAGAGGAACATTTAAATCTTTATTGCTTGTAAGTGGCGCCAAATAGGACTTGCCAATAAAATACTGCGCATAAGCCGTGTTTTCTTCACCTGTCGGAAAATCACTTATTTTAGGAATATCTGTACTCATTTCGTTTGATTTTATTTTGTTTGAATTTACTTTATTTTGTGCGATTACAGTTGGACTAAACGCTAAAAGAATGATGATTAAATATTTCATTGTTTTACATTTAATTTATGCAATTGTTTTGATGATTTTTGCAGGAACTCCTCCCACCACAACATTGTCCGGAACATCTTTAGAAACGACCGCTCCGGCTGCAACTACAGCATTTTCTCCAATCGTAACTCCCGGTAAAATGGTTGCATTGGCTCCAATCCAAGCATTTTTCTTGATTAAAATGGATTTTCCAATTAATCCTTTTCTATGTTGAGGTTCTAAAGGATGATTTTCCGTTATCAGGTTTACTTTCGGGCCGATTAAAACATCGTCTTCAATGGTAAGTCCTCCTAGAGTCAGAAAAGTACAGTCGAAATTGATGAATACATTTTTACCAATATTGAGATTCTTTCCATAATTGATGTAAATAGGTGTAAACACCACTACATTCTCCAATTCTTTGCCGATAATTTGACTTAATATTTTTAAAATCTCATCCGGTTCTGTAGAATTATTTAATTCAATCAATTGTTTCTTAACCTTATAAGAAGCTTCCAGCAATTTGTGAATTTCCGGATCGCCGGGCATTATTGTTTCACCATTTTTTAGTCTGGTAAAGATATCTTCGTTAAAACTCATTATTAAATATTTAAAGAAATAAAAAGGATGAATCCGCTTTTTAAAAAAGCAGATTCAGCTATTGCAATGTTCAATTATTTTAAATTGGTTCTGAAGAAATTATCCAGTTTTTCAAAAGGAATCACATCTACCTTGTCGTATAAGTCAACGTGAACCGCATTCGGAATAATCACCAATTCTTTCGGTTCCGCAGCCATTTTGTAAATGTCTTCTGAAAAATACCTTGAATGTGCATTTTCACCAGCAATTAAAAGAATAGGTCTCGGTGAAATTTCTTTGATGTAACTTAAAATGGGCATATTCATAAATGAAAGTGCGCTGGTCAATCTCCAACCTTTTGTTGAATTTACTGAACGCTCGTGAAAACCTCTTGGAGTTTTGTAATAATTAAAATAATCTTTTACAAATTGAGGCTCACTGCCAGTTAATTTTTCCGGAAGATGAGAAGATGGATATGCTTGTTCCCCGGTTTCTACATCTTTCCATCTTTGCAGATTCAGGTCTACGAGTTTTTTTGTTCGTTTCTCAAGTGTAACTACATCATTATATCCTTTAGAAATCACTCTTGTCATATCATACATACTCGTGGTCGCAACGGCTTTTATTCGCTTATCGATTGCAGTAGCATTCAGTGCCATTCCTCCAAATCCGCAAATTCCGATGATCCCGATCTTATTTCTGTCTACATTTTTCTGAAGTCCCAGGAAATCAACAGCTGCACTGAAATCTTCGGTATTGATGTCGGGTGAAGCTATATTTCTTGGTTCGCCACCACTTTCGCCTGTGTAAGAAGGGTCAAAAGCGATAACAGCAAAACCTCTTTCCGCCATTTGATTGGCATACAAACCTGAAGACTGCTCCTTCACCGCACCAAACGGTCCACTGATTGCCAACGCCGCCAGTTTTTCGTTTTCTGCATTTTTTGGAAGATATAAATCTCCGGAAAGTATGATTCCGTAACGGTTTTTAAAGGTAACTGCTTTTCGGGTAACTTTATCACTGAGTTGGAAAGTATAATGTTCGTTTTGTTCTGTTGCATTCATTTTTCCTGGATTTGATTTTTTATTCTGCGCAAATGCCTGTCCCATGAAAAGAAAGGACAGAGCCATCACTGTTGTTATTATTTTCATATCTGAATTTTGTTTTAAAAATTACTGATACAAAATTAGAAACAGCGTAGTTCTGACAGTTAATGATAATCAAACCAAAAATTAAGAAAATCAAACCTCAGTCAAACGAAATGCTTTTGGATTGGTTCCGGTTTGTTTTTTAAAGAAATTATTAAAATATGTCGGATAATCGAATCCCAATGCGAAAGCTATTTCTGAGATATTCCAGTCGGTGTGCTGCAGCAATGCTTTAGCTTCTGTGAGAATTCGTTCCGTAATATGAGTCGTTGTGGATTTTCCTGTAACTTCTTTCACAGCTCGATTGAGATAATTAACGTGAACATTCAAATTTTTTGCAAAATCCTGAGCTGATTTCAATTGCAGAGATTGGTCTGTAGTTTCGATGGGAAATTGTCTTTCCAACAGTTCCAGAAAAACGGACGATAATCTTGATGCTGCATTTTTGTTCTGGTCAAAATCTTCTGCAGGTTCTAATTTCAAAGATTCGTGGATAATTAAACTGATGTAATTGCGAATCAGCTCATCCTTGTAGACATAATCGCTTTTCTGCTCAGCAATCATTTTTTGAAAAATCGTATTGAGAAAGAGTCTCTGTTCTTCGGTAATTTTCAGAACGGGAGTTCCGCCAATTTTAAAGAAAGAAGATTGCTGGAGGCTTTCGGAACGTTCAGAATTCTTGAAAAATTCCTCAGAAAAAAGAATGGTATAGCCTTTATAAGTTGTTGAAATGGTTTCCCAGGAATACGGAATATGCGGATTTCCAAAAAAAAGCACCGTTCCTTCCTGCTCGAAACTTTTATCAGAATAATGAATTTTACTTTTCCCTGTCGTAAGGCAGATTTTATAAAATTCTTTTCTGCTGTAGACACGGGTTTCACTTCCATCCTGTTCAATCTGGAATGCACGGAAGCCTTTTAGTTTTAATTCAGTATTAAACTCCGAAACAACTCTTTTTAGCTTTTCTTTCATTTTTCAAAGTTAAGAAAATCAAACTAATCAGCTCTAAAATCATTACAGAAGTAAAACGTCAATAGAATTCTCTGTCGAAACAAAAAATTCTATCGCTTAAAAAAATCTTGAAAAGACTTAATACTTTACAATTTTGTATTATGAAATTGTTCTCAATTCAATCATTACGAAATACCCGATTCTTTCTTTAATCAGCCATTTCCCATTTTGGAAATTTTACAAATGTTTCACGCAGGAAATAAAACAATTCCTAGTCTAATTGCCAATGGCGAAGTGGTATGTGCAAGTGCTGTTTCAAGTGGACCTCTATTACTTTCCGAAAAAGAAAATCTTCCGAAAGAATTAACTGAAAACGAAATTTTTGAAATTATCAAAGCATTTGGTGATACCAGTAAGAAATTTTTCCCACGCGATCCGGAGACAAAATAAATGGTATCAATACCATTCATACTTTCTGCAAGCGTATCAGCATTGCTGAGCAGATCAATATAAACGTGCTCAATATGGATCTGTATTATTTGCTGAATTTGGATCTCTTGAGCCTGCTAAAACTGATGCTGACGAGCTAATTTATTAACCAAGAGAGATCCTACTCGATCATTTGCGCCAATGACCAATACTTTCATAAGTTTAATTTTTAAATAATCTGTTAACGGGATGTGCTCGGTGCCTGCCCATGAAATTGTTTATATACAAATTTATGTATTCTGTAAAGAGCACACTATCCTTTTTAGTTCAAATAAATTTACTAATTAGTCCACATCATATAATATATTGGAGAAAAGTGAATCACAATATTCCAGCTCTTTTCTCAGCTAATATTTTGGTCACCAACCAATATGTTATCAATCGTTAAGATATAAAATAATTATTCTAGCAAATCAAACTGATTTATAAGAGCCAATCTTCCGGAAGTGTGTTTGAATAGCATCTTTTAAGTTTATACGTAAAGATAATATTTATATACTCCTTATTTTCAACCATATAATTCTAAGACATTTTCTATATCAGTAAAAAAAGAGTTTGGATAGCCCCAAATTTTATTTTGAACGACAGCTGTTCCATTCTTCACGATAATATTGAGTTCAATTTCAATTCTTAAAAACTTACAAATACCCTCTCAAAAATGAGAGGATATTGGCATTCTATTAGAGCATGATTTTAGTTCGGCTTGGAACTATGATTGTATATCAGTATCATTGATAATTAATCCCCATTTATTTTTCATATAATCATTTAGCGGTGTACTCCAAAAATAAGGAGGCGAGCAATACTCACTTATTTCTGGAAAGATCGTCTGAATCCGTTCTTCATAAATAGGATTTTCTTCAAATTTTTCTGATATCCCAAAATATTTTTCATTGATAAAACGTGTAAGCTCATCATCATTATGCAACCCTTTGTTCTTTAATTGATCCAGCTTTTTAAAAAATTCAATTACAACCTCTTTATATTGCTCATCATCAATAGTTGAAAGGGATTCAAAATTCAAATAGGTATCTATAATATGATTTACTTCTGTTATCTTACTGGTTTCCATAATGGTGCTGTAGCTTGTATTTGGGTTCTAAATTGTTGTAACATTATTCTTCCGACTGGTGTTATATTTGCATGATTGATCTTATCTACATTGATACCTAAGCCGGATCTGTACACATCTGTGGCTTTTATTCTAAATAGAGTTGTTTTAGGAGTAGCAAATTCTACAACCGGAACAACATTGCCATATCCTGGTGTTACTGACATTCCCATTCCTGAACTGCCATAAACATAATCCGTATCAGCTTTTATTTCACCAAAGATATTATTAGACATATCCTTATTTCTTATTCCTAAAGTGTTAAGAGAGTTACCCAATTCAGGAAGTCCTCCAACACTTCTCATATTTCTGTACAAATATAAGTTATTTAAGTCTTCAGGTTCGTCTGCCGGAGTATCAACCGCAGCATCTCCATGCAGTGTCCAGATTGCTACAGCTGAAGCAAGGATCGTTAATAATGAAAGTCCTGCTCCGGTTCCGGCTATAGTACCCGTACCTGTTCCGACTCCCGTATTTCCCCAGCCTACAGTAAGTGGAATTGCTGTTCCTAAAGATGAGCCCTGCGTAACGTATTTTGCCTCTCCATTAAAACCCAGATAGGTATGTCCCGTATTCTGCTCAGAACTGTTGGTAATGACAACATTATCTACAACGCTTCCGTCAGGGCGGAAATCTGTGAAACCTCGTTTTGTATATTCTTCATCTCCCTGCTGCATTCCAGGCAAAAAGACCCATGCTCCATTTCTATAGCCCCAGCCAGCCCCTTCTCTTCCGTCCGGATCAATAAAATTTACCGGATTATCAAAGGCATAATTGTAAGGGTTCAGCCTTGTCATTTTTTCAGCCAACGGATCCAGGACTCCCCATCTTCCAATCTCTGGCATGTACATTCTTGCTCCGTAGTCGTACATTCCGGATTCTTCCTGAAGTTCCTTGCCGTTATATTTGTATTGATATGAAGGATTTCCAACACCATCATTGTAACCACGGTGCTTTAATCCAAAAGGATAATAGTTGTTTTCTTCAATAACCTCTACTCCGCCTGTCCCATTGCTTGTATAGCTAAGCCTTACATTTCCTAAATGATCTGAATAATTGTAAACATATTTATTATTTTCGAAATTATAATATCCTTCAGCGGTAGGAATGAATTTTAAAACCGGAGGGAATATTTGTGTTGTATTCCCCTGCACTTCATACTGAAAACCATCCAGATAATCCGTCACTGTAGAGGACTCCGTAGTATTTTTACCTACTCCGTAAATATATTTTTTATTCAGCTTTACACCATCCGATCTATAAAGATACTGAGTTGTAACATTTTTTATAAGGTCTCCCAAAAACAAATCCTTTACAACGTAGGTCTGATCGAAAGTAAACTTATCTGCCAGATCGAGATGGTTGTAATTGATATCCACAATCCCTCTATCTTTCTGATCTGTCATATTTCCATTGAGATCGTATCCAATAGTATTTCCGGAACTGTCAGGATATCCGCTGTAATTACCAGAATTATCTTTGACAGAAATCAGCCTATTGCCCGTATAAGTGTACGTTAAATTATCTATAAGAAGCGGTTGATTATTGTATGATTTCTGATATCTGCCTAAACTTCTGATATTACCTCCAATATCATAGTCTGCCCATTCATTATAAAAATTATTTTCAATGACTGTAGCACCCGGAGTTGTAAAACGGCCAAATGCGAATCTGTTTAAAGTATCATAAGAAAAATCATATCTTCTTAAAACATTGTCACTTTGTGTTTTCCAGTCGATCTCAGAAATATTTCCGTTAAAGATTGCGTATGCTTCAGTATTTTCAGGATTCTGATATTTAATGGAATAACCAAATAATTTCCCATTTACAAGATTATCTGGGTCATTTATTTTTGTCATCCAGCCCCTGATATTATATTGATAATCTATTGTCTGAAGGGGATTAGAAAAACCTGCCCCTCCAACTTTTTTGCCTGACAGCTGGGAAATTTCGTTGTATGTATTTTGAGTCAGTATCTCTTCTGTATTATTATCTACCTTATGTTTATGTACAAGTAATCTGTTTTGCGAATCATATTCAAATGTTTCTTTTATAATCCTCTCCGTATCAGTATTCAGCCTTTTGTGTTTCACAATAGTTTGTTTTACTGCTCCTGAAAAGTCAAGTACAGATTCTGTAGAAGTATAGCCTCCTAAATGGTTGATAGAATAGGTTCCGATTTCCCTGCCTTTCACATCATAATAAGAATAATTCCTAGTCCAGTTATCGTTCTCAATATTTTTTATCAGTGTTAATAAACCAAGCCCTTTGGTATTATTAACATCAGTAATATTATCCGTAACCGCATTTGCTGGATGTGCCGGATTAAAACTATACGGCGGATAAGTATCGTAATAATTTACGCTGAGCAATTTAAAATTAACAGTTGGATAGGTAGTATTACCCGGATAATAGACCTCCATTCCTGCACTATTAAATCCTATAGAAGCCTGTCTTAATGTATTGTTGTTGGTGAAGGTATTGATTGTACTTTGTTCAAAAATTCTGCCCTGGCTTCCATAAGCCTGTGAACTTGTATAAATTCCTTTATAAACTATTCTGCTGAATTGGTCATATTTTGTAAACATCCATTGTTTAGCAGCTCCAAGATTCGCATCCTGAGCCAATACTAATCTGTTTTGTTTATCATACACCATATACTGCCACCCTTTTCCGGGGAGCTTTTTTTCCACAAGCCTGTTTAGTCCATCATAATGGTATTGATAGCAAAGATCATTTAGAATAAATTCCGGAACTTCGACGTTGCTTCCCGTTCCATATGCATTAAAAAAATCCATAACCGCTTTGGGCGGAATAATATAAGCCAACTGATTAAATTCGTTATAAACGTAATAAGTATCTGCATTTTCATCATCCTGTGATATCTTACGAAGCAGTATTATGTTTCCGTATCCATTTGTAAATTGTACCGCTTTGTTTCCGTCCTCATCAGTTACTATACTTTTATATAACTGATTTACCGCATACTCATTTTCCCAGACAACCTTTGAGTAGGTGGTATTGTCTGTTACGGTTGTGGTTGTAACGAATCTGGCCACATGATCGTCCAGAATATTAGCCTGATATTTAAAATTAACAGGATGGTTTTGCCAGGCCAGCCCCGGCTGCACATTTGATAAGACCCTTTCTATTGGAGAAGCTTCAATATTTTTATGAGTAAATGGAAAATTATCTCCATAATAATTTGTAGCATTCGAGTTAACGCCTGACTGAATAGCTCCATTAAGAGTATTCATTGGTGAAGGGAGCCATGAATCTACTTGTCTGCCAAATTCATCATAGCTAATTGGTGTCACCAAATCTTTACCTTGTGGAGTTGCTTTTACATTAATCAGCTGCTTGGGTCTTCCAAATTTATCAAAGTATTGAACTGTTTCAGAAACTTTAGGATCACCAGACGCAGGATAATCAAGATAGTTTTTAGTATAAATATAATTTTCGTTGCTGCTGGGTACAGTTTGTATTTGTGCATACAATGTACTTACCAAAAACAGCATACATAATAAAATCAGAGTTTTTTTCATGGTTAATTAGTTTACGGGAAAGTATAGCTCATAATTATAGGAAGTATTGTTGGGGGTAGAAACTCCCAAATGTCTTCTTATTATAATCTCCCCATTGGTTTTAATTGTATAATACACCTGTCCGTTGTAAGATGAATAATCTGATGTTGGCCTGCAGTTTCCTACAATGTCAGCCACTTTTACACCTGTTGTCGTCCAAGGTAAATTGACTGAGTTTGATCCGGAGGAAAACCCAAAACTTACTTTATACATTGCATTAGTAGTAACAGAAGCGCTTCCTCCTCCCGAAATCCCTATAGATGTATTGAATGAAAGACTGCAAGATATTGTAGAGTTACATAAACCATTGGCATTGGCATAATACTGACCATTAGCAGCAATATCATTAAGGGCTGTCTGATCTGCCAGTGTCTGACTTATAGTGGAGGAGTACTTTCCTGCAGGCACAGTATAAACAATAGGTGCGGGAGTTGCTCCTGACTGGCTACAATTATTTTTTGTAAATGACTGACTTTTGGAAGTATTATAATAGTAAACCGTAGGTACATATCCATATTTATACTCTTTTACAGTTTTTCCTGCTCTGTCTGTTATTTTCTGAAGCCTCAATGCATTATCATAAATATAACTCTCTCTTGTACCAGCCGGCATTGTAATACTTCTAAGCCCTATCAGTGGATCATAAGTATAGGTTGTTACCTGATATGCTGCAAAAGCAGAATTACCCCTGAAATTATCTAAAGTACTTAATAATGCAGTCTCATCATTGTTTGGCAAAGCCGCTGCATCGTTATTTGAAGCATTCACAATACTGCTAATAAGGGAGGAATCAATATCTGAGAATTTAGCTCCATCTATCTTAGCGATGGGTTTTGTCTGATTATACCCCCAGATAACAGTGGTCGGCACACCTTCCCTGTTTGTAAATTGCTGTAAATTTCCTTTGCTGTCAAACTTATCGTATGTCATTTGTACAACTGGTGAATTAATCAGGATATTGGTAGAAAGATCGGCATAAGGCAAGGGGAATCCAGCTGTTTTCAAATCAGCATCAGCCTGGCTTGATGGAAAATTTTTATATACTGTTGATATGACCTTTCCCTGGTCCGTATCATTTTTTTTCTTGATTGAACTTTGAAGTTGTGAATTGGCAACAATATTTAAATTAATCAAGTATTGCATTCCCTGTGTCAAAGGATAGGCAAAAGAGTTTTCTGTAATGCTTCCATCAAAATGAGTTATCTTCTCTTTTGTTGGGAGAAAAAAGGGTTCCTGATAATTGTACGATATTGGTACACCATTATTTAAAACCGGGTTGGCTCCAAAATATTCCTTTGTGACCTGTTCTTCATTAAAGTTACTGATACTTAAATAATTATTCCGGTTAATCTTTTTATATAATACAAGATTTTCTGGAGTATTATCAATAATCAGACTCCAGGAAGGTTTAAAAATATATGAGTTAGAAAAGTATACATTAAAATCTGTACTAACATCCTTCCCGATTTTGTAAATATAGGTTTCTGTTTGCATTGGAAAAGCTGCTCCTTCACCGTAAACTTCTTTGCTAATCAACTTTGCTCTTAAATGGCTGCGGTTTTTGAAATAATTTTCATTCGCCACAAGCCTACTTCCATAAACACCACCCGTATGATCTTCTGTGTGAGGATAAATATTAGGATAATTACTAAATCCCGTAAAAGAAAACACCTGCTTTCCTTTTCCGGTTTCTTCTTCGGTCACTTTTTCATATATCACAAAACTTCCGTCATCAGTTTCAGGCATATTCTGCTGTGACAAATACACCGCCGGATAAGAAGCAACACCGGAATCGCTGACACTGTTGTACCATCCCCCAATTCTGTTAGTAGTCATAGAAGGCATACTTCCTATAGTCCCCGAAGAAGCGCCACTATCGTTCAGATATTTATACTTAATCGTTCTGGCCGTATAGTCATCAAGTATCTTTTGTTCTTTGACTCTGACTCCACCACCCAGTTGTTCCTGGCCATTCAAAAGAAATCTATTTAGCTCATATGCAAATTGGAAATACCCTCCTGTAGGAGTTGTAATCTGGTTCAGCATTCCTATAGACGCTTGATTATCCGGAGTCATGTCTATATCACCATATAAAAAAGTGGTTCCATTAAGTGGAAGATTATCAAATTTGAACTTCTGATTTATGATTTGATAATATGTTTTAGGAAAATTTCCGGCCGATTGCTGTTTAAAATTACCGAAAAGATCTCTATAATTTTTGGTAGCTTCCGAAGTTCCTTTTGAAGGCATTGGAAGGGGATTATAATCAAGTTTATAATTGTAGAGAAAAGTATCATCTTTATCATAAAATACAACATCGTCTAATCTTAATCTTAAATCCAGGTCACTTGAAACTTGCGTATTTTTGAAATAACCATAGTTTAGTTTCACCTTTTTAACAATCTGCCCGTTAACATCATAAACAATAATCTGGGAAAGTGCCCGTTTAGGATTTACGTTATTATTATCATCAAAAGCATCGGATCTGGTAAAATCATAGAAAAATTTCACCTTACCTTCACTCCAGTTAATTTCTTCTACATAATGATATACAGTATTTTGAGCATATTTATTGCTGGTATAATCTACGGGTGAAATACCACCTCCCGGATAATTGATAATACTGCCCCCATTTCCATAATTAATAATATATGAACTTAAAATTACTTTACCTTTATCAAGATCCTTAAGCTTAGTCTGAGATTGCTGGAACTCTTTATAGGTAAAAGTTACTTTTTTATTGGAAGTAACATCCAGTATAGAATCGAGATTCCACGTATTAATATCAATATTATAGTTATTTTTTAAGATAAGCTTGCATATTGACATTTCACTTTTGGGATATTCAGGTGATGAATCTGTAAAACTACTGAAAGGAAACTCAGTTGTGGAACTGATATTGACATCGTTTGTTTTAAATGAATATACATTTCCATATGCATTGATTACCTGAAACTGATCATAATCTTTAGCATTGTTTCTTAACAATGAATAATTATTCTGTATAGCATAATTATCAAGATTGCCCAATTTCATACTACACTCCGTAGGAAAAACAGTATTCCATCCCATCCATCCTTTATTGGGAACATTACTAATGTCAAATTTATCATACTTGTTGACATAAATTTTGTTGCCAAACCCATCTAATTCATGGCCTCTGTAACCGTACGTACTAAATCTTGTATCCCAATTGCCGTCCTGATTTGTTTTTTTATTTAAATAAAATTTGGAATTTAATCCAGGTGCGACTGCAAAAAAAGTGTCTGCCGCCATATCTGTATATTGCTCGTAATTTGAAGATGCGGCAGTAATTTTGGAGTCCGGCATAAATTCAACATCACTATCATTAACCAGTCGTCCTTTTTTACTTACATACTGCCCCCAATCTGAGGATGCATCATACACTGTTATCCATGTTAGCGAAGATTCATCCCATTCTGCACGGGGATAATTACTTGAATTCTGGTTGACTCTATATTTATTATCATCAATATCATTAACAAACTTTGTCACATTACCTCCGGCTATTAAAACCCAATCTAATCCAACATTCGTGCTTTCCTGAGTTACTTTTACCCCGTTTGATGAGTATTTTAACATTACCGGAACGCTAATATTTCCTTCTTTAACTTCAAAAATAGGAATTGAATATTCTGCCCTGCCGGTTGCATAATTAATCGGAATGAGTTCAGATTTAATTAATTGTGAAACTTCAGGAGTTGTAACAGTAAAAGCTTTAGCTAAGTAATCATCTTTATTGGTTGAATTATTCGTAGTAGTGGTTGTTTTCGCCAGAACTTTAATGGTATCTGATTCTTTTTTTGTCTTCTCCTTTTGTCCATAAGTAAAACAGAAAGATAGAATTAAAAATATAAAAAAGTGTTTTTTCATGGTTATTTCTTAATCAGTTTTGAATTCGCTGTTTTATTCGTATCTGTTTTTATCGTCACCAGATATGCTCCCTGGACCAGAGCCTGTGTATTGATTTTAGTTACTCTGCTTTTAGTTTTTACGCTCTGAAGCTGTCTTCCACTCATATCATACAACAGAATATCGGCATCTTTAAAATCAAAACCGATTTCTACGTAAGCATAATCTGAAACAGGGTTGGGATAGATTTTGATGTCATATTTCTCAATCAGCTGATCAACTTGCTTGTCTCCCAGCTTCACGATCTTCCAATTCTCTTTCCCCAACTCTTCTGCACTGGTTCCGGCAAGAATAAAGGATCCGTCTCTGTTGAGTTTCAAATCGAAAAGTCTCTCTTCTTTCTTTCTGGATTCTCCTTTGACATGTTTTCTCCACTGCTCATTGCCATTATGATCCAAGTATAGCATCCAGAAGGTTTCATCATCAGTCTGTATTCTTCCTTCTGTCTGAGTATATCCGCCTAATAGAATTCCTTTAGAAGACTTGTCATCTGCCGAGTGAAGTACACTCATACTCATTAGGATATCTCTGTTCTTAAAATTGTAGGATTTCTGCCACTGTTCATCACCTCTTTCATTTAAAGAAACCAGCCAAAGGTCTGTTCCTTCTTCAATACCTACGGTTTTGTTTCCTGACCTTTCTGATCTGGATTCACCACCGATGATAAAGCCATTTGAAGCCAAAGCTAAAGTTCTGATATGATCATCTCCTTTGCCTCCAAAGTTTTTCTCCCATTCTACTTTTCCGTTCTTGTCTAGCTTGACAATCCAGTAGTCGCCTTCACCGAAGTTGTCGCTTTGTTTTGAGGTTGCAGATAGCGGGCTCTGAGTTGCAGGTTTATCAGTCGAAGTAATAGTGTTGATCGTTGGTTGCTGATTATTCGTTTTAACGGATGAACTTCTTGAGTAGATTCCCAGTAAAGCTCCTCCATCTTTCGTTGGAATCATCTTTTCCACTTCATCTAAGCCTTTCCCGCCTAAGATTAATTGGGATAATTCTTTTCCATTTTTATCGATTCTGGTAACCCATACATCTTTGGAACCATAACCTTTTGAAGAATTCTGTACATTTCCGGCAATAACGAATCCCAAATCTGTAGTTTGAATAACCGCTCTTGCTTCTTCGTCTGAAGAACTACCCAGGGTTTTTTGCCATAATTCATCACCGAATTCATTGATTCTGATCAGCCAGATATCTGATCCTCCTTTAGAATTGTCTTTTTTATCGAACCCTTTTCCTGAAAAAGAGGTTCCAGCTACTAGAAATCCGCCATCTTGTGTGGTAACTGTTGCAGACAGATAATCATGGTTGGATCCTGAGAAGTATTTTTCCCAGACTTCCTCTCCTTGCTGATTCAGTTTCACCAGGTGAAAATCGTAACCATTGTTTTGTTTATTTCCGGATGTTTTCTGCTTATTGCTTTGAATAGAGCTTCCGGTAACCAAATATTGCTGATCAATTGTTGTGGTGACCTGACTCAGGAAATCCTGGGTAGAGGATTTGATGTCTTTCTGCCATACCACTTCCTGAGCAGATATACTTAAGCCTGTGTACAATACACATACATTCATGAAGAGTTTCCGCATTAGTTTTTTTTTGTACTCGAAAAGTATTACAATATCGAAACTAGTAGGGAAACAAAGTGTTATTTATTCTTTAAGAAAACATTAACACTAAAATCACTGTATTAACTATCCTTCTAGAAAAGCAAAATACTGGAATGTAAAATACTACATTTATGTTTTTTTTAATTGAATTTTTTATTTTGTAATCAAGTATTTTCGGGGAGAAAAATGTATTAGGTTCCACCCGCCGAGAACAAAAACAAAATGGAAACTTACCTGACAAAGGCAGGCGTGAAACACAAGATCATTACCACAAAAGATTGCGGGCACGACATGATTACACAAGGTAAGATGAATGGTGCAGAAGAAAACGGGCTCCTATACCTATTGGCAATGGCAGAAATAGCCGGAGGAATTTGTCAATTCAATTTTTGAATTCATAAACAAATAAAAATTGCAGCAGGAAAACTGTTTAATCAGATCAGAAATTTCGAAGTAAAATACAGCATCTCAAATATAGATAATACAACCTAATCTCATAACAGTTTACGGTTGTTGCACTATAATGTACCGGAAGCTTCACTGACTTTTAGTTCTATAAAATCTAAAAACTCAAATCCTGATTTGTAAAACCTTTAAAATTTAGAATTTGATTTCGTTAGAATCAAAAATATAATTATCTTTAATACAGTTTATTACAGCTAAATTCATCATATAACCTATTTGTCCACGAAAATTTCAATAAACGGATAAACAATAGCTTAAAATGAGTTCTAAGTTTTGTATCATTACACATACAAAATATGAGAAAAGTGAATTATAAACTAAGAGAATTTCTAAAAACTCTTAGAGATGCTTGCCATGCTTACATAGTTGCTTTTCACCATCGCTGTTTTTCAACTCGCAATTAAAACCTATATTTTATGAGTGATATACCAACTTCTTCTTCTTTTAATTGTGCCGATGACGAAGCGCATCATTACGATCATTTCCTTGGCCCTCTTTTCTTTGAACCCTGGGGCATAGAGGTTGCAGGACGCATTGATTCAGCGACAGTTTCTGTTGCATTAGAGATAGCTGCGGGAACAGGTAGAGTTACGCGGCATATCAGAAAGAAAATCATGCCCTCGGCAAAGCTCATCGCCTCGGATATTAACGCTGATATGTTAGCCGAAGCAAAAAGAAAATTGGCCCATCTTGATATTGGATGGCAAGTGATAGATGCACAAGATCTTCCATTCGACGATAATAGTATTGACTTAGTGGTATGTTGCTTTGGATATATGTTTGTTCCGGATAAGCACAAAGCATTTAGTGAAGCCTATCGTGTTTTAAAGCCAGGCGGGACCTTCATCTTTACTACGTGGGATAAACTGGAATATAATATGGTATCTTATGTCTCAAGATTGGTAGCAGAAAAATACCTGAAAGATCCTTTGCCTGAATCATACAATCTTGCTGTGTCTATGAGTGATAAAGCCGTCATAAGATGCCAGTTAGAAAATGTGGGATTTTCAAAAATACTCAATGAAACTATAGAGCAGTTTTCGATTTGCACAACCGCAAAAGAAACTGCGGCAGGCCTCGTTGAAGGAGGGTTTGTTTTTAAAGAGATCAGACAGCATTATCCAGAATGGATGGATGAGATAAAAATAGAGCTTGAAAAAAAACTTTCAGAAAAATACGGCGCCGAACCAATGATTGCACCCATGAGCGCAGTAATCAACCAGGCATGGAAATAATAAGCAGCAGCCTTAGGTTATTCATTCTGATTTGGATATCTTATCTTTATATGCGTTGGAATTGAGATGTTTTATAGAATAAAGAGAATGAATATTGCCGATTTAACATCTATTTTCCACTTATTTCTGACCTTCTTTATTTTTAAAATCTGTGACAGTCTTTCCATCGTAACGACTCACACCACTTCCAGAGCCCAACCAAATACTTCCATCGTTAGCTTCCACTATCCCCAAAAAAGCCATTCTTCCTCCTGACTTAATTTCTGTTAAGGTGGGGACTTTATTGTACAAGGACTTTGCATCGTAACGTGAAAGTGCCCAGGTTTGTGGATTTACTTCACCCGTAGTCCAGATATTTCCTTTTTTATCTTCGATTATAGCATAAGCGCCTCTCTGCGAAACATTGGTAAAGGTACTGCCATCATAACGCCAGAGACCATGAACGTCACCGAACCAAATATTTCCTTTTTTATCTTCGATTATTGACCAAATGTTGCTGAAGGCTTTACCCTCTTTATTTTTGAAAACAGTAAATGTTTTTCCATCATAAAAACACGCCTCACCTCTTGTCCCAATCCACAATTTTCCGGTTTTGTCTTCCATGAATGTGTTAATAACATTATTGGGCAGTCCGTCTTTCATTGTGAAATTCCGAAAAGATTTTCCATCGTAACGGCTTGCTCCACCTCCTGTGCCAAACCAAATATTACCGGCTTTATCTTCATATATATGAAGTGCTGAATTACTGCCCAGACCATCCTTTGTTGTAAAATGCCGGAAGGATTCACCATTGTAATAATAGACTCCTGAATCCTTGGTACCCAACCAAAGATTTCCTTTTCTATCTTCCAGAACATCCCAGAAGCTGGAGAAACAGGGCGAGCTTATTTTACCTGTTAGATTAGTAAAAGATGTTCCATCGTATCGAAACACGCCAAAATAAGAAGCAATCAAAATGTTTCCGTTCCTATCTTGTTTTACATTCCGGACCATACTCATAGGCACCTTGGAGGTTTCCGCCTCTTTAAGCTGAGACTCGGAATAGTTAGCTCTGCCAGACTTGATATTTTCCTGTGATACTTTTGTTTGGTTTTGTCCACATGAGATGTAAAAAACAAATATTAACAAAACATATAAGTGTAGGTGTTTCATGTTTTTTTTATTTTTAAAATCCTAGCAAAGTTGATCCGGTTAAATTACTTTAATATATTTCATTGTGAGGAATTTGCATTGTAAATAAAATGTAAACTTTGAAAATATTGAATAGTTACAGATGAATAAACCTCCTGATCATCATAGTTATTTACTCCTTCTTATAACTTCTTTTACTCCGCCTTTGGTCAGAATTATAGAATTGTAAAGCCCCATACTGTCCGGAATAAATTCAATTGTTCTGTCATTATTATCTTTTCTAAAAAATTTGGTTTTAGATTCTGGGATAAGTTCCATCTCTGTACTATTAAAATAAAGCTTACCGTCAATTTTCAATATGGCAATTTTATCATACTTACCGACATATTGATCGTATAAACTTGTGTCTATTTCAATTCGGTGGTGTTTGTAAGGAAGGTCAACCTTTTTTCCCAATGCAATAGCGGAAAGTCCATACGCTATAATATGGGAAAATGATTCGTTATTAGAAAGTACAGTCACAAAAAGTTTGTCATCCGTAAATCGGTTAAAGGAAGTCATTGTACCAAAAAATCCTCCGTCATGGGCAATTAATTGATGTCCGTGATTATAAAACGGATTGATTATAAAGCCATATCCCCAATTTTCAGTGCTATAGGACTTAAACATTAATTTTTTCATCTGTGCGGAAAGAATATCTGTTCCATACAGAGCTTTATCCCATAAGGCCAGATCTTCAACAGTAGAATAAACGCCATCATGTCCTAAATTAATCTCCCAGTTGATATAGGGATTGTGAATAAGCCCGCTTTCTGTAAGACAATAAACCTTTGCTTTTTTTTCAACTATCGATTTATTATTACTGACGCCCGTATTATTCATCCCTGCTTTTTCAAATATATTCTTCTTTAAGAAAACGGCATACTTTTCACCTGACACTTTTTCAATGATCTTAGCCAATAAATAATAGCCAATATTACTGTAACTACCTCTAATTCCAGGAGAGAATTCATACGGTATTTTTTTTATTTCGGTATAGGCAGAATCTTTGTCCACAGAGCTTAAAGCTATGTCTTTAAAACCCATAGCCAACCCTGAAGTATGCGATAATAACATATGGATCGTAACACTATCGGACTTGGGATAATCTGGCAGAAATTTACTCAGTTTATCATCAAGGGACAGTTTCCCTTTTTCAATCAATAGAAGTATAGCTGTGGCGGTAAATTGTTTTGTGACTGAGGCCAACTGAAATTTAGTATCTATGGTGTTTTTAATATTCCACTCATAATCTGCCAAACCATACGCTTTTTTTAGTAAAACATGGCCGTCTTTCGAAACAAGAACAGTTCCACTAAAATTATTTATTTCAACCTGAGCCTGCATATATTCCGCAAGAGTAGCTGACGCATTTTTCTGTCCAAAAATAAGAATTGGGAATAACAGTATTATTAGGATTAGCTTCATAAATTATTTAATGACATTATTAAGCTGCAATGTTACTATTTAATAAACCAGCATCATTGTATTTTTGTAAACCCCACTAAATAAACATCCATTTTATGAGATCTTTTTCAACTGTTGTTATTTTTGAAAAAAAAACTTTTGGGGTAAAACCTGTTAATTTTTTAAAATCCCTGATCATATGTGACTGGTCAAAATAATCCATACTATAAGACAATCCTGCTCTATCTTTATTTTCAAGCTGGCTTTGAACAGCTGCCCTGAATCTGATGATTTTCTTGAACTGAGAAGGTGTTTTACAAATATACTGATCAAAATGCTTGTTTATCGTTGTTCGTGACCGACCTGTTGTATAAGACAATTTCGTCATAGATTGATTGATATTATCTGTATCGAACATTTCAGTCAGCACCTCCGCCAACAAGACATTCTCAAACGGATGAAATTTTGAAAGCCAATACAATTCTATTGCTCTGATTTTTTCATCCGGAACTTTTAAGGAAAGAATGGCTGCCATGGTTTCTTTATAATCCGCGTATGGACTAAAATCAGGAAAGCTTCCCTCTGAATAATCTCTTAAATTATTCGGTATAAAAGCATTTATCCCCAATGGTTTAAAGTAAGTAGTAATTTCATTGATTATACCTTCATAGCTGATCAATACAGGTTCATTAAAATTGCTTACCAGGTTGGTTTCAATTGGATTGGACTGGCAATGCCTAGTTGTTATTTTATTTTTGGTGACCAAAGTTTCTGTTTTCTCACTAATAGTGACAATTGTATAAATGCTTGGAAAGGTAAAATAAGTTGCAGAAGATTCTTCAGAGGTCTGCTCCAGAATATAAAAGCATTCAATATACTTTTTTAATATAGGATTTTCAGGTCTATAGATTTTTATTGTCATCCTTTTAGCTTTTAAATTAATGTAAATCCAGCTCGATTAACCAATATCTTTTTTCTAAATCAGAAAAGGAAAGATACAAATCAAAACATTAACAGGATTCAAACCTAAGTAAATAATTTACAAAATATTAATTACCAAATACATACGCTTAAAACACATTCAATATATTTTAAAAATTGGTTAGATGTTCTTACCAGTAGGTTCACAAAAAAATATCGCCACTTTAAACAAGTGGCGATATTTTTTTATCCGTTAATAACTCATTAGGTGTTTCAATTTGAGAGACAAAAAATGTTATTCAGGCAATTTTTACCAGATTTGATATTTGCAGCTCTCACGGTAATACAACACAAATCCCACAATCAGAAGACTTTCATCCTCTGACTGTCGGTTTGGCTTTATCTTACATTATAGTAAGAAGTTTTTAATCTATATTCCGTAGAATAACTATTATATTTTTTTACCAGATAAACTTACAGTTCTGTTCTTGTTCTGCAATTATTCTTCCTGATTTTGTCACATACAACCTAAGGAAACAATTTGGGCTGATATTATATATTCTTTTGCCATATACATCAACTCCCATGGTACCTCCATTGTCAAAGTTATAAATAACGATCTGCTGTTTCGGATAGATTTCTTTGAAATTGACCACCATTTTAATCTGTTCTCCAATAACATGGATAAGCCTGTTTCTATCATCTATGCTAAGATTGCTGGAAGAGAATTCATATTCATGCGGATCTAATCTAACGGCATAATTCTTAGGATCAGATTGATCATTAACAATTTCATCTCTGAGACTCGATGTTCTGCCATTAGGAATAAACATTGTATCCGGGTTTTCATCCTCAGATTTAAAATTTTCACTGGCTTTTATGGAGCCTTTTACAGCTAACTTATCACTATCATTGGCTCCTCTTCCCATTCCGAAGCGAGTGGACTCTATATGAAAATTTAAACCTCCCAACCCATCATACTCGGAACCATAAGAATAATATTCTTTTCGTTTCGTTGCTAAAAATCTTTTCTGATGAATATCTACAATACCTGACTCATCACTATTGAGATGATTATCTGAAATCACTAAACCTGATCCTGTATTTACTGTAAAATCCTGGTTGAGCTGTAGCCCGTACTGAGTCATATAATTCCATTGCTGAATATTTGTTTCAGTAAAATCTGCCTCTGTCCAGAATTTATACCATGACGTCGTCCAGCTTCCATCAATTCCTTTTCTGATTTTCAACATCGGAATGCCGGAACCATTAATTCCAGTCTGATTGGCAAATGCTAACTGATAGGAAGAATCCCCTGTAGAGGCAGTGTTACCATCCCAGGGAGCATAGGTCATGATTCCTGCATAATTTCCGGATGCTCCCAAGCCTGCACTGTTAGATTTGGCAAAATCAAACCTTACTCTTTTAGACGTAGAATTGGGTGCAATATCATCTGCATTTCTTGAGCCGTCTCTTGATGTTACAAAATAATTTGTAAGACTGACAGAATTGTTACCGCTAATCGTTAATTGCTGCCCGTTTTCACTTTCAGGAGTAGCACTTAATGCAATTTGGTTCCTGTTTACAGCATGAGTTCCTAACGTTCCGTTTGGAATCACAGGACTGTTGGTAAATGTCTTTGTATCGCTTATTGTTTCAACTCCATTTTTTCCAACAAATAAATTTAAAGATTCATTTTTTGTGTAATAATTAGATAATGGAGCGTTCGTAAGATATCCTGCATTAGCATGATTTCCCCAATTAAATGCGGTATTCCAGTTGTTTATATTTACTGCAGAAAAATCATTTGAATCCCAATCTTTTGTCCAGGGATACCAGGTTCCACTGAAATAGTACCTCCTGTAAACATCATTGTTATTAGCATAGGTAGTATATTCCTGAACTATATGTGTTGAAGTATAGTAAACTCTTAATTGACCTGCTAAGCCTGCAGGATAATTATTTGCAGAAGTTGCATTTGCATTTCCTGTCTGAACCCACCATCCTGTAGAAGTAATACTATTTAAATCTACTGTAGGACCTAAAATACCCTTGTAAAGAAAGCCTGTATTGTATGCTGATATCCAATCAGAAGAAGTTCCATCATTTAGTGTTGTAATTCTACCTGTATTATTAATTTTTACAACCTCAGTTAATGCCGGAATTTCCCCATTTGTACCCGTAGCACTCCCATAATTAAATGAGAAGTTTTTATGGTTATTCACTGTAAGTCCCCATGAACTCAATGATCCTCTTGGCTGAATAAAATCAGTGCCATTAAATTGTAAATTTTGGCCTAACCACACCCCATAACCCTGTGTCGTATTAGCGAGGTTAGTATGGAAAATAGCTGATCCTGCCGCCGTTTGACTGCCAAATAACAAATTATAAGCATCTACAAACTGAGTGTTATTAGCATTGATAACTACCTGACCCGCACTTACTGAATCTCCCTGAGGTCTCAAATAAACAATTCCTGAAGTTCCATCTCCTGAAATTAATGTAAATGCAGAGCCTGTTCTAATTCTGTTTACTCCCTGTCTTTGAACCTGAAGTTCACCCGCTGTACTGTTAATAGTTCCTGCAACTCCTATGTTACCTGATGTATAGCTATTCCCGGAAACATGAAGCCTATACCCATCCAGCGGTAATGAGGATCCATTTAATCCAATTCCTACCCTCTGATCTGATGTCCAGAGTAGTGCCTTAGTAGCATTGTAAGTTGTTGCACCGAAATATCCATACGACATTTTTACTGTCCCATCTGCCTCTACAGCTCCAAACCACGCAACAGTATCCACTACCCCATTAGAGCCTGCCAGCTGTAAAATATCTCTTGAAAATCCAGTTGCTGCCGTTACCGTAGATAAATCTTTTCTTATTGTACTACCAATAGAATGATTAAATGTAAGGGCACCAGTCATCAGATCTCCTGATTTATTCACATAAGCATTGTTATCCAGGGAACCATCCGCTTTTAAAAACTGAGCAGCTGTGCCGCCCGTTACTTTATAGCCTTTAGAAGTGTTATAATATGCGTATTTTACATCCATGTTAAATATCTTTACGCGTTACTGTTATGGATACAGCATTAGGTAAAGCAGAATCAAATTCAACATCTATTTTATTCGGATCGGTTAATCTTATTCTGCCTTCTATTTTGTAAAAGGTTACCGTGTCATACATGGCTACATCTACATTTCTGGTCCCTAAATTGTGTACCACACCACCTGTTCCGGAAATAGAGGTCGTGTACGACTTTACATTATTACTACCGGCAGTTACTCTACCTTTAGCATCAACGGTCACCTCATCATAAGTCCCGGCAGTTACTCCTGTTGCAGCTAATGTCAAACCTGAGGTAACATTGGCTGAACCGTCAAAAGTTGCTGTCCACGTAGCGTCACCTGAAGCAGAAATTGTTCTCGGTGTTGTCAGTTTTGCAGCTGATCCGGTTGTATTGACTGCTGCAGTTCCCGTTAATAATGTCGCAGGAACAGCAGTAATAGGAACTGTTACGTTTCCAGAACCGTCAATATTTTGTGCCGTTGCGGTAACTCCGGAAAGTGTAATAGTTCGTACTGTAGTCCACTTTGTAGCGGAAAGAACATTTTTTGCTGCATCTGCCGTGTTATCAGCATTCCCTAGGCCAACATGAGATTTGTTTAAGACTACAACACCGGTTAATCCATTTACAGAATCTACAGCCCCTGAGGTGATATAAACGAACGTTGTTCCCGTCCATCGGTAAGTTTTGTTGGTATCAAGGGATACATAAATTTTACCTGTTTCACCAGTGATAAGCGTAGTATAACCCGCTTCTTTGTAAAATTTTCCGTCAGCAGTTTTATAATATCCCTCCAAAACATCATCCACATAAGATGGCAATTGAGATGCAGGCACCAGTCCTGATGCATCCAGTGCAGCAACTCCATTCGCAGCTCCTTTTTGTGATAACGGAATATAGTTAGCTAAATCCGATGTAGTGGGCATAGAGCCCAAAGACACCGTTATTCCATTGGTTGTCTGGGTAATTCCCGTAACCACATTTCCTGTACCTGAAGTAGTGACCGGTAAAGAAAATGAAGTGCCTGTCAATGTCAAACCGCTACCTGCGCTGTAGGTTGTATCGGTAGAAACTAACGTAATTGTATTTCCGGTCTGGTTAACCGCCATATTGGCACCTGCTGCAAGGGTAACATCTCCGGAAACCAAAGAACCGGATGCACCTCCTTTCAGACGGGTAATGGTATCTGGCGTTGTAAATGATCTGTTTGCTGACAAATCATAAGCTGTACCATTAATTGTTAAAGTACGTGTTTTAGGCACATAATCTAATGGATTTAAATTTCCATCATGCCAAAAAGAATTGATTCCCCTTGTACCGCCGCCGGCAGTTAAAATATCATTGTCTGTTTTCCCTTCTATTTTATATCCAACAGAACTTCGGTAATAAGCGTATTTAATGTCCATAATTATATTTTTTTAATTGTTAACTGAATTATATTGGGTGGTACTGAGTCAAATAGCACTTCAAGATTGTTGGTGTCTATTCTTCTCACCTTAATGGGTATTGTAAACATTGTAACTGTGTCATAAGCATCAATCACAAAACTTAGTGTATCAAGATCATGTTTTATCCTGGAGTCACCCCTAACTCTCTCTTCATGCTTTATTTTTTCGGCATTGGCCGCGTCTTCGATGTTTTTAATTTTATCATATACCAAATCATTAAACTGATTTTGATAAGTAATTGCGCCCCAGTTTGAATAAATGCCGGCAAGGTTGATTTTATCATCTGAAATGTTTCTAATAACAACCTCTTTAAGCAATTCTATCTGTTCCCTGTTTTCTTTGATATAGTCTACGATTTCCTGAAGCTCATCAAGATTGGCGTCATTAGAGCGCAGTATTTCGTTAATTTTTGCAATATGCTCAAGCATTTCATTATCCTTTGCCTGAATTACATTTACAATTTCACTGATCTGCTCTTTTGTGTAGACATTTCCAATCTCTTCCCCTCCATCTATGGTAGCGGCTAATTTGATTTTTAATTTTTCTTTCCACTCTTCTACATTGGCATCAGTAAGATTGGCCGCATTAAGTTTTGCCAGGGCTGAAATATGTGCATTTTCATCTTCCAGATGATTTGTAAAAATTGTGGTGGATAGTGTTTGTTGAAAAGCTTCATGTAAGCCCATCACCTCGTCCATTTTGATTTTTTCATCTAAATGACGGAATGAAGAAAAGGTCTGCTTAAATTGATACTCTGTTGGAATATCACCTTTTTCAAACCAACTGAAAATTATATTTAATGGTGTACTCATCTTGATTATTGAAAATTAGTTTTGATAAAATCGGCCATCCGGGAAACCTTTATTATTGATAGGCTGATTGCCTTGAATGGAATTTTACTTTTTTTGAGCGATTTTAGATTCATCACTCTTTATCATCGTGTCAATTATTGAATTATTGATATGCTATCATCAGCAGAACTATGCATTTTGTGAATGTTTATATCTTTATTTGAGGGTCTACAGTATCACTACATTTTTTCCTACAATATATCCTGCCTGCTCACTTAGTATATTTCTGAATTCAATGACTCTTCACATTTTTCAGAGCTCAAATTTCATTTTTCTTATGCTCTTATAAAAGTTTTTTGACCGTTCTATTCTGTAGCTGCAGTAGACTTTTTTTTCTGTAATGGAATGATATTGCTTTGCATTTACAGTGTTCAAAATTCATTTTTTTTTAGTTCCTGTGAAAGTTTTTTGGTCTCTCCATTCTGTAGTTGCAGTAAACTTACAGTTCAGCAAACTCAAACGAACAGAATCATGTATAAAAGTGTTTAAAAACAGGATAATGTCACCTCATCCAATAGAATTATTGATTACAGATAAAACCCGTTATCTGTAAACCAATCCATAAGAACTGACGCTACATTTACAGACATCATTTTTATAAAAAAGGGATCTTTTAAAAGAAAATGCTAAATATTCCGTTTAATTCTTAAATTTGGCTAATGCAAAAGTATCTTTACCTCATCATAACATTATTATCTCTTACCAGCTGCTATACTTATCAGGTAAAAAAGCAGCCGGATCCTGCAACCGACAATAAGCAGGGGCCAAAAAAGACGGCTGAATTAGCGAATAATACTTCTACCCAAATACAAAATACAGCTACTCAACCGACTGCTGTTCCAATTAATATTCAGGAGACGCTTGCCCCTAACAAAAATGTTAAAATTGATGTTGCTGGAAAGAGCTATAAAATAATAGTTGACAGATGGGAAAGCGACAGTCTGGTTGCACACGCTGTTTATAATCCTAAAAAAATTCTGAAATTTCATAAGAACCAGATTAACAGCGAAAAAATTGCAGAAAAACGCTTTTCACAACCCATAGCTGATATCATTACGGTTACTGTGTATGCCGGAATCGGTGTTTTAATATGGGCGCTTGTACACTAATTTCAAAGTCACATTTATCTGAAAAATAACGGTAATTGCCTCTGATTCAAGCGAACTTTATATAAAAGTGTCTGAAGATAGCCAAGCCTGATCACGAATGGGCAAATGACGCCACTTTAAGACAAGTGACGTCATTTTATATTAGTGATTACTCATCATTTTTAATACATTTTATTTTCTGCATATTTATAAACGGTCTTTTCATCCCAGACAAATAACTGGATAGAGCTATAAGGTGGTATTTTATATGAATATCCTGCACTTTCTATGTCAAATCCTTGCCAATTATCACTAGCATTTAACACTAATATTCTTTGACCTCGGAAACATTTTCCTAACACAAAATGCTCACCATATACACATCTGATTACCAGCATTCTATTGTCAGAATCATAATATTGAGTTCCCGGCTGCTGCTCAATCATGCCATGAGATAATCTCATTCTGGATTTTTCATTGGTAATCTCATCATCAAGATAAGAAAGACTTCCGTCCGGAATAAATAAAGTATTAGGCTTCTCATCTTTTGATTTAAAGTTTTCGGTAGCTTTTACCGAGCCTGAAACAGTTACTTTATCGGCATCATTAGCATCTGTACCTATACCAATGTTATAGCTCTTTCTATTGAAATTAATACCTTCCCAGCCATTATATCTGCTTGAATATTTATAATACTCACCTTCCAATACAGCTAAATAGAATCCATCCTGTTCATTATATATACCAGATTCTCCGCCATTATATTCATCAGCAACCATTAATCCATTACCTGTATTATTAGTAAATTGCTGGTTTACAATAATACCATTACTAGACATAAAATTCCAGTTATTAATATGACCTTGTGAGAAATCTGCGTCACTCCATAATTTATACCATGTCTTAGACCACTTATCATCAATGCCTTTTCTTATTTTAAGCATTGGTATTCCTTCTCCATTTATACCAGTTTGATTGGCAAAAGCTAATTGATATGAAGAATCCCCAGTTGATGCAGACGTACCATCCCATGGAGCGTAAGTCATTACACCCGCATAATTTCCAGAACCTCCAACAGATCCAGCGTTAATAAAATCAAATCTAACTCTACGGGAATTACCATTTGGTGTAACAACTGTATTCGGGTCTCTTGAACCATCTCTGGATGTAATAAAATAATTGGAAGCTAAAACTCCGTTTGAATTGGTCAGATTTATCCATTGACCATCTTCCCCTTCAGGTTGAATTGACAGAGTTTGACTCGTAAAATTAGATGATACCCAGGATTGAGTAGCTAAGAATACATAGCCATCTGTTCTGTGATATATGTAAGGTGCACCTGCTGATAAACCACTTGAAAACCCTAATGTTTGTGCATTTTCAGCAGAATTAACTTTAGCATCAGGATTAAAATTATTGTTAGTCCAAAGTGTTTCTCCATCTGACAATAAAGGAATATTACCTTTTTTCGTCATGGTTGTGGTATTGATAGCCTGCCAATACTCTAAGTGATTGCTGAATAAAGGAAAATCTATTCTATGATACCATGTATTATTTCCTGCAATGTGTAAAGAGTTACCATAAGTAGACGGGAACCCGGTACCTGAAGCCCAATCTGTAATGCTTAAAGGATAATCTGTTTTTACTGCAGTTGCATCCTGATGATTACCTCTTTTCGCTAAGTATTCTGCGGGATTAAAATTGTTAGTAGTCCAAGGAATTCCACCTTGAATTTTAACAACACCATTGTCGGAATTCAATAATAAATCACCGTCATTTACCGCTCTAACTACAAAACTATCACCTGTCCCACCCCATGTGGCAGAACCTCCATCAGCTCCAATATAAGCTATATCTTTAGCCCCATCATACTTTTGCCATGTCAAATAATTCCCTGTCTGTGCAGTACTTTTCCACTTACCTAACATAGCTGGAGTCTCTATATTAAAAGCACCTGTCATAGTACCTCCATCTTTTCTAAGATAGTTTCCTAACTCTGAAGATGACACAAAATCTGCTGCTAATCTATGGCCTCCGCCCGCAGTTAAAAGATAGTTATCATTATAGCCAATTTTATTAAAACCTTTTGAAGAAACCTGGCCAGCATCAGTGAATTCTATACCATTATTTAAATCCCAATCTTCCGCATTATTTGAAGCAGAAGGTGCCAATATTAAATTGTTATTTGTAGGTTTCTGAATGGACCAGGATTTATAGGAACTATTTTTTAGTTTGAAAGGTATTCTGTTGTAATAGGATTTTGCTGCCGAGATAATTTCATCCGTATTTCTTGTCTGATAATCACCTGGTTTGAAATTTACATTGTCCCAGGCTCTTCTCCATAGAGTCCAGTTGCCATTATGCCCGCTTCTATAAACTAATTCTCCTGCATCTGCACTCGTATCATTATATTTTACCTGTAATTGTGCTGTGGTATCCTGAGCACCCATGTGCAACATAGGACTGTATAAATGCTGAACTCCTCCCGCATTATTGTTGGCTCTATAAACTCCAGAACTGGAATAGCCTCCAAGACTGTTGAAGTTATCATTAAACTGAACTGCTTTAGGGATATAGCTGCTGTCTGCAAAATTAGTTAACCAACTTCTTGTAGCGACTACATCAGAAGGCAAAACAATGATATTGGCAGGATATAAATCAAAGTTAGGTTCTATTGCATGAGACCATCCTACATTCCAATCTTGATTATAGTTCCCATATTTAACTTCCACTTTAGCTACTTCAAATGATAAGTAGGCATTCCAAAATGTATCCGCCTCTCCTAATAAAATACTGACATATCCGTCAGTTCCTATCCCAATTCTTGCGGTAGTTGTAGGAAAATTATCTGTTACTTCCCATATCGCTTTTGAACCATTAGGGACCATAGCCCCTGATACATATTTGTAAAAAGCTACATTAACTTTTCCCAGGTATTGACTTTCATATCCATAAATATTAATATCAATACTAAACATAGCATGATCTGGTGAAGCCTGTGGCATTTTAATAGCTAAAATACCTGTATGTCCCCCATCATCATAATAGCCCTGATAAACTTTATTAAATATTCTTACCTTATTCTGGTGCTTATTTATAGATCCCCCTCCTTCAAATTCCAAATCCTTTGCCCCAAGATTAACATCATGTGTTGCGCCATTATAGGGAACATAATTATTTAAAGCTGAAGCATTGACAAAAGTAGACGGATCTAAATTATGAGCATCCCAAACCACTCCATTTACTCCATTTTTATAGTGTATTATATCATTGCCATTAGACTCTATAATAGTATTAATAGTAGGATTTCCTATATATAATGTAGATGGATTACCATAATTTAAAACCTGGTTATTACCTGTCGTAAATGAAGTAGAATAAATACCCTGTTTAGAATAAATCTGACCTGACCGCCCCAGAAAATGGGTAGGATTATTGGCATCTCCAAAATGGAAACCTATACCTTCATTCAGGCTATTGGCACTTCCCTGATAATAAGAAAGTCCATACGTATCGGCATTAGCAAATGACCAGATTCTATTTCTTTCATCTACTTTGTAAAATCTGTTTTGAAAACCTTCATCTGTCTGCACAAAACCTCTTGAATGTATTCCGTAAGGAGGAATAAACTGGGAATCAGTATAAGCAGAAGAAGCCAGTAAACCACCAGATAAAATAACCTGAGAACTATTCCCATTTAAACCCGCTATAGGTCTGTCTGAATCTAATACCCAATAGCCACCTGTATCTTTTTTCTCCCAAAATGTATTATCAGAAACTAACTCTTCTTTGGTTAGTAAATGTTTAAGCTTGATCTGAACTCTTTTTGTACCTCCCGGGTCCGGATGATCCGAAACTGAAATAACCCGGTTTCTACCTTGGTCTAAACCTCCATACCCAACAGTTACTTTTACATCAAACCCCTGCCAATAAGACAATTGAGTAAACCAAAAACAAAGTTTACCGTTTAAGTTTAAGGCCGTAATCCCATCCCAGTAATATAATGTAGAATAGCCGCTATGAGAAATAATAGTACCGTTATAGATATAGCCCTGGATCTTACAATCCAAAGGTTGATCACTTCCGTACATATTACCTTTGATCTCTAAAAGAAACTGATCTCCATAGTCTACAGAATAGTCTACATCAGTTTCAATCAATGTTCCCTGCGGAAAGTCTCTTCCTGAATGAAACCAGGAGTCTTCTTTTTTTCGGGAATCATAATCTCCACCGCCTCCTGTAAGAAACTTTTCATTATCTGAACCGTCTTTATAATACCCGGCAGAATTTACGTAATCAAAAGCATTCCCATTGATATTCATAAAGTGATAACCGTTTGACCTGTACTGCAATGTAGCGCCATAAAGGCCCGGCTGATGAAAAGAAATGGCGGGGTAAACTGTATCAGATGTACCATTACCTCTTAATTCCAAAGCCACTGAATTATAAGCATTCCCGGTACCCCCTGAGAATGTTTTTCTTGCCGATATAACTTGCTCGGTATTAGTTGTCACTAAATTTAAATCAGACACAATTTCCGCATGGGTTCTTGTGCTGATTTTTTTCGTTACAGAATTCCAAACCATTACAGAACCTGCATCGTTTGGAACACTTTTCACAATTATTTCGCCTTCTACAGCGATGTGATTGTTAAAATATTCAGGAGCAATCATTAGTCTAATCTTGCAGTTAAAGTAATTCTATATTCACTCGGGGTAAGAGGTGCTAAAACATCTATCTGTACATCATTTGCCGATGTAGCCACACAGCTTACATTTATTTTTCTATTATCAGCATTACGATAACAGATATAATCAACATTCAGGGTATTCCAGCCATGATTAATGGAAAAAGTAACGGATGAGCCATCTCCGATTTGCACTGTTTTGGATTTAATTTTTTCATCCAGAACAGCTTTCGTAGATTTTGGAGTCATTGCTTTAATAGGATTGACTCCCTCAATAGCTTCATCATCTGTAGCAATTTGAATAAGTCCTTTCACCGTATCTGTAGCATCTACAATGTCAGGAATGCCTTTTTCTATAATCTGATAATTTTTAGGAGCATTTGAAGCATCATCAGTATTAGCAATAAGATGATCACCAACAGAAACGGGCTCATTGCCCACCCAGCCATTTGCTGTAATCACCCACACCATCCCTGTTTTAATGGCAGCAGATGTAACCGGTGTCGGAGCAGCCATTGAACCTTTAACAGCAGAAGGAGTATAGCCTCCCGGCTGATAAATCAATGCTCCAGTAAGGCTTTGCCCTATTAAATTTTCAATATAAGTTTTAATCTTATTGGATGACCAGGTAAATGTACCTGACTGAATAGCATCATTCAAAAAGATGGAAACAATATCTGCATTGGTAAGATTGCGGCCTGCTATTTTAATAACGTGTCCTGAACTATTGGTCAGTATCTGACTTAGCAATAGAAGTCCGCTTGTTTGATCTGTTTGAAATGGATTATTAGTCAGTGGATAATCGGGATGTACGTAATTTTGAGCCAAGTTAATCCATTGGGTACCGTTCCACTGATGCAACTCATTTTTATAATCAATGATCCAACCCGGGATAGCTTTATCCGTACTGGGAAGTGTATCAAAATACTGAAAGCGGGTGTGCTGTAATTCTCCAAAAAAATTATCCTGATGTGCGTTATTACTTATTACTGCGTTATTATTCATTGTTTTTTATTTTTTATGGTTTAACTTTTAAAATGAGAATATTGATTGGATTAACGATGTCGCCAAACATGTTAATCTTTATGGTTTGGTTGGTAGCGTAATCGTCAATATTTATTTTTTTTCCCGTAACACTGTCCCGGGCCTGAATGATTACATTTTCCGTTTCAAGGGTATTAGGAAACTCTGTACTTCCTGTGACCTGTACCACTGCACTTGTAGCTGTTTGTGAAATCAGCAAAACCTTATCATAGACTTGCTTATTAAATTCCTGTTGATTTTTCGGGCTGCCTAGCCCATCGTAGTCAAGTAACAGCTTTACTTTATCTTCCCTTGATTCTCCTATTGGAATAGCTTTTAAAGCTTCAATATCGTCACGGTTTTTTTTAATGAAGTTTACTATTTCCTGAAGTTCATCTAAAGACAAATCATTGGATAATAATACATTCCTAATATTTTCTATCTTCAGGGCTAAGTCTTTATCAGCATCTTTCAATGCATCAACAAAACCATCTACCTGTATTTTAGTATATGCATTACCCAATTGATCAGAACTGTCAATGGTAGCAGCATTGCTAATTCCAAGTTTACCTTTCCAACTGTCAACATGAGCTGAAGTCAGGTTGCCTGCATTCAGTAAAGCCAAATATTCTGAATGAGCATTTGGGTCTTTTAAATGTGCTTGAAATGCTTCCGCACTGGCAAATAATTGAAAAATTTCTTCAAACCCTTCAATGCCTTGCATAGGGATTAAGTCATCTTTGTGATAAAAAGATAAAAATGTGTCTTTAAACTGGGTTTCTGTTGGAAAATCTCCAGTTTCAAACCAACTGAAAATTGTATGTAATGGTGTACTCATTTGATAATTGATAATTAGTTTTGATAAAATTGATAATTGGGGAAAGGCCTAAAGATTATTTCTATTGCGCGGCATTTTAAGGGGAGCGAAGAAAACCATATCGTTGCAGATGAAGCTATATGGTATGCATTTACTTAGAAAGAATCAATGAAGCTGATTCCACTTTTGCTATCTCTGAAATCACCTGACTTTGAGATTTATTTCCAATGATAATATAGGGTTTAAAGTCCCCACTATTAGGTGGGAATTGCTTATTTAGAAAAGAACAGATCAGCCTCAGCCTTTCTTCTGCGGATGAGTCCGTTTAACGTTTTTCCGGCAGCAGTAATGTATTTCTCGGTAAACCAATTTCTGATTGTTTTCTCATCTGCCTTTTTATTAATCAAAGAAAACAGAGTGTCAGATCCTCCTGTATTGTACGTGTGAGAGACAAGAGCATCAAATTGATTTTGAGTAAGAATCAATTTAATTTTACTGTTGACGATTTTTTCATACGTTGGTAAAACAGATGAAAATAGCTCTATTCCTTTTTCTTTGCTGATTGCAGGATCTTTCATGGTTACTTTCTTTCCTCCCGGATAGTACGTGTTACCATACCCAATTGTCGGAATTCCTGCAGAATCCAGATAAGACTTAGCACTGAAACCTTCAAATGATACAATCAGGTTTATTCCTTTTTGTGATGTTTTCATTTCTTAAAATATTTATAGGTGAAAAAGATGAGTATTAAAGTGATTCCAATAATCGTAATGAAAATCCAGGCCAGGATTTCAAATCCATTTGATTGGATTTTCTTTGTTTCTTCAGAGACTTTTGAAGCTACTTCTTTGACCGTTTCTTTTGAACTCGTTTTCTGAGTTAAATCCTGAATAACATAGGTGATTTCTTCTTTTTTAACCTCTGATTTTTCATGGCTGGCCTTTGCATAATGGTTGCTGATGGAATATTCTGCATTTCCCACAATGGAAATACGCTGAATGGTATCCCTCCCTACTATGTTATGGAAAATAAGGGGATTGGATACATCAGATTTTCCTTTTATCAATAGATCTCCTGAGATTTCATTTCTCTCTTCCTTCAATGACACATCATCTGATATACTTTGAATTGATTGTGAGCTTTGTAAGCTTAAAGAATCAGCTGTTTCTGTTTCTTTTGTATTTTCTTTATAAGTGGTTGTAATTTTGTGTTTACTCCGGCAGCCCAACATGAGGCTGCTCAATATGATCAATAACAGAATTTTTGCTTTCATTGATTTTAGTTTTAAAAATTGAACAGGCCTATAGCTCTGATTTCTTGAATTCTTCAATTCCGGAAAACCTGATTGGAATTCAAATTCTTACATAAATATTTTATCTTCTTTTACGTACTCTTTTTTAATGCTGTCCAGTAACATGTCTACACTTACTTTGTAGCCGGGTTCTTTTAATGCTATTGTTTTTAAACTCACATCCTGTATGATATTCATAATATTAGAACCGGTTAATTCATATCGTTTGGCAATTTGTTCCAGATCAATATCTTCAAGCTGTAATTGTTCCGGTACGTTTTGCTGCCAGATACGCAGACGCTCTTCATGCTTTGGATTATTGAATTGTATGCAGCTATGAAAGCGTCGCGTAAAGGCTTTATCCATATTATTTTTAAAGTTGGATGCCAGAATAATAAGTCCTGAAAATGTTTCTATGCGTTGCAGCAAATAAGAAACTTCCTGATTGGCATATTTGTCATGGGCATCTTTTACAGAGGTTCTTTTTCCGAAAATAGCATCTGCTTCATCAAAAAATAAAATCCAGTTTTTATTTTCTGCTTTGTCGAACAGTTTAGCTAATTGCTTTTCTGTTTCTCCGATATATTTTGAGACCAGCATAGAGACATCTACTCTGAAAACAGGACGTTTGGTGTATTTCCCTAAAAGACTGGCTGCAAGAGTTTTTCCGGTTCCCGGTTCTCCATAAAACAGCACTCTGAACCCTGGTTTAAGTTTTGTCTGCATGTCCCAATCTTCCATAAGAATCCTGCTGCTATGGTACCAGGCTTCAATACTTTTAAGCTCCTGCAGCGTAGTTTGAGGAAGTATTAAATCGGTCCATGATCGACGGGTATGTATTTGTTCTGCAGGAAAATCATTGCTCATTTTCGGCAATAAATCCAAGCCAAAAATGATTTTATTAAAAGCTTCTTCATGAATTCTTATCTGGCTGTTCTCATGAGCTGAACCTGAAAAAGCAATGAGTTCTTCTTTACTCAAAACCGAATTCGGGCCGAAATAATCCAGTACTTTCAATCGTTCTGAGATACTATCCCCTCCTAAAATATATTGAGCGGTCTGAATTGTAGGATAAAAGAGCCTGCCACTATCATTGGTTGCACAGAAGTCAAACATCGCACTCCCTGGAAACTCCAAATAAATGCGTTTCAACAATGATGGATCCAATCGTGGTAATAAAGCCATTAAAAGAATCACAACTTCCTGATGGGCAAGCTCTTTCCCTGAAATATAATCTCCTAATTGAAAATTTTCATGGTTACTGGTATTAAATTCAGGGGCTCCTACATTAAAATCCTCTGATGGATTGTTTATACGCCATGTAATAACCTTTTCTAAATGAGTAAATAATTTTTGTAATTGTTCTGACTCCATTGGTTTTATGCTTTTAAAGATCTGGTGCATTGCTTCTTTTTTATTTTAAGATGCTTCCATCTGTCCTGTGGTTGATTTCAAGAAACCTCAGCCGGAAAGTAGCTCACATTCGAGTGTCTCTCCACACCTGCCGAAGCAGCTGCTTTTGGAAAGTCGCTCCGTCATTGGAGTCCTGCTTTTTTAAAGAATCAATCTACGCCTGAAAGAGAACTGCAGATCCGAAGACCTGTCATTCCGCTTCCGGGAAGAGATTCTAATGCTTTTACATCAGAAAATTCCGGGATTCCAGACGCTAAGAGGTGTCCTGTCAATGAGAATCTCTCCGATTGAGGTATGTTTTATATTTTATATGATTTTAAATATCATGCAACACATCTCAAGGATGGTTACGTTGTATTTCGTAGTTTGCTTAAGAAAACCTCAACCGGAAAGTAGCTCACATTCGAGTGTCTCTCCACAACTGCCGAAGCAGCTGCTTTTGGAAAGTCGCTCCGTCATTGGAGTCCTGCTTTTTTAAAGAATCAATCTACGCCTGAAAGAGAACTGCAGATCCGAAGACCCGTCATTCTGCTTCCGGGAAGAGATTCTAATGCTTTTACATTAGAAAATTCCGGGATTCCAAGCGCTAAGAGGTGTCCTGTCAATGAGAATCTCTCCGATTGAGGTATGTTTGTGATTAGTCAATAATGTAATTAACCAAATCGTTAAAGTCACGCCCTAAAATAATTTTTATATTAACGGGGTACGATGTATATTTTGTTCCGTTTATCTCAATTTCCAAAAACATCTGAATAAGAGAAAATGGTTTTCTATGATGAACTGTATGTCTGAATGAGCCCAGTCTGGTAAGTGTTCCCGATGGATAAAATTCATTAACCTCTGATCCAGGTCTGAAATAATTAACAGGATTGATGTCCAGAATCATTTCTTTAGATGTTACCGGATATTCGGACATTCTGCCCCAGGATATTGCGTCTAACAGCTGTTCCTTGTAAAAGCCTCCATCTTTCACTCCATCCTTAATCTTTTTTTTCTGTTTGTACCGTTTTATGATAATCTTAGGCTTGTATTTATCAATATCTAATTCGTTTGATAATTTTACCTTTAAATACTTATAACTTATACTTCTACTGAAAGCATGTGCATAATTATCTATTGGCTGTGGCTGGCTTCCATTTTCAGCTTCAAGGTTGATATGTCCTCGTCCTGATTTTTCAATATTTCCGGCTCTATAGAAATGATAGTATTTGGAGGTCCAGTCTGCTGATGCCTTTACATCCAGGCCGAAATTAAGCTCATTTAAATGAAGATAATTGTCTATGAATCGGCCAAACTGGCTTTCTGTAGGATATTTACCGGTTTCAAAGTAGGTTTTCAGCTCCTCTCTTGGGGTTAATATATTGTTTTCTTCCATGATATTTTAGTTTTCTTTATTTGCTTATATTCTTAGTATGCCTGCTTTCCGGAGCTGATTATCCGTTGTGATGTACAGTTCAAAATTGATTCTTTTTTTGTTCTTATAAAAGTTTTTAGTCCTCTCTATCCTGTAGTTGCAGCAACTTCCATATCACTCATAAACAAATAATTACACCTATACTCTACGGTTCTCGTTTCTTCATCTTTTGCAATACATTTCCACCTTCCGTTTTCACAGAATTTATTATTTGTTTTCAAAAAAACAGATGTGACAACCCTTCATTTCGCTTTCCGGATAAAATTCCAGTGGAAAAAGATTCCCGCTGCAGAACATCCTACCCAATTGAGGTTGTATTTTCAGTAATGAGAATGTAATGGGTTACTTCTCTGCCGTCTTGTAGATCTCAAGATCTTTTATATTCATAGGATACGGCTTGTTTTGTTACACAACAGTACTATTTATGTTGTGATGTACAGTTCAAAATTAATCACTTTTTTGTTCTTATAAAAGTTTTTTGCCCTATCTGTACTGTAGTTGCAGTAACTGTGTCTTTAGATCATTTCACAGGTGACATTTCTGTTTATTTCATCAGAAAACAGCTCATGAACAGCTCAACTGGTTTTCTTTTTATTTTAAAAAATAGTCTGCTTTATTTTTTCTGATCAGAACATTTTCTTTATGTCTTAATTATGCTCTTAACATCAATGATCTGATAGTTAAAAGTCAGTACCTAGTCCCTTTTTTATTCCTGTAACTCTTTTTCAGCCTGGTTATTATTTTCAACAACAGAATAATTACATTCGATCCTAACATTTCTGACTTTTTCTACCTGGCCACCCCACCAACTCTCTTGACTTTGCCCGGCATACAAATACCCTGTCGCTACAAGAGTGTTAGTATCTGCATCATACAAATCACACCGTATGTTCTGGCTGCTTGTTTGAAGGTCCGCATTATAAGAAATGTACAGAAAGTCCCATGCATCATAATGATCGGTAACAGTATCTTCAGATCTTTCTTCATTACCCCAATATTGCGAGTATGCTTTATATTGAATAGGCACTTCAGTTTTGTTAAGAAACTTAATACTTGTATTTACAATATTTATTCTTGCTTTATTATCCATTTTGGAAATTTCGATGGGTAGTCTGGTATTCTTCAATTTTCCAAAGTCAAAACCATCAGGAAGTGTATGCAGATTGTTTCCAAATAATCTACGAATATAATAGCTTTCACTTAACTGATAACCAAAACTATAATACTCAGTTTCCCCTAAATTACCTTCTGATATATTTTTTATTTTAATCGTATAAGGAGCACTTCCAAATAAGTATTGTCTCACTACACCTACTTTTGTAGAATCTTTTATTGTGATCACCTGATCTTCTTCATCCGGTGAGGCCACAACAATCTGGATTTCCAAATTTCCCACGTTATTTGCAAAATAGTAAATAAACGCACTATCAATAGATGCCAAACTGTTAGCAAAGAGTAACATTTCTTTTTTGTTTAGAACATCTTCCCTGTGTCTTAAAGAATCAATCAGATCCGAAAATTGGTTTTGTGTAGGATGTTTACCTGTTTCAAAATAGGTTTTTAACTGGTCTCTTGTAGTTGGTTTATTTTCTTCCATAATACTTTACAATTCTTAGCGGCTTATGCTTAGAGCATAATTACCTTTGGTTTTCAATGATTATTAATGTTATGTTTTTAAAGTTTGGGACTCATCCTTTTCTTTATTCCTGTAATTTTTTTTGGACTGTTCTGCTCTGTAGTGGCAGTAAACTTAGTTTTTAAAGTCGAATGATGGGTACATGATTTCAAAACTCACACCCTTATTCTTAGATCCTTTTTGGCGAATTTGATTATGCCAATATAAATATTTCGTAATATTGATTACTCCTCAGATATTCCTGTCTGATTATTTTTCATTGATAGAATAATTACATTCGATTCTTACATTTCTGATTCCACTTATGTCACCACCATACCAGGCGTCCTGATTTTGTCCGGCATATAAGTAGCCTGTAGCTAGAAGACTATTTGTATCTTCATCAACAATAGTGCATTGTATAGATTGATTCAATTCTGTAAGGTCTGCCTTATAATTAAAGCTTAAATTATCAGCTATATCATAATGATCAGTAACAGAGTCTTCAGCTCTGAATCTCGAACTCCAGTTACTTCCACTTACCCTGTATTGTATAGGTACTTCAGTTTTATTAACAAACTTAATATTTGTATTTATAACATTTACCTTTCTTCCATAATCTTGTTTATAAATTTGTATGGGTAACCTTTTACCCTCCAGCAACCCTAAATCAAAACCTTCAGGAATTGTATTCAGGCCATTTCCAAACATTCTAAAAATTGTATAGCTTGGGCTTATTTCATATCTCAAAAGATAATATTCAGTTCCTTTTAATGTTTCTTCTGATATTTCCTTTACTTTAAAGGTATAAGGTGCGCTGCCTAATAAGAATTGCTTTTCCACAATGTTGTCAGTTTGTCTTACGGTTACCACCTGGTCTTCTTCATCCTGCGAGCTAATAGCAATCCGGAATTTTAAATTTCCAACAATGTTTGTAGAATAGTAAATGAATGCATTATCAATAAGTGCCAGACTATTGGCAAGGATCGCCTTTTCTTTATTGGTCAGGGCATCTTCTCTGTGTCTTAAAGAATCTATCAGTTCCGAAAATTGGCCCTGCGTTGGATGTTTACCGGTTTCAAAATAGGTTTTTAATTCTTTCCTTGGAGTTAATTCATTTTTTTCCATAATTTCACTATTCTTTGCTATTTATATTATTTATATGATTGTTTTTGAGATACTAGTTCGTATCATTGATTTTAAGTCCAAAATTCATCTTTTTTTGATTCCTGTAAAAGTTTTGGGACCTTCCGATTCTGTAGTTGCAGTACCTGTTATTTTGTAAAACTGAATGGCTTGCTTCTTAAATTTCAAAGCTCAAAATTCATTCTTTTTTTATTCCTGTGAAAGTTTTTTGGCCTTCCGGTTCTGTAGTTGCAGTATCCTTTTTTCCGAATAATTAAATAACAGTTTCTGCATTTCTGTTTAGTAAACCTGTTCTGTATCTATAATAAAAAAGGCTCGGATCTTATGATCCGAGCTTTTTTTCAACTTATATGGTAACGCTAGTTTCTTTTTCGCAGAGCTGATAATTAATCCAGCCTAAAGAAGAAATACACTACAGCTGCCCACTCTTTTTTGACTCCTTTTGCATATCCTATAGTGCCGTGGCTGCTGTTTTCTACCGTTCCATCATCTTTGATGTAACCAATAGTGGAATGACTGCTGTTTTCTACAGTACCGTTACTTTTTACATAGCCAACGGTAGAATGACTTTTGTTTTCAATAGTTCCATCACTTTTGATATAACCAATTGTGCCGTGGCTTTTATTTTCAATCGTACCATCGTTTTTAATATATCCCACAGTGGAATGACTGCTGTTTTCTATGGTTCCATCGCTTTTGATATATCCAGTGGTACTGTGGCTTCCGGATTCTATAGTCTGGGCACTTACAGCGGAAAGACTGAACAGAAGGGAGCAAAAGAATAGTATTTTTTTCATATTCAATATTTTAATGAGTTATTAACTTTGGTTTATTTGATGTATTCAAAAGTATTGATTATTCTTTTATGTTGGATGTTATCCCATTAAATCTGAACTTATTTTTTGAGAATATCCAGTTTTATTGAAAGAAAAAACGAAGCTTTTAAATTTTGTCTTTAAAAAGATTATAAAATTGTAATTAATCAATTAATCCTCAATAATTTATGTCCCTCTTGCTGCCACATACAATCACACGAAAAGACTCATGCAGCAGCAAGAGAAATATCTTATTTTCACTATAACAAGAAAGCCGTTTTATTAGATCATAAAACGGCTTTCTTTAAAATTTATGTCAAATTGTATAATATGTATATTAAATGCTTTTTTCTGCTTCTTCTATATTATATACAATTCTATTATCCTCACTTATTAGAGGACTAAAAATCTCTTTGTATTTATCAAAGTTATCTTTATCATAATGAACAAGTACCGGAAACAGCTGACTTGCCTGATAATATCTTTTATTTTCTAATGCAGCATGTATTGCCTGTTCTGTTTCTTTTAAAAGTGGTCTGCAATTCCTCTTTAAAAGAAAATCTTTTAGATTGGATTCAAAAAATTTATCCCCATAAATGCTCAAAAAATGTTTAATATATGGATAAAGCTCCTGCTCGGTCTTTCCATTTAATGCAGCAATATATAAGGCATTTGTAATTACATCATATACATTGTCTTCATTGTGGAGTCTATGAGGTTCAAAATTTTCCTTTTCATCCCATTTTTCGGAAATGAACTGATCAAGTTGTTTAAACCCTTCCGGTATTGCCCACGCAAGTAAAATAAGCATGGCTTGATAAGCAATATATTGATTGTCATTATGAAGAAGCAATTTTAATTGTTCAACTCTGTCCGGATCTATTTTTTCAAGGAGTTGTACTTCGTTTAAATCATATCCTTCGTTTCCTTCTTCGTTATAGTGATAAAGGAGTTCGTTTATTTGGTTATTCATTTTATTATTAATTATTTTTAAATACTAACGTGGGAACTGTTGACTCATTAATTATTTTTTTGATTGATGATAGTTTAATGTTATCTATAGTTATAGCAAAATTATTTATGTCGCTCACGAGAATAATTTTTAGCTTCCTGTTGATAAATTTCATATTCTTCTTCAGTAATAAAAAAGACAATACTTTTATCCGTAAATTCTGATTCTGAATCAGATTGAACTATTGCATTTTTAACTTCTGGTTCTATTATTCTCACTGTTCCCGCCCATTCATTATAAGGCAACACAATATATGATTCTCCATAAAGTAATCCTATGCATATATCTTTTGCTGATTGCATTGAGCGATAATCAAAATGAGGAGGCCATGATTCATATATATTTTCAATTTTTGGTAAAAATAAAATTTCTGGAAAATGAAGGCCTAAAGTTAGCTTGAAAATACCTTGCATTTTTTCTTGCCCAAGATCTTCTGCATAGAAGTCTAAATCATCTTGTTCATTTGTACTATCTGAATAATATAAGATATAATTAAACTCTTTTTTATAATTTTTCATATTGCAAAAAATTTAGTTCACCATAAAAAACATTACCATTCATTATCAACTACTAAATATTCGGGGCATCATTCATCATTCATCATTCATCATTCATCATTCATCATTCATTCCTCTAAGAAATTAATGTTAAAATTACACTTTGGCATTAAATGTATTAAAATCTAGCAAAGATAATGTCATCTTTTTCATCTCTTATTCTTTCTATAGAATGAAGATCATGCTTATCAAAATAAGGAATAATCTTCTCTTTTATGAATACAGGAATTTTCATACGTTTTTCTAGATCTTCAGTTCGAGTATGGCTTATAATTAAATACTCTTTTTCTTCTTCTAAAGTATTTAGTTCTTGTATTTCTTTTGCTTCTTGTTTATAAATTTCATATTCCTGTTCACTAATAAAAAAGATAAAACTTTTATATTTAAATATCATTTCTTCTTTAGACTGAATTAAAGAATTCTTAATATCAGGTTCTAAAATTTTCACCTGCCCCGCCCACTCATTAGAAGGTATAACAATGTAAGATTCTCCATACAGTATTGCTTTATATATATCTTCTGCTTGTTGATTAAGATCATGATTTGATATAGGGGGCAAAAAATTTTCTATATTTTCTATTTTCGGTAAAAAGACTATTTCTACTCCTCCCCACCCTAAGCTTATTCCAAAAGCATCTTTTATTTTCTCATAACCAAAATCTTTTGCATAATTGAATAGAATACCTGAATCTTCATATGTAGAATCAAAGTAGCACATAGAGTAATTAAATTCTCTTTTTATATTCATAATGTTATTATTTTAATTTATTTTCTAATTGTTTAATTTCATCGTAAATAGAACCTATATATTCTTTAATAGTTGACATTCCACTAGTGCTATAGTTACTCTTTTGCAATATTTTGTCAAATTCAGCTCTATATTCATTTACTCCATGTTGGGCTTGTTTTAAAGAAGTATCAGAAACTTTTATTCCTGCTCTTTTCATCTCTTTTAATCGTGATAAATCTTTTAATCGATTATGATATTCTAAGACTTTAATAGCATTACTGTTTCCCTTAAATGTTGTTGCAAAATTTCCATTTTCTCTCAAAAACCCTTTTGGTGTAGGTAAATTAAGTCCTTCTTTAATTATTTTTTCAATCTGAATTACATGTCCATGTTCATGTAGAATTGTATTATAATCCATTTCTTTTATCAATATAACTTCTTTTTCGTATCGAATAATTTCATCTCCTTGAGTGATGGTTCTAATCTTTACTTCAGGATCAATTTTTATATTGCCAAAGTCCTGTTCTATAATAGTTACTTTGTATCCCAACTCTTCCATTTCACCTACTAAATTCTTAAAGTTAGGATGTAACTCCATTTGGACCGTACCGGTAGCTATGGTTTGTTCTGTTGCAGCTAATCCTGGTTTTGGCCCATAATTAGTATCTCTCCAATGACCACTTTCATTTATCCATTGTGCTTCTTGATTAGCTAGTGGTCCTAAACTCTCATCAAATGTACGGTTTTGTGTTGAGCTAATTTTATTATTTTGTTCCTTACTTTTTAGTCCATATGTTTTTTTATTCCCTAATGTGTGAGGATCTTCTTTTGGCAAAATATTTTTAGAGATATTATTTTTAGTCGATTTCACATTAAAATACTCAGCAGGAATTTCACCTTTAATTAAAATCTCTTTGTCTCTGACACTATTGTTAAGATCTCTTACCGCATCATCTACTCTTTTTTGATTTTTAGGCGTTGGACTTTCTTCAAATCTTTTCACCGCCTGATCTATTTTAGCCTGTAGTTCCGCTTGTACCTTTTCAGGTCTCAATACCTCTACCTCACTTATTTTACCTGCGGCGATATCAGCTTCCAGCCTTTTGATATCAACTTCAATCACATTGTCTCCGTAGGTTTTGCCTATACCAGGACCTTCATCTGAGAAAGAAGTATAAGGACTCTTACTTTTCATAGGTTCGCTTCCTCTTACGTGATCAGAAACAGTAGCACTTCCGTTTTTGTCTGCAGGAGTTAAGTTTCCTTCTTCATTAATGTGAGATTTTATCCTTCCTTCTTTTGAACCTGCAGGAGAATAAGGTCTGTTATCTTGTCTGAATATGCTTTCTTCATATACATTTTCCTGCACTGGAGCAGGTTTTACATCTTCTTCCTTAATATTGGATTTTGCATTACTTCTTTCATTTCTTACAGGCTGTTCATGCATTCTGTCAGGAACAGTCTGTTCTTCAAAAGGAAGTTGATTCAGGTTACGGTTTGGCGTTGTCGTAGTCTTTTTCTTGAAAGGTTCAGTAACCCAATCTTTTGCTTTTTTATACGCTGCTTTAAAATTTTGGCCCGCTTTAATCCATGTATCTTTTTTGAAAACAGAGGTTATTCTTCTAGGTATAGAAACAATACTTGCTTTTATTCCATTTCTTGCGGTAATGAACATTCGTTTACCAAAAGTTTTCGGGTTTCTTTTTGCCAGATCTTTTATGGAAGCTCCTCCTTTTTTCGAGGCTTTCCCACCTATCATCGCCAAAATGGCCATACCAGAATTAGCAATGTCGCTTTTTAACTCGCCAGAGTTTTTAAATAAAACTTCAGCCGTCTTTGCCGTATGTACGTCATAAATATTTTTAATTCCGTTGAGTATATTCAACCCTAATGCTATGGCACCAATCCAGAATGTGATGGTTCCCATTGTTATTGTAGCTCCTCCCAACCAGGCAGCTAATGGTGCTAAACCGCCCAGAGTGAAAATTGATCCTACGGCAGCAGCAAGTGTTAATATACCCAATATCCCTGTAATTACACCGGCTATGACAAGTACTTTATTGGCTATTCCGGTTGCTTTTTGAAGAATCATTCCTACCGGGTCTTCTGAGAATCCTTTCCAACTTGTCAAATCGTCCCAGATACCTCTTATAGATCCTGAAATAGCCTCCACCCATGCTTTTGGACTAAAGATCGATTCAATAAATTTACCTACATCAGTCCAGGTAATGGAGGTGACGTCATTCCAAATATCTGAAAAGGCAATAGAGATAGACATCCATAATCTTTTTAAACCGGTAATTCTATTCAGATTTTTGGTTACTAAGTTTAATGGTTTCTGTAAAGCATCTTTACGTTTGTTATTAAAGACCTCTATTTGAGAATTTCTGATGCTTTCAACATTTTGGTCGATTAAGCTTTGATGCTCAGACTGATCACTGTCATAATTAGCATTTACTTCTTCAAATTTATCTCTTAGTAAATTTTGTTTATCCGGGCTTAGTTGTCTTAGGAAAGCTACTTGTTCATCTTGTGTTTTCAATTGTGTAAAATCAACTAATAAACGCTCTGCCTCATTAAGTTCTTTTGGTGTTTGTTGAATTTTATCTTTTTCTTTTTGTATCAAACTATTTCGTCCCTCAACTTTAGACATATTGGCATAATAAGCATTTTGAGTTTTAATCACTTCATGCTCAATAATGTAAGAATCCAATAACAATGCATTTGCTTCCTGATTTAATTTCTTACTTTGCGATTCTACCTGTTTTAGTCTTGGGTTAAGTTGTCCTAACTCTCTTTTTGCTTCTTTATTCTTTTTAGTATCTGCTGCAAGTTTAGCTTTTGACTTTAGTATCGACGCTCTGGAAGACATTATTTCGCTCTGTATCCTTGTATTCTTACCTTTGGCTTGCTGAGCTTCCTGAGATAATTTCTGAGTTGTATTTCCTGCCTGAGATACTGCTTGATTGATCGTACCAGCGTTAGTACTTAATTCATTTAATTTTCTGGTAAGGTTTCCGGAATCAGCATTTTTAGGATCTTGATGTTTTTGAGATCCACCGAGTAAACTTTTTGCTTCGTTATTGAAATCACTTGCTTTGGTCTTATTTTTATTATATTCCTGCTGATATATTCCTACCTCCTGTTCTACCTTTTGTTGTCTTTTTACTGAGGTCTCTAATCCTTTCTCTAATTTATGGATGAGAGCTTCTTTACTTTCTATGCTATCTTCTGATTTTTGTAAATCATCGTCTGATTTCTGAATTTCTTTTTCAACCTCTTTAATTTTATTTTTTAGTGTTTTAGCTGCTTCATTTTGAGATTTTACCTGATCCCTAGCTTCTACTCCCTGATCCCTAAACTCCTGTGCAGCCGCAACAAGCCCCACAATGTTGATTGTCGCCTGTGCATCTGGAGCTATTTCAGCTTGCTCACTATCAAAAGCTTTATCCATTCTTGGAGTAACAACGGATTGAATATCATCAGGAATGACGACTTTTGTTTCTTTTTCTCCTTTAGTTTTTGAATTTAATTTTTTATTATTAGATTTTTTGTCATCTATAGCCTTTTCTGGGCGAGGCACTTCATTTTTATCAGCACCCTTTTTTGAGCTATTGCTATTAACTTCGGATGAAATTGGTTTAATTGGAGGTATTTTAATCTCAACTGCTTTCTCTTTTGGTTTCTGATCTATAACAGGTTTTGATGCTTCAGATTGGCTGCTAATTTTTTTTAATGTTTCATTTTCTCCTTCTCCTGGCGTTTTTACAGAAGTTTCCGGATTTTTAACTATCTGACGAACTGCTGTCTGCTCCCCTGACGTCTTTGGTACATAATTTTCCGATTTAATATTATTATAATCTTGTACTTGATTGACATTCAAGGTTGCCATATATCCTTTCTTCATCTTTTGAGTATCAGGATGGTTGATATCGCCGGTTTTGATTAAACTCTCCTGAAATCTTTTATGCATTATTTCTGCACCTTGGTCGTAAACAGTTTGTGAGCCGGGAACGGCTGCAATAGTACCATCTAAACCGAGTCTGTTACTATCAGGATTTGCTGATCCAATTTTAGTGGATGAGTCTCCAGATTTTTGTGTCTGTATATTTGCCACTTGCACCTCAGACAGAGGTACAGCCACCCGATCTTTCTGCTTTTGCTTTTTGCTCTGGTTTTTATTGGCCTTATTGTCTTTTTCTACAGGTTTTGCTGCTTTCATTGACTTAGTTTTTTTAATTTCATATTGTTTTAAAAGACCTATAGGCACAACCAAAATATTGTGCCTTATAGGGTGCCTGCCGGGTTGGAAAAATCGTCCCAATTAGGGTAGATTCTTTAAGAATTTAAGTAAATAGAAATGGTATTTGACTTTGAGAAACAGGCAACACTGAACCATTTCCTGGTTTGTTCTCTTGTTTTTGAATTTTCAGGTTTTTTAAAATTTAAATACACTCTTTTTCAGGATAACACCTTCTTTTGAGTGACTGATTCTGTCATTATGGTAAAGACTGTTTCAGAATCTTTTTTTATTTCATATCATCTTTTTTTTCTTCTTCATCAGATGATCTGTCTGTATTCGCACCATATCGGTTTTCAATAAGAAGATTCACTGCTTTATCAATCCAGTTAGGCAGATTATTAGTGATCATTTTCAGGAATTTATCATAACCGTATCCCAGTACAAATAATACTCCTGTTGAATACCATTTGTCATGCAATTCAGCTCTGTTCATTAAATAACTCATTGTAAAACCCACAATCACCACGATTACCAATGTGATAAAGTGTTCCCATGGCTGTTTTTTCTCTTTATTTTGTATGGAGACCAGTACCCTTAATAATCCTCCAGAAAATGCTATTGCAGTTCCGATCAAAAGGGCTTTTATACTATCCAAATTCATTCGTTTCCTATTATATTATTTATTATTTTTTTTATTTTCCAACAACTTTCAGATGCTTATTCATTCCTGAGACAGGATATACATATCATCTAAAAATTTTCTGATTTTCCGGATATTATCACTCTCATCTGCATACGCTAGCTCGTCAATAAGATCACTGATATCTCTGCTTGGTTTCTTCAGTTTTTCATTGTCTTTTTCCTTATCTTTTTTCTTTTTTTTCTTTTCTTTTTTTTTCATGGTTTCCAGAATTTATTAAATGAATAATTTCTTTTTAGTTTTTTAAGTTGATTTCTCTTCCAATACACTAAGGTCAAACGGTTTCTTTTTAAAATTCATGTTTCATTTAAAACAATAGAACTAAAGGCAAAACCGTTTTTCACCCTAATATTTTACTTATAATTTAAATTTGAGAAAGATGTCAGGACAGCCCTTCAATCTGATGCACGGATCTATTGAGGGTACAGCAATAATTTTGAATCCTTTTTACCTTTTTAGAATGAATAATTTCAAGATATGAATCATGAGTACACACTATCCACAAACATTATCTTACTGATATCCAAATAATAACATTATATTAAATGCTAAGAACTGAGCTTTCTTTCACAAACCATAACTATGGCTGAAGAATGATATTATATATTGTTCTCTCGGACAAAAACAACATTTCCATCAGCTCGTTGACAATCACTTTCATCTGTTTATCCTGATTACGTTTTACATAATCAATGACAAAATCTTTTCTTTTTTCGACTAATTCTTTACTACGTTTCATATTCTATGGTTAAAAGTTTTTTTGGTTAAAAAGTTTTTTTCGAATCAGACAGGCTTTCCTTTTCTTACCTATTGACCGTTTCATTGAGTCATAAGAAACCCTAAAGACGAATATTCCGTCTTTTAAAAGATGTCTAATTCAATTATTTAATTTTGTTTTTTTAGAAGCCGGTACCAGGTATTTCCCAATAAAAATTTTACCCTGACTTCTTTATTTAAATTTCATTTGCCCTTTTGTATGTATTAGCAATTTTACTGACAACTATAATTAATCGATATTTTATATGTTGAACAGTAATGATATTCTACATTTTGGGCCTGCTTTTTATTTTCAGGAAAAACAAAGAGCAAAATGATTGCTTTATTCAGATATCAATCAAAAAATAAACGCATTTTTATCATCAATAAAACGACATACAAACGAACAAAAATCAAATTATCTAATATTCAAAACGCACTTTTTACATTTTATAGATTGTTTAAAATTTTCCCTGTTTCTATTAGCACCGGATAAAATAAAAAAGGAAAATATCTGTATTTTAAATACACTATACATAAAATTATTTTTTAACTTTTTTAATTACAGATAATTACAAACAAAAAAACAACATTTTAAAATATTAAAAAAACATTAAATTTCAAATATAATTTTGTACATTTGTACCGTTCCATCTTAATGACGAAACAAATATACGAACATTGTTCGTTTTTCAAAATAAAAACGAACATTTTGTTCATTTTTTTTTGCAAATAACTATAAACATATCAAAATGAACTATTTAGAATTCAAAGAAATCAGAAAGAAACTAAACATGAAGCAGGCTGATATAGCAAAATCCATAGGAGTGGGCACAAGAGCCGTACAATATTGGGAAAAAGGCGAACGAAAGATACCGGAAACAACTGCTTATTTTGTAACCAATTTACTCTTAAAGCAACAGGAACTCAATGATGACAGCGCGTCTCCGGTTGTTTTTTCAGATTTAAAGATTATGCACGTTCCGCTGGCGAATCAATATGCACAAGCCGGTTATCTGAGTAATTTTGCTGATGAAGAATACATAGAAAGCTTACCCACTATTCCTTTTACGGACGATGTAGAGCACCGGGGTGAATACATGTGTTTTGAAGTGAAAGGAGACAGCATGGATAACGGATCATATGAAAGCTACCTGGAAGGTGACATTATCTTATGCCGAAATATCAGACAGGATTACTGGATGAGTAAACTGCATTATGATAAGTGGGATTTTGTAATCGTTCACAAAGAGAAAGGGATTTTAGTAAAGCGAATCGTCAACCACGATGTTGAGAAAGGTCTTATCACTCTTCATTCTCTGAATGAGTATTATGAGGATTTCGAAATCCATCTGAAGGATGTTGCGAAACTTTTCAATATTATAAGTACAAGACGTAAAAACAACAGAAGATAATTGCCTGAGTGAATAAAATCCTCAATTTCTTGAGGATTTTATTGGGGCATTTTGGATCATCATCGTGTGAGATATTCTAATAACACTTCACGTCGCCTTCAAGAACCTCTATTTCACCTGTTTCTGGCTTTACCCGATAAATTAAACTTGGGTTAAAATCTGAATTGGATCTTAGGAATCTTATCCATCTTATTCCACTTTTTTTGAGGTTTTCGGGTGCATTTTGCTCAAAATCTCTTATATTTTCCGGTATTGCAGGCTTACCATTAGTAAGACAAATCAAGCTCCCTACATCTGGCCGAAAAGGCTGTAAAGTTACTTTCATCTTCCAGGCAGGATCTGTTCCATAACAAAGAGCATCTTTGTTCCGATCATCTACACCAGACAAGCAGTAAGCTTCTACTCCCCATATTCCAGAGTCAAATTCAACGAAATCCGACCAATCCGAAACTCCATCTCTCCCGCAATATTTTCTTATTCTTATGTATAAACGAGTTTTATCAGGAATATTTCCATTTCTCATGTCAATATTTTCAAATTGGGTATAATTTACATCACTAAAGCCCACCTTTGAATAAATAATATCTTCATCTTTAAAGCCGGGATCTTTTGCGATCTGATATTCCAATGCTGCAAGATTGGTGGTAGTATCCACCCAGTAGTTCATTACAATCTGCCCATCATCCAACACTTTTATTTCATAGATCTTCGGTACATAACAAGAAGATGAGGTACATCTCCCAACGTTCAAAGAAAACCTCTTCGTAGTAACAACATCATCTACAGCCAGTTTCACTTCCAGGTCGTATGTGTCTGGAGCCTGAATATCATTCTGAATATCATTAAGCTTTATTGTATTATTAATTGTAAGCAATTGCTTTATATCATGTGTGGGGCCTGGCGGATTCAGATAAGTTACAGTCGCCTCCGTTATTGGTGAAGAAGATTCATATTCTATTTTGAATGAAGCATCACATTTTGCTGCTGCCATTGTATTATGTTTTTATTGTTATTATTTATTTTTCCTAGTACAAGGGGTGTTATCATTATTCTAAAGACAAAAAAACACCCCTTTATATTAGATTTAGCATCAAGAATGCGTTCTTTACTCCACTATTATCTCTGCTACATCTATTTCAAATGCATCACTATTAGCATCTTTAACCAAAAGCTGGAATTTATATTTTCCAACGACTAACTCTTTGATTGTCAAAGTTGCTTCGTTAACATTCTCAAGTATTACATCCGGACCTTCTAGTTTGCTCCAAAAATACAGAAGCTCATTCGCTCCGCTCCCCCATCCTTTTAATCCCAATTGCCTAATAGGTAAATTAGATAAACGAATGTTTTGATTTCCACCGGCACCAGCTGTAATCGTAGGTAACTCAACATTACAGCAATTTTTATCAGGAAAGCTAATGTTATCTATCACAACCGTTGGACGGTATTCATTTTTATAGGAAAGAATATTTGAAGTTACTGTATTGTTTTCCCCATCTACTACAACTGCTTTATATAAATTTGTACCCACCGCATTTATAGAGTCTGTAAATGTCGTCCCTGTAAAATTGCCAATAAATAAATTCCATACAGCCCCATTATCAGTGCTTTTATGAATATGAACGTTGGCAATATCACCATCAGGATCGCTAGCCAAAACGTTAACTGTATAATTACAAACAGGCTGTGTACATACCCTATCCTCAATTCCGAAGGTATCATTCCATCTGATTGATACCGCTGGTGGATGATTTTCTTTTTTGTAAGACAGAGTATTTGAAGTTGTCTTATTGTTTTTTTGATCAGTAACAATTGCTCTATACAACTGTGTACCAGCTCCATTGATAGCATCTGTAAATGTTGTCCCCGTAAGATTGCCAATAAACAAACTCCATGTAGCCCCATTATCCGTACTTTTAAAAATCTGAATAGTTGCAATATCTCCATCCGGATCAGTTGCATAAACATCAATTGTAAAATTACAAACCAACTGTCTACACAGCCTGTCCTCAATTCCTGAATTATCCTTCCATCTGATCAATGCTGTGGGTGGGTGATTATTCTGATCTTTTATAATTCCAATATCATCAAATCCCGGAAGATTCAGCGTATTTTCTGCTTCCCTACATGAACCCACTAAACCGAATCTAATAGAGTATTTGCCTAAAGGCAGTGTAATTGATCTTCGCGGACGGAATGATCCGGGTTCATAATGCCATCCATTTCCGAGGTCATTTGAATCATAAATATTCAAGCCTGTTATTCCGGAAAGATCTGAAGGCAAATCCCAATCAAATGTGAATGTCTGGGTATCATCACCATTATCAACAACTGTATATTTAACATTTGAAATCACCGGACACTCTTTATCCAGAGGTAAATTTACAGTCACCGTGTCAGTACAGCCATTGCCGATCACTTTTACTTTTACTACCGGAATCATTGATGGATCCAGATTGTAATACTTATAACTTAAATATCCATTTTCATCAGGATTCATAGGAAGCCAGACATCAGTACCCAGGAAATCCCAGCTGTACGTATAGTCGGCAAAGTTTGCTCCGGAAACTCTAAAGTTTACTACTGTTGCCTTTGAATCTCCTCCAGGATAAATGATAGGTTGAACGACTTCTACTTTTATATCCGGTTCTGAAATCACCTTAATGCTGCAATCAGTAGGTTTCCCATTTACAGTAAAGGTAATTACCTGGCCATGGAACTGATCTTCCACAGACTTCGGATCGAAGAAATATTGTCCTTTGATAAATTTCACACCGTCACCAACACTTGCTTTTACCACTCCACTCATAGGGGATACTGTAAAAGGTATAGGACTGGCCTCAGCACAGATAACAGAAGTTGGCAAGCTTAATTTAATGATCGATTTCGGAGTACAGCATATGTATGGAAGTGAAAAGTCTGCAATAACTTTCGGGTCTTTTATGGAACCATACACCATGATAAAAGTTCCTCCCGTTTTAACTCCCCGCTTATGTTCCAATCCGGAATTTTTTTCTACATATTCATTGAAATATGCTTTCGACAGATCTTTATTTCCTTTTAATTCTTCTAAAGATAAAAGCATAATATCAAATCCCAGCTGCTGCTTATCCTTGATTTCCTTTATCTGTTCAAAAGCGATTCGGTGATCCATCCCCTGATGACCTTCTATATTATAAAACGAATTGTTATCTATATTGAGATTTAAAGGACTTACCTGTTCGGATTCCCCTATTAACACCCACTCGGTATCAAAGGTTAAATTACTGCCAGATGACCGGTTGCTTGTCTTGTCAAAATTCCATGTTTTTAAAAATTCTTCTGTAGCCCGGTAGTAAAAAGGAACCGCCTTATTGCCCAAAGGATTTAATATTTGTGATGGAGTAATTTTAACGCGTTCCTTACCTTTAATAATACTATCAGGATCAAAAAGTCCCACTTGCTGATTAAATCGATTGATTAAGGTTTTAACTTTTTGGGTTGCTTTTTCACTGTCTAAGACAGGCGAATTATAAAACTGATGTCTTGAGGAATCCAATTGGGTATCCGAGATTAATTTTCCAAGCATGATGTGTTTGGGAAAAGAAACAAAATCCGGAAGACATTTGGTAAATGCTTTAGGAAGTAACTCTATAATTTCAGCATAGGTATCCATCAAATCCTTTACTACATCATAAGCATACTGAAAACCAAAATCCTGGTTAAAAATCTTTGTAAATGATGCTTTGAATACTTCATGGCTAGAACCTGAAACCTTTAATATTTTAGCGATCGCCTGGATTTTATCAAAGACGATTTTACCGTAATCATCCTTGTCCAAAGCCTTAATATACTGTCTTTTTAAATCGGAAGCACTTACAATTTCGTCTGCAACAAACTTCTCTAAAATAATCCGGTTTTGTTTTACAGGCTCCATAATCCCTTCTATAAACAAAGGATGAGGCTGAAGATTATCTTTTCTTTTGGGTTTAACCTCACCTGTTATGGGATCAGGCAGAGAAAAACCATCTTCTCCAAGAATATGAGTGATACCACTTGCTGTAATAACTAATACTTTGAGGTTTCTAATCTGCTGTATACCATGATTATCACAGTCAACTCCTCTACAGGGTTTAACCTCTTTTTCATAATCCTCCAGATACAGCAGCAGGTATTTGTCTTCTAAATTCGATAGGGTATTAATGGGTTGAAAATCCGATCTTGCTTCCTGAGCTGTTGCCAGTTCCCAGAGTTCAATCTGCTCGGTTCCCTCATAAAATGCCGGATATTTTACTTTAAAATTATCGTATGCTTTACAATGCGTATAGTCTTTATATTCTAAGTTGATGGTTTTTAAATCACTCACATACAAATCCTTACTTACCTCACTTGTATTACTTAAGGTGAGCAAATCTCCGTCAGTTGTTACAGCCGCCCCCTGAGAGAGCTGTATTTTGTCTAAAAGTCTGTTTTTATAAATAAGTTTGGGTTTGAAACCACATACAACACCAACCCCCTTAAGCAGCATTCTGGACAAACGGTCCTGATCTTCGAAAGAGTCCAGAAACTCATTGAACTGATCGGGATCTTCCAGATACTGTCCTTTACTGAACTTTCGATATTGAACGGTTATATTACTTAATTGATTATTCATTATTGTTCATTTTTAATGATTTATTAAGGTCTTTTAATAAACTTCATAGACAATTCAGACTGTCTATGAAGTTATTATTTGACTATTATTTTGTCACTCCTGTACAAGGGTTTATTTTTAGGAAATTCCCATTTGGATACCCTTTATAAATAGGAATAGTAGCGTTTGCTAAGAAGATTTCTGTATAAGCAACATCCTGGTGACAACCTGTTGGTGGTCTGTTACTAGGAGGTAATGCACATTCAAGTGAAAACTCTACAAAGCCATCCAATGATTGTGATGCCATTTGTTTCGCTTCAGCCTGAGTGATCGTAATTTCATTATATCTGCTCAACGGAGGAGTACCTGCTTTATGATTACCTCTATCCTGATTACCTCCTGTATTACTTAAATGTATATTTCCAACAAAACCAGGGTATGGATTGATCCCTCCTATTACAATATCATTTCCTTTTAAGTTGAAAGTAGCATCATTACAAACGTGACCTTGGTCTACATCATCTCTGTACTGAATAACCACTCTCATACCACTTAAACATGCAATAGTGGATTGACCTTTTAATTTAAGCGGAGCTAATTTGTACACCGTACTACAACCATTAGTATTGGTTACTGTAAGTATTGGATTGAAAGTTTTTTCTTGTCCTGCAACCAGTTTGTACACGTGGATCTTTTTGTTAGCAGGCGCCTCATTATGCTGTATTGGAGTACCATCATCAAAATTCCAGGTAAATGTAAGACCTGTAAAGTCCCCGGCAACATTAAATTCAACTGTAGCATCCGGATTGTTGGCATTCTCGTCCATCGTAGGAGCATCATAGCTCACGGTACCTGTAGTAACAGATACATTCGGTTGTGCATATACGACCATCTGTGCTTCTACCGGATCATCATCCACAGTAAATGTAATGGTTTGTCCAAAGTAAATTGCATTCACCAACCCTGGATCGAAGAAGCTCTGACCTCCGGATTGTGTAACCGCAGGAACCTGAGTACCATTTACAAATGCTTTTACCTGTCCGTCTGTCGGAACAATTGTCATAGCAATCGGAGCATCTTTCTGACATAGCTTGCTGCTCGGTAATGACAGGAATGCAGGATCTTTTTTAGAACAACATAAGTAAGGTAACGAAAAGTCTGCAAGCACCTGATTATCAGCCTCAGAATAATAAACCAAAGCAATAGTTCCGCCCGGTTCTACTCCGCCCTTGTGCTCCAGTCCTGATTTTCGCTCCAGAAACTCACTTAAAAGCTCACTTACAACATCATCTTTTTTAGGATCTTGTTTTACAACGGTAATTCCTTCAGGTGATCCTTCTTTTGAGAATTCGGCCTGGTTCAGCAGTCTTAACTGTTCATCCAGTTTAGAGATATTCAGTAAAGTATTTTGTGAATTGAATGTTCTGTTGCTAACATCACTGGAAATGGACACCAGCTGCTTTCTGAGCTCGTCTATCGACACTGTTTTTTCTCTGACTGGCGGCTTGCCGCCAGGTTTTTCGCCTTTATCCAGAACCAATGCAATGACATCAAAAGCTAATCCGTATTGTGTTTTAAGGTCATTGATGTTTTGCAATGCTGTTTTATAAGGCATTCCTAGGTGACCTTCAATTCTATAGAAATCATTATTGTCAATGTTATAATTCAGCGGATTCTGAATAAAATCTTCTCCTGCCAGATTGGTTGTATGATAACTTAGATTGTAAGCGGCTCTATCGGTTTTTGCTTTTTCAAAGTTCCACTGAGCCAATAAAGGCTGATCCACATTATAGTAATATGGTATTGCCTTATTACCCAGCCTTACATTAAGATTGGAAGGTGTAATTTTAATGCGTCCGATATAGGTTTGAAATCCATTGATTTTCTGCACAAAACGGTTGGCAAGCATTACAACTCTTTCATAATTCTCATCATCATTTGTTGTTACAGGTGAATTGTAAAATCCATGACGTAAAGGGGTGTACTGCCCTAATTCCTGTTTTGCTCCCACAGGACCTAACATCAGGTGTTTTGGGAATGAAGTAATATCCGGGCAACACTCAGCGTTCAGATGCAGGATCAGATCTTTTATTTCATTGTAGGTATCAATCAAATCCTTCAGTAAATCATATCGGTATTGATAATCCTCCAAACCTGTTGTCGTCATAGACAATAAGGAATTCAATTTATCGATAAGCGTTTGCCCTCCCAGGTTGACACTCACGTTAAAAGTATCTGCAATAGAGTCAAAGCCCTGGCTTAAATCTGCAACAGCAGTGATTGATTCTTTGAATTTTGTTTTTAATTGTAAAGCTGTTTTAACTTCGATATCCAAAATAACTCTTTTAGCCTGTATGTTCGGTAAACTGTCAAAAAGCTTTTCATAAGTATTGTGTTGTTTATAGATAGCATCTTTTGCATCACCTTTCGCAATAAGCTCTGAAACAGATGCTGAATCTGCCAGAAGTACTTTAAGATTAGAAACCTGCTCAGCCCCGTTATTGTCACAATCTGCATCCTGACATGGATTTTCATCATTAGAATAACTTTCTAAATACAGAATTACAATTTTATCATTTAACGAACTACGAATATCTATTACCTGTTTAAAATCCCCGGCGTTAGCTCCTTCGTTCACTAACTTTGTATACTCTTGTGTTGTAAACAATTCTAAAAGAGGGATTTGCTGCCCTCCGATACGAAAATGCTCATATCCTACGACATCAATATAATTTCTATAGTATCTATAATTTTTAGCCTGGAAATCAATGGTAACCTCTGAGTTTTTGCTTCCTGCCTTACGCAGTGTTATTAAGTCTCCATCCGTAGTCACCCCAGCTCCTTGTGTAATAGCAATCGTATCAAAAGGAATCTCCTCAAGATCTCTATCTCCGGGTCTGGATGTTTTTTCTGCTAAAGAAGGTGAGATTTCAAGCTCTACATATTCCGATTGAAAACCACACACTATCCCCACGCCGCTCAGACGGGTTCTTGATAGTCTGTCCTGATCTTCAAAATAATCTATAAATTCGTTTAATTGCCCTTCAGTTAACGCCTGATTGTCGTTGAACTTTCTATATTGGGTTGTTACATTGTCTAATTTGGTATTCATTATTTTTCAATTTTTTTTGATAAGTTCGATTGTCCTAATATGATTTTTCCATCCAGAATGTCACTATCACTGGCGTCGCAGTCCAACAGTCTTCCCGGTCTATAGATATTATTCAAATGGCTAAGAGCAGTCAATAAATCTGTAATGCTGTTTCCGAGATTCGCAATATTGTTTCTTGACTTATCTGAAAGGTATTTTTTAAAGGCTACTTCAAATTCAGCCAAATCATTCTGAGCAGTTTGTTTTTCACTCAAACGATCTCCCACCCAGCAAATTTTTGCTAAAACATGAGCCGGAATTTCCTGTCTGATCACTGTTTCTGCATAACGTCTGAAATCAGGATCCTGAAAACGATAGGCAAAGCCAGGAAGAACAACACTCACCCTGTAAGAATAAGGGTCAAAAACGTCTGTTTCGCAGTCTTCTTCGCAAGAAGACATAAAGGCTTCCGAATATTCTATCGGATCTGTTGCAGGATTTTCTTCTTCCAGGTCATACATGATTCTGAAAGTACCTCCGACAGACATGCAGCCAATACCGCCCATGAGCTTATAATCTTTAGTGGTTGGCTTTAATAATAAATGCTCAACAAGGAAAATACCCTCTTCTGTAAATTCATATTTGAAATAATTAATCGTCTCTTCAATTCCTTTTTTCAGGTCTTTCAATTCTGAATAAGGATTGGTCTTTTTGTGAACAGCAATAACATTTTGTTGACCACTGTCATCCAGAATTTCAAAATAATAGTTCCCTCCCAATGAAACACGGATTTTTATATTTCCAATTAAACAGTAATCCTTTTCACAGTTTTTCAGTTTTTCTAATGTATCTGCAGGATTCTTCTCATCCAGTGTAGCTAATGCATTTTCAAGATCTTCCTGATCGATCTGAATGGTCTGATAAATGGCTTCATTCAGGTTTTTGATTGCAATATGCTCAGTCGTATAACTATTTACAGATGATAAGATAATATTGTTACCAGCATCTTTTATTTTCCATGTATACGTTTTTTTACCGGCATTATCTATTGTTTCAATAATGGAAACCGGCGACTGCGATAAGTTTCTATGGGTATAATCTTTAATTCCCAACAAACGGGCGATTCTTTTCTGAACACCGGAAATATTACTGGTATTCCAAAGATCTGAATCTCCGATTAAGGTGTAATTATAACCTAACCCTCTGTCTTTACTTAATGATGAATATTCTTTTAAGAAATTTTCTTTATTACCTAAGACAATTTCATCGGTAGATTTCCCATACAGGGATTTCATTAAGAAAGTATAGTCACTGAATGTTTCGGCAAAACGGGAGATCAAATGATCCAAAACTTCATTTCTACGTTCCACACTGTTATCCAACTCTTTATACAATGAATCTGTAAGCTGATCATCATTTTCGGTATCGTATTCAGAAACCAGTTCATCAAACCCTTTAATATTCTTAAGAGCCTGTGTAAAAAAGGTTCTTTTTAGCTTACCATTGATGCTTAATACTTCTTTTACTTTTTCAAGATGTTTGAAATAGCCGGCAAGGATCTGATCAAAAAATAACAAATACCCTTTCATCTGTTTGGCCAAAGCTTCTCTCTCCGGGGATTGATTCCCTATAATTCCTGATTCTCCTACTCCATAGGTATCCGGAAATTCATTCAGAATAGTAGCATAGTTTGCAATATCATATGAAGTTCCTTGCGGCAAAGTCAATTCTTTATTTTGTCTTGCATCCTCTCTGAGCACTTCTTCTTCCCTTTTAAGAGTTTCTAAGTATTCCTGAACTTTTTTGTCGTTGATATTTAACGGAAGAGATCCTTTACTGTAGCTGAATGAGCTCAGTTCACACAGTTCCGGTTTTCTGCCTTTTTCAATACAGATCAGCCAGTCGTTATTTTGTTTGATCACACTGTCACAACCTGCAATAGAAACGTCATGAATTTCTTTAACCCCTTCAATCTTCATGATTTCACTGATGATATCGGAAAGACGAACTTCTGTTCTTAACTGGCTGTTTCTAAGCTCTTCAGTATCGATAAAACCGTTATCCAAAAGAGGTCCTTCAAAGATCTGATCTGTAGTCAGGCCTTTGTCCAGCATTTGCTTCAATGAATAAAAATGAACCTCAGGAGAAAGATAATTATTGATCGTTCTGATTACTTTAGCATGCACCAGTTCCTCATCTGCTTTGTTGACAAGTCCGATACGGGCACATACTGCAACTTTCTGGATTTCAACTTCTTTAATCTCCGCCAGATCTTCGCAAAGTCCTCTGTTGGCATGGTAACTGTCTAAAATTTTGATATTGACATTAGATTTTTCACATCCGATACCATCCGTATCAATCTCTTCAGCATAGTCTACATACAGGTCATACAGTCCTTTTACGTCAAAGCTTTGTGTTTTTTCTCCAATGGGTTTAAAGTCTAAATCTCCTGTTTTGCAATCAACGTATAATTTTTCATTTTTAGGGACTAACCAACAGTTACGGATCGGTCTTGTAAGACTTCCTGCCATGTTAATATCTATAAACAACTTTCTGTAGTCCAGTTCGTTTAAAGGTCTTGAAGGCAAAATCTCTGCAGCCTTTAAAAACTGGGTATGAATGTCTTTTTTTACATCATCAGATGCTAAGATATCTTCCATGTTCAGGTTCATCCTCATCCCAAGATCCGTTATGGCATAGCTTAAAACTTCCAACGTGGTGATACCGGGGTCATGAGAGTTATAATCGGTCCATAGTTTTCCTCCTAACTTCTCTATGTATTCAACCCCGGTTTTGCGTAGAAAATGAAAATCTGTCTGATCCCCGGTTTCTATATTTTTTGATATACTAATATGTTTATTTTCTGACATGATTATGTTTCTTCTTATTTATTATTAAATACATACCTGCTCTGTAATAGTGACATTGTGCTGTTTGGCAGATACCAGAATTGATTTTGGATCTACTTCGATTAAAGACTGCCTTTGCGGAACATTGTTCACCAATATTTTAATATCATCAATGTAGTCTACATAATACAGCTGCTCCAGATAGTTAACCAACTGATTAACATTCAACTCTACATTAAAATCAATATTTTCAGAGTCTGTAAAAGCCCAGGGCGATATGTATTTTTTAATATCTTCGTCCAGCTGTTTGGTGTAAAATGTTTCATCGTACTGCTCAAAGAACTTGACCTTTGTTTCTACTTTCGCTTCTTTGTAATTGGGATTGATCACCTGAGCTTTCACATGCATTGTATTTAATTCATTTACATAATTCTGAATCTTATTTAGCGAAGCTCGGCTTACTCTCGGCTGATAGACATCAAAAGCATTTTTATTTTTAATATTCGGAACCACCATCAGGGTTACATGGCCCGGAGCCATATAGGAAGTTTCGGAAGTATGATTTAAACATTTTACCTTAAAGACTTCCGGGAACTCCTGTAATACCAAATGTTCGTAATCCCATTGGGTAATAGCTCTGTGCTTATGTCTCAATCGTTCACTTACCCGTCTGTAAAACTCAGTATCGGTTTCTTTGTATTTACCGTCAAACGAGTTATAAGGCTGGCTAACCGATTTTACCTGAGGAACTCTTGTGATAAGTTTAGCAATAGTTTTTGCTTCCAGTCCGTTATTAAGGTGAGACAGGTCATTGTCCTGATTCTGGAATGTCGCTAAAACAGCCTGCGTATAGATTCCCTGAATTTTACATACTGCATCATAACTTCTTTGTGATTTGGCTCTGATCCAGACTAATCCGTCGGCAAATCTTGTGTAGCTTTTATCAACGTCCTTAGGCACTTTAAACTTGACAATCCCTGATTCCAGGAACTTTCTGGTCTCGTTCTGCAGCATATAATTCGACAGACTCATCCATGTATTGTTTAAAAGGATATGCCATTCTATATATTCTTTTTCCAGGAAGGTCTCTACCAAAGGATTTTCACTTCCTTCCAGCATTTGAATCAATAGTGAAACTGTCGTCTGAGGCATTGCTTCCAAACCGATGTATAATTCGCCTCCATTTTGATGTACAGGTACAATGCTGTTGGTTTCGACTTCTTTTTCATACTGTCCGAATACATCCTCATGATACAGCTGTACTTCTTTATTTTTTGAAGCTTCTCCGGCAGATTTTCTTTCTAAGTACGAATATGCATTTTCTTTTGCGCTGTAATTCAGCTCTATATCTTCAGCAAAAGGAATATACGGTTCGTTGGGAATAAGTTTTTTTAAACTCGGATTACTTGATAATGCCAATGTATACAGTTTAGGATATACATCCTGTAATGATGACTGATTAAGTGTCAACCTGATCGTCTCACTTGTCCCGGCCTCATTGCTTGTATTATTTACAGAAAATTGGACTTTATAAGCGTCTCTTACTTTACTGAATACATCAATATCATTGGCTTTTTCATACCAGATTTCCTTATCCAGCAAGGCGACATCTGCTTTAAAGTAACCATCAGAACCTACAATTGAGGAGTTTTTTAAAGATTCAAAATCGTTTAAACTGATGTTTTGATTAGGCTGAATGACGTATCCGCTATATAAATCTTTTATAGAATCCGGAGCATTTTTCCAGTTGATCGTAATGTCCGCGTTCTGCCATTTTTTGGAAAACATTTCAGGACATTTGATATAAAAATTAGATCCTTTAACAGGTTGTGCGGTAAAAGGATAATAAGGCTTTTCTGAATTTAATGTTCCGTTGTCATTTTCTATCTGAATTGATTTTACGCCTTTTACATCAACTGCTATTTCAATATTTTTTATTAATTTTTCTGAAAGAGCTTCGTACATATCGTAATATTTTTCTCCTTCAATCATCAATCTTATAACAGGAAAGCTGGTTTGAAATGTTTCTGCCAGCACTTCTTTATTATATTTTACAACTGCCGGGAAATCTTTAGATAATGTAAAAGAAAGTTCTAATCTTGCTTCTTCGTTTTTAATACATTTTAAAACAACACCTGATAACCATTCTTTTTCCCCGCTGCAAAGCACTTTGATATTATTTTCAATATCTGTTTTTGAAAGATTTTGTAATTTCTGGGTTGAATTTTTATTAAAATCGATCTTAAGAGTGACTGTACGTTCCCCTTCTTTTAAATCTAATAATGAAGAGGCTATTGAAAAACCCAGTTTAGCTTTTGGAAGTTCTTTATAAATAGATTTATTTGAAACGGTTTCATCAGAATTATATCCAAACGGCCACCAGTAGTTGCTGTCTTCCGGTAATTTATCTCCCATACCATCAGCAGAGTTCGCTACCGGAGCCATTTTCAGTTCTCTTTTTTCAACATCATTTAAGAAACTTTTAATCTCTACTACTTTTGCCTGATTGGCAATAAGTTCATCACCTGTAGTGTAGATTCGTTTTTTTCCATCAGCGTCTTTACCTCCATCCAGCAATGTACCGACTGGAATTTTTTCCTGAATCGCTTTTTTGGCGAGTTCAAAAATCACATAGACCTTGTCTGATTTGGCGTCGTTTTTCTCAATTTGAAGAATTTCGTTATAATAGAAATCCAGGTGCCTTTTAGTCAGATTATTGAAGGCATTTTTTGAGAAATCTAATAATTTTAAAAAGCAGACAAATAATGTCAGGTGAGGGGTCAGGCTGCTATCCTGTTCAAACTGGGACATAAGATCTGTAACCTGTTTTTTCATACTTTTATACTCAACGCTCTCTCTGCGTGGGATCGCATTGGCATCATCACCCAGGAAGAAGTTTCCCCAGTTTCCTTTTGGTGTTGTATTATTACCTTTGTCAAAATAGTTTACACGTTGAGCAAAATTGTTGGCGAATAATAGCCAGTCAAACAAATCGAAATCGTGTAACTCAAGATTCCCAGGATCTAATTCTGCTAAAAAGCGCTGCATTTGTGATTTTCCTTCACGATAATGTGAAAATGTATCTGTTTTTTTCATTTGTTTATATTTATCTTTCTATGGTCAGATGCAATACTTATTGTAGTGTTTGGTAGTATTCAAAATGGCTACAGACATCCCGTAATTCATTATATTTCGGTAGCTTCTCCTTTGTAAAAAGGGAAAACCATATTGCTTCTTGTATTAGTATTTCTTACTTCGTAGTCAACCTGTATCAAAACTTCTCCCTGAAGCTCTTCCTGAGCATCTATTTCAATACTTAGAATGTTTATTCTGGGTTCATGATATAAAATAGCACGCTCAACGATTCCTTTCATTTGGGTAATCAGCGTTAAGTCCAGCGGTTTAAAGAGCATTTCCTGCAAGTCACACCCGTAGTTTGGGAACATTACACGTTCACCTGGGCGTGTTGACAATAAAATCTTAAGGCTGTTATTGATGTCTTCTACATCTGTGGTCATGGCCAGTTTTCCTTCAGTTTCGTTAAACTCAGGCGGAAAACTCCAGCCTGTTCCTAAAAAATCTGTATTTATTTTCATACGTTATTTGTTATATTTAATGTTCACATCTTGCATCTGTAGCATAGAGTTTTTTGGTTATTCTAACCGTTTTGTTATTGATGTTTTACATTTTTATTTTAGTTCAGATGTTATTTCTAAGAGAGCTTATGATTGTATTAAAAGCTGCCCTCCATATTATCCGCCTATTAAAACAGTAGCATCACCCGCGGTTATTACCCCTCCATGAGCGGTAGAATCTCCCATTCTTGCGGCAGGTTTCCCGCCTATTAAAACACTTGAAGATCCTGAAGCAATGGTGTCCGGTGGCCCGGTACATAATGCTTTGTCTCCTTGTCTTGCTGCGGGCATTCCGCCGATAAGCACTGTGGGTTCTCCTGCCGGAATTATAGGACCTCCTACATGGGGAACAGTTCCCGTTACCATAGGGCAGGTATGCATATCTGTAATTCTTGCTGCCGGTTTCATGATTATTAATTAATTTTAACTTGAGATCCTTTTACTACTGTTACTGCTCCTGATTTAAGCTCTGAACCGGAACTTCCTTCTGCTTTGAATTGAGCACTTGCTTTTACATTGATATTGGTTCCTTCCATATTAATGTCGCCTTTTGCTTTGATCTTAATGTCTTTTCCGCTTTCCATACTGATACCGTCTTTATTAAGGGTAAGAGTATTAGAATGCTCATCTTTTATTGTAATGACATCGGCATCTTCATCTACAATCACTTTTTTACCTTTTGGGGTTTCCAGTGTGTACGAAATTTTGTCGTCATTAAAGATCATTTTCATTTCGCTTCGGGTAACAAATCCTTTTTCATGATTATCGTCAGAAGCTACAAGAGGAGCCGGTTTTGCACTGCTGTTTAGCATTCCGAGTACCACGGCATCATTGGGATCATCATTAATAAATCCGATGATGACTTCGTCTCCGATTTCCGGTCTGAAGAATGATCCTCTGTTTTCTCCGGCATCAAGAGTAGCAATACGTGCCCAAATTCCTTCTTCTTCGTTATTGATGATGGGGATCTGCACTAAAATTCTGTCTTCTCCGTCCGGATCTGATTCCAATTGAGACACTACTCCTACATGTAATCCGCTTATGGCAGGGATAATTCCTGAACCCGGCATTTCACTTACATCATAGGTTTCTGAAAACCATGTTGGAGAAAGTCCGAATTGAGCATCCACCAGCCAATTTCCTTCAGCAATTTCATGGCGGACACCGGTTACGTATATTTTCCCGTTGAAACGGTTCCCTACTCCCTGCAGTGTTAATGAAGCTCCTGGTATCACAGATGGGATTCCCTGGAGTTTTACTCTTCCTCTTGTTTTGGCTAATTGCTGGAAAGTTGCTTTGGCATCACCCCATTCCTGCAGTTCTCCCTGAGTAAGATTTCCACCATGCTTAAGCTGCAGGTCTTCAATTCCGAAAACATCTGCCAAATCACCTGATGAAAGATTTCCGTTGAGATTAATCGCCGGATCCTGAGCTTCAACTTCTGTAAGTTCCTGATCAGTATAGCTCCATGTTTTGGCTGTAATTTTACTGAATTGGTCTCTGGCATCAATTTCTCCATCAAATTCATGTATGGATGATCCGTAAACCACCGTTTCTACGGCTTCAGCACTAAAATCAGGCTTAGCAATTTTGATGGTTCCATCTTCAACGAAACAAAGTTTACCGTTTGCCTGCGCTCTGGTAAGCATGAAATCCCAATCGGAAGCCTGGTACTGAACCAATTCCTTATGTGAATTTGAAGTAGCTTCAACATCGGCAGTAAGCCCGTTATTACTAATGAGTTCTTCCATGACATCACTGTCTGTGCTTTCGTAGAAGTACTTGCTTTTTCTTCCTAAGGTCATTTTTACGGCCTTATCTCTGCATTCTACAATCAGGTAAGAAGAACCGTTTCTGATTTTTATGTTGTGTTTTACAACAACTCCTTTAAAAATGGTTTCTTCTTCAGAATGGTATCCAGCGGTAATCTCAATTTCTTTTCCGGGAATCAACAGCTCTTCATTACTGAGCTTGAAATCCTGCTCCGGTACACTTCCGTCTAAAATAACAATGCGGGCATAAGGAATTCTGTTGACTTCTTTTTCCACGACAATGCTTTTCACCCCGTACTTCCCCGGCAGTTCTGTGCCTCCAGACATGACCTTATGGGTGACTAAATCTGGATTTTTTGCTGTTTGTATGTATCCGCTATTATTCATATCATGAAACTTTTTCTAATGGCGGAAAGAATAATTCCTGCCCTGGTTTTAGCTGTCTGAAATTGACAAGATTGTTTACTTTAGCGACCTCCAGATAATATTTGGAATCTCCGTAAATTCTTTCAGTCATTAATGGCAGTGTATCGCCAGCTTGTACTGTTCTTTTGTGGGTAAGATCCGGAGATTGTTTATCTTCAATTTTACCGGCAAGTTTAGGACTTGTTGATTCACTGAATGTTGCCTTTCCTATAGCTCTCAGAGGCTGGCCTTCGTTATCAAATAATTTATATTCTATCGTTAATTCAGAAAGCACTCCTTTAAATTCAAAACTTCCCCAATTAAGGATAACATTATAAGGTTTATGGATAGAACCTTCCAGCTCGCTTGTTGCCTTATAAAAATCTTCAATCTGTTTTGTTACAGCTGTTTTTGCAAACGATTTCCCTTTAATTTTATTGATCAGTTTAAGCCCTGAATTCGCTTCTGTAACTCCTGTCCCATCAAATAGAAATTCTAATTGTAAATCAGGTGATGCTGATGAGGTGTATCCTAAATTAGGTTTAGAATTACCATCTGCCTGATCTTTATTATATTTCGTTTTATAGGTCATAGAAAAACCTGTCGGATTGATAAAAGCTTTAAAAGCACCGCTCTGAACTCTTTTTTCATAATCAGAGTTTTCGTATGTTCCGATTGTCAGTTTTTGAATTGCTCCTCTCATTATCTTTCTTTTTTACGGTTTTCTATCTTTGCTGCCTGTTCTACACTTTCGCTGATTGCGCGCATGAGCTGTGCTTCATCTACCGATGTGCCAGTCGTCGTTGCTTCTGCTTTTTCGTCCACATTTATTTTAATGTGAAGCTCTTTTATTTCTATTGGCATTTTGTTTGTTTTTTAATCGATCATTAATATTCAAAACACTAATAACCAATGATTTAACATGTTTATTTTTAAAAATCTAAGCACATGAAGGGTGTGTTCAGTCTCTGTTATAGACCAATCTGTTGTTTTTTATGAAAAAAGATTTGGGTAAATATTATCTTTAAACTAACACACGTTCGGGTGCTTAGATTTGATTTAGAAATTACAAGCCTAAGCTTGCTAACGATGAGGGTATTGTGAAATATCTATATTTCAGTTCTATTGTTTCAATAGCAAGTTTGCTTTCTTCTGCGTTGAATTCTGATACTTCCCATCTTACAGGATATGCTCCAACTACATTCCAAACCATTAGGGGTGCTGTAGACTGAATCCCGCCTGAAAGAGTAATGATCAGGTCTCTGGGTTCAAACTGGAAGTTTTCCATCGCATTTCTACACCAGCTTATCAATCCGGAACTTACGATTAACCCACGCTTAAGAACCAGATTAGGATATTTGGGTCTCAAAGGAAGCTGGTGCGTAAACCTGTTTTCGCCTCCTTCGGCATATTCTTCAGTTCCAATTTCTGTTGATAAACCAGATATAGATTGAAATCTGGAGTCAATACCCTCTGTTGTTGAAATCCCATTAACAATAAAAGAGAAACTGGTTGGAGGATATAAAACTGCCATGATTAGTTATTTTCAATAGTTAATCCTTCGTGTGCAATTTCCAGCGTTTCAATAGCAACCTCGTTACCTTCAGCTTTCAGATCTGTTGACTGTAACTTAAGCGGGAATGCATTTTTCACTTTCCATGTAACTGCAGGCGCTCCTGTCTCATCTAAAAGAGAAATCGTAATAGATCTGCGCTCTACGGTGCTTAGCTGAATACTTTGGAACCAGTCGAAATATTCGTTATCAGTTTTGAAAGTTCCTCTCTTTAAAGTGATATTACTGAAACTTTTCATTCCAGGCATTTTAATCTTACTGAAATCAGGACTTGCGCCATGTCTGTATTCAATTAAAGCTGCTTCAACATTTAAACCGCTGACTTCCTGAAAACCTACTTTTGTTCCGCCCCAATCTACTTCAAAGGCAAACTTTACTAATGGATATGTACTCATAATGTATTTATTTTTATTTGTTATTTAATTTAGCTTATGCTTCCTGTAATTTGTGTGAAAAACGTAACACAATAAATTCAGCCGGACGTACTGCTGCCATTCCGATTTCAATGATCATTCTTCCTTCTAAAATATCCTGCGCAGACATTGTTTTGTGTAAACCAACGCTTACGTAAAAAGCTTCTTCCGGCTTGCTTCCTGCCAATGCACCGTCTCTCCACTGCTGGTCAAGGAAATTTTCGATCATAGCCTGTACACGAACCCATGTATTGGCCGTATTCGGTTCAAAGACGAAACGTTCTGTAGCTTTCTTCACAGACTCTTCTACCATGTTGAAGAAACGACGTACAGGTACATACCTCCATTCGTTACTGTTACCGTCTAATGTTCTTGCTCCCCAAACCATCGTTCCTTTTCCTGTAAAAGTTCTGATCGCGTTGATTGATTTTCCTGCTACCGCATCTACGTTAAGGCCGTCCTGCGTTTCATTAGAAATTTTTACAACAGGTGCCAGTACATTGCTGATTGCTAAGTTGGCTGGTGCTTTCCATACTCCGGAAGTACTGTCTACTTTAGCATAAATTCCGGCAATTGATGAAGATGGAGTCAATACCAATCTTTTAGATTCAATTTCTTTTTTAGCCTGGTTATACAATGCTGAACTTCTTGATTTCAACCATGCTAAGGTATTTCCATTTTGAGGCATTGTAACGTCCACAAGAACTCCAGCAGCATTTACTTCTTTATAGCTATCGATTTTAACGTCTTTATCATCAAAGCTATAGCTTAAAACAGTCTCCAATTTTGGATAATAGGCAGCTCCATATTTTAATCCTGCAGCATCTACTCCAGCTCTAAAAGCAGCAGCATCTTCAAAAACATCCATAATAACGAACCTGTCTTTCAAGTCTTCTGCCTGATCTAAAGCTTTATTGTATAATTTATAAGCATCTGCTCCTAAAACTTCAGCATCCGGGAAAACAATAAGCGTTGGCTCATCTTCTTTTTCCAGTGATTTCAATCCGAACCACAGACCTCCAGCAACTGTTTCCGTTCCTAATGCAGGAGTTTTTTCATAGTCAGCTACTGAAACAATATAACATGGTCCACCACCATTAGCAAAATACATTTGCATAGCATAATGCATTTTGTAAGGGCTTACCTTGGTATTATCTATATTTGCAGTAACAACTGTATCTTCAATCTTAATAGAGATTGCTGTTTTTTCATTTTTTGCTCCTCCAAAAATCGTTTCGTATTCCAACATAGAAGAAATTCTTGTGGGTTCATTTCTTGGTCCTTTATCCGTATGTCCGATAAAAGCCGGGATAGCTGTTTCTACTTGTGCTACAGATGGTGGGAATTTCGCAATTTCTTCTACGTAAACTCCAGGTGTTTTGTAATTCATTTGTTAAAAATTTAAAGTTAATATTAATTGTTTTCAATAGTTAATCCTTCGTGTGCAATTTCCAGCGTTTCAATAGCAACCTCGTTACCTTCAGCTTTCAGATCTGTTGACTGTAACTTAAGCGGGAATGCATTTTTCACTTTCCATGTAACTGCAGGCGCTCCTGTCTCATCTAAAAGAGAAATCGTAATAGATCTGCGCTCTACGGTGCTTAGCTGAATACTTTGGAACCAGTCGAAATATTCGTTATCAGTTTTGAAAGTTCCTCTCTTTAAAGTGATATTACTGAAACTTTTCATTCCAGGCATTTTAATCTTACTGAAATCAGGACTTGCGCCATGTCTGTATTCAATTAAAGCTGCTTCAACATTTAAACCGCTGACTTCCTGAAAACCTACTTTTGTTCCGCCCCAATCTACTTCAAAGGCAAACTTTACTAATGGATATGTACTCATAATGTATTTATTTTTATTTGTTATTTAATTTAGCTTATGCTTCCTGTAATTTGTGTGAAAAACGTAACACAATAAATTCAGCCGGACGTACTGCTGCCATTCCGATTTCAATGATCATTCTTCCTTCTAAAATATCCTGCGCAGACATTGTTTTGTGTAAACCAACGCTTACGTAAAAAGCTTCTTCCGGCTTGCTTCCTGCCAATGCACCGTCTCTCCACTGCTGGTCAAGGAAATTTTCGATCATAGCCTGTACACGAACCCATGTATTGGCCGTATTCGGTTCAAAGACGAAACGTTCTGTAGCTTTCTTCACAGACTCTTCTACCATGTTGAAGAAACGACGTACAGGTACATACCTCCATTCGTTACTGTTACCGTCTAATGTTCTTGCTCCCCAAACCATCGTTCCTTTTCCTGTAAAAGTTCTGATCGCGTTAATTGATTTTCCTGATTCAGCATCTACATTAAGCAGATCTTGTTCTTTATTGGAGATTTTTACTGCTGGTGCTTCTACTAAACTAAGCCCTAAATTGGCAGGCGATTTCCATACTCCGGAAGTACTGTCTACTTTTACATAAACTCCGGCCATTGCTGATGACGGTGCCAATACTACTGATGTAGACTCGATTGCTTTTTTAGCCTGGTTATACATTTCAGAATTAACAGTCTTCAAATCCGCTAAAGTTGTGATACCAGATGCACCGGTAACTAAGATATCAGCATCTTTGAAATCATAGCTTAGAACAGTCTTCAATTTTGGATAATAAGCTGCTCCGTATTTCAGACCTGTAGAAGATACTTTATCTCTAAAATCAGCAGCATCTTCAAGAACATCCATAATGACGAACCTGTCTTTTAACAATTCTGCCTGATCTAAAGCCTTGCTGTACAAAGCATAGATTTTGCCAATCGCAACAGAATTACCTGCTCTGGCAGTAACAATGCTGCTGGCAGCAAGAGCATCAGTCTCCATAGCCGAAGCCGTAGTAAAATCTGTCTCAAAATCAGCCGCAACCTCATCAGCTGCTGCCTTAACAGTAGCAACAGTAGCATTATCTACAGCAGCAGCAATCTTAACCGCCACTACAACAGCCTGACCAGCCTTAGCTCCCACAATCTGTAAATCGTTAGGATTAGGAACATTAAATTCCGCCGCCTTAGCAACTGCAGCATCAACAGCCGCTTCTACATTAGCACCTGCAACAGCACCTGCAACAACACCTGCAATACCTTTAGCTGCGGAAGCAACATTTTTAGCATTTAAAGCTGTAGTAACAACAGCCTGAGCAGCAGTAACATCAGCATCAGAAGGCACTAAACTTTGAAGATCCGGAAAAACAATCAGTGTAGGTTCATCTTCTTTTTTTAATAATTCAAGACCTGATAAAAAAGCTTCTGCAGGTGTAGGAGCATCTACAGCCTCCGGACTTTTATAATCTCCTACAGAAACAATATAGCAAGGGCCACCACCATTGGCAAAATACATCTGCATGGCATAATACATTTTAAAGTCGCTTACCTTGGTTGGCATTGCTGTTGCAACACCATCTTTGAAAGCTACAGCGAAGATTTCAGAGTTTGCTTTTCCAAAAAGTTCTTCATACTCCAACATCGAAACAATTCTCGTTGGTTTATTTTTCGGTCCATCCGCTGTATATCCAATAAAAGCAGGGATAGCCGTTTCAACTTGCGCTACGGAAGGGGGAAATTTTCCTTGCTCCTCCACGTAAACTCCAGGGGTTTTGTAATTCATTTTTAAAAATTTTACGTTAATATTAATTATTCCTCGAAGTAAAACTTCGAATATTTATTCGTGATTGATTTATTGTTTTTATTTTTTAGAACTGTTGTAATTTGTGCGAGAAACTGAGTACAATAAACTCTGCCGGACGTACTAATGCTATTTTAAGGTCAACATTCATAATAGTAGTGCCTTCTACTCCCTTAACTGTTACTTCGTAGGCTTCTTTCGGAGTGCTGCCTGCTAATGCACCCTCCATCCATTGCTGGTTAAGAAAATTTTCCAGCATTGTTTTTGCCCGTAACCATGTATGAGGGATATTAGGCTCATTAATAAACTTATTGAGTGCTTCGTTGATCGCTTGTCTGATCATATTATAATAACGGCGTACATGTACATATTTCCATTCGTTATCTTTCCCTTCATTATTTTTATCTTTCCCTTCAAGTGTTCTTGCTCCCCAGATTAATGTACCTTTTCCTGTAAAAGTTCTGATTGCATTGATTGATTTTCCGAAATCATCTATGTTTAAAGTAGATTGTTCCTGATCTGAAATTTTTTCTGTCGGAGTAATGACATGGCTAATATTGATATTTGCCGGAGCTTTCCACACTCCTCTTGTGCTGTCTATTCTGCCGTATGCTCCTGCAATTGCTGATGATGGTGGTAAAACAACTTTTAACGACAGTATTTCTTTTTTCACCTGATTGTAAAGTGCCGAATTGGATAATTCTAAATTTTTAAGCGTTATACCGTTTGCATCTCCTTTTTCGTCTTTTACTTCAAGAATTGCAGCTTTTAATGCATCAAACTCTCCACTGAAAACAGGTGCATCTTCGTCAAAACCATCAGGGATCACAAAATCATCTATTATTCCGTCATATATGGCTTCTAAAACAACTTTTGCTTCATCAATTGCTTCTGTTAAAGCATTTTTTTTATCACCTGCATCCGCTGCTTCATTCACTTCTTCTGCTATCGCAATAGCCTGATCTAATAAATCAGCAAGCACGTAAGCATCGGCAGATCCCGTTGAGATTTCGGCACTTGCCAACCTTTTCAATTCATCTAAAGCAGAAATCTCACCCGCATAAAAAAGAGCACTTCCTTGCCCTGTTTTTTGTAAACCGGCATGGGTGATAGGGGTTTTAGTTTCATCAAAAGTATAATTCAAAATGGTTTTTAAGTGAGGGAAGTAAGCCGCCGCATGATTAGTTGGGTTTATATTACTTCTAAAAGATTCAATCGTGGTAAGATTGTTTGATTTGATGATAGAATTTCCGTAATAGGTATCCAGGATAACAAACCTGTTCTTACTCTCATCCTTAGCTTTATCAATTGCCTGATTATAGATACTATAAAACTCAGATTCATTGGTTAACGAAATAGCATCAGGGAAAATAATAAGAATCGGTTCTTTAATATTTTTATGATCTATCTTACCCAGTCCTGTTTCCAATGAGGATAATTGTACTTCTGCTGATGTATAATCCCCTACAGAAATGATATAACACGGTCCGCCGCCATTAGCAAAATACATTTGCAGCGAATAGTACATTAAAAACTGTACCTGAGGGGCTACAATAGTTGCTCCCTGGCCTTCTACATCTTTTAGTTGGATATTTTCTTTTTTTGCTTTTCCAAAATATTGTTCATATTCTAAAAGAGAATTGATTCTGAAGGGTTCATTATACCCGGCAGGGAGTAGGTCGGTATACCCAATAAACGCTGGCATAGCTGTTTCTATATAGGCAACTGAGTATGGAAGTTTTGTAATTTCTTCAACAGAAACACCTGGTGTTGCTGAATTTAACATGTTTAAAAATTTAAAGGGTTATTAGTTTTAGTTTTTGCTTTTATGATTAATCAATTTTAATACTTTGGATATTAACGTCATTAATTAATTTAACAGGGATTACATCCTTAGCCGCAATTTTTATCACACTTATTTTATATAAGGCAGATGGCATTATTTTTCCGCCTAATAGTCCCCAGACGTAACTTAGCTGTTCAAAGGGAATTGAATGCAGTTCAATTCTGAAACTGAAGTTGTTTTCGGGCTCAAGATCCACATACTCCAGAACATTTTTTGCCTGAAATACCTCAATCACTTTTGAAATACTTAGTAATGATTTGCTATAGGTACTTCTGTTGGCAGCAATCATTACATATAGGTTTAAGTAAGCTGGTGTACTTTCTTTATCGTATCGAATTGGATTGTTCTCAACAACAACCTGCTGATACCTTGACCTGTTTTTCAATGTTGATTCTTCCTCAATGTTGAGCAGACTGATTACTACTTTGTTATTAAGTCCCTCAGTATTGTCATCATGTTTTGCAATGTCATCAACAACAGCGATTTCAATTTCGTTAGGAACGTTAGGATCCCATAAACCATCCGGAGCATTTAGCTGATTTTTTAAAACTGTTAATACTTTATTAATCATAATTTCTGTTCTTAATTATTATGGTGCAAACATACAATCCCCCCCCCTCAAAAGACAAATATTTTGAGGCCTCAATACAGTCTTTGCAGTAAATAGGATTTTAACACTTTTAAAAAAAAACGAAAAAACACACAATTAAAACACTGAAAATAAACATATTAAAATCAATATTGAAAAATTAAATCTAAGACCAGAGATTTTATTTGACTAATTATACTAAATTTTCAGCCTGGTGATTGAGGCTCATTCTGCTTTTAAAAAGCATCATTTTTCAACATAAGATTATCCATTAACTAAATGGTCATTTTTAGTGGTCCTGCATTTCTGAATTTTGATTACAAGAAGTATTAATTCTACAAAAAAGCACATGCATTCCTGATTAGGAGTACCACATTTTTTACCCAACAAGTTCTAAAAATTGTAAACCCGCATCACCACGAAATGATTTTTGTGTTTTACTGCAAAGACAGAATAGAACGGTCTTATAATTCGCAAAATGGCTTTTCTTCTTTCTAATTTTGACCCAATAATTTTAAAAACTTTAATCATATGAATATTAAAAATCTTTTCAGCAAGCGCAATGAAATCATTGAAGGCCACTTTAACGAACTACGCTCAAAACTGGGGGCAGCAAATCAAAATGAAGAAGCTATTTTCTCTTTAAGGGAAGAAATTTGTAATGCATGTCCTTTAAAAAACGGCAACAATTGCAACGCAATGAAATGGCTCAATCCAGAGACACTGGAAGTGGTAGATGGTCCAAAAGATGGGTTTATCAGAGGCTGTGGATGCAGATTGAGTGCTAAACAGAGATCAAGATTCAGTCTTTGTCCTGCAGGTTTTTGGGGTGGAGAGTTCAACCAAAAGTAAAACCATTTGACTACTCCCGATATTTTATAATGTAAACCTATTAATGTGAAGCAAAATCATATCATTCAGAAAGTTTTTCTTGAAATTACCGTCAACAATAAAGAAAAAGCATTGCATATAAAAGATGATATTAACAGCTTTTTGTCTATTGATGTTTTTCCGGAAATAGAAAAGCATATCAAAGCTTTAGAATATAAATTAGCTGGTCAGACCCTGCAGATTCCCCGTTTAGAATTAAATGTGGATGTAAAAAGCAGCGCATTAAATACAGAGTTAAAAGATCAGATAGTTGAACTTTTTAAAGAAGAACTGTCAGAAATTACCAGTCCCATTGAAACTTCCCATCAGGAAACAGAAAGGGACACTAAGGCATACCTGATAGACAATCAGGAAAAGATGCTCAGGGCTTTTATCTATTTTTTAGAAAAAGGAGCTATGCCCTGGTGGAATTCGGAGAGTAATAATATGGCTATTTTGGAATCAACGGCTTTTGACCGGCTTATTTCGGCCGATAATTTTCAAAGGAGCATTCTATCTGTTTTGTCAAAAGAAAATGTTAAAAATCGGATTATTAATCAGTTTTCCAATGAACAAATTGCACAATTATGTTTGGCAATTCTGAAAAATAAGGAATTAAATATTAACCTGGACACCGATACAATACATTATATATCAAAACTGAATCATACGGATAGAATTGCAATATGGCGTTTGATCTTCAATGTAATATCGGAGTATTTGAATACATCCAATACCCATCCACGGGAGTATCTTTTACAGGAAATTTCAACAATAGAACAGATTGGCTTATCACAAACAAAAAGCAATCATCAGAACAGGAAAAAAGTAGTTAAGATATTCCCTTTTATTACAGAAAATGAAATTTCTGAAAGCATCAAAACGAATGCTGCAGAGCTACCTGAGAATGTAACAGTTTTAATAGAAACCATTCAGGAAAAAGATACAGAAACTCAGGCAGAGGTAAACCAGAACGAGGGACAATACATTCAAAATGCAGGGCTTATTTTGATCCACCCATTCATCAAAACCCTGTTTGAACATTGTGAGCTCATTGATCCAAAAACCCAGCAACTCACTGATCCGGAATTGTGTGCCCATCTATTGCATTATATCGCTGCCGGAAAAACAAATGCTCCGGAATACGACATGATTTTTGAAAAATTTCTGTGTAATATTCCGATGCACCAAACAATTAATAGGCATATTAAACTTTCACGTAAGCATAAAACACAGGCCAAAAATGTAATAGAAAGTGTACAGCACAACTGGGCTCCTATGAAAAAATCATCTGCTGCACTATTACAAAACGAGTTTTTCCAGCGACCGGGGAAATTAACCATTACCGACTCTGATTACACCCTTATCGTAGAACGAAAAACACAGGATATTCTTCTTGAAAAGCTTTCCTGGGGAATTGGTCTCGTAAAATTCCCCTGGCAGAAAAAATTCATATTTGTAAACTGGTAACAGGTTACATTTTCTAAATACTCTGAAACTTTCCAAATACTCTAAAGTTGCTGATTTTACATCAGCAATACCTCACTGCAACACTATTAATTCAAAATAAGATTATGAAATCTCCTATTAACCATGAAGACCCGTCATTAATAAAAACAAAAATTAATGAAAAAACGGAAACAATCAATCCCCTATTCCAAGCTAATACTGTAAATCATAACTCTTTAAATGAAGAAATGAAATGGCTGCAATTCCTTATTGAAAAGCGATGCAAAGAGTTGTTTCTGGAAGATGAGACAGAATTGAATGTTGGTTATGAAATACCTGAACCTCCAAAATCAGACGATAAATCTCCTTATTCGGTTACGGTAAACACCCATCAGCTTACCGTTGTGGACAGAATAATTTTAGCGCTGGGCATTGCTTCAGCTCATTATCCGTCCGTTCTGAAAACATTTGTACAGATAGAAGAAAGCAGTAATGCATTTGCTATTGAAGCAGGTGGTGAGTATGATAAAATCAGCCGCAGCTTTAAGCCAACTTTTCAAACCGCACTTTTTTTGCTGGCAGGTAAGGATTTATCACTGTGGTCGCAGTATGGTGCACAACTCATCAATGGCAGTGTGTTGTTAAAAAATGATATTATTTACAATCGTTCTTCAGCAGAATTTATTCATGGAAAGATTGAACTGGATACCGCTTATCTCAATTATTTTTTATCAGGTCAGAAACCACAGCTGGACCATGGTTCTTACTTTCCCGGCAGGCTTTACAAATCTGATCTCACCATGGAAGATATTATTTTGGAAGATAATGTACAAGATCAGATAAAACCCATTGGCCACTATATAAAAGCATTGGAAAACGGCTTTTTCAAAACCAATGAGCATAGCTTTAAACCAGGCTTTATTACTTTATTCTACGGTGCACCGGGAACGGGAAAAACGATGCTGGCCGGTATTCTTGCTACTACATTTGGTATTGATATGTATCATGTAGATCTCTCACAGGTAGTGAGCAAATACATTGGTGAAACTGAGAAAAATCTTGAAGTATTATTCAACAGGCTGCAGGGTAAAAACTGTATGCTGTTTTTTGATGAAGCCGACGCTTTGTTTGGGAAACGTTCTGATGTAAAAGATGCTCATGACCGCTACGCCAACCAGGAAGTTTCGTATTTGTTGCAGCGAATAGAAAAATTTGACGGATTAACAATTCTGGCTTCCAATTTTGAAAACAATATGGATGATGCTTTCAAACGCCGTATCGATGTTTCTATCAATGTAATACGACCGACAGAAATTACCAGAAAAGCCCTTTGGGAGCATTATTTGCCTAAAAATATGACTTTTGAAAGTGAAGACCTTTTAAAACATTTAACCAAAGAGTATACTTATACAGGTGCTAATATCCGAAACATTATGAAAAATGTTGCTATGGCATTACATGACCGTAATGAAACCATTATTACTTATTCTCTAATCAGTACTTATTTAATGATAGAAAACGAAAAAGCTTTCGGAAAAAATCAATCCCGTCTCAGCCCATTTGTACAAAACCCTTAGCACAGCATAATAAACACTCATCTAATAACCAATACCATGAGCAGACACAAAAAAACATTTGCGCCCAGGGCCGGCAGGTCCGATAAGCAAAAAACCAATAATAAAGAGGATAAAGAAAAGTCTGAGCAGATCACCGATCAGGACAGCAAAATATCTCTCGCAAAAACAGAAGTTACCCAAATAACGTATGTCCCTTTCAGGAACAGGGCATTTAAAAAAATCGAAAAAGGTTCATCCAGCATACAGTTTTCCAACAGCGGATTACATGTATTGGCTCTGAATAACGCACTCAACGCATTAGGCCACAATGTACCCGAAAACGAAGTTTCTTTTGGAGATAAGACTAAAATTGCACTGATCAATTTCCAACAACAAAATGGGATTACAGGCTCTGGAATCTTTGATAAGGAAACTTTGTTGAAAATGAATGAGGTAACAAAAAATTTAGATGAAGGGGAAACTATCAGAAAAGCCACATTACCAAATAAAAAAGCAGAATCGGACAAAAGAAATAAAGGTACATCTGAACCTGCATCTCTTTTAGAATCTAAGCTTGAAAGTCATGAACTTTTTCAATCATCTTTCCAAACAGGCAAAGATCCTATAAAATTAAAAAAATGTAACCCTGAACATGCACTTGATTATTGTTTAATTGTTAGCTTCATTCCCACTACAAACATCCCAAAAGGAAATACAATTGAAGGATACGTTATTTATTATCAGGCAGTATATGGTGGCAGTAAAGAGAATGCGATAAAAGTAGCTGAACGCTGGGGCGAAGACGGTAGAATAAACTTTGCAGGAGAGATCAAAGCAGGCGCACCAACAAATGTAAATGTACCTCTTGAGAAATATCTGGATAATCTTTTCTTTGGAGCACCGAAAAACGAATCTGCCAGAGAAGCTTTAAAGCAAAAATTATTAGGAATTGTAGACAATGATAAAGATAAAAAAAATGAAAAGGAAATTAACAGAGAAGAACTTAACAAATTTTTAACCAACGAATACAGTAAAATTACAGAGGATAGTGAATATATAGCACTAAAAAACAAATTAAAATCATTAAAAGCACCCGAACTATCTCCAAAGGGTAAAAAAGCTGCTGCGCTTTTAGAGAAAACTCCTAAAAATAGCGAAGCACAAGACATATTAATTGAAGAGTTTGAAAAATTCGGAAAAGAAATGGCTCTTTATATGCTTCAAATTAACAGGAAATTAATTCTTACTGAGGCAGAGAGACATGGTATTTGGTTGCCATATGGAGAACATAAAAATAAATTACAGGAACTTAAAACCGGTATAGAAGCTTATAAAAAACAAATGACTGCCATACAAGCTAGTCTGCCTAGTTTTAAAGAGCAGCAAAAGCTATATCAAGAAGCATACGATGCTGTTGGCAGGGATCCTTATGCAACAGACATTCATGATCAAAAAATAAATAAAGCATCAGGAATTGAAAGAAAATACTCTGCCAGAAATGAAATCTACAGATCTATTCCTATTTTATCAATAGGTGATGATTTCAACAATAAAGGACTGAAAGCCGAAAAGCAAGAATGGGCCCCTGATTGGGAAAATTTTGATTTCAAAACCGACGAACAAATTATAACTGATTTAAAAAACAGTATTATAACACAGTTGGAAAAAATAAATGAAGCTGAAGAAAATATAATAGATGAGGATTTAGATTTCATTTGGGATTTAGGAGAACTTATTCCTATTTCTATACAACAAGCGGGTATTTCCAGCAATAAAAATGCTGTAAAAGTTATACAAGATAAAGTCCGGCAGGAAGCTAAATATGAACTTATAAAAAATATTATTCTTATAGCCGGAGGTATCATTCTTTCCATTGTATCTTTAGGACAGGCCACTCCATTTTTATTAGCTATTTTAGCCAGCGGAGGTACTTTAGCGATTAGTACATATTATGTAAAACAGGAGATTCATGACTATAACTTAAACCAAAGTCTATATGATGCCTCAATACAAGTCGGACAGGTACTGCAAGGTGACGATCCAAGTCTGGCTTGGCTGGTGCTCGCCATTGCGGGTGCTGCGTTAGATGCAGGATCATTAGCAAAAATACTAAGATCAGCTAAACCTATTTCTGTGGCAGCCAAAGCATTTAATGATGCCGACGATGCTACTAAAGCATTAGCCACATTAGAAAGTGATCTACTTAAAATCGAGGGTCTTGAAATAAAAGTAAGGGAAAATATTATTAAACAGGCTAAAATACAAGCCCAACAGCAAAAAATACTGGCTGGCTTTGTAAAAGCAAGGCAACTTACTTACGTAACAATACCAGGTTTAGCACAAACAGGCGAATTATTAGCCAGAGCAGTATTTGCTATTCGGAAAGGAATTGTTACATTTGATAGTTTTGTAGCCGAACTCAAACTAGCCAAACTCATAAGTGATACAGGATTAACCCCTGAACAATTGCTTTTGGTTAAAAATACCTTTGAAAAAGCAAAAACTTTAGCTAAAGATGACAAGCTGGCTATTGAACTTGAAAAAGCAATAGCAGATAATGACCTTGTAAAGGTGAAAAGTTTGCTAGAAGAAACTGAGAAAATTAAAGGTGAAAAACCGGTCAAAAATACTAATTTAGATGAATCAAAATCACCTAAAGAAAAGGAAACAAATTCCAGAGAGAGCAAGATTGAAGAAGAAGATATTTCTATTCCCTCTTCAATTAAAACAACAGAACAAATAATTACTGAAGCATCAGATAAATTATCTCAAATAATACCTGGTCTCTCAAAAGATCAAGCAACATTTATCTTAAAACAGGCATTTTCTAGAAACTCTTCTGTTATATTTGGTGGTAGTAGAATAAGAGGTAATTATACTCTAACAAGTGATTTAGATGTTGGATTTGGTCAATTGACAAGCTCTCAAGCAGGAAAAATAATAAAATCAAATAATGCTATTTTTGATGCCGGAAAAATTGAAGGATGGTTAAAAATGGAAACGACTAAAATAATTCCAGGTAATGAAACAAAAAGTATTGAAAGAATTACAACTCCTGAAGATTTTTTTCAGAGATCTGGTGTCAGATCAGCAGAAGATGCAAAAGCAGGTGAAGCATATGGTCCATCAGGATCTATTACAGTTGAACCAGACGGAAATATTTTTAAAATAGATATAAATGGAAACCAAACAAATATTAAATTAAATTAAAGATAAATAAGATGCAAGTATACATTAATAATCAAGAAACGAATTCTCAACATTTATTCTATGATGAACATTACTATGAAAAATATATTGAAAACAAAGAAATATATCAATTTGATATAAATATTGAGCTAGATATTTTCAATAAAATAATGCAACCCAAGTATGAAGAATTGTTGAATGAATTAATAGAAGATGATAAACAAACCGGTGAAAACTATGCCTTAGAATTATTTGAAAATCTTACTGAATATCCTTCTTATGAAGATATTTTGAATGACTCAAAAATTGGAATGAAAGAAAAAATGAGCTATCTTAATACTTTTTTTATATCACAAATTTTGAATGTGTATTTTAGTCAGAAAAGTAACTTTGATAATAAACGTTGGGTAATAAGGGAAGTTTTGTATCTAAATCAAAAAGAAAATAATGTTATAATCAAGGGTAATGCCCAAAAAATAGATTAATTATAGTAGTACAAACAAATTATTCTATTCTTAATATTATCAATAAATTGTATCAAGGTTAGCTCAAAAATGAGCTAACCAGCTCTCCGAAGTCTCCCGACTTCGGAGAGTTTTATTTCAAACAAATCGCTAAACAGGCTGCAGAATATAAAAAAATAAAAACACCAAAAAAATATAAATTTACTTGAAAATGAATAAAAAAGATACAATAGAAAAAATTTTATATTATCACTTTGAAATAGAAAAAATCAATAATAAGGAACACTATTCACTACTAAGAGCGGTAATGTATAAAGACACAGGATTGCAGGGAGAAGAATACTATAATGGAGAATGGCATAGCGAAAAAGCAGCATTAAGTTATTATCCGGATCCAACACCGGGAGAATTTGTAGATGAAATCAGAGCAAAAGAGATCATGAAAATAATAGATAAAGAAGTAAGATGAATTATAAAGACCAGCTGTATAATGCTAGAAAATTTGCAATAGAAAAACACAATCGTCAGCACTATGGAATATACCCCTATGAAATTCATTTAGGCAATGTAGTAAGTGTATTAATGAGATTTTCTATTCTCCCGACAAATCAAGAAAACACTGATATCCTGATAAGTGCATGGCTTCACGATATATTGGAAGATACTACAGTTTCAATTGAAGAATTAGAAAAAAGATTTGGAAAAAAAATTACTGAAATTGTGTATTCTTTAACTGATGGAGATGGTAAAAACAGAGAAGAAAGAAAAGACAATATGTATAATAAACTTATTCATAATCAAATTAGTATCATTGTAAAATTAGCTGACAGAATAGCTAATGTAGAGTTTTGTTTGATACAAAATAATAAGAAACTATATGATATGTATCAAAAAGAACAACCCAAACTTCAACAAATAGTATCGTCTAAAATGAATACAGAAATAGCAAATTCTCTATTAATCTACTTAAAAACATTACTGTAAAAAATCTCTATCCGAAATTGACTGCCTGATATATTTTTTTGTTACTGCTGCTAGTCAAAGCCACTATACTTTAGCTAAGAGGTATTATAAAGAGTTAAAAGCAAAGTATAAAATTATATTGGGTTAATGAATCAGAGCAGAAATCATCTGCTCTGATTGATATTTAGTTAGCAACTATTTAATTTTTTCAGAACTTATTATTATTTGCCTGAAAAAATCATGTCTTTTTCGGTCTCTGTCTTTCTATTCTGATCATAGGTATATACACATATACCGCCTACCCAGGTTTCCAATACCGGAATATCCCTCATTTTCATATATTGCAATGAAGGGGTATTTAACGAAAGCGGGTTCTGTTCCAATATAACAAAATCAGCAAAATACCCATTATCTAACGATCCCACCCATTTGTCTGCATAACATTGCCATGCAGCATCATAAGTAACCGCAATCAAAGCCTGTTCAGGAGTAAGACGTTCCGCACCATTTAAAACTTCAATATCCTTTGGATTCTTTTCCATGATTCTGGTAATTGATTGTTCCATCATTCTCAAAGGACCTAACGGACTCACCTCATTATCACTGTGAAGGGTAATTCTCATTCCGGCAGCAAGCGTTGAACCACAAAGATCGAGCATTTGCGCCTTTGCACCGAATATTACTTCCTTAAAAGCATATCCCCAATACCCTACGTGTCCGATTAGGAAACTTGGTGAAACTCCCATTTGGAGCATATTGGTAATCTGATCTGCAGTAAGAAGTGAACAATGTTCTATACGGTTACGAAGTTCAGGCCCTTTATATTGAGCCAGAGTACGCTGATACGCATTGATGGCAAATGTTACTGCCTGATCACCATTGGCATGAACCATTAATGGCCAGCCTTTTACCGCTACTACAGAATTGATCAATGTATTATAGCTTGGCGGAATTGTATGGGCAGGAATACCAGTCTGCGGGAAATTAAATACCCCTGTATTATTGGCAGGATCACACAGGTATGGAGCACTCTGATATCCGGTTAATCCCTGGTTTGAGCCATCTGAAACCACTTTAATATGTCCATAATATACAGGTTTATAGTGTTCCGGCTCTTTATAAGGTTCCAGTTTATCTACATCCTCCTGATTGGAACAAAGATGTGCCCCACCCGTTCTTACCACCTCAGGATGCGTCTCAAAATATTTGGTTAAAAGTGTTACCGAGCCCTTATTAAGCCCGGCATCATACATAAAAGTAACTCCTCTTGAATTGGCCGTGTTAAAAAGCTCCGTAAGATAACGGTTGATCTCTATGCTCATTGCAATGATCTGCAGCTTTATGGTCTTCAATGCCGGAGTCATCTGTAAACCTTCCTGCAGCTGGCCTTTCGTTTCGCTGATATATTTGTCAACAGTTTTATACTCACTTTTTATATCAGGATTATGATCAAACACATACTCTAATGCCTTAGTATTCAGATAAAGGGTATGCATTGAGGCGCTTAACAGCATCATAGGAGTATCATGATTAATCGTATCAAGGATGACATTATCAATCGTTATTAACTCTTTTTTGCCTTCTTTTTCCGTAAATGGCATTAAAGAAGGATCCAATCCTCTTCCTAAAATAACAGCTCCGGGAATTTTTGGAATGTGCCCGTTGATAATGGCCCCAACAGAAGTCAAATCGTATATTGCTTTTAAATTCTGTCCGTCAAAAGGACTCAGATCCAGCCAGCCGGTCATCATTGCCGTAGGAATCATATGAACATGGGGTTCTATCAGTCCGGGAAGTAAAGTTTGAGTGCCTGTCAATTCTTTTCTTTGAAATCCTGAATGTTTGTCATTCATATAGGTTTCTACCTGATCTGCTGTACCGGTTACAACAACTTTTCCATCAGCAAATCCAATGGCTTCAATGGTATCCGTTGATCCACCGATCATAGGCAGAATAGTACCTCCACTTACCATCAGTGTTTGTGGTTTTTCGTGGGTTGCTTTTCCGGAACCGGGATTAATTTTCGTCAGATTTTCTGCACTGAAAAGTTCTTCTTTAAGAACATCTAAAACAGGATTGTGGCATGAGCAATGGGTGCAGCCATGCGTGTGATTGTGTTGTTTTTCCATAAGAATAATTTGGTTTTAAGTGTATGGTTTAAGCTTATTTTCTGCGTATCTATTTTTAATAAAACATTGTCTTTAGCACACAGAAAGACAACCTTGTATCGGACAAGATCTATTGTATTATTAAAATAAAAAAAGGATTATTTTTAAGATATTATATTTAAATAAATATTTATGTATGAATAATTTTCATTTATTTACATGTATTAGTTTATTTTATAAAAATAACAAAAATATTCTTTCAACACACTTTTTTCACTCAATATTGATTATTTTTTTCTGTCTAAATTTTTAATTTACAGTACATTTTTATTTAATTCACACTTACAGCATGTAATTTTCAACATATCACAATGCATTGCCACTCAAAACCGTCATGTTCTAACAACTTGTAAACACAATTAAACCAATAGTCAGGTTGTCTAAATAAAGTAAGCGCCAATTTGTGAAAATTGGCGCTTACTTTTTATCTCATTAATTCCGGTTATCATTTTTCCTGGTTTCCCGCTTTATTCCTTCAAAGATTTTTTTAACCGCTCCAGACCTTCCGTCAGGAGCTGCCTTGGACAACCGATATTGATTCTCAGGAAACCTTCTCCATTTTTCCCGTACATTGTTCCGGAATTAAGCCAGACTTTACCCTCCATCAGAAGAATTTTTGACAATTCATCAGAAGTTTTACCAAATGAGCGGCAATCCAGCCAAACCAGATAGGTTGCTTCCAAAGAAATTACTTTGATGGCAGGCAGATGTTCACCGCAAAAATCTCTAAGAAATATAAAATTCTGATATAGATAGTCTTTAAGCTCACCCATCCATTCATTTCCTTTTGTATAGGCTGAAATCAAGGCTTCTATTGCAATTGGGTTTGGATAGCTGTTTTCCTGAAGCTCTAAAGTCTTACGGGTCTGTTCCAATATATTTTTGTCCCGGGAAATCAGGTACGATATTGGTAAACCTGAAAAATTAAAAGTCTTACATGGTGAACCGCAAGTCACCGATTGCAGCTCATCATTCTGAGCTACCGAAACAAACGGAATATGCCGCAGATTATTAAAAATCAAATCAGAATGAATTTCATCAGAAACCACCATCACATTATTCCGTGAACAAATCTCCGCTATTTTTTCCAAATCTTCTCTTGTCCAGACTTTTCCCACCGGATTATGCGGATTGCAGAACAACAAAAGTTTAGTTTTCGGATCAGAAGCTTTCTTTTCCAGATCATCAAAATCAATGGTGTAATCTCCTCCTTCATATTTCAAATCATTGCAGACTATATGACATCCATAATTTTCTAAAATGGTGAAAAAGTGATTGTAAACAGGAGTCTGCAAAATAATATTTTCATCAGGCTTCACAAACGTACGAACGATGGCTGAAAGCGATGGAAGGATCCCCGTTGCAGGCAAAAGCCAGTCTTTTTCTATGGTAAAATGATGATTTGTTTCCCACCAATCAATCACTGACTGATGAAAGTCTTTAGGAATTGTACCATATCCGAAAATACCATGAGAAACCTTCTCAGCGATAGCCTCAATCACTTCCGGAGCGGTTTTAAAGTCCATATCAGCAACCCACATCGGTAAAATATCTTCTCTTGCCCAATCCCATTTTACAGAATCGGTTCCTCTTCTTTCTATAATTTCGTCGAAATTGTATTTCATGTTTAGGGTCATTATTTTGGATCCAGATAATTTTTCAGGTCTGAAATATTTTTAATTTTAAGTTCATCAGCCTGTTTTTTCCGCATCATCAAAGCATAAGCATTATTAAAACCAAGTGGCTGCAGCCATTCAATCCCGTACTGTTTCTGGAATTCCAGATTGACATAGTCGAACATTTTTTCCGGGCTTTTAGAAACTTCTTCTATCGTTTTTGCCGAAGGTTTCAGCAAAACCAAAAGTCCGGTTCCTGTATATTCGGGATAAAAATCAATCGCATCATTCACCAAAGCATCAAAGCAGATTTTCGTTCCGCCAAGCCCCGTTTTCGTTTCCACTTTATAATCCGTGTAGCCTTCAATGAGCATTTTGTAAATTTCGGTAAGAATATATTGCTCACCAAAAATTTTTGAGCCGATTTTTATGGTTTGGGAATTTCCTTTGCGTGGATTTTTATACAAATGTGTTTTTAATAAAAAATCTTTGGCGATTTTCTCAGGAGTCTGTTTGAGATAATCCGCTTTATAATTCAGATCTGTCATGATTGAATCATTGAATTTCCCAGCTAAAAGATTCAATGTTTTTTCCAGTTCAGGAAACTTTTTCAGAGTTTTTGTTTTGATTACCGGAGCTGCAAAATAAGGCGGGAAAATCTTCTTGTCATCCTCCAGAACATACAAATCAAAAGCTTTGATTCTGCCATCTGTGGAATATCCGCTGATGAGGTCCAGTTCTTTTTCGTAGGCTGCTTTGTACATAATGGCATCACTTACAACCAGCGGATGCGCATCAAGCCCATACACCGAACGAAGTCCCAGATCCCCATCCTGCCGTCCCATAAACTCAGGCGTAAAGCCTGCTTTAAGCTTATGATCCGACACGGAAGTCAAAAGATAAATAATACCGATAATCACCAATACTACAGGAACAATATATTTTAATTTCTTTACGGACTGATAGCTTAATTTCTGCAAAACCGCAATGGTCTGATCTAAAAGAACAGCCAGTAACGCTGCAGGAATTGCTCCGGCCAGAATCATATTGGTATTATTGAGGGAAATTCCGCCAAAAATAAATTCACCCAAACCTCCCGCCGCCACAAATGAAGCTAAAGTTGCCACCCCAACATTGATGACTGCCGCAGTTCTGATGCCCGCAATAATGACAGGCATTGCCAAAGGAAGCTGAACTTTGAAAAGCAATTGTTTTCTATTCATCCCCATTGCTTTTGCGGCTTCAGTGACCGCCGGATCTACTTCCATGATTCCGGTATACGTATTTCTGATAATGGGTAAAAGCGCGTAGATCAGCAGAGCAACAATAGCCGGAGTTGCCCCGATCCCGAAAGCAGGAATCATAAATCCCAGCAAAGCAATGCTCGGAATAGTCTGTAAAATTCCTGCAATTCCCAAAACAGAACCTGATAATTTTCTTTTTCTAGCAATTAAGATTCCTAAAGGCACACCAATAATAATGGCCAGAAACAGAGACAAAAAAGTGAGTCCCAGGTGCTGTAAAATCTGAGTAAGCAGTTTTTCATGCTGCTCTGTGATAAACTGCCAAAAACTTTGTTCACTCATACAGTCTGGAATTTTCGGTATTCATTAAAAGCTTTAATCAGATTTTCATAATCTCCGGAAAGCGAAGTATCTGCACTCAACTGCTGTAATGCATCCCATAAACCTATATTGTCTGAAAACTGAAGCTCTTCATAGAAACGATGACCATCAATCAGAGAAGTCATATCCTTCAATGTAGCCACTTTGTATTCCAGTAAAAGCCGGTTTTTGGCAAAGAAGTTTTTAACAAAATCATTTTGGGGCTGGTACAGCATTTCTTTTGGAGTTCCAGTCTGAATAATCTTTCCTTTATCCATCAGACAAATTTTATGACCTAAATCGAATGCCTCCTGAACATCGTGAGTAACCAGAATAATTGTTTTATTTTTAAGCTCTTCCAGTGATTTGAATTCTGTATGAATATCGCTTTTGGTAATATTATCCAATGCTCCGAACGGTTCATCCATCAACAAAACAGGCGAATCGGCAATCAAAGCACGGGCAATTCCCACTCTTTGCTGCTGGCCGCCGCTTAATTCGTTAGGAAAACGTGTAAGGATCTCTTCTGAAAGATGAAGCTTATGCAATAATTCACGGATTTTACCATCCGTCTTTTTTTTGTCCCATTTCAGTAAATCGGGAATGATTGCTATATTCTGTTGTATAGTATAATGGGGAAATAACCCGGAATGCTGCATGACAAAGCCAATTCCCATCCGTATCTCTTCCACTTTTTGGGACTGAATATTTTTACCGTCAATCAGAATAGTCCCGGAATCCACTTCGATAAGACGATTTATCATTTTCAGCATGGTTGTTTTTCCGCAGCCGCTTGTTCCTAAAAGCACCAAAATTTCCTTATCATTGGCCTGAAAAGAAATAGCATCCACTGCTTTTTTTCCGTTAAAACTTTTTGAAACCGATTCAACTGTAATCATAGGTAAAATTATTGTGCAAGTCTGATTCCGGTAAACTGCCACTGTAAATGAGTCTGGAAAAAGTTCCGATAGGTATTTCTGCTGTGCCCGTGCGGAGTTGCTGCTGAAGCACCACGAAGCACCATTTGATTCACCATAAATTTCCCGTTATATTCTCCTACAGCTCCTGCTTCTTTTTTATATCCCGGATACGGAAGATAAGCAGAATTGGTCCACTCCCAGCGTTTTCCCCATTCCAAATGCGCTGATGCCACTTCCCATTCAGCTTCAGTTGGCAAGCGTTTTTCTTTCCATGAAGCGAAAGCAGAAGCTTCGAAAAAACTGATATGGCAGACGGCTTCCTCCAGGTCGATTTCCTGTAAGCCGTTTAACGTATAATTCATCCATTTTCCATCAATACAATGCCAGTATAAAGGGGATTTTGCATTATTCTGTTTTACCCAATCCCAGCCTTCGGCATGCCAGTGTCTGAAATCTTCGTAACCGCCAGCTTCAATAAATTCTAAATATTCTTTATTAGTCACTAATTGGCTGCAAATCTTAAAATCATTCAGATATACTTTGTGTCTTCCGAGCTCATTATCAAAACAAAAACCTTCACCCTTAAACCCAATTTCATAAATTCCTTCTGGAAAACTTATCATTTCAAAATTTCCAGCAGTTTCTTTTTTTGAAGTATTTTCCTTTTTGTAAGCAGGAAATAAAGGATTGTGACCTAAAATATATTTGATGTCTGTCAGTAACAGTTCCTGGTGCTGCTGTTCGTGGTTTAAGCCCAATTCCAGTAAAGATTCCAGTGATTCAGTAAGATATCCGTTCTGAAGAAATTCATCCATCTTCTGATCTACATATTCACGGTATTTAAAAACATCTGAAACAGAAGGACGGCTCAGATTTCCCCTGTCGGTACGGATTACACGGGCACCGATGGTTTCGTAATAACTGTTGAACACAAAATTATACTGAGGATCAAAAACCTCATATCCCGGAAAATTGGGCTGCAAAATAAAGGTTTCAAAAAACCAGGTTGTGTGGCCTAAATGCCATTTCGGAGGACTCACATCCACGATAGGCTGAACTACGTAATCTTCAATTTCCAGAGGACTGCAGATCTCAACGGAATGATTCCGGATTTCGGAATATTTTTTTATCCAGTTTTTATGAGGATTTGCCTGTACAAGTAATGCATCTTTTTTCATAAAAAATCATTTTAAATTATACCATCCAGATAGAATCTACAAACCAGTTTTTAGTATCTCTAATTTCAACAAGAATATGAAACCCTGAGTCTCCAGCCAGTTTTTTGATATCCTGTTCCGAAAATTTCTGAGAAACCTCCATATCAATCAGCTCATCTTTTTTAAAATGAAACAAATGATTTCCCACATGTACTTCCTGATTATAAAGGCTCACCAAAAAACTTCTGCAGGCTCCTGAAATGGGGTCATAGTTTTGATAGTGCTGAAAATTTTCCACCTTGAAATCAGCTTTCAGTTCCCGGTTGATTCTGGTAAGAAGATTAAGATTGAACGAAGCGGTAATTCCCGCAGGATCGTTATAAGCGGCAAGAATGGTGTTTGGATTTTTCTTGAGGTCAAAACCTACGAGAAACAAATCTCCGGCATTCAGTTTTCTTTTCACTTCATTGCAGAAATGTCTGGCTTCCTCACTTTCCATGTTTCCGATATTCCCGCCTAAGAAAAGGACCACTTTTTTCCTTTTCGAAATACCGGTGGCTTTATCAAGCATATCAAAATACTCTCCTTCCAGGGGTAAGATTTCCAGTTCAGGAAGTTTTTTCTTCAGGTTTTCCTGCAAAACAGAAAGAATATTTCCCGAAATATCAATAGGCATATAGGTGAAATCTGTTCCTTTTTCTACTAAATTTTTGAGAAGGTAAGATGATTTCATCGCATCGCCTGCTCCCAATTCTATCAGATCAAAAGATTCATTGATATTGGAAATCGCTTTTGCTAGTTCTTCTGTTTTATTTTGAAATATGTCCAGCTCACAATTGGTAAGATAATATTCAGGCATGACCATAATCTGCTGGAAGAGGTGGTCTCCTGTTTTGTCATAAAAATATTTTGAAGATAATTTTTTCGGATGAGCAGACAGACCTTTTAAGACATCCGCGCCGAAGTTATCGGAATAATCATTCTTAAGACGATAATTCTGTTTTACCCGCATATTCATAGTTTATATTTTGGTTTGGTTCTTCATTGAATACAACTATCTTGCCGACACCGGAATTACTTCCCGTCCTCTATAAGCTTCTCCAATTCATGTAATTAAAGATAGGTTTTATTTGCGGTTTTTATCCTACCACATCTTATGTTATTGATAAAATACTGAACAGTTGTAAAAGGGTTGTTATCATCAAACCGCTTTATCAGTACCGTTTTTCCGAAAAAATTCTTCTACAGATTTTACTGTTAAAAACCTATCCATTAAAATCTGAAAGAAATACGCCTGAAATTGGGTCAATATCAATTTCCGAATCCTTTAAATGATTACTTTAGCATAGAATTAAAATGCGCTGAGATTTTTATGAAAAATATATTCTGTGTATTGCTTATCTCAATGGTAACGCCTGTACTGGCACAAACCAAATTAGAAAAAGCAATTACCAATCTTGAGAATAATTACGAGCAGGAGAAAGTATACTTACTTACCGACAAATCCCAATATGCCGCTGGTGACAAAATCTGGTTCAAAAGTTTCGTATTTGATGGCTATAACCGTTCTGCATTATCTACTACCCTGTTTGTAGAATTGTACAATTCTGATAAAAAATTAATAGACTGGAAAACGGTACTTCTTACTAATGGGGAAGGCAGCGGAGATTTTCAACTAAAAGAAGACCTTCCTGAACAGGTTTATTTTGTAAGAGCTTATACGCCTTACATGACTAATTTTAACGAAGATTTTCAGATTGTTAAAACACTTCCGGTTTACAACCCAAATTCCACAGAATCATTAGTGATTGCTAAAAGTTCTGATTGGTCTGCAAAAGTGTTTCCGGAAGGAGGAACTTTAATTAACGGGATGCCTACCAAATTTGCAGTAAGATTATCTGCCAGTTCTTTACCGGAAAACTGGACCGGAAAAATAATTGATGTACAAAATCCAAAAACTCCCGTCACTACATTTAAATCTTTTGATAAAAATGTGGCTTCCTTTACAATAACTCCGGCATCCGGAAAAAAATACCAGGCTGTTATCCAGGATAATGCAGGGAAAAGCCAGACCATAGATCTGCCACAAGCTGCAGACAGCGGCCTGAATGTAGAAGTTCACAGCTCTAAAGAAGGGATTAAATATACTTTAAAAGGCGTTAATCTGAAACAACAGCTGCAGGGTTATAAAATTGTAGGACTTATCAATAACCATCTTGCTTACAGAGCAAATATCAACCATTTAACTAATGAGGCATCAAGTCTTATTCCCACAAAAATCAGCAACGGAGCCAACGGTGTTTTGCAATTGGCCATTTTTGATGAGCAGGACAATCTTGTGGCCCAAAGACTTTGCTTTATAAAACCTGGTGATTTAAAGATTGAAAAAGCAGAAATCATAGCTCAGAGCTTAAAACAAACCCCAAGATCTTTCAACAGCATTGATCTTTCTCCGGAGTCTTATTTTAAAAATTATACGGTTGTAGTGAGTGAAGATGACGGCACCTCTACTCCGGAAGAAGAAAATATCCTTAGCGGACTTTGGCTAACGGGAGATTTTACTTCAAAAATAGACAGCCCGGCACAATATTTTTCCAAAAATGCCAATAGTGAAGCTTTGGACGCACTGCTTATTTCCGAAAACTGGAAGAGATTCGACTGGAATTCCGTACTCAGCGGAACTGCCCCTGTCATTAAAACCCAATCTCAGCAATATCTTTCTTACAGAGTAAAACCTATTAAAAACAATGCTCTGCTCATCAACTCTGATGTAAATTTAGTATTGCAATTAGGGAAAAATCAACCGGCTTTTAATCAATTTAAAACAGATCAAAACGGATATGTTTATTTAAATAACCTCAACAATGATGAACCTGTAAATGTTTCATTATTCGTCAATTCTGAAAATAAAGAATCAGGTACTGATAATTTATTCGTCACTGTAGAACCGCTGGTGAATCCTTCAGAATTTAAAGGTAATTTCCCGGGTACAAAATATACACTGGTAAAAGCTGCTAAAAACAAAACCCTTCCTCCGGCAATTTCCAGAGCCATTAATACTCAAAAAAATTATAAAAAAACAGAGGGTAACGATATCCAGATTCAGGAAGTAGCATTGGTAGGAAAAAAGAAAGACCCAAAAGAAGAATTAGATAAGCAGCTCTCCACCGGAATGTTCAGTTCTGTAAATTCTACGGTCTTCGACTTCGTGAATGAAGACCAGCATGCTTCAGGATATACCAACATATTAGACTGGCTGCAGGGAAAAGCTGCCGGATTAACGTTTCAAAGAAATAATTCAGGTGTAAATGTACCCTATATCCGGGGCCAGCAGGCTAAGCTGTATTTAGATGAGGTACTTACTGATCCTACCATGATTTCAAACATGCCTGTTAATAATATTGCGATGGTAAAAATTATTAAAGGCTCAGGATTAATAGGTGATGCCGTAGCCATCTACACCATGAAAGGAAATATGAAGTCCAAAAGTAATGAAAAGGAAGCACCAAAGAACAACTCAGCCATCATCAAAGGATATGACAAACCTTCAGAGTTTCCTATTGAAATGATAAATGATGACGCTCCGGAAAAAATTGAAAATGACACCAGAGAAACTCTTTACTGGAATCCGAATTTATTTGACAGCGATTATGTTCCACCAAGAATTAAATTCTTCAACAACGACAGTGCAAAACAATATAAAGTATTGATCATAAGTTTTGATGAAGATGACCATCTTCTTTATGATCAACAGATTTTGAAATGATAAAAAGAGGCTTTTTCAGCCTCTTTTTAATTTTGAAGCGGGAAGTTGGAGGAAGGAAGTTATGATAGTTATAGAAGTAGCTGTTTGTATTTTTTAAAGAATGATAACTTTCGTCTTTGTCATTACTACGTGAAGTGGATTCCGTTTTTGCTCCCTTAAAATATGATATTGAAATTATAAAATATTGCGTTACATTATTTCATTCTTTCTTATATTTTACAGATTCCTTTTTTTTATCTGTATGTGCTGTCTGTTGCTGGAAATCCTATATAAAGTAGTTTTCAATTCAAAATCTTCTTTCAATACTGCTTTTAAAAAGCATACAGGAAACACACTTATACAATATCGTAACCTACTACAAAACAACACCTCGTAATTACTCGTACTTGCATCTTACATTACCCGAACGCATTTTTCCAGGCCAATGAGGCCGAATACTTTTATTCGGTCGCGTAGAGGTAAGCACTTCCACATCTTTGTATCGAAATCATTTTTAACCATTAAAATAACGATACAATGAAAACTTCATTTACCTTTTTAGCAGTACTATTACTGATGAGTACTTTTACTTTTGGACAGAACATTTTCAAAAAAATAGACTCAATCATCAAAGACAATTATCAGAAAAATCCTAATGTAGCAATCAGTGTGGGGTTTATCAGCAATGATGAAGAATATTATACGGCTTATGGAAAACTGAGCAAAGAAAGTCCTGTTGATATTAATAAGAATTCCATATTTGAAATTGCTTCTATTACTAAAATTCTGACGTCCAATTTAATAGCCCAGGCCGTTATTGAGAACAAGCTAAAACCAGAGGATTATATTGACAATTATCTGCCTAAAGGTTATATTCTACAGAAAAACCTCAAAAACAAAATCAAAATTTCAGATCTGGCTTCTCATCAATCCGGCCTGCCAGATATAGATTTTGCTAAATTAATAGAATTAAATCCGCAGCAGCCTGTAAGCAATGTCACAGAAAAAACCCTGACTTCCATTGTCAACAACTGCAGTGAACTTATTGATTATGGCAAATACCGCTATTCTACGATTGGTTATACGCTGCTGGGACAGATACTGGAAAAGGTATACGGTAAAAGCTATGATGAAGTAATTCGTGAAAAAATAATCACTCCTCTGCAGATGACCAACACTTTGACAAAGGATTTCAATGTAAGGAATATCACAGCAGGTTATAATCCCAATGGCGGTGTTCAGGAATTTTTCAAGTGGAACATTACCGCATCGGCAGGATTGGTAAAATCAAATGCTTCGGATATGCTCACGTATCTGAAAGCGGTTCTTACCAGCGGAAATCCAGTATCTGAAGCCGCACTACTCACTGAAAAGCTTTACTATAAGGATGAAAAAAGAGAAATGGGACTCGGCCTTACCATTAATACTGATGATCAGAATACCATTTACCTGAAGTCCGGCGATTCTATGGGCCAATCTTCTATCATCTGCTACAACAGAGCAAAAAAATGGGGTATAATTATCCTTTTAAATCAAAGAAATTCTAAAATGAGACAAAACCTGCTGAATGAGATCTACGAGAAAGTCCTGAAATAAACCTCCTAAGCCATCATACAAAAATCCAGAAAAGTGTTTTCTGGATTTTTCATTGTACTATTCTGCTTCAGTTTGCTTTTATTCTTTTTGCCCAGCTCTGATAGACAGGATACCAAACCCGATCTCCGTTGGAACCATTACAGAGAATTACAATACTGCTCTTTGTGGGCAAATGCATAAATACGGCAGCACTCCAGCCTTCATTCTCTCCGGTATGTCCTACTGTTTCAAGCCCCTCATAATACATAAACCGATATCCAAGGCCACTTTTTCCCTGGTCAGAAAACGGCAAAATAAATTTCTCCATCAATTGTATGGTTGCCGGTCTCAACACTTTATGCAGTTGGTTGGGCTCATAGTTTAATGACAGTTCTGCGAAATGTGCCAGGTCCAACACTGTTGTCTGCAGCCCTGCAGCAGCCTGTTCTGTAAATATTCTGTTCTTTATAGGCTTACCCGAAGCATCATAAGCTGTTGCAGAATTTTTCATCATTTCTTCCGTCCATTCATAGGTAGTATGATTCAATCCTAAAGGTTTGAATACGTTCTTCTTCATATAATCTGCAAATTTCTCCTTCGTTCTTTCTTCGAGCATAAGCTGTGCCAGTGTATAGCCGCCACCCGAATACTCCCATTTTGTTCCCGGCTCACTGATCAAACGCACGCTTTCCCCATTTCTTTTGGTCTTTCCGGAAAGGGATTCTTCCAAACTCAACAATTTTGTTCCTTGTTCAGAACCTCCATACCCATGTACCGAAAGGCCTGCTGTATGACTGAGAATACGCCTCAGGGTAACTTTTGATATATCATATTGGGAAACAGGCAATTTCCAGCGGTTGAGGTATTGGTCCACAGGGTCATCCAGGTTTACAAGCCCTTTTTCTGTGAGCTGCATGAATCCCCATGCAGATACCATTTTGGAAACAGAACCCACATTAAAAATAGTTTCTGTGGTTACCGGCTTCTGATTTTCTTTATCAGCAAACCCTATACATTGTGTCCACACTATTTTTCCATTCTGAATAACAGCTATAGCTACTCCGGGAACATTGTTATTTCTGGCTGCTTCCAAACCAATCTGCTGAATTTCTGTATAGAGTGAATCCCTTTTTACCTTCTCAACCTCAACAGCGTATTTTGTTCCCGAACAGGAAAGAAGAAATAAAGTAAAAGAAAACCCCAAGATGGATTGTATTATTTTGCCGTTCATTTTCTATTTGTTTACCATATTGACAACTTCAGGAATAATAACATTTGATTTTTACAAAGCCAGTTTTGATGTTTCCTTCACCTTTGTTGCGGTACTAAAAATACAAAGAATATCATCAGTATTATGCTCTGCTTCAGGAGTTTTCTCTTTTTCAGTTAAAAAACATCATTGTATGCTGGTGACCAATACCTGCAAACATAGCAGCTTCACTCTTCCAGCCTCCCGCTTCCCACTCCTACCTCCCTCTCCTTTCAAGAATAAGGTGTGCAGCATCCAACATTTTCAGCAGGTGGATATATGGGTTAACGAGATTTGTTTCCGGAAGCTTATCGTAGGCTCCCATTGAGAAATAAACAATCCCAGACATAAAATAATCAAACTCTTTGACGCTGTATTCTTTGAAAGCTTTTTTAAAGACCAGCAGAGGATTATGGTATTCTTTCTCCGAAAGCAGGCCGAGAAATAATGGAGAAGGATTTTCTACCGCAGTATCAGCCACCCATTTCTTTCCTTCCAAATGGATGAGGTAGCCCGCACGTACAAACGATCGAACCGCCTGATGAAACTGAAAGACTACCGACGGATCTTCATTAATCCAGCTGTTTCGCTTTACGGCGTAACTCATAATGCTGTTTAACTTCTCTTTGGAGACTGCCAGATCATTGAACCGGAAAAAGTTCTCCATCAGTTGTAACCCGGAGCGCTTCTTACCGCCTTTCCAAAGCTGAGGTTCAAAATGTGTGCTTGTCTTTTTCATGTTTGTATTTTTTTATAAATGTAATAAAAAAAACAAAAAGGATACTTATAAGTATCCTAAATTTTAAACCTAATCTTAGAATTTTACAGTTAATGAATGATATCGAACTTAATAACTGTAAAAAAGCTCTTGGTTATAGAATTTCTGAATTAAGAAAGAAAGTTATAAACCCGGAGACCAATAAGCCTATCTCACAAGAAGAACTGGGGTTAAGAACCGGGCATGCAAAAAAGACAATAGGAGAATTGGAACGAGGGAATACTAATCCGCGATATGATACTCTACTCATAATAAGCAAAGAACTTAATGTTACCATACAAGAACTCTTTGATTTCGATATGAAAAAATATATTAAACTATCAAATAAATCCTGACGAGAGTTGGGATTTTTTTGTGTCGAAAATTTAAAAATTTCCGTGAAAATACTGAATCAGGATTTTAAAGTGTTTTTTATTTTTGCTGTTTACGGAAAGCCGTAATGTATAAAAACAAATGTTTTATATTTTTGGCTAGTATTAAATAAAAACATTAATTAATATTTTTATTCTTTCAAAAATTCTTTAGATTATAAAGTTATTAAATACTTTTGTATATTAAACGATTTTTTCAAAATGAAAACTGACAACCTATATATCGACTTATTTGCTGGATGTGGTGGCCTTTCTTTAGGACTACATAATGCAGGTTGGAATGGTTTATTTGCTATAGAGAAAAGTCCAGATGCTTTTAAAACATTAGAATACAACTTAATAAATAAGAAAAAGCATTTTGATTGGCCAGATTGGCTTCCTCAGAAAAATCATGAAATTAATTCTGTCATAGAAACCTATGAGAAAGAATTATTATCTCTAAGAGGTAAGGTTTCACTTATTGCTGGTGGACCTCCATGTCAAGGATTTTCTATGGCAGGAAGAAGAAATGAAACAGATGAGAGAAATGATTTAATTAATTCTTATATTAAATTCGTTGAATATGTTGAACCTAAAATTATTTTCTTTGAAAATGTCAAAGGTTTTACAATGGAGTTTAAAAAAAATAAAGAGAAAGGAATTGCATACTCTTCAGTTGTGACTCAAAAATTAGAAAGTCTTGGATACTATGTCAAAGGTAAATTAGTGAATTTTGGAGAATATGGTGTTCCACAGAAGCGTACAAGATTTATTTTAATTGGAATTAGAAATGATATTGAAAATACTTCTCAAGAAGTAGTTGATAATTTCTTTTTATCTCTCGAGGCGGCATCCTTTAGCTTTTTGAAAAAGAAAGGGCTATCAAAGAATGTTAATTTACAAGATGCCATTTCTGACCTTCTAAAATCAAATGGAACAGTACAATCACCAGATACAAATAGCTTTCATGCTGGTATTTATGGTCACCAGCAGTCATCATACCAGAAATATATGCGAAAATCTATACGTTATCAAATAGCGGATAGCCACAGATTTCCAAAACACTTACAATTAACAACTGATAGATTTAAAGCAATTCTAGAATTGTCTTCTGATAGAAGAAATTTAGATTTATCAAAAGATATTCGAAATCGATATAATTTAAAAAAACACACAATAATACCTTTATGTGCCAATAGTAAAAGTCCCACAATTACAACCCTCCCTGATGATTACATTCATTATTCTGAACCTCGTATATTAACAGTACGAGAATATGCGCGCATTCAATCTTTTCCAGATTGGTATGAGTTTAAGGGAAAATATACCACGGGTGGAAAAAAAAGAACTCAAGAGGTACCAAGATATACTCAAATTGGTAATGCAATCCCCCCATTATTTGCAGAACAAGCAGGAATTATTTTAAGAAATCTATTAAATGAATAAAGAAAAAATAGATAAAGGGTTTTTAAAGTTTGATGTAAAAACTGGAATGAAAAACATCATTGGTAGAGATTTAATTACTGATGATTTTATTGCTATATATGAATTGGTAAAAAACTCATATGATGCTCATGCTAGCCGCGTAAAAATTACTTTTAAAAATGACGAAATTATCATTGCTGATAACGGTAAAGGAATGTCTAAACTAGATTTGGCTGAAAAATGGTTTTCAGTTGCTTATTCGGCAAAAAAAGATGATTCGGAAGACGCTGATTTAAAGAGAGATTCACATCTTAACAACCTAAAATCAAGAAGATTTTATGCAGGAGCTAAAGGAGTTGGTCGTTTTTCTTGCGACAGATTAGGAAGCAAATTAAAATTAGTTACTTCAAAGATCTTGTCAAATCAGGCTTATAAGGTACAAGTTAATTGGGATGAATTTGAAGTTGATGCGAAACAAAGTTTTGGATCAATTAATATTCCATTTGAAGAAATTTCTAATACCTATATTTTTCCCAGATCCTCTAAAAACGGAACTATTCTAAAAATTACAAATCTTAATTCCATATGGAATAAAAATAAACTAAACGAACTTAGAAGATCTTTAGAAAAATTAATAAATCCATTTTCTAAACAAGATGATTTTTCAATAGAAATTGATGCATCAGAAATCATTGATGATCTTTCTTTTCCAAATTCTAATCTAAAAATCAATGGAGTTATTGATAATTCTATTTTAAAAGTTCTAGACTTAAAAACAACTCAAATTGATTTAGTTGTAAAGGACGATTTAATTACTACAAAAATTACTGATAGAGGGGCTTTAATTTATCATATTGAAGAACCTAATATTTATAAATCACTAATTGATAATCTAGAAATTAATCTTTACTTTTTAAATAAAAGTGCTAAAATTAATTTTGGTAAATTAATGGATATAGAGCCAATTAATTATGGGAACGTATTCTTATTTAAAAATGGTTTTAGAGTTCAACCTTACGGAAATGTTGGAGATGACAGTTGGGAATTAGATAACAGAAAACAACAGGGCTATAATCGGTTTTTAGGAACAAGAGACCTATTTGGTTCAGTAGAATTAATTACTGAAAACTTTAATGAGTTTAAAGAAGTTTCCAGCCGAGATGGCGGTCTGGTTGAGACCATTGGTAAAAGAACATTATTTGACTTATTTAGACAAAAGGCATTTTTAAGGCTTGAAAGATACGTAGTGGGTGTACTTTGGGGAGAAGCTTTTAAGAAAAAAAATTATTTTTTAGATGTTGATATTGCACAAAAGCACAGAAAGGAATTATCAGGAGATAAAAACAAAGATATATTTGAAGATGCATTGAATAATTTAGGTAGTAAAATTGATTTTGTTAATTTAATTAAAACATTAAGTGATGATAAAAACATCACGATTATATCATATAACAAAGATTTAGTAAACCTAGTAAATGAAAAGCTAGATATTGTTCAACCTAAATTCATTTCTGATTTAGAAAAAATTGCCGAAAAAACAAATGATAATATTTTATTGAATCAGATTAGATTAACTGAAAATAATTTCAATAAAATTTTAAAGGAGAAATCAGATGCTTTATTAAGAGAGGAACAAGAACGTAAATTACGTTTAGAAGCTGAACAAAAAGCTAAACAAGAAGCTGAAAAAAGAGCTGAAGCTGAACGTAAACAAAAAGATGAGGAAGAAAAAAGAAGAAAGGCCGAATTAGAAGCTAAAGAGAATGAGGTAAAAAGACGCGAAGAAGAAGTAATGCGTAAAGAAGCTGAACAAAAAGCTAAAGAGGAAGAGGAAAATAGAAAAAAAGCTGAACAAAGAGCTGAAAACCAAAAAAGACAAATTGATAGATTCCGATCTGCTGAAACTGTTACATATAAAGATTTAAGAGACTCAAACCATATCATAGGTGTTTATGCGGACGATATTTCTAAGAAAATTCAACTTTTTAAAAGAAAACTTGATAAAAATAATAATCTATCAAAAAGTGTCATTATTGATTTTCTTCAGGGAATAAGTCTAGTAAATGAAAAAATAAATACAATAACTAAATTTACAACTAAGTCTAATTTTTTAGAAGCGACATTATCCGCAAATGAGGATATTGTACATTATATAGAGAATTATGTACTCAATATATATGGAGCATTACATAAAGAGCTAAAATATCAAATAATTACTAATAATATTAAGTTTGAAAAAAGTTTTCAACCAATTGAGTTATCAGTAGTTTTAGATAATATCTTAAATAATTCTAAAAAGAAAAATGCATCTAAGGTAATTTTTGAATTTCACAAAATTGAAAATAACTTAAGCTTATCAATAAAAGATGTAGGCAAAGAGCTTGATAAATCAATTCTTGCTGAGCTAATCTTTGATGAAGGAGTAACTTCTACTAAAGGTGCTGGTCTAGGACTAAACCATGTTAAAAGATTACTTGAGCAATATTTCAATGCAACTATCAAATATAATCCTGAATATAAAAAAGGATTTGAATTAATAATAACTTTTACTAAATGAAACTAAATTACTATTTATTATGGGTTGAAGATGATGACTCATGGTTTGAAACAACTTCGGAATTGTTCAAAGAGACTATAATTGATTACGGTTTTAGTCCAGTAATTGAGAGAAAGGTAAGTTTAAATGAAGTAGTAGAAGAAATTGTAGCTTCCAATTTGAAAAAATATGACATACTATTAATTGATTTCAATTTAAAAGATTCTAAATCTGGAGATTCCATTATTGACTTTTTAAGGGATAAAGATGTTTACACTGATATTGTTTTTTATTCAAGTGACAAGAGTTTAATTTTAGAGTCTGTCAGCAAGCATCAATTTGAAGGTGTTTATCACTCTGATAGGAAAGAGATCGAAGATAAATTTGAAAAAGTTTTTAAAACAACAATTAAAAAGATAGAGGAAATAAATTCAATGCGAGGATTAATAGTTGGAGAGACATCAGAATTAGATGCACTCATAGAAGAACATCTATTAGTATATATTCAAAAACCTTATATTGATAGTTTTGATTGTGATAAATTTTTAAAGACTGAAATTTTTGATAGTTCTCAGAAAAGACTCGAAAACTTGAAGACTTCTTATTCTGAAAAGGGAATCAGTGAAGTATTCAAATCTTTCGATGCTATAAAAAAATGGAAATTACTTAGAGCGATTTTAAAAAAGAATCTGGATAAGGATCAGTACATTACAGAATTTTTAGATGCAAATAAAGAATACAATGATGAGGTAATCGATATCCGAAATAAATTTGCTCATGCACAAGTTATTGTATTAGAAAATGGAAGAGAAGTTTTAAAATCACAATTTGGAGATGATCATTTTGAATTTGGAGAAAATGAATTCAAAAGAATTCGCGAAAAATTAATTCTTCATAGAGAATCATTATTAAAATTAAAACAAGCTAAATCATTCTCCTAGTAATCAACTTCTGAGATTATATTTTAAGCGACCAACAACGAAAACAATGTAAAATTTGTAATCTTTACTAAGAGTATTCAAATATTTCCACAAGAATTGTTTTTTTACACTACAAATACTATCTTAAAAAATAATATCACGCTCTCCAAAGTCTCCCAACTTTGGAGATTCTATTTCAAACAAATACCTATTCTATTTGTCAATATTGAAGAGAGTTGCCTATATTTGAGATTTATCGAAATTGTAGAATACCCCCAACACTTACCATATGAAAACAAAACTTAGCTATCTGTTTATTCTGTTATGTGCTCTTGTAAGTGGTCAGGAAAAATCTATCATTAATGACCTGAAGTTTTCTAACTATTTCGGGCATCCCAAAACCATCACAGAGATCATCACTTATTCACCGGAGAATATCTATAAAAACATTTCCTATTATGACAAAGAGGGTTTTCTGAAAAAAGTAGAATATTACAATGCTATCGGAAGCGGACCTTCTCATGAAAGGTCTATCAATAAAATCATTACCTACCATTCTAAGGACAAAGCCAAACGCCATTTTGAAGCCTTTAATCCTGGAAATAAGAAGATAGAAACTACAGGCTATTTTGAAAAAGTTTCGGATTCTCTGTACAAAAGAGTTTCAAATGATTCTGCTCACAATATATCCCTTAGCAAGCTATTTTATTTCGACAAAAATAGCCGTCTTATAAAAACAGAAGAAACCGGAATTTTTTTTGAAACCCCAGTTAACAGCACTATTTTCTACACTTACATCAATGAAATGAGAAGTGAAACCCTTCTTGAAGATGCCACTAAGCAAAAAAAATCTAAGCTCATTTATAAGAATGTAAAGCTTGATCCGCAAGCCAACTCCATTTATGAAGAATTAGTAGATGATCAGGGAGAAATACAACAAAAAATAGAAAGAGTATTTGAATATTATTAACCAGATTGGTTCACCGCTTTCATAAACCTCTTACCCCCCTTAAAAATTAATCGGCAACACTTACTCAAGTGTCTGAAACCACTTACAGAAATAGCTTCAGCTTCTTCCTTAGTCGTTCTGACCACTTAAAGAACTGTCTACTGACACTTAGATAAGTGTATATTGACAATGATATAAGTATGTCCTGAAACCTACAAACTACCTCCAGACCGTTATCTAAGGGGCTCTACCCACTTATCATACCCTCTCCAGGGACTTCCGAACAGCCTCTACCCCCTTGAGCAAGGGGCTCTACCCTGTTCAGTAAGGGTATCTACCCCCTTGGGTAAGGGGGTATAGGGGGTTGCACAAGGGGGTGAAGGGGGTTACATAAGGGGCTCGAGACCGTTATCAGAAGGGGGCTAGCCCCTTATCATACTGTCTCGAGGGACTTCTGAAGGGGGTAAAGGGATAAAGCTTGTTTGTAGCTATCCTTTCTGCAAAGTCATTCAACATTATAGTTGAGGTTAAGATTTTCGGTTTCTAATAATTAATTCCAAATTTCTAATCAGAAAATGAAGGAAAACACCGATACCGATACAATAGATTATGATATAATGAATCGTATAAAATATATTAGCTGTTGGTGTTAATGGAGACATATTTCCTGTGAATAGAGAAGATGCACTATATGGAAGTAATGTTGTATAAGTCCAAAAATTATTTTTATCTAATTCGGCTTTTTTAACTTTGTAAAAGTTTAATTCATTCTTAAGATAGTTAATATCTTGGGTGATTACAGTTCCGATTTTCATAGAATCCAGACCAATTTGGCTTCCAATTTTGTGTAGTTTCTTTTTTAAAATACCTTTCCTATCGAATATGTAAATAGTTGCAGTAAGGTCATTACCCCTTTGAGGAAAGTTAAAACTAAAATCTGTATGTATTATATAATTCTCTGTAAAAGTCAATTGCTCTAATTCTTTTAACGACTTGTTTAAGATCGTGTAATTTGACGATTTAATATTTTCAAGATATTTAATTTGATATGGAATATCTTTAGAATCATCAATCCACTCATTCATCACTACCTGCTTTTGACTATCATGAATAGCAGTTTTAAATTCAAAGCTATTGGGGTTACTCTTGAGCATTAAAGTATACAATAAAGGGAAGACAACTAAATGTAATACCAACATGATTGCAAGAGATGAAATTGCATATTTAGATTTCTGATACTTTTTAGAAATCCTATAGAGATATGCACAGATTGATAAAATGACTAAAATTATAAATGTTGTAGAAAAGAATTCACCAATACCAAATGAGATATTAATTAAAGTTAGTAGCATAGTTTTTATTGATAAAAGTAAAAGAGATTATAACATTCCAATTATGGGAAACCGTAATTACACTTACACTTCAGAGAATCATTACTACTGAGTTTTTTTAAATGATTTGTTTACAGATAAGCTTAAAATCAAGAAATTTTGTGCAACGTTGAAATTGTTTTTGAGCCCAATATTTAATTATATTTGAAAATCAACCAACACACCATTCCAAATGAAAAACAATGCCAATGAAATACAGCTCAGGCCGACTGTAGTGGCTGATCTGGATGTTCTTTTTGAATTTCAGCTTGATCCTGAAGCCAGGCATCTGGCAGCCTTTACTTCAAAAGATTCCACCGATAAAAAAGCTTATCTGGCCAAATACACAAAATTGCTGGCTGATCCTACCATCAACAACCAGACGATTATCGCTGATAATGAAATCGCCGGAAGTATTGCGAAGTTTATCATGGAAGGTGATGCAGAAATCACTTATTGGATTGATAAGTCTTTCTGGGGAAAAGGCGTTGCCACCACAGCGCTGAAAGATTTTCTTACCCTTGAAACCACCAGACCTATTTTCGGACGTGTTGCCTTTGACAATCTGGGTTCACAGAAAGTACTGGAAAACTGTGGTTTTGTAAAAACCGGTACAGATAAAGGCTTTGCCAATGAGAGACAAACCGAGATTGAGGAGTTTATTTACAGACTTGACCGTTAATGCAGCCATGTACAGTAGAGATTAATTGAAAGACTTCCTGAATTCTAAAGGAGAAAGTTTGGTTTTGGTTTTAAATAAATTACTGAATGACTGGGAATGCTCAAACCCCAGTGCATATGCCACTTCACTCACAGACAGATTGGTGGTGGAAAGCATTTCTTTGGCCTGGCTGATCAGTTTATCATGAATATGCTGCTGGGTACTCTGCCCCGTTAAGGAACGCAGCATATCACTTAAATAGCTGGGTGAAAGATGGAGGTTTTCTGCAAAATAACTCACCGTAGGTATTCCTTTATTAAGAGACATTTCATCTTTAAAATATCCATCCAGCAAATCTTCAAATTTTTGCAAAAGAGTGCTGCTGGTTGCTTTACGGGTGATAAACTGGCGCTTATAAAAGCGGTTGGCATAGTTCAGAAGCAATTCTATCTGAGAAATCATCACATCATGGCTGAAATCATCAATACGGCTGTTGAGTTCAGATTCAATAAAATTGAAAATAGAAAGTACCGTATTTTTCTCTTCCTCAGAAAGATGCAGGGTTTCTTTTGTGGAATAGGAGAAAAAACCATATTGTCTGATCTTCCTGGCGATGGGATATCCTAAAAAGAAATCAGGATGAATGAGCAGAGAATATTGTGAGCACACCGTATCACTGTTCCCGTTCCCTCCTATCACCTGGCCGGGTGCTGCAAAGAGCAGTCCGCCCTCATTAAAATCGTAGTAGCCCTGTCCGTATTCTATTCTGCCTTCCAGTTTGGGTTTATAGGATATTTTATAGAAACTCAGAACATGTTTTTGAGACAATCTATCAGTAGCGACCAGATTATGCGCCCCATTCATTAAGCTAATGAGAGGGTGCTTCGGTTTTGGCAGTCCGAAAAACTGGCTGGCCTCTGATAACGATTCAAATTTGAACGGAGTTTGATCTGTCTTTTTCATAAATGGTATTTTAAAGGTACGAAAAACCGGCTATAATTTTATAACCGGTTGTTACAGTTTATTATGATCCCTGCGCGGCACTGGAAACTTCATCCCAGGCTTCCCAAAGATTGATTCTTTCTGCATATACAGACTTTACCAAAGGAAGATTATGACTTCCGAGATGAAAACGTAACGGTGGATTTTCAGCATCTACCACTTTGAAGAGCGCTTCCGGTGTTGCTCTAGGATCTCCTTTCTCATAAGACTGAATGATCTTCATAAATTCTGTCTTAAAGTCATTGTACACCTCCATGTTCTGGGAAAACTTCAGGGAATCCTGACTTCCGAATTCTGTAGCATAGGCCCCAGGTTCTATAATAGTCACTTTGATCCCGAATTGCTTGATCTCTTCTGCAAGGCTCTCATGGATGGCTTCAAAAGCCCATTTGGAAGAACTGTAATACCCAATGACTGGCAATGTAACGTGTCCGAGATTACTGGATGTCCCCAGAATATGCCCGTATCCCTGCTCTCTCATGATCGGCAACGCTGCCTGAATGACACTTACAGGACCCAAAATATTGGTTTCATATAAAGCACGGATTTCATCTGCACCCGCCTCTTCTATGGTTCCTACCAGCGAATATCCGGCATTATTCAGTACAATATCCAGTTTTCCGAAATGCTGATGAGCTTTATGTACAGCTTCTTTTACCTGTTCAGGATGGGTAACATCCAGTGCTAAAGTAAGTACGTTATCCCCATATTTCTCCTTCAAATCGGCTATGCTCTCCAGTTTTCTTGCGGTGGCCACTACTTTATCACCACGTTCCAACGCTGCTTCAGTCCAGATACGTCCGAACCCTCTTGATGCTCCGGTTATAAACCAGATTCTATTTTGTTGTATCATAATTTTAAATGTTTTATTGACAAAGCAAAATTATAAAGCCTGTTTCCTGAAATTGTAGTCTAATCGCAGAGCTTTGTAGGCGAATTGAGGATCTTTAATTTTTAAACCAAAACATAAGAGCTTTAAACACTTAAGTAAGTTTTGGGGGACAGAAGCATCATACTATGTAATATTCTTACCCCTAAGGTTGTTTTATGAATGACTGACCCACAAAAACTCATCATGAATATTAAAATTACATTACTACTTCTTCTTATTTCCAATTATTTTTTTTCACAAACCATCAACCCGGAAAAATTAGATCATTATTTCAGTTATATTGAAAAGAATAATCTGGGAGTGGGCAGTTTATCTATTTTTAAAAATGGTAAAGAGGTTTATTCTAAAAATTTCGGACAAAAAAATATCCCGGAATTAACTTATAATAAGAATACTAAATATCAGGTAGGCTCTGTTACGAAAATGATTACAGCCGTTTTAATTTTCAGGTTAATTGAAAAAAACAAACTGAATCTCAATACTCAACTTTCAGAGTTTTATCCGGAGATTCCCAATTCTGATAAAATGACCATTAAAAATTTATTGGAACATACCAGCGGGCTGGGAAGCTATGTGGTGAAAGATGGAGAAGTATGGGTTACCGGAAAAGTAAAGGACAAAGAGATAATGGATTTGATCATCAAACAGGGAAAGAGTTTTGAGCCCGGTGAAAAAGTGGCCTACTCTAACTCTGCTTATTATCTTTTAACGAAAATTCTCGAAAGAAAATATGAGAAATCGTTTTACAAGATCGTTCAATCAGAAATTATAAATCCTCTCCAATTAAAAAATTTAATACCTTTCAAAGCCAATCAAAAAAACATATTCCTGCCTTATCGTTATGAAAACAATTCCTGGAGTATGTTGAAAGAGGAAATAGACTTTCTCAATGTAATCGGCGTGGGTGATATCTCTTCAACACCTTATGATCTGAATATTTTCATCAACAGTTTATTCCATAATGTCATTCTGAAAAAAGAAACACTGAAACTGATGGAACCTGTATTGGGAAAGGAAAATTGGGGAAGAGGAATGGCAATCTGGGACTTTAATGGCATTACATTTTACGGCCATGGCGGCGATACCTTAGGATCACACGCTATTCTCATCTATAATAAAGAGGCAGATCTCTCCATCGCTTATAATACCAATGGAGAACGGATTAAAAAGGAGGATTTCATAAAAAATGTAGTTAATCTGCTCTATAACAAAGAAATTACGCTTCCTGAAATCAAAAACAAATTGTAATAGATCATAATAATTGCGCATGCATATCAATAAAGCACTGCAAAGCTTTGGACTGCGGTCCGTCTTTTCTGAAAACAAGAATGGTGTTCATGGTTCCCAGCTGCTTATTGAGGCCATAGGTCTTAATGTTTCTTCCTGCGTAATATTTGGAGACAATTTCTTCCGGCAGTATGCTGATTCCCAAACCTGCTTCTACGAAATTAATCACACCCTCAATAGAATTCAGGGTGGTACTTTTATAATTCAGAATTCCTTTATGGCTAAGCCACGATTCTAATCTTTCTCTGAAAATACAGCCCTCATCAAATACGACGATCTTCAGGGGTTCGTTCGCAATCAGGGTTTGCAGGTTCGGGCCTTTTGATGAGGTAAGAATGACAAGCTGCTCTTCTTTAATACAGATCTTTTCCAGTCCTTTGGCATTTACGGGAGCGGAAACGAAAGCAGCATCAAGCCTGTAATCCAGAACTCCGGAAAGTACGGCATCTCTTGTATCAGATTTAAACTCCAGCTCGATACCGGGATATTTTTCGTCAAAAGTATTGAGGATCTCGGGTACTTTCAAAGCCATTGTTGTTTCTATACAGCCTATTTTCAGACATCCTCTTATATTTTCACCGCTCAGAATATTGTTCTTTGCTTCTTCCACCAAATGCTGAATCTGTTTAGAATACTGCATCAGGATCATCCCTTCAGAAGTAAGCTCTACTTTCCTGGATGTACGTGAAAAAAGCTTAGTATCAAACTCATCTTCAAGACTTTTTATTCTTGCCGTAACATTGGACTGAACCGTAAACATCGTGGAAGCGGCTTTGGTAAAACTTCCACTTTCTGCAACGGCTTCAAATATTTTCAAATCGTTTATATTCATTTCAACTAATCATTAAAAGTGATTGTATTGATTATAATTAATCGTTTCCAGTAATCAAATATCCGTATTAATTTTGAACTGTCAAAAAAATCAATGAAAACAATTTCAAGACAATTAATTGCAAGCCTGTCGCTTGGCTTAGTGATGAGCAATATGACCATGACTCAATCCAAACAAAAATTAACTTTAAACAATCACATTATGGAAAACCATCCTATCCACTACAGAAACATTAAAGTAAATGATCTAAACCTATTTTACAGAGAATCAGGCCCAACTGATGCTCCTGCAATACTTTTACTGCACGGATACCCTACTTCATCCCATATGTTCAGAAACCTGATCCCGATTTTGAGTAAAAAATACCATGTCATCGCTCCAGATCTGCCTGGTTTTGGTTATTCTGATGCTCCGGATCACCAGCAGTTCTCATACACCTTTGACCGTCTTGCAGAAACGGTACAGGCATTTATTGATAAACTGGGAATGAAACGTTTTGCGGTTTATATCTTTGATTATGGAGCTCCGGTAGGCTTACGCCTGGCCATGAACAATCCTGAAAAGATCACTGGTATCGTCTCCCAAAACGGAAACGCCTATGAAGAAGGATTAAGCAAGGAATGGAATCCTATACAGAAATACTGGAAAGATCCCTCACAGGAAAACCGCCTTGCATTGAAAGACTTTGTTTCTAAAGAAGCGACCCAATTTCAATATTATCATGGTGTTTCTGATCCTTCTCTCATTGCACCGGAATCGTATACCCTAGATCAGAAATTCCTTGACAGACCGGGTAATATAGAGATCCAGCTGGACTTAATGAAAGATTACAGAACCAATGTAGCTTTATATCCCAAATTCCATGAATATTTCAGAAAACATCAGCCAAAGATGTTATTGGTATGGGGAAACAAAGATCCATACTTTTTGCCTGCAGGAGCTGAAGCTTATAAAAAAGATCTTCCCAATGCAAAATTAAAATTTTATGATACCGGGCACTTTGTGCTGGAAACCAACGCTGAAGAAATAGGTGCCGAAATATTTGAATTTATGGGAACACTGCCTCAATAGTAAATGCAGGTCTTAAACTAATAAAAAGTAAGCGAAATATTTAATTATGAAAACAATTGTCATAAAAAACTACGGAGGACCGGAAGTTCTGGAGGTAACGGAAAGTCCCGCTCCTTTTATAACAAATTCTTCTCAGGTATTAGTAAAAGTAAGGGCAACTTCGGTAAATCCTCTGGATTATCAGGTAAGACGTGGAGACTACGCATCTCAATTTGAATTACCTATCACAACCGGCCATGATATTGCGGGTGATGTTGTTGCCGTGGGTGAAGCTGTAACAAAATGGCAACCTGGTGATAAGGTCTATTATTCGCCACGTTTTGGCGGACCGGGCAGTTATGCAGAATATCACGTTACCGACGAATCCTCATTATCCGGAATGCCAGATAACATCAGCTACGAGGAAGCCGCTGCGATTCCGCTTATTGGAGGAACGGTATGGGAAATGCTCGTGGTAAGGGCTCAGATAAAAAAAGGAGACCGTATTCTCATTCTCGGAGGTGCAGGTGGTGTTGGCTCACTCGCTATACAGGTGGCTAAATCGCTAGGTGCTTATGTGTACACAACAGGGCAGAGCATTTTACACGAAAAGCTTCAGTATCTCGGAGCGGATGTAGTCATTGATCATCATAAAGAAAATTGGGTTGAAGAAATACAGTCTTACACCCAGGGAAAAGGTGTTGATGTCATTATCGATACGGTTGGAGGAACTACGCTCTCAGACAGCCCTCTGGCTTTAGCTGATTATGGTACTGTAGTAACGCTGGTTGATATTGCACAGCCACAAAACCTTATCCATGCCTGGGAAAAAAATGCAACGTATCATTTTGTTTTTACCAGACAAAGCAGAGACGAGCTTCATCATATTACCCAATTGATAGAAACCGGACAGGTAAAACCCGTTATAGACAGTATCTACCCTATTGAAGAGGTTCAAAAAGCCCATCAGAGGATGGAGGATTCAAAACGCAACAAACCTTTATTGGGTAAAATAGTGCTTTCATTGTAAAACACAGGGGCAGCCGTTTTTAACAACCCATAGAACAGGTGGCAAAAACTTAAAAGTATCATTGAATTCAATGATACTTTTTTATTGCATGGAGCATTATCAGTTAAAAATTATCAGTGTAAATTTTGTATCAGGAAAAATGATAAAGAAAAACCACATCTCCTGTATAAGCAGGTTTTATATGATCTTTAATGAGCAGTTTGGCTTCAACAACTGCTTTTACTGTTCCCTTGAGGTTGATTACTGATTTTACCATTGCCTGCAGCTTTACCTCACTGTTTACCGGCACAGCGTCTCCGAATTTAAGATTCTCGATCCCGTAATTGATCTCCATTTTTACATTGCGAACATCGGCAATCTGTTTCCAGAGATAAGGAATCAATGATAAGGTCAGATAACCATGAGCAATGGTTGATTTAAAAGGGCCTTCTTTTTCTGCCCTTTCTTTATCTGTATGGATCCACTGATCGTCTAAAGTAGCATCTGCAAATCTGTTGATCTGCTCCTGATCTATCATATGCCAGGCAGAATCTCCAATCATCTGTCCTTCACAAGCCTTGTACTCATCAAAATTATTGATAACAATCATATTATTTCCTGGACCTTTTAAGGGATTAAAATATGTACAGCATTTATAATGAATGCGGTAACAATTGCATATCAAGTCTCATATTTTATTTTTCAGATATCAATCTTCTTGAATCCCCGAAAAACCTCTCACATAAAGTAAGAGGCTAATGAACATAATGAAAATAAAAAAAATCTACTTACATCAATGTCTTTTCAAACAATATATCCGGATACTAAAGTGTATGGATGTTGAATTGTAAAAAAATATAAAAATATGAGACTTGACATGTCAAAAGATGTTAATTTAACATCTATGCAATTAAGATTTCAATTATGCTAACTTAACGTTAACAGCATTTAAACCTTTATCACTTTTTTGTACATCAAAAACGACTTTATCATTTTCCTGGATCGATCTTGTGTTTAATCCTGAAGAATGTACAAATATATCTTTACTTCCATCTGCTGGAGTAATAAAACCGAAGCCTTTTGCTTCATTGAAAAATTTTACGGTGCCTTCTTGCATTGTAATTATTATTAAAAATTATATATTATAGTCTGTAAACGTTACAGATTCTATTTGTAAAAATGAAATAGCTGTTCATTCTATTCCGGTTCTTGTTCTGATCCTGTAGACATAGATTCAGTGGTGTATACTGAAATTCTACGGCTGCTGGACCAATTTGCTGGTTACATGTTTGGTACGTGTAAGAAGCATTGTTCTTATGTTTTTTTTCTGCAGAGTATCAGTCTGCACATCATTTTTCTTTTCTTTTTCTGCAAAACCATCCGCCTGCTTAGCGGTCTGCGCTGCAGAAGAAACCGGACTGACAATAACCTCCACAGGATTGTTCAGAATTGTTCCGGCAAAATGCCTTACACTTCCCGGGATTGTTGTAGAAAAAAACAGATTTTGTCTTTTCTGGGGAAGCAGTTTTACTACTTTTTTTATATCATTAATGAGGCCTATTTCAAGCATTTTATCTGCTTTATCCAAAACAAATACCTCAATTTTCGAAAGATCAATATGTCTTTGATTTTCCAAATCGAGCAGCCTTCCCGGTGTTGCCACAAGAATGTCCACTCTTTTTCTCAGTGCTGCAAGCTGGCTTCCGACAGGAATACCTTCGTACACAGAAAGCTGAGACAATGGCAAATATTTACTGTAAATTCCAAGATTTTCTTCCAACTGTCTGGCTAATTCCGGTGTGGGCGTAAGTATTAAAATCCGTATTTCTTTATGTTCCGTAGTATGCCTTTTCAACAGTTGCAGAATAGGCATAATAAATGCTGCTGTTTTTCCTGTACCTGACTGGGAACATCCTACAACATCCCTGCCCGTTAAAATAAGTGGAATTGCGTTACACTGTATTTCAGTAGGTCTGGAATATCCTGCTTCTGTCATGGCACGGATAATGGGATTGATTAGGTTTAAATTTTTAAAATTCATTATAAATTCCGGCTTCCCGGTATTTCGTAAGCAAGTCTGTTTATCAGAATTGAGTTGGTATATCATTAAGGATAAACAAATAAAGAAAACTCTTTTCTGCTCATCATTTTTCTTGTTTTAGCTACAATATTATCCTTACTACAGTATGGATTATCCAGCTATGACGCATCGCTTCTCTACAATAGAACTTTATACTCTTTGATTTCTGCCCAAGAAATGAAGACTATAAATTGGTAGCTGAAAAAGCAAAACTGAAAGAAAAAAATGTGATTTTAAACTATGACAGAATAGCAAAGGCAGTGACCTGTTTTATAAATGTTTTGCAAACCTACAATAAAAAAAGGCAAATACAATTTTATTTAAATGATTGATTATCAAAAAATTATTCTTATCTTCTACCAATCAATCAAATTGTTTGCTATCGCGGATGATTTTAAACTCCGAATCATGCAAATTTCCGATCCCATAGCCAAACCTCATCCCAAAACTCTGGAATCACCTACAGGCCCGCATGTAAGGATTGCTTATTTTATTATGGTACATCATAAACCTGAGGTATTTAAAGAGATGTTTCAGAAGATTTATACAAGGGATCAGTTTTATCTTATCCATATCGACAGGAAAGCTAAGCCCGAATTCATTGAAGAAATACAGCTGTACATCGTTCAATTTCCGAATGTCTATATTCTGGACAGCCTGAATATTGTGTCAGGAGGCTTCAATATGGTTCAGGCAGAGCTGAATGCTATGGAATTTCTATTAAATGTAAGTAAAGAATGGGATTATTTTATCAACCTAAGCGGGGAAGATCATCCTCTGAAATCACAAAATATCATCCGCCAGTTTCTTTCCACCAATAAAGACCGGAATTATCTTTTTTATTATGACCAGAAATTTTACAGACCGGATACTCTGCAGAGAATACAGAATCATTTTACGGAATTAGCCTATATGATCTCATCCTTCATCTATAAAAGAACATTTATGAAGGGAGTGGTCCCCTATATTGGCGGAAAATGGTTTATTTTCACCAGAGAAACCTGTACATTTTTAACCAGTAACAAAATAGTAATGGACTTTGAAGATTATTATCTTCATACTTTTCTGCCGGCAGAATCATTTTTTCAGACCGTTCTTATGAATACTTCATTTAGTGATATCATCATCAATGATGATAAAAGAGCGGTAGTTGAGAAATCAATTTTTCAAAACACACAGGACACATCCACTTATATTGAATCCTTACAATCCGGAAATCAGCTTTTTATCAGAAAAATAAATGGCAAAACTGATGAATATATAAGAAAATACATTGAAGAAAGTTTTCATCTCCCGTTGCCCTATGTAAATGAGATTGAAAGAGAATTAAAAAGGGATAACGACCATAACAACTGATGCTTCACCTGTATTCTGTCACCAGCCATCCCATGCGAGTATTTAAATGACATCTTACTCAAAGCTTTCGGTGGAATCATTATATTTGAAAAAATATCACAAACAAATCTGTTTTCTTCGGATATGGAAAAGAAGTTGACTTTGGAGCATTTAAAGCTTGCAACATTAAATAGTCAGGGATTAACCCAAAATACACCATTCGGAACCGGAAAAGATGCGGTTCTTCATGCATTGGAGCATCTCGGATATATACAGATTGATACTTTGTCTATGGTGGAGCGCGCCCATCATCATACGCTCTGGACCAGAATCCCGGACTTTAAAGCAGATGATCTGGAGGAACTGGTAGGAGAACGTAAAGTATTCGAATATTGGTTTCATGCCGCTTCTTATCTTCCAATGCAGGATTTTCGGTATGTTTTACCTCAAATGCTGACCATCAAACGAGGGGAGTCCCGTTACTACAATGCAGACCCAAAAGTAATGCAGTACGTTACAGATACCATCCGCCACGAAGGCCCTAAACGGGCAAGAGATTTCGAAAACGAAAGTCATAAAACAGGAACCTGGTGGAACTGGAAACCTGCCAAACTGGCTCTTGAAAGACTTTTTATGCAGGGAGACCTGATGATCAGCGGACGTTCCGGTATGCAGAAAACATATGACCTGGCCGAAAGAGTTCTACCCACTTCTATTAATACCACAGAACCTACTCCACTTGAGCTGGCGGAATATCTGGTAACAACCAATCTCCGTGCTTATGGATTTACTACGGTAAAGCAGATTACCCATCTTAGGAGTGGAAATGACCTGAAGAAGAATGTCAATATAGTGTTACAAACTATGCTGGAAGAAAACAGAATATCGAAAGTCAGGGTTGATGGAGGAAACTCCGTTTTTGTTCAAAATGATCTGCTGGAAAAAACATTTGCTCTGACAGAATCCAGTGTACGGCTGCTGTCACCGTTTGATAATTCTATTATTCACCGTGACCGGATCAAACAGATTTTTGATTTTGATTTCAGGCTGGAATGTTATACTCCAAAGGAAAAAAGACAATATGGTTATTTCTGTCTGCCGATACTGTTTGGAAATCAGTTTATAGGAAGAGTTGATTGTAAAGCCCACAGAAAAGAAAAAAAATTTGAGCTTATTCATTTACATATTGAAAACAATACAATAGCTCCTGAAGTATGGCTTACCCCTTTTGTAGAAACCGTAAAACGTTTTGCAGTCTTCAACGGTTGTGAATCGTTAGTATTGACAAAGGTAAGTCCATCAAAATTAGGTACTGCTGTAAAAAAGGAGTTATCCAGATCAAGGCTTACAAAATAATCTTCATCAATCTATAAAAGGCAAAAGACCATCTCAAAAGTGTCATTCTGAATGAAATGCAATGTAATGAAGAATCTCATATGTTTGATCGTTAATGAGATTCTTCCTTCGTCAGAATGACAAAAGTCAAATTGTTCGACGTTTGAGACAGGCTCTTTATTTTTTCCGGGAAACCCCTGATTAGTTTAATTTCTGATTTGTTTTCTGGACAAAATCATTCCATTGCTGGTTCAGATAGGTTAATGATTTCTTTTTCTCATTTTCATTCAAAGAAGAATAATTAATGGAATTGAAAACCAGTTTTTTCAATGCTTTTACATCCAGTTCCCAATACACCAGCGCTACCCAGAAATCATAACTAAGCCCTGCGTATCCATAAACTGAAGGATCATCACTGCTGATGGAACACTGTATTCCATTGCTTAACAATACTCTGGCAGGGTGATTTCTCATATCACTCACATATCCCAGAACCTGGTTACTGATGGGGCTTACTTCAACCAGTTTATTCTGTTTTCTGATCTGCTCCATGGTTTTGGGGAAGTAGATAAGATTCAGTCCGTGTCCAATTCTTTTGTTGTTTAATAAAGCTACATCCAGAACATTTTTATTCAAGGCGGAGTTACTTTCTCCGGCGTGAAGGAAAAGAGGTATTTCCACACCATACTTCTTGTTAAGTTCATTCAGTTTTGCCCAGTTCTTCTCGAAAAAACTGATGTTATGTCCCGCAGCTTCATCTGCTACAAGATCAAAACCTGAGATCATATCCGGAAATTCTTTCTTCATCTCAAACGCTGTTTCAAGCTGTTTTCCGATACTTTCATTATCCAGGAATTTAAAGCTTGAATAGATCAGTTTCAGGGTGAACTGCGGATCAGACTTATGTATTTCTTTAAGAATGTCCTGCAGATCTGTGATGGAAGTTTTTAGAGGATATTTCCCATGCTGGAAATCGTAAAGCTCATCAAAAATATATCTGATTTCTACGTGCTGTACTTTATCTTTGATCAAATCCTGAAATCCTTTCAAATAATATTCTTTAAAGAAAGGACGATAAGGAAGCAGCAGATTGATACGCTTAAAACGTTTTTCAAATTCAATCCAATAATCTGTGTAAGAGCATAAGCTATCACGTTTCAGAGTGAGAAGTTCCTGTAATTGTTTTTCAAAATCCGGGGTTGAGTTCAGTTTTTTATCAAGGCTGACAAATCCATTCGGAACTTTTCCTTTTTCAAAAAAAGCCAGCTGTCCAAAAATGAACTGATCATTATCTTTCTGATCGTAAACATAGCATTCCTGATATTTTCTGGCAGCCGAAATAATCCATTGCACCTCCGTTATTCCTCCGCTGTGGGTGTGCAGTAAACCTCCTTTCGGCATGGTCTGTAGGAGTTCATACAGCTTACTGCTTTCTATTAATGGTCTTAATTCATAAAAAGAGCTGTTGTATAAAGATATTTTTTTGGATTCTGTATCGCTCAGAAATTGCTTACGTATTTGGAATATCTTTTTATCCAAAGCTGTTTCAGCATCAGACAGTTTTATATCAGCGTCAAATGCTATATCCTCATTTTCCTTCTCTAACGATTTCCAGTTTTGCTGGTAAGCAGATGTTTCAGTCCCTTTATTTTGCCCCCAAAAGAAAGGTGCTCCCAAAAGTGCTATATAAGTAAGGTATTTTTTCATCATAATATTGGCGTGGTTTTCTACAATTGTTATGCTTTATCGCTCATGATAAAGAATTGTGCAGATAAAATAATTATCAAAAATATAATTAATTTTTCTGTAAAAGAACACCAATTCCATTAAGAATGATGAGAGATATCAATTTTTTAAATTTCAGAAACAGTTTTTCAAGGATGGCAGCAGGTGCAATTCACTGAATTACAAAACAATCTTAAGAAAAAGGCTGTCTCCTCTGTGAAACAGCCTTATTTTTTTATTTTTTTATCAAAACTATAAGAGTTATTTATTTTTAGATATTCTGACAATCAGGATCGGATAATTATGGAGTACAGCATTAATTTATTTTATCAAATTCCGGATATGGAAAGCCTTTTCCTGTTTCACAAAGAGATTTCAGACTTCTGAAAAATAAGGCCCAGTCAAAACTGCAGGATGCAAATTCTGAATTGTATGATTTCCAGCCATCATGATGGAATAATAAAACACATCCTTTTTTATGAGGTTCCAGCTCAAAAGTGAGTGTAGTACCAACCCAGTCCACAAATCCCTTGATACAACGCCACTTCACCAGACTATAAGGTTTCAGATCCACCACTTCCATCTTTTTAAAATAATCAGGTCCAAAACCAAATCTCAGCATACTGCCTATCTCAGCTTTTGCTTCCGTATCCGGAGTCCACCATCCGGCTAATCCTTCCTGGGTAGTGATGGCTTCATATACTTTTTCAACAGGTACAGTAATGAGCAATCTATGATAAATGCTTTTCGTATCTGTATTTTCCTCCGGATGATCAGAGACCGTAAAATCTTCTTTTGGAGTTGCTTTCCCCTGACCTGTCGTAATAAGGGATTTCAGACTGTCCTGAATATAATGAGTCCAGGCGTCATGGCAGACCTCGTAGCATTCACCTTCAGGAATCAGCCCCTGATGGGTAAATGTAAGTTCTGTTTTTCCTTCTTTTTCATGGATATCAAATACGATATGAGTGTCTACCCATTCTGTTTTATCTTCAATGAAATTAAAATCATTATCCAGAACATGCCACATCACTCTGGTATTGGGCTGCATTTCTGTAATTTTTATCCTGCACCGGTGGACATCACGATAATGATAGGCAAATTCGCTGTTCAGTACAGATGTAGATCCTTCAATGTTTTCAGACCACCAGCCCCGGACATTATTAATGGCATCAAATACCTGCTGTGGCGCAGCATCAACGGTAATACTTGTTGTAAAATCCTGTGATTTCATAATTTTATTTGTTATTAGTGTTAGTTTTTTCTTTTCTGCCATCCTTTCGGACTGTATTCTCTTATTTACTTATTCAAAGGTAAGAACATAGAAAGACCTGTAAGGGGTGTAAAATAGACATTATAAGAGGTTGATCCGGACATCTTATTTTTTTATATTTGTATGATACAGATGAGGTTACAATCGGCACAATTTATTCACCTTTACATTCTGCGATATGAAACATTTAACCATATTAGTTCCCGATGCACAGACAGCACCCAATACATTATCCTGTATTATAGGGACCTATCATATTTTTACGGAAGCAAACAGGTATTACAGCCACAACAATAAAGATACGGTATTCACCATCGAGCTGGCCGGAGTTTCTGAGCATTCTGATTTTGTAAATGGTTTGCTTACCGTGATTCCACAGAAAAATATTGCAGCAGTCCAGAAAACCGATCTGATTGTCATTCCTGCCATTGCCCCGAATTTCACAAAAATAGATGACCAAAATACGGCACTTGTCCATTGGATATCGGAACAGTATAAAAAGGGAGCGGATGTAGCCAGCATGTGCACTGGAGCTTATATATTGGCTTCTACAGGACTCCTGGATTCAAAAAGCTGTTCTATCCACTGGAATACGGTTGCCAATTTTAAAAAACTGTTTCCCAAAGTGAATGTAAGGGCAGAAAAAATCATTACGGATGAACACGGTATTTATACAAATGGCGGAGGGTATTCTTTCTTAAACCTTCTTCTTTATCTGGTTGAAAAATATTACGACAGACAAACGGCTATTTATTGTTCCAAAATATTTCAAATTGACATCGACAGGGAAACACAATCGGATTTCATCATCTTTAACGGGCAAAAATCGCATGGTGATGACATGATTATTCAGGCCCAGGAATACATTGAAAAGAATTTTTCTGAGAAAATATCCATGGAAGCACTTTCCCAGAAATTCACAGTTGGAAGACGAAGTTTTGACCGCAGGTTTATAAAAGCAACCGGCAATACTCCTCTTGAATACCAACAAAGAGTAAAGGTGGAATCTGCCAAAAAAGAACTGGAAATCTCCCGAAAAACCATCAATGAAGTGATGTATGAAGCAGGCTATTCTGATGTGAAAGCCTTTCGGGAAATATTCCGCAGAATTACGGGCTTATCTCCTATCGAATACCGGAATAAATACAATAAAACAGGGATTAAATCCAAACAGCACCATTCATAATAAAGCCGTTTGTATCTTATCTTTATCTTCTACTGAAAAGAGGTTCTGAACTCCAGCGGAGAAAGCCGGGTTTTATTTTTAAATAGTTTTGTAAAGGACTGTGGATGCTCAAAGCCCAGTTCATAAGCAATTTCACTTACTGAGAGATCTGTCGTAGAGAGTTTTTCTTTCGCTTTTTCAATCAACTTATCATGGATAAACTGCTGGGTACTTTGCCCGGTAAGGGTTGTTAATAGCCGGCTAAGATAATTGGGTGAAATTCCAAGTTCTTTTGCTGTAAACTGTACCGTAGGCAACCCTTTTGACACCAGATCATTATCATTGAAATAATCAACCAATAAAGTTTCTAAACGGGTAAGAATGTTATGATTGGTTATTTTTCTGGTAATAAACTGCCTTTCATAAAACCTTTCGGAATAATTGAGCAGTGTTTCCATATGGGAGATGATAATATTCTGGCTGAATTTATCAATTATCCCATGATATTCCTGTTCAATATGTTCTATAATTCCATTGATGGTAAGCTCTTCTTTTTTTGAAAGAAACAAAGCTTCATTCACTGAATAGTCAAAAAAATCATATTGTTTTATGGTCTTTGCCATTGAGGTGTTCCACAGAAAATCAGGGTGAATCAACAGCATCCAGCCGGATTGTTTATCCTTCATACCGGAATCTGCTTCAATTCTGAAAACCTGATTCGGGGAAATAAAAAACAGAGTTCCTTCATCAAAATCATATTCCTGCTGGCCATACTTCAGCTTTCCATTCATTCCTGTTTTCAAAGAAATCTGGTAAAAATCCAGCATCCAGTTAACTTCTCCGATATCAGCAGGCCGCTTAACATTTTTGTAATCAATCACACTGATCAGCGGATGCTCAGGAGGCGGTAATCCTCTTGAGCGGTGAAATTCTGTAATGGTTTTTATTCTTTTTGTAACCCGTCTTTCCATATCTATAAAATTACAAATTGTTTTACCACAGAGAACATCGATTTTCACAGATGCTGTGGTTATTATTGTACACTTTTAAAAATCAAAGATTCTAAAAACTTATGTGTTCTTCTTTTGCGTAACAATATCCTCTAAAGTTTATTTAAGTGTTTAAAGCTTTTGTGACTTTTGTTGTTCAATATTTTACACTTCCTCATTTTGGTAAGCAGCGGCAAATTCTTTTGCAAAATCTGCCAGTTTCACCTTCCCCAGGACAGGTGGATGCTGATAATAATCTTCGTACAGAATTCCACTTGCCTGACTTGCCTGAGTTTCTACAAAACCTTTAGCTACCTGTTCATTGAAACCGATGTCAAGCCAGCTTTTCAGTAATTCCTGATCTGAAATCACTTTCCATGACAGCTCTGCCTTCCCGATTGATTCTCCCAAAGATTTTGCAATTTCATTGGGAGAAACCTCATCACTGGCTACATAACGTACTGTCTTCCCATCAAATGGTTTTTCAATTTCCTCAGCTACAACATCTGCAATATCTAACGGAGAAACCCACGGTTCTTTCTGATCACCTCCCCAATTGGAAACAATGGCTCCTTTGTTTTTTATCGTACTGATGAATGAAAACATATTGAAATAAATACCGACAGGACGAATGAATTTAATTGCAATATCATCCGGCAGCTGCTTCAGGATCTGCTCTACATGATAATGAAAGACAATAATGCCTGTCCCCTTATCTGTATGGGCACCAATGCTGCTGAGATGGATAATCTTCTTCACTCCTGAACGTTCTACAGCAGTTTTGTAATGACGACCGATTTCACCGATCTTTCCGATAAAATCAATGTTTTTATCAAACATATCTCCTGCGGCTTCCATTGTTTCCATTAAATAAACAATGTCTGCTCCTGTAAAAGTTTCTGTAAGAAATTCTGCATCAAACATACTGCCTATGGCGGCTTTTGCTCCCAAAGCTTCTATAGCAGCTATTCTTTCTTCCTTACTGCTGATTACTGTAACTGAGTGTCCTTTTTGTACAAGTTCTTTTGTAAGTGGTTTTCCGATGTTCCCAATGGAACCTGTTAAAACAATATTCATTTATTTAATTTTTTGTTGGTGTAAAATTCTGAAATGCATCTAAAGAATATTTCACCAGATCTATCCTCTTCTTAGCCAAAACCAAACCTCTTACAAAAATTTCACTTGCTCAATTCCCAGTTCAGGCAGCAGCTTGTGTTATAAAATAAATAAAAAGTCTACAAAAACAATAGACTTATTATATTAACGTTAATTCACAGTTTCAAATCTTATTTTTTTATAATTTTTTTAACATTTCAGATGATTAATTAAATTAATGGCTATCAGACACATACAATAAAAAAATTCTATAATTTTCAATTAGTCTACTAATTTAGTAGGTTAATATGATTTATCTCATACGTTCTTTTTACTGGGGTTCATCAATTATTAAATAATTTTGACACAGTTAAAAAAAAATAAACTCTATTCTCATGAATAAGAACTACTTTGATTCTTACCTATGCACTATTATGGTGGCAGCTCCGGCACAGCAAAAGTGTTGTAGAATGTCTGCTTTTTCACAGCACACCTGTATTTCTCAAGACATGTGCTTTGATATGATGTGCAACATGATGATGTCATAACTTTTTAAGAGATACATTCATTACTGTAGGAATGAAAGCCATAAGTTCAAGGCTTCTTTAATCCGGGTACATCTCCTGTACATTTTATTATTCTATTTCTTATATCTCCCTGAAAAAGGAGGAGGAAAGTTATTATTGAGTACAGACAGATCAGCAGTAATACACAGTTCAATTTAAACCTTGATTAATATAATGAAAAAGAAACAATGTAAACTTGGTGTATTAGCTTTGCTCCTATTCGCGGAATATGGCTATGCCCAAACTAAAGACAGCCTTTCCAAAGAAACTTCAATAAAGGAAGTGGTTGTGGTAGCCTTCGGGAAGCAGAAAAAAGAGGAGATCACAGGATCTGTACAGTCATTGAAGGCAAAAGACCTGTCTAATCTTCAGAATGGAAATATTCTTCAGGGAATTGGAGGAAAAGTAGCAGGTGTACAGGTGATCTCTTCCGGTCAGCCTGGTTCTCAGCCAACCATCAGAATGAGAGGAATAGGTTCTATCAATGCTTCAAGCGACCCACTGATTGTACTGGATGGTATTCCTTACAGCGGAAACCTGAACAGTATTGCCGCATCGGATATTGAAAGTATTTCTTTTCTTGAAGATGCTTCTTCTAATGCTCTATACGGATCCCGAGGGGCCAATGGAGTGATTATTGTGAATACGAAAAGGGGGAAGAGTAAAGGAGTAAGTATTGAAGCCGATGTAAGAACTGGTGTCAATTTCAGATCTATTGAGGATTACTCCGTTTATACTTCTCCACAGGATTATTATACTGCTTATTATAACAGAGCCAGAATTGGTGAAATTGCAAGACTGAAGCAGCCCGGTGCAGTTCCTTCCGGACCAAGCCCGCATGACGTGGGACTTGCAGCGCTTACCAAACTGGGGTATAATGCTTATAGCGTTCCTTTTAATCAATTGATTTCAAAGGATGGATCTTTCAATCCTGATGCGAAGCTATTGTATCAGGACAACTGGAAGAAACTGCTTTTCAGACCTGCATTGAGAAGAGAAGCCACGGTAGGAATCAATGCCAATGGAGATCAGGTAAAGTCTTATACTTCCCTTAATTATCTGGATGACAAAGGGTATTTAATATCTTCCGGTTTTGAAAGATTCGGGATCAGATCGAATGTAGATTACTCCATCACATCAAAACTGAAGTTGACCAGTGCTTTGTCTTATACCTACAGTAAGCAGGATTTTGGGGAAACAGGAGGCTTTTCCAACCCTTTCCAGTTTGCCAGAAATATTGCACCATTTTATCCTGTTTTCCTCAGGGATAACAATTATCAGCAATTGTATGACAGCAACGGAAATGCTCTGTATGACTATGGAGACGGACAGGGACCCAATGGGGCAACAAGGTCTTACGCCGTTTTTGAAAACCCTGTGGGCAACCTCCAGAAAGATAAATCTCAGATCATAAGTAATATCACCAATCTTAACCTTGGTTTAAATTATGAAATCATCAAAGGACTGGATTTCACCTATAACTTTGGAGCTTATCTTGAAAATACAAGAAATCTTCAGTTCGGAAATACGGAAGGCGGAACTTCATCTTCTGTAGGAGGTACTATTTCGCAAAGTTCAAATTTTAAATATACTCTGAACCATCAGCAATTGCTTACTTATCAGAAAAAACTGGGAAATCACAGTTTCAATCTTCTTGTAGGTCATGAATTAAACAAAATAAAGGATGATGGTTTTTCAGGTTCAAAACAACAGCTTTTATTACCTGATTCTCAAGCCTTCGATAATGCCGTAAAAATTACCGGGCTATCAGGAAATGGCTATGAATATGCTGTAGAAGGGTATTTCACAAGGCTATTGTATAATTATGATGGAAAATATTTCTTTAATGCCAATATCCGTAGGGATGGTTCTTCTGTCTTTTCTCCGGAAAGCAGATGGGGAAACTTCTATGGATTGGGCCTGGCCTGGAATATTGCAAAAGAAGATTTTCTTAAGGACAACAGCGTAATTAATTCTTTAAAATTGAAAGCTTCTTATGGGCAGCAGGGAAATGACAACATTCTTTTAGGAGGTTCCAACAGAGATTATTATGCTTACCAGGATATCTACGGAATTAATAATTTCGGTGATGACAAACCCGTTCTTTCGCTTAAAAAACAAGGAAATAAGGATTTAAAATGGGAAACTTCCAAAAATCTGAATGCCGGTTTTGAGCTGTCACTGTTAAAAAACAGAATCACCCTGAATGCAGATTATTTTGAAAGAAAAGTATCGGATATGATCTACACGCTTCCTCTTCCTCCATCCAATGCAGGTTCTTATGTGAAATACGGAAATATAGGAGATATGACCAACAGAGGTGTTCAGGCTAATATAAGTGTGGATATTCTCCGTGGTGGTGAGTTCCAATGGAGCGCTTATGCCAATGCCACTCATTATAAAAATAAGATTACAAGATTACCGGCTGAGCAGAGAAATACAGGTCTGGTTTCCGGATTATTTATTCTGACAGAAGGTGGAGACCGCTATACGTATTTCCTTAAAGAATTTGCCGGAGTGAATCCTGAAAACGGAGATGCTTTATGGTACCGTACATCCATCAATCCTGCCACTCAGAAAGAAGAGAGAACTGTCACCAACAATTATAAGGAAGCTACAGATTATAACACTGGTAAATCAGCAATTCCAAAGGTATATGGTGGATTCGGAACAGATTTCAGCTATAAAAGATTCAATCTGGCAGTGAATTTTGCCTATCAGTTCGGAGGATATGGATATGATGATATTTACAGAAGCTTATTCCATTCGGACAGCTACGGATCTAACTATTCAACGGATCTGGATAAAACATGGACTCCTGAAAATCCAACTGCTGAATTACCAAGAGTAGATCTTAATGCTACCAATCAGAATGGAAATTCAACGCTTTATCTGATTAAATCGGATTATATCAGTCTTCAGGATGTAACGCTCTCCTATCAGCTTCCTGATGGTTTCGCACAACAGGCAGGCTTATCAGGTCTGAAAGTCTATGTGACAGGTAACAACCTGTATTTGTGGTCTAAGAGAAAAGGATATGACCCAAAAGCTTCATTAACAGGAGTTTCTGACGCCTACCGATATTCTCTTTTATCAAGTGTCTCTTTAGGTTTTAAACTTAATTTTTAAAAGAACAGGAATGAAAAAAATAAAATACTTTTTAGCAGCGGTAACCATAGGTTTTATGATCACCAGCTGTGCCAATGATCTCAACACTTTACCGGAAGGTGATATTTCAGGTGAACAACTGAATAACGACTCTTCCAGTCCCGAAAAAATTCTTGGCGGAATCTATCTTGATCTTCGCAGTAATGGTGCCGGCGGTACTACCGTTCACTCAGATTTTGGAATTATGGGAATTAAAGCAGGTTCCGACCTGATGTCCAATGATATCATCCAGTCTACGAACCAGCATTTGGGAATGTTTTATAATTACGAAGCTACCAATGCCAGCAACATCGCTTCTGAGATTGTATGGACTACTTTTTATGCAAGAATATTTGTGATCAATAAGCTTCTTGATGGTTTAGATAAAAATGCGAGTGCAAAGAACAGAGCCATTGCAGGACAGTTATTAGCTTTAAGAGCCTACTCTTATTTTTATTTAGTCCGTTTTTATGCCAACGATTATGGCGGTCATCAGTCTGAACCGGGACTTCCATTGGTGCTTACCGCAAGCAATCCCAGCCAGGGACTTCCCAGATCAACTGTTGCTGAGGTGTATGGACAAATCAAAAATGATATTGAGGAATCTATTACACTCTTAGATACTTATGCACGTCCGTCCAGAGCCCAGATCGATAGAAGAACCGCCAAGGCCATTGCAGCTGAAGTATTTCTGGAAACGGGAGATTACATCAAAGCGGCTCAATATGCTGAGGAAAGCAAACAGGGCGTTGGCCTTATGACAGAAGATGATTATACCACCACCGGATTTTCCAATATCAATAATCCTGAGGTAATATGGGGTTTTCATAATACGATTTCTACCATGAGCATTGGAAATTATTATGCCTCATTCTTCTCAATGTTTGATAATACCAACGAAGGATATGCCGGTGCTGCTCAGATCCGTAAACTGATAGACAAACGGCTTTATGAAGCAATTCCGGAAACGGATTACCGTAAAAAAGTGTTCAATGGCAGTCAGGCTGCGGCTTATACCTTTAACGGAAAAACAAAAAACTACCCACCTTATGTAAGCTGGAAATTTAAAGATCCTACTCTTTTTGAAGGAGATTATATTTACATCCGGGCTTCCTCATTATATTATGTACAAGCTGAGGCCCTTGCCAGACAGGGAAGAGAAACGGAAGCAAGACAAGTATTATTCGAGATTACCTCGAAAAGAGATAAGGCGTATACACTCTCTACAAAATCTGGTAATGCCCTGATCAATGAGATTGTCCTTCAAAAAAGGATAGAACTTTGGGGTGAAGGCTACGCGTGGTTTGATATGAAACGATTAAACACCCCTTTAGAAAGAGTATACACAGGGACAAATCATACTTTTGGAAGGTTCAACCTTACTCCTGATAAATTCAGATTCCAGATTCCTAATAAAGAGATTAATAATAACCCACAAATCAAACAGAATGAATAGATAAGCTAAAACAATTTTACATTCAAATATATTCAGTGACGAGGCGCCATTTACAAGTAAATGGTGCCTTTTTTATTAATAATGACTCAGTTGTATGTTTTTCAAACGCAAAGTTTTTATTATTTAAATTATAATTAAAGCAAGCGACAAAGCCGCATGAAGCTTTATGACAGTACGTCCGCTTCAACAGAATCAATGTAGTTGATTCCACCTTTGCTTCCTCAAAAAAAGTAAGGATAAAAAAATAAACTTTGCGTCAAATATTTATCTATTTTACAATAATATCAGACTTATAATTGTCTTTTAAAAGCTCTCCATTTTTATACAAACGCTGGTTAATGACCTTCCCCTTTTCATTGAAATAAAGCCACAAAGCATTTTTCCTCCCTAAAGAATCCAATCGCCCCATTTCTTTCGGCATTTTGTTATTGTGAAGAATCTGGATCGGAAACAGGCCTTTCAAATCTTTTAGAGAATCCATTTTTTCAGGAATCAGTTCCGTTTCATTTCCTATTTTGAAAGTATACTTTTTTCCTTTATCACTTTTAAGAATAAGCTCATCACCTGATATCTCATATTTTCCCTCTGAAAATGGAGCTGTTGAAATCTGATCATAGCTTATATATTCTGTTTTTAAAAATTCAAAAGTTCCGTTTTTTATATACAATGAATATACTCCGCCTCCGGATTGCAGCTCAACATATTTCGGATATTCTTTGTCTTTTTTACAGGAAATAATCGTGAAAAGAATGATAAAAAGGCTAATAGTTTTTATTTTCATGGAACTAAATTATTAAAATATTTACAATAGAAGAAGGAGTGGAAATACATATATTTGGAAATCAAAAAAACTTTAAAACCAGATTCAAATGCAGAAAGGAATTATTTTCACGCTATTTGCGCTCTTATTCAATCTCCTTATTTTTTCACAGCACAAGAAATCTCCTGATCTTAAGAAAACCATTGAATCTATTATCTCCAATAAGAAGGCAGATGTGGGTGTTTCAATCATTGGACCTGATCAGAAAGAAACAATACAGATTAATGGTAATACATTGTATCCCATGCTCAGTACAGTAAAGTTTCCTATTGCTTTAACGGTGTTGAAAAAGGTAGAAAAGGGTGAACTTTCTTTACAGCAGAAACTATTCATTAAAAAAGAAGAACTTCTTGAAGATACCTGGAGTCCGTTCAAAAAAGAACATCCTGAGGGTAATATAGAAATCAGCCTGGAAGAAGCTCTGAAATGGATCGTTTCCTACAGTGACAATAATATCAGTGATATCCTGATGAGGTTGGTTGGCGGGTCGGAGCCTGTTCAGCAGCTGGTCAACAGTAAAGATTGTATCATTCAAAACAATGAAGAGGATATGCACAAAGACTGGGAATCTCAGTTTGTAAATAAAATAACACCCAACGAAGCTATCCGGCTCCTTACAGCATTCAGTAATGGAAAAATACTGAATAAAGAACATAGCCTGTGGCTCTATAACATTATGCTCAATAACACTGCCGGACCAAAAAGGCTTAAGGGCAGTCTTCCGCCGCAGGTAAAAGTAGCCCACAGAACTGGAACATCTTTTACCAATAAAGAAGGAATGACAGGTGCCATCAATGATTTCGGAATTATTGAACTTTCAGACAACAAAAAGATATACATCGCTGTTTTTGTTCATGATACCTATGAAAAGTTCGAAAATGCAGAAGCAATTATTGCAGACATCTCGAAAGCAGCTTATGACTATTACCATAAAAAATAAGGAATGACCCAAACACAATTATTCTTCACAGCTCTGTTTTCAGCAGTACTGTCTGTTACCGCAACAGCTCAGAAAAAAGACATTTATAAACACAAAATAGACAGCATTATAACGGCTTCCAGTCCAATTGCATTCAACGGCGTTGTCTTGGTTACTCAGAAAGGAAAAATCCAATACCTGAAATCCAATGGGTACAAAGATTTCGAAAAGAAAATCCCGGTGAAAACAGATGACCAGTTTGAAATCATGTCCAATTCAAAGCAGGTTACTGCTGTTTTAATTTTACAGGCTGCAGAACAAAGAAAACTAAACCTCCACACCCCTATTAAAAAATATCTTCCCGCTCTTACCCAGACCTGGGCAGATACTGTTACTGTACATCATCTTTTGAACCATACTCATGGCATTACAGATATAAATAAACCGACAACGTTCAAAGCCGGCTTCCAATTCAAATACGGTAACCTCTCCTATATGATGTTGGGGGAAATCCTTAAAAACACAACTGGAAAAAGCTTCACAGAACTTGCCACTTCTCTTTTCAAAAGGCTAAAAATGGATAAAACACTGGTATTCAACACCAGGAACAATCAGTCTCTTGTTCCCGGCTATATGAACGAAGACAATCAGTTTGAAAAAGTGAAACAATCATTCCTGAATGATAATATTTCTCCTGCAGCTGGTATCATTTCTACGGTGCAGGATCTTGCTAAATGGGATGCAGCATTATTTAAAGGAAAACTTCTCTCTCCTGAGTTTCAAAAGCAGATGCTGACTCCTTCCACAAGCTCCCAGCACAACGTTTTTGGAAAAGAAAGTATGGGGTTTGGTTACAATGTAAGATTTATCAAAGAAGCAGGTCTTGATTATTTTGCAGTGACAGGTCTCGGAGATGGTTTTACATGCCTTAATGTCTATTTTCCTTCTACAGATACTACTTTGGTCATTTTAGAAAATCAGATGCCTGAAAAAAGTGAATACTGGAGCTTTAAAGAGGCTTCGATAAAAAATGTGGTTCTAAAAGCGATGACTTCCAATCAATAATTTTTTATGCTAACTATTTACGAGTCAGTTTCTATTCCGAAACTGACTCTTTTATTTTTTATGCTCCCGCAGATTTAGAAGGCTATACAGATTTTTTTAAAACTTTGGATTTAAGGACAGAGAAAGGTTTTTCAATAACCAAACGGTAAAACAAGCCACCCAAAATACAAGCAAACAGACAAATCAAAAGAGTAATATTATCTGAGGTTTCAAATTTAAAATAGTCAAAAAGTCCCTGCACCATATGAATAATTCCTTTATGTGAAAGGTAAACAGTATATGACAGAGCTGCCAGCTGAGCGGTAATATATGACTTTGAACGATACAGGAAAGACGATTGTGAAATGGCAGCCATCAGAATAATTCCATAGCTTACCGCCACCAGTGTAAACCCAAATACAGAAGCCGTTTTGGAAGCCTGTTCATTACATATCCAAAATGAAATTCCCAGCAATACTATTCCAAGAAAGAAAAGCTTATTTCCATTGCCGGCAACTATTCTTTTGAATATTGAAGAATACTGCATGAGATAACCGATCATGACACCCATTCCCAGGCCATCTAACCGTGTGTGGGTAGGATAATATATTTTCATATACCATAATTTCCAGAAATCTGTGGAAGAAGTATCTGCCACCACAATAAATTCATTCCATGCCATCAGCCTTGCTATAATAGAAAATCCAATGACAGCCATCATCAGAACGGCTATATATCTGTACAGTTTTGTTGGCATAACAATCAAAAGAAACAAAGGAAGAATAAGGTAAAACTGTTCTTCAATACAGAGTGACCATGCATGAGAAAATGTTCCAAAGCTGATGACATCCAGTCCATAATTTTGAGTAAAAGTGACAAACTTCCATAAAGGGGATAAAGCTTCCCTTTCTCTGAAAAAAGGAAATATAAAATAGAGAAAAAGAGTAAAAAAGTAAGCCGGAATAATTCTGAAAAAGCGTTTTATATAAAATGCTTTCAGACTGATATTTCCCTTATCTTCTATTTCTTTGAACAACTGGCCTGAGATCAGAAACCCGCTTAAAACAAAGAAAAGATCCACTCCTGTCCAGCCAAATCTTCCAATGCTGTCGATCCAGCCGGGATGCTTAAATGCCCGATAATGATATAGTAACACGAGTAAAATAGCAGCAGCCCTGAGGTGATCCAACCCGTAAAGCCTTTCAGAACGTTCCGTCATTATTTTTTTATGCAAATATTGACCAATTTCCAACTCCTTTCTTTCATAGAATCCGAACAACGGCCTATTCAGTACCGACAACAAAACAGGAAGTTTGTACCATAAATGATGTTATCTGACATTATTTTAAAGTATTCTGCATGACATTTCTCTGGCGTAACTTAAGTTTTTATATTTTTGAAGATGATGAAAACTCCATCAGGAACTCAGATCAGACAAACTCTATACTTCCAGCTGTTCTTCTGGATTGCTTTATTTTTATTCGGAACGGCAAGAATGTATGGAGAATATGAAAGTGGAGCTTTTAAAGAAATAATGATTTATAACTTTTGTCACTGGATTTTCCAGATTGCAGGAGCCAATTTTATTTATTTTGTGCTGGTCCGCCATTTTTTTGACCGGAAAAAGTATATTACATTTTCACTGTATCTTATTCTCAGTCTTTATCTTATTTCTGTCATCAACAGGTTTTTCCTTGTTTATATTGCAGAGCCTCTTTTTACCCGGGAAGTGAAAGACAGTGTTTTCAGTATTTTCACAGATATTCCTTACCTCTTGCTCCATTATACATTTACTATTATCAGCGGGGCATTTATCTTTATTTCAATCATGTTTTTTATAAGGTATAAGGATGAAAAGGAACGAACAATCAAACTGCAAAAGGAAAAAACAGAACTGGAATTACAGTCTCTCAAATCCCAGCTCAATCCCCATTTCCTCTTTAATACCCTGAATAATATTTATTCGCTGTCGATCAGTAATTCTGACAAGACTTCACAATCAATCAGCCAGCTTTCTGACATACTGGACTATATTTTACACAAAGGACAGAAAAAATGGGTAACCGTTTCTGATGAACTGGCTATTATTGAACATTATATTGCGCTGGAAAGCCTGCGGTATCATAATGAAAGGTTAAAAATCCAGAAACACACCAGGTTAAACTCCCCAAATACCATTCCGCCCCTGCTCTATCTTACTTTGGTAGAAAATGCCTTTAAACATGGAGCCGGAAAAAGTTCCGAAACCACAGAAATAAAGATTGAAGTGGAAACAAATGATCTTCATTCTGTTTTTAAAATTGAAAACACTTTCTCAGACCACCAGACAGCCAATGAAAAAGGAATCGGGCTGCAAAACATACAAAGACAGCTGCTCCATCATTATCAGAAAAATTTTACCTTCAGTATCTCACAGGAAAACAATATTTTTAAAGTTGAAATAAGTACTCCTTCACATCATGATTAACTGTATTATTGTAGATGACGAACCTCTGGCTATGTCATTACTGGAAAACCATATTTCTAAAATCGACGATTTAAAGTTGGTGGGAAAAGCTCAAAATGCAATGCAGGCTTATAAAACACTGCAAAATCAGACTGTAGACCTTATGTTTCTGGATATTCAGATGCCTCACCTCAATGGAATTGATTTTCTGAAGTCACTGTCTCAGAAGCCCAATACTATTTTCACTACAGCTTACCGGGATTTTGCCATTGAAGGTTTTGAACTGGAAGCGGTAGATTATCTCCTGAAACCCATTACTTTTGAACGGTTTTTCAAATCTGTAGAACGTATCCTGAGAACTACAGCCGACCATACAAAAGATTATATCCTCGTCAAAACTGAAGGAATGCACCGGAAACTTATGCTTTCGGAGATCGTTTATTTTGAAAGCCAGGGAAATGACATCAAGGTAGTACTCGTTACCAATGAAAGGTTTATTTCGAAAAGTAAGATTACAGATCTGGAACAAACGCTATCTGGTAAAGGTTTTGTAAGAATTCACAGATCTTTTATCATTAATTCTACTGTTGTGACGGCATTCAGTAATAATGAAATTATTGTCAACAACCATAAGATTCCCGTAGGAAGAAGTTATAAACAGGAGTTTGATACCTTGATATCTTCTGTTTCAAGAAATAAATTGTTATAAAATTGTTTCCGAAAATTCCACGGTCATGTTTTCTGCTTCTCTTGTAGAATTTAATCTATAATGACATTTTTTTAACATTAATTTTAAATTAGTCATTAGCTCAGCCTTATTTGAGTGATTTCCAATCTGTTTTTCAATGCATTACATCCTATAAATAATGATCAGTCAGTCTTAAAGCAAATTGACTCTGCGCTCACAAAAAACAACCAAACAATTAATTAACAAACACTTACATAAACAATGAAATCCATAGCATCCGCGGATTATCTCATCATGATATTAAAAAAAAATATTACTTTTGCTTAAACAAATAAAATTGTTTTTTAGCTTTTTTATTAGTAAATTTATGTACACCAAGTTGTAAAACATTAAAATTCATTTTATGAGAAAAATAATTCTACTTATTACTTGTATGTTCGGTATTTCAGTTTTCTCACAGATTAAAGTGTTGAAGAATGAAAGTTTGGTGGAAATTGGTAAAGATAATTCTGTTGGTCTCTATAAAAAGGAAGATAAATTTACAGTCAACTACCAGGATCTGAACACCGCCAACCTGAATACAATCCGATCTTTTTCATTTCAGAATATTAATGGTGATGTTACCGGATTATTTAAACTTATTATGGATGGGTTTATCTCTGCACCTGGTGAGAATATTATCCTGGAACTGCCTAATGATATCATTGAGCTTCATTATGAAAAAAACTATGGCCAGCCAACTGTACAGTTTATCCAGGTGATCAATAAGAACCGGAAATATATAGGAAAATCACAGTTTTTGACCCAAAAACAAGTGGAGAAAATTTTCGGCAGAACCAATGGAAAGTATGCCATGTATGACAGCCCCGGTTCTGTAACCAAAGGAGCTGGTAATAGTGCCTCTACTGCTGCTCCGGCAACAGGTGGAACCAAGAAAAAATCAAAAAAATAATTATATTTTATAAATATTGCGAAACTCATTCTATCGGATGAGTTTTTTTATTTTATTTTTGCAGAAAGACATTAAAACTTATGCCGCTTCAGATAATCAATTTAACCAAAAAATTTGGTGAGCAGACTGCCCTTGACAATATCAACATTTCTATTGATAAAAATGAGATCATCGGTCTTCTTGGCCCAAACGGTGCCGGAAAATCTACCCTGATGAAATCTATTGTCGGAGCACTGAAAATTGACCAGGGTGAAATCATTTTCAATGGGATGAATATCTCAAACCATGAGATTGAAAGCAAAAAGAAAATAGGCTTTCTTCCTGAAAACAATCCGCTTTATCTGGAAATGTACGTAAAAGAATATCTTCAGTTTGTAGCCAATATCCACAAAATATCAGAGTCCAGAGTAGATGAGGTGATAGAACTGGTAGGAATCACACCAGAAAAATCTAAAAAAATCGGACAGCTTTCTAAAGGTTACAAACAACGTGTAGGATTGGCTCAGGCTATTATTCATCAGCCGGATTTACTGATTCTTGATGAACCTACCAATGGTCTGGATCCCAATCAAATCATTGAAATCCGTAATGTGGTAAAACAAATCGGCCAGCAGAAAACCGTTTTACTTTCTACTCACATCATGCAGGAAGTGGAAGCACTTTGTTCAAGAGTTATTCTTATTCATAAAGGAAATATTCTTCAGGACTGCCCTATTGATGAGTTCAAAGGTAAATTTGAAAGCCTGGAAGAGGCGTTTGCAAGTTATACAGTATAAAGAAATACAAAATCGCCCGGAAAAATTTCCGGGCGATTTTTTTTAAATTATTCTTCAAGTTAAAATCAAGAATTGTTATCCGGTTTCTCCTCAATTACAGCAGCCGTTTCAGCATTTTTCTTTTGTACCTGTTCCAAAAGCTGAAGTCCTAAAAGTCCGCTAATTCCGCCATTCGCTGAATCTCCGTTTCCTCCGATTAATACTTCAGGCATTATTCTTACATTCTGGCTGGCAATATTTTCCATGATTTTCAATTGGGTAAAGTTATTTCCGCCCATTGCTTCTACAGATAACTTATAGGATTCTGCATTAGATTTACCAATGGCCAGAATTTTTTCTGCTTCTGCATTACCTGTTAATGAAATTTGTTCCGCATTTGCTTTTGCCAGCAACTCTATCTTTTCTGCTTCAGCTTTTGCGAGAAGTCTTGTTTTTTCTGCTTCACCTGTGGCCAACAGCTTCAATCTGTCTCCTTCTGCATTCGCCTGCAATCTTACGGAATTGGCATCTCCGGTTGCTTTTTTCACTGATGCATCAGCTATTCTTTCCGCAATCACAACACCCTGATCCGCTTTTACAATTTCTTTCTGCATATCAGCAACAGCCGTTTCTTTTTCCAGAGCCTGACGCGTTTCCTGAGCCAGCATTTCAGTTTCGTAAGTAATTTTCTGTTCTTCCGCCAATTTTCTATCCGTTAAGGTTTTCATTAAACTTTCCGGAGGAACAATCGCTCCTATCAAAGTATCTACTGCATTTACATTATATTGTTCCAAAACACTGCTGATGTGGTCTTTTGCCGACTGCTGTCTTTCTTTTCGCGTTCCCAGAAATGCAATCACATCACTATCCTGCGCTGAATTTCTAAAATAATTCCCAATAGTTGGCTCTAAAACCTGGCTTACAAGATTGATCATATTTCCAAAGCGTGCAATTACTTTTGGAGCTTCATACGTCGGAATATGGATGATTTGCGAAACATCAAGATTGAAAGGGAAACCGTCTTTACTTCGTACCGTAATCGTTGAGAGGTTTTTATCCAGCTGGTGAGATTCGCTTCTTTCATAAGCCCAGTTCAGTACCAAATTGGTGGTAGGAACAAGTTCAACCTTCATAATATAAGGATTGATGGGATATTTTCCGGGACCAATGGGTTCTGCCCAAACTCCTTTACGGCTTTTCTCAACAATGTTTCCATGTTTAAAATCAATCCCGCTCAAATCTTGTCCTTCTTCTCCTACATAGCTGATAATAACTCCCACATGGCCAATTGGAATTTCCGTCATTTTCACCATTTCAACTTTTGTAAACCAGGGATTCAGGAAATAAGAACCCGCCAGAATTACCTGCTCCTGAAGACCTTTAAATCCTCCGCTATTTAAAAAAGTATCTACATCCTGAAATTTATTATGTCCATTGATAATTTTACCCGCAATCTGACCTTCTGCTAAAGGGTCTCCTTCCATGGTTGTGATAACCCCCACTGCATTATCAGGAATCTGAGTCATATCCGTTAATTCTATTTCAAATAATAACGTGTTGATTCTATAGGATCCTGGTGCAATAATCGCGGTCTGACGGCCTTTTCTTCCTCCGTTTTTCAAAAAAGCTTCAGCATCCTGAAAAGAATCACAATCAACTTTTCTACCTAAGATTCTTCCGGTTTCTAGTTCTACCCCATCTTTTGCCAGCAATAATCCTATTTTTCCGGTCGGAATCACTGTAAAAGATTGAAAATCGATAGTATATTGCCATATCCATTTTCTGAAATATACGCCCGGAGCTAATGTCTGAGCCTGAAAACCCGCTTCTCCACCGGTTGCAATAATTCTTCCTTCCGGAAGTTCCTGCTTGCCAACCAACACAAATTTCTTGGTTACCAAACCTATTTTGTCCTGAGGAACAATGATTAATCCAAAGAAAATTCTTAAAATGAATTTATAAAAAAGTACGCACAAAAGTGCAATTACGGCCGGAACCATCCAGCCATGAAAAGCTAATTCCATAGTTTTGTTTTTTATTTTTGATTATAATTGAAAACAGGGGTTGTGCTCTGATTCTTCAGAATATGAAAAAACAGAGTACGAATTATGTGATAATTCTTTCGAAAAAATTAAGAAATTACAGGAGGAGATGTATTAAAAATCGTGAAGATGATTTCTGATACTTTTAATAGAAAAAACTTAAAATTAATTAGTTTCATTTTGATAATAAAGGAACGAGATCCTTTGATGGTACAAATGTACAGAAGAAAAGTATTCAGTTGTTTCAAAAACTGACAATATTTCACAAACAAAAATACAACAAATTGATAATCAATACAATTATTTCTAAAAATAAATATTTAGCGGTCTCCGAAATCTCTTTCCGACACTCTATATTCTTCTTTTTAATTAAAATATGGCGCTATATTTGATAGACTCTGAAATGTTAACCAATAACCACTCAATATGATAAAGCACATTTTACTAGGAACTTTCTGCTTGGCTCAATTTTCTTTTGTTTATGCCAAAGAGGTTCCGAATCCGAAAACAGATATTTCTGTAGCTTCTTCTGCTCTTCAACAGGTACCCAAAACAGTTATTATTAAAACCAAAAAGTTCAAGATCAGAATCGACAAACAGCCAAACGGCAAATACCTTTATCAGTCATGGAATGCCAATGCAAAGATCACAGCAAAACCAAGCATGATCATCAGCGATGGTGAAATGATTCCTGACGGTACTGGAGGGAATTATTATATCACTTTCAGCAATGAGGGGCACAGCTACCAGATCTGGAGAAATTACCTTACAGATTCTCCTAAAAAAGCGCCTTACACACTGGTTGTCAACGATGCCAATGATAATGAAATTGTACGTCAGGACGGATATGTAGTCAAAAATTAGAATGAGATAAAAGCTGGAAGCTGGAGGAGAGAAACTGGAGGTTGTTACAGTCTGTCTATAACTTTACTTTAAGAACTCAAAATTCGCCTTCCTTTTGTATAAACTAAAATCCTGCGTTGATGCGGGATTTTTTATGTTCCCGACTGTTTTAATTCTTCAAAATAACCACTGGTTTCATAGCTTTCTTTAGCTGCTTTATAACCGATATTGAAAATCTGTTCCAGCCTGTCTTTTCCACGTTCAAAAGTACCGTAAGCCGCTAGTTTTTGAGAGGAAATGAACCAGTCACAGTAATCAAATTTTATTTTTTCAATTCTATAGGAAAGTAAATCATAGGAACGGGAAACGATTGCTTTAATGGAGTTCAGGTCTTTGATTTTAGCTTCGTTGGGTGGAGAAACAAATACTCCGATGAGCTTATCACAGTCATCTCTGATGATATCTGCCGGAAAGTTGTTCAGTACACCTCCATCACAGTACATTTCCTCTCCAATAATGTAAGGGGTTGTTATTCCGGGAATGGAACACGAGGCAATGATAGCATCCACAATCTCAAAATCTTTGTCAAAAATCTTCTGGGTTCCGGAAACCAGCTCTGTGGCCACAATTTTTACTTCAATATCGAGATCACCCAATTTCATTTCATGAAAAATAGGCTTCAGATAGTTCCGGAAAATCACTGAAGAAACAAACCCCGGCTGATTGAATGTAAAATGTTTCCAGTTGAAAAAATATACAGAATTGAAAAATTCCAGAATTTCTTCCGGCGTTTTTCCGATAGCATGAAGACATCCTACAATAGATCCTGCACTACAGCAGGAAAGGATATCTACTTCAATTCCTTTTTCCTGTAAGAATTTTAATACTCCTGCATGAGCGATTCCTTTGGTACCGCCGCCTGATAAAACAAGTCCTACTCTGTCAAAATTCATAGAATAAATGTAAGGAAACAGCCTGAAATAATCGAGTTAATTTTTATAAATATGCTGATTTTAAAATTATTTTAATAAAATCAATGGTTTTATTAATGTATTTCAACGAAAAAGCCCGGATATCTCCGGGCTTTTATATATTGATTTCTGTATATTTCAGATTAAATGTGAATCACTTCACCGTAAGCAGCAGCAGCAGCTTCCATAATTGCTTCAGAAACTGTTGGGTGCGGGTGAATAGACTTGATGATCTCGTGACCTGTAGTTTCCAGTTTTCTAGCTACCACAGCTTCAGCCACCATATCCGTTACTCCTTCACCAATCATGTGGCATCCTAACCATTCACCATATTTAGCATCGAAGATTACTTTGATAAACCCGTCTGTGTTTCCGTTTGCAGTAGCTTTACCACTTGCAGAAAGAGGGAATTTACCAACTTTGATTTCGTATCCTTTTTCTTTAGCCTGCTTTTCAGTAAGACCTACAGAAGCTACTTCAGGGTGACAGTAAGTACATCCAGGAATATTGCCATAGTCGATTTTTTCAACGTGCATACCTTTGATTTTCTCAACACAAGTGATTCCTTCTGCAGAAGCAACGTGAGCCAAAGCCTGAGTTGGGATAATATCTCCGATTGCATAGTAACCTGGTACTGAAGTTTCGTACCATTCGTTTACCAATACTCTTCCTTTATCTGTCTGGATACCTATTTCTTCTAATCCGATATTCTCGATATTAGCAGCAATACCTACAGCAGATAATAAGATATCAGCTTCCAGAGTAATGTTTCCGTTAGCTGTTTTAACAGTAGCTTTTACTCCTTCACCACTTGTATCAACACTTTCTACAGAAGCGTTTGTCATAATCTCGATTCCTGTCTTTTTCAGAGATTTCTCTAAGTGTTTAGAGATTTCTTCATCTTCTACTGGAACGATGTTTGGCATAAATTCAACAACAGTTACTTTAGTTCCCATTGTGTTATAGAAGTCAGCAAATTCTACCCCGATAGCTCCGGAACCTACAACAATCATAGATTTCGGCTGCTCAGGAAGAGATAACGCCTGTCTGTATCCGATTACTTTTTTACCATCCTGTGGTAAGTTTGGTAATTCTCTTGAACGAGCTCCTGTAGCGATGATAATGTGGTTAGCTGAATATTCAGTTACTTTACCCTCTTTATCTGTCACAGAAACTTTTTTACCTTTCTGTACTTTTGCAGTACCAAGAATTACGTCAATCTTATTCTTTTTCATCAAGAATTCGATTCCTTTGCTCATTTTGCTGGCAACACCACGGCTTCTCTGAATTACATTCGGGAATTCAAAGCTAGCCTCCACTTTATTCAAACCATAATCTTCAGCATGGTTGATATAATGAAAAACCTGAGCAGATTTCAATAAAGCTTTAGTTGGAATACATCCCCAGTTAAGGCAGATTCCTCCTAAATTTTCTTTCTCGATAATTGCGGTTTTGAAACCTAATTGCGCTGCTCTGATCGCAGTAACATATCCACCAGGACCACTTCCAATGACAATAATATCGTAATTCATTACTTTAAAAATTTTTATGCGAATTTAAGGAAAAATATTGGATGTTTGATGTTTCTGTAAACCGATCTTAAAATGCATCAATAAAGCTATTTTCATTCAATTTTAAACAAATAAAGAGGATACAAACGCATCCTCTTTCAATAAATTTTATTTTATATTGAAAACTTCTCAAAATTTAAAATATAAAAAACGGCTTTTTTTATTTTAATAACCGCAAAAATTCTGTATTATTTAGCCTGTCTAAGTAATCGTTTTTCAGTCGCATATCTTTGATTTAAGGCTTTCATCTGATCCCTTTTCATCTGTTTGGTAGCAAGCGGATGATTAAGAATGAGCTTTTTCTCAGTATTATATTTTTTGGTGAGCTCTTGCATTTTAATATTAACCAATTCCGTTTTTGATGGATGTGGAGGAGCTGGTGGACGTTTCTGGGCAGAAACATTCATTGATAAACCTAATAATAATAGTGTTGAAATTAAAAACTTTTTCATGATGTTCATATTTTTGAATGACTTCAATAAATTTTATAATTTTCATTAAATTCATTCCGGTTCGTTATAAATCTTGCATATATCATACCAATATTTTTTTGGAAAGTAAAACCCACACTGCAAAATTATTGGCTCATTTGAAATAATGGCTGTTAATAACGGCCTATTTTTCATACATTTATTTTTTAATAAGCACCTATGAAAACGTCTGTAAAAAAGGGCAATCTAACCAAAGACAGTATCTGGATGAAAGAACCTGAAGTCCACGATTTTCCTGCAGCACAGGATTATCTGGAACTGCTTTTTGAACCGGATAAAGCCAGAAAAATGGTTGAAAAATTAAAGGCAGCCCCTACCATTACAAAAAAATCGAAAGATATTTTAAGAGCCAGCAAGCTTGCCCTTCTTCCTGAAACCAATATTCATGTAAAAGAAAACCTGAAAAAAGTAGAAAAAAATAAAAAACTTTCGCCCATACTTTTGGTAAGAGGTGAAAATGAACTGATTATTGCAGATGGTTACCACCGCCTTTGCTGCAGCTATTATCTTACCGAAGATCTGGAAGTCCCGTGTAGGCTGGTTTAATATTTCTCAACAGTTATTACATTCTTAAATAGTGATTTATTTAAAAATATATAATTTATTAAGTTTTATTTAATTTTTAGTTATTTTTTTTCTATATTTGATCGAAACCAAATTTCCAACACATGAAAAAATACATTTTGATCCTTTTATTTGGAACCCTTCCCTTAACTGCACAAGTAGGTATTAATACTACAACTCCTAACAGCACACTTGCTGTAAATGGTTCCTTGAGGGCTGGCTATAGTGAAGTCACCGCCACTGCTTATAATATTCTGACTACTGATCATTATATTACTTATAATGGAACAGCCGATGCCACATTTACCCTTCCTGTCATCGGAACCGGAACAACGAGTTTTACGGGGAGAATTTATAAGATCAAAAACATTTCGCCGAATAATATCACACTTCAGGCTTCCAGCGGTAATACCCTAAGAATTGACAACACTCCTGTTGCTTCTTTTGTGATTCCAATCGGTGCCTATGCTGAAGTTGTGAACAACAGCAATACAACTGGCGGAACATGGGATTTGTCTTTTACAGTTCTTCCTAAACCGAGCAATGTGGAAATCTATGGAACGCAAGTTCTCATTCCTCCTCATAGACTTGGAACAGCACCTGTTGCCGACTGGACTAACCATGGTAATCCTGGTTATGATACAGGAACAGCCAATGACAGATGGTGGATCATTAGCAAAACATCAGTAGATAATGCTCACACGTCACTCTATTCCAATGCCAGCAGAATGACCTTGGTTTATGAATATCAGGGTACTCCGTTCAACGTTACCAATATGTATCCAATCCTTACAGCAGGAAATAATTCAAGTTTCCCGGATGTATTTACAGCATCTTTTGTAAGCCTTGCCAATAACGGTACTGCCGGAAGAACAAGACTTACTGTATCTGTAGCCCGTATAGATTTCATTGGAAATAACGGATCTAATAACAGTAACTGGACAGGAACATTCTTACTGAACGTTCTACTAGCCCGAAAATACTAGATATCTTCAAAAAATTAAAAAAACAAAAAGAGCAGGAATTTCTGCTCTTTTTGTTTTTTAATTTAATCTACAAAACTTCAATATTTTGTTTTAATGGCAGGTTCTTGGATGAATTGCCAACCATAATTCTGTAAGTTCCTTTTTCTACAACCCATTCCATTTTTTCATTCAGGAACTGTAATTGCTTTATGGGAACTTCAATGGTGATAGATTTTGATTCTCCGGGCTTCAATTCTACTTTCTGAAATCCTTTAAGCTCAATCACCGGTCTGGAAACAGTTGCCAATAAATCTTTTACATAGAGCTGAACAACTTCGCTTCCTGCTTTTGCTCCTGTATTTTTTACATTGACTTTAGCAATAATAGTTTCATTTTCTGAATATTGGGTTTTGTTCAGCTGTAAACCGGAGATTTCAAAGGTGGTATAACTTAAACCAAAACCAAACGGATACAATGGCTCACCACTCAGGTCATAATAATCATTTCCTCTTCCCGTTGGATGGTGATTATACGTCAGAGGCAGCTGACCTTCTTCAACCGGAAAAGTGATGGGCAGTTTCCCTGATGGATTTTCTGCACCAAAAAGAGTTTTTGCCACAGCATTTCCTCCTTCTTCTCCCGGATACCAAACATCTAAAATAGCACCTACTTTATCTTTCCAGACAGTTGTTTTTATAGCAGATCCACCTACTAAAACTACTGTTAGCGGTTTTTTCAATTTTGAAACTTCATGAATAAATGATTCCTGATTTCCGGGTAAACTCAGTGAAGAACGGTCCTGAAATTCGCCTTCATGAATGCCGGCAGTAACAATGATATAGTCTGCATTCTGAGCAAGATCTAAAGCTTCTTCATACTCTTTCCGGTACTTATGAAGTCCATAGTTCCAGATCAGCTCAAGGTTTGCTTCTCCCCGATTTTCATGAAACTCAATGGTAATGTCATATTTTTCACCTTTTACGAAATCTAGATCAACCATTTTGGTGGAATAGCTTAGTTTTTCCCATTGGTCAATGATTAATATTCCATCAAGGTATAATCTGAAGCCGTCATTTCCGCGCAATCCTAACTGATACTTTCCTGAATCCGGTGCTTCCAGTTTTCCTGTCCAGCGGATGCTGTAATGATCAGGTTGAAGTTTTTGAGGATCGGGTGAGTATAAAGTCCATTTAAAATTGAGCTGTTCATCCTGTTTTTCAAAAGCCGGATTTCCTTTTAAATTGGCATTAGAGAAATAGGTCCCTTTTAATCCTTTTTTGTTTTCGGAGGATAAATATTCATTGGAAATTGTAGTAAAATCCTTTACATTCCAATCAATCCCTTTTGAATAAACGACTTCAATATTTTTATCTCTGGTATAATTTTTAATTCCGTCAACAATATTAATCTTTTTGTTTCCAGGCCCTGAATAACCGCCTAATCTGGCATCAACAGCATCTGTTCCTACCACCAGAATTCTTTTTACATTTCCGGGAACAGGAAGGGTCTGATTATTATTCTGGAGCAAAACGAAAGACTCTGCAGCCGTTTTTTCTGCCAGCGGTTTATGATTCAGTTTTTTTAATTCTTCAATTTCTTTGACTGAAACATAAGGGTTTTCGAATAATCCAAGCTCAAATTTAGCTCTCAATACTCTTGCAACAGCATCATCAATTCTTTCTTTTGAGATTCTTCCATCCAAAAACGGAGGAATAAAAAGCTCATAATGTTTATATTCTGTCTGAAAAATCACATCCAGCCCTGCATTGATGGCCTGTGCGGAAGCATCATCATAATCTTTTGCTGTAAAATGCAAGACATTTGCGCCTCCTACCGCACTTGCATCACTGATGACGAAGCCCTTGAAATTCCAGTCTTTTTTTAACTTTTCTGTTAACAGCCAATGATTAGCGGTTGAAGGTCTTCCATCAAGAAGATTATAAGAGGTCATTACTGAACGGCTTTTTCCTTTTGTAAAAGCATTGTGAAAAGGTATTAAATGTGTTTCCTCAAGGTATCTTTTGCTCCAATGAATCGGATATGAATCTCTTCCACCTTCTCCTACGTTGGCAAGAAAATGCTTCGGAGTAGTAATGATTCCCATATTTTCAAATGAACTGACAAAACTAACTCCCATTACTGAGGTCAGAAAGGGATCTTCACCGTAAGTTTCCTCTGTTCTGCCCCATCTCACGTCACCTGCCAGATTTACTACAGGGGTCAGAATCTGACGGATTCCTCTCAATTTGGATTCTTTTGCAATCGCTGTTGAAACCTTGTTCATCAACTCCGGGTTGAAAGTGGCTGCCAAACCGATGGCCTGAGGAAAAGCGGTAGCTCCTTCTCTTACCAATCCGTGTAATGCTTCGTCAAAGGGAATAATCGGGATTCCTAATCTTGATTCTTCTACAAAATACTTCTGAATAGCATTGATTTTTTTCACCAATCTTTCGGCATCTTCATTGGCGTTATATTTCAACAACTGCCCTGCAGCGCCGCCTCCCTGGTTTCCAGCACTTACCTGCAATCCAAAAATCCCATGAGAATATTGTCCCTTTGGGACGTTATCCAAATCTCCGGGAATCATAAAACACTGCCAGAATTTTTCTTCAGGGGTCATTCTCTTCAGCAGATCCTGAACTCTGGTTTCAATGGATTGTTTTGGGTCTTTATATAAGGGTTTTTGAGCAGAGAGAAATACTGAACTCAACAAGAAAATTCCTATAATTTTAAATCGAAGTTTAAAACACATCTCAAGAATAATTTAGTTTAAAATTTGTTCTTTTACCTTGAAGCAAAAGAACCAAAAGTTCAAGACTTGGAACTCTCCGCTAAAAATAGAATCTGCTCTCTAAAAATTCTAAAACTCGTGTGAATTTAATGTTAGTTTTCCTGTTCAACAGTTGTCTCGCACTCAAACACTAGAATTTTCTTAACGTTCACAGACTATATTTTCTTAATGCTTCGATTTCCTATGTCACTTTAATATAAAAATAAGTCACTAATTCAACTATTGCGTTATTTGAATTACAGTTGAATATTCTAACTTATTTCTTTCTTTAGGTAAATTAATTTCAATTGAATTTCCTAATTTTTTCCATTGAATTTTGTTTGACAATCCTAAAACTTTCAAAGATTTTGGTTTAAAATTATCAGGAATTGTAAAACTTAATGTTGATGGAGCCTTATATTCTGATTTTTCATCAAGATGGAAAACATTTACCGTATGATGGTCTTTGCTTTGGGTATAATAATAATCTCCTTCGTGATAGGGAGCAATGCTTCTTGTAGCAAAAACAGCAGACTGATTTTTGTTCATCCAGCCGGAAATCTGCTGTAATCTTTCATACACTATGGGGTCATAATCACCATTAGGTCCGGGAGCGATATTCATCAGGTAATTTCCTCCTCTGGAAATGATTTTCACCAAGGTTTCAATAATCTTTTGGGAGGTTTTATAGTTGTCATTGGGAACATAGGAAAAGGAATCTCCCATGGTGATACAGCTTTCCCAAGGGATGGGAAGAGCATGTTCCGGAACCGCCTGCTCTGGTGTAACATAATTTTCCCATTTTCCGGGAAGGGTACGGTCTACAATAATAATTCCCGGCTGATTTTTCCTGGCCATTGTTCCTATTTTATCCATATCAATATCCTGCTCTACTTTGATGGTGCGCTGCCATTCAACTTTCGGATCAATGGTATGAAAAGGACGTACCCAGCCTCCATCCAGCCAGAGTATATCAATTTTACCATAATCGGATGTGATTTCGTTCAGCTGATTGAAGGTGAATTTTTTAAAACTCTCCCATCTTTCCGGATATTTTTTAGGGTCATAATTTACATTTCTGTCTTTCGGCGGAAAGTAAGGCCACCAGTAATCATCGGAATGCCAGTCAGGTTTTGAAAAGTATGCTCCAATTTTGAATCCCTCTTTTCTGAAGGTATTGAAGATTTCTTTCGTCACATCTGATTTTGGATTTTTTGAAAAAGGAGTTTTAGGAGAAGTGATTTTATAATCTGAATGCTGGGTGCCAAACATCGCAAAACCATCATGATGCTTCGTGGTAAAAACCACATATTTCATTCCAGCTTTTTTTACTGCATCAGCCCATTTTTGAGGATTAAACTGAGTGGGATTAAAAGTTGTCTGAAGGTTTTCATAATTCTTTACATATTCGTCATAAGATTTCCCATGCTCAGGTTTTCTCTGCGTCCAAGATTCGTCTTCAGGGCATAAGCTCCAGCTTTCAACAATTCCCCACTGGCTGTAGGTTCCCCAATGCATAAACAGTCCGAATTTCATATCCTGCCACTGGTCCAGATTCTGAACAACAAGAGGGTCTGTGGGTTTCTGATATCCGTCAGACACATTATGAGCCTGTGAAAATACTACTGAACTTATTAAAAAAGATGAAAGGAAAAAAGGTTTTAATTTGGGTATAACCAACATATGGAATAGTTTTCCGCTAATTTAATTATCCTTTGGGAGATCCGCAAACATTAGGATTCCAAGAGATTAAGAATAGCTTCGTCAAATCCGGAAAATGAAAACTGAAATCCATTTTTTATCAATCTTTCTGGGTACACATTACGGCTTTTTAAGAGTAATTCGGTTTCTGTATTCAGGAATACAGATGCAATTTCCAGCTGCCAGACAGGAGTATTGAGTCCAAAAGGAACATTCAGTTTTTTTCTCAATTTTTTCATCATATTTTCATTGGAAACCGGTGCAGGAGCGGTTATATTGATCGTTCCTGACATATTCTCATGCTGAATAATCCAGTCTACCGCTTTACAAAAATCATCAATATGAATCCAGCTTACCATCTGATTTCCACGTCCCTGTTTTCCTCCCAAGCCCAATTTTGTAACCATTTTCAGTTTTGGGAAAGCTCCACCATTATTCCCCAAAACAATTGATGTGCGGAGGGCAGCTTTTCGTATTCCTTCATTTTTGACTGCAAAGAATTCTTTCTCCCAGCTTTTGCAGATATTCATTGAAAAATCATCTCCTATAATTCCGTTTTCTTCTGTATTGAGATGTTTTTCAGAATGAACGTAAATGGTAGCAGAACTAGCATTCAGCCACACTTTTGGTATTTCAGAACATTGATCTACTGCTCTTTGCAATATTCTTGTACTATCAATTCTTGAAGAATAGATTTCCTGTTTATTTTTCTCATGATAACGACAGTCTACAGATTTTCCTGTAAGATTGATCAGAACATCTGCTTTTTCCAAAGTGTTTTTCCATTCACCCAATGTTCTGGCATCCCAGTAAATTTCGTTTTTACGTTGAGGATTACGGGTCAGGATATAGACTTGGTTTCCTTTTTCCGTAAAGTATTTCTCCAGATTTTCACCAAGAAATCCGGTGCCTCCGGCTATGATTATTTTCATTGTTTTAAAATTTTGAAGATTTGAATGAATATCTTTGATTTAATTCTTCCATATTCTGAAGCCTTTCCAAATTAAAAAAATCAGCAATCCTGCTATAACCAGATTTTCAATTTGTAAAACAGTAATCAGATATCTTGACCTACTAGTATTGATACTTCTCTGAAATAAAAAAAACAGAATGACAAAAGAAAAATTTAAAATAGCACTGCATACAGTCTTAATTTGATAACGACGAAGGATTATATTCATGACAATCAATAACAGAATAGGCAATAGAGTCGATGCTAACAATGCAAGTAGTATTATATATCCTAAATCGGGAAACAGTCCAGTCATAGTTATTATCGTAAAGATTATTGTCTTATTAATTTTTTATCAGATTTTCATAGATACTTTAATCTCATTATTTTTTAGCTGATACATTTTTTGGTTTTGACTTGAATTTGTGAGCCTTCGGCCAACATTACGGAAAGAGGTTTCTGATGATTCAAACATTCAAAATTATTTCCGTAGATCTTTTGAAAGTCAATATCCACATGATGCTCTTTTACGGTGTAACAATCCCATTTTGGATGGCATACTTCATATTCGGTGGTTGTATTTTCCTTTTTTGTAAAGCCAAAATAATGTTCTGTGATAAATTCAAACTCTGAGTTTTCTTCCATAAGTTTTGCCGTACGATCAGCCATAATTTCAATAGAATGCCAGCTTTTATCTTTCCATGAATACCGGATCAGCAGTTCGTCCCCACTTTCATGAATCTGGTTTTTCATTGGCATTGTGTAATAATTTTCTTTGTACAAAGTATTGGCGACAAAGCTCAATGCAGGTTTGGGAACAATTTCTTTGATAAATACCACACCTCTTTTCCAGACTCCTTTTTCTTTTTTCTTTACATAAAATCTTAGGTTCACTTCCTCAAAATTCCGGTGAAAAGGAATGGGTAATCCCAGCAGTTTTGTATTTAAAAACATGAATCCTACTAAGCTTACATAATATCTGCCTCTGTAAAAATCGAGTTCTGTACCTTTAGGTAAATAAGGCAATAAGATTTCAGGATCTATTTCGTAATTGATGATGGCCAGCTTCCGCCATTCTGCTTTTAAAAAATTCATAATACTGTGTTCTTTAGGTTAAAAAATGGCTATTCCGTCATGGGTGGAAGATTCTGCAATGGTTTTGATCATCTCATTTCTTTTGAGCAGAAAATCCTTGAGATATCCTGTAAGAAAAATGGCATTAAACAATTTCCCTATGATTCCCAGTGGAGATTCAAATTCAAAAATATCGGTCATTAATGTTTTTCCGTTTACAGATTTAAAGGTATGTCTGTGTCGCATAGATTTGAAGGCTCCTTTCTGCATAACATCAATGAACTGAACCGGTTTCTCCATACTGACAATTTTTTTGGTAAGGTTCTGATAAATTCCCAGATGTTTTGCCCGCCAGGTTACGGTTTCGTTTTCTTCAATCAATCCTGAAGTACGTCCTGCAATTGCTTTTTCATGAGATACTGAGGTTGACTGCTGGTGCAGATCAATGTTTCTTGCCAGATCAAAAACATAGTGAATATCTGCATTGATTACGGTGTTTAAATAGATGGTTGACATTTTCAGAGGTGTTAAGTTTGTTAAATTTTAAATTCAATGGTTGTCAGAATGATAACGACCAACGCAGTGATTCTGAATACTATCCAGGAAATGGTAGGGAGAAAGTTTAGTTTTAGTATTCTGCATCTTCTTATATGTTCCAGAAGCATGATCAATACTACAATTCCAAAGTATATCAGATAAAAAACAGGGGTGAAATCGATCATCAGCGCAGGAATTAAAAGTAAGGTTCCAATTAAAGAAACAGTCATCATATTTCCGAGATAATCCCAGATTTTATCTTTGAGATAAGTTTTTAAAAAGAGGATCTGCCAAACGAGCTGACCAAGGCAAACTGTAAATTCTCTCAGGAAATTTCGTTCTAAATCAAAATTCAGCTTTACGGAAAATTCACTTAGGATATATGCTGAAAAAATAACAACAAAACTGATGTAGGCCATTCTGTATTTCAGGTTAAAATCCGGGATACATGATTGTTCTGTACCGTCATTTTGGGAAGGGATAATCTGTTTTCTATTGTAAGAAATGAAGGAATACAGCTTTTGAAAAAACCAATACAGAGGTTGTATTCGAGCAATTTTTTCCAACAATGGCAAAGAGTTTCCAATGATGAGAAGCAGACTGTCCAGCCCGTAAACGACTTCATTTTTGTCGTGATCTACCAGAGCAATTTCATTTTTCGCACGATTGAAATCGATTAGGTTTTTATTTCTAACAGAAAGTTCTGTAAATGCTTCTCTTCCATCTTCATCCAGCATTCCACATTTTGTGAAACCTTTGGAATAGAGATTACACATCGGGCATTGATTGTCGTAGATTAATGTGTGGTTTTTGAGCGTTTTCATAATTGTGATTTATAAGGTTCATAAGTATTATAGCAATCATAAACATATGCTGCTGCCATCACGGGACTGTATAAAAGAGCAGCCATTAAAACATATCCAAAAAAATCATTGATATGTTTTTCTGTAAACAAAATCAGTACAATAATCCAAACCGGTAGTATTACAATCCTATACGCGATATACAATGCTGATTTTTTTGTTCTAAGAAATAGTTTGACCAGAAAGCTTATCAATTGAGGGATTCCTACTATAAAATAAAACAGAACAAATCCCGACAAACCACCAAATATAAAAGCCTGAGGCCCTATTATTATAAAAAACAGCTGAATGTAATAATCATATTTTGCAAATGTTTTCATGGCAATGACTGTTTAAAGTGATCCTTTTCTTCTGAAATAAATAATCAGAAATAAGTGAACGATTAAATTTTTCATACTTATTGTTAATTTTATATTTTCAGTAATTTTTGAAATATAATTCCAAATAAAAAATTAATTTCTTTCAAGATCAGCATTTCTTTCACTTACTACTTTTTCTTTGTTCAATGCGTGCTTACGTCCTTTCAGGAATAACAATAGATTCAAAAGCATCATTATTCCTAAATAAATTGAAAATCCTCCTATTTTTTTGCTCAGCGCAACGACCAGCCTTTCTATGGTTTCAATTTGAAAAAATTCAATGATGCATAGAGCAAAACCTATATTTAAAAGGTAAAACCCAATTTTAAATAATGAATTTGTTGCCATTGCAATGTCTTTTTTCTGGTGAAAAATATCAATCATGAATGTTTTTGAATTTTTAAACAAAAATTGGGATACCAATACTGTAAGGGTAATTACAATAGGTAAATAGATCATGTACGCAGAAAAATTATACGTTGTGGTTAAAACTGTAGTTGTCATAATAGTATTATTTTAATGTTAATTTATTTCTCAGGAAGTAAAGGATAAAAATGTTCATATAATGCAGCATAGAAAGGATTAAAATGATACTTCCAACTCTCGTAGCAGTAATGGTTATCATTTCTTCGAGACTGCTTATTTTGTTCCATATTGTAAGGTTTATTGCGATAAAACCAAGATTCACGAGATAATAACAGCCAAGAAGTATCCTGTTAATTGTCAGGCAAAGACCTTCATCATGAAGTAAGTATTTCAAATAGGCTTTTCCTTCATGGTAACATCTTCTTCCTACATCAATTGTGACATAAGAACTGATACTTAAGAAAATTATATAAGAAACAATATTAAACATTTTATAAATTTTATATTTTCAGTAATTTTTGAAAATCAAATTGAAATAAAAAAGGATTTTAACCCTTTTTCAATTTTTCTATTTCAACAGATTGGTAATCTTTCCTACCAGCCAGTGATCATCGCTTTTTATCGCCAGATCCATAATATTATTTATTTTTCCGGTTACAGAACTGAAATCATTCATCAGTTTGATAAATTCCTGAGCTTCTTCTGAGTCTTTATCTTCAATATTTTTTAATTCTTCAAGAAAAGAAATTACAGGCTCAATTTCTCTTTTTCTGCGTTCTTTGGTAATCTGTTTGAAAAGGTACCACACATCTTTTTCTGCCACGAAATATTCTTTACGGTCTCCTTTCACAAATTCTTTTTTCACAATTCCCCAGTCTATCAGGGCGCGAAGATTCATATTGGCATTTCCTCTTGAAATTTCCAGCTGTTCCATTACCTCATCAGTAGAAAGGGGTCTGCCGCTAGCCAAAAGCAATGCATGTACCTGTGCCATCGTACGGTTGATTCCCCAATTGGTGGCAAAGGTTCCCCAGGTCTGAATGTATTTTTCTTTTGCTTCTGAAAGTTGCATTTTATTTTCCTTTTAGATTTCTGAAACAAATGTAATTATATTTTTTGAATTTTCAATAATTTTTGAAAATTAATTTATAAAAAATTAAGGTTAAGGCTCAATAACAGCCGTTATCCCCTGATTCCAATGCTTTGCTTCCGGCATATAATAGAGATACACATTGCTTGATTTACCAGTATAAATTCCTGCAAATTCCACTTTGAGATCCAGATTGATGGTTTTTGTTTCCTCTGCATTGAAATGTTCCCAGTAAAGTACCAGATAATTGTCAAAGATTTCATAGTAAGAAATCTGTTTTTTATCAATCAGATCTTTCAGCAAGGCATTTTGTAGGGTCAGGCCTGCAGGAATACCGATCTTCGCTATAGTCATTGGCAGCTGGCCGTTGATTTTATTTTTAACGGTAACCGTCATTCTGTTGGTCTCACCTACTTTGGATACCGCAGATTTTAGTTTTGTTTCCATTATAACGGGAATATCTTTGCTTTCCGGGGCCTGAAGTGTATAATACTGATATTCTAATTGATAAGGCAGTCCATTTTTGGTTGGATAATGAATACTGATCTTATTTTCTCCGGCCTTATATGCTGATGAAAGACTGATATTAGGATAAGTAACTGCTTTATTGATGGTGATAACCGGTCTTTCAGCTCCATATAACTGTCCATTTTTAGAGAAAAACTCGGACAAAGCCTGTATGGCCAGCGTTGTTGCCTGGGTAGAACCGAACCCGAAATATCCATTGAAATTAATAAGCTGATCAGCAGCTTCTGCAATCTTCAACTGATTCAGTTTTTCATCTTTCTGAAGTGCCATGATATATAATGAAAGGGTTTCCGCATCTGCAGACAATCCCCATGAACCTGTAAAAGTGATTTTAGATTTTATATTTTTCGTTTCATATTGTTGGTCCAGAAGCTTTATCAGATGATCATACTCCTGTTGTTTTCCCAGATGAGCGGCAGCATTGGCAAGCAAAGCAAGCTGATAAGAATCTTTTGTGACTAAAGCTCTTTTCATCATTATAGCAAAGGTGTCTTCTATTTCATTTTTAAAACCCAGTTTGGATAAAGCATATACCACATACATATTTCTTGACCAGGAATATTCGGAGAAATCTTTTCTTAATTCATAGGGTTTTCTTACTTCAAATAATCCATTTGCATTCTTTTGGGATAAAATAAATGAGGAAAGTCCCTGAATAAGCTTGGAATCCGGGTTTACATATTTTTTTAAATCCGTAAATTCCAGTAACGCAAATGCAGAAAGTGCCACATCTGATTCTCCGCTGCTGAAATATCCGAAACCTCCGTCTCTGTTTTTATAACTCAACATTTTCTGAAACCCTTTTTTCAGGTTTTTAATCACCATATTCTCCGTTGCAGTATCTATTTTTTTCTCTGATTTTAAATAATCCAGAATAAAAATGTTTGGGTAGACTGTTGAGGAAAGCTGTTCAAAGCAGCCATGAGGCTCTCTCTTCAGTTGTTCAATATCTGCAAACATCTGTAAAGCAGCGTTTTCAAATACATAATATGAGGAATACAGACTTCCGTTGATATACTCCGGAATATTGATTCTGATATCTTCCGTTTTGTTATTGATGATAGAAAACTTATGTGGGAATCCTTTCTCTTCTACTTTAAACGGAAGAATCATCGTTTCCCTGAAGTCTCCGGATCTTAGGGTAAACTGAATATTGGAATCCACGATTTCATCGGTCTGTATTTTGACAAATAATCTTCCTGATTCCAATGGTTTCAGGGTAATTAAACTGTCAGAGCCGATTAGTTTTACATGATTGGGAACAATAACATCCATAGTTATTTTCCTTAGTTCCGAAGAATTATTTTTAATCACAACAGGAATCGTCATCTGATCTGTTCTTGTCAGATATTGTGGAATTTTAGCATCTATTGAGATAAGGCTCTGTGCAGCATACGTAGTTTCATCATTTCCTACAAGTCCTGATGCTGCAATACCTTCTGTCATAATTCTAAAAGTGGAGTTGGCATCCGAATTATAAAATTCCACTTTTGCTTTCCCATTTTTATCGGTTTCTACCACCGGATTCCAATAAAGCGCTTCTCTGTAATCGAAACGGTAGGATGTATTGGTGGTTTTATATTCCGGATAAGCAAATTCTCTTGATCCTGCGTATGATATAAGTCTTCCTTGTGGTAGGGTTTCAACAGCAATATAAGATTTCGGGGTAATATCAAAACTGATCTTTGAACTGCTGTTTTTGTATGAATTTACAATCACGACTCCATTCACTGCCCTGCTTCCGTAAATAGCTGTAGCGGCAGCATCTTTGAGGACGGTGATACTATTGATATCATTCGGATTTATGGTAGTATTGAAGTTTTCAACAGGAGTACCATCTACAATGAACAATGGGTTCTTATTGGTAATGGATGCTTCTCCCCGTATTCTTATCTGTGAACTGGCTCCGGACTGTCCCGCTGGTGTAATTATTAACCCGGCGACTTTTCCGCTTAGTAATGACGTTACATTAGGATTCTGAATTTCCATCGAAGACATTATTGTTGTAGAAGTAACCGCGGCTTTATCTCTTCTCAAACTGTATCCTAAAACCACAACTTCTTCAATCCTTTTATTCTGAATAGTATCAGTTTTTGACCGACCGGGTTTGCTCAATGTTTGGGTATTATTTTTGTTTTCTGTCTTTATTACTTCTTTTCTTTCAGCTTCTTTTACGATTTCTTCTACATCAATATTAGAAAGCTTCTGTTCCACTAAAGGGTTAATATCCAGATTATAAGACAATATTCTGATTTTCAACTGATGTTTAGGCTGAGAAGATCTGGCTATCATTTTATATGTATTGTCTGCGTTCAGGTCTGAAAAATAAAAACGTCCATTTTCTGCAGCGGCTTGTTTAAGAATTTTTTTATTATCCGTATTCAAAAGGAAAACATCTGCTTTCACCGGTTTTTTGTTTTCGTCTTCCACCACTCCATAAATTGTGTTTTTCTTTTCAGGAAGGTATTTGTATTTATTGGTTTTTAAAACTTCCGGGATGAGGTCGAAATATCTGTAACCGTTTGTGAGCATCACAAGATCTAAGCTTTTATCCGCTTTTTCTTCTTTTTTATCGAAATAAAACTGTGGCTTTTCAATTTTCCCTTTCAACTCAGAGTCCATCAGAAGCCAGGAAATGATATGATTCTGCTTGTCATCAGCGTATGTCCATAATTTATCATCCACTACGCTCAATCCAAGGTTGGCAGGAATAGGTCTGTTATTTTCATCAGTAGTTTCGATATCCAGCATTACTTTTTCCCGTGGCAGGTAATGTTGTTTTACAGGCTTAATTTTTATATTTAATCGATTCTCTTTATTGGTAAAAACAATACGTTCTGCAAGAGGGATATTATTCTCAAGAACGGTAAATCGGCAGATTCCTATCGGGAAGTCTTTTTCATCAATTTCAAATGAATTGCTGCCTTTTTTTAAAAGAATATCTTTAGTATACAATTCTTTTCCGCGGAAATTTCCCTTCAGGGTAATCTGTTTTTCCTGAGTTGAAATGATGGTGAAAATTATTTTTCTGTTTTCATTCTGAATATTTAAAACCAAACCTTCATCTTTTGCCGCCGGGAAATTGAAAGTTTGGTTTATATTTTCCGGCTTACTAACTTTTGCATAATAGGATTCTTCCTTTTTAGGAGTAAAACGAAAGCTTGCCATCCCGAAATTGTAGGCTGAAATTTCTTTTACCTTTTCATGATTCTGATTGTAAACAGCCAGGACAGCATCTACAGGTTTTTCAAATTCATCAAGAATTTTAAAGGCTATATTTTGTTCTATTCCATTGATAAAAGTCCCTCCTTCAGGTAAAAACTTTACATCAAGATTATTCAGAACAACCGGAATATTTCTGGAAATAGATTCTGTAAATCCATCAAAATTCACTTTAATATTCAACAGTGCATCAGATGATTTCAGAACTTCAGGGAGCTTGAAAATCAATTGATTTTTACCTTCTTTATTGGTGATGAGTTTCCCTTCTGAGACAGTTTCCCCGTTGGTCATTACCGTATAATCCGCTTCATAAAAGGGAATCGGAAGGTTGCTCAGACTTCTCATTGAAAAGTCGGCTGTTACCTCATCTCCCGGGCCATATCCTTTTTTAGGAAAATCCAGCTTCATTAATATTCTTGGGGAAACTATTTTCTGGAGGGTAATTTCTTTCTCGAAGGTATTTTTTCCTTCTTCATTCTGCATCCAGTTGGTAAAGGCTCTGATCTTATAAATTCCGCCTTTCATGTCTTCATCAAAATAGAAATACCCCTGGGCATATCCATTGGTAATTTCATATTTCATTTTTTTCAAAACGCTTCCTGCGGGATCAATAATTTCAAAATTAACAATTCTACTGTCTTCCACCGGAAGATTGTTTTTTCCTTTTACAACGTATATTTTAAAATACATTCCCTCACCAGGTTTATAAAAAACATGGTTGGTCTGAATGTACGTTTTTTCCTTTTCAAAGTCCTGAAATGAATGCTGTGCTTTCAAAGAAAAGGTTGAAAAGAATAAGCTCAGCAAGATGATATAGGGTGATATAAACTTGAAATTCATGGGTTAAAATTTGAGTGAAACAATACATCCAAATGTTTTAAAAGAGGGAAGGTTGAAAAAATCAAGTCCTCTTCCGTTATCCATATCATAAAAATTCTGATTGGGATCTGCTCCTTTACTGGCCTGCCAAAGCATTAGATTATTCACATAAAAAGTAAGTTTAAGATTCTGTTTTCCATAGTTGATTGGAAAACTGGAAGACAGTGAAATATTGCTGATTCTTATATAATCTGCCTTTTGAATATAGTTTTCTGCCACGCCAAGGTAACCATATCTGGACCACCGGTTTTCCTGTACATTCAGGTTGGGATCATAGAAATCTACAGGAATCTGGTTTCCCGTTCCATTGGCCTGCACGCCCTGAAAAACATAGTTTTTGATATTTCTGTCTTCTCCCGATTCAGAAGAACGGCCATAATAGTCAAGAACTGCCTGTGTTCCATTCCAGAGCTGTCCGCCTTTTTTCCATTCCCAATTGATATCTAAGGAAAAGTTTTTATAGGCAAAACTATGGGTAAATTTCATCACGAAATCTGGTGTAGGATCTGCGATAATTTTCATTCCTTCTGCTTTTTTGGGGAATCCAGACTCATCAATAATCAATTGCCTGTCAGCATTTCTTTCAAAATAGCTTCCCATGACAGCACCCAAAACCTGTCCTTCAGTAAGGGTTTTATAAATGTCTTTAAATCCTGAAACAGCCAGATTCTGATATCCGGGAGAGATACGGTCTACAATATCTTTATATTTGAAAAATGAGACTTTATGGGTTGTAAATATATCGTACCCAAGGCGAAGCCTGTCATAGGTAAAACTGAATTCATATCCACTGTATGTATGATCAGCTATGTTCTTTAATTTCAGTTGATTATTTTCAAAAACAGGAAATATATCATTTATATTCTTTCTGTTGAAATATTCTCCTTCCAAACTTACATTATAACCAAAGTTAAACCTAGTTCCCACTTTCCATTCTCTGGTATTGATATTGGATAAACCTTTGAAGCTTTCCACTTCCTGTACCGGGAAATATTGATTGTAGTTTTGTGCATTCAATAAAGTGGTGGCATAAGAAGCGTATGATCTTGTAATTTCCGGCTCTGAGCTTAGCTGTGTGTAACTTCCCAGTACTTTAAAACTGTAATTATACCAATCGAAAATGTTATTGAATTTCACATAGAAATTAGCTTTGGGAAGCCAATAGCTATTTTTAAGCGATGTATTCGAGATGTAGAATGAATTTCCAAGATTTAAACCTGCTTCAAAATCATAATCCCGGATATCCATATTATAATTAAAAATATGATCCTGCGAAGTTCTCTGATAGAGGTATTTCTGATTGATAAAACTGTTATAAACATCCGATTTTTTATCATTTAAAATAAAATTCAGGCTGAAAATATTTTTAAAATTATAATCTCCCAATGTATAGGAACCCAGTATATTGGAATGGTATGAACTGCTGTTTTGAGTTCTTTCATTCAATACTCCATTGCTAAAACCATAAGCAGAAGGTTTGTACTGATCAAAATTCCAGATGTTGTTACTTTCATAGGACTGGCTGATATTCAGTTTAAGATGATCCCAGTCTTTTATTATATTAAGGCTAAACCATCTTTCGCGGTTTTGATAACTATATTTGCTTTCCTGCTCAAAAAGAAATGAGGGATTGTCAGCATATTTGCTGTAACTTCTCTGAAAACCATTGTTTAGGAAAGTATGTTGTTCATTTGAAAAAGAAACGGGTGTTAACAATGAATTCTGATAAGCTTTGTTGAACAGCCCTATCCTATTGGTATTGGTGGCTTTATCTTCTTCGTAATTAAAAGCAAGATTAATGGAATATCCACTTAGTTCCGTATTAAGCTTGGCTTTAAAGGAATTGGCGATATCAAACTGATCGATAAAATACATTTGGTTTTTCTGCTGGCCAAGGTTCAATGACAAACGGATTTTTTCATTGTACCCATCTTTTATAAAAGCATTTACGTTCAACTGATTGTTGTATCCTACTGTTGTTTTAAAAATATTGTTGTCATATTTCTGCGCGCGCTGAAGACCATCAACCCAGGGGATTAATTTTCCATTCTGATCATATTCATAAGGTAATCCATTAAATCCTAATGTAGAAATATCGGGTCCGAAACTGAACATCTCATTGGTTTCAGGTCCTTTCCAGACAAGACTTCCGTTTTCTGATCTTCCCTGTACATATTTGCTTTGAGTTCCCGGAATAGCATTCCTGTTTTTAATATCTAATGATGTGGTAAAACTTCCGTTAAAAAGTAATGTTTTCCGATTGAGTCTTTTTACAATATAAACACTATCATTCCTTTGCTTTAATCTTCTTATCTGATCAAAATAAGAGTGTGATCTTTTACTTAAACAGGTCTTTGTTTTTTCAATACTGAAATCATCTTTAATTTCCTTTGAAACCAAACTGTCATATGTTTTACTGTAAATATTTTCTACATTTTTATTGCCTGTCTGACTTTCCAGAATGACTTTTAATTCCCTGAGCTCATAGGTAGAAATAACATGAGTATTCTTGCCTTGATTCCAAACGAGTGTGTCATAAGGTTTGGCAGCAATGATTGCAAATCCTTCCTCATCGGTCAGTTCATAAATACCACTGTTTTTATTATGAATCTTTAAAAAATTCTGTGTTTTGTCTTTAGGTGTTAAAAATTTTCCGGAATAGTATAATTGTGAATTTTGTGCCTGTAATACAGTAATGGTAAATGGCAGTAACAGCAGATAATTCTTTTTCATCAGTTATTAGTATGCTTAAAAATATAAAAAAAGAAATTTCCGGGGAAATTTCTTTTTTACAAATTATTTTTTAATTGTTTTATAACTTTCTATCAATCTTATAAACTCTGAACGATAGCCTTCTTCATCTTTATTTTTGCCTTGCTGGGCCAGATTTTCAATCTCTGAAAGATCTTTTTTGGTAATCAGTTCAGAATTTCTTAGTACCAATCCAAACCATGCTACTGAAGAAGCAAATTTAAAATCCGGACTGGCAGAAGATATTCTGTTATCAACGTTTTTAACAATCTGGCTGATTTCACGGCTGGTATTTCCATCAGGCTTTTTATAACGGAATTTTATTGTAGCCAGTTCATCTCCAAATTCTTTCGATGAGGTATTATGAGTATATTTCAGATCACTGTCTTTAGGAGTAAAGTCTGATTTTACATCTGTCGGAATCACTTCATACAAAGCCGTAACAGTATGTCCGCTTCCCAATTCTCCGGCATCTATTTTATCATTTACAAAGTCTTCATTTTTCAATTTTCTGTTTTCATAACCAATCAGGCGGTATGATTTTACGTATTCAGGATTAAATTCAATCTGGATCTTTACATCTTTGGCTATGGCGTACATACTTCCTGCAAATTCTTTTCCCAGAAACTTATTCGCCTCCTGCATATTATCAATATAGGCGTAATTCCCATTTCCTTTATCTGCAAGAGTTTCCAGAGTATTGTCTTTATAATTACCCATTCCAAAACCTAAACATGTTAAAAAGACTCCTGATTTTCTTTTATCTTCAATCAACGTTTTAAGATCTGAAGTTGAAGACATTCCTACGTTGAAATCCCCGTCTGTTGCAATAATAACACGATTGTTACCGTCCTTCACAAAGTTTTCCTGTGCCAGTTTATAGGCCAGTTCAATTCCTGCTCCTCCTGCGGTACTTCCTCCTGCCTGAAGATGATCCAAAGCTTCTATAATCTTATCTTTTTCCCCTGCTGACGTAGGGGGCAGAACCATTCCTGCACTTCCTGCATATACTACAATTCCCACTTTATCTTTGGGTCTGAGCTGATTCAGCAGAACTTTAAAGGAAGACTTCAACAGGGGCAATTTGTTATCCGCATCCATTGAACCTGAAACATCAATAAGAAAAACAAGGTTTGATGCTGGCAGATGATCCATGGGGATATTTTTTCCCTGAAGTCCTATTTTAAGTAATTTATGCTTTGGATTCCATGGCGAATCATTGTATTCGGTATTTATTGAGAAAGGCTCTCCATTTTTAGGCTGTGGATAGTCATATTTAAAATAATTAACCATTTCTTCTATTCTTACTGCATTTCCATCAACTCCCTGTCCGTTATTGATCATCCTTCTTACGTTCGAATAAGAGGCATTATCAACATCAATAGAAAACGTAGATAAAGGCTGACTGCGGGTGAGCTCAAAAGGATTTTCAACAAAGGCATCATAGCTCTCATTATTTTGAGTAACTGGTGAAATCTGTTGTTGTTTATTAATTTCTTCCTGAAGTTTCTTCAACTTTTTTCTTTCCCTTCTTGAAAGGTCTTTGGTTATTACCACAATTACTCCATTTACCCCCTTACTTCCATAAATTGCTGTAGCAGAACTGCCCTTCAGAATCTGCATGCTGTCAATTTTGTTAGGATCTAAATTTCTGAAGTCATCAGCTTTTGTCAATATTCCGTTAACTACGTATAAAGGGTTATTTTCTGGTGAAACAGAAGCTGCTCCTCTGATCAGGATCGGGTTATTGTTACTAAGAAATCCTTGATTAATGCTGTTAACTACATTTTTATTACCCGATGAAGTGCTTATCTGCAAGCCCTGAGCACTTCCCTGTAATGATGAATAAGTGGTGGACTGTGGTAGATTACTGACAGAACTACTTGTTATTGTACTGGATGTTGTTGCATAATTTCTTTTAACTGCCTTTGAATATCCCATTACTACAACCTCTTCAATACTTTTAGTCTGATTGGTATCTTTTCGCTGGCCGGTAGGAATATAATTTGTATTTCTATCAGCATATACATTTTGTTCTCTTTCCATACGGTACTCAGAGATTACCGGTTGATAGATATGATCTGAAGGTACTGGAAGTGGCAAAGGCGGAAGTGGCGGAACTTTCACAGAGTATTTAATAGGTTCCGGATTGACAGCCAGATTTTCTGCAGGTTTAATAATCTTTTTTTCTTTTTGAATATTATTCTTTATAGTACTATCTATTTTTGAAATATCTGTCTTTGTAACCGGACCTCTTAAAGTTGTATTCTCTGCGATTACAGGTTCTGCAGTCTCTTTATTATTCATAAAGTAAAAAGCTCCCAAACCAATTATCAAACTTGCGGCAATACCATATGGCAGCCAAATAGGAATTGTTCTCTTTTTTTCTTCTTTTTTATCTAATTTCTCTTCAATTTTCCCCCATACTTTTTCAAAACCAGGAAAAACAGTTGGCTCTTCTGAAAGCTTGGATGCTTCATTGAATTGTTGATCTATATGATTATTTTCCATTATTGTAAAAGTTTAAATGTTTTGATTCACTAAAAGTTCCTGCAGCTTTTTTCTTGCAAAATTGAGCTGTGATTTTGAAGTACCTTCACTGATGGAAAGCATTGCGGCTATTTCTTTATGAGGATATCCTTCAATAGCGAAAAGATTAAAGATCGCTCTGCAGCCTTCGGGAAGAAAATTCAGTAAACTCAGAATATCTTTTTCAAGGGAAAGGTTCTCTGTGGTTCCTTCAGAAGGATCCATGAAATTTTCTTCAAGAGAAATCAACAATCCCTTACTAGATCTTAATTTCTGCAGGCATTCGTTCACCGCAATTTTTCTGGCCCATGCTTCAAAGGTTTGAGCATTTTGAAGCTGGGTAATTTTCGTGAAGATTTTATAGAACGTATCTGCCAATACTTCTTCTATATCTTCATCGTTTTTCAAATAGCGTCTGCAGACTGCGTAAAGCCTGCCCGCCATTTTCTCGTAAACCTTCCGCTGTGCATTGCGGTCGTTACGCTGGCATTCCAATAATAATTCTTGTTCCATAGTCAGGAGTTATATTATTATAGATGCAGAAACTTTTGCTGGGGTTGGAAACATGGTCAACTTTTTTATTAAAATATCGAAAAAACAAATTTTAAAATAAGCCATTTAATATTTTTTTTTCATTTCAAATTTAACTTTTCCATCTGTAACAAATCTTTATTATCAACGACTCTTAATATAAATAATCTTTTTATAGTAATGAAAAATGCCAAAATTGCATCATTACTTTTTGTTTTGTCTGCAGGAAGTATGATGTTTGCCCAAGATGACTTAATCAACAAGTTAAAAAACAACCAATCACAAAATGCTAATTTTCAGTTCACAACGTTAAAAGACGTTGGTGCAACTTCTGTAAAGAACCAGGGTTCATCAGGAACTTGCTGGAGCTATTCAGGTAATTCTTTCCTTGAATCTGAAATGCAGAGAATGGGCAAAAAACCTGTAGATCTTGCTGAGATTTTTACAGCGAGAAACTCTTATCATGATAAAGCGAAATTATATGTTTTGAATAATGGCGCAATCAGCTGGGGTGACGGAGGAGAACTTCACGACGTAATCAATATGTACAAAAAGTATGGAGCAGTTCCTCAGGATGTGTACACAGGATTAAAAGCCGGACAAACTACGAATAACTTCAAGGAAATGCAGGGGAAACTGAAGCCTGTTCTTGACAGTCTTGTTCAAGCTTCTTCAAAAGGAAAACTTACAGATAACTGGATGGATTCTGTAGATGCTATTCTTGATGAATATTTAGGAAAAGTACCTGCTAACTTCACATATGAAGGGAAGAATTACACTCCGAAAACATTTGCAAAGGAAGTAGTGGGAATCAATGCTGAAGATTATGTAGAATTATCTTCTTATAAAGATTATGCATATTATGAGAAATTTGTAGTTCCGATTCCTGATAACTGGAGCCACGATTCTGATTGGAATGTTCCAATGAAAGATCTTACAGCGATCATCGACAATGCAGTAACGAAAGGATATTCTGTAGGCTGGGCAACTGACGTTTCTGAGCCTTATTTCTCTTACAAAAATGGTGTAGCTTATGTTCCGGATATGGAGCTTGATCAGATCACTGCAGAGAATAAGCAAACTTTATTTACAGAGCCTAAAAAAGATAAAACAATCACTGAAGATATGCGTCAGAAAGCACTTAATAACCTTTCTACAACGGATGATCATGGTATGCATATCGTAGGTTTGGCAAAAGATCAAACGGGTAAAGAATATTATATGGTGAAAAATTCATGGGGAGTAACCAATGATTTCGCCGGATATCTTTATGTAACAAGACCTTATGTTGAATACAAATCAACAGCGATCCTTGTTCACAAAAATGCAATCCCGAAAAGCATCTTAAAACAATTGAAACCAACTAAGAATATTGGTTTATAAGATAAAGAAATCATTTCTGCCGGTTTAAAGGCAGTTTTAGATATTTAAATCTGTTAAAACCCGCTTTCGGAAATTCCGGAAGCGGGTTTGTTTTAAAAAATAATCTTTGAAAAAATATATTTCCCATTTTAGTGTAAAATACTGTTTGATTTACAAAAAATATTATATTTGTATGAATCAACAAATTAATTAACATGAAAAATCTAAAGAAATTAACAAAATCGACATTAAAAAACATCATCGGAGGAAATGCACCACAGTGTGAAGGAGATACTGTTGCCTGCCGCCACAAAGCTGAAAATGGAGTTCCTGCCTACTGGTCATGCGAACCAGCTGCAACAGGATGCAGATTCTTATAAAATGACCTTCAAAGCCTTTAGAAGTTGTTTATAAAACAAATAAGAACCCGATTTCAGAAATTCTGAAATCGGGTTCTTTAATAAATAGGTGAAAATTAAATATAAAATAAAGTGAATTATGCTGATTTAATATCAGGTTGAATGGTCAAATTAACTTTGCAGGTCAATAAATTATGCTGTAAAAAATTGACAGCGAAGTAAATTCACTATTCGTTATTGATATTAAAATAAAACGCCCATACTTTCTGCTGAAAAATCCAAAAGAGCTTCAGTGTTTCCATCTTTGATCTTCTGTACCCATTGATGATCCTGCAAAATGGCTCTTCCTACCGCAACAAGATCGAATTCTTCATTATCAAGTCTTCTGATCAGCTCCGTAAGATCTGTCTTTTCTGTTCCCTGTCCTGCAAAAGCGTTAAGAAAATCTCCGTTCAAACCTACAGAACCTACTGTAATAGTTGGCTGTCCTGTAATTTTTTTAGCCCATCCCGCAAAGTTTAAATCAGAACCTTCAAATTCAGATTCCCAGAAACGACGCTGCGAACAGTGGAAAATATCTACACCAGCTTCTTTTAAAGGTAACAACCACTCTTCCATTTCATTTGGAGTGAATGCCAGTCTGGTTTTATAATCCTGCTGTTTCCATTGTGAAAGACGGATGATAATGATAAAATCATCTCCTACTGCTGCTCTGATAGCCTTTACAACTTCCACAGCAAATCTACTTCTTTCCTTTAATGTTTTACCGCCATATTCATCTGTTCTTGTATTAGTCACCTCCCAGAAAAATTGGTCGATCAGATAACCGTGAGCTCCATGAATTTCAATACAGTCGAAACCAAGGTCTTTTGCTGATTTTGCAGATGCTGCAAACTGTGCAATGGTATCCTGAATATCTTCAATGGTCATTGTTGAAGCCTTTTCCATTGAAACTAAAGGATAATCCTCGGACATTCTTGTATCTCCTACATGCCAAATCTGAGGGCCCATTTTACCTCCATTCTGATGTACGGTATCTATTACGTTTTTCCAGCCGTTTAAAGCTTCTGTACCATAGAAATCAGGAATATGCTGCATGTTTTTTGATCCCGGTCTGTTGATCACAGTTCCTTCGGAAAGAATCAATCCTACTTCTGAAGCGGCCCTTCTCCCATAATAGTCTGCAATATTCTGAGTTGGAACTCCATTGTCAGACTGTGCTCTGGTCATAGGAGCCATTACGATTCTATTTTTAAGCTGTAAATTTTTGTATTGAAACGGTTTAAATAATGATGATGTGCTCATATTTAAATTTATATTTTATAATTGTTACACAAAGTAACTAATAATAGTTCGTTTTTGTATCTTTTATTAAAAAAATAGTGGTAACTTCGCAGTAACTTACATTAGTAACATCAAAGTAACGTATGAAATTTTGGTTCCATATGCTATTTAAATAATAATTTTTCTATGAAAAAGAATGAATTAATGCAATACAGCTGTCCTCTGGGTAAGGCAATGGCCGCTTTAGGAAGCAAATGGAAACCTATTATAGTTCTTGTTATTAAAGACAGGAAGTTACGTTTTGGAGAACTGGCAGTACGCATTAATGTCATTTCCAGAAAGGTATTAACGGATCAACTGAGGGAAATGGAAGCCGATGGACTGGTGATCCGTGAAGAGTTTAAGGAACTCCCTCCAAGAGTAGAATATTCTCTTACAGAAAAAGGACTGGCATTGTTACCGATCTTATATTTACTGGAGGAATGGGAAGCAAAATATCAGGTGAAAGGACAGCATGAAAATAAAGACTGTGCTTTTTTGAATGAAGAAGTAAAAAATAAAAAGGCTGTCAATCTTTGATAGCCTTTTGTATTAAATTGTACTTTCAAAAAGGTAAGTATATAACGAAAAGGTAAGCATATAGGTTCAAAGCCATTTCTGATGCAAATTTGCAGAAAATATTTCATTATGAATTACAAAGAAATTGCAAAAGAAACCATTGGAAATCTATACAAAGCCCACAATAGCATCCGAAAGTCCGGTATTGATGAAAAACTGATCGCTCTGGTAGAACTGCGTGTCTCTCAAATCAATGGATGTGCTTATTGCTGTAGTTATCATGCTAAAGAATTGTCCGATTTTGGCTTTGAACAGGATGCCATTAACAGACTTCCAGGTTGGAAACATACCAATGCCTTCAATGATCAGCAAAAGCTTGTTTTAGAATGGGCTGAAGCTCTCACTTACATCAAAGATGATTGGCAAACGACCAAAGCAAAACTGATAGAGCAATTTACAGAACGGGAAATTGTAGAACTTACAGCAAGTATAACGTTGATGAATACTTTGAATAAGCTGAGGATTGCTTTGGCTGAGAAGGATTAAGAAAATTAAAAGGCTGTCAATGTAAGATGGCTTTTATTTTTACCATTATTAATATCAAATATAAAAGTCTAATTTTCATCATTTATCATTAAACTATTCAAACAAATATAAAACAAAAAACCGCTCCCAAAAAGGAAGCGGTTTTTAAATTTATCTAAAATCCCAATTAGAATATCGCAGGATATTTCTGAGGATTTGTTTCATTAAACATTGCGTAGATTTTTTCTACCATATCGTCTGTAGACGGCTTACTGAAGTAGTCACCATCACTTGCATAGGCAGGTCTGTGATCATTTGCAGAGATCGTCAACGGATCTGAATCCAGATATCTGAATGCTTTTTGCTTTTCAAGAATCTGCTGTAAGATGAATCCTGTAGTTCCTCCTTCCACATCTTCGTCAATCACTACTAATCTGTTGGTTTTCTTAACACTTTCAGCTATTTCGTGAGATAAATCGAAAGGAATCAATGACTGAATATCAATTACTTCTGCCGAAATCCCTAATTTTTCCAATTCGTTAGCTGCTTCTGTTACAATTCTCCACGTAGAACCGTAAGTGACCAAAGTAACGTCTTTTCCTTCTTTTGTTACTTCAATTTTACCTACAGGAACGGTGAATTCTCCTAAGTTATCAGGTTGTTTCTCTTTCAATCTGTATCCGTTCAGACATTCTACGATGATCGCAGGTTCGTCAGCCTGAAGCATAGTGTTGTAGAATCCGGCAGCTTTAGTAAGGTTTCTAGGTACCAATACCAGAATTCCTTTTGAAAGGTTAAGAATACCTGCCATTGGAGAACCTGAATGCCAGATTCCTTCTAATCTGTGACCTCTTGTTCTGATGATCAATGGAGCTTTCTGCCCTCCTTTCGTTCTATAGTGTACGGTTGCCAGATCATCACTCATTCCCTGTAAACAGTAAAGAACATAGTCCAGGTACTGGATTTCAGCGATTGGTCTCAAACCTCTCATTGCCATACCAATTCCCTGTCCAAGAATGGTTGCTTCACGGATTCCTGTATCAGCGATACGTAAAGCACCGTATTTTTCCTGCATTCCTTCCAATCCCTGGTTTACGTCACCAATGTTTCCGGTATCTTCACCAAAAATTAAAGTTTCAGGATATTTTTCAAAAATTTTGTCAAAGTTATTTCTGATCACTACTCTTCCATCAACATCTTCAGAACTGTCGGAATATACCGGCTTAATCTCCTGAATGTTTTCAGACTTCCACTCCGACTGAGAGTATAAGTGAGATGAATAGTTGTCTTTTTCAACAGCAGCCACTTCATTGTATTTCTGCATCAATTGATTTCTTTCTGCAGAGTTCGTTCCTCTTGTTGCCAGTAAAGCTTTTCTTACTAAATGGAAAATATCCTTTTTAGCTTTTGAAACAAGCTTATTGAATTGAGAAATGTATGTTTCAACTTCAGCATTCTGCCCTTTAAGGCTTTCTACTAAAGGTAAAATAGACTGAATAAGTTCTGATACTGCTTTCTGATAGTTTTCCCAAGCCGTTTTCTGTCCTGCTTTTGCTATCTTTTTTGCTTCTTCATCAATGGCTTCAAGCTCCTCAGTAGTAGCAATCACCTCTTCATTTCCATCAATTTCAATAGAATAGTTCAGAATCCATTCTTTAAATTTTGCCAATCCGTCAAACTCAGCTTCCCAAGCCAGACGTTCTTCATTTTTATATCTTTCGTGAGATCCGGATGTAGAGTGCCCCTGAGGCTGAGTAACATCAATTACATGAACCACTACCGGTACACTTTCTGTTCTTGCAAAATGTTCTGCCTTAGCATATGCATCCAATAATGCAGGATAATCCCAAGCTTTCACCTGAATGATTTCACATCCCTGATTATCTCCTTCTTTTCTCTGGAAACCGCTTAGCATCTCACTGATGTCAGCTTTTGCTCTTTGATTTTTAGTAGGAACTGAAATTCCGTATCCATCATCCCAGATAGAAACAATCATAGGAACCTGAAGTGCACATGCCGCATTCAGAGTTTCCCAGAAATGACCTTCTGCTGTAGAAGCATCTCCAATTGTTCCAAAAGCTATTTCGTTCCCTTCTCTTGAGAATTTTTCTGAACCTTCAAATTTTACACTTTTATAAATTGTAGAAGCCTGAGCCAATCCCAATAATCTTGGCATTTGTCCTGCTGTAGGAGAAATATCCGAAGAGATATTTTTCTGAGCCGTCAAATCTTTCCAGCTTCCGTCTTCATTTAAACTTCTTGTTGCAAAATGCCCGTTCATTTGTCTTCCAGCTGAAGCAGGCTCTCTTTCCACGCTTGTATCTGCATACATCTGTGCAAAGAAACTTTCTACCGTTAAGGCATCTATTGCCAATGCAAAAGTCTGATCCCTGTAATATCCTGAACGGAAGTCTCCATTTCTGAAAACTTTCGCCATTGCAAGCTGAGGAAGTTCTTTTCCATCCCCAAAAATTCCGAATTTAGCTTTTCCAGTGAGTACTTCTCTCCTTCCGAGATAAGACATTTCACGAGAGATCCTTCCTAACCTGTAATCTTCAAGTATCTGATTTTTAAAATCTTGAAAGGATATTTGCTGTGTTTCAATATAGGTTGTTTGCATAGCTAAGTAAAAAAGTTTTTTAGTCTTCAAGTATTTTGCTAATATACAATTTTTAAATTAATTTTAATTTTTAATAATCTTTTTTAAAAATTTGATAATAAAAAAAATTGTGCTTTATTTTGAAAAAAATTGTAAAAGATGGAAAAAAAATCACCTCACATTTTGAATGCGTCAAGCAATCTTTTAGGATTTTCATTGATTATCATGACGTCTCTAAAAATCGCTAAAATCAGTCAGAATACATATTTGGACGAATTTGCAGGTCTTGCCAGTATTTTTTTTGCATGCAGCTGCTTCTTCTCATTTCTGGCTATCAGAACGAAAACTGAAAAACGGGAATACACCTTTGAGAGTATTGCGGATTATTTATTTTTAATCGCTTTATTTTGTATAGTTCTAGCAGTTATTATTGTAAGCCTAAAAATAATCTAATTCAAAAAACACCAAATCAATTGTCATTTTTGAACTATAAGCTATAGATATTTATCGAAAACCATTTATTTTCGTTTTTCTGGTATATTATTTGAAATTCACGTTAGTAATTATTTTTAAAACACTATAAGATGACAAAAAAATTACTGACCGTAGTTAAGGTCTTCGCCTTTTCTACACTTTACTTCGCACAGGTAGGAATAAACACCTCGAATCCTCAAACAACCTTTCATATTGACGGAGCTAAAGACAATTCGACATCAGGAGTTCCTACAGCAGTACAACAATCTAATGATTTTGCAGTGACCAATACAGCGCAAGTTGGTATAGGTACAATTACTCCAACAGAAAAACTGGATGTAAGTTCAGGAAATGTACGTGTCCGAAATATTAATTCCAATATTGGAGTTGGAGGAACAGACAGAGTCGTTGTTGCTGATGCCACTGGTGTCTTGAAAACTATTGACTTTACAGCCTATTCATTATTTCATGCACGTTTGGCTGCAGATCAAAATATTGGCAGCGCAGCTTCAATCGTGACACTAATGTTTGCCAGCCCGGTTGCTACTTCCCCATTTTATTCTTACAACACCTCTTCGGGGGTTCTGACTTTTAGTCAGGCCGGTAATTATCTGGTGACTTTGCAGGCAAGTTTCACAAATATTTCTGCAGGAGCGCAATTACTTTTGGGTATCAGACCTGTTCCGGACAGTAACTACCTGGGAAGAGGAAGCCATTATGCAGGAGCCGCAACTCCCACCCTGACTGCTTCCACAAGAATTGGTGAACTAATGAATTATACAACTGTAATTGTAGTGCCTACAGCTGGTTATCAGATTCGTTTTACAGCAGCTCCCAATCAGGCATGCACTATTTTATCAACAGAGATGGGGCCTACAGGAAATGGAAATGTGACCAATGTAACGGTACAGAAAATATAATTAGGGAAACATAAAAAGGATTCGGCGCACCTGTGGTGCGCCGAATCCTTTTTATATATCAGTATTTTTAAAACTTTCTTTCAATTACATAATCTAACATACTATGTAACGATTTTCTTGCTTCAGAATCCGGAAACTCATTGAGGAGATCTTTTGCTTTCTGCTGAAAGTCTTTCATTACCTTAATGGCATATTCCAATCCTCCGGAGTTTTTAACGAATTCTATAAGCTCTTTTACACGTTTCGGGTTGTTATTATAACGTTTTATGGTATCGAAATAATACTTTCTATCCTTCTCATCAGCTATTTTCAGGGTATGAATTAAAGGCAGGGTCATTTTCTGTTCTTTAATATCAATTCCTACAGGCTTTCCAATCACGTTTGAACTTAAATAATCGAAAAGGTCATCTTTGATCTGAAATGCCATTCCTGTAAAGGTCCCAAAATCCATCATCTTCTTAGCCAAAGCTTCGTCTGCATTATTGGAAAGAACTCCTATTTCACAGCAGGCAGCAATCAGAGTCGCTGTTTTCTGGCGGATAATTTCATAATAAACATCTTCAGTAATATCCAGTTTTCTCGCTTTTTCCAGCTGAAGAAGCTCTCCTTCTGACATTTCCCGGATTGTTCTGGAGATTACACCAAGCAAGTCATAATCTTTATGATCTGTAGATAATAGTACGGATTTTGACAAAAGATAATCACCTACCAAAACCGCAATTTTATTCTTCCACAAAGCATTGATTGAAAAGAAATTACGACGTTTAAAACTTTCATCCACTACATCATCATGTACAAGAGTAGCCGTATGAATCAGCTCGATCATAGACGCACCACGATACGTTTTTTCAGTCACTTCACCCACCAGTTTGGCACAGAGAAATACAAACATTGGACGCATCTGTTTTCCTTTGGTGGTAACAATAAAACGGGTTACTTTATCTAATAAAGCTACTTTACTCTGCATTGATTCATAAAACTTCTGTTCAAAAAGTTTCATTTCATCATTGATCGGTCGTTTAATCTCTTCTACTGTATTTGCCACAATCTGCGAATGCTGGGTGAATAATTATTAATTCTCACAAAGATAATTTTTTTCGCTCAATTTTAAGACAAATTAATCTTTGAGTTGATCTTTCGGGATAAAATAAAAAGAGGGTTTTGCAGTTCCCAATGGAGATTTAAATTTTTCTCCGGAAATATAGATTCCGGTTTCATCTACGCTTATTCCTTCAATCTGAGCTAATGAAAGAGCTGTTCCTAAATAATAATGCTTTGGTTTTTCTTTGAAAAATACTCCGGGCTCTGTTTCAGTAAAGATATCTAAAAAGACTTCCGTTTTCTTGGTATATCCCACTAAATAAAGCTTTTTATCAAAATAACAAGCATCTGTAACAACAAAACCTGTTTTATAGGTTTCTATTTTTTCTGCCTTTTGCCGTTCTGAAATCTCTGGATCTACAATATAATGAGAGGTTGCTTTTGCAGCCCATTCTTTAGTAAAGATATGCAGCTTTCCATTCAAATAGATCATGGCTTCCGCATCAAAATCATTTCTGGTATTTTTGGAAATAAATTCGGTTTGTTCAGGATAATAAAAAAGAATTCTAGATCCGTCTAAAGCTCTTTCTGAACCGGGAATTTTAATATTAATAGACGTATCAAGACGTTCGTAAGGAACTTTATAAATCATCAGATCTTTCCTTGTTCCCGTATTATTTCCAAAATCTCCGATATAAAAGTTTTCACCGTCGTTTGCCAAAGCTTCCCAGTCAGTATTAATTAAATTGGTTTTAAGTGTTCGGATAATTTCGCCATTATTTTTATCAATCTCAAAAAGCTCAGCTGGATTTCCGCTATCATTGAAGGTATATAATTTCCCGTTCAAAATATCCAGCCCTGAAGTTTCATCAATCTTCTCATTCAGATAATTAACTCTGTATTTTTTTATTTTCAGAAAATCAGTCTGCTGGGAAAATGCAGATTGAGTAATGATAAGGGCAACAATCAGAAAGAATTTTTTCATAGGACAAAAATAAGGTTTTATTGCAAGTTGAGGGGTTGGGATCTATACGAACATAGATTCTTACGGAATGGACAAACTAAGCGTTTTATTTCTCCACACACCTTGTCATTCCACAGGAATCTGAATATTTTATATAGTCCTTTGAAAAATTCTTGATTTTGTATTGGAGAGTTTAAGAGATTTATTATTTTGTTTATTCACCTTTCTCTCATCTCAAAATAGAAAAACGGGCTGAAATAGCCCGCTTTTCCCTTAGATTTCTATTGATTTTAAAAACAAGTTTAAGCAGTTTTCTGCTCTTCCTGAGTTTGCTGTTGTTCTTTCTTTTTTGCCTGTTTTGCAAAATATTCTTTCTGGTATTGTCTTACCGTTTTTCCGGTTCCGTCATGTCTCCACCCCGGTGAATTGAAAATATAATTGATTCTGTCAGTGAATTTTAATCCTGGCTGTTTGAGATCTTTCCAGATTTTTCTCCATTCATAAAAAAGGACTGTATCTGGTCTGTTATCCGGCATTTTGGGATAAATCCCATACTTTACAGGAATATTAGGATCTTCTTTTTGAAAGGTTCCAAATATTTTATCCCAGATGATCAGGCACATTCCCATGTTCTTATCCAGATATTTTACATTACATGCATGATGAACACGATGGTGGGAAGGAGTGACAAGAATATATTCTAAAAATCCCATACGCTTCACAGTCTGTGTATGAACCCACGTTCCATATACCTGACCAATGGCATAAGCCACCATAATATGCCACGGATTAAATCCTAAAAATGCAAGTGGTGAAAAATATAAATATCTGTAAAGCGGCTGTAGTACAGGGCTTCTGAATCCTGTTGTAAGGTTAAAATATTCTGAACTGTGGTGCGTGATATGAACTGCCCAGAATGCTCTGGAACGATGGTCAACATAATGCAGTACATAATAGGCAAAATCTGTGATTATAAAACAAGCCAGCAGATACCATACACTAAGGTCCCATGAAAAAAGTCTGTGATTGTAGAAGAAAAACATAACGCCCATGGCAAATGCTTTCATGATAAGGTCCAGACCAAAGTTCATCAATGCCAGATAAACATTGGTAGCAAGATCTTTCCCGCTATATAGCTTAGCTTCTGAAACATGGCTGTAAATCATTTCAGCTAAAATAACGGTTGCATGCAACGGGATAGCCCATGCATACACATTTTCCAGCCCATCCTCGCTCATAAGAAAATCCATCATCACAAAATAATTTGTGCAAAGGTAGGGCTTTAACCTTTTTTTAAGAAAGTTTTGATTTTTTTTAAGGAAATTTTAATCTGTTGCTTTGTTGGCCAATTGCCCGCAGGCAGCATCAATATCACCTCCACGGCTTCTTCTGACCATTACAGTAACCCCTGCATTTTCAAGCTGACGGATATAGTTTTCTTCCGCCTGTTTGTTACATTGATCATATTTTCCGTCACCAATCGGGTTGTATTGAATAAGATTTACTTTTGAAGGAACCTGTTTGCAGTATTTGATTAAAGCTTTAATATCTTCATCTCCGTCATTGATTCCTTTCCATACACAGTATTCAAAAGTAATAACAGAACCTGTCTTTTGATACCAGTACTGAAGAGATTCCATTATATCAGTCAACGGAAATTTATCTGAGAAAGGCATGATCTCGTTACGCTTAGATTCGATAGCTGAGTGAAGGGATAAAGCCAATTTCACACGCAGTTCATCATCTGCCAGCATTTTGATCATCTTTGGAATACCGGATGTAGAAACGGTAATTCTTCTTGGAGACATTCCCAATCCTTCCGGCTGGGTAATTTTCCTGATGGCTTCAACGACGTTTTTGTAATTCATCATCGGCTCTCCCATTCCCATAAATACGATATTGGAAAGTGGTCTTTCGAAGTACATTCTACTCTGGCTGTCAATCAGGGCTACCTGATCTACAATTTCAGCTACTTCAAGGTTTCTCATCCTTTTCAGTTTTGCTGTAGCACAGAATTCGCAGTTTAATGAGCATCCTACCTGGGAAGATACACAGGCTGTAGTTCTTGTTTCTGTAGGAATAAGAACAGATTCCACCATCAGCCCGTCATGAAGTTTCACTCCGTTTTTGATGGTTCCGTCAGTACTTTTTTGAAGAAGATCTACGGAAACAGGATTAATGGTGTATTCTTCGGAAATTTTTTCACGAAGTGATTTCGAAAGATTCGTCATTTCATCTATCGAATGGAGATTTTTACTCCATAGCCAGTCATAGACCTGTTTCGCACGAAACGGTTTTTCTCCTAAAGACTCAAAGTAATCTTTAAGCTGGTCCAGTGATAATATACGGATATCTTTCATAATATTAAAGAGCCAAGTTAAAAGTAAAAAGTTTTTAAAGTTTAGTATTGTTAGCTATTGCAGCCAAAATGTTTTTCAATTCGTTACTCTCATTCAATAAAGCTTTAAATTCTTCAGAATCATAACCATCTAATTCTTCTAAAACCCGAAGCCAGAAATTACTTTCTCTTGCTTCTCTTAAAGCAATTTTCACTTTATTTTTAAAGTCAGCTTTAGAAGATCCAGCTTGGGATTCTTCATAATTAGCACCTATTGAAGTAGCTGATTTTCCAAGTTGAAATCTTATTAATTTACTTTCAGAATCATTTGGAAGTGTTCTTAAAAATTTAAGACAATTAACTCCAAATGTAAAAGTTCTTATAAGTAAATCATTTTGTCTCATTTACACTTGTATTACTTTTAACTTGGCTCTTTTTACTTTTTTATAGAATTAACATTGCGTCACCGTAAGAATAGAATTTATACTTTTCTCTTACAGCTTCTTCATAAGCCTGCATTACGAAATCTTTTCCAGCAAAGGCAGCAATCATCATAAGCAGTGTAGACTTCGGTGTGTGGAAGTTTGTGATCATTGAAGTAGCTACTCCGAAATCGTGAGGCGGATAAATGAATTTATTTGTCCATCCGTTGAAAGCAGAGATCTTTTTGTTTGAAGAAACAGAAGTTTCCAATGCTCTCATTGTTGTAGTACCTACCGCACAAACTCTTCTGTGAGATTCTACTGCTCTGTTGATAAGGTCAGCATTTTTTTCATCGATGATGATCTCTTCAGATTCCATTTTGTGCTTAGAAAGATCTTCTACCTCAATCGGGTTGAATGTTCCCAATCCTACGTGAAGTGTTACTTCAGCAAAATTGATTCCTTTGATCTCTAATCTCTTCATCAAATGCTTGGAGAAGTGAAGACCTGCTGTAGGTGCAGCAACAGCTCCTTCTATTTTAGCATAGATAGTCTGGTATCTTTCTGCATCTTCCGGCTCTACTGCTCTTTTGATATACTTTGGAAGTGGAGTTTCTCCCAATTCTTTTAATTTCGTTCTGAATTCGTCGTAAGAACCGTCGAATAAGAATCTTAATGTTCTTCCTCTTGAAGTGGTGTTATCAATAACTTCTGCTACCAAAGATTCATCTTCAGTGAAGAATAATTTGTTACCAATTCTGATTTTTCTTGCCGGATCTACCAAAACATCCCAAACTCTGGTTTCTTTATCAAGTTCTCTTAATAAGAAAACTTCAATTTTAGCACCTGTTTTTTCTTTATTTCCGTAAAGACGAGCAGGGAAAACCTTAGTATTATTGAAGATAAACAAATCATCCTCATCAAAATAATCCACTACATCCTTGAATAATTTGTGCTCGATAGTTTGTGTTTTTCTATCAAGTACCATTAATCTAGCTTCGTCTCTGTGCTCTGATGGGTGTTCTGCTAATAATTCCGCAGGAAGATCAAAATTAAAATCTGATGTTTTCATTTTTTAAATTACGGTTTAAAAATTATTGTAATTACAAGGTGTAATTTTCGGAGTGCAAATATACGACATTGAATACCCCTTTGTCAAGTATTATTTACAATGAAATATAAAACCGTGATTTTACGGGGATTTTTAAGCTTAAAAAGTTCTATTTTTGGGAAAATTAAAATTCAGTATGGAGCCAGTAAGCAAAATATACTTCCTTAATAATCCGTATCCTAACGGACATAAGATCGTCACATTCAACTGGAGTGGACGAATTGATGAGTATGGTTTTATCTGGTTTGATTTTCATTTAAAAACTGAAGACTATTATGCCAATGATGATCATGACAGCGAAGAAGAAGACGAAGATTTATCGGACTGGGACTCTAAAGGCGTATGGGGAAACTACCATGCCTGTACTCTATCGTCAACGTATTGGGGGGAACAAAGAGGAATCAGAATAAACAATCCGGATGAAAAACTGGACTTTGATGCTGTTGTTAAAAAAGATCTTTTCAGTAACGATCTTCCGTCTGAACAACATTTTGACGATGAGGATCTGGCCTTCAATATTTATCTGCTTGGCCATGACAGCTGTGCAGGTCATAAAATCCGGTTTTCAAAAACAGACAACAATCAATATGATATTACATGGACCGGCAAGATAGCATTAACCTACGCGGGTGATGATGAGTTTTCCCATGAGTTCAAAGCAGAGATTTTCAATGCTGAATTTGAAGGATTCCATTATCCTAAAACCTGGTCGGTAGAAAAAGCTGCTGAGGTATTCAAAGCAAAACTTGCCAACTTTGAAGCCTATGAATTTGTGGATCTGAATCCTAAAAGTAATAAGAGAGAATATAAATTAAACAAAATCAAATCGATAACCGCATAAAATAACCAATCAAAAAATTATCATTATGAGTAAATATTCAATTGAAGCCTTTATCAACGAAACAAAAGAAAATCCGCAGCAAAGAGATTATTTTGAGCTGGAAACCAAACATCTTCTGGAAATCAACCTAAATAATCAGGCGGTATGGACTAAAAAAGGAAGCATGGTAAGCTATGTGGGAAATATCAATTTTGAAAGACAGGGAATGCTGGCCGGAGGAATTGGAAACCTTCTAAAAAAAGCAATCAGTGGTGAAGGAAGTAAGCTTATGAAAGCGGAAGGAACCGGAAAATTGTATGTAGCAGATTCCGGGAAAAAAGTACGTATCCTTTATCTGAATAATGAATCAGTATGTGTGAACGGAAATGATGTTCTTGCCCATGAGCAAAGTGTAAACAGTGATATTACTATGCTTAAGAGTATTGCAGGAATGATGTCCGGAGGACTTTTCCAGGTGAAACTTTCAGGAACGGGACATATTGCGATTACAACTCACGGAGATCCATTGACTTTACTGGTAACTCCTGATACGCCTGTATTTACAGATCCTAATGCCACTGTTGCATGGTCCGGAAATCTGAGCCCGGAACTGAAAACAAATGTTTCTTTCAAAAGCCTTATTGGCAGAGGAAGTGGTGAAGAGTTTCAGATGAAGTTCTCAGGCCACGGATGGGTATTGATCCAGCCTTACGAAGAAGTTTATTATATGGAAAAATAAAGTCAGCAAACCTTAGAGGTAATTTTGTATTTTCGTAGTACTTAAAGCAATAGCAATGAATAGTATTATAAAGCTATTTTTTCTGATCGTTATAATTCCTAATATCATTATAGCCCAAAAAACAAAGAATAATTACGAATACAATATAGACCTTCTTCATATGTCCAACGATGAAGTCCGGGTATCTTTTTCGCCCCCAAAGAATGATCTTAAACAGGGCAAGTTTATTATTCCCAAACTGGTACCCGGATTTTATCAGGCTATGAATTTCGGACAATATGTTTCTAATTTCACAGCCACCGATAAAAACGGAAAAAAAATTCTGACCGAACGTCTGGATAAAAACAGCTGGCTGGTACATGATCTGAATCGTGTAAAGAAAATATCCTATCAGGTAGCGGATGGATGGGACTCTTTGGAGAAGGAATCCAATGAGGCAAGATCTGCCGGAAGTATGTTTATAAAAGACAGTGTTTCAGTCATCAATTATAATTCTTTAGTGGGATATTTTGAAGAAATGAAAGATATTCCTTACCAAATTACCATTACAAAAAACAAGGATTTTTATGCTTCCTCTGCTTTAGATTATCAACAGAAAAATAAAAACACGGATGTAGTTTGGGCAAAAGATTACCGGGAACTGGTAGATTCTCCTGTTCTATATTCGGTTCCAGACACAACGTGGCTCAAGATAGGTCATACTAAAGTGCTTGTATCATTTTATAATAAAAAGGAAAGACATTATTCCAAAACAATAGCTCATGAAATAGAGAACATTCTGAAAAATCAGCAGGCTTATCTGGGAGGCACATTACCGGTAAAGAAATATGCATTTCTAATTTATTATGAATCTTCAAATGAGAATGGATTTTTGGGAGATGGTCTGGAACACTCCCACTCTACAGTTTGCCTGTACAGATCCGGAAGTATGAAATTTCTTCCGAATGCTTTAAACAGAGTGGCTTCTCATGAGTTTTTCCATGTTGTTACTCCTCTCAACATTCATTCAGGAGAAATTCAGCATTATGATTTCCTGAATCCTGTCATGTCTAAACATCTGTGGCTGTATGAAGGAATGACCGAATATGCTACGATTCATATGCCTATCAAACAAAAAATGATCAGCCTGGAAGATTTTGAAAAGAGTTTGGAAGAAAAGATACATGGTATGAAAGAGTTTGACAACACATTATCTTTTACGGAAATGAGTAAAAATTCTATGGAAAGACAAGATCAGTATATGAACTTTTATATGAAAGGAGCATTACTCGGACTGTGTTTAGATATAAGGCTAAGGGAACTTTCTGATGGAAAAAAGGGAACTCAGAACCTGATGCAGATGCTTATGAAAAAATATGGAGAAGGTAAATATTTCAATGATGATGATCTGTTTGATGAAATTACAAAAATGACTTATCCTGAAATACGCACATTTTTCAGCAACTTTATAGAAGGCACCCAACCTATTCCTTTGAAAGAATATCTGGAAAAAGCAGGTTTCAACTATGATGAAATTACCGGAAAGGTAACTTCTCTACCCAATCCCGATTCAAAACAAATAGCTTTAAGAAAAGCATGGATTAATCAATAAATCTCCGGGATATTCACCATATGCTTTAAACTCTTAAATTTTTCGACACTCAAACTAATGACCTCTTCAACTCCCTACTATCACAACGTCGGGATTTACAAAAGTTTTTAATATATTTAAGAAAAAAAATAGATGGACAATAGCAATTCGCGCAGGAACTTTCTTAAGACAGCAGCTTTGGCAAGCTTTGGGGCATTGGTTTTACCCAATTCATTATTTGCCTATTCCAATGATTTTAAAACAGATAAAAAAGTCCGTGTCGGTTTCATCGGTGTCGGTCTTCGTGGGCAGGAACATGTAAAATTACTGGCAAAGCGTAATGACGTAGAGATTGTTGCGTTTGCAGATCCAGAGAAAAGAATGCTTGCCGCGTCTCAAAAAATCTTAAAAGACAATAATAAGCCGGCTGCTCAGGAGTTTTCCAACGGTGAATATGACTATCGAAATCTTTTAAAATCAAAAGCAATAGACGCTGTTGTCATTGCTACTCCATGGGAATGGCATCTTACCCAAGGGGTAGAAGCTATGCGCGCTAAAAAAATTGTGGGTATGGAAGTTTCCGGAGCGATAAAGCTTCAGGACTGCTGGGAGTTTGTAAAGGTATATGAGGAAACCAAAGTTCCTATCTTTATGATGGAAAATGTATGCTACCGAAGAGATATTATGGCCATTCTGAATATGGTTCGTAAAGGAATGTTCGGAGAATTGGTACATGGAAGAGGCGGTTATCAGCACGATTTGAGAGGTGTACTTTTCAATGACGGCGTTACTCCTTACAATTCTGGTGCAGAATTCGGAGAGAAAGGATTCAGTGAAGCAAAATGGAGAACTGAACATTATGTAAAGCGTAACGGAGAACTTTATCCTACACATGGATTAGGCCCGGTAGCAATGATGATGGACATCAACAGAGGAAACCGATTAACGAGGCTGTCTTCATTCTCATCAAAATCTGTAGGGCTTCATAAATATATTGTTGAACATCCAAAAGGAGGAGAAAACCATCCTAGTGCCCAAGTGAAATTCAATCAGGGAGACGTGGTAACAACACAAATTGCCTGTGCTAATGGAGAAACCATTCTTCTGACTCATGATACAAGTTTACAGAGACCTTATGATCTGGGCTTCCGGGTTCAGGGAACTGAAGGATTGTGGCAGGATTTCGGATGGGGAGACTTCAACCAGGGTCATATTTATTTTGAAAAAACGATGAACCATACCCACCGTTGGGATAATACTGAAAAATGGATGCAAGAACACGATCATCCGATGTGGAAGAAGTTTGAAAACACTGCAGCAGGAGCCGGTCATGGCGGAATGGATTTCTTTGTGATGAATACTTTTATTGAATGTATTAAAAGAAATATAGAATTCCCGATGGATGTGTATGATCTTGCGTTGTGGTATTCGATTACGCCATTGAGTGAAGAGTCTATTGCCAAAGGCGGTCAGGTGATTGATATTCCTGATTTTACCAATGGAAAATGGAAAACCCGTAAACCTGTATTTGGAATGACCGATGAGTTCTAAGAAAACATTACTCATATTAGCAGGTGGATTAGGAAGCAGATATAAAGGATTAAAGCAGGTAGACGGAATACTCAATAACGGTTCGCCAATTCTGGAGTATTCTATCTTTGACGCTCTGGAAGCCGGTTTCCAAAAAGTAGTTATTATTGTCAATAAACTGATTCCTCAAAGTTATATTGAGAGACTCAATACCATTTCAAAGGCTAAAAACTTTGAACTTCACTGGGTATATCAGGAAATAGACAGTATTCCTATTTCGCTGGAAGGTTTTGATTATCCTGATCGTGAAAAACCATGGGGAACTGCTCATGCTGTACTTTGTGCAAAATATTCTATACAGGAACCGTTTGTGATGATCAACGCGGATGACTTTTACGGAAAAGAAGCGTATCAATTGGCTGCACATGAAATCAACCATCATCATATTTCAGATTCACAATTGGGTATGATTGCTTATCCTGTAGGCACAACATTGAGCGGTAATGGAGCTGTAGCCAGAGGAATATGTACACTGGATCCGGAAAATTATCTGATTAAGGTTGAAGAGCAGACTTCCATTCAAAAAATAAATAACTCCATCGTTTATATTAAAAATGGAGAAAATGTAAAATTAGATTCTGATACTTTGGTATCCATGAACTTTTTTATATTCCATCCTCATATTTTCTGTTATCTGGAAGCTTATTTTTATGATTTTATCGAATCTGATCCGCTGCCTACCCAGGAATTTTATATTCCTACAGCCGTACAGAGAATGATAGATGAAAACAGAGTACAGGTAAAGGTAAAAGCATCTCCGTCTCAATGGATGGGTGTCACTTATGCCGATGATAAAAAGGAAATTATAGATTTTCTGACTTCAGAGATTAAAAACAACAGATACCCGGAAGATTTATGGAGTTAAATGATATTATTAATGAGTTTATCGGTACAGATAATTACGAACTCACTTCTATTACTGACGGATTGATCAATACAACCTATCTTTTGGAAGATAAAGATCAGGGGAAAAAGTTTATTCTGCAGAAAATCAACAATCATGTTTTCAGGCAGCCGGAAGTCATCGTTAATAATCATTTAATGGTTAATGAAATTCTTAGAGCACATGATTATCAGTTTCAAATTATTGAACCTATCCCCTCTCTAAACAACAGGCTTTTGGTAGAAGATGCCGATGGTCAGCCCTGGCGTATGCTAAGTTTCGTAGAAAATAGTATGACCTTTCTTTCCGCCCCATCTTTACAGGTGGCTTTTGAAGCGGCTAAAACCTTCAGTTATTTCCTTACCACCATCAATACCGAAAAATTGCCTGCCATAGAAGATTCTCTTCCGAATTTCCTTAACTTTGAGAAAAGGGTTGCAGATTATAAAAATTCATTAAAGAATGCAGCTCCTTATTTAAAAGAAAATGCAAAGGCTGAAATAGAAATCACCAATAAGTTATTGTCTTTGCCTGATCAATGGATCGAAATGGAGAAAAACAATCGGATTCCCAAAAGAATCATCCATGCAGATGTAAAAATCAGCAATATTCTTTTTGATCAGAATCATAGCCCGCTGGCTGTGATTGATCTGGATACTATGATGATTTCTACTATTTTATATGATTTTGGAACGATGATCCAGTCTTATACCAATACAACCCATGAAGATGATGGCAGTGCCAAAAACAATTTCAACCCTGAAATGTATAAGGCTGTAAAAGAAGGGTTTTTATTTTATCTAAAGGAAAAACTGACCCCGGAAGAGTCTGGCAATCTTGATTATGCTGCACAAGTCGCCATTTATATCCAGGAACTTCGTTTTTTAACGGATTACCTGAACGGAAGCACTTATTATTCTATCACACATCCTGAGCACAATCTGGATAGAACAAAAAACCAGCTGGAGCTTTTGAAAGGACTGAGAGAATATTTGGGAGTTTGAGTATCGGAGAGTTTGAGAATAATAGAGTAAAACAGATTCCTACGAAATGATAAAGATACGGATAGATAAAGCGTTCTGTTTGTCATTCCGTAGGAATCCAAGCCAGCTCTCTAAATCTAATCCCAAAATTAATCTCAAAAACTCCAGAATTCTTTACCGAGAATTACATACAATACTTAGACTCCTACGGAGTGACAAAGTGTACGGATAGATAATACATCGTATTTGTCCATTCCGAAGGAATCTATACTCTTACAGCCCAGCTCTCTAACTCTCCACTCCCAAAAACTCCAGTATCCTCTTCCATTCTTCCAATTTCTTCTCAAAAGATTCCTACGAAATGATAAGGATACGGATAGATAAAGCGTTCTGTTTGTCATTCCGTAGGAATCCAAGCCAGCTCTCTAAATCTAATCCCAAAATTAATCTCAAAAACTCCAGAATTCTTTACCGAGAATTACATACAATACTTAGACTCCTACGGAGTGACAAAGTGTACGGATAGATAATACATCGTATTTGTCCATTCCGAAGGAATCTATACTCTTACAGCCCAGCTCTCTAACTCTCCGACTCTCAAACCTACGAACTCTCAAACTCCCAAAAACTCCAGTATACTCTTCCATTCTTCCAGCTTCTTCTCAAAAGAAACCGTATGAAGAGGACTTGTAGAAGGTAATAGGAAAATGGGCAGTTTATAACTTTTCCCCAACAGTTTTTGTAAATTTTTGTAAGATTTTCCACCATTGCAGAAAATGGCTTTCACGTTTGGATGTTTGTCCAGCAGTTCAGCAATCTGATTGGCTTCTTCATTTTTGATTTCAGAATCCAGGCTTCCTTTTCGCTCGCAGGAATCAATGACATCCCAAAGGGCAATATGATGTTTCTTTAATACTTCGATTCTCTGAGTATAATTTTCAGTAAATTCTTCATTCAGCAATTCAAAGATGATTTTCCAGAATTTGTTCTGAGGGTGGGCATAGTACTGTTGTTTTTCCAGTGATTTTACTCCGGGAATTGATCCTAAAATGATAATCCGAGAATGAACATCAATAAGAGGTGAAAATGAAGAAATCCGGTTTTGCATATTCAAATATAAAGATTTAATTTATTTAATCTGGCTGGAAGCTGGGAGCTTGTAGAAGGAAGTTATTGAGGTTATGAAAAACGGGTTGTCCGTATTTTCATCTTTTTTAAACAGTGATATTATTAATTTATGGCAACCTCTATAAATGTTAAGATTAACAGCAACTTCCAGCCTCTCCTCTTCCAGCTTCCAATAGCCTGAATTTTAATTTCCTTAACCCAACTCAGTTTATTTAAGTTTTGGCTAAAGCCATTGGATTTTTCATCATAAAAAAAAGCGGGCTAAAGCCCGCTCCTATTGATATTTTATTTTTATTGATCTTACAAAGTTTCCTTCAGCCAATCAAAGAATTCTCTCTGCCATACCAATCCGTTTTGCGGATGAAGTACCCAGTGGTTTTCGTTAGGGAAATAAACCAGTTTAGATTTTAATCCCCTTAATTTAGCAGCCTGGAAAGCTTCCTGCCCCTGCTCGTAAGGAACACGGAAATCAATTCCTCCCTGAACGATCATGATAGGCTTATTCCATTTATCTACAAAATTGCTTGGATTGAATTCTGTGTATGCTTTTGGTTGTGGTTTCTCCCATGGTGAACCAAGATCCCAGTTCGCAAACCAAAGTTCTTCAGTAGTCAGATACCATGATTTCATATCAAATAGCCCATCATGAGCGATGAACGTTTTGAATCTGTTTTCATGGATTCCTGCCAGCATAAATACGCTGTATCCTCCGTAGCTCGCTCCTACCGCTGCTACTCTGTCACCGTCTACGTATGGTAAAGTTTTTGCAAAGTCTGTGGCTGCCAGATAATCTCTCATTGGCTGTCCGCCCCAGTCTCTTGAAATTTCTTCATTCCACTTTGTTCCCCAGCCTGGCATACCTCTTCTGTTTGGAGCAACCACGATATAATCATTAGCTGTCATCAGAGCAAAGTTCCATCTTACACTGAAAAACTGAGTAAGAGCAGACTGTGGACCACCCTGGCAGTATACCAAAGTAGGATATTTTTTATTTGGGTCAAAGTTTGGTGGATAGTGGAACCAAACTCCCATTTCTTTACCATCAGAAGTTTTCACCATCTTAAGTTCAGATTTCCCCTGAGCTAACTTAGCATAAGTTTCTTTGTTCGCTTCAGTCACCTGCTTCATTTCTCCGTTTTTAACGTTTACTGAGAAAAGTTCTGTTGCATGGTTTACGTCTGTTCTTCCTACTAAAAGTGAAGATTTATTATCTGTAAAGATTTCGTTAACATCAAAATCTCCTTTTGTAATCTGCTGTACTTTTGCTGATTTTGAATCCAGGGCAAAAAGCTGTTTTGTACCTCTGAATGCTGCTGTAAAGTAGATTGTTTTTGAGTCCGCACCCCAAAGTACGTCTCCTGAAACACTTTCGTCCCAACCCGATGTAAGGTTAGTTGTCTTTCCAGACTTCCAGTCCATGATTTTCACATCATTTTTATCGGCTTCATATCCGTCTCTGGCCATACTCTGCCAGATCAGAGATTTTCCATCCGGACTGAATTTAGGATTTACATCATATCCTTTGTTGGATTCTGTAAGATTTTTGGTTGTACCTGATGCTAAATCGTAAGCAAAGATATCGGTATTGGTACTTGTAGAATAGTCTTTTCCACTTTTAGGTTTTGTAACATATAAAAGCTGTGCAGAATCTGAACTCCAGATAAAATCTTCAGCGCCCCCGAAAGGTCTCTGAGGAGAATCCCACATTTTTCCTTCCAGCAGGTCTTTAGCTGATTCTGCTTTATCAGAAGTATTTACTACAAATACATGGTTGTATTTTCCTTCATTGAAATAATCCCAGTGTCTGTGGTTCAGGTCTGTGTATACCTGAGCCGTCGTTTTAGGAGTATCACTGAATTTATCTTTCCCCATTACTTTCTCTACCAGCACCTGCTTACTGAAAGCAATTTTCTTCCCGTCCGGAGAAATGACAACATTATCAACTTCACCGATGGTATAAAATTCTGTCCAGGTTTTTCCTGCATCTTTAGAAAGATAGATTTTATCACCTTCCTGAGCATAGATACCGTTTTTATCCCATTGAATAAGGGCTTTTTTACCAAAATCAATTTTGGAAGACTGATTATTAAGAACATTCAGAAAATAGTTCTCGTTTTTTGTTTTCTCTGTTTTCAGATCAACCTGTCCTACTTTATAGATAAGGGAGCCCTGATCTGGTGAAACAGCCTGTACTCCAACTTTTTTCAAAGTCCAAAGAATTTCAGGCGTCATTACTTGTTGTGCATTCATTAAAAGCGGAGCTGCCAAGGCCAGCAGACTGTACTTAAGTTTCATATGTTGATATTCATTTTTTAACGGATATACAGAATCCTAATGATTTTATACATCCTTTTATTAAATTCAAAGATTGCCAAAGTTAATATTTAAAATAAAAACGGACGAAAGAATTAACATTTAAGTTTTACGATATTGAAAATAAATAGTTAATATGCAGATGAATTTTTATTAATTTTATAAAAACGAAACTAATATCCATTTTACATGAAAAAATTTCTCCTTTTTTCTGCACTCTTTGTGTCTTCTTTCTTTTTTTCACAGTTAACGATAAGCCCTTTCCCCAATCATTATTATAATGCTTATCAGGCAACTATTTCGGGAAACGGAACTATTTATTATACTACTGATGGGAGCACCCCTACATTGAGTTCCAGTTCAGCAGTCAATAATGTACAGATTCCCATTGATCAGAATAAAGAAATCAAAGCATTTCTTGTTGATGGTCAGGGAAATTCATCAGCTGTCATCAGTAAAAAATATTATACAGGAAGTATTCCTACGGCCAACATTTACTTTAAAATTCCTTCTACATGGACTACCGGAAGCTGTGTAATGATTGATATGGTAAGTCCCAATTCCATTGACGGATTTGCCATGGATACCTTCTGGCCAGGAGTTGTAATGCAGCCTGCAGGATGTGAATCCTGGTATAAGACTGCCAGAAATTTTGAAAGTGCCAATGTACGTTTTAACAATTGTACTCTCTTTGAAAATATTCCTGCAACCATCAGTACCAATTTGATTCCTATGGAAAGTACTTTGTATTATGATTTTACTGACGGAATTATAACAACTCCACCCTCATGTTTATTTTTAGCGACTCATGAAACGCAGCAAAAAAACAGCAATGTTTTAATTAAAGTTTACCCGAATCCTGTTTCAGATATTTTAAAAGTAAATACGGACAGGAATTTTCAGGAATATGAGATTATAGATGTGAATGCAAGGGTAATTGTAAAAGACCGGTTTGTAAAAGAAATTTCTATTCATCAACTTATTTCAGGAAATTATTTTCTAAAACTGAAAGATTCAAAGGGAAATTTGGTATTGTTGAAGTTCATTAAAAAATAAAAAAAATCCGCTTGTTGAGCGGATTTATATTTTGATCTGTAATGTTTTTAATTAATCTCCATCTGAGAACATTGAATTCGCCAGAGAAGTCACAATTGACAATAATATACTGAAGATAAATGCCCACCAGAAACCATCTACCACCATACTGTCTATGAAATAGTCCGCAATCAGAATAATTCCGGCATTGATTACCAAAGCAAAGAATCCTAAGGTAAGGATCGTTAACGGCAGACCAAACAGACTTAAAATAGGCTTTACAAATATGTTCAGAACCCCAAGCACAATAGCAAAGATAATGGCTGAAGAAAATCCTTCAAAATGTACTCCCGGTAAGATTTTGGTCAAAAGATAAGCAACAATCGCTGTTATAAATAATCGGATAATTAAGTTCATTGAGTTATTTTTTAATGTTTATGGGGGATATGGAGCAAAAGCCATTCCATTTCAAAAAAAAGAATTCCGCGAAACCCTTTATTTAAGGAATATTTTATCTGTTATTCCCCTTAATCCGTTATTTTATTTTCATCATAGTGACCAAAGAGGTCGCCACGTGACTTTCTGAGTCGGAATTTTCACTCTGAACATAGATTTCCGTTCTCACCACAATGATTTTCCCTCCCCCTTTGATAACATAGGATTTTGATACTAAAGCATCACCCATTGCAGGACGAAGGTAATTCACTTTCAATTCAACGGTTACCACATAACAGTCTTCTGCATAATGACTCACGGCAGCATATCCGGAAGAAACATCCACAAGAGAAGCAATCATAGCTCCATTGAACATTCCTGCTTTCCGGGTCATCATTTCCATTTTAGGAATCTTCATGGATATAAAATCGGTTTCTACTTCCAGCAGTTCTGCTTTATAGAACTGTAAAGTTTCCGAACGGTTGAAGCTGTCTGTGATGAGTTTTCTTTTTTCTGGAGTCATTACTTTTTGAATTTGCATGTAAAGGTAGAAATTGATTTAAAGATTAAAGAATTTAAAGATTAAAAATTTCCAGTGGCAGGAAGCTTTGAGGAAACTGAGATAAACTTATACTGCTGTTTGATCTCTACATGAATATTTAAACCTTATATATATTGGAAATTTGTACGGGTTTTGTGGTGTGTGGTTTTGTTCAGCAATAATCAAAATTTTTCAGTTCAAAAGGCTAGCTTTGCAGGAAAGCTTTATGATGGGTTTAAAAAGTTTTTTTCTACTTATAGGTTTACTGGCAGGCTTCTGTTTTCAGGCACAGACATTACATTTGTATGGCGGTGCAGATCAGGACCAATATCTGGGATGTTTAACCTGTGATCAATTTGATAAAAATTCTATATGGAATAAGTTCAGCGATTACGGAAATGTTTTCAATTCAAAATCTATATGGAATGCATATGGAAATTATGGAAGTCCTCACAGCACCTACTCTCCATGGAATGAATATGGAGCTTATCCTCCGGCAATCGTTGATCAGGATGGAAATTTCTTTGGGTTTCTTACTACAAATCCTTATAAATCTGAAAGATCTGAACTGGAACTGGCTGTGATTTTATGCAAGCATCATGAAGAGATTAAAAATGATGTTAGCGGATGGTATGAGAAATTGTTTCGGTAATCCATGAATTCTCACCTCTCCTGTTGGAGTATTCGTATAAAAAAGACTGTGAAAACATAAGGCTGGATTCCTGCGGAATGACAAGTATACCGCTTAGTTTATCCACATAGTTTGCTATTCTGTAGGAATCTAACTGTGTAAATTAAGCTTTTTAGAGAATGACTGTGTATATTTGTTGTTGACTCATTTTTTACAGATAAAATTAATTAACTTTCACTTGATTCACTTCAAAACGAAACTCGCCCATTATGCTGAATGATTACAAAAAATATGAATTATTTGGAAAGACTCTGATACAGAAAATTGATATGACAGGGCCATTCAGATATGATTTTCCGGTTTCGGAGCAAGCCTGTTTTCTGTACGTGATCAAAGGAGCGTTTCAATATAAAACAGATGAGCAGGAATTTGATGTTCCCACCAACTATTCCCTGTTTCTGAACTGTATCAGCTCGGGAAAGCATATTCAAAATTCAAATTTAGAAAGTCACTGTCAGGTCGTAATTGTGACCTTCTACCCGGATATACTGAAGAAAATTTACGACAGAGAATTACCTTCCTTATTGCAGAGACCTGCAAACACAGTTTCAAATCAATCCAGTGAGAAAATAAATAATGATTTTCTGATTCAAAAATATGTAGAAGGCTTACTTTTTTACTTTGAAAATCCATCACTCATTAATGAAGATATATTAATTCTTAAGCTAAAAGAGATCATGTTATTGCTGGCTCAATCACAGAATGCCAGTGCCATACAATTGATTTTGTCACAACTTTTCTCTCCAACAGCTTACTCTTTTAAGCAAATTATTGAAGCGAATTTATTTACGCAGCTCACCATTGAACAGCTTGCAGAACAGAGCAATCTAAGTATATCATCCTTCAAGAGAGAATTTGCAAAACTCTATGACGATACTCCCGCCAACTATATAAGAAACAAAAAACTGGAGAAAGCCGCCGAATTGCTCTTAATATCTGATGAACGCATTACTGATATCGCATTTGACTGCGGATTTAATGATCTGGCGACTTTTACAAAAAACTTCAGCGATAAATATCATATTTCCCCGTCAGGTTATCGTCAGGAGCGGAAAGAAAAATAACTAAAAAACTATTTTATACAAATTATACAGGCATTTCTTATTTCAATAAGGGAGTGTTTTTTTTGAACTAAAATCTCAAATTCTTGAACGAAATCACAAAATCATTTCTGTGATTCTACCGCAAATTTGTACCATCAGTTTCAGGGAATGGAAATAGGCCCACAACTAAAAACTGAATGAGTATACATTTAAAATAATATCAATATGCATCTATCAATTTTAGGAATTTTTCATACCATCATTGGCATCACAGCACTTGTTGGCGCCATAATAGGATTTATCAAATATGGTAAAATCAATCTGGCTCAGCTATCCGGAAAGGTCTATTTTTACGGTACGCTCATCACCTCACTTTCAGCATTAGGAATCTCAAAAGCCGGAGGTTTCAATGCAGGGCATGTATTCTCGTTATTTATCATTGTTTTGATCTCTGCAGCGTACTTCCTTTTCTCAGGTAAAAAAGAAAGCAGGAAGGCAAGGTATTTTGAGAATTTTTTGCTGTCATTCAGTTTTTTCCTGTCTCTTGTTCCCACAATTAATGAGACTTTTACAAGAGTTCCCATTGGACATCCTTTGGCTAAAGATATCAAAGACCCGATCATTGGTCAGACTCTTCTTGTCGTTTTCTTGCTTTTTGTAATGGGATCTATCTTGCAGTTTATGAAGCAGAAAAAAGAGAATGTTGAAATTTCACGTCTTCAATAGGATATTTGTATTGAAAATTGGAAAATATAGAAAATAAGGCTGGATTCCTCCGGAATGACAAATACAACGCTTAGTTTATCTGTACCGTTTGTCATTCCGGAGGAATCTCTGTATAAATGAAAAGCCGGAAGATTGTTGGAAAACGCAAAGGCGCAAGGAGTTTTTCCAAGTTGCATATTTTTAAGACGCAAAGATTTTATCTCCGATAAAATGCGATAATGTCAAAAACTGGATTATTTATCTGTATGAAGTTCTTTTTTTATCTCTGAAATATTAGCTAAGTTGTGTCTGAAAGTCGTCGCTCAAAGTCAAAACACCTTCTGCAATAGCATCCGGATGGGTGACAAAGCCTTTCAACTTTGAAGTTTTTCCTTTTAAAACAAGGTCTAAAAGCTGTTTATCAGATAATTTTTTACCGAAAATTTCAAAGGTAATTTTAAATCCACAGTTTTTGAAATCGGAACATCCTACTGCTGTTTTTCCTTTGATCAGGTTGTGTTCTTTACATTTCGGACATTTCGTTTCTTCCCAGGACTGAAGTTCTTTTTTCTGTGCAGGTTCTCTTTTTTTCTTTTCCTTTACTTCTTCTTTTTCTTCTTCCTGAAGGGTAATCACTTTTCCTTTTCCATATACTACTTTTTCAGTAAGTTCAGTAACCATCTGAATCAGTTCTTCTTTGAAAAGATTGGCTTCATACTCTCCTTTCTCAATCCTACGAAGTTTTGATTCCCATTCACCCGTCAGTTCCGGACTTTTTAAAAGTTCGTCTTCAATGGTGTCAATCAACTGAATTCCGGTTTGGGTAGCGATGAGGTTTTTCCTTTTTTTCTCGATGTATTTTCTTTTGAAAAGGGTTTCAATGATGTTCGCTCGCGTGGATGGTCTTCCGATCCCGTTGTTCTTCAACATTTCACGCAGCTCTTCATCTTCAACCTGTTTTCCGGCAGTTTCCATTGCTCTCAGCAATGTTGCTTCGGTATAAGGCTTTGGCGGCGTTGTTTTCCCCTGGTGAATCATCGGATCATGTGGTCCGGTTTCTCCTGCAATAAATTCAGGAATGGTCTGTTCTTCTTCTTTTTCTTTTTCCTTATCGGTGGTTTCTTCTTTAGGTTCTTTGGCATAAACGGCTCTCCATCCTGCTTCAAGAACCTGCCTTCCGCTGGTTTTGAAAGGAATGGTTCCTACTTTTCCTTCCACCAGGGTATTGGAAATTTTACACTCCGGATAGAATACGGCTATAAAGCGCTTTGCAATCAGATCATAGATCAGTTTTTCTTCCCTACTCAGATTCTGGGAAGGTGGAATTTCCGTAGGAATGATCGCATGGTGATCGGTTACTTTGGTATCATCGAAAACGGCTTTCGATTTTGGAATCGGAGCTTCCAGTAACGGAGCAATCAGATCCTGATAAGGATACATTTTCTGAAGAATTCCTGTTATTTTCGGATATAAACTCTCGGATAGATAAGTTGTATCAACACGTGGATAGGTTACGTGCTTCTTTTCATACAGACTCTGGATATAATTCAACGTGTTTTCTGCTGAATATCCATATTTTTTATTGGCTTCTACCTGAAGTCCGGTCAGGTCGAAAAGTCGTGGATTTTTTTCTTTTCCTTCTTTAATTTCGAAAGAAACAATTTCAAATGGGTTGACTTTAAGGTATTCCAATCCTTTTTCTGCACGTTCCAACGTTTTTAAACGATCGATTGCTGCACTGAAAAGAACATCACGGTATTTGGTCTTCAGTTCCCAATATTCTTCTGTGGTAAAGGCATCAATTTCTTTCTGGCGCTGCACCAGCATGGCCAATGTGGGAGTCTGTACCCTTCCAATGGAAAGAACGGCTTTATTTCCGCCAAACTTCTTCGTAAAAAGCCTGGTCGCATTGATTCCCAACAACCAGTCTCCTATGGCTCTGGCATTTCCGGCCAGATAGAGGTTTTTATAATCTTCTGCAGGTTTTAAACTTGCAAATCCTTCTTTAATCGCATCTTCCGTCAATGAAGAAATCCATAAACGCTGGATGGGTTTGTTGCATTTTGCTTTCTGCAATACCCAGCGCTGAATGAGTTCTCCCTCCTGCCCGGCATCCCCACAGTTGATAACCTCATCACATTCTTCAACCAATCTTTCAATCACTTTAAACTGATTTTCAACGCCTTTATTCGGGATCAGCTTGATACCAAAACTGCTGGGAATAATCGGCAGTGAAAAAAGATTCCAGGATTTGAACTGAGGGCCGTAGTCGTGAGGTTCTTTCAGGGTGCAAAGATGTCCGAACGTCCATGTCACGCAATAGCCGTTTCCTTCCATATAACCTTGTTTAGGCGTGGTAGCGCCCAATACTTTGGCGATATCTCTGGCAACACTGGGTTTCTCGGCAATACATAATTTCATGAACTCGGGTTTATGGAAAGAGTGCAAAAATCGGGATTTTTTTTGGATTTTGCTAATTTAGTTGGGAGCTGATCTTTAATAAGTTGTAGGCACCAGTATCCCAAACCTCCCAGCAATATTAATGATTATGAGCTGACAAACATTACTTTTTCTGCACCATTTAGTATATTCAGCTCCAGCCTTTCAATAAGAAAATTGACATCCTCAACAAACTTCTCCTTCAGATAACCATCTTCAATATCATGACCATATACTATCTTTTTATAGAAATCAGGTTGATTTTTTAATGCATTCTTCAATTGTACCAGGTTAGATTTTAAAATCTCCAGATCAATATATTCTTCATAAAAATGCCAGAAATCCAATATTTTCAGGTCTATATGTAAGACTCTTTCTATTTGACACAATAATCGGTCATCATCTTCCGGACTCTCATCTGTCATCACCAGATTTAAACCGTCTCTTCCGTCAAAATAGTATTGATCTCTCAAGTCCAGATATTGCCATAAAGGCTCCTCTTTATCAAATACAAAACTTATTTCAAGTCCGAATCCCATATCATTTTCTTAAAAAGTAAATATAACAAAAAGCCCCCTTATAAAAGAGGGCCGGATCAACAATGTAATGAAACTAGGTTCATTATTTTTTTTGAGCTTCTGAAATGGCATCAGCAATTCCTCCGCCTGCGGTTTCAAAGAAAGCAGGGCCAGCCAGAAGATATACTTTTTCTAATTTTTTTGTAGTGGATAATTTGTGTTCTTTCAGGTAATTTTCAGAACGGTTGGCGTGTACAATTCCTCTTACTACATTTCCGGCTACCAAAACAGTTGGAGAGTCTATTCCGGCATCTTTCAGATCGCTGGCAAAGGCAAAGTTGGTAACACCTAACCTCATCGCTTCGCGGGCAGCCACTTCTCCTACAGAAGTCATTAAATCTGGAGTGAACTTGTTGCGGTCACCTAAGCCAATCAATAATAATTTCTTTGCAGACATAGATCCGGCAGGAGGTGTAATTAAAAGGGTTTCCAAAGAATGTCCCTGGAACTGTCCTGTCTTTCTGATATTGGTTAATTCTCCTTTTAAAGCTTCATCCAGGTGAACCAATCCGTTCAATTTAGCAGGTAAGGCCTGAGCATTGAAGATGTCTCCTTCTGTATATTCAAAAACACAGGCTACCTGAAGCTGGGCATCTGCTGAGGAAGGTCCCTGTACCAGTCCTACCATGGAGATGCCGTCTACGGTTCCCCAGGTTTTGGAGGTTCCGATGGCTGTTGTTTTTGCAGGTGTTGTAGTAGTTGTTTGTGCAAAATTTAACGTTGAAAATGCTAAAGCTGCGATTACCAGTGATTGTTTTAGTATATTTTTCATGAGATTTATTTTTGTTGTCAGTTGTTTTTTGTTGCTTGTTGAGTGTTTTTGTTGGATAACGCAAGGACGCTAAGTTTTTCCTGATGCTTTTTTTAAGGCGCAAGTCGCTTTGCTCCGGCTATTTTTATTTTTTCAAAGGTAGTTTCAGTGATCAAGAGGTACATTGATGTGGGATAATTTTGGTGCAGATTTTAGGATATTCTTGTATTTTTTATAACATCATATTTCTTTTAAAATTTAAATACAATTCTGGAGTTGATAAAGAGTCCGTCTTTGTGGTTATCGATCACCTCGTTGATGAATTCGCCTGTATTGAAATATTGTATTCCTGTATTAAAGGTTAAGAATTTATTGATTTTATAATTAAAGCTTCCTAAGAAAGCAGTTCCGATGTATCTTTTCTTTGAATTTGAGGACGGCAGGTTCAATGTTCCGCTCGGTCTGTAAATTCCGTCCTGGGTAGAATATCTCCAGTTGAAAACGACATCTGCCTGAACGGTTATTTTTTCACTCAAATCTACGGTTGCATAAGGATGGATATCAATCAGATTGACAGGACCAATCTGAGGATTAAATCCAAAATATCCGCCTTTCGGATACAGAGGATTGAATGTTCCCAGTTTTCCGTCTCCTTTATTGCTGTCTCCTGAAATATAATCATTTCTGAGATTGATGGTCGGTTTTCCTTTTACATTTTCAAACATATATCCGATGTCTGCAGAAGCCGTCCATGCACTGATATTTCCTTTATTGAAGTTTCCGAATTGATAAGCTGCTTCAAAATTGTAGATAAAACCACCACCATATCTCCAGAATCTCCCTCCGAAAGTATGTCTGGTCTCATCTGAAATTCCGTCTTCAAAGCGTACATCTTTTCTGTGAATTCCCAAATAATACAGCTCCAGATTTCCACTTCTGGGAATAATCAAGGTATTGTAACTTCCCCAAAGATTGATAGATTTTGAAGAGGTATTATCAAATGCTCCGGGACTGATTTCACTGGCAGCCATCATAAAGGCATCAGATCTGAAATTCCCTCTTTTGTACATGAATTTTACGCCATCGAAATACAATCTTAAATTCGGTCCTTCTCTTACTGAGATCAGTCTTCCGCTTCCATAATCCAGTTCTTGCCTTCCCGCACGCACCGTCAGCTTTTCTTTGTCATTTTTCAGGATATCTACATCAATGAAGAGATTCTGGATATTCAAATGGTCTTCATCAATTGGCCTTGGTCCGTTCTTTCTTCCGTTTTCCCAGGCACTTCTCACCTGTCCGAAAATTCTTACCCGCGAGCCCAGATGCAAATCAGCGTGTATATTATATCTCTGAATCAGAAAGGGATTGCTTCCAATTCCTGATCTTCCCCAATCTTCATTATTAAAATCCACAAATTCCAGTCTTGCTTCTCCTCCCAATGACAGATAGTTGTTGTTTTCTGTAACCGGGATATATTTTATGGAGTTATAAAAAGTTTTTGCAGAGTCTTTATATGCAGCATAATCTTCATCAAACCTCATCAGCTTAAACTGAGCAGAAAGCTGAGTGGGAATAAAAATCTGCAGAAAGAGTACAATAGCAACCAGTTTTTTCATGATTATTTCTTTGTTAAAAAATTATCAACTGAGTATTTTCCAGATCCCATAAACAGTAAAAACAGATAACATAAGCTGTACATAAAGGGGGTATCTTTCACTAATAATGCGTCATTCCAATGAAGGATAAAGTAACCTGTAAGGGTCACCGCCAAGATGGGCAATACTGCAATTCTTGTGAGAAACCCAAAGATGACAAACACCGGAAACACCAGATTGGCGGCATCAGCAAAAAGACTGTTGAATGCTTCCGGAAGGTGTAGTGGATTTGGAACCTGCTCTGCTTCTGAAACGCCTACCCCTAATTTTTTTAATCCGTGGGCTACGATTAATTCTACAGAAAGTAAGATCCTGAAAACCAACAGTGCAGTATCTGTTAATTTTCCTGCCGGATTGGTATTGGTGATAATATGGATTAACTTTTTCATGATTTAAATAGAATTTTTAAGAATGAAATTGAGGGGATTTTGTTTAACCGCAGATGACACAGATGATTGTGCTTACTTTGATGTTGTGGCAGGTTTTGCGTGTAAGACCACCCCGTCAAAAATTCAAAGAATTTTTGCCACCCTCCAGAGAAGGGGAATTTTTACCCTCTTCAGTTGAAATACTTGTAGCTTTTGTGGTTTAAAACTATTTTGTTTGATAACCTCCGTAATATTTTACAGGTGACCAGTCCGGAATGACCGGAAGAGATACCGGAGCGGCAGTTTTATAAGTTTCGTCTCCGTAAACTACTTTTCCGTCTACAATCGTCAGTTTGGAAGTAATATTTTTAATGTCTTCATCATTGACCGTGAAATAATCTTTGTCTAAAATGGTAAGGTCTGCAAAATATCCCTTTTGTATTTTTCCTTTCTGATAGTCTTTTATTAATTCATATCCGCCATAAGTAGAAAGGGATAAGGCTGTCTTTCTATCCAGGGTATTTTCTTTACCCATTACCTGGTTTCCCCCGATTGTTTTTCCTGTAGTAATCCAGTATAAAGCAACCCATGGATTGTAGCTTGCTACTCTGGTTCCATCCGTTCCCAATCCTACAGGAATGCCCATTTCAAGCATTTTTTTCACCGGAGGAGAAGCTAAAGCAGGCTTTTTTCCGTATCTGTGGATGAAGCTTTCTCCCTGATAAGCCATTCTGTGCTGTATGGCAATTCCGCCACCCATTGCTTTAATTCTTTTCATATTGTCTTCAGTCACGGTTTCAGCATGATCAATAAACCAGACCAATCCGTTCAAAGGAGTTTCTTTGTTGACTTCTTCAATGACATTCAAAAATCTTGTAATACTTTCATTATAGGTCGCATGAATTCTGAAAGGCCATTTATTTTTTACCAGAAGGCTTACGACTTCTTTCATATTTTTTTCCATGGTTGCAGGAAGCTCCGGTCTTGGGAAAAGGAAGTTTTCAAAATCAGCTCCATCTGATACCAGGTTTTCCCCGCCTCCATTTACATGATAATCTATTTCGTTGAAATCATTGTGGCCATGGTCGTCAATCTCTACCATCCCTATCCATTTGGTATAATCTGCGAGTTCGGATCCTTTTTTCTGAGCAAATAAATAGTAAGGTAAACGAACAGTAATTTTCCCTTCTTTGTTCAATTGGTCTGTCGTTCCGTAATCATCGGGAAAATTCTGAAATCCTCCTCCTGCATCCATTACCGCAGTAACACCTAATCTGTTCAGCTCAGTCATGTACTGAAGGGTAGAATTTACTTTTTCTTCTTCTTTCAGCTCCGGCAATTTGGCTAATGTTGAATAAAGAATAAATGCATTGGGCTCTGCCACCAGTAAACCTGTAGGATCTCCGTTGTTTTCTTTCTCAATTAAACCTTGTGCAGGATTAGGAGTTTCTCCATTGATATTGAGTTCCTGTAACCCCGCTTTGTTCAGCCATGCTTTCCCATAAAGGTACATGATGAAAGTGGGTACATTTCCTGTTGCTTCATTAATTTCAGCCAGTGTAGGAAGTCGTTTTTCTTCAAACTGATATTCATTCCAGCCTCCAATCACTCTTACCCATTGTCCTTTTGGGGTTCTCTGCGCCTGTTCTTTCAGCATTTCCAGCGCTCTTTTTAAAGATTTCACGCCATCCCAGCGAAGTTCAGTATTGTAAAATCTTCCTCCACGAATCACATGCAAATGGCTGTCAAACAATCCAGGGATTACTCTGTTTCCTCTGGCATCAATGACTTTTGTATTGCTGCTTTTTAATTTTAAAATCTGGGCATTCGTTCCGGTTTGTAAGATTTTATGGTCTTTTATAGCTACAGCCTGTACTTCAGGATTTTTATCATCCATTGTGGTGATCTTCCCATTGGTAATAATCATATCTGCTTTCTGAGCGTGCAGGATTCCTGTCCCTAAAACGGCAGAAAATATAAGTGTATTCAGTAATTTCATTATTTCAATATTTAAGTTTGAAGGTTTCGGCAGGCTTTCAGCCTGCCGAAACAGACCATTAATGTTTTAACATTTCCTGAGCATACTGAATTCCAATACCGTAAGCTCCACCATATTTTTTCATCAAATCATTGACTGGTTTGTAGGTTTCTTTTCTTGCCCAGTCTCTCTGAAGTTCCAATACATACTGAACAGAAGTAATAGGATGTGCTCCGGCCTGAACCATACGGGTGATTGACTGATCATGAGCTTCTTTAGAAATATCCCCTGAAGCATCTGTTACCACATATACATCATATCCCTCGTCAATAGCTGATAATACTGGTCCTACGATACATACACTTGTCCATAATCCTGCGAAAACCAGTTTCTTTTTATTTTTGCCTGTAATTGCTTTGTGAGCATTAAGATCTTCCCATGTATTCATTGTAGTTCTGTCTACATATCCGCTTGTTGCTTCAGGATATACTTCTGAAATTTCAGGGAAAACAGGTCCGCTGAATGATTTTTCTGCCACCGTTGTTACCACTGTTGGAACATTAAAAATCTTTGATCCTCCCGCTACAAGTGCCACATTGTTTCTTAATTCTTCCATGCTGATACTTTTTGTTGCAAAAGCCATCTGCCCTTCATGGTCTATCAATACCACAGCATGATTAGTAGGATTTAATAATGATTTTCCAGGGTTTTGAGCGGATGCTGTTAATGATAATAAACCAGCTGCAAATGATAGGATTAATTTTTTCATAATGATTTAATTTAAGGGTTGCTATTTCTGTTGAATTTTTATTTATAGTGTCATTGGCACGTCAATCACAAGGATTTCTGTACCTTCTTTTAGTGCTTTAATATTGACATCCTGAATATCCCAGACTCCGAATCCATCACGTTCTTCCAAAGTCTCTCCGCCTATTTCTGCGCTTCCTTTAAGAATGAAAACATACATTCCGTTTCCTTTTTTTCTGATCTGATAAAGTGTTTCTGTATTCTGATCAAAAGTTCCCAGATGAAACCAGGCGTCCTGATGAATCCATACTCCTTCGTCATCCGCATTGGGGGAAAGGATCTGTTGAAATTTATTGTGTCCTTTCGTTTTGTCTAAAGTGATCTGGTCATATCTTGGAGTGATATTTCTTTTTTTCGGGTAGATCCAGATCTGAAGAAATTTTACAAGCTTATCACTGTTTTTGTTGAACTCACTGTGCATGATTCCGGTTCCTGCACTCATCACCTGGATATCTCCGCTTCTGATTACTGCTGTGTTCCCCATGCTGTCTTTATGTTCAAGATCACCTTCCAAAGGAATACTGATGATCTCCATATTGTCGTGAGGATGTGTTCCAAAACCTCTTCCTGCTTCCACTTTATCGTCATTCAGGACTCTCAGGACTCCGAAGTGCATTCTTTCAGGATTGTAATAATTGGCAAAACTGAAAGTGTGCTGGCTTAATAACCATCCGTGGTCTGCTTTTCCTCTTGAGTCTGCTCTGTGGATGATAGAGTTATCTTTTATTTTTGATTCTGTATTAGGAAGATGATTGTATCCGATGGGTTCTAATGGTTCGATCTCATCAATCTCGTTTTTCATAGCATTTGCCAGAGAAGCTGATGCTACAAACATTCCTGTTCCGAGTAATCCTTTTTTTAAAAAATCTTTTCTGTCCATATCTACGTTGTTATTTGTTCGTTTTTGATATGACAAATGTAGAGCGCTGAAAAACCCTGCACATTTAACTAGTTTAATAAATGACTTTGCAGCAAAAAAAAATGCCGGATACTTGTGTAACCGGCAGTATGATGATATTTAAACTTTTGAGGTATGTAAGAGTATTTAAGAATAACTATGTTTAGATTCCTACGGAATGACAAATAATACGCTTTTTCTCTCCATACAGTTTGTCATTCCGTAGAATCTCACCGTTGTATTCATCAGTATTTATTCTTGAATTGATAAAATAAAAGAGAGGGTTCTTAAAACCTAAAGGTTATTTCTCCTTTGAGGCAAGACGTTTTCTGATGGTACTTACAAATTCTTTTGAAACCCCAAGGTAGGAAGCAATATAATATTGTGCTACTCTTTGTGGGATTGAAGGATATACTTTAATAAATTCAAGGTATCTGTCTGAGGCAGTTTTGGAAATGGTATTGACCAATCGGCTTTGCAGTGTTGCCAGATTCCTCTGAACCAGCATTCTGAAAACTCTTTCAAATTTAGGGACTTCCTGCAGTAGTTTTTCTTTTGTTGCAGGATTCAGCATATAGATTTCCGAATCTTCCAGCGTTTCAATATACACTTTAGAAGGTTTCTGTTCCTGAAATGAGGCAATGTCACTGATCCACCAGTCTTCAATGGCAAACAGCAAAGTGACTTCAGATCCATTATCATCCAAACAATACATTCTAAGACATCCTTTGTGAATATAGCCTTCAAACTGACAGATCTCTCCTTCTCTCAGCAAAACGGTTTTCTTTGGAAACGACTGGCAAGAGAGCAGATCTGTAAATATTTTTTCTTCTTCGGGGATGATTGAGATAAATCGGGTAATATTTTTGATGATATTTTCAAACATAATGTCAGGTTTACCCCTGCAAATTAGGAAAAAGACTGTAAACTTCATTCTTTAAAAGTCCACTTCCTCCTCCGTAATGCTCAATCACTTTAACATCTTTATGTAAATCAGCGCAAAATATTTTAATGTCTTTTTCAAAATCTTCCTCAAGTCCTGAACTTAGAAGAACAATATCTACCGCATTATCTCTTATATATTCATAACAGAAATTTTCCTCACTTTGTATTTCGGCAGTCCAACCTTCATTATTTTCTATAATTCTTTTTAAAGTCTCGAGAATTTCCTGATTCTTTCCAATGACTAAAAAATGTAATGTTTTCATGTTTTAAGATTTAAAATTCAAGGTTCAGAGTTTAAAGTTTATAGCTGTTGATCTCACTTTTACAAGTGCTTATTCCCTGTAATCTTCAGTTCGTTCAGGTCCAATTGAGATTCTGCTTTTCTTATTTCGTCTTCGCTGAAGCGTTTTTCACGTTTCATTTGAAACAGTTCTTTTCTCTGCAGGGCAAATATATCCAGCATCACATTGTGATATTCTGCCATATCGTTTCGTCTGTTGGTACACATTTCCAAAGAGTTTAAATGATTCTGATGAAGTTTAATATCGGTTTCCAGAGCTTTTTTAAAATTCTCAAGCAGACTATTGCTGTTCACCAATTCATTATATTCTTTATCAAGTTTTTGGACAGCAAGCTTATCCAGTCTCATTTGAATCCCGGCCTGCTGTTCATGGGAAGGAAGAATAGGATCAATTTCCTGAATTTTTGTCAATTTGATCACCAAAGGCAGTGTCAATCCCTGAAACACCAATGTCACAAAAATGACCACAAATGTGATAAAAATGATCAGGTTTCTCATCGGAAATTCGGCCTGACTGTTCATCATTACTGGTATTGACAAAGCTGTAGCCAAAGATACAACTCCTCTCATTCCTGCCCATCCTATAATTAAAGGATTTTTCCATCCCGGACTTGGATCACGGCGGGCTTTTTCACTCAGCCATCTTGGGATATGAGCCACAGGATAAATCCATAACAGACGTACTATAATAACGATCAAACTTATAATTAAACCATATTTGATTCCTTCCATTAATGAAATTTCGCCCAATCCATTGATGATATCCGGAAGTTCAAGACCTATTAATACAAAGACTAAAGCATTCATTACGAAAATCAGAGTATTCCAGACTCCTGTCATATTGATTCTTGTAGTTCCTGTTTTAAAAATTTCATGAGCACGGAAAGACATAAATAAACCTCCACTCACTACAGCCATTACTCCCGAAAAATGAAAATGTTCTGCAGAAAGAAACAGAATATAAGGCGTAATTACGGTAATGGCAGCATCAATAGCGGGTGTAGTAGGTAAAAACCGGTGAATTGCATAAAAAATATGAGCTCCGGCAATTCCTATTACAATTCCCATTCCTGCTACCAGAAAAAACTGCCCTGTTGCTTCATGCATTGAAAAAGCTCCTGTCATTACTGCGGCCAGCGCAAATCTGAAAACAATCAGTGAAGACGCATCATTAATCAGGCTTTCTCCTTCCAGTATAGCAAGAGTGCGTTTTGGAACTTTTAATCCTTTTAAGACTGTGGTGGCAGCAACAGCATCCGGTGGTGAGACAATTCCTCCCAATAAAAACCCTAATGCCAGTGTAAATCCGGGAATCAGCATCTGTGAAGTATAGGCAACTACCAGAGAGGTCAGAAATACAAGACCAAAAGCCAGCAGGCTGATGGGACGTTTCCATTTCCAGAAATCATTCCATGAAGTATACCAGGCTGCTTCATACAAAAGAGGAGGTAAAAAAATTAAAAATATAATTTCGGGATCCAGCTTTAAAACAGGAACTCCTGGAATAAAACTAATTCCTAATCCGGCGAGCACCAGAAAGATAGGATAAGCAATTTTAATCCGTTGTGCCAGCATGACCAGCATCATGACGAGTAATAAAAGTCCCAGTATTAAAAGTAGTTGTTCGTGCATTTTCTTTAGGTTATAAGTTTTGGCTAAAGCCAATGGAATATTTATTTTCTTAAGGCAGGCTAAAGTCCACCTCTATTGAATAATTAATGATGCTTGATAGATTCCTCCGGAATGACAAATATTACGCCTTATCTATCCATTCACTTTGTCATTCCGGAGGAATCGTAACTTTACTTAAACACATTAAAGGTCTTTAAAAATTACGAATAATTTTAAAGTTAAAATACTTATTTAAATAGTATCAAGTTGGCCAATTCAATTTCTTCCTCATTAATAGAATGTCCAAAATTGGCATATACTTTTTCTGTCACCTCAGCATTCATTTCTCGTAAAATATTGGCTGTAGCATATACTCTTTCTACAGGAACATGAAAATCAGGGTTGCTGGTTCCCAGAAAAACAGGGGTTCCGGCGAAATCTCCTTTATAGTTTTCACGATTGATCTTATCTCCTATCACTCCACCAATAATGGCTGCTGCTCCACCGAACTTCTGAGCATTGCGGGCCAGAAATTCAAGGGTAAGGCAGGCTCCCTGAGAAAATCCGAAAAAGTATATATTTTCCGGTTTAATTCCTGCTTTTACGGCAGCTTTTACTGTTTCTTCAACCATTTCAAGGGCTGATGATAACCATGGTTCGTTTTGTTCTACCGGTGCTATAAATGAAAAAGGATACCAGGTATGATTCAAAGCCTGTGGGGCTAATAAAGCATAGTCTTTTACATTCAAATGTTGAGATAAACTCAGAATATCCTGAGCGCTTCCTCCACGTCCATGAACCATAATCAAAGCTTTTTCTGCCTGGTTTAATGGAATTCCTGCTGTTTTTATATTTAAAATATGACTCATTATTTCTATCTGAATTTTTCTGTTGGATAATTAATTGCGGGAAGAACTTCTTTCAGACGTTCTCTTCTTTTTTCAAACTGCTGTGGCAACTGCAGAGCTTCTCCTAAAAACGCTGCTTCTTCATCTACATCGAAACCAGGGCCGGAAGTTGCAATTTCAAATAAAACACCTCCTGGTTCTTTAAAATATACGGAAGTAAAATATTTTCTGTCTTTCACTTCGGTATGTTCCAGTCCGTAGGCATTTAATCTTTTTACCATTTCAAGCTGAGAGGCCGCATCCGGAGTAGCGAAAGCTACATGATGAACAGTTCCTCTTCCAGCTAATCCTTTCAATGCATTAGGAGTAGACAATAGATCTACATATTTTCCAGGCATATTTTCTGTTCCCAATCTCAGTCTGTCAGGAGTTTCCTTAATCACTTTATGATCCATCTGAGTGGTCAGAAGAGCGGCCGTTCTTTCATAGGCATCCTGCCAGATTTCTACGTGATGAATTCCTTTGACGGCATAATCTTTAGGAATATAACCATTGTAATATCCTTTTCTTTCATCCTTATCATTGAAAACCAACTCCAAACCCAATCCGTCAAAATCTTCAAGATAAATAAAAACTTCTTCTGAGAATCTTTGCTGTGGCTGTTTGAAAGGAATATTAAACTGTTCCAGACGGTTCATCCAATAATCCAGAGCTTCTATAGAAACTGAAAATGCAGTCGTATTGAGCATTCCTTTCCCGTGTCTGCCATTGATCAGATCTTTGCCATACGGAAAAGTAGTCATGATCGTTCCCGGTGTTCCGTATTCGTCCCCGAAATAAAAATGATAAACATCTGAGTAATCAAAATTGACCGTTTTTTTGACTAAACGAAGGCCCAAAACGCCAGTGTAAAAGTCTATATTTTCCTGTGCATTGCCGGTAATTGCCGTAACGTGATGCAGTCCTGTGATAAGTTTCATTGTGTTGAAATTGTTAATTAATTATTGTGATGGATAAAAAGGCAAAATTGCGAAAGGGTAAAATAGCAAATAAACGAAGAAGGCGGAATGGTAAAAGGAAGAAAAATCTCTAGGATTGTTTCCAGAGGCAACATACAATGTTTAGATTCCTACGGGATGACAAGGTGGACGGATAAATAAAGCGCATAGTTCGTCCATTCCGAAGTAATCTATGCTCTTACCATCTCAAATTCTCTTACTCTCAAACCTTAAAACTCGTATTCAAAACCCCGAAACTAAAAAACCCGCATCCCGAAACTCGCCTCTCAAACTCACTACAGTTCTTCTTTCATCCACACATCATTATATTCTTCCGGATGACGTTTGAACTGTGCGTGAACATACGGACATAACGGCAGAATTTTTAAATCGTTTTCTCTTGCGTAGGAAACCAGTCTTTCTAATAAAATTTTAGCAAAACCTTTTCCTTCATATTCCGGATGTACCTCAGTATGATAAACCGTCAGTTTTTTTCCAATGACTGAAATATCCATTTTACCTGCTTTATGATCGTCTGAGAAAAGCTGGATTTCTCCTTTTCTTCCTTCTAAAACTATTTCTGTTCTTTCCATTTTATTGTTTTTAATTCTTAATTCAAAATTAGCATCTTTATCAGAGCCGGCCGATGATCTATGATAACTTCGGAAGTACTCCTTCTATTTTCTCACGCATTCCTTCGTACTGTGCAGGAAGCTTCAGGTTTGTTCCCAACTCATTCAATGGCTCATCCACAGTGAACCCCGGATTGTCAGTTGCAATTTCAAACAAAACACCTCCCGGCTCATGGAAATACAATGAATAGAAATAATCTCTGTTGATTTTCGGAGTAATGCTTAGTCCTGCAGATAATACTTTTTCACGATATTCCATCAGAACGTTGTCATCTTTCACTCTGAATGCAATATGATGATTGGTTCCGGCAGCATTTCTTCCCGCAGGAATTGTACTGTTTTCAATAATATCTACAAGATTTGCCGTATCAATTGCATCGGTAGCCAATCTGTATCTTTCTCCTTCCTGTTTCTGCAAATCGTAACCTAAAACATCAGTCAGAACTTTTATTGTAGGATCTGCTTTTTTTAAGGTTAAAGTTACATTATGGAATCCTTTCAATGCATATTCATCTTTGATGTCATCAGTTGTCCATACTTTTCTGCTGTCTTCACCTGCAGGTTCTATCAACTGTAACTGTAGACCGTCAGGATCTTTAAAAGAAATCATCTTTTCTCCAAATACTTCTTCTTCTTCCACATTTACATTAAAGCTTTGCAATCTGTTTTTCCAGAACTCAAGACTTCCTTTGGGTACTGAATATCCAATATGGGTAGCCATTCCGCTTCCGTTATTTCCTTTACCAATTCCTTCCCATGGAAAGAAGGTAAGAATGGTTCCCGGTGTTCCGTTTTCATTCCCAAAATAGAAATGATAAGTTCCCGGATCGTCAAAATTCACTGTTTTTTTCACCAGTCTTACTCCTAAAACCTGGGTATAAAAATCTAAATTTCTTTTGGCATTGTCTGCTATTGCAGTAATATGATGCAGACCTATTATTCTATTGTCCATTGTCTTTAATTTTTATGCTAAATTACAGTGAACAGAAATGCTGCGCATTTAACTAGTTTAATAAATAAAAAGATCCAATGATCTTGTCGCGTTAATCTGATAATAATAAGTTGATTTAAAATTCACAGATTTAATGGGAGTTCCCGCAATAAATAAATCAAGGTTTATAAATAATCTACAAAATAAAAATGCATCAGAATAAATTTCTACCTGTTTTCTTTTTAACAATATAAAATTATTTAATTCTCATAAATTTCAATTTATTTTACATTTTTGATAATGAAAAACAAGCAATATTTTTTATTTTTTTTGAAATAAAAAAGAACTAAAACTGTTTTTTAATTAAAAAAAACAGTAAACAAACAACTAATAAAACACTAACAAACAATATATTAAACTATTAATAATAAATTAATATTTAAAATGTCTACTTTTTTAGTGGACTAATAAAAATTAAATTATATATTTGCAAACGTATTCAGGAAATAGAATAAAATGAAGACAGAATTAAAAAATAATTTAATTAAGAAACATACCATCAAAAACATGATGAAGGATATCTGTATGCCTGTGCATCGAGAATACTGTGGTTGACCTTACTTTTATTTAGACATATTTTAAAGGCTTTACCACATGGTAGAGCCTTTTTTTATTGAACACAACAACATTAAAAAAATAAAAATGAATAATTCTAAAAACAAATGGTTGATTCCATTGGCTTTTACAAACATCTATGTGATATGGGGAATTACGTTTTTAGCTATTTCATTTGGCTTAAAAGGTTTTCCGCCATTCATTCTTTCGGGGTTAAGATTTCTGGTTGCCGGAATTCTGATGATAGGATATCTTCTTTCTAAAGGAGAAAAAGCAAATTCTCTGATCAACTGGAAGAAAAATGCAATTACCGGTATTCTTATTCTTACCGGAGGAACAGGACTCGTAGCCTGGGGAGAACAATATGTAACGGCTTCAGAAGCGGCCATTTCTATTGCAACCGGCCCGTTCTGGTTTATTGCAATCGACAGAAAAAACTGGAAATATTATTTCTCAGATAAATTTATTCCGATAGGACTGGCCATTGGATTTGCAGGATTAATTATGTTTTTAAAAGGCAGTGTAAACTCAAATGCTGCTCATGCTATTGCTAATGAAAATCTACGTATTACCGCCTTTATTGTGTTGGGCTTAAGTTCCATCGCATGGGTACTGGGATCTTTATATTCAAAGAAAAATCCAGCTTCTCAATCTACCTTTATGAATATTGCTCAACAGCTTATAGTAGCGGGATTAGCTTCATTTTTAATTGCTTTTATGAGAAAAGAATGGACTGGTTTTTCAGTTTCTGCAGTTCCATTATCGGCATGGTTTGGGGTTCTATTTTTGATCTTCTTTGGATCGATAGTCGCTTATTTGTCGTACATTTGGCTTCTGTCCGTAAAACCCGCTGCCTTGGTAAGCACTCACACCTATATCAATCCTATTGTAACAGTGATTGCAGGCTGGATTGTTGCCAACCAAAGCATCAATGGAGGTCAGCTGTATGGTTTATTCATCATATTGCTGGGAGTACTTCTAACGAATGTCACCAAGTATTTCAGACTTTCAAAACGGTCAAAGGTAAAAATCAGAAGAGTAAGAAGATTTTTTAACAGAGCAGGCAGGCCATATCAGCCTATTTAAACAGAATACAAAATCAGAATGATAGAAATCAGAAACATATCGAAAACATTTCACCAGAAAAAACAGTCCTTTAAGGCATTGGATAAGGTGAGTTTAAATATAGAGAAAGGAGATATTGTAGGAATTATCGGTTTTTCGGGTGCAGGAAAAAGTACCCTTATCCGTACAGTAAATTTACTGGAAAGACCGGATGAAGGGCAGATTATTATTAATGGAAAAGATTTTACCCAGCTCAATTCTAAGCAATTGGCTGAGGAACGTAAAAAAATTGGGATGATCTTCCAACATTTCAATCTTCTTTCTTCAAGAACTGTTTTTGATAACGTAGCTCTACCTTTGGAACTGGATCATAGCAGTAAGGATGAAATCAACAGAAAAGTCAACGAACTACTGAGGATCGTAGGGCTTGAAGATAAAGCCAATGATTATCCCAGAAGTCTTTCAGGAGGACAGAAACAGAGGGTAGCTATTGCAAGGGCTCTAGCTAATGATCCTCACCTTCTGCTTTGTGATGAAGCAACCAGTGCGCTGGATCCGGCTACAACGCAATCTATTCTGCAGCTTTTAAGAGATATCAATCAGAGACTGGGAATTACCATCCTTTTAATTACCCACGAAATGGAAGTTATCAAAGCGGTCTGCAACCACGTTGCAGTGATCGACAAAGGAAAATTATTAACAAAAGGAACTTTAAGCGAGATTATTTCGGACAAAGAGAACCCGATAATCCGGCAATTTATAAATTCAGACATCATGACCCTGCCACAGGAATTCATTAGCAGACTGCAGAAAGAACCCAAAGACGGTTTATTTCCGCTTGTCGAAATAGAACTTAACGAAAACATCAGTGTTGAACAAATTCTTTCAGCGCTATACAATCAATATAAAATCCCTTATAAACTTTTAAAGGCTGACGTAGAATATTTCGGAAATTCAAATTTTGGAAAAATTTTGCTGCAGCTTCAGGGTGAGGCTGAAGAAAACCAACAGGCGATCTATTATTTCAACCAAAATAAAATTCAAAATACAGTAAAAGGATATGCTTAGTGATACGGTAATTGCCCTTTTGGCAAAAGGAACCTGGGAAACGGTTTATATGACATTTTTATCCGGATTTTTTGGATTTGTACTTGGACTTCCGGTGGGAATCATGTTATTTTTAACCAGAAAAGGACAACTGCTGGAAAATGCAGTCTATCATAGAGGACTATCTATTCTGGTTAATATTTTCCGTGCCATCCCTTTTATTATTCTGATCGTATGGATGATTCCTTTTACGAGAATTCTGGCAGGAACTTCTATTGGAGTAAATGCAGCTTTGGTTCCGCTAAGTGTGGGGGCAGCTCCGTTTATTGCGAGACTTGTTGAGAACAGCCTTATTGAGGTTCCTCATGGTCTTATAGAAACGGCAAGAGCCTTGGGAGCTTCTCCTTTACAGATTATCAGAAAAGTATTGCTTCCTGAAGCACTTCCTTCTTTAATCAACAATGCCACAATCACTTTGATTACGCTTGTAGGATATTCTGCAATGGGTGGTGCTGTAGGTGCAGGCGGACTTGGACAGGTTGGCTATCAGTATGGTTATATCGGATATGATATTGTCATTATGAATACGGTATTAATTTTACTGGTTCTGCTGGTCTTCATCATTCAATTTGCGGGAGACCGGTTATCAAAAAGATTTGATCACAGGTAGTTGAGTTTGGGATGCGAACTGGAAAGTATATTATTTTACTCATTTGTTCTGTCCTAATCCATTTAAATAAAAAATAGAATGAAAAAAATAAAGATTTTTGGTGTAATAGCTGCCGGAATACTGCTGTTCAGTGCTTGTTCGGGAAGAAAAGATGATCCGAACTTTATCCGGGTAGGAATCACCTATGGTCCGGAACAGGAAATTGCTGAGGTTGCCAAAAAAGTAGCTAAGGATAAATATAATCTGGATGTGGAACTTATTCCTTTTAATGATTATGTAGTTCCCAATGAAGCCCTGACAAACGGAGATATTGATGCCAATGCTTTTCAGCATCTTCCTTATCTGGCAGAGCAGTCCAAGCAGAGAGGATACCATCTTGTACCTGTAGGAAATACATTTGTATACCCTATTATAGCCTATTCAAAAAAGATTAAAAATATCAGTCAGCTGCAGGAAGGCAACACTGTTGTTATTCCCAATGACCCAACCAATGGAGGACGTTCCCTGCTTCTGCTTCAGAAAGGAGGTCTGCTAAAATTAAGACAAGGTGTAGGACTTCTGCCAAAAGTAACAGATATTACAGAAAACCCGAAACAGCTGAAAATCATGGAGATTGAGGGAGCCCAGATTCCAAGAGTCTTAGATGACAGGGATGTTGTGGTAGGAATTATCAATAACAATTTTGCAGCTCAGGCAGGATTAGATTCGGAAAAACAGGGGATCTTAATTGAAGATAAAGACTCTCCGTATGTGAATCTGGTGGTTGCCAGACAGGATAATAAAAACAGTCAGAAAGTAAAAAACTTTGTAAAAGCCTACCAGTCTCCGGAAGTGGAAAAGAAAGCCAAAGAGATTTTCAAAGGCGGAGCTGTGAAAGGATGGGATTAATGAGTCTGAGGATTTGAGAGTGAATTCGAGATGCGGGGGTACGGTTTTCGGGTGAGAATTTAAGAATAGGAGGTTTGGTGTAGATTCCTACAGAATAGACAAACTACACGCTTTACCTATACGTCCACCTTGTCATTCCGTAGGAATCCAGGCACTGTGTTAGGAGGGTTGTAGGGTTAAAGGTATTGAGTGAAAATATAGGAGTAGCTTCATTTGTCTTTTACCATTTTGCAATTTCGATTTTTTTCTTAATAATTAAAAATATTTAATAATAAGCTGTCTGCAAATACGTGGACAGTTTTTTTATTCATTAAAATTTATTTTCTCAATTTGAGATAATAAAAAATTTTCTCTATTTTTGCTTTTAATCAAATAGAAAGGCATTATGTTAAAGAAAACCGTCATTATAAGTTTATTCACCTTTATTTCTGCTTCTTATATGGCCCAGACTAATAATATCCTTCCCGTTTATTTAGATGAATCCAAACCTGTAGAACAGCGTATTCAGGATGCATTATCAAGAATGACACTGGAAGAGAAAGTGGCAATGCTTCATGCACAGTCAAAATTCAGTTCGCCGGGTGTTCCAAGACTTGGAATTCCGGAATTCTGGACCACTGACGGTCCTCACGGGGTGCGTCCTGAAGTGATGTGGGACGAATGGGATCAGGCAGGATGGACTAACGACTCCATTATCGCCTACCCTGCTCTGACTGCTTTATCCGCTACATGGAATAAAAAAATGTCATGGAATTATGGTAAAGCTTTGGGTGAAGAAGCCCGCTACAGAAAAAAAGATATTCTTCTGGGACCTGGAGTCAATATCTACAGAACTCCTCTGAATGGAAGAAATTTTGAATATATGGGTGAAGATCCTTATCTGACCTCAAAAATGGTAGTTCCTTATATTAAAGGGGTACAATCTAATGGGGTGGCAACTTCTGTGAAACATTTTGCACTGAACAATCAGGAAATGTTCCGTCATACGAGCAATGTGAATGTAGATGACAGGGCTCTTTATGAAATTTATCTTCCACCTTTCAAAGCAGCGGTAACAGAGGGTGATTCGTGGACAATCATGGGTGCTTATGATATGTACAAAGGCCAGTATGCCAGCCAGAATCAATATCTATTAAATGATATTCTAAAAAAGGAATGGAACTATAAAGGGGTTGTAGTCTCCGACTGGGGTGCTGTAAACAATACGGAACAGGCGATTCATAACGGACTTGATCTGGAATTCGGATCGTGGACCAACGGACTTTCTGCCGGAACTAAAAATGCCTATGACAACTACTATCTGGCAAAACCTTATCTTGATCTGATTAAAGCAGGAAAAGTAGGAACCACAGAGCTTGATGATAAAGTAACAAGATTACTTCGCCTTGCTTATAAAACAACAATGAACCGCAATAAACCTTTCGGGAATATTGCTTCTGAAGAGCATAAAGCTGTTGCCAAAGAAATTGGTGAAGAAGGAATCGTCTTATTAAAGAACCAGGGTAATGTACTTCCTATTGACCTTAATAAAGCTAAAAAAATAGCGGTTATTGGAGAGAATGCCATTAAAATAATGACAGTTGGTGGAGGTTCTTCATCTTTAAAAGTGAAATACGAAGCTCTTCCTTTAGACGGAATCAAGTCAAGGTTTGGAAAGCAGGCAGATGTACAGTATGCGAGAGGTTATGTAGGAGATATCGGAGGTGAATATAATGGGGTAAAATCCGGACAGGATTTAAAAGATACCCGTTCTGAAGCTGAATTATTGAATGAAGCTGTAGAATTGGCCAAAAAATCAGATTATGTAATTTTTGTAGGAGGATTGAACAAAGCTGATTTCCAGGACAGTGAAGGAAATGACAGAAAAAGCTATGGACTTCCTTATAACCAGGATCATGTGATTTCTGCTCTTGCAAAAGCGAATAAAAATCTTGCTGTTGTTTTGGTTTCCGGAAATGCCGTAGCTATGCCTTGGATCAAAGAAGTTCCGACCGTTTTACAGTCGTGGTATCTGGGTTCTGAAGCTGGAAATTCTATTGCCTCTATTCTGGCAGGTGATGCAAATCCATCAGGAAAACTTCCGTTTACATTTCCTGTAAAACTGGAGGACAATTCAGCACATCAACTTGGAGAATATCCCGGGCAGAAAGATGAGTTGGCTGCTGGAAAAGGTAAAGACCAGAAAAACCCTATCAATATTACTTACAACGAAGGCGTTTTTGTAGGCTACCGCTGGCATGATACTAAAAATATAAAACCTCTGTTCAGTTTCGGACATGGATTGAGCTATACGACTTTTGAATTCGGAAAGGCAAAAGCAGACCAGACAAGCATTTCACAGGATGGTAAAATTACGTTTACTGTAACAGTTAAAAATACAGGTAAAAAGGCAGGTGCTGAAGTTGCCCAGCTTTACATCAGTGATTTAAAATCATCTGTTCCAAGGCCTGCAAAAGAACTGAAAGGTTTTGAAAAAGTATATCTGAATCCTGGCGAACAGAAAGAAGTTACTTTCACCATTGATAAATCGGCTTTAAGTTTCTTTGATGCTCAAAAACATGACTGGGTAGCTGAACCCGGAGATTTTGAAGCACTGATTGGAAATTCTTCCGATGCCATTAAAACAAAAGTGAAGTTTACCCTTAAATAAAAACTGAGAGTTAAGAGTATAAACTCTATTTAATAATTATTTGATAGAATGCAAACAGATTCCAAATTGGGATCTGTTTTTTTATAATTTATTTAAACGCAAAGATTCTTAGATTCTGTCGTATGATACAAGGAAGCAAAGTGAAGCGACAACGTCGCGGATGAAGCTAATAGATAATAGAATCAATTACTATTGATTCCATCTCTTTGCTCACTTAAATTCAAAAATATCTCAGATTAAAACTTTACGTTAAAAATAAAAATCTAAATTTTAGATGTGCTCAAATATTCAATCTTCAAAACTTTTTTTAAACCATTAAGGAGTTCTTAAGTGATGAAGAAAAATTAAGATTCAAATAAATTTGAATGAAGCACAGTGTTTTATGAATATCTTCAGATATGCTCTTAATACTCTTAACAGCTTAATATTTTCTTAATGGTTCAAAAACTTCAGTGTAGATTTTTTGCTATACTAAGATCATTAAGCATAAATATTTCAGGAAAATAAAAAGCAGATTCCAATTGGGAACCTGCTTTCATCGATCTAACAAATATTATGATTATTTTCCACCGCCACCATTTTTCTCTACATCGGTTTTAGTATTTTCTTTTACCTTCTGGTTTCCGAAACGCTTTACAAACGTAAGAGAAACTCCGTACCAATCCCATTTTGAATACTCTCTGAAAGTCCCATCCTGGCTGTAAGTAGTGTTATCACCATAAGGTCTTTTGAAAATATTCATCAGCTGCATGCTCAGTTCCATCTGAGTTTTCGGGAATATTTTGGTGACTGAAATATTGTGGAATACGTTGGTATTATTCGCATATGAATTTCCATTGTTCTGATTGGCAAGTTCCACCCATGCACTCAGATTAATGTTTTTATTGAAAAGGTTGGTATAAGAAACATTCGCAGAGGCTCCCCAATAACTGATATAATCTTTGGCACCTAGTTTATTTTTCTCGTTAAAATCTTTATTATTAATGTAATACCATCCAAATCCGGCATTTACATTCAGTTTATTTTTCAGGAAGTTCTGATTGGTATTGGCAAAAAGGTAATATTTTTCAACTTTTCCATCAAAGTTCCCTGGTAGAGAAACTGTTCTTCCGTTTTCCGTTACATAAGTAGTCCAGTAATCCTGATTGGTGTGCATATATCTTGCGGAAAGAAAATACTTTTTCAAAATTCCGAATTTCAGATAAAGCCTGTCGTTGGGGTTTGGATTCAGATAAAGGTTTCCTCTGGAATACGTTCCATTAATTTCAGGCGTCACAAAAGGGTTAAATTCAGAATACCAAGGTCTCCAGATACTTCGGTTATAGGTAAGACTCAAATCAAATTTCTCTGAAAAATTATATTTCAGCAATAGATTGGGAAGAAAAGTTCCGTAAGAATCTCTTCTCTCTGTACCTGCCACATCCTGTCTCACTTTATAATCAATATATTCATATCGGATTCCGACTCTTGTTTCCAGTTTTTCGAAAAATGTTTTGCTATAATTGGCATATAAAGAGCTCAGATGATCTTCATAATGGAATCTGTCGTTTTGGGAAAGATTAGCGTATTCCGGTGTACCATTATCAATACTGAATCCATAGAGACTGTTAGGAATAACATGATTGTTCAATTCCGTTTTCCCTCCTACTTCCATCGTACCTCCTGTTTTACCAAAAGGTTGTGTATAATCTATTTTCAGATAATAATTACGCATCTGATTGGAACTGATAGACCCCAGCTGCTGATTGGTTATCACACCCTGCTTATTAATCTGCTTGTCAATCAAATTATCATTGTCATTACTGGAATAATTGGTTCCTAAATTAATATCTAAAATTCTATTTTTTTCTTTATCATAGTATTTATAGAAAGCATTAGTACCCAGATTACGGCTGAATCCCCAGTTATTTTGAATTTGGTGAAAAGATTCACCCGGATCTCCATCTTTTGTAGTCATCCCATCAGATTCTGCTGAAAGCAAATTCCTGTTCTGGGAATACTCCAGTACAAGTCCGAAATTATTTTTATCATTGATTTCAAACTCTGAAGTGGAAGAAAGAGATGGACTTTCATTTCTCATTACATTTTCCAGATTAAACTGAGTAAGTTTATTTTCAGCATAACGGTTATCCCATGTCTGATTCTTCTGCACATAAGTTCCGTCATTATAACTTCCAATAAGGGTTTGGGTAAATTTTTTCTTATGATAGTTGAGATTAAAATTTGTGTATTGTGAGTTTTTGGTACTTTGTCTGTTGTTGAAAGATATACTTCCTTTTAAACCTTCATCATCCCTTTTCTTTAAAACAATATTGATGACGGAACCTGACGTTTCATAACGTGAAGAAGGACTGGTAATCACTTCAATTTTCATCAGGTTATCGGCAGGAATTGTCTTAAGATATTCCTTTAATTCCTTCCCTGTAAAAACCGATTTTCTATCATTGATGTATACTGTAACCATCTGTCCTTCGGCTTTTACATCATCATTATTATCTATGCTTACCAAAGGAGTCATTCTAAGAACGTCCCATGTTGTATTTCCTGCCAGAATTGCACTGTTGGCTACATTAAATACAGTTCTGTCTACTTTAGATTCTACGGTCGGCTTTCTGGCAACCAGGGTAACCGCTTCTATTTCTTTTGTATTTCCTTTTACAGTATCCTTTGCTGCCGGGGCCTGCTGAGCCATTGCAAATGAACCTGCTAGTATCGCTATTGGAAATAAGATTACTTTCATGTGAAATTATAGTTTTTTCTATAAGACCATTATCTTCACAAGTTTGTTACATCAAAAAGTAAAAAAAATAAAATAAATCCTTAATTTCCAGCAAGATATCAACTGAAAATAGAAGCATAAACTGGAAAACAGTGAAAATTTTTCAATAAACAAACACAATATAAATCACTTCCATAATAAATATTCTTAAAAACATATTTTATCTGTAATTTAATTTTTATTAAAAAACTTTACAATTTGTCATTGATATGAGAGTCTTCATTATGAAAATAAGTTGTTCATTCATTCAATTTCTAAAAGTCTTACCAACAAAAAAGCCCGGATCTCACCCGGGCCGCTAGCAATAGCAAATTTACAAGGAATAATATTAAAAAATATATGCTAGTTTAAATTTTCAAAATAATGGATAACGCCTACTTCAGGCAGACGACGCGGATCCTTATTAAAATCCGACTCCTTATTTTTGCTGTTTTCCAGAAAAGAATTGCTGAAAAGAGCATAAGAAGGCTGTTCTGCCAGTCCGTTTTTCAAAAGCTGATGGGCTTCCACAATTGTTTTCCCATATAGTTTTCTGAAGTTTCCAATATTGTATTGTGAAAAAGATCCATAATGAACAATAAACTTGAGAGCCAGATCAATAGTAGTGCTTAAACTCTTACTCAGCTCCTCTATCTTTCTGTTGAAAGCACTTCTCATCTTCCACAGCATTTTTGAAATGCTCTGGTAAGACGGATTTTCATCATAACGGTAAAATAAAATGGCATCTCCCTCAATCTCGGAAATTTCAAAATACTGATCGTTCACATCAATCAGTGTAGACAATAGCTGTCTTACAATATACTCGCCTGTATACAATTTTGTATTGAACACAAATTCGGTAAATCCGCTGAAATCCGGAATTAAAATGATTCCCTCCTGTATATTTGTCTTCATAATGATAATGGATTAAAAACCTGCTTCATCATTACAGACGAAGCAGATTCAATTTTACTTTATTGCCACCCGCCTCCTACTGAGCGGTAAAGTGCTGTTATAGCATTCAGTCTCTGGGTTTTCAGAGAAGCCAGTTCCAGTTCTGCCTGAAGTTTATTCGATTGGGCAATGATCACCTCTACATAAGTTGCTGAATTATATTTAAATAACAGATCAGCTTTTTTCACCGCTTCACCGGATTTCACGGCCAGCCCTTCTGCAATTTTCTGCTGCTCTTCCAGTTTTTGAATTTGTACCAGTGCATCAGAAACTTCGGCTACCGCTTTTAAAACAGACTGTTTAAAGTTGATTTCCGCCTGATCAGCAACTACTTTAGACTGTTCATACTGCGTTTTCAACTGTTTTCCATTCAAAATAGGCTGTGCTACTGCTCCTGCCACCATTCCGAAAAGAGATCCCGGAACGCTGAACCATTTACTGATCTGGAAAGCATTTACACCACCCTGTGCTGTAATATTCAGTGACGGATACATACTCATTTTGGCAACGTGAATCGCTGCAGCGCTCTTTCTTACGTCAAGCTCAGCCGTTTTAATATCCGGTCTGTAGCTTAATAATTCTGACGGAACTCCCGCCGCAATATGATCCGGAGACTGTACATTGTTCAGGCTTGCACTTCTTTCAATTTTCCCGGGCATTGAACCCGTCAGCAGACTCAAAGCATTTTCCTGGGTTGTCACAGAACTTTCAATCACCGGAATTGATTTCAGAATCTGATCTTTTACAATTTCCTGCTGCTGTACTGCCAAAGCTGTTGTTAATCCCAGTTCCTGCTGTTTGATCAGAAACTTCAACGTATTATCAGCATATGCCAGATTGGATTTTGTAATTTCCAGCTGAGTATCCAGCATCAGCAGATTATAATATCCCTGCACTACAGCAGACACCACTTGTGTTTTTACCACCTTTGCTGCTTCCTGTGTTTTAAGATATTCTGCTAAAGCCTGCTCTTTTCTGCCTTTGATCTTACCCCAGATATCTGCTTCCCATGAAAAACTAAGAGAAGTTGTATAATCTTCCATATACCTTTTCCCCATGAACTGTCCGGCCATCATTCCATTCATACTGTTGTCTGAGGGACGGTTGATATTCGCATTGGCAGAAGCACCGATCGTCGGGATATTTCCCCATTTACTCTGAGTATACGCCAGGGAGGCAAATTCTATCTGCTTTAAAGCCACCTGAAGATCATTATTCTGTACCATCGCTTTATCAATCAAGCTTACCAGAACCGGATCTTTGAAAAAATCTTTGTAGCTGATCTTAGCAATATTTTCATTTTGCCCTGAAACAATACTATCATTTCTGAAAGCTTCGGGCATTTTAACCTCAGGCTGCTCATATTTCTGAACTTTACAGGAAATTGCCGTCCCTGAAATGAATGCGATATATGCTATATTTTTAATTTTCATTTTTAAATCATTTGAATTAATATTCCCAATCCGCATCTGTTACTACCTTTCCATTGATTCTCTCATGCAAAGCCTGGAATACCACAAAAAGAACAGGAACCACAAAAATTCCTAAGATCGTTCCGAAAAGCATCCCTGAAATGGCCGCATATCCAATGGAGTGATTACCCATTGCTGAAGGTCCTACCACAAAGATCAATGGCAGCAATCCGGTAATAAATGCCAGAGAGGTCATCAAAATAGGACGTAAACGTGCTTTTGCTCCTTCCACTGCAGATGCAATAAGACTTTTCCCTGCTCTACGTCTCTGAATAGCAAATTCCACAATCAGGATACCATTCTTCGCTAAAAGTCCAATCAACATAACGAGAGCAATCTGTACATAAATATTGTTAGACAGCTCCGCGAATGTAATTCCGACAAATACTCCTGAAAGTCCTACCGGAATAGCGATCAATACAGCTAATGGAAGGATATAACTTTCATATTGTGCGGATAAAAGGAAGAATACAAAAACGATACATAATCCGAAAATCATGACAGATTGCGAGCTTGAACCTGCTTCTTCACGGCTCATTCCTTTATAATCATAAGTATATCCCGGAGGAAGTACCTGCTTGCTCACTTCTTCAATGGCGGCCATCGCCTGCCCTGTACTGTATCCCGGAGCAGCCATTACCGTTAAGTTGGATGAGTTGAATAGATTGAAACGGTCTACCACTTCAGCTCCCGTTACCTGTTTAAGGCTTACCAATGTATTGATAGGAACCATCTGGCCTAAATTATTTTTAACGAAAATTCCGTTCAGGGATTCTTTATCCTGTCTTGTTTCCGGAGTAGACTGTACCAGAACCCTGTAATACTTTCCAAATCTGTTGAAATCTGAAGCCTGAATACTTCCGTAATATCCCTGCATTACTCCCAGTACTTCAGAAACATTCACTCCCAGCTGGGCAGACTTCACTTCATCTACAAGTACTTCAAACTGAGGATACGTAACATCGAAGGTGGTAAATGCTACCGCCACTTCCGGTCTCTGCATCAGGGCTCCCATCATTCCATAGGAGATATTTCCCAAATTCTGAAGTTCTCCGTTTGTACGGTCCTGAAGCACAAGCTCCATACCACTTGTATTTCCGAAACCGTCTACCGTTGGCGTATTGATCACAAGGAAATTGGCTCTTTTATCCTGAGAAAGCATACCCTGCGTCTGGCCTATAATGTCATTGATGTTATTCACAGCTCCTCTCTCGCCTCCTTTTTTTAATTTAACAAAAATAGAAGCTGCAGAAGATGACATGGAACCACTGAACAGGTTTAATCCGTCTACTGAAATTACTTTGTCCACAGCAGGATTTTTCATCAATAGGTCTTCCGTGTCGGAAACTACTTTTGAAGTTCTGTCCTTTGATGCTCCCGGAGCAAGGTTTGCTGTTACAATAATAAAACTCTGGTCTTCATCCGGAATAAATCCTTTAGGTGTTGTCATAGACATCCATGCAAACAATCCTCCGAAGGCCACAATGATGATCAGGGCCACCCATTTTCTTTTTAAAAGGAAGAGTACAGCTTTACCATATCGGAAAGTCAGCTTATTGAAGCTCGCATTGAATCCTGCAAAGAAACGGTCTTTGAAATTCATTTTTTCATGCGTTCCCGGATGGTGTTGTTTTAAGAATAAAGCACACAGCGCCGGGCTCAGTGTCAATGCATTGATTGCTGAAATCACAATTGCAATTGCTAACGTCAAGGCAAACTGCTGGTAAAACAATCCTGTGGAGCCACTCATAAAGGCTACCGGAACGAATACGGCAGACATGATCAACGTAATAGAAACAATAGCTCCTGTAATCTCACTCATTGCCGACATCGTGGCAGCTCTCGGATTCAGTTTTTTATGCTCCATCTTGGCGTGAACCGCTTCCACCACTACAATAGCGTCATCCACTACAATACCAATCGCCAATACCAGGGCAAACAGCGTAAGAATATTAATAGAGAATCCGAAAACCTTCATAAAGAAGAAAGTTCCTATAATAGATACCGGAACTGCAATGGCCGGAATCAGAGTGGAACGGAAATCCTGAAGGAAGATATACACCACAATGAATACCAGGATAAATGCTTCTATCAATGTATGAATCACCTGCTCTATGGATTGATCCAACGCTTCTTTTGTTGCGTATGGAATTTCATAATCCATTCCTTCCGGGAAAGATTTTTCCAACTCTTTCATTCTCTCCTGAAGAGCAATCTGCACTTCATTCGCATTAGATCCTGCCATCTGGAAGATCGCCATCGTTACGGAAGCTTTTTTATTATAATTGGAAGAAACCGTATAGCTGTATGCTCCGAATTCCACTTTGGCAATATCTTTTAGTTTTAAAACAGAACCGTCGTTCAATGCTTTGATGGTGATATTTTCATATTGCTCAGGCTCTGTAAACTTACCTTTATACCGAAGAACATATTCCATTACTTCTTTACTTCTCTCTCCTAATCTTCCTGGTGCTGCTTCCAGGTTTTGAGTCTGAATGGCACGGGAAACATCGGATGGGGTAAGATTGTATGAAGTCAGCTTATTCGGGTCAAGCCAGATACGCATAGAGTAATCTTTATTTCCATACACCATTGCATCTCCTACTCCTTTTACCCTTTTCAGCTCCGGAACGATGTTGATTTTCGCATAGTTTTCAAGGAAAAGGTCGTTCATTTTTCCATCTTTACTGGTCAGCGAAACCATCGCAATCATACTGTTCTGTCTTTTCACTGTTGTGATTCCCGCCTGAATTACCTCCGCAGGAAGCTGGTTGGTCACCTGCGCTACTCTGTTCTGCACATTAATCGCTGCCTGATCGGGATCTGTTCCCAGTTTGAAAATAACAGTAATGCTTAATGTTCCGTCATTACTTGCGGTAGAAGTAATATAGTCCATATTTTCCACTCCGTTGATAGCATTTTCCAAAGGTGGCGCTACCGACCTGGCAATCGTTTCAGCATTGGCTCCCGGATAAGCAGCGGTTACCATAACAGTAGGCGGTGCAATGTCAGGAAATTTGGTAATCGGAAGGCTTACCATCCCGACAATCCCCAGTATAACAAGCAATACGGAAATAACCGTTGCCAGTACGGGTCTTTTTATAATTTTCTTTAACATGATTTCTTCTTACGATTTTTTCTGTTGAGCATTTTTCTTTTGTGCCACGACAGGGGTTCCCGGCTGTAATCGGTCAAAGCCGCTGGTAATATATTCATCTCCTGCCTTAAGTCCTTTGGCTACAATGAAGTTATCGCCGGCTTTTCCATTCACTTCAATGGGAACCATTGCTGCTTTTCCACCCTTAATTGTGAACACAAACACTTTATCCTGAATAGTTCTGGTAGAAACAATAGGAAGTAAAACAACATTGCTGTAGAACTGATCCAATACAATTTTACCGGTATTTCCGCTTCTTAAAAGATTATTGGGATTGTTGAATTTTGCTCTTAATGTAATTGATCCGGTTGTCTTATTAAACTGTCCTTCTACGGCATCAATCTTTCCTTTTTCAGCATATTGCTCACCACCGGAAAGAAGTAATGATACTGCCGGAGTATTTTTGATCACTTCATCAATGTTGTTTCCTACATACTGTTTTTGGAAATTATTAAAATCATTTTCGCTCAAACTGAAATATGTATATACCTGATGAATATCTGACAATAAGGTAATCGGTTCCTGATTCCCCGGTGTCATCAAACTTCCCAAACGATAGTTGAATCTCCCGATAAATCCACTTACCGGAGCTTTGATGGTAGAGAAATTCATATTGATTTTAGCTGATTCAATAGTGGATGTAGATTGGCTTACGGCTCCTCTTGCTCCATTGTAAGCAGCTTCAGCTTCTTTTACCTGAATTTCTGAAACCATTTTATTTCTGAACAGTTCTTTTTTCCTGTCAAGATCAATTTTAGAAGTTGAAAGGGTGGCCTGAGCGGTGATCAAAGCTGCCTGAGCACTTTTCAGCTGCTCGCGAAAAACCTGATCTTCAATTTTGAATAACGGCTGCCCTGCTCTCACAAAGTCTCCTTCATCTACATAAATTTTACTTAAATATCCTGTTACCTGAGGTCTGATTTCCACATTGGAAACACCCTCTACAGATGCTGCATATTCTCTGGAAAGAGAGGCGTCTCCCTGGGTCACTTTTGCCACAGGTAATTCCGGTGCCTGCTGCTGATAGCCTTGGTTCTGATTATTTTTCCTACACCCCGTCAAAACGATCAGTGAGAGGAAAAGTAGGGTTGATTTTTGAATAAAAAATCTTTGCATAACAATAGTCCTTTTAAATTTTCCGGACAAAAATCGAACGAAAAAAATTCAATAGGATTATTCAAAAAACCTCTTGTTTTGTCAAAAAGACTCCTTATTTCAAAAAACATGAAAAATATCATCCATAGACAATATAAATGGTACTATTTGTTATTTTTAATCGAAATTATAGTTTAAATTTGGTAAAAAGACGTCTTAAAATCATAAATCACTCATTATCAATACAAATCATCCTTTCTGTATTCCAAAGGGGATCTTCCCACATGTTTTTTGAAAAACTTACTGAAAGACGCCTGATCTGAAAACTTTAATTGAGAGGCGACTTCTGCAATATTCAGGTTAGGATTTCTTAGCAGTAATCTGGCTTCTACCGCTAAAACCTGATGGATAATATCTCTTGGGGATTTGAACACCGTTTTATTAATGACTTTCGTAAGGTATTTACGGCTGATAAAAAGCTTATCGGCATAAAACTGCACGTTATGCTCTTCTTTGAAATGACGCTGAACCAGCGTGAAAAAGCTGGTCGTCAACTCATCTTCTCGATTGGTTACCTGATGAGGTTTTTCTGTTTTCTTGAAGTAATTATCAATTTCATAGATGACCAGCGAAAAATGATGCCAGATCATTTCATTAAAATAATAATTATCTTTTTCCTTATCATTCAACACTTTAAGTTCATCGAGATGGAAATTCAGTTTCCTGTACACATCAGATTCATTCCTGATGATATGAGTAGGATCTGACGAAAGGCTCTTCAGAACATTATTTGACTTATAATTAAAACCTGCGTCAGAAATAAAATTCAATGAAAAGAAAATATACTTAGCATCATAGTCTTCAGTAATTTCATCCAGCCAAAAAGTTTCTAACATCGGGCAAAAAACAATATCACCTTTGGAGACTTCATAGCTTTTGTCATCCAACCTGAATGTGACCCCGCCCTTCTGTATCATGAAAATGCAGAAATAATCTGAGCGGTAAGGAATATTTGGCTGTATAATATAATTAGCCTTATCAATTTCCATCACCACAAATTCCTTGATTCTAAGATCAAATTCCACCTGCTGCAACACTTCATCAAAAGCTAGCTGCGAAACAAAATCAGATTTTGGCTGGGATTTTTTAGACATTGGAAAGAAAATTAAGCACGAAGATAATTGAAAAAGGAAAAAGAGCCAAGAAGTAAAGAGAGCTAAGAAGGCAAATAATCGAATTTTACTTTTTATTGTTTCCTAAACAACAATCAGCAATTCTTTATCATATCCGTTGTATTTTTCATCAATATAGCCGTGAGGATTACAGATAATTTCTGTTTCTCCGATTTTATATCTGCACGGAGTATGAATATGCCCATGAATCCAGTATAGTGGCTGATAGTGCGTAATTAAATCTTCCAGATCAGAAGCATAGGCTGTTGTTAACGGATCCTCTTTGTAATATTCCGGAACAGATTGTATACTGGGTGCGTGATGGGTAATGACTGTATTTTTAAGTCCTTTTGAATCTTCAAGACTTTCCTTCAGCCATTGTTTTGAAAACTGATGGATTTTAAAGGTATCCAATGTCCTCATTTTGGAATAGGAAGGATCTCTCCTGATCATTTTATAGTCATTCATTTTGGGCTGGCAAAGCATTCCGTACTGAACCGGATTCCCAAAGATGGAAAAATCCGTCCATAAGATTGCACCGTGAAAACGAATACCGTCAATATCTGCAAATGAATTTTCCAGTACGTGAATATTAGAACTGAAGGCAGCTTCTTTGATCTTATTGAGTGTTTTTGGGTAGGCCCCTTTATAATATTCATGATTACCCAAAACATATATCACAGGTTTATTGGGAATTGCATTTTTAATCCATTCAATTCCTTTGGTTCCCAAATTGACATCACCTGCCAAAACAACAATATCAGAATGATCAAAACATAATTCCGTACTCCCAAACTCCCGGTGAAGATCACTGATGATCTGTATTTTCATGATGTTTAGTAAAAAACAAAGGTAATGAAGTGATGTGGAAAGACAAAAAAAGAACCGATACCTAAGCACCGATTCTTCGTCATATAGTTTGTGTATTTTTAGACTGCCTGTTATGAAACAACAACTTCTGCCTGCTTCACTTTTAAGCTTTTCAATATAAAATAAAACAACATTCCGAGCGCTATAAGAGCATAACTGATTAAAACAATCAGATTCAGACTTCCTACTGAAAACTCTGAAGGAAAGATCTGGCTCATTAACGTCATGAATGACAATCCAATCCCAGCTCCCAAAAAGTAACTTGTAGAGCTCAAACTTGATGCCAATCCGTAGTTTGAAGGTTCAACATCCTGGATTCCCATTACAGAAAGTGCGGTAAAACAAAATGTCATTCCTACCCCCGAAATACATGCTGCGCCTAATAAAACTACAGCTAGCGGGTGTCCGGTATAAACAGAGATCAACAGTGACAATCCTCCCATCAGCATAAACAACCATCCTAAAACTCCCATCTGGGATGAACTCAGACGTTTTGATATATGAGGCAGAATAAATTTAGCCGTCAGAGCAGATATGATACTGAACGGAACAAGCATTAATCCTGCAGAAGCAGCGCTATAACCCATATCTTTCTGAAGCATCAGTGAAATCAGGAATAAAAACCCGATAAAAAATGCTCCCAACGTAAAGAATACAGCATTGGAAACCACTAAAGATTGATGTCTGAATAATTTTAAATCAACTAAAGGTTCTGCAACAAATTTCAGTCGGTAATATACCATAACCAAAAGCAGTATTGCCAGAATCAAGGAGCCTACAACCATGAACGGCTGTTCTTTAATATGCACCAATTCATGGGTACCGTAAGTAAGACTTAAAAGCCCAAGCACCATTAATATTCCGGAAATCATATCTGTTTTCTGTGCGGTTTCATTTTTCTCATCTGCAGGCAGATAGAAATAAGAGAGCACAAGTGTTACCAGAAGAATAGGTACATTAATCAGGAAAACCCAGTGCCAGCTTAGGTAAGTACTGATAATTCCCCCTACCGAAAGGCCGCTTCCTGAACCGATTGCAGCAAATGAACTGAAAATTCCGATAGCATGGTTTCTTTCCTGTTCTCCTCTGAATGTATTGGTCACAATGGATAATGCAGAAGGCATCACCAATGCAGCTCCTAATCCCTGTAAAGCACGGAATATTGCCAGCACTTCAAAGTTTTGAGATAATCCTGCTCCCAATGAAGTGAGCATAAAAATCAGTGCTCCGAGTAAGAACATTTTCTTTCTTCCAATCTGATCTGAAAGCTTTCCACCAATAATCAGAAATCCTCCAAAGAACAATACATAAAGTGTCTGCAGCCACTGAACCGTTTCTGCTCCGATCTGAAACTGCTGTTGAATAGAAGGAATTGTTAAATTAATAATGGCAATATCCAAAGCCTCCACAAATGTTCCCACCGATGCTAAAATTAATATTACATTCTTCCTTTTATCCATATATTCAAATTTCCTGCAAAATTAAAATTTACAGAACGTATTTAAAAATTTAACCTTAAATTTGGAACAACATCAGGAATATTAAATATAATAAAGAACAATACTACTGATACACAATACAACAATCCATGAAAACAGAACAAAATGGCAACTGAAAATTATATCCCTGACGAAAAAGACTTGTCTATCCTGCGACTTCTTCAGAAAGATGCAAAAATGAGTGTCCGAGATATTTCGGCAAGAATCAATTTGAGTCCTACTCCTACGCATGAGCGTATTAAACGTATGGAAAAACAAGGAATCATTAAAGAATATACCGCTGTAGTAGACCGTAAAAAGGTCAATAAAGGAATGATGGTGATCTGTATGATCGCACTGAGTGTTCACAATAAGAAAACAGCGGGAAAATTCATTGAGGAAGTGGGCAAACTGAAGGAAGTTGTAGAGTTTTACAATATCAGCGGAGATTTTGATTTTATGCTGAAGATTCTTGCTCCCAATATGGATGAGTTCCATGAGTTTTTTGTGAACAAATTATCAGAAATTGAAGGAATTGGCCAGACCAAGAGTATTTTTGTGATGAACAGCATCAAGGAAAGTGCTCAGATTGTTTAAACTCAGAAATAAAAAAAAGAGGTTGTCCCAAAACTGCCACTCTGAATACAGACAGCCTGCAAATGCAATTCAGAAATGAGATTCTTCCTACGTCAGCATGACAAAAGCCAATAATTTAGCTTTTGAGACGACCTCTTTCTATTATTTTAATTATTTCCAGTAATTCCAGACTGATCCGTCAAATATTGCCAGTGTTTTGCTGGTTGTATCATAACAGATCATACCGGGATAAGGATTTTTTACGCTAAGATGCGGTGCTGCTACTTTTGGAAGAATCATTGCTTTATCCTGAGATTCAAGAACCAATACTCCATCAGCAGTACTTGCTGCCTCTCCCATAATCACTCCTTTACCTGTTTCTGCAGAATTATTAAGAATAACTGCACTTGAATTACCAGTATCTGATAAAGATTTCCAGGTATCATTTTCGAAGACTTTTACTTTATTATCCGTAACATCAAAGATCAGTGTTCCATTTACCAAAGTCCCTGTAGGAAGTCCGGATGTTGCAGGAAGAATCAAGCCTTTTGTATTTCCGGGAACATTATCAAAATCCAATACGGTACTGTTTCCATCTACCGTCTGTTTACCAATAGCTATCTGAGCAAAAAATGAGTTAAAAACGATCAGGGCAACGGCTATACTTATATTTCTTATATTTTTCATACTCTTAGTGGTTAGATTAATCATTACAGCTTTTTTGCACACATTTCCATTCTGTACCGTTATAAAGCTTTACGCATTTGTCCTGGATATCATATAAAAGCATTCCTTCTTTCGGATCGGCAATGGCATCATCAGATTGCGGTGTCTGGCTTACATGCTGAACTCTCGTCATGACAAAACCTTTATTTTTTGATTCCATGGCCAGGAATCCATTAGGTATATTTTCCGGCCAGGCATTATTTTTCTGCTGTACTGTAATCCCAAATTTCGTAAATCCATCAGGTGTTCCTGAAACCGCTGGTTTTGTACAGAACCCATCCAGGTCATCGATGATAACCGGAGCATTCCCACAACTTGTTTTATCTTCGGACAGTCCTTCAGGCCAAAGACCCGGACACATGGCTTTTGTTGCATTAGGACCGCAGAAGCTTGAATTCCCCATCCCTAATCCTGTAACAGATCCCATGGCAATTGTTACAATCTGACTATCATCACTAATAATAGAAGCTCCCCCACCCCCACTTACGTCTGCTTTTGCAATACAGTAAGCTTTTCCGGTAGGAATTCCAATATATTCAACAGAAGGATACGTTGTAGACTGCTGGGTAAATGTTCCGCAAATCTCTACAACACTGTTTGTTCCCATTTCAATAACTGAGGTTGTTCCAGGGTAAAATCCTCCAAAAGTTGGATCTTCCTGAACTACCGATCCTACAAGAGATAAGAAGGATTTGGTTCCTAATTTAATTTTTGAGTTTTTCTGAGATCCGAAAGTTCCTACTTTCACTGTTCCTGTAGATTTAACACTGGCTCCATCACCGATTTCCAGAACCCCATCAACCTGAATACTATTAGATTGAAGCTGCCCGGATTGAATGACAAGTGTTGCCCCATTCGGAATACTTATATTCGTACTTACACTAAGGCTGCCATTAAGACAATAGGTATTTCCACTGGTCATGGCCTGTCCTGTGTAAGGAATACACTGAGCATATGCTACAGCGCTGAAAAAGAGCATTAATAAAAAAATGACTTTTTTATTAATTTTAAAAAAAAATAATTTATTCATGTACATTTACAATATTTTAACAGATTATTATTGTTTAATTGGAAAATATTTAAATTTTCAACATCATCGACGGACTAAGAATCAATTAACATACCAAACAGGTGTTTAATTTTTTATAATCTTAAAATACTCATCAAAATCCATATTTAACAATCCTATCAAAACATTCACAAAACACTATATTAAAACACATTAAACCTTTAAAAAAGATTACAATTAAGAATTTTTTTATATTATTTAAAAGTTTAAATATTCTTTTTCATCCCTAATTAGGTGATGGAATAAAGAATCCTATTTTTACATGCAGCATCCTTATTCACAATACAAAATGATCAAAACCATGATTAATTTTATCTGGATTCACTCTTCTCTGTTTTTCATCCGAATACAACAATAGATAATCTGAATAACAGACGTCAGCGAAAATTCATATTAAAAACCGTAAATTTGCAGCATGAATAACGATACGATATGTGCACTGGCTACTGCCAATGGAATAGGTGCTTTAGGCATCATCCGGGTTTCAGGAAATGAAGCTTTATCTGTAGTTCAGAAAAGTTTTCCGGCAAAAAATCTGGAAAAACAGAAATCCCATACCATTCATTACGGTTATTTTATGGATGAGGAGGAAGCCATTGATGAAGTAATGCTTTCCATCTTTCTGGCACCAAAAAGTTTCACCACTGAAAACTCTGTGGAGATTGCATTTCACGGCTCGCCGCATATCGGAAAACGTATTCTTGAAACACTGATCAAAAACGGAGCGAGAATGGCCAAAGCAGGTGAATTTACACTTCGTGCTTTTATTAATGGAAGAATTGACCTTTCCCAGGCAGAAGCCATTGCTGATGTGATTGCCTCTGAAAATGAAGCTTCCAGAAAGGTAGCCATCAATCAACTGAAAGGAGGAATTACCAATGAAATCTCTGTATTAAGAACGGATCTTTTAAATTTCGTTTCCTTAATTGAACTGGAGCTTGATTTTGCGGAAGAAGATGTGGAATTTGCCGACAGAAGTGCCTTAAGTGGATTATTGGATAAAATTGAAGTCAAATTAAATTCGTTGATTGAAAGTTTCCAATACGGAAATGCCATTAAGAACGGAACAGCCGTTGCCATCATTGGAAAACCGAATGCCGGAAAGTCTACGCTGCTGAACTCCCTTTTGAAGGAAGAAAGAGCAATTGTAAGTAATATTGCAGGAACAACAAGAGATACGATTGAGGAAATTCTTCATATTAAAGGACATGCTTTCCGATTGATTGATACGGCAGGACTTCGTGAAACAGTGGACGAAATTGAAGCTATCGGGGTAAAAAAAGCAAAAGAAAAAGTAGAGAACGCCAATATTCTTGTTTATCTGACTGATGCTGCTACTGAAGATTTTTCGGAGGATATTGAAATGATTCAGTCGCTGCTGAGAGAAGATCTGAAGCTGATCATCTGTGCAACAAAAATTGACGAAGTTGTTCCTACAAAATATGAAACAGTAGAGAATATTTTCAGAAATGCCATTTCTCACGAATTTGATTTTATCAAAATCTCAGCTGTTGAAAATCAAAACATTCAGGATCTGAAAAATGAATTTTCATCTTATGTTGAACATTTAAAATCTGAAGAAAATAACGTTGTGATCACCAACCAACGTCACTTTGAAGCCCTTAGAAAGTCTCTGGAAGCAGTTCATAAGGTAAAAGAAGCTATTTCCTCCCAGATTTCTACAGAATTACTGGCTTATGAGCTTAGAAACGCCCTGGAACATCTTGGAGAAATTTCCGGAGAGGTTACTAATGATGAGGTGCTGGGGAATATTTTTTCTAAGTTTTGTATCGGGAAATAAAATTATCAAACTACTGATAATCAGTAAGTTATATTTTTAAAGTTATTTATATAACATATTGATTTAATGAAACTTATGTAATTTTGAAGTTTCTAATGCTACAATTTTTGTCCCTTTTCTTGTCCCTTTGGTATAAAATCACAAAAATTTGAGCAAAAGAAAATAGAATGGTTATAGAATCCTTGGTCTAAAATAGTCTAATGATTATTAAATGATCTTTAAAGAGGATAATGGATTCTATAGACCCTTATTTTGGAGAAATCATTAATTTTTGACATCCAATGCTTGATGATTTATAAAAATTGTAATCAATCTAAAATCCTATTTAATTTGAATGAATCCCTATAAAAAATTAAATTTTCAATTATTTTTTCTCAGATAAACCTCTTCTTTGAGATAGATTTTGCATCAGTTTAAAACGCATTGACCCTGAATAGAAGGAGTATAATGACATTCCCAAATGCCATTATTGAAGCCTGTGGCCTAAAAAAGAATTCTTCTGGACGTAAAAGAATCTGATCATGAGCTCGAATATCAGAATTGAAAAAGTCTGCCAATATTGTGGTGCAAAATTTATAGCCAAAACAACCGTTACCCGATATTGCAGTCATACCTGCAATAAAAAAGCTTATAAACTCGAACAAAGAAATACAAAAATAAGCCATGCCAGGTATAAAGCACGCAATATTGAAGAACGACAGTACCCACCAGTACCCCATCCGGTATACCTCACGGCAAAGGAAACTTCTGCCATATTAAAATGCAGTACAAAAATGGTGTATTTTTTAATCAGTAGCGGCCGCCTGAAAGCCATCAACCTATCTGTGAGAAAAACAAGAATTAATGTATTAGATCTGGCACTAATTTATTAGAATCAATAGCCTCCAAAATAGATCAAAATTGACTTCATAATATTTTTGAGGACTTCAATAGCTTTTGCTATAAGTCAGTTTGACAAAGGCCAACTATAATCTAATCCCTAATACCAAGATCATGGCAAAAGTAACCCTTCGCCATAAACCGATAGGTAAAGGAAGAAAAAGTTTGTATTTAGACATTTATCCCCCTATCCAAAGTGAAACAACCGGCAAGCTGCTTAGAAAATTTTATCTTAAACTATACATTTACAATCGACCGAAATCCGAATTTGAAAAACTCCATAATAAACAAACCGTTTCATTAGCTCAGCATGTACGTGCCCAGCGGCAAATTGACCTTGCTTGGAGCTAAAAAAAACAATTTCAATCATCTGATTTACTGCCTGTTATTTTTAACATCTATTTCTATCTATCTTTATTTTCAAAATAAATGTCTCAAAATTGAGACATTTGTCATATATTTGAGGTGTCTAAAAAATAATGAATACACAACAAAAAATTATTGACACAGCAATATGTGTGTTCAATGAGAATTTTTCGGCAACATTTGAAGAGATCGCAGTAAACTGTAATCTTAACCGCAGGACATTGCACCGATACTTTAAAAACCGAAACGAATTATTGGAAGCCTGCAATGCAAATATGATGAAGGCCTGGGAAGAGGCGGCCATTAAAGCCTGCAACAGTTCTACCAATCCCCTGATACAACTGGAAAATTTATTATATGCTGGTATTGACAGCGGAACGAAGTATGCCTTTTTAATTAAGCTGAACGAAGTGGAGCCTGCTTATACAACTGAAATAAGTAAGGATTATTTAAAAGCAAGAAGCAATATATTCAGTGCAATAGTAACGTTGCAGAAAGAACAATTGATAGACAGTACACTGCCATTAACGTGGATAAGAATTCTGTTCACCAGTGTTATCACAGCAACTATCACCGCATACAGATCGGGAGATATTGCTCCTAATGAAGTAAAAAAATTAGCCTGGAATTCATTCAGCAGAAGCATAGGCTTAGTATTAAATAAACAAAAATGATACATTCTTTTTTAATGATAGGCCAGTCCAATATGGCCGGACGTGGCTACGCGAAAGAAGTTCCGCTTATTTTTGATGAACATATTAAAATGTTGAGAAACGGATTATGGCAGATTATGTCAGAACCAATTAATTTTGACCGTCCGAGCTCAGGTGTAGGGCTCGCTTCATCATTTGCAGCTTCCTGGAGAAAAGATCATCAACAAGATGAAATTGGATTAATTCCATGTGCTGATGGAGGAACCAGCCTTGATGACTGGGCTGTAGGGAGTGCTCTGTTTGAGAATGCCCTATCACAGGCCAGACTTGCCCAGCGAACAAGTGAGATTAAAGGAATCTTATGGCATCAGGGTGAAAGTGACTGCTCTCCTGAAAAGGCAGAACAATATCAGGAAAAATTCTCTAAGATTATTAATGCTTTACGCCAGGAACTCAATATTCCCGAAGCCCCGCTTATCATTGGCGGATTAGGAGATTATTTACCCAACGGATTATTTGGTCAGTATTTCATTCACTATTCTTTCGTCAACCGGGAACTTGAGGACTTTGCGCAATCTAATGAAAACTGTTATTTTGTTTCCGCAAAAGGGCTTACGGCTAATCCTGATGGTGTTCATTTCAATGCGCATTCACAAAGATTATTAGGAATCAGATATTATTGTGCTTACCGTGATCTAAAACATCTTCTGAACCCCAACGTTAATGAAAATGATATTTTGAACAAAATCTATGATCGTCCTTATACCAAGACTGAAAGACTTAAGCTGCTGGAACACGAATTTGCAATTGGGAATATTGAAGGTGAGCATTATTTAATACAACTAAAAGCTATAGGGCAAGAGTAAAAGAACATCTTACTTATTATTTCAGCATCTAATATATCAGCAAATCAACAGCAACCGATATTCACCATCGTTTTCTACAGGAGCTCTATGAACACATGGCAGCGCCTGCTGTTCCGGATGATCTACAGCGATTCTCCAAAGATGACCCTTCCCTAAATTTACTGGTTCTGCATTGGGTTTAGGCTGATAATGAAGATCAAAGAAATATTCTCTGAGGAAGTCTTCAAATTCTTCTTCGGGGCCATCGTGTAGTTTTTTGAGCTGTTCCCGGATTTCAGGAATCAAAATTTTCTGTTCCACATGATCATTGGGAATGATATCACTTGCAGCTCCATGGTAGGTACATAAAAAAGTATCTGTTCCGATGGGTGAACGATCTACATGATATGAATATACATCTGTTGAAATGAAACCGAGTTCTTCATCCCGTTCATAACATTTAAGCAAATTAAGAACCGGAGAAGCGCCAAAATCATTTAATAACTGTAAATCATTTAAGATCATTTTTCTTGCCATATCTCCTTCTTCTGATAATTGTAATGCTAAAAGATCCTGAGCGGAAATTACTGTTACATCTTCATTTAACTGAAGTTGAGAAACGATTTCTTTAAAATTTCCAACTAAATTCCGATGCCAGCAAATTGCATTCATCATTCCTTGAAAACTGGTATTTACAAGTTCAGAGAAAGAAGATACCACCTCTATTTGCTGATTGTCAGAAAATATATTACCCATTTTTTGAAATAAGCGGTTTAATTGCTTACTGGCTACAAAAATACGGAATAGGTTATTTAAATCGTCATTATAAAAATCAGATGTACTTTTAATATGGAAGTTTTTATTTGACATTCTTCTTTTCTATTCATATTATATTTATTCCTAACTTCGAAGAAACTATCTGTCAATGAATTAACACCCATTACCAGCTATGCAAATTTTACCTTCCGCCAGCTTAGCACCTTACATAAAGAGTTATACCGTTGTTACCATTGATAATGATCTCAGGGATGAAGTTTTTTATCCCAGCGGATATATAGATCTGATCATTAATATTTCCGGTGGTGCTGCAGCTACTATTATTAATGGAAAAAGAAAGGATACTCCGGATATAGAGCTTCTGGGACACCTCACACTTCCTACCAGGCTTACTGTTGCACAGGGAACTTCGGTGCTGATAGCAAGGATCTATCCGTATGCCGGTACTTTATTCTTTTCTGATCCTTTGTCGGAATTCACGAACTACGCTACTGATATGTATGATGTAGCAAAAAGTGGAAGCACAGATTTATATGACCGCATCATGTTTGCTGATAGTCTTTATAAAAAAATCAATATTTTGGAAGCATACTTTCTTCAACAGTTGAAAAAAAATGGAAACCGGGTAAAGAAAGCTATCATGGTTCAGGCACTCAGCCAACAGTTTTTAATGAATCATCATACATTGGACCTGCCGGCTTTGGCACAGGCTTCAGGGTTATCGGAAAGATATATTCAAAAGCTTTATCTTACGAATGTTGGAATAAGCCCCTCAGCTTTTGCTGCTGTCATCAGATTTAACAAAAGCCTGCAAATGGTTCTCAACACCCCGGAATCACTTACCACTATAGCTTATGACTGCGGGTATTATGACCAGGCCCATTTTATCAAAGAGTTTAAAAAGTTTACAGGCATCACTCCTTCTGTCTCCAGACAGTCACTGATTAAAAATGATATGGATCTTCAGCAGGCTGTCAATATTGGTTTTTAATTCTATTTTGCAGGATGATTACTGCTGAACATGTCGCGGTGCATTTTCCAACCCTCTTTTGTATTCTTCCAGATCACTATTACTTTTCCGTCATCCAGTTTTTTACCTTCTACATCTGTCATTTCGTAATAACTTTCTTCAGTGACTGAGGTTTTACCATCTCCATACAGGTTTTGAATCGTAAACTTGACCTGAACCTTAGGTCCATTTTTAAAGAAATTGAGTAACTTTTCTCTTCCGCAAACCGGTGTTGTATTGGAAGGAAACAGACAGGCATCATCTGTATATCTGGTCAGAATAGATCCGTCATTTTTGTTAGCCAGATCGGCATAGATTGCATTACTGGCTTCAATAGTCTTTCTTACCGTTTTCATAAGATCTTTAGTCTGGGCATTACACCAGGAAGTAAGTATTAATAACAAGCTTAGAATAAGTAACTTTTTCATTTTATTTTTTTATACAAAGCAAATTATTCTGACAGACAAAAAATTGTAAAATAACGAACAAGTTTATTTTTTCAATTAAGAGTATCCAATAAAAAACAGCGCCCCCTTTTGGAGAACACTGTTTTATATATAAGGTTATTAATTTTCAGTTTTGTTTTTTTTACTTCTTCAATATCTTTTCTGTTACTGTAGAAGATTTGGTTTTAAGTTTAATATAATATACTCCTTTCTGAAGAGAAGATAATACCACCTGTTCCTGCATCAAATTCAAAGTTCCCTGTTTTACCAGTTGTCCTGTTGCACCAAAGATTTCATAAGAAACCAAAGGTTCTTTACTTCTGATTGTAAGTACATCCTGAACAGGATTCGGATATAATTGTATTCCTGCCTGAACAGCTGTTTCTTCTACTGACATCTGGCTGCATGCTGATTTAGCAAATTTTGTAAAAAAAGACTGAGATTTCCCTCCTGATACATTGACAGCCATTGTATTGACATTATCATTGGTATCTGTAAACAATTGGTCATGAAAAAAGCCTCCCACCACATAATTGCCATCTTTATCTGCAGCCACTGCTGTAAATTCATCTATCACATAAAAGTTACTGTGAATCTCTCCCGTTCCCAAAACATCTCCGGTATCTTTGTTAAGTCTTACCAATAAAGGATCCGATCTATCTCCATCAGGGCGCACCATTGCATAGCTTCCCCAGACATCAGACCAGCTTCCTTTGGCAAAAGCAATTTCATTTCCATTAACAGCAATTGTTCCTTTGGTAAAACGGTAACCAAACTGAAGACCAGACATACTATCCGGAGTTCTTGCCCATTGTACTGTACCTGACGCATTCATCTTCATGACAAACGGAACGGCTTCCACATAACTTCTCAGAGGAAAAGTATAACTTCCGAAGGTTGCAGGCACTGTTATTCCATTAAAATAACGTCCTGAAATATAAACATCTGAAGTAACCGGATCTTTTACAATAGAATGAATTTCATCATCAGTACTTGTTGTACCATTATTAAGTTCTTTTCTCCATACCTCAGTTCCGGTTGTACCATCAAAAGCCAGCACATACGCTGCTTTCGTAAACGGAACATTATTGTAAGAAAGATCAACCAGATTACTGAATCCGGGATCCATCCTTTTACCGGCAAGATAATAGCGGTTCAAACTTTCATCGTATACTACATTAACCTTTCCCTCTCTTCCCACTGCATTTATCGCATCTCCTGTAATAGGCAAAAGCAAGGGAACTGCCGGTGTCATATTACCATTATCATAATTGAACTTCACGGCATAATACTGATAGGTTGATGTAAAGGATGAAGGTACTGTAATCAAACCATTTAAATGGGTTCCCGCTCTGAATCCCATCACAGCATGGATGTTTTTGGAAGAATCCATGTACATCATCTGAACGTCACACATACGGGATGAATAATTAACGTCTCCCTGCAAAGGCTTGCTCCATGCCAGTGTACCGTCAGAAGTATTATATTTCAACAGAAAGGCTGCTTTGTGGGCAGGATCTATTGTTTGGTCATAATGGGTATACAACGGTAATGTATGGGTATCATCGAAATGTACAGGAACAGCATTTGGATCTCCTACATAAGAATTATTATAAATGGTAGCCATCACATATAATCCCCCGTTATTATCTACTTTAATATGCCAGGCATTTTCTCCGTCTCCCGATCCCCCTATTGGTCTGGACCATCTTATATTTCCTTCACAATCAGCAGAGAACAGAAAAAGATCACTCAGACCGTAATTGGTTACAGAAGTACCATTCAGATTTTGTCCCTGTTCGCGCATTGTTGCAAGATAGTAAGTGTTATTGTTGTTATCTACTACAATATCCCTTATTGATTCATCAAATACATAATGAAACCCCGGATCAGCAGAACCTGTTAATCCTCCTGCCTGTTTTCCCCATTGCCATTGGTAAGTCTGGCTAAAAGATAATCCTGGTAATATCAGAAGCAGTCCCCAAAGTTTGTTTTTTAGTTGTATCATAAAAGTTCATTTAATTATCACATACTATAAAAAAACAGTGCTCTCCGAAGAGAACACTGCTTGATAAGCTACTAATTTTTAATTAGTTTTCCTTGTAATGATGTGTCTCCCGTTTGTACAATAACAATGTAAACACCCTGCAACCAGCTGGTAACTTCCACGTCAACCTCTCCGGAAGCCGCTTTCAGTTCCTTACGGAATTTGACATTGCCCATGGCATCAAAAACCGTAACCTGTTTTGCCAGTAATTTTTCATTACCTGTATTATACGAGATTTTCACTTTTTCCTTAGCAGGATTTGGTATCATTTTCAGAGAAGAAACCGAAGCAGCAATCACACTTCTTCCTGCACTTCTCATACCCATCCAGTTAGGATCTACCGCTTTGGTAGTAAACTTACAGGTTTCATTTGAGAATAAGATCTCATCAGTACCCTGGAAGCTTGAGTTTGGATAGAATGCCAATGGATTAGCGTTCATATCATATACCCCACCTGCAGGAATAGTAATAATGGATGGAATATAAACTCCAAAACCATTAAGACTTGAAACCGTAAGACTTATAGGCTGGCTTCCGCCATTGTAGATTACACCATAAACATTATAGTGATCTCCAACCCATTTCATGTCTTTAATACTCGCTTCCAGCTTACATTCTGTTTCGAATCCACATTCTTTACCTGGATAGTAATTCATGGTTCCGGAAGTAAACTGACATCCTAAATGATCGATCTGAAGCTGATAAGTTCCAGGAGTACTAATATATAACGGATAGATGAAATCATTGTTTCCGCTCTGGATATTATTTCCGAACAACTGCCACTCATGATGATCGAAGATTCCTTTAGGTCCTATAATATAATTCTTTCTAAGACATTGATCATAGCATCCTGTTGGGAACACCCACATCAGACTCTCAAGACTTAATGGAACCTGCGTGTTGCCTACTACTTTACAACCGCTTGGTGCAGTGTAAATAACCTGATAAGCACCACCTTCATTTACAGTAATAGACTGACCTGTCATTCCGTTGCTCCAGTTATAAACTCCTGCAGACGGTCCAGATGCAGTCAGCACAACCTCATAAGGCTGACAATTTGCCATATTGTATGTTACCGAAATTGGTGCCGGTGGGCTATTTACGGTAACTGTAAAGCTTTTACTGCTTGTACATCCTGATGCACCTGGTGTTCTTACTTCCAGCGTATAAATGTAGGTACCTGCGGCTAATGGTCCTGTGCTCAAAGCAATCGGATAAGGAGATGAAGTCCATGGTACGACTACCGAATTTCCTTTTTTCCATTGATATTCCAATGTATTATCCGTTACAATACCGGTAAGTACTGTTGAAGATCCTTCGCAGATATTAGCCGTTCCGGATATGTTAACATATGGAGGGTTTTTAAGTGTTACAGGTATTGCTTTTGTGCTCATAACACTTGTTCTACATCCATCTGATGATACAAGCACCGGCCAATAGTTACCAGATTGTGTTGGAGTGAACACAGGAGAACTTGGTGCTCCTGACACAGGTTGAGAACCATTCATCCAGATATACTGACTTGGAGATCCAAGCGTACTGGTAAATACGATATTAGGAGCACTTCCCATACACGCAACAAGAACAGGAGGCGCTATATCACCGTCAAGAGTAGCCTCTTTCACATTTACACCAATGACAGCAGAAGTATATTCACATCCCATAGGTGTTTTAATTTTCAGCTGAATTGTTTTTGTTCCTGCCGTATTATATGTTATTGTAGCATCCGGCCCTGTTGTAACATAAGATGTACCATCAAAGATCCAGGTATATGTATTTCCTGAAACATATGTTATTGGACTGAACGTAATAGGCGAACGTGCACATAACCAGGCCGGAACCAGGAAGTCCGTATTAGGAATCGGAGCTAATGTAATAGTCTTCGTAGTGGTACACGTTGGTTTCCCTGGTGCAGACACTGTCATGGTAAATGTATAAGTACCTGGTGCCAGATTATAAGTAGCCGACTGCCCTGTTTGAGTAGGCTGTCCCGGTGAAGTAAATGTATACGTAATAGACCCCGGATTGATTTCAAATATGGTAGAAGTGTTGAACAACGTTACATTATATCCGTTTCCGCTGCACACTGTACTGATATTGAATTTAGGTTCATAGTTCTTTCTTACCTCTACTCCTTTACTGTACCAGCATGAACCGTATCTCAGACGTACAAAAACGATGTGTGCTCCTGCAAGATTAGTCTGATATACCGGTGAAGCTGTTCCCTGACCGGAAACTAAAGTAAGTACAGTATCTGACAACCATTGGATTTCATCCGGAACTCCATTATAAGTTAAACCTGAAACTGTAATGTTATTACAAGCTGACCATGCCGGAACGAAGTTAATCTGAGGGTCTGTTGTACAGCTTCCACTGCTCGGACAAGACTGAGTCACATTAATATTCTGAGAAGAAACCACACAGCCGTTAATATCTACAGCCTGTATTCTATAAGTTCCAAAAGCACCGGCACCTGATATCGTGTATGAATTGGTGGTTGCCCCTATTATCTGCGCATTATTTTTATACCACTGCCATGAAATAATATTCGTAAGCCCGGTAGAACTGTTAGCCGTAAGCGTATACGGTGTCATTGTTGTAGGATCACAAACCGCAATATTATACACCGGAGAAACTGTAATAATGGTTTCAGGATATACAATAAAGTTAGCACTTGCCGTCGGCTTATAATTACATCCGTTCGTACCTGTATAAGTTACAGTAACCGTTTGAGAAATATTATTTCCTGAATTGTTCTGGATATATCCGTTATTCGGGAAACTGTAAATTCCGGCAGGGTTAAAGGCTGTAGTATACGTTCCCCCAGGAAAGGTGAAAGTCACATTCGTAGCTGAAGTGATGGTTCCCTGATTTACCGTGAAAGTAAGGTTTGATCCTAAACAAATTCCGCCAACATTTGTAAAGCTCACTACCGGAAGGGTAATTAAAGATACCGGCATAGTGATAATCTTCGTCACTCCACATTTCACTACTTTTAAAATCAAATCAGTAGTACTCGTTGAAGAAATTTCGTTGAAATTTACCGTAATATTAGCGGTACCCTGTCCTCCAATAACACTTCCGAAGTTAGAACTCGCAAATGACCATTCCATAAAATCCGGAACAATTCCATTCAGATTGGCACTGAAATTTTGAGTGCTGCTCGGACAGAAAGGCCCTGAATTCGGATTAATAACAATCGTGCTAAGATCCAGTTTCGTTACATTGAACGATTTTGGAGCCGAAAGACATGCTGCACTGCTGATGGATTTATTCTGTGCAGACACTGTATATGATGTAGCGCCAGCGTTAAATATAACCGTTACAGAAGGACCTGCATTACTTCCCTGAATAGTTCCGTTGGTAACACTCCAAACCGGTACCATTCCCGAGTCAACTGAGCTGATGGTATAAACGTAAGGTTTTCCAGGGCATACTTTTGTTTCTCCGGAGATTGTTCCGTTAGGAGCCTGTGGAATTGGTAATACCTTAATAATTCTTGCATTACTTTCACAACCTCCACCTTGCTTGGTAGCTGTAACAGTATAAGTTCCTGCTGTCGCAAAGTTGTAGTTAAATATTCCTGTCATTACAGGAGAAGTATAAGTAGAACTTCCTGTTGTTACTTTCCAGATAACAGGGATATTAGGCGAGGCTGTAAATCCTTGGCTTGTTCCTGCACATATTTCATCTACACCTCCGCTTATCACTACCGGCGCCTCTACTATAATATCAATAGATGCCTGCCCTTCACAAGTCAATAAAGTATTGAAATAATTAGCTGTAAGGTGATAAGTACCTGGCTGACTTGCTGAGAAAACAACTTCATTTCTCTGCTGGGTATTTGTCAGCTGACCTCCTGCAGGACCTGATACATTCCATTGAACGCTCGTTGTAGGCCATTGAGGAATTGAATATGTGTACTGTCTGCCGGTACATATCACTTCCTGCCCTTTAACTTTTGCATTCTTTAAAACTACAGGAATTTTGATCGTAGTCCACTCAGGACAGGCACAATCAGACATATACATTACATATCCGAAGCCATCAAGCGGATCTACCTGATCCCAAACCACTTCAATTTCGTTACCGTTAGTGTTAACAATTGTTCCACCAATAACTTTCCACTGTCCTTTGTTACATCCATCCTGTGCATTGTATTTTTCAGTACTTCCTTCGCATACTACGGAGGCACAGTTGATCTGTACAGGATCTGCTTTTAATACCTTAATCTGTTTTTTAATTTTATCCTGACAGCCGCACTTGTTGGTTACGGTCAATTGAATTGTATAATTTCCAGGATTAGCATACAAATGAGATGGTTCAAAAGCTGTGGAAGTTGTACCATCGCCAAAATCCCAGAAGTAATTGATGATATCAGACCCTCCGTTCTGTTCGGAAAGATTATCAAAATAGATCGTCGTATTTTTACATACCGTATCGCCCAAATTCATCAATTCAAATTTTGCGATCGGTCTGTTGATCTTCACAATACAGATAGTCTGAGTTTCAACAGTTCCATCATTGTACGTGATGACAGCCTGCAGAGATCCGTTACCTGCTGATCCCCAGCCTACATTGGCTATGGTATTCGCAGGTCCGGAAGTAGTTACCGTTCCTCCGGAAACCGTCCATTGTACACCAAAAACATTAGGTCCCTGCACCTCATAGGTGACAGCTGATGCCTCACAGACACGCAGACATTGGGATGAATTGATGTAGGAAAAGGCGACTCCATTGTCTGGAACCTGATCATCTTTTTCGCCACGGAATTCCTGGCATCCGACCTGAGCGGTCCATGTAATTCGAGCTTGTGCTTGCAGTACCCAAGGTACCAAAAGCCAACATAGTAGAAGCCATCTAAAGATGTGCTCCCTACCAAAATAGGTGTTGTTTTTCATAGTTACTAAAAAAGTTATTAATTTTTTTGTCAAATTAATAAAAAATTTAATACAAAAATCATTTAATAGTGAAAAAATAACATAATTTTACAATTGAATCCCAACGATATAGATAAATTCATATTTATATGTTATTTCACCACTCTATTAGTTATATAAAAAAATCTATTCCTATCTTAATTTTTACAGCTAAAGACCATCATAAACCAAATAAAATTCTAAATTTTAATTTATTAAAAACCAAAAAACACTACCAAAAGATAAATTTGTTTATTTTTTACTAAAAAAATTACATTTAAATTAAAATTAATAACATTAATAAAGATGAAAATAACAATCTTCTCATCCATTCATTATTCTTCAAATAATCTTCATACATCTTGACCTCACAACCTTCTTGTACAAATACACACATCCAAAACCAGAATGATATCCTAGGGCACAATAAAGGAAAATTGCCAACAAGGTTAAAAAACTTTATCTTTGTTTTTCGAGGCTTATCATAAACATTTTATTTGAAGATCTTCCCTATGAAAAACAACAGCTTTTTATTTTCTGCAAAAGGAATTTGTACCGCAGCTTTTCTTTCCTTAAACACAATAGTTTACGCTCAGAAACCGGCAGACATTTCAACAATTTCAGAAAAAACATTAAACACTATTCTGGAAAAAAACAGAGCTTATTATACACAGGGCAAAGTGGCAGATTACATTCCTGAACTGGGAAAAATAGAGGCTAAAGCAATCGCGTTTTCAGTAGTAGATAAAAATGGAAAAGTATTCAACACCGGAGATGTGAGTAAAAAATTCACGATGCAGAGTATCTCCAAAATCATATCATTGATGGTGGCTGTAAACGAAAAAGGAGAAGCGCATATTTTTAACAAGATGGGATATTTCGGTTCCGACAAACCTTTCAACCATTTTTCAAACCTTGAGACCACAGGCAAACCGCTCAATCCCATGATGAATGCAGGAGCTATTCTTACTACTTCGTTAATTTCAGGAGACGGCGAGAAACCTTTCCTTAAGATTCTGGATATGGTAAGGTATATTACCAAAAATCAGACAATTGAGTATAACAAATCTGTTTATGAATCTGAAAAAGCAACCGGACACCGTAACCGGGGTATGTTTTACATCATGAAAAACAGTGGACTGATTTCAGGAAATGAAGATCAGCTGGATAATTATTTCAAGCAGTGTTCTATTGAGCTTACCGCTGAAGATCTTGCAAAAATCGGTTATTTCTTTGCCAACCAATGTGTAAGGTTTGACGGAGATGCCACTTATAAGAATGCAGATATAGCAAAATTGGTGGAGTCACAGATGCTGACCGCCGGAATGTATGAATTCAGTGGTGAATACTCCAGAACCGTAGGTCTTCCAAGTAAATCCGGTGTCGGAGGCGGAATTACCGTAAGTGTTCCCGGAAAAATAGGAATTGGTGTATTCAGTCCATCTTTGGATCAACATGGAAATTCACTGGCTGGATATCACATGATTTTAGATCTTGCAAAACAATACGGATTAAGTATATTTTAAATCTTGAAAGCCTGTTCATCGGATAATAAAATTACATTATCCAATAATCTTTAAAAGGCTTATTCATCAGAAACATCTCAACCATCAAACCTATAAAAAACAGTAAGTATATCAAACACTTACTGTTTTTTTATGAATTTCGGAAAGATATATTAATTATTCTTAAAATTCTCTATCTATTTATTTATCAAAAAGATAGAGAAAGTTCATAAATAATTCAAATTAAATCACAATATATTGATTAATTTTATTTAAATTCGCTTTGCCGTTTTATCAGATTGATAAAGGCAATTTTTACATTTCGGAACCTTATTCATTCTATATTATCTTTTTGTAATATATGCAAAAACAAATCTCTTGTTTTTGAAATATTTTATTTTTTATTCCTATATTTGCTTAACATTTCTTTAACTATAACTATTTATAATTAAAGTTGAGAAGATTGTACCGGCATGTTTCTAAGAATAAATAAACAATAAATATATTTTAATAACATATGAACAATTGATATTTTTATATTAATAAATAATTATCAAATTGTACTTATGGTTAAAAAATATATACATTTTTATTATTTTTATTCACTCATAACAGAAAAACACCATCAATACTAATGGCATCCGTGTTCTGATATGAGATATCATTAACTATTCCTATACCGTAAATGCTATGAAAAACTTGACCAAAATCAGGCTAATGCCTTTTGAAAAACCGGATACCAACCTTATATCATACAATCTATTAACAAACAATAGATTTTTGAATAATTACCATAAAAACACATACATCATTAAAGATTTAACAAAAACCAATTTTATTATATCGTAACAAAAGCGATCGCCTTAATACCGAAAGGCCTTACATTTTGTTATGAATCTCTTGCTATCATTCAATAATTATCACGCCATGAAAAACTTAACCATTATTGGACTGACGCCTTTTGAAAAACCAGACGTTAACCTTATCCCTAAACTACACCAGGCGGGTGCATTTCCCGTTTTAAGTTTAGGAAATGAGTTAGTGACTGCCCAGGAAGCGTTACATCAACTTGATCAGATAGACGTACCATCGTATGGTATTTATTTTTCTAATGACAATTTCACCGCTCTCCAAATTCCTGAAAAAGTAAGGTTTGCAATCCTTCCGTTCGGAATGTCGAAGCCTTTCAACCTGCCTGCTGTTTATCAGGTAAGCAGTCTGGAAGAAGCCAGACAAGCTGAACAATCAGGAGCAGAAGGAATCATTATCAAAGGAAATGAAGCAGGTGGATGGGTAGGCTATGAATCCACGTTTGTATTATTTCAGCGTGTGATCAAAGAAATTCAGAACATTCCGGTGTGGGTACAGGGAGGAATAGGTCTCCATACCGCAGCGGCATCAAAAGCATTGGGAGCAACAGGAGTTGTACTGGACAGCCAGCTGGCTCTGTTTCCTGAAAGTTCAGCTCCTAACGAACTGAAAGAAGTCTGCTCAAAACTGAATGGTACAGAAACTAAGGTGATTGCTAACCATCGTGTATTGGTAAGACCCAATTCACCTGCATTACCAGAAAACACAACAGCTGAAGATCTGAAACAGTACTTCACTGGTCTGGACCTCAGTACATGTTATATCCCGATGGGACAAGACATTTCGCTGGCAACAGATCTGTATGAGGATTTCAAAACCGTGAAAAAAATGGTTTTCGGATTCAAAGAAGCCATGTATGGACACCTAAAGCAGGCAAAAGCACTTAAAGTAATTGATAAAGACAACACTTTAGCTCAGGAACTGGGTCTTCGTTATCCTATCGCTCAAGGTCCGATGACCCGTGTAAGCGATGTACCGTCATTTGCGAATGCAGTAGCAGATGCCGGAGCATTACCTTTTGTTGCCTTATCCTTATTGAAAGGAGAATCTGCAAAATCTCTGGTAATGGATACTAAAAGACTGGCTGGTGAAAAAACCTGGGGTGTAGGAATCCTGGGATTCGCACCACAGGAATTAAGAGATGAACAGACATCATATATATTAGAAGCTAAACCTCCTGTCGTTTTAATTGCAGGCGGAAGACCAGCCCAGGCTAAAGTATTTGAAAAAGCCGGAATAAAATCATTCTTACACGTTCCTTCCCCTGCCCTTCTGGATATTTTCCTGAAAGAAGGCGCCAGAAACTTCATTTTTGAAGGGCGTGAGTGCGGAGGCCATGTAGGTCCCCTTTCAAGTATGGTTCTTTGGGAAAAACAAATTGAACGTATCTTAAAAGAAGAACACCCTGAAAACATCAGTGTCTTTTTTGCAGGAGGAATTCATAACGCCTTTTCAACTGCGTTCGTTTCTATCATGGCTGCACCGTTAGCTGCAAGAGGAGTGAAAATTGGTGTATTGATGGGAACCGCTTATCTCTATACCAATGAAGCTGTACAGACCGGAGCCATTCAGGAAGAATTTCAGTCGCAGGCTATGCAGGCAAAAGATACAGTTCTACTGGAAACAGCTCCCGGACATGAAACCCGTTGTTTAAATACAGCATTTGCCCACCATTTCAATACAGAAAAAGCAAAGCTTCTTGCTGCCGGAATGGATAAAAAACAAGTGTGGGAACAGCTCGAGAAATTAAACGTAGGCCGTTTAAGAATTGCGGCTAAAGGTATAGAGCGTCAGGGTGATCAACTTGTCAATATTCCTAAAGATGACCAACTAGACTTAGGAATGTATATGATTGGGCAGGTAGCTACCATGCACAATCGTGTGATCTCATTAGCGGCTCTGCATCAAAGTGTTGTAGACAACTATGAGCATATTCAGGAGGCAGCGTTACCGGAAGAACCGGTTTCTACAGAAAAACCTCTGGACATCGCTATCGTAGGAATGGAATGTATTTTCCCGGGTGCTAAAAACCTTGATGAATATTGGAGAAATATTATTTTAGGAAAAGACAGTGTTACCGAAGTACCTGATGAAAGATGGAATAAAGAATTGTATTACCACCCGGATTCTGACGGACCGGATGTATCTCACTCAAAATGGGGTGGATTTATTCCTAAAATCGATTTCGATCCATTGGCATTCGGAATTCCGCCACAATCTCTTGCGGCCATTGAACCTACACAGCTGTTAACTTTATTGGTTGCAAAACGCGCCATGGAAGATGCAGGATATGGTGAAAAACACATCAACAGAGAAAACATTTCTGTTATTATAGGTGCTGAAGGAGGAAATGATCTTGCCAACAGCTATAGTTTCAGAGGATATTATAAGCAGGTTTTCGGAGAACTTCACGAAGAAGTAAAAGAAGCCTTCCCACATACCACAGAAGACTCATTTCCGGGTATTCTTGCCAATGTTATTGCAGGTAGAATCACAAACCGACTGGATCTTGGCGGCAGAAACTTTACCGTAGATGCTGCTTGTGCTTCATCATTAGCAGCTATTGATCTTGCTTGCCAGGAACTTGTATTAGGAAAATCCGATATGGTACTTGCCGGAGGAGCAGATTTACACAACGGAATCAATGATTACCTGATGTTCTCCAGTACTCATGCTCTTTCCAGAAAAGGAAGATGTGCTACATTCGATGGTGATGCAGATGGTATTGCCCTTGGAGAAGGTATCGCTATCCTTGTTTTAAAAAGATATGAAGACGCAGTACGCGATGGTGACCGTATTTATTCGGTGATCAAAGGAGTTGGCGGATCCAGTGACGGAAAAGCTCTGGGATTGACTGCTCCAAGACAGATAGGCCAGGTAAGAGCGTTGGAACGTGCTTATTCCCAAGCTGGTATAAGTGCTGCTTCTGTAGGTCTTGTAGAAGCTCACGGTACAGGAACTGTAGTCGGTGACAAAACTGAATTAAGTGCATTAACTAATTTATTCAGCCGTTCAGGGGCATTACCGGGACAGACTCATTTAGGTTCTGTAAAAACACAGATCGGGCATACAAAATGTGCGGCAGGATTAGCAGGATTAATCAAAGCGTCCCTTGCCGTATATCACGGGGTAAAACCACCTACCCTTCACCTTCAGCAGCCTAATGCTTATTATAATGCAGCAACCAGTCCGTTTGCCTTCCATGCAGAAAGTGGATTGTGGGCGGAGAAAAACCGGTATGCAGGAATCAGTGCGTTTGGATTTGGAGGAACGAACTTCCATACGGTAATTGCCAATCATCCTAAACAGGATAATTCAATCGCAATGCAATCGTGGCCTTCAGAACTGTTTGTTTTCCGTGGAGAGACTTACGAAGAAGCAAAAGGACAGTCGAGCCAGATTAAAGCTTTATTAGAAATCAATGATGGCATTCCATTAAAAGATCTTGCTTACAGTTTAAGCATCAGTTCAGAAAAACCAATCCAGTTCAGTATTGTTGCAGACACCGCTGAAGATCTGATGATGAAGCTTGAACTAGTACTACTAGGGATTGAGACAAAAGATACCTTTACTGTGAATAAGAAAGAAGGTAAAGTAGCCTTCACATTCCCAGGACAGGGCAGCCAGAGAATTAATATGGCTCGTGATTTATTCGTCGTTTTCCCTGCTATGCGTAAGATTATTGATGAGTATCCTGAACTTGAAAAAGTAGTTTTCCCATCTAAAACATTTAATGAAGCTGATTTAAAACAACAAAAAGAAACCATTAAAGATACCCGTTTAGCGCAACCTCTTTTAGGAATTGTAGACCTTGCACTGGCTAAATTCTTAGAATCATTAGGCATTATTCCTGATATGCTGGCAGGTCATAGTTATGGTGAAATACCGGCTTTATGTTTTGCCGGGGTATTTGGAGAAGATAAACTGGTTGACTTAAGTGTTCAGAGAGCTCAGTCTATTTTAAACTCAGTAGAAGGTGGAGATCCTGGTTCAATGCTGGCTGCAAGTGCTACAGCGGAACGTTTACAGCCGATTATTGCAAAAGTAGAAGGATGTTATCCTGTAAACTTCAACGCTCCTGCTCAATGTGTCATTGCAGGAAGTACTGAAGCGATCAATAAATTACTGGAAGTTCTTAAACAGGAAGGTATTTCTGCTAAAAAACTGGAAGTTGCATGTGCATTCCACAGCCCATTATTGGCAAAATCCAAGGATTTATATGCTCAGGTATTGAAAGATGTTCCTTTCCAGGAAATGCAGATTCCTGTTTGGTCTAATACTACAGCTGAGGTATATCCGTCAAATCCATCAGAAATAAAAGAAAGACTTACTGATCATCTGGTACAGCCTGTAAGATTTGTAGAACAGCTTCAGGCGATGTACAATGACGGTGCAAGAATATTCATCGAAGTAGGACCAGGAAAAGTCCTTACAGGATTAACCAAATCCTGCCTTGAAAAAGATCAGCTGACCTTATATGTTGAAGACAACAGCCGTAATAAATTCAGCCATCTTCTTTGTATGCTGGCACAATATTTAGGAACAGGCCGAAGCTTCAATATCGATAAACTTTTTGATGGCCGAAGCGTTAAGGTAATTGATCTTAACCAACCTGAGCTTTACAAGAAAAGCCCTGCCATCTGGCGTGTAAACGGGCAAACTGCCCACCCAACTAATGGTAATCTGCCATCTAATGGTGCTTTACCACTTATAAACCCTATTCCCATGAACAATTTTACTAATAATCCACAACCCCCTGCAACTGAAGCTCAGTCTACTGCTGAACGTATGCTGCAGGAATATTTAAACAGCATGAAATTAATGATACAGGCACAGCGTGATGTGATGCTTTCCTTTATGGGACAGAATCCTCAGGCGTTCCCTGCTCCTGTATATCATTCACCAGTACAGACTCCTGCTCATCAGCCAATATCTACCATTCCGGTTCAGCCTGTTCAACAGGAAAGACCCGTAGCCGTTGCTGCTGTGAAACAGGCCCCTTCAAGAGATATCAAATCCTTATTACTACAGGTGGTAAGTGATAAAACAGGATATCCTCAGGAAATGCTGGGTATGGAAATGGACCTTGAAGCTGACTTAAGTATTGATTCTATTAAAAGAGTTGAAATCATCGGAACACTTCGTAACGAACTTGGAACTCTGGGTAACGGAAACACCAGTGAAGATACTGTTATGGAGCAATTAGCAGGAATAAAAACCTTAAGTGGTCTTGTTTCATGGCTTACTGAATTCTCAGGAGCTGAAACAACTGCTGCCCCTGAAAAAAACGGATCTGCAGCTGAATCAACAGCTTCAAAACCACAAGCTCAACCGGCATTCTCTCTTGAAGACCTTCAAAATGCTATTCTGAATATCGTAAGTGATAAAACAGGATATCCAAAAGAAATGTTAGGTCTTGATCTTGATCTGGAAGCGGATTTGAGTATAGATTCCATTAAACGTATGGAAATTATCGGTGATCTTAAAACCAAAATCGGTTTTGGTCAAAACCTTGAACAGGCTGATGATGTTATGGAAAAACTCGCTGCAATTAAAACACTTCGTGGTCTGGCAGGCTGGATCAACGAAATGAATGGTGAAGCGAACGAAACAAAAAGCGAAACCAAGGAAACAAACATTGCAGAACCAACTCAAAATGTACTTTCACGTCTTCGTTTTGATATCACTCCTACTGACGCTTCTTTAGTACAAAACACAGAAATATTGCAGGGAAAACGTTTCGCAATTACTCAGGATGAAAGAAAACAAACCTCAGCGATCAAAGAAGCTCTGGAAAAACATGGTGCAATTGTAGAAATAGTAGATACAGAAAAAGATCTTTCAAACATTGAGGGATTAATTATGCTGGACCTGTTCTCAGCAGTTGATAAACCAAGCATTATTGATCACGTAGATCTGATCAAAAAACTGGATTTTGATAAAGCTAAATGGGTATACCTAGTTTCAGACATCACGGCTCATCTTCAGGAAATCACTGATGTAAGTATATTACGCCACCATCAGGGATATCCGGGACTTTTCAAAAGCTTAGCAAGAGAATTTGATAATACAACATGCAGACTGATCAGTCTGAGTACTCCTCAGGAAGTAGATCAGATTGCTGAAATTACATTAAAGGAGATCCTTACAAAGGATAAACCTGCTGAGATCATTTACAAAAATGACCAACGACACAGAGTAGATATCATTCCTTCCCCATTGTCAACGAGTCTGAGTGAAGCTCAAATTCAATTAGATCAAAAATCTGTGGTATTGGTATTGGGAGGTGCACAGGGAATCACTGCAGAATTGGCAAAACACATGTCTCAGGCGTATCCTTGTACTTATATTCTGGTAGGAAGATCTGCAGATCCTAGAAATGAAGTTTCTGCTAAAGAATTTGAAAGTATGAAAACAAAAGAGGAAATCAGAGGTTTCCTGATCAGATCCGGACAATTCACTTCTCCTGCAGAAATAGAAAAAGAAACGACGAAGATTTTCAAAAACAATCAGATCCTACGCACAATCCGTGATATGGAAGAACTTGGAAATACCATTATTTACCAATCATTGGATCTTTGTGACGAAGAAGGTTTAAGCAACCTGATCAGCAGTATTTATGAAAAATATAACCGTCTGGACGGAGTAATCCATGGAGCAGGTCTTTTAGAAGATAAACTATTCAAACAAAAGACGACAAGTTCTTTCGGACGTGTATTTGATACCAAAGTAAAACCACTTCGTGTATTGGCTGAACAGCTTCGTACAGACTGTCAGTTTGTAGTATTGTTCTCAAGTATTGCTTCCGTATACGGTAACAAAGGCCAGACAGATTATGCCGCAGCAAACAGTGTACTGGATGATTACGCGAATGCTTTAAACAAAAGATTAAAAGGAAAAGTAATCTCTATCAACTGGGGACCCTGGAAAGGAGCCGGAATGGTCTCTTCCACCCTGGAATCAGAATATGAACGCAGAGGAATATCCATGATTCCTTTGGATGAAGGGAAAGAAATCTTTCTTAACGAGATCAAATATGGAACTGAAAGCCAGGTGCTGATCATGTCAGGAAATAATTGGTAAAACGCTGCATAAATTCAATATGAAAAAAACAGATGTTGCTGTAATTGGCCTTTCCTGTGTCTTTCCCGGGGCACAGGATGCCAACACTTTTTGGCAGAATATTGTCAATAAAGTCGATTCTACCGAGCTGGCTCCGGCTGATCGGATAGATCCGGTTCATTTCAGTGATGCAACAAGTCCCGTTGACCGTTTCTACTGTCAGCGCGGAGGGTTTATCCCTGATTATACATTCGATCCTACGGCGTTTGGTATTCTGCCATTGGCTGTTCAGGGAACGGAACCTGACCATTTGCTTACCCTTGATCTGGTACAGAAAGCATTGGAAGATGCTGGTGTATTTCAAAAGAATGCTTCCCTTGAAAAAGCAGGAATTATTATCGGTAAAGGAAACTATACCGGTCCGGGAGCTACCCGTGCTATTGAAATTGTAAGAACCGGAGAACAGATTTCTTCGTTACTGCAGGAATTACTGCCCCACGTTTCTACTTCCGATATTGAAAAGGTAAAACATGCTTTTCAGGAACGCAAAGGACGTTTTGCAGCAGATACTGCTATGGGATTAATTCCTAATCTTGTAGCCTCTCTTGTAGCCAACCGTTTCAATTTAGGCGGTGCCGCATTTACTGTAGATGCAGCCTGTGCCTCTGCTTTGATTGCTGTAGACCATGCTGTACAGGAACTTCAGAGAGGACGTTCCGACATCATGATTGCAGGAGGAGTACACACAGGACAGAACGCTGCGTTCTGGAGTATTTTTGCCCAGCTGGGAGCCATGTCCCGTCAACAGCAGATCAAACCGTTCAGTATGGATGCTGACGGACTACTGATTGGTGAAGGTTGTGGTTTTGTCGTTTTAAAACGATTAGAAGACGCCGTTCGCGATCAGGATAAAATCTATGCTGTTATTAAAGGGATTGGAGTAAGCAGTGACGGTACCGGAACCAGCGTGATGAGCCCGTCCGTGAAAGGTCAGTTAAAAGCTTTGGAACAGGCATGGATCAACGCTGATTTAGATAAAAATAAAGTGGGATATCTTGAAGCTCACGGCACAGGAACACCCCTTGGAGATAAAACAGAACTTCAGACCTTAGCTCAATTCTTCGGAAAAGAAGAAGCTGCTCCGATGGCAGGTATTGGTTCTGTAAAGTCCAATATCGGTCATGCTATGCCGGCTGCCGGGATTGCAGGATTAATTAAAACCTGTCTGGCATTGCATCATGATACTTTGCCGCCAACATTATATTGTGAGAATCCAACTGCAGAGATGCAGAACACAAGGTTTGAGCCTGTACAGGAAGCCAAAAACTGGTCAAAAACAGGACTTCCAAAAGTAGCTGCTGTGAATGCTTTCGGATTTGGAGGAATCAATGCACACGTAGTTCTTGAAGGCTATGATATGCCTAAAAAAGATCAGGTGCTGATATTGGCCAGACCTACTCATGAACAACTGCTTTCAGCATTACAAAATAATGAAACAGCCATTGGTGAAGGAGATTTCAGAGTTGCTATATTCGACCCAACACCTGCAAGAGTAGAAAAAGCCATTAAAATAGTTTCCAAAAATATCATCTGGAAAAACAAGCAGGATATCTGGTACACCTCTACCCCATTATTAAAGGATGGTGGTAAAGTAGCTTTTGTATTTCCTGGCTTAGATGGTCTTGCAAAAGGTGAAGTAGAAAGCGTTAGTCGTTATTTTGGATTGACAGCTCCTATCGAAACAGAAGGTGAAGGTCTTTTAACTGATGCATTAAATATTTTCAACAACTGCAGTATCCTTGATAATTCACTGAAAAAACTGGGAATTATCCCGGATATGAATGCCGGACACAGTTTAGGAGAATGGCTGGCAGGATATTCATCCGAATTAGCAGAAGCCAATTCTGTAAAAGCATTAATTGATGTGCTTCACCCTGAAACTTTTGAATTAAAAGACTCCAAGTTCATCGCCATAGGAGCCGGAATTGATGTTATAAAACCTTTTATTAACGAAATTTCAAACCTTTATATTTCCAATGACAACTGCCCTAATCAGGTGATTCTTTGTGGAAGTAATGCCGCTTTGGATGAATTGGTTCCTTTGTTAAAAGCCAATCAGATTTTCCATCAGGTATTGCCGTTCCAATCAGGATTCCACTCTCCTTTTATCGCTGATAAACTGGATATCATCCTTGCAGGAATGGAAAAAGCGCAGTTCCAGAAGACAAAAATTCCATTGTGGTCAGCCACAACATTAGAACCTTATCCTGCAGATCAGGCAGCGATCAGGAAACTAAGTGCCGAGCATTTGGTTCAGCCTGTCCGTTTCCGTGAACTGACCGATACATTATATGAAGAAGGCGCAAGAGTATTCATTCAGGTGGGTACAGGAGGATTGATAGGATTTATTGATGATACCTTAAAAGGAAAAGCCTTCAGTACAATTGCTTCCAGTGTTCCTACCCGTTCTGCATTAGCACAGTTACAGCGTGTGGTCGCTTCATTATTTGTAGAAGGTAAAACAATTGCTCTTGACTTTTTAGAGATACAAAATCATACAAAAAGAACGTCAGGAAAAGGGATTAAGCTGGAATTAGGTTCTCCTATCATCCGTAATTTTAAAGAAGTGAAAGCTTTAGCTCAATCCTTTGATGCACCAAAACAATATACAGCAACAGCTTCAGCTATTGCCACAAAAAGCGGCCATCCGCTGGTACAGGCATTCCAGGATAATGTAGCCGATATGATCCGTATGCAGGAAGAAGTATTGACTTTATTCCAGAACCGTCCGGAAATCACGATTCAGCGCCCTGCACCTGTAACACAAACTGCTCAAAAAGCACCAAGAAGCACAACCTTCTCAAAAGACCTGTATGTAACCCTGGAAAGTCATCCTTATCTGATTGACCACAGCTTATTGAGACAGCCTAAAGGATGGGCTCATGTAGCGGATATGGAACCGGTAATTCCGATGACGATGATCTTTGAACAGCTTGCTGAAATTGCAGAAGCCGAAATTCCGGGAACGCTGGTCCATAAAATCATGAACGTAAGTGTATTCCAATGGATGAACGTAGCCAAACCTTTCGAGAAAAGAGTGAAAGGAGAATGGCGCTCACCCAACCACGCCTATCTTGATATTGAGAACTTTGCCAATGCAGAAGTAATCTTAACATCTACTTCTGTTCCAACACCTAATTTCAATATTTCCATTGGAAACCTTTTACCTATCGAAAGAACTCCTGAAGAAATCTATGACATGCATATGTTCCATGGAGACAAATACCAGGGAATCACTGAAGTTTCAGCCGTTGGAGACAAAGGAATTATCGGAAAAATAAAAGGAAACGGCGGTAAAGGTTCTTTACTGGACAATGCAGGACAGTTATTCGGACTTTGGCTGCAGCTTACTTTGGTGAAAGACCGTATTGCATTCCCTGTAAAAATCAGAGATATTGAATTCTTCGGAGATATGCATGATCAGGAAGGTATTTTTGAATGTATATGCATGCTGACAGAACTTAATGATGAATTTGCCATCGCAGATATCATCCTGAAAAGAGACGGAAAAGTATGGTGTGCCATCACCGGCTGGCAGAACAGAAGACTGGAAATTGATGCCGCCTTATGGAATGTTTCCATGTCACCGCTACACAACCGTCTTTCGGAAGAGATTGCTCCCGAAGTATTCTTTTTCCACCAGGCGTATACCAGAGTGGCTTCATGGGATTTTATCCTGAAAAGGTATTTTAACCAGACGGAAAAACAACATCACCAGCAGTTATTACCCAACAAAAAGAAAAACTGGATGGTAAGCCGTGTAGCGGTAAAAGATGCCGTAAGAAATCTTCTTCGTCAGGAAAAAAATCATGCCTGCTTCCCGATCACCTTTGAAATCCGTTCCGATGAAGTGGGGAAACCTTACCTCATCAGTGATTTTACAGAAGACATCCATATTTCATTAGCTCATAAAGGCAAAGAAGCCGTGGGCATTGCGAGATATGGAAAATCTGTAGGAATCGATATGGAACTGATGGAAGAACGCAGCTCAGGATTCTACGATATGGTATTTACCGACAACGAATTAGCCTTATTAAAAGACAGAGATCAGGCAGAATGGACCACCCGTTTCTGGGTAGCCAAGGAAGCCTACGGAAAGTTCATGGGAACAGGACTGAAAGGAAATCCTAAAGCCTTCGAAGTCGAAATGATAAAAGATGATCACCTGTGGATCAACAATATTGAAATCAAAACTATTAAACATAAAAATTATATTATCGGATGGACACTGTAAACGCAACATTAAAAATGAACCACGAAGAACTTTTCACTTTATTAAAAGGTTTTATTACTGAAGTGATAGGGGCTGAATTTGTAGAAGAAATGGACATTACTCCGGAAAGTTCATTCACCAAAGATCTTGAAATGGACAGCATCGAGATTGTTTCATTCTCAGAAAAAATCAAAGCGCATTTTGGCGATCAGATCGACTTTACAGGTTGGTTATCTTCTATGGATCTTGACCAGCTTATTAATCTTGACCTTAGTATGATCATCAATTATATCTACGAATGCCAATAATCACTGTCAATAACAGACAAGTTCATATACAGGAACTCAACAAAGGAGCCGAACAAACCGTGGTATTGATCCACGGTATGTTCAGTAACCTGTCCATTTATTATTTTAATATTGCCCCAGTACTGGCAAAGCATTTCCATGTGGTGATGTACGATCTGAAAAGCCACGGAATGAGTGAACGCTTTTTGGATGGGTATGATCTTGACAACATGTCATCCGATTTAATAGGTTTAATAGATCACCTTCAACTGGAAAAAGTACACCTTGTCGGCTATAGTTTCGGAGGTCTTATCGCTTTAAAAACAGCTTTAGAATATCCTGACCGCGTGAATCAGCTCGTGGTAACAGAAGCTCCGGATCCTCAGGACGAAAAAGCCCGTAACATCATTGATGAATACAGCAAAGAATTTCTTGAGCATTATGTCGCCAATTTTACCGATACTACGAAAGTGCAGATGGGTAAAAGACAAATGGAAAAGAACCACCGAATGTATGAATTTCTGTTTAACCAGACCACCATTAAAGCAGATATGATCAGGGAAAAACATTTCCTTGGTGAAGCCCGTTTCAATGAACTGACGGCTCCTACTTTATTGCTTTATGGTGCTGATTCCAACTGCAGACCTACCGGAGAGTGGCTTCAGTCTCAAATCAGCCAGTCTGAACTTGAATTAATCCCGGGCGATCACAATATTCCTATCCAGGAACCCAATCTGATTGCGGAAACAATCGCTCAATTTTTATCTAAAATTTTAACACAAAACCATGGCTAAATTTGCATTTATAGTTCCACCATTGACAGGACATGTCAACCCTACCCTAAGCATCGGTGCTACGCTGCTGGAAAGAGGACATGAAGTAGCCTGGATCAGCCTTGACCCGACTTTAGAGGCTAAACTTCCTGAGGGAGGAAAATTATTACTGATCCAATACGATCAGACCGACGAAGAAAAGAAAGAAAGTGAACAATATCTCGATATTATTTCAAAGAAAGTAGTGTACGGTATAGACAGCGTGAAGTTCCTTTACGAAGAGGTTCTTATCCCGCTGAACAGACATTGCTATAAGGGTATTGTTTCATTATTAAAAACATATCAACCCGATTTGATTATCGGGGATCATCAGTTATTTGCAGCCCCAGTTGCAGCAAAAACACTTGGAATTCCTTGTGCGACTTCCGTTACCGCTCCGGCCGCCATTAAAATCATGAATGAACTGCCTAAGGTACACGAGTGGGAAGTGAATCAGATCATTGATTTACAGAAAGAACTGGGCTTCCAGGAAGAACGTTCCCTGGCGACTTCAGACCTGTTGACCCTTGTTCTGACTTCCAGTTATTTCTTTGGTGAAATGGATGATCTTCCTGCTCAATATCAGTTCACAGGTCCCGTTCTTACAGAAAGACGTGTTTCATCTGAATTCGACTGGGAAAAGTTAAAAAGCAAAAACAACAAAAAGATCCTGGTAAGCATTGGGACGACCTTCGATCATGATCATAAAAAAGCATTCTTCCAAAAGGTAATTGATGCCTTTAAAGATGAAGATCTAACCGTTGTAGTGGTTTCCGATCCTCAACTTTTCGAGGAATGGCCGGATAACTTTATGGTGTATCAGCAGGTTCCACAATTGGATCTGTTACCTCATCTTGACGGTGTGGTTTGCCATGGCGGTCACAATACCGTATCTGAAACATTATCACACGGTATTCCTTTGGTCGTGATCCCTATTGCCTATGACCAGTCACACGTTGCAGGACGTGTTGTACGTACAGAAGCAGGTGAACGTCTTAATTTTAACCGATTTAAAGGAAATCACCTTAGAGAAGCTGTACAGCAGGTTCTGAACAATCCGAGCTATAAAGAAGCAGCTCAGAAAGTGGGACAATCTTTTGTAGAAGCCGGAGGTTCTGCTACAGTGGCCAACTTATTGGAACAAGCAATATTGAAAGCTTCAAAACCTGAAAAACCGTCTAAATTTTTATTTGTAGTTCCTCCGTTTTTCGGACATGTGAGCCCTACTTTAAGTGTTGGAGCAAGTCTTATTGCCCGTGGACACGAAGTAAAATGGTTCGGAATTACCCCATTAGACAATAAACATATTCCGGAAGGAGGTTCTTATTTCTATCCTGAAGAAGATCTTGTTCCGTATCAGGAGGAAATTGCCCGTATTTTAAAGAGACAGGATGACGGACCAGCCTGTTCAGGACCTGAAGTGATGAAACTGGCATTGGAAGAAACCTATGTTCCTTTCGCTAAAATGATGATGCCGGGACTTAACAGACTTACTGAAAGCTGGATGCCGGATGTTATCGTGAATGACTGTATTACTTTCGGAGGCGCTCTTTTCGCTCACAAAAATAATATTCCTTGTGTAACGACAACACCTGTTCCACCGGATGTGATGGGAGATACGGAAAAAAGTGCCCCAAAAATCTGGGAATGGCAGCAAAACCTGATCAAAGACCTTCAAAAAGAAGTAGGCATTCATGAAGAAGGTATTTATATCCATTCTCACAAACTGAATATGGTGTTTACATCACAGGCTTTCGCTGGCTTTGAAACGGTTCCGTCTCATATGAAATTCGTAGGTCCGGTAAAAGGCCGTCCGAATGATGCTCCATTTGACTGGGATAAACTGAATGCTTCTACCACTCCAAAGATCTTTGTATCATTGGGAACATTGTTGGTAGACATCAGAAAAGCTTTCTTTGAAAAAATTATCGCTGCATTTAAAGACCAGCCGGTTACGGTAATTGCCGCTACTCCACCGGAAATCTTTGAAGAATGGCCGGACAATTTTATTGTGAACAGCTTTGTACCTCAGTCAGCAGTGATGCAGCAAATGGACATGGTGATCTGCCATGGTGGATTCAATACCGTAAATGATACTTTCCGAAACGGATTACCAATGTTGATCACCCCTATTGCTTATGATCATTTCCATATTGCAAAACTGATTGAGCAGGCAGGCTGCGGAATCAGTATCCGATACAAAAGACTGCGTGTAGATGCGCTTCGTGAAACCGTTTTTGAACTGTTGGAAAATCCTAAATACAGAATTGCTGCTCAGGAAGTAAGAAACACATTTACCCTTGCCGGAGGTAACGATAAGGCAGTAGAATTATTAGAGAATTTTGTACAGGAACATTCAACACTAGCTCCCGTATAGCCTATGAATCAACACATGAAAAGAAGATTATTATTTGGTGAACGCATGTTATTGGGGGACGGAACAGAACCTTTTAATGCGGTCATCCCGTTCAGACTGAGAGGTACTTTTACTTTAAAAGATATCCAGCAGGCTCTGGCTCAAATTCAAAATAAACATCCATGGCTGAGAGCATTGATCAGCCATGATGAAAAAAACATCCCGTGGTTCAACGTTCCGGAAAAACACATTTCTATTCCTGTAAGAATCATCACCCGACAGAGTGAAGATCAATGGCAGGAAGAATCCAGAAGAGAATGGAATACTCCATTTAATTATGAAAAACTGCCCCTGATCCGGTTTATCTGGATCAAAGGGGAAAATGTTTCTGATATGCTGTTTGCATTCCACCACTGTTTATGTGATGGAGGTTCTGCCATGTCTTTCCTGAATGAATTTCTTAAGGTGCTGGATAATCCGGCTGCTGAAATCGGGACAGAAAATCCGATTCTGGGAATACAGGATGTAGTTCCTGCCCATATTCTGAACAGCCGCAGACAGAAACTGAAAGCTAAGTTTATAGGAAGGCTGGCTGCTACTGCCATCAAATGGATTCCTGTAAGCAAAAAAGCTGTAGAAAGAAAGAATGACTACCTGATCAACTGGAAACTGGATGAAACGGTAAGCAAGGAATTAATCGCGTACTGCAAATCTCAGAAAGTGACCGTGAATACCTTTTTAAGTGCGGCCGTCTTGCAGGCATTTAAAAAAGTAAGGGCTGAAAAATCTTTCAACAAAGTTTCCTGTCCGGTAGATATCAGACGTTTTGCCAGTCAGATTAAAGAAGATCATATCTTCGCTTTCGGGCTGATGATTGTGGTTTCAGCTGATGAAAAACTAAGCTTTGAGAACAACCTCCGCGCGATGCAGAAATCTGTGGAACAAAAGACCTCAAAACTGAATCCTTATATCACGATGATGGTCATGGAATCCGGGCATAATGCACTGAATAGTTTCACCAAACTGTTGAAGAACGGAAAATCCTCCAACGACTGTATGTTTTCCAATCTGGGACGTATTCAGATTCCTCATGAGTATAAAGAATTTACCGTTGAGACGATCTTCAGTCCGTCAGTGATTGGTCCTTTGGGAAATACCACTACCCTGGTGGTTTCTACCTACCGTGGAAAAATGGATTTTTCATTCATGGGAAGCGAAGGCTATTTACCCTATACAGAGGCATTGGCTATCCGCGATGAGGTTATGCAGACGATTTATTCACAAATTAAACAGACCGTAGTATCATGATCAAGAGACCTTTAATGATGGTGGAAAGGATCATGTATGTAGATCCTGAAACGCCTTTAAACTGTGTGTATACCGCAAAAATCAACGGACAGATTTCTGAGGAGACTTTTAAAACAGCTTTAATCAAAATCCAGCAGAAACATCCCATGCTGAGAGCTATCGTTGATCATACCATCGGACGCTATCCTTTTTTTATGGGACAGAAAGATATTGAACCTATTCCTCTTCGTATTGTAGAGCGAAAGACAGACGATGACTGGTTCAAAGAATCTGAAAAAGCATGGTTCCAACTTTTTGATCAACCCAAAAAGCCTCTGGCCGAAGTAGTATGGGTGAAGGGACATGACCATTCCGAAATCCTCTGGATCATGCCGCACTGCATTTCAGACGGAACTACCGGAGTGACCTTAATGCGTGAACTTCTGAGCTTGCTGGACAATCCTTATTCTCCATTAATTCCTTATATAGCTTTTGAATCGGTAGATGATTTTCTGCCTTCGGATTTTAATACGGGAATCAAAAAATACAAGGCCGGTCTTTATCTGCTGTTTGCCAGAATATTTTTTTCTATCCAGCGAAAAAGTAAAAAGAGAAACCTTGGAAAAAGCTACGCCATTCACTGGAAAATGACCCCGGAGGATACAAACCTGATCACTGAGAAATGTAAAGCTAACGGAATCTCCGTGCATGCTTTGCTGTGTTCTTCCGTGATGCAGGCCTTTCGTGATGTTCAAGGAGAGCGTGCCAAAGGTAAGGTGATCAGTCCTGTGGATGTACGTCATTTTATTCCGGAGATCAAGGAAGATAATTTGTTTGCTTTTGCCCCAACCGTAGAGCTTTCCATCAAGAAAGACAGCAAGGATGTTCTGGGGAATGCCAAGCAGATCAAAAGAGACCTTATTGAGAAAATCAGTAAGCTGGAAGCCCGTGAGCTCCTGTGGATGGGAGAACGTATGCACCCTATTGTAGGACGTATGATCAATATGCTGAAATCCAGCGAAGGCGGGCATGATGTGACCTTATCCAATATGGGAAAAGTGAATATCCCGAATGATTACAAAAACTTCAATCTGGAAACCGTATTCAGTCCTACCGTGGCTTTCCCATGGCTGAACTCCAATACCTTAGTCGCCAGTACCTACAACCAGCAGATGGACTTCACCTTCATGTCCAATGAAAACTTTCTTCCGAAAGAGGAAGCCCATCTGATAAAAGATAAAACCATTGAGCTATTGACCATCTCTCTATGAAATTTAAAATAAAGCCTCCAAAGCCAAAACCCATAAAAAAAACCACCCTGAAACGCTTTCTCATCAAGCGTACAATTTACTATGTCCTCCCAAATGTATTTTTTAATTTCATCATCGCCTATGCCAGCTTCAAAGAGTTAGGCTACACCCATTTTTTCTCAGGAACCCAAAATCTGGCCCGTCTTACCCTCCCGATGGCTATTTTCCTTCCGGTAGTCCTTACCATTGATATCATCAAAAGAGTAACGGATGCCGCCAGCCAGGAAGCCATAGAGTTTACGGTAGACGAACAGCTGAATATTAAAAAGTTAATGACCAAACTAAGCATCTTACACGGCCTGATTACAGGTTCATTGGTACTTTCCCTACTCTTTATAGGACAATATAATTTCTCAAAGGATTATAAGCTAGATGCTACGGCAATGGCTGTGGTAGTGGGTGTTTTAGCTGGGATTTTGTCTGTGGTGTTTGTGTATTTGCCGGTGTGGAGATTGAGGAGGTGGATGTGTAGGAGAACGCAGGCTATGGCTGTGGATTTAAATTCATAGTTTACTTTATATACCTATTTTTAATATAAATTCATATCTTTGATAGTATCATATGATACTATCAAAGATATGAAACCTCCCTATACCATTACAGACACCATTCTATTTTTAGTGGCTTCTATTTCTGAAAAAATAGGAGAAATAAATGCTTCCCATCTTTATAAACCAGTAGCCGAACTAAGGAAAAAAAACAGAATCAAAACCATTCAGTCTTCATTGGAAATTGAGGGGAATACAATTACTGAAGAGCAGATAACCGCTTTACTGGAAAATAAAAGAGTCATTGCTCCACCAAAAGATATTCTTGAAGTTCAGAATGCGATACAGGTATATGAACAAATCAATCAACTGAATCCTTATCACTTAAAAGACCTGGAAAAAGCCCATTCCATTCTGATGAAAGGACTGGTTGATCATCCTGGTAAGTTAAGAATCACTAATGTGGGAATCATTAAAGGTTCAAAAGTAGAACATATAGCACCGGGAGGTACAATGATAAAAGGATTGATGAAAGATCTCTTTGCTTATCTGAAAAAAGACAAAGACCTGATTCTAATTAAAAGCTGTGTCTTCCACTATGAGTTTGAATTCATTCATCCTTTTACAGATGGTAACGGAAGAATGGGCAGGCTCTGGCAGACCCTGATCCTGATGCAGCAATATCCCGTATTTGAATATCTACCCATAGAAGCCCTCATCAAACAAAAACAGTCTGAATATTATCATACATTATCAGAATCTGATAAAAAGGGAAATTCTACCACTTTTATAGAATTTATGCTCGGTATTATTCTGGAATCTTTACAAGAGCTTTTGCAATCCCAAAATAAAACATTGTATACAGAAGACAGAATTTTCTTATTTAAAGAGAAGATAAATCAACAAAAGTTCAGCAGGAAAGACTATATGCAAAACTTCAGGAGTATTTCTGCACCCACAGCAAGCAGAGACCTGAAATGGGCTGTTGAACAGGGGTTTTTATTAAAATCCGGAGAACAGAGGTTAACAGAATATTACTTTAAAGAATACTGATGTAAATATTGTTTGTAATTTTTATGGAGATTGAGACGGTGAGTGTATAGAAGAATATAATATTTTAATAGAGCTATTATAATGCTTCTAAAACATTTATTAATTTGTATAAGAGCTGAAAAATATAATATCCATTTATATACAAAATTTTCAGAATAAACTGATATTTTCAAGACAATTATGCTAAAGTTTTTTATTATTTTTAAAGTTGAATTAATTCACTTTATTAAATAATACTCATGATAGATAAAAGTACAATAGAAAAGCTTCTAAAATTTCGTGATGACCGAGACTGGGAACAGTTTCATAATTCAAAAGATTTAGCATTAGCCTTATCTATTGAAGTTTCTGAACTTTTAGAAATATTCTTATGGAAAAAGAATGAAGATTTTGATAAAGATAAATTAGAAGAAGAATTGGCTGACGTATTTATGTATGGTTTACTTCTTGCAAATAAAAATAATATAGATATTAATAGCATTATTTTAAAGAAATTGCAGAGAAATAATGAGAAATATCCTGTAGAAAAAGCAAAAGGAAAATCAAATAAGTACGATGATTTGTAGTACAAAAATGAAGAATTTTACAATTACAGAGGAATACGATTTTGATCACCTCATAGAAACAAAAATAAATAAAAATCACAGAGACTACTTATCTTGGCCAATAGTTTATTTTTTGAAAAATAAAAATACTAAAACGGCTTATGTGGGAGAGACTACAGATGTACTAACAAGAATAAATACTCACCTAAAATCAGAAGAAAAGAAACAACTTTCATCTGTAAATCTTATCTTAAGCAATTTATTTCATAAATCTGCCACATTAGATTTAGAATCAAATCTCATCAAATATATTTCTGCTGACGGACAATACACTTTACAAAATGGTAACCTTGGTATCTCTAATCACCAGTATCATGAAAAGAAAGTGTATTGGGATTTATTCAAAGATATCTGGGATGAACTCAGACAACTAGGTATATCCCGTCACTCTCTAGATTTTATCAATAATTCAGATCTTTTTAAATATTCTCCTTATAAATCTCTTTCGAAAGAACAAATCAAAGGATTGAAAATGATTCTGAATTGTTTGTTAGATGAAAATTCAAAAGTTAGCCTTATTCATGGAGGAGCTGGAACGGGAAAATCCATTTTAGCCATTTTTTTATTTAAATTACTTAAAACTAATTTAGAAGATTTTAACTATGCTGATTTTGATGAAGATGATGATGAACTTTTCCTTTTATTAAAAAGGGTAAAAGAGAAGTTTACAGACTTAAATATGGCGTTGGTTATTCCAATGGCATCATTCAGAAAAACTATTTCTAATGTTTTTAAGAATGTAAACGGTTTATCACGAAAGATGGTAATAGGACCTTCAGATTTAGCACAAAATAAATATGATCTTATTATAGTTGATGAAGGACATCGCTTAAGAAGACGAGTAAATCTAGGTTCATACTTTGGAACATTTGATCGCAACTGTGAAAAATTGGGTTTAGATAAGTTTACCGCTTCCGAGTTGGATTGGGTAATCCTACAAAGTAATAAATCTATTATTTTTTATGATCAATATCAATCTATAAAACCCTCAGACACCCTTAAAAAAAGTTTTAAAAAATTAGAATTGGAACCTTCAACACGTGTCGAAAAATTAAAAACTCAACTTCGTGTACGCGGTGGAAATAACTATATAAAGTTAATTCATAAAATTTTTGATGCCCCTTCAACACTTTCTTCAAAATCATATAAAACTGATGACTACGAATTCTATCTTTTTGATGACTTGTCTCAAATGATTGATAGAATAAAAAAGAAAAATGAGATTTATGGTTTGTCAAGAATGGTGGCCGGTTATGCTTGGGAATGGGTTTCAAACAAAAATACAGAAGCTTATGATATCATTATTGGTGAAAATCAATTAAAATGGAACAGTATTTCTGTAGATTGGATAAATTCTCCTAATTCTATAGATGAGGTGGGGTGTATTCATACCACGCAAGGTTATGATTTGAATTATACCGGAGTTATTATAGGACCGGAACTGGACTATGATTTTACATCGAAAAAATTGACTGTTGATAAGCAAAAATATAAAGATAAAAATGGTAAAAATTCCATTCAAAATGAAGAAGAATTATTAGATTTCATTATCAATATCTATAAAACTATATTATTGAGAGGAATTGAAGGCACTTACGTTTATGCATGTAATGAAAACTTGAGATGTTTTCTTCATCAATTTATCCAGCCTTATACCACTTCTACACAGGAGAAATTAATACAAATTTTTCATACTCCTACAGAAAATTCAATTCCTTTCTACGATCTTAATATTGCAGCGGGTTCTTTTTCTGAACTCCAAGAATTAGAAAATGTAAAATATCTTGAAGTAGAGAGCCTAAACAATAGAGATGATTATTTTGCATGTACTGTAGTAGGTGAATCTATGAATAAAATCATTCCTAATGGGAGTATTTGTTTGTTTAAAAAATATAACGGAGGTTCTCGTAATGGTCTAATCACTCTAGTTGAAGGAAGAAACATTACTGATTTAGAGTTTGGCAGTAACTACACTATTAAAGAATACTCCAGCAAAAAATTAACTGACGAAGAAGGTTGGCATCATGAAGAAATAGTATTGCAGCCAAAGTCAAATGATTCTAACTTTGAACCAATCATTCTTAGAGATGAGGAAACAGTCGATTTTAAGGTTTTAGGTATTTTTGTAAAAGTATTGAATAGATAAAAAAGGTTCAACATGTGCTGAACCTTTTTATAATATCTTAAATTATATCTTTTCAATCAACTTCTCCAGCCTGACTATCATCTCATCCTTCTCCTTCAGCATCCTTTCATAAAGTTCCATCTTTTCTTCATGCATTTTCAGAATGGCTTCTACTGGATTAAAAATAGGATGAATATTAATCGCCGAAGCTCCATCTTTGAAATCACCAAACGTATTAGAAATAATATTCACAACCTGCTCCTCATCAAAATTCTGAAACGCTTCCACCAGAATTTTCAATACTTCAGAAATTCTTTCAGTAAAGGATCTTCAATAATTTCTTTCTGTTCCAGCAGAGAAACTTTCTTCTGGTTCCAGTAGTCCCAAGGTCAAAAGTTAATGCTTCCTGCTTGATACCCAGCATTTTTCTGAATCCTTAAAATGGGCTCCTCTCCTATTTTGTCATTTCTCACTTTACACACTCTTTTTTTCTTCAAAAAGTCAGAAAAAACAAACCTCATTATCCCGTTTGCATTTTCTGATGAATGCTCCCTTAAAATCTTACAACGCCCTATTTTTCTACGCTTTATACTTCCTATATTTAATCACAACAACAACCAAAAACACAAGCATATGGCACTAGACAATTTAATCAGTATAAGCTTTTCAGAAAGCGATTTAAAAACCATTGACAAAGCAATTCAGGACATTCAGACTGTCCTTACAGGGAAAACCATCAACCTTACTCCGGATCAGAGACAGCAATACGGAAGAATTGCAGAGCAGAACAAACTCTTTGTGAATAAAGCCAAAACCTATATGGAACAAAATGTTCAACATGTTCCAAACTTCCTTGATAAGGCAGAATTCGACAGAGATTACACAGCCAGGGAGCAGATAGAACAAAGGCTGCAACTATTAGATTCCTTGGCTGAGCAACTTTCAGACACCAAAGTACTGTTGGACCACGATAATTATCATAACGCCATCAGTTTCTACCGAAGCATCAGATACCTTTCTGAAGAAAATGTACCCGGTACCAATGTGGTCTACGAAGGAATGAAGCAGTTTTTTGTGGCTGGACAAACTTCGGTCCCCACTGAAACACCTCCGCCCTCTTCAAACAACAATCAGTAAGAATAAAACACTTTTTCTGAGAGCACGTGAAAACGTGCTTATTTTGTGGTTACCCGTTTGCTTGCTTTGGGTTGGGAATCGCAAAGGCGCAAGGTCTTATCATGGGGACGCTTTCTAAGGCGCAAGGATTTTATCTCCGATAAAATTTCTATATCCTGATATATTTCACTCACTGAAAATCTTCGATTTTCTTGCGCCTTAAACAACATATAAATATTAAAAACTTTGCGTCTTTGCGTTTAAAACAAAAGAATAAGTCATTTTATCCGCAGGTTTATAGTAACTTTTTGTGGTTACCCGTCTGCTTGCTTTGGGTTGGAAATCGCAAAGGCGCAAGGTCTTATCATGGGGATGCTTTTTAAGGCTCAAGGATTCTATCTCAGATAAAATTTTTATATCCCGATATACTCACTTGCTGAAAATCTTTGATTTTCTTGCGCCTTAAAAAAATATATCAATATTAAAAACTTTGCATCTTTGCGTTTAAAACAAAAGAATAAGTCATTATATCTGCAGATTTATAGTGATTTTTTTAACGCAAAGGCTTCATTGATAGAAATACATGATTTGAGGGAGCAAAGGAATGGTGGCTGTGCCACTGATGAAGCCGGATGGATAGTGCTCATGATTCTTACAATGGTACTTTACTCCTCTTACCCCCTTTACTAACACCCTCCAGGTAGTATAGCAACGGTCTCTACCCTCTTAAGTAACGGTCTCTATCCCCTTATATAAGTCCCTGCACCCCCTTATGCAACCCCCTCTACCCCCTTACCCAAGGGGGTAAAGCCCCTTCATGAAGGGAGTGGAGACCGTTCATGAAGTCCCTCCAGAGGCTTGGTGAAGGGGTTACAGGGACTTCGGAAGGGGCTACAGGTATTTCTGAGCACTATTTATGGTATTTTTAAAGAAAATTTACGCTTTCCCGTAAGCAAAAGCTGGAGATTTTTATTATCATTGCTAAAAAAGTTTTAAAAACAAGATTAACTAATACATCATGAACGATTATATTTCTTTTTTCAGAGAGATCCAGGCCCACTCCAGGTTTGAAATTGAATATGAAAAAAGACATTCTAAAAAGCTGGCCTCTAAATTTAATGCGATGAAGTTCCTCCACTGGAACGAAAATAAAGTCTCTGAAATATTAGCGTTTTTTCTAAATCCAAATGAAAACCATGGTCAGGGTGATATTTATTTGAAGCTTTTCAAAGAAGAATTAGGATTGTATTTCCCTTATGATACTCCGGAAAAAGTTCAGGTTATTTTAGAGGATTCAACCTTTGAAAACCGACGGGTCGACATTGTTCTGAAGAATCAGGATCAGTCAAGTATTCTGGGAATTGAGAATAAAATTTACCCCTGGACAAAAGATCAGGAAAATCAGGTTGAAGATTATTTGAAATATTTACAGTATATCAGTAATAACCATTATCAGCTTCTCTATTTAACCCCGAGATCAAAGGAATTAACAGAGTACAGCGGCGGAAAAGAAATCGAAAAACTGATAGAAACAGGAAAGCTCTATTTGATCAACTACGAAGAACATATTATACCAATATTAAAAGAATTTATAAAAAATACAGAAAATGAAAGAGTACGTTCTTTTTTGGTAGATTTTGAAAGTCAACTTATTGAAAATTATATGGGAAAAGAAAACTTAGATATGGGTTCATTGAATCATTTTATCACAGAAACTGAAGAAAATATAGAAACAGCTTTTAAAGTATCCAACACTTTAAATTCGATTAAACAGGAAATGAAAAATCTTGTTGATCAGCAGATGCTTCAACTGACAGATGAGTTAACCGAAGAATTAAAAATGCGTATCATATATAATGAACAGTTTCATCATTTTGAAATTCCTGTCTTTAAAAACTTATTCATCAAATTCAATTATGAAGAAGGTGGAGTTATTTATGGTTTGGTAAAAACACCTCAATATAAGGATTCACACCACGATAAAATATATCTGAATGATCTTAGAAATTATTTAGGAATAAAGTTCAGAACATCACATTGGTGGCCTCTGTTTTTCTTACAATATGCTAATATAGAACATGATGCTTCATTCTGGATTGATGTAAGAAATGGCAAGTTTAAAAAATTTATGAAAGATTTTATTATTGCGGTTATAGAAGCTCCTGAAAATTTAAAACTAGATCTGTAGAAGATTCATACCATTTGTCATTTCGTAGGAATCCGGACAGAGATTTGGATAATAAATTATGATAGAATAAGAGTTTAGATTCCTGCAGAATGACAAGGTGAATGCATATTTTTTTGTGTATGTATGTGTGCATAGCCACTTATTTGCTCCAGACTTAATACAAACTATCCGCTTAGACTATCCACGAAGTTTGTCATTCCGTAGGAATCCAGACAATGGTTTGGATAATAAGTGATGAGAAAATAGGAGTTTAGATTCCTGCGGAATGACAAAGATTGTGTCTCATTAACTTGTTTGGTTCGTAGTATATCTTTCACCTTTTCTTACAAATAAAAACTCATACTCAATTGAGAAAGAAGCTATCATTCTTCTTTCAATACTTTGATTAAATCCAATTGAAAATCAAGTTGAAAAATATTTTTTGTAACTTTTATAAAACAAATACACAAATGATTGAGTTTTCAACAGGAAGATATACCTACTATATCTATATTCTTACCAATAAAAATAGAAAAGTACTTTATACTGGCGTTACAGGAAACCTCCACATAAGATTGTTTCAACACAAAACCAGACTAAATCCAAGTAGCTTCACAGCAAGATATAATCTTGAGTTTCTAATTTATTACGAGAAATATGATTGGATTCATCATGCCATTGAAAGAGAAAAGGAAATTAAAAACTGGTCAAGAATTAAGAAGCTTGAGCTTATAAGGAAGACAAATCCTAATTTAGAATTTTTGAATTACTTGTTTGAAAACTGGCTTTGATATGAGTAGTATTTCATATCAAATGACAAAATTGTTTGTCGTATAATGAAGTAAAACTATCCGCTTAGACTATCCACACAGTTTGTCTTTCCGTAGGAATCCAGACAGAGATTTGGATAATAAATTATGATAGAATAAGAGTTTAGATTCCTGCGGAATGACAAGGTGGGCGCATATTTTTTTTGTGTGTGTATGTATGTATGTATGTATGTATGTATGTATTTATGTGTGTGTGTGCATAGCTACTTATTTGCTCCTGACTTAATACAAACCACCCGCTTAGACTATCCACGAAGTTTGTCTTTCCGTAGGAATCCAGACAATGGTTTGGATAATAAGTGATGAGAAAATAAGCAGTTTAGATTCCTACGGAATGACAAGGTGAACGCGTATGTAGATCGTTTGTTATACACGGTTCAACTAACTCCTACGCCCTTCATAATACTTTAACATCCATTATACCCATTCCCCAGATAAATTTTCGTTCTTTTGCAAAAAGTTTTAATTTTTAAATAATTGCATGTCGAAGTTTGATGAAATACGGTATTTTCATGATCATGAAGTGAATGAAAGATTGCAGAGTGTAGCCCGTGATCCCATGATGAAAGCACTGATGAACTTTACTTTTCCCGGTGTGGATGAGCAGGTCTGGCTGGAACAGTTTAAAGAGATCCACTTTATAAGTGATTTTCAGCATCATTTTGTAGCACATACCGTTCGTCAGATCCTTGCGAAAAGTTCTGAAGGTTTAACGACCTCGGGCTTCGATAAGCTGGATAAAAATACGCCCTACCTTTACATTTCAAATCACAGAGATATTGTATTGGATACTTCACTGCTTAATCTGGCTCTTCTGGAAAGCGGCCATATTATGACTGCTTCTGCCATTGGCGATAATCTTGTGAAAAGGAACTTTTTGAATGTACTGGCAAAGCTGAACCGCAACTTTTTAGTTCAAAGAGGATTGTCTCTTCGCGACCAGCTTAAAAGTTCACAAACCATGTCTGAGTATATTGATCATCAATTGCATCATGAAAACCGTTCTGTATGGATCGCCCAGCGTGAAGGCCGTACCAAAAACGGTAATGATGCCACTCAACAGGGTGTTTTAAAAATGCTTGCCATGGCATCGGGAGATCAGTCACTCATAGAGTATTTTAAAACCTTAAAGATTGTTCCTATATCCATTTCTTATGAATATGATCCTACAGATTCTTTAAAAATGCCTCAGCTTCTGGCACAGCACAGGGATGAGGAATACATTAAAGGTAAAAATGAAGATTTTACCACTATGCTCAGCGGAATATTAGGGCAAAAGAAACGAATTCATCTGCATGCCGGTGATATTATTGATACCGAACTGGATAAAATTGCCGCTACTATTGAGAATAAAAACAAACAGTTGCAGGCTATTGCACAGGTGATTGACCATTCAATTATTAAAAATTATAAGCTTTGGCCGACAAAATATATAGCCTACGATCTGATTCACAATACAGATACATATGCTTCACAATATACCGAACAGGAGAAACAGCTGTTTATCCGAAGACTTGAGATGCGTATAGACCCGTCTGATCCGGTGTCTAAGGAGTATTTCCTGGCGATGTATGCCAATCCTTTGGTGAATAAACTGAAGCTTGAAGAAGGTTTTGAAGGCTAATGAACAGTTAGATAAAAATAAAAAACCACTGCTATTGAGTAGTGGTTTTGTTTTGTTCAGGGTATAAATTGAATATCAAAATCCTTTAATTCTTTCTTTCCAACATTATACTATTTAATCCGACAGATGTTATTTAGATTGCGACATAGAATCTACCTCTATAATGGCATCTGCAAATGCTTTGGGAGCTTCCTGTGGTAAATTGTGTCCAATTCCGCCTGTCAGGGTATGATGGGCATATTTTCCGGTATATCTGGAGGCATAACTTTCCGGTGCAGGAAACGCAGCTCCGTTGGCATCACCTTCCAGGGTAACTGTTGGGACCGTAATGGACGGAGATTTTGCCAGTTTAGCTTCAAGCGCATCATATTGTTTTTCTCCTTTCGCCAATCCCAGACGCCAGCGGTAATTGTGGATTACGATATCAACATGGTCAGGGTTATCAAATGCTCCGGCAGAGCGTTCGTAGGTCTGATCATCGAAAGCCCATTTTGGCGAAGCTGTTTTCCAGATCAGTTTATTAAATGCCACAGTATTGGCTTTGTATCCCTTATACCCTCTTTCAGTTGAAAAGTAATACTGATACCACCATAAAAACTCGGCATTTGGAGGGAGAGGTTTCTCGTTTGCCTTTGGGCTTCCTATTAAATATCCGCTTACGGCAACCAGGCCAGTGCAACGTTCCGGCCACAATGCAGCCATAATATCAGCAGTTCTGGCTCCCCAGTCAAAACCACCGATTATCGCTTTATCAATTTTCAGGGCATCCATAAAAGCAATGATATCCAATGCAACTGCGCTCTGCTGACCATTGCGCTTTGCATTGGGAGATACAAAAGTAGTAGTACCATAGCCTCTTAAATAAGGAACTAAAACACGGTAGCCCTTTCCGGCAAGTATAGCTGAAGATTGTTCAAAACTGTGGATATCATAGGGCCATCCATGAAGAAGGATAACGGGCTTTCCATTTTCAGGTCCTACTTCCGCATATCCTACATCCAGCAATCCGGCTCTTACTTTCTTTGTATGTTGGAAAGCTGCTCTGACAGCTGTATTTTCAATGTCTTTTTCGCCAGCGGTATAAGTCTGTGCTTTCAGAGACCATAATCCCATTCCTATAAAAATAAGTAAGGATAAAATGGCCTGTACTTTTTTACTGAAGTTCAATGTAGTATTCATAATAGTGATGTTTTGTAATGGTAAAATTATTGCAAAACAGAGATAGAAATAAGTGTAAATACTTTGAACAGGCCATATTGAACGGTGAATACTGATTTTCGCACGGTAAACCAGACAGCAGAATACATAAAGATGCATGAAATGATTATCAAAATAGGCAAAACAGAATTCATCATTCAACAGTTTTTCCAAAAACAGTATCTTCGTATCTGAAAAAATTTGACAAAATGAAGAAAATAGTATTGCTGGCTTCGGCTGTCCTTGTTCTCAATTCATGTGTGGTAAGAACGGCTACAAAAGTAGTTTCAGGCGCTGTAAGCTTAAGTTATAAAGCTGTAAAAGGAACCGTAAACGGAATCAGCTGGGCGGTAAGCAAAGCGAAAGGGAAAATTGATGAAGACCGTATAGACGGAACCTGGAAAGTGGTAGGTGTTTACCGTGGTTCTTTCGAGGATTTTTCAAAAGATCAGAATCCTGACGGCTCATTCACCTCAGAATGTACGGAAGGTTTTGACCAGATTGTTTTCAAGGCTAAAAAGTCTAAATTCAAACCTGTACACTGCAGTTCACAAGATGAAGACTGGGTAAAGTATTCTATGGAGTTCGGAAAAAATCCTTCAACGAAAGAAAAGGAAAATTATATAGAATACAATTCCAACAATTATATTTCTGTCATCGATGCTAATAATAAGACGATGATTCTGGAAGGAAACCTGATGCCTAAGCTGGGGTTTTCCGGAGCTAAGCTGTATCTCCTGGAAAAAGTAAAATAGATTTTAAAAATCAATATAAAACAAATCCCTGCTCTCATTTACTTTGACAACAGGGATTTTTCTTTTAAACGTAAGTTTTTTTTAATAAATTGCCATTGAATTTGAGTTAATTCAGTTGAGTACAATGTATTCTTTGTTTTGCAGCTCTACAATGGAATTTTTTAAACTTTTTACCCTTATCCTTTTATTACAATATTTTAAAACAGGCAAAAATGAAATCCTTAGGTGCAAAAATTTTTACAAGTATTGTTATTATTTTAATCCTGATTAAAATAATCTATTCCTTCAATGTTGAATATAAACGTGGATTAAGATTTGACCATACAATAGGTAATCTAATTATTAGTGTTGTAGCCATATTTATTTTATTCTTTTTGCTCAAATGGTTAAAAAAATAAGTGTTATCAGACTTTAAATCTATTTGAAGTCCTAAAATCCAGAGGATTTACTTTATTTCTGTTCAATGTCAACTATTTTCTTTCCCTGCTCTCCCAGATAGTGAACTACCAGTTTTTCATAGACTTTATAGCCATCATCTACATTGGTAAATATCACAATCCCCTTTCCTGAATTGGGCAGTACAATGGCAATACACCTTGTTCCCTGATCGGCACCTCCATGAGATAAAGCATATTCACCATTCCCAAAATCATAGATTTCAAAACCTAACCCGAAATATTTACCTTCTTTTACTTTTACCTGTTTTTTGATCATTTCCTGAAAGACTTCCGGCTTCAGATTTTTTCCTTTCATAACGCTGATCATAAAATTTCCGTAATCTTCTATCGTGGTATGCATATCATCGGCAGCATTGGCTGTTTTAATTTTTTCTATAGGATAAGCATTTCCCTTTTCATTGTATCCTGTTACAAATCTTGATTCTGTATTCTGATCCCAGATATAGTTTGTGTTATGCATTTTGAGAGGCTGAAAAATAAGTTCTTTCGCAAGCTGGTCCAGTGATTTTCCAAACTTTTTTTCCAGCGCTTTCCGAAGGTATTCAAAACCTTCTCCTGAGTATTGGTATTTTGTACCGGGATCAAACTGAAAGTTCAGTTTTTTGTCGGCGTTCATCCATCTCCAGTTGGGAAAGCCGGTCTGGTGGCTCAGGATCATTCTGGTGGTCAGTTTCTGATGTCTCGGATCGTTGATGATATCCGGATCAGTCCAGTATATATCCAAAGGTTCATCCAACTTCCATTTCCCTAAGCTTATAAGCCTTAATGCGACCATTGCCGTGACAGGTTTGGTAAGAGAGGCTACATTAAAACAGGCATTAAGAGGAGCTGAAATTCCTGTTTTAGTATTTCCAAAAACTTTTACCTTCTGTAGTTTTCCTCCTTCGATAATTCCTAATCCCATCGTTGGAATATTATTTTCTTTCAGCCAGCTTTGCATCGACTGATCGTTATCAAACATTGTTTCATTATCAGTAGTCTGCTTCGGATGGTGATCAAAACTCAATGAATTCTTAAGTTTCCACTCAGCATTTTCCAAAATCCACAGATGAGTAAACTTTGCTTCCCCAACCAATTTTTCAGCTTGATCTCCTACCTTCTCATAAAACAGATGATCTCCGTTCTGAATGGCAGCATATATTTTTCCATCTTTATACATGGGATAAATCTCAGTACTTTTATCAACTAATACTCGTTTTAATTGGTAGGTTTCCGGAGACTTGCACAATCCGTTTTTAAAATCAATGATGAATTTCTTTTTATCCTCAAAGCCGCCTTTATCGTGATAAAATTCAAATCCGTCGCTTAACATGCTTTCCATCTTCCCGATGTTGCAGGTATTGTAGCCTGCTGAAAAAAACAAGCTGTCTTTCAATATAATTGTTTTATAAAGAGGATCTGTTTTTTCTGTCTGTGCATGAACGATACTCATCAACAGAATAAAAAAAGGAAGGATAAGCTGTGCAGATTTTGTCATTGTTATTTTTTTGACAAAGGTTCAATTTCATTTTGTTTTTTTAATAAAAATGAACCCGACAAAAACCCGACAAAGCCACGACACAAATTATAACATACTGAATTTCAATTTGAAATACAGTTTCTTTTTGCGGTCAATCTCTGCAGCATTCCGGAGGATCATAAATACATTGGACAGTACAATAAGGATCATCAGAATAAGAGTAAACTCTTTTCCGAGCTTTAAAAAGATACCGAGCATAAATACAATGGGTGCCATAGCTGTCCAAAACATTTGCAGTGAAATAATCTGTTTGGTGAGACTGTTTCTCTGCTTCATGATAAACATTAATAGAAAGGGAGCCAGAATATTTAATGGCGGTACAACCACAAATAATAAGGAAGAGAGATTGATCATTTTAACCAAAGAATAATTGATCGTTTCAGGTTCTTCTGCGGTTTCTGTTGTTACCTCATTATTTTCCTGGGAAATGATGATTTCTTCTTGCAATAATAAAGATTCCTCTATTTCCAAAGTCTGCGCCAGCGTTCTTAAAGTATGTCCCTTAGGTTCTGTTCCGGATTCTATCCGCTGAATAGTTCTTACAGAAATTTTTGATTTTTCTGACAGTTCCTCCTGAGTCAGATTTTTTTGTTCTCTTATCGCTTTTAGTCTGGACATGTTCTAAGGTAATTCTGAAAAAAATGTTTTGGCTAATTTACAGTTTTCCATTATTAAAAAACGGAAGACCTCTTTTTTAAATTGAACAGTGCTAAAATTAATATTCATATAAGAAATAAGTGTACTTTTATTAAAAAATAACCTTCTATTTTTCAACTATTTATAAACTACAACACCAAATCAGTTTATGGAAAATACAATATCCAAATCCGAAATCAGGAAGAATATTGCCACTTACCTGTTTCTTACCCTGCTTTTCTGTCTCCCGGTCTATTATATGTGCATTCGTACCGGGAAACTCGGTGGCGGAATTATATCCTATGCTACCATTGTGATGTGGTGCCCGGCCATTGCAGCACTTCTTACCTGCCGTATCCGGAAAATTCCTGTTTCTTCCCTGGGCTGGAAATGGGGCCTTACGAAATACCAGATCATGGCTTACTGTATTCCTGTTCTTTACAGCTTTATTCCTTACCTCATCATCTGGATCAGTGGAGCTGGCGGCTTTTATAATCATGAGTTTATAGCAGAAGCCGGTAAAGGTATGGGCTGGAACCTTTCTGATGGTCTGACCGTCATCCTGTATGTAATTCTGATGAGCAGTTTTGGTATGGTACGTTCTGTAGGATCGGCATTGGGTGAGGAAATAGGCTGGCGGGGATTTCTTACTCCGCAGTTAGCAAAGATCAATTCTTATACTGCCACCTCCCTTTGGATGGGTCTCATATGGGCTATCTATCATTATCCTCTTCTGCTTTTTTCCAATTATAATACGGGTGGTCCCAAATGGCTGGCTCTTCTATGTTTTACGGTCATGATATTTGCATCTTGTTTCATTTTCACCTGGTTACGGTTAAAATCCGGAAATTTATGGACAGGTGTTATTTTACATGCCAGCCACAACCTTTTTATACAGTCTATTTTCACACCGCTTACTGTGGATACGGGAAATACCAATTATTATATAGATGAGTTTGGGATTGCCCTGCCCATTGCAACCGCTGTTGTTGCCTATTTCTTCTGGAGAAAGAGAAAGGAATTACCTGAAAAGGAAACTGAAGATACCCTTCTTTCAGCATAGCACTATTCATCAAAAAACAGCCTTCTGTGTAGAAGGCTGTTTTTTGAAATATCAGTGAAAATTTGTATTGTAATTAACCATTAGAGTCCGGGCTTACTGTTTAATCAGCAATTTCCAACAGTTTTTTGTAATCTTTTCTTTTCTGTGGGATGATTGGGTTATACGTAATTTCTTTGTCAACCCAGCGTTCAGGCTTTAAAAATGAGAGTATAAGCTCCATATCTTTGTCATTAAATCCTTCATTAAACCTGCTTTTTTCTTCTTTTGGTATGGAAGTTAAGGCTTTTTCATCTTTTCTACGCGGAGCGAAATGCGCCCCTGTATAATCTCTTTTTTCGTCTCTGAATTTTGCTTCTATAGTAGGTTTAAGCTGCTGCTTCAGTTCTTTTATCTCATTTTCTGTTTTAGGTGTGGTCATTATTATTTTGTTGATCTCTTCACCTAATTCGTACTCAATTCTTTGATTGATGTCTTTTATTTTTTCCTGAAGAAATTTACCTGATCGTGTTGGTGGTTCACTCAGCAACAAACGTTCATATCCGGTGGCATCACCTCCTTTTTTAGTCTTACCTTCATTCTCCTTCTTCCAGGCAAGCATTCTGCCTCCGCTCTCACTGCCTTCTTCTTCCATGTACCTTACCGTGTATCCTAACATCGCCATCACTTCAAGGTTACCGCTTCTGAAGCCCAGATGCTTTACATGGGTGAAATTTTTCTCAAAATACTCATACAGCTTAAACTGCCCAAAACGGGTATTACCTCCCCATGCTAATAAAGATGGTGTTTTATCATCCCAAAATTCGGTGATGTTGAATACTTTGGAAGGATGAATATACCTTTTGACCTCATTGACAATGTCATCAAACTTAGATCCTCTCTCTTTCACATAGCCTTTATCTCCGGTAATAATAATTGCATCATACATCTCTGCTACTCTATAAACAATCTGCCTGATCCCTGTATAACTTGTATCGTGCTCTATATGAATATCTCCTCCTTTCCCACTGAAACGGGACCATAAAATAAGTAAGTTGGTACCGCTGGTGGGTATTCCTTTTTGTTTCAGCCATTCTTTTATAGCCTCATTTTCATCGCTATTGATATTGACCCTCCATCTTTCTTTTAGCTTAGCTTGTAAGGCCGGCGAGTATTTTCTGGCAATGTAATCTGTTCCATAGTTCACCCCTTTAATATATCCCTTTCGCTGATACTTACGTGCTTCATCTTCTAATTTTTTCTTACCGGCTTTATCTCCCCTTAACTGTTTTACTTCTACAACATGTATTCTGTCCTCACCTATCCCGGAATCTCTATAGAATTTTTTTATAGAATCTGCTTTATCGGTATGGTCTTTGACCGTGCCGTCGCCTTTTGAAATGACAACATGAAGCTCCTCATCATCAATTAAAGTCGCGGCAATTCCAAACATATCACCGGTGGCATATCCGGGCTGGATAAGCACTTTAGGTTTAAATTCAGGTTTGGGGCCACGTTGACGTTCAGGTCTTGGTGCTGGTCTGCGAGCAGCAGCATCTGTATTGGAAACAGCTTCTTTGTTTTTTTTTCTATTTCTTATCATATCGTTTATTATAATACGTTAGGGAACAAATTTCAAGGTAAAGCTCCCGACAAAATAGAGGGGATCTACCCATTTTTAGAAATTCAGGGTTTCCCCTTATGGGCAGATAGTGTATTTGTGTATCATGTAGTAATGATGATAGAAATACAGTTATATGGGCTGTTCTATTTTCCGATTCTGTTATTTACTGACACGATGGTTATCTAAAAAATTCACTCGTAGGAGAATTCCCTTATTTTTTAAAATTCAGTTTTTTCCCTTAATGAAGATTTATTCCGTTTGATGAAATTTGTATCAGACAAAAGAGATCAACAGTCTCACAGTGAAGACCTAACCAAGACCTAACAGTAAGGTTGAGTTGAAACAAAGACTTTGAAAGAAGATGTTTGAAAATAAAAAATAATAGTAACCCATTAAAACCAGAATATGGCAGAAACCGTAAACACCCAGACTACAGATGCAGTAACGCAGACCAATGTTACCGTACTTGGTGAGTCTCCCGCACAGGCTATGAGTATGCTTTACCAGATGGCCACGCATGCCAGTGGAATTTCTATTCAGAATTCTGTAACAAACCAGCAGAACTTGAACCAGCTCAACCCTGCGATTGTTGCAGATGCCATTAAAATTTTAAAAGGATAATATAAAACCTTACAATCATGAGTGAACACAACAGTGAAACCCAACAATCCCAGGCAGCAAATGCTACCACTCCGGCGGAGAAAGCTGTAGTATTTGTGAACAGTGAGGTACTGGCCCCTCCTAAGGCTTCCCCAATGACCGGAGTAACAAAAGTAATGATAGAACAGTCTACAGGAATGATGGTTCAGGATTTACAGTCTTTTTTGAAAGGATTTGAGCAGGTAGGTTTGATTGCATTAAGCAGGCTGGCCAATAATCTACTAACGTATGGAACGACTTTCGGTCCGGCTCCTGGTAGTAAAGAAACTTCCACTCAGATGGCAGAGCACCTGCAAGGCCAGGATGCAGGAAAGGGAAATGAAATGATGAAAGATCTGTTCAAAATGGTAAGTGAATATGCTGAGGTGAAGGCTAAAATTTCCAATACTATTTATAATGTCAACACGCCTCCGGTTCCAGTGGCTCTTCCTTCTCCTCCCTCGTTTACGGAAGTTTCTCCTGAGACTGAAGATCCTGAAAAAAAAAACGAGTAGATCCGGTTCCGGAAGAAGTCTCATCAGAAAAGGAAGGTATGAGAAAAAGCTTTATCACGGCTGATCATGGGGGAAAATTAGTATTAAAGTCAGTAAAACTGACACAGCCACTCGTAAAACCAGAGATTAAGGAAGCAGTAATTCCTTCAGTAGAACCTGAAGTTAACCGCAAGAAAAAAACAATAATAAATCAACTCCTTGAAAAAATTAAAATAAATAAAAGATGAATTATTCTTCAACAACCAAACCCGCCAAAATTTTAAATCTAGAAAATTTAAATGATTTAAATGAACGACTTTACCTGACCCGAAGCAGTGATATTTCTTATTTTGACACGAGAAGTACTGATGTTAAAAAGACGGAACATAATGCAGAGCGAGTTGTATTTAATCTTCAGACCTCAAACATTAATATTCAGCCTGCCATAAGACTGGTGAACTGCATCAACAGAGGAAATAAAAGATACAATCATTTCCAGTCTTTTGTAGTGGAACCTATAGACAGATCAACTGGAATCGCCGTCATCATGGTCAAGCTGGATGATCCGAAAGCTTTTTATTGTAATGTGAGAATTTTACCTTTTACCACCTTAAATGAAATTGCAGTTTCAGATCTTGATTCAAAACTTCTTACCATTAATCTTGAAAAGGCAAAATGGATTCTCAAAACAGATATCACGATCACTCCATCTGATACGGGAGAAGCTCAGTATTCTGTACATGATGTGGATGTAGCTGCTATTGCCGAACTGGTAAGCCAGGAAGAAATAATTGAATTAAAAAGAGAGCTGGAATTCCAGGCTTCTAAGCTGATTGCCCATTATTTCCAGGAAATCCTGAGTATTGTAGTGAATGAAAACCCTCCAAACAACGGCAGGCTTCCTGTAATTCCGGATGATTATATCCTTACCCTTCCTCCGAACCAGTTAAAAGAAATGTTGTCAGCCACTGCTATTTCAGCGTGTATTGCGTTGGAGATAACGGGTTATAATGTAGTAAAAGATATCAACCACGACTGGAAGGCTGCAGCTGCATTTATTAATTATCTGCTGTAAAGTAAGCGTTTACTTTTTCCAACATTATAAAAACAGTACTTATGCGCAGAAGAACCCGCAAGAAGGCACCCGCTCACAAACCTCCGGTACCTGTAACGGAACCTGAAATCGTCGAAAAAGAAATCATGCCTTTTGTTTTAAGACATGAAGAGGAAATCATTAATTACATCAGAGATAAAGCCGTCAAAGAGACCATGAAATCACTTGGCCCTTTGCTGGAAAAGCTGGAAGAAGCTGTGAAACAACAAGAATCACCTCAGGCACAGGAGACTATACCACCACCTCAGGCTGATCCTCCTATGATGAACTATGAAGAACAGTTGAAAAGACTTCAGGAGGCCTCAACAGCAAAGGTAAAGGAGAAAGAGCTCAAAATAATAGACCGAATGAATAAGCTGAGTGCCAGATTTGGTAATATCCGCCCTTAAAAACATCAAAACCAACAGATATTATGAACGAAATCGATACTATAATTATGGGAATGTCTACCGCTGTACCTAACGCCATTTCAACACAGGTAAATGCGCATTCTACAGGTGCAATGCAGATCAATTCTGCCCTGAACCAGCAACGAAATAACATGACGGCAATCGGCAGCTATGTCATGGGTCTAAAAAAAATGAGTCCAAAGAATATGAAAATAAAAGAACTGGAGACCATTAGGAAAGGACGTTTCTAATTTCAGTTCAACCCAAACTACGGATGTGGTTTATTTCCCTGCAGAGATGAAATCCGGTGCCCTCAACATATATACAATCAGGTCAACATTTATTTGCACCGTCTTTCAGATTCTGTCTATGTACAGAAGCAATCATTCAGAATCCATCTTTAGCCCAAAGGAATCCAGCATTGCCAGCATACCTGCAGTAGAAATTTATTTTTAAGACAGATATTAAAAATAAAAGCCACATCCTTTTATCAGGAAATATGCTTTAAACTCACACAGATTTTACAGATAAGGGTTTCAACCATTGTATTCAGAGCCACCCCTCAAGTCTAATTTATTCATAACCTGTCAATACCAATGCCTTTGAAATGTATCATCTGCAGGATCTGTAGTGAGTTTAAAATAAAATACAAAACTAGTTTACCTCAATAATTATTAACCGAGATCAGATCTCAACAAAAAACAAAAACAATTATGCCAGTTAATGAACAAATCACAGACGCAGTAACGCAATCGAACGTGAAAGTAGTAGGAGAATCTCCTGCAATGGCTTTAGCCAACGTGTACCAATCTGCAGCCCATTCTACAGGAATTATGTTTGAAAATGCAGTGAATGCACAAAACCAACAGAATATTTTAGGGCAGGCAGCTACCACTCAGGGTATTCTGCAGATCTACAGCCTGGATACGGTAGCAGATGCGGTTTCCATTGCTAAGATTCTTAAGCCTTAATTTTTACACTTTTTTGATAAAAAGTAATTCTCAGCCGGAAAATCCGGTCGTTTTTTAACCTAATAAACAATAATCATTATGCCAGTTAACGAACAAATCACAGATGCAGTAACACAGTCGAACGTAAAGGTAGTTGCAGAATCTCCTGCAATGGCTTTGAGTAACGTGTATCAATCTGCTGCCCATTCTACAGGAATTATGTTTGAAAATGCGATGACTGCTCAAAATCAGCACAATATCGTAACGCAAGCAGCTACCACACAAGGGATCACTCAAATCTACAGTAAAGATACTATAGCTGATGCCATCTCCATTGCTAAAATCCTTAAACCTTAATCCATTTTTGCAGACCGCAAATAAAACAATTTTATACCACCGGAAAACCCGGTTATTTTAACCCAAATAAACAATAATCATTATGCCAGTAAACGAAAAAATCACAGACGCAGTAACACAATCGAACGTAAAAGTAGTAGCAGAATCTCCTGCAATGGCACTTGCCAACGTATATCAATCAGCAGCCCATTCTACAGGAATCATGTTTGAAAATGCAATAAATGCACAAAACCAGCAAAACATTGTCACTCAAGCAGCTACTACACAAGGAATCACTCAGATCTACAGTCTGGATACCATTGCTGATGCTGTTTCTATGGCTAAAATCCTTAATCCTTAATCCATTTTTGCGAAAAGCTTAAATACCATTGCCCGAACAACCGGAAAAGCCGGTTGTTTTTAACCCAAATAAACAATAATCATTATGCCAGTAAACGAACAAATCACAGACGCAGTAACACAGTCGAACGTAAAGGTAGTTGCAGAATCTCCTGCAGTAGCTTTAAGCAACGTATATCAGACAGCAGCACATTCTACAGGAATTATGTTTGAAAATGCAGTGAGCGCGCAAAACCAACAGAACATTGTAACTCAGGCAGCTACTACACAGGGTATCGCACAGATCTACAGTCTGGATACCATTGCTGATGCTGTTTCTATGGCTAAGATCCTTAATCCGTAATTCATTTTTGAGGAAAGCCTTAAATAATTATTTTAAACAACCGGAGAATCCGGATACTTTTAACCCAAATAAACAATAATCATTATGCCAGTAAACGAACAAATCACAGACGCAGTAACACAATCGAACGTAAAAGTAGTAGCAGAATCTCCTGCAATGGCTTTAAGTAACGTATATCAATCTGCAGCACATTCTACAGGAATTATGTTTGAAAATGCAGTGAATGCACAAAACCAACAGAACATTTTAGGTCAGGCAGCTACCACTCAGGGTATTCTGCAGATCTATAGCCTGGACACTGTAGCAGATGCGGTTTCTATTGCTAAAGTATTGAATCCTAAATTATAGTGTATTTTTAGATTTCTTGTTATCAGGGAGTGCATTCATGTACTCCCTGATTCTTTTTTTGGATAAAACTATTTATCAAATAATACGATTTCGTTCGGATCTATAACCTGATTCTGCACTGCGTAAATAACGAGACCTGCCATATTTTTCACTCCTGTTTTGATCATCAGGTTGGTTTTATGGGTTTCTACAGTTTTGGGAGAAATAAAAAGAGAATCAGCTATTTCCTTAGTGCTGAGCTGTTGACAAACCAGCCGCAGAACATCCACTTCTCTATCGGTAAGCTCATTCTTTGAAAAGGCATGAAACTCCGGAAGCTTATTGGAAAGCTGACTTCTCATGACATCAATCTGATCATTGGAAAAGTAATGTCCTGTGTGGTGAACAGTTTTGATGACGGCCAATAATTCTTCTAATTCAATTTCTTTGGGTAAAAAAGCATGGGCTCCCATTTTCAGCATTTGTCCCATAAATGAACGGCGGTAAAAACTGGAAAGAACAATGATTTTTGTCTCCGTTTCTCTTTTGGCCAGTTCAGACATTACTTCAAGGCCATCACCATTCGTCATTCTCAGGTCCAGAATCAGAATATCTAAAGATACGGAATCCTCGGTGAGAAATTGATAGCCGCCTGTTGAGGTCAGCGTAACTTGATACTCTCCATTATGATCAATATATTTTTTCAAAAGCTGTACAAACAGCAGGTCATCATCTACAATTCCGATTTTAATTTTTGTGTGTTCCATGTTTATTTTATTGTATGGCCATACAGGCTATGAATTTTGTGCCTTTTTCGGGCTGTGTTTTAAGTTTATAAATGGCTTGAATTTTTTGTGCTCTTGACTGAATATTCCTCAATCCTATACCTCCTAAGTGGGGTTCCATGATAAAACCTCTCCCGTTATCTTCTATGGTCAGCATCAGATAGTTTAGAGATATTCTCAGGGATACATCTACTCTGGTAGCTCCAGCATGTTTCAGAATATTGGTGATCAGTTCCTGAACAATTCTGAAAAGGTTCAGTTTTACCGGACTGCTGATCGGAGCTCTTATCGTAATATGGCGGAAAATGACTTCTATATTTTTATTAACCTGTTCAAGATAGTCTGCAATCAAATCTTCCAACTCAACTTCATCAAGATCCGGCGGTGTAAGATTATGAGATAATTCCCTTATCAGCTGCATGGATTTTTTTAGATCGCGATTAAGCTCTTCGGGGTTTTTATCCGTAAGATTCAGACGGATGAGATTCAACTGTGAGATAATATTATCATGAAGTTCTTCTGCAAGACGCTCCCTGTCCTGTTCCTGTAAAAGCAGTGTATTCTCCCAATATTCCTTTTTTGTATTCCGGACCAGCTGAGATACTTTCTGTTTATTTTTCTTTATACTTTTCAAATAATTAATAACCAATAACGTAATGAATAACGTTGTTAAAAAAAATAGTCCAATACCGATCCATATCCATAGAACTATCTGATCCTGATTTTCCCAACGCCACATCCCAGATTAATAAAAGCAATATAAAAAGACAATAGCAAGATGCCTCTAAAAAGCCAGATAGGTGCTACCCAACTCAGATGGTTGCTGATTAAAAAATTAAAGGTCGTGGATATGATGCATTCAATAGAAAAAAACAGGAAAACAATGACGTTCACGATAAACATATCCCGATCTGCCTTCCCTTCCCTTATGATCTTCATAAAATAAGAGGCGGCATAACTACAAATAATAATACTGGTGATAATATTGGAATAAAAAGTAACCTGTGTATTATCCTGCACACACAACACATTAATAATCAGTATCAATATTGCATAACCATAGATCATCCACCTTAGCTCACGGGAAAGCCGGATGTAGTAGTTGCTATAAATCACAGTAAGAATCATTAAGCCAAAAAACTGGCTCAATATATAGTTGTAAATATTGAGTGTATTTAATTTCATCAGCCGGTCCGCCAAGTCCGTCAGCTCCAGCATGAATTCTCCTGAGAGAAGTATAATCACAGGAAGTTTTGTTTTTATCCCTTCTCTTACCAATACAATCAGTCCTGTACATAAGACCAGGTTAATAATAATTTGTAAATACAGGGATAAGCTGTTATACGAAAACACTGGTGCTTTGCTTCAAAAGTTGATAATCATTAAGAGTATCAACGGTAAAAGGAGGTCTTGGAGTAGAATAATTTTCTGCAGTCTCACTCATATGATTAATCGCAAGGCTTTTCACTGTTATAATTTCGATATGATAAGGAAACTCCGGATCTTTTTTCTCCAGATCATCGGTAAGTCCAAAGAAACTGGTACAGGTTTGTCCTCCTGTAATTCCCATTTTATCATAATCTGAAAACGGAATTGAAATCAGCTGAAAAATAGCTTCTGTTTTCTGAGCCTGTATCCATGATGTACCGAACATGTTCCATCTGAAATTACGGTTAATGGCTGATTCAGACGTAATTGGAGGTGATATCACTTCTCGGTCATTGCTGCTCTCCATCTTCTCTTCAGGAAATTTGCTTGAAAATTCTTTAATAATGATGGTACTAAAATCGGCATCCTTATCACTTTTAGAATCAATCAGAAAAAATTTCAGCTGCTCCTCATGAATACCTACATACGCATGAATTGTCTTCAATTCTACGGTTCCAAGATTCTGTTTCCATTGTTCAATTTCGTCACCTGAAACACTGAAATGAGTTCCCTGATTTAAAAAATTCAAAATTTCTGCCCCATTTGTATCAATTCCGTTTTTATAAGAATCAATAAGATTTTTCCATTTTCTGATGGCTTCAAAGATGTTTTCAGTAGTCATGATACTATTTATTTGTGAATGATAATTATTTTATGTGTTGAAATTTACAAAAAAAAACAGACTGCTATTTATTTTAAATCACATTCAAGTGGAAAATAAAATTTAATTGAGTAAAAATTAATATTTCTGCAATTTTTTATAATATCGGATCAGGGACAGTCTGTATCTTTGTGCCGGGAATACTCCCGTTTAAATAACTACTGTCAATGATTCCATTTCACGAACTTATATTTTTCATCCTGGCTGCACTCATCTTAGTGATCAGTCCCGGTCCTAATATGATTTACCTGATTTCAAAGTCTATAACACAAGGGAAAAAGTCCGGATTTATTTCCTTGGCCGGAGTAGTGTGCGGGTTTTTGTTCCACATTATCATGGTATCTTTTGGTCTGACTGCAGTTTTGCTGGCTGTTCCATTGGCTTATACCGTTCTTAAAGCCCTGGGAACGGTCTATCTTTTATATCTGGCCTATCAGGCTGTAAAACCAAAAAGCAGGAATATTTTTGATGTTGATAAGAATGTTGCTCATGACAGTCCCAAAAAGCTTTTTACCATTGGTTTTTTAACGAATGTATTAAATCCGAAAGTGGCTGTCTTTTACCTGTCTTTCTTTCCTCAGTTCATCAAACCTGAGTATGGTTCCGTATTCACGCAGAGCCTTGAACTTGGAGTAATTCAGGTTCTAATCAGCTTCACCATTAACTTTATCATTGTATTAACTGCTGCAAGAGTTGCCTTATTCTTTTCCAATAATCCGGTCTGGATAAAGATTCAGAAATGGTTTATGGCCAGTGTGTTAACCTATTTAGCGATAAAAATGGCATTTTCAAAAGCAAAATAAAATCCGGAACAGGTTTCTTTCTGTTCCGAATCCCGTTGTATATTCATATAAAATCTGATCTAAAGAAAATATTATCATTATGCACCGCGAATTTGAGATTAATATTCCGGATGTAAAACCGTGAAAATACGTAATTTTACGGTTGCGTATTTATCCTCATCACAACTGGCTTACAGATGAAACAGACTATTCCTACTTACGATTTAAACGGCATTTCTCACCACAGATTCCATGTTAAAAGAATGGATAAACGGACTCAGGATGCTGAAGATATTCTTTTAGACAAAGGAATACACCGGGACAGTCATTACATTTTCACCTGTATGGAAAGCGGTCATGTAAAAATGATGGTAGATTTTAAAACAATTGAATCAAAAGATTCCGGTATTTTCTGTGTATTGCCGGGGCAGGCCCATCAGGGACTTTTGATGAAAGACGTTTGCGGATGGTTTGTAGCTGTAAAAGCGGAACTTGTTCCTGATATGGTACGTGCTTTTTTTGATGAATCTCTGGGTGAAATACAGCCACTGCTTATTGACAAAAAACTCATTAAAAAAATAACCACAACAGCCAGTATGCTTCATGCCTCTTATACAAACGAGATGCTTTCCTCCAAAGAAGGATTTCTGGTTGTTCATTCATTGCTTAATGCATTCCTGGGTATGTTTGCCTTGATTTATTCCCAGAAGAATCTACCTCCTGCTTCCAGTGAAAACCGGGCTTTACAGTTATCGAGAACGTTCAGAAGCTTGGTTCGAAAGGATTTCAAAACCTCGAAAAGTCCATCCGAATATGCAGAAATTTTAAATATCACAAGAGGATATTTGACGGAGGCTGTCCGGGAAGCAACCGGAAAACCTGCACAACACTGGATTCATCAGGAGATTTTAATTGAAGCTAAAAGATTGCTGGTCTTTACGAGCCTAAGTGTAAAAGAGATCGCTTATGAATTGGGATATAGTGACCATACTTATTTCAGCCGCTTATTTTCCAAACTGGAAGACCAATCTCCATCAGAATTCCGGAATCTACATCAAAACAAACACTAACCACGAATAGTCCAATTATTCCCCCGAAACAGCTATCGGTATTTTCTGATTTTGCAACGTCCTTTGCAATAAAAATGATTTATGCCGAGTTTACCAAAATGGATCAACGACACTGTAGAAAATGTCTGGTCCTCAAAATTTAAAGACTGTACGGTTATCCAGATAGAAAAAATTACGAATGATCTTCGTCTTGTCCGTTTTCAGGCTGACTTACAGGATGTTTCTTACGAACCTGCGTATGCAATAGCGATAAGAATCAATGGCCGCGATTTCCGGAATTATTCTCCCTTTAATTTCAACCAGGAGGCCGGCACTTTTGATATCCTATTTCACCTACATGATACATCTGCTGCCGGAAGCTATTTTGTTACCCAGCTTTCTGCCGGAGATTCTATAAAGCTTTTAATGCCCAGAGGAAAACAATTCTTTGCTCCCAACGCAAAAATTCATTTTTCTGTGGGTGACGAAACTTCACTGGGAAGTTCACTTTCGATCAAAGAAGCCGTGGAAGAAAATGGTTCTTTATTCATCTGCCTTCATGAACTGGAAGAATGTTCTGCTCTTGAAAAACTGAATTTATATGGCTATCACAGCCCCAAAAACAATACCATGAGGATGATTGAAGCGCTGAATGATTTTCTGAGGGAGGAAAAAGAAGCTATTTATAATGATGATGCTGTTTTCTACCTCACCGGAAACGGAGAAAGAATGTCTCTGATCAGGAAGTTTCTTAAGGCCAAAGGAGTTTCTCCCAAATGTATAAAATCACAGGCATACTGGATTGAGGGGAAAAAAGGATTGTAAAATGGCAAAACAGCAGTATTTTTACTTTAACAGAGAAACCTTTATCCGGTAATAAAAAATCAATTATTACCGGATAAAGTTATCATCAACTCTACATCTTAAAATTTATAGATTATTTCTGTTTCCTCCCTAATTCCTTCACTTTTCTCAACCATTGCCCCCTCTGCTCATCTTTAGAATTCCGGATGATCCCGATATAGGTCAGTTTTACAGGTTTTACGCCGCAATATTCCAATATGGATTTTTTAAGCTGATTCACGCTGGGTCTGCCAAAAAACAAACGGTAATACCAGCCCGGCTGATCTAAAGTGGTAATTATATGTGCCGTTTTTCCTTTTAAAAGTTTATCCCACCACACAGAATTCTCCCGGTATTTATAAGCCATTCCCGGTAAGAAAAGGCGATCTATAAATCCTTTCATCAAAGCTGGAAATCCTCCCCACCAGACAGGATGTACCCACACCAAATGGTCAGCCCACTGAATAATCTCCCATGCTTTCATCAGATCCGGTTCCAGTTCCATTCTTTTCTGGTATCCAAACTGCAGATTAGGATTAAAGTTTAAATCTCTTATAACAATTTCCTTTACTTCTGCGCCTGTTTCTGCAGCTCCTGCACTGTAAACTTCTGCCACGCCAAAGTTGAAAGAATCTTTATTGGGATGCCCGTTGATAATTGCTATTTTTTTCATTGTGTGATATCGATATTGATGGTTTCATAGCTATGAAGCTGTGTCATTAATGATAAAGGCTCATGCAGCTGATGGCTGAAATACACATTATTTTCATGGGGATTTCTCAGCAGTTCTTCGGTATGCAGAACAGCAGATAAAGCAGTAAGTTCTGCCTGTCCTTTCATACTTCGTAAGCTCAGTTTCTTCTGACCTTCTTTATCTTTTACCACAATTTCAAACACAGACTGATCTCCGTTTCCACTGGATCCAAAAATCATTTTTCTTTCTTTTAATGATAAAATATTAAAAATTCTAAGGTACTGAAAGGATCCCAGCAGCCATGTAATGAATTTAGAATTATAGGTCATTTTTACACTTACTCCGGGAATTCGTTCCACCTTATTAAGAATATAAAGATCTGGTACATCAAAATTGTAAGCCTTTCTCTCTCCTATTCCAAAAGAGAACTTAAAAGGTTCCGTATCCAGAAAGTGTCTGATAGAAACAGGCCTGTCGTTCTTATAATGTACAAAAGGAACAGCTACGTTTTCTGCCATAAAATGAGCTGAACTCTCTCCTGCCAGATCTTTTACCGAATAATAAACAAATACCTTTACTTCCTTAATATCATCTGAACTGGAAAGAGTATTGACCAATCCCGGTACAATTCCGCCCATCCATCCTGAACTGAAAACAATTCTGCTGTTTACGTCTGCTTTTCCGGCAATAGCATAAGCTTTTACCAAGGCCGGAGTAGGCTTGGTGATATCCAGATAATCTATATGATGAGCAATCGCAAAACGAAGTATATGATCTTCTCTATCATTCACAGAAAGAATGATGAGGTTTATTTTTTTTTCCAGAATAACCTTAAAAGAAGCAGGATCTGTAACGTCGATTCTCAGGTCTTTATCCGTTTGTCCACCTTTTCTTCCTCCAATAAAAATGGTAAGATGAGGGTTTCTTGATTTCAGAATGCGGGAAATAGTTTTTCCAACCAATCCATTTCCTCCAATGATTAAAATATTTTGCTCCATAACTTTTTTTGACAAAAGTATAGCGCTCCCATTTCAATGAACAGGACAAATGTCTAAAAAGAAACTTCCTTTCTGATACGACTCAAATGCCGCTGTGTAATTCCCAGGTAAGAAGATAAATACTGTAATGGAATTTTCTGAATATAATCAGGATAATTTTCAAGAAGTGCTGCATACCTTTGGCTCGCACTGTCTCTCTGAAGCTGAAAAAATCTTCTTTCCAGTTCAAGATATTCCTGTTCAGCAATAATTTTTAAAAACTGGGTCCAGTTCAGTGCATTCTGAACCAGAATATCCATTTTTTCTTTTTTCAGGATCAATAATTCTACATCGGTAATAGCCTGAATACTTTCTTTACTGAGACATCCTGAAATAAATGATGAATAAGCCGCAATCATCGTGTTCGGAAACTTGAAACAATAAGTCATATCTTTTCCGTCACCGGAAGTATAGAAAGACCGGAAAATTCCGGAGTTTATGAAAGCTACTTCTCTACACCGCTCGCCTTCCTGTACGAAAAAGTCGTTTTTATTCAGCTTCCGGACTTCGAAAAGTTGTAGAAACTCTTCAATTTCGTTCTCTGAAAACAGATTAAAGCTTCGAAAATAATCCTGTATCATCATTCTTAAAAATAAGGGTGTTCTAATGAATCACGAAAATAGATAAAAGATGAATGCAACATGCTTTATAAACGCAAAGTTTTCATTTTTTCTAAGATTTTATTTTAAGTTAGCGAAGATGAGATCAATTTCATTGATTCTTTTTAAGCGAATGTATAGCCATGCAAGTTTCAATTGAGAACAAAAAAAATCACCTCAGGACGAGATGATTTACCGTTTTGAATTTACTTGAGTTATTTATGAAGATATGAATGATGTTTTGTTGGGACAAAGATAGGTCAACGCCGTTTTTTATCAATCAGTAGAATCCCTAGAATTATATCCGTAAAAATACGGTTGTACAAAAAGAAAAGCCCTGCAGGAAATACCTTACAGGACTTTGGTTTATCTAACAATTCTTTTGTTTAATGTTTAAAGCTCAAGATATAAAGTGATGATTTCATTAACTTTAAACCCTAACTAAACTTTATTAAAGAGGGCTTACCAATTGCAGGAACCAGTCTTTAACTTCTCCTTCCAAATAAGGAGCGAGCTTTTCTTCACACGTTTTATGGTAACCATTCAACCATGCGATTTCACTTTCTGAAAGGATTTCTTTCACTACAGTATCTTTGAAGAACGGGCAGAATGTTAAGGTTTCAAATTCATAGAATGTTCCGTGAATTGTTTTTTCTGCTTCTTTTACTGCGATCAGGTTTTCATGACGGATTCCATAATGTCCTTCAAGGTAATATCCAGGTTCGTTTGAACATACCATTCCCGGAAGAAGTTCCTGAGGGTTCAGGTCTTTTCTGATGTTTTGGGGTCCCTCGTGTACATTCATGAAGCTTCCTACACCATGTCCTGTTCCGTGGTTGAAGTCTTTACCTTCCATCCATAAAGGAAGTCTTGCGATAGCATCAAGGTGCACTCCTTTTGTTCCTTTTGGGAATTTTACCATTGATAAACGGATCAATCCCTGTAATACCAATGTTGAATTTCTTTTAAACTCATCCGAAGGTGTTCCTAAGGCGAAAGTTCTTGTAATATCTGTAGTTCCTTCAAGGTACTGACCTCCTGAATCTACCAGGATTGTTTCCTCATTGGTTACGTCTTTGCTTCCTTCTTTTTTGGCAGAATAATGCATGATAGCACCATTATCTTTATATCCCACGATAGAACCAAAGCTTTCCCCGACAAAATTTTCACCTTCTGCACGGAATCCTCTTAGCTTCTGTCCGATAGAATATTCATTCATCGCTTCTTTTCCTGCATTGTGAGTTAACCAATAAAGGAATTTTACCATAGCGACTCCATCTCTTACCATTACTTTTCTGAACCCTTCCAGCTCAGCTTCGTTTTTCTGGGCTTTCATCAAATTACCAGGAACCGGAGCTTTGATAAACTGGTTGTCTGTTTTTAAAGTTTCAAAAATCTGTTGATTGCTGTTTGGAGAAACCAGTACTTTTTCATTTTTGAAGGTCTTCAGGTAATTGTAGAATTCTTCGTAAGGCATCATCTTCACAAAGGAATCATCCATTTGTTTTCTTGCTCCTACTTCCATTTTTTCTAATCCTGTAAATAGAACAGCATCGTTTTTAGTAATCACAATATATCCTAAAAACACAGGATTGCTTTCTACATCACTTCCTCTCAGGTTAGCCGTCCATGCTACGTCATCCAGACTTGATATGATATGTACGGTAGCTTCCTGATCTTCCATTTTCTGACGGATGGCAGCAATTTTATCAGAGACGGATTTTCCCGCTCTTTCTACCGGATGTACGAAAATAGGGTTAGCAGATGGTGTTCCTCTTTCTTTCCAAACTTCTTTTAAAAGCGGAAAATCTACCAGCGTAATATTTTTTGAATTAAATTTCTGAGAAAGCAGTTCCCAGTTTGCATTAGAGGCTGCTAAAGCATTTACAGCCACTTTACCTCCTGAAGGGATTTCTGAAATAATCCAGTCGATATAGTTGGGAGTTCCTTCCATACCGTCTTTGAAAAGATCGATACCAGAACCATCCAGCTCGATAGCAGCTTGTGTAAAGTATCTTCCGTCTGTCCAAAGTCCGGCTTTGTCTTTGGTAACTACCACAAAACCAGCAGAACCTAAGAAACCTGACAACCAAGCTCTCTCCTGCCATTCTTCGGGAAGGTATTCGCTCATATGCGGGTCTGCAGAATATACTATAAATGCATCAACATTATTTTTCTGCATTTCTTCACGAAGCGCAGCAACTTTTTCCTTTGAAGTCATTCTTTTCTTTTTTAAACACCGAAAGTTACGAAAAATTTGAAGTTGGAGCTGAAATCTAACGGCTATTTTACTTAATAATCTGTTATTTTATCCCGAATTCTTTTTGAAGAGATCTGCGGTTTGATTTTATATGTTTTTGTATTAAACGACATTGATTATTTACCCCCTAAAGTCACAAAATCTTTTTTAATATTCTGTTTTTTAAATGACAATCCTTGTGTTTGAAAAGTATATTTAAGCTTTCTGACACTTAATACATGTAAATGGATTGGGAATAAATTTATAATTTAAAAACATTAAAACCTTAAACATATTTGATAAAATAAATCATTTTCATCTAAAAAAAACTACCACATTATCAAAATAATAAATTTTTGGAAAGATTATTGCTGTATTCAACTCCATGAAACAGCAGAACTACAATAACCACAGGAAGTTTTATCCACCTCATCATTTTATTTACCTTCCTTTACTCATCCTGTTAGAGATTTTCGGAATTTATAAAATCTGGGATGACCCGGGAAATCAGCTGACCTGGATTTTATTTTCTATTGTGATTTTTCTGCTTTTTTATCTGGCGTTTATGACGCGGCAGCATTATGCATTGGGGCTTCAAAACCGAATGGTAATTCTGGAATTTCAACAGCGGTATTTTGAAATTTTCAATAAAAGATCGGATGAAACTGTTGAAAAACTAAGATTTGATCAGATTGCTGCATTGAGATTTACCTATGACGATGAGTTCAAAGAGCTTTTATACAGAGCTCTTCACGAAAACATCTCAGGAGATGAAATTAAACGGTCTATAAAAAAATGGAGGGCTGACCGACTCAGAATCTAACACCTCAACAAAATATATGGTTATGAAAAAGTGGAGCTTTTACAGTATTATGATATTAAGTTTGTTGACACTAACAAGTTGTGAAGCAGTAGAAACAATTTTTAAGGCAGGAATGTGGTGGGGAATTCTCTTAGTCTGTATAATAGTAGGGATTCTTTTACTGATTTTTTCGAGGGGTAAAAACTCTTAACCATGCTTTATGGAGAAGAATACAGATCTGGAGATGATTTCTCACCTTAAGCCTTCAAAAATTGTTAAAATAATGAAGGACCCGGAAGCTTCTGCAAAGGCGGTACATCTTGTATATACCACCGATGCAGAGACCGCCGGAATTACCCGTAAGAAAACAGGAAAGAAATATTCCTATTATAAAGACGGTGAAAAGATCAAGGATAAGGAAGAAATTACAAGAATCAACAGCCTGGTACTTCCGCCTGCCTGGGAAAATGTATGGATCTGCGCCCTTGACAACGGGCATCTTCAGGCAACGGGCTTTGACATCAAAAAAAGAAAACAATACCGCTACCACCCTCTTTGGAGCGCTTTAAGAAATCATACGAAATTTTACAGAATGCTTCAGTTCGGATATGCGTTACCGGAAATGCGGCTGAATATAGAACAGGATCTTGCTTTGAGAAATTTTGAAAAGCGAAAAATTCTGGCTTTAATTGTGAGCCTTATGCAAAGAACCAATATCCGTATTGGTAATACTATTTATGAAAAGCTGTACGGTTCTTTTGGACTGACTACTTTAAAGGATAAGCATGTCAAGGTAAAAGGACAGAAAATTACGTTCTCTTTTAAAGGCAAAAAAGGCATTATGCATAACGTTGACCTTAGAAGTAAGAGGCTGGCAAGACTTATTCAGAAATGTAAAGATATTCCGGGAAAGGAACTTTTTCAATATTTTGATGATGAAGGAAACCGCCATTCTGTGGATTCAGGTATGGTGAATGAATATATAAAAGAGATCAGCGGCGAAGATTTTACGGCTAAGGATTTCAGGACCTGGTCTGGAACGGTAAGTGCTCTGATCGCTTTTAAAGAGATCGGGTATGCAGAAAATGATACTCAATATAAAAAGAAAGTAAAAGAAGCTCTGGAGATCGTTGCAGAAAACTTAGGAAATACCTCAGCTGTCTGCAGAAAATATTATGTTCATCCTTTAGTTATTAATCTTTACGAAAACAATACCATCAAAAAATACCTTGACGAACTGGAAATTATAGAAGAAAATGATGGAAAAGCTGATCTGACAAAAGAGGAAAGGCTGGTTCTGAAAATTCTTGAAAATGAGAGGATGTGAGAAAATGGAAGAAAGGAAGCAGGGAGATGGAAGTTCTGAAATCAAATTCCGAACTTTCAACTCATTTTGATCAAGCTTCTGCAATACTTCCAGCATCCGGCTTCCTACTCCCAGCCTTATTATATTGAAATCCTGTTGTTATTCAAAAACTGTATTCTGTATTCCTTTGGAGTAATACCTGCAATTTTTTTGAAAAGCTGGGTAAAATGGGAAGCAGTATGAAAATTCAGTTCGTAAGCAATTTCAGCAATATCTTTACTGGAGTGAAGTAATGCTTTGCTGTAATTGATATCTATCTCATTGATCCACTGTTTTGGGGATTTCTGGGTAACACCTTTTACACATTTATTCAGGTAGCTTTCTGTTACAGATAGTTTATCGGCATAGAACGCCACTCTCTTTTCTCCCACATGATATTTAAACAAAAGATCCCGAAACTGAAGGGACAATTCCATAGGGCGCGTCGCAGATTTGTGATGGGTATCAGAATCTGTGCTCAGCATTTTGATTAAAATAAGATGAAGCATCGTTACTACTACATCATTGATATTGAGATTATTTAGCCACAACTCCTGCTCCATGATAGGAAGAAGCTGGGTAATGGTTCCATAAGTCAGGCTGTCCAGATTCAGGAAAGGAGTCATGAAAAAGATACTGCTTTTATGCTTTGGCAGTTCCTGTTCAGACAGGATATTATTTTCATAAGCCAGGAAGAAGCCTTCAATATCGTCTGATAATTCTACAGTTGCCGTGATGGTTCCTTGTTTGATAAAGATAACCCCGCCTTTCCCAGCATGATATTCTTTATTTTCAAGATATTGTCTGATATGACCGTTGGTAACGAAAATGATAAAATTAAACGTTGTACGATACGGAATGACCGGCATCAGAATGCCTTTAAGGTAATTTTCTATCCGATAGAGCTGTATATCAGCATTATTGGCTAATATCTTGTCCGTAATATTCGGAAGAAAGAGTTTTTTATATTGAAAATTGGATAGAACTTCCATATCCTTTTTATGATTATTTAAAGTTATACAAAATATTTTTAAGACTCAACACCGAATCAGTGGAAAGTAAAAGGGCAAAAGCAACTCCCGCATCCAGCAACCTCCTCTCTCACCCCTTTATACTCTCCCACTCATTCATTTAGAACTTATAATACACTCCTACCCTTACTCCAAAAGGACTTCCTGGTGTATAAGTAAGATCTGTAATAGGTTCTGCTTCTCCTTTCAACTGCGTTTCTGTTGCAAACTGGGCTTCATTCCATTTTACATTGAAAAGGTTGTTAAGCTGAACATTTGCACCCCATTTCCGGCGGTTATAAGAAAGCATTAGATCATTTACAAAGTAAGATTTGGTTCTGATACTGTTATCCTCTACTGCTGGTCTTGCTCCCAGATATCGGTATTGAAGTCCTAAAGAAAAGCCATCCAGGAAATCCCAGTTTACCGATCCTGTACTGGTAACTACGGGAGCCAGCGGAACATAGTCCTGTCCTTTTTCTTCTTCAGTAAATCTGGCGTGGGAATAATTGATATCCGCATTCAGATAAAAGTTTTCCAATGGCTGGAAACGTACTCCCAGATCTGCCCCGAAACGTCTTGATTTTCCTGAAGGTTCTACTACCGCATCGTCTCCTACATAGACAAATTCCTGCTGCAGATCCATATACCATAATGCAGGAGTAATAATCAATGATTTGAACGGATGTAATCTCACCCCAAAATCTGCTCCAATAGAATATGGAAGGGTATTTTCGTTTTTATTGGGAACGACTACTCTCAGGTCATTGGAGTGGAAGCCCATCCCTGTTTTCAGGAACCACATCACGTTATCATTCTGAGCGTAGGAGAAATTCAATTTCGGGCTTAGTCTTGTTGCTTCTTTTGACTGTCCGGACGGCAATTGTTCTACATCCAGCAGATTATGCATATTAAAGATAAAATGATCTACTCTCAAAGCAGGGTTAATGGTCCATTTTCCTGTCTTCCATACCAATCCTGAGTAAGCATGAAGGTTGGTTTCCGTTCCTGTCACATCAGATAATCTGTCAAGCAGCATATCTCTGTGATACACATGGTTAAGCTGTAAAGTATTGATATCATCATTCCTTAACCCTATTCCAGAAGTCCAGTTTAAAGAACTATTAGCCAGGGCAAAAGTTTTGGTATATTTCACTTCGGCACCGTAGATATTTCTTCCGTCGGTCTGCTGAATTTCATCTCCATGATCTTTATCTTTTAAATTAAAGGTAAAATCAGAATACAGATTGAAATTATACTTTGAATAGAAAGCCATGGCATCAATCTGCTCAGAAGGAGATATAATGTGCTTGAAATTCATCTGAAGATTTGTTCTGGAAGTTTTTCCGCCTTCCGTAGGGTCTATACTTCCCCATCTGCCAATGATTCCTTCATCTAAGGCACGTTCCGGAATCTGTCCGGAAGCATTCCATGAAGAATTGAATGTTGAAAACTGAATATTGAAATAGTCTTTATCAGTTAACCATTGGTTGTATTTCCCGAAGATGTTAACTCTGTTGAAATTCTGTTTTACATCAAAAGGGCCGTCTGTATAGTTGTATTCTGCTGCGATATAGGCATTTTTTCTTCCCAGATCATCATGCAGAATATTGAACATTCCCAAGACTCTTTTTGAATTGAAAGAGCCTCCTTCCAGTTTAATCATACTGTTTTTCAATCCATTATAGGTCTGAAAATCTACATATCCTGCCGTATTGAAATCACCGCGATCCATATAATAGGCTCCTTTTCCGAAGTCAATATTGTTTACCGTTTCAGGAATCACAAAGTGTAAATCTGAGTATCCCTGACCATGGGCATGAGAAACGATATTCACCGGCATTCCGTCCACATTAACGCTGACATCGGTACCGTGATCGGCATCAAATCCTCTTAAAAAAAGCTGTTCGGCCTTTCCTCCTCCGGCATGCTGTGCAATAAACAATCCCGGAACTTTTCTCAATAAATCCTGCGCTGAGTTTACCGGAAATTTATTCAGATCAACCTTGGTAATGGCTGATAAAAATGAACTGTGATTGATAGCAACTTCAGAAATCTGAAAAGGCTTATGCTGTAAAAAAATAACTTTATTTTTATCTTCATCGCTGGTCACCACCCATTTTACCCCATCATATCCCTGACGGCTGATCACAAGGGTATCAGGAAGTGATTTTACAGGAATGGCAAATATACCATCTGCCGCTGTATGAGTATGGCTGTTCCCGTGGTCATATTTTACCAAAGCATCTGCAATGGGAAATTTGTCATCTGCATCTTTGATCAGCAACTGTTTTTCTGCTTCCTGCGCCATCATTTTTCCACTGAATGCCATGACCAGAAATACGGCTGCTATTTTTGTTATTTTCATTTTTTATTTGTTTGTATAATGTATTAATGATTTTAGAAGTCAAATGAAAGACAAGTGAATCATCAGTCATTCGTAGGAGAACTTTAAACTTTAAACTTTAAACCTTGAACGTTAAACTTTGAACTTTGAACTCCCTTCTAAAACTCTATTCTTTAGTTTTAAGAAATACTTTCTGAATTAAAAGCGTAATCCACGTTCCGGCTACGAATGGAAAAGTAAATACTCCACCCACGATATCTAAACAATGATTGTCAATCAAAAGATCATCAATGGCAATCGTGATAAGAACGGCAATAAGTACCCATAAACCATCTGTTTTTTTAACTCCGGAAAAAGCAATTGCTGAAAGCACGGCATTAAAACCAAATAATCCCATGTGGATTTCTTTAATAGGCTCTCCGTTCAACTGTGATAATCCTGCACCAAGAATAGATGCTGCCAGCCCATATAAAGCGGCTATGGGAGAACTGATGAAAACGGCAAGAAAGAAAATCATTCCTGAAAGTACTCCACCCTGAAATATTACTTCGCCAAAACCATTGGTACAGGCAAGAAAATCATCATATTCTGTGGGCACCACTTCACTGCTCAACATCGCAGATGGCGGAATATGCGTAAAATGATGGAGTGCAAATACCAATATCCATGTAATGATAATGAAAGGAAAGGTAAACACCGGAATTTTCTTCTGAATAAAGAAATGCTGAATAACAGCTGCCAATGCTCCACCCAACACTATTAAAATCCAGATCAGCAATGTAGTTTCAAATAGAAAGGACAACGCTACTCCTACAAGTGCCGCACTGAAGCCGTAAAGCCCGGCATTGATTTCAGATTTAGCATAGTTAAGTTTCATGGCAGTAAAAGTTCCGGCCGCCGTTGAAAGCAATACTGCAATCCCGCACTGCCAGCTTCCCATAAAGATTCCTGTAAGAAACAGAAGTCCTGTCCATCTGTTTTCCTGAAGCATAATCTGTCCGATTCCTTTCAAAACATGGTCTATAAAAGGTAGTTTTTTGAAAAATTCGTTCATAGTTTTTTTGTATAATGTATTTTGTACAATGTAAAATGTATTGATGATTTGAGTGAGACAGTAAAAGTAATAGCTGGAAGCTAGAAGTTGGGAGCAGGAAGTGGGACTCTACCCTAAAACTCTCATTCTCTCTGACCTTCAAACTCTACCACTCGTACCCCAAATCCCGAAACTCGTTTACCATCCAAGAAAGACCATTCCTATTCCGCAAACGGTTACCACAGCTCCGCTCACCACTCCCATATATCTTTCCAGCTTTTCAGTATTGAATAGTGTTGAATAACCATAACGTCCCAGAAGAACCATTCCAAGCATTGTCAGGACGGTAGTTATGGTGAAAGACGTTACCAGAACAGCAATTTCAGACATTGAATGTTTTACTCCCGAATAGAATAATAAAGGAATTAAAGGTTCACTGGGTCCCATTACGAAAATCATAAAAAGTACAAGCGGAGTCACTTTTATTCTTTTTTGAGGCATTACCACTTCACTATGATTATGTTCGTATACATAAACATCATCACCCATTACATCAAAATGCTTATGAGGCTTGTTTCTGATGGCCTGAATGAAACCATATACCAGATAAACTCCTCCAAAAATAAGCAGTGCCCATCCTGAGAAATTTCCTCTGATATCCTGAAACCAGGAGATCTTATTGAGCTGCCATCCAAGGAAAACCCCGATAAAGCCTAAAATCAGAGAACTGAATACGTGTCCGAAACCGCAGACAACCGTTAATACTGCTGTTTTCATTCCGCTCCATTTCTTGGATTTTGAAATCACAATGAATGGCAGGTAGTGATCCGGCCCTGAAGCGGTGTGTATGAAACTTATTGAAACGGCACTCAAAAGAAGCGCCCAAACTGTACTATCCATTTTTTACTTTTTTGTTTTACTTGAGAGCCTTGTCAAGGTTTTGAACCTTGACAAGGCTCCCTTTTTTACTCGAGTGACCAGAGAATTTCCTGAATATACAGGAAGAAGTTGTACATCAACTCTCCTCCGTGTCCCAAAGCTCTTACGACAAAACCATTGTCATCCATTGCAGAGACTCCGACTTCCATTTCTTCATGATGCTGTGCCGCTGCTTCAACGATCTCTTCAATCAATCCATTCTTGTCTACATTTCCCTTCGTACTATAGAAGATCAGGGTTCCCTGGTGGGTATACTGTTCCAGATTTCCGATACTGCTGATCGGGATCATATCAGGCTGAATGAGAACATTATCTTTCACTACCAGCTTATTGTTGTGGTAGATTTCCATCACATTCTGAAAACGCTTCAGTTTAAAAACTTCTCCATAATGTTTTCTTCCGCAGGTAATAATCTCACTGATGATGATCTGGCTGTTGTTCCCAATATGAATATTCGCTTTGCTCTTAAAATTGGAATCTTCATGCGGAACTATGGGATGAGGAACGTAAGCAAAAGAGGTTTCATCTTCCATAGAAACATTAAGCTCCTGAAGTGCTTTATCCTTCATATTGAAAAGCCTCTGATAGGATTGTGACTGCAGCTGAAGCGCAGCACCTTTTTCAAGAGCAACCTCCAGATGGTAGTGGTCTCCATCCAGAATTCCCGGAGAGGAGCTCATCACCATCTGATAAAGTTTTTTGTCACTTTTCCGCTGCCCTACAGAAACCACTCTGAAAGGAAGTGAGACATAAAGGTCTTTCACATAGGATTCTCCTCCCTTAAATCCTGCGATAATATTTAAACGACTGTCCATTTATCTTACTAAGTTCGGTTCTTCAATTTCCTCGAGAAGAGCATATTTTTTAATCCAACCTATTACTTTGTCCAGTCCTTCATCTGTTTTAAGGTTTGTAAATACAAAAGGATTTCCTTTTCTCATTCTTCTGGCATCATTTTCCATTACTTCAAGGCTGGCTCCTACATACGGGGCAAGGTCTATTTTATTGATAATTAACAAGTCTGATCTTGTAATACCAGGACCTCCTTTTCTAGGAATTTTCTCTCCTTCTGCTACGTCAATAATGAAGATGGTAACGTCTGCAAGGTCCGGGCTGAATGTCGCTGAAAGGTTATCACCTCCACTTTCGATAAGAACCAGTTCAATTTCAGGGAAACGTGCTGCAAGCTCATCTACGGCTTCAAGGTTCATACTTGCATCTTCGCGGATGGCAGTGTGTGGGCAGCCTCCTGTTTCTACTCCGATAATTCTATCATGGGGAAGAAGACTGTTTTTTGCCATAAATTCAGCATCTTCTTTTGTATAAATATCATTAGTGATTACTCCAAGGTCATACTTTCCGAATAATTTTCTGCTTAAACGTTCCAGTAATGCAGTTTTTCCTGAACCTACAGGTCCTGCAACTCCTACTTTTATATATTTTCTATTTTCCATTTTTTTAAAATTTTAATTGTTTTTTAACGCTATGGACGCTAAGTTTTTTACCGTGAATATTTTACGATCGCAAAGGCGTTTCACTCAGCAATGTGCATCGTATTCTGCATCATCAGCTATTTACCTTTTCCTTACGACATATAAAGTCTTGAATACAATCTCTCATGCTGCATACACCTGATATCGAAAGCGGTATTACAAAGTCCTATCATATCTCTGTCCAGCTCTATGGTTTCCCAGACTGTTTTTTCCATTACAGGATAAAGGGAAAATAAAATATCTTGTCCATCCAGCTGTCCAAGAGGAACAAGCTTTACCGCATTGGTGATCATTCCCGCCACTGAGGTATAATAGAATCCTAAAAGAGCTTCATACAAAGGAATTTTCATTAGGTAGGCATACACTCCGAACACAATACAGTAATGGGAATTGGCTTCTTTATTCTGCACTGCTTTTTCAAACGCTTCCATAAAAGGGAAACGGTCTCTCCTTTTAAAGATTTTGATCAGCCTGATCCCCAATTTCTGACTGGCCTGGCGGATTTCCTTCGGACATTTTATAGCGTTACACTCATTATCAAGAAGTAACAATGCCTGCAAATCTCCTTTTTCCGCTGCTTCATACGCCAGTTTTACAAAAGCCCCATCATTAAATTTAAGGTTGTACTGAAGCATATTCTGCACAAATTCTTTGGCTGTACCTAAATTATGTACAATCCTTTCCTGCACATAGGTTTCAAGTCCGTTGGAATGAGTATACCCTCCGATGGGAAGTGTCGGATCTGCAAGATGAAGCAGTCCTGACAGGAAATTTATGTTGATATTATTCATCTTTCGGAGCTGCCATTTTTAAGATTTTTGTAAAGATTGTTGATCCCAGACTTCCATGCCCGTGGGGTTCTACATTGGATTTAAGAAGATTCAGCAGTTTCACAGATTGTTTCTCCGGGTTGAAACCGCTTGCCTCCAGCCATCTGAACATCGGCATTTCAAAAGGAAGCAATACTTTATCATTCTGAATGAAGAGCGGAATATGTTTGTTTCCGATCTCATAACATACGGTACCCATTTTCAGGAGCGAAGCAGGTGACATCACGATCGCTTCCGTCTCCAGAACATTTACCGCGATTATTTTTTCCGCATCCTCAAAAAGAATATCTCCTTCACGCAAACGCTGTCCTTCTCTGAGAAACTTGATCGCAACGTCAGTTCCCTGTCTGGTTTTTTTGCGCTGGATTCTTTTGGTAGTTTCAAACCATTCCAGATCAAGATAATCTATGGTTTTCCCTGTAGGATTTTCAGAGAGATTGCCTGTGATTTGATTAATTATCATTTTTGGATTTTTTTCTAAAGTCTAAGTTTTTGGAGATTCCTACCCCGAATGTTGAACCACTGATTCCTGCTACATAGTTCTTCGTCCAGCCTTCTTCTTTGGTTTTAGTCTGAAGCATTGAAAGTTCTGCAAATTTGAATTTCAGGGCCCAGCCTCCTCCCAGTAATATTCCAATCAAGGGATAGGCACGAAGACGGAATCCGTTAAAGTTCTGCATTGCATCAGCAGCCGTTGACAGCTGCTGTCCCCAAACATAGTGAGCATCTACCTGCCCGATCAGTACAAAGTACTTTCCAAGCATCAATGAAGGGCTGTACCAGATACCTGCTTCATTTTGTTTGTAGACTACATTATGATCAACTGTATTCTGTGAGTAAGCATAATTGACTCCGATAAGGTCATTATTGTTAATGAAGTACCCTACTCCAAGTGGTGCGCTTGAGACAGTACTGCTGCTGCTGGATGGAGTTGTAAGTTTAGAGTAATCTAATGAACCATACACCATAAACTGCCCTTTTGGTCCATCTTCATCACTTTTAAGCCTGTGCCCGCCCAAAAACTGAGCGCTCAGATTTCCTGAAAGCATAGACATTCCGGCTACAACAAGAGAAACAACTGTTTTATTTAAATATTTCATTTTAAACTTAGTTCTATAATTATTTTAAATTCAGTGAGTAAACCTGGGATAAAGAAGTACCTGAAAGTGTCATTCTAAACGAAATGTAGTGAAGAATCCCTATGAGATTCTTCCTTCGTCAGAATGACAAAGCCCAATAGTTTCGCTTTCAGATACTGTACTTTAAATTGATCTTAGAATAAGTAATACAGCTGTGTTAAAGGAAGTGTTTCCGCAGGTTCGCAAGTGATGTACTCACCGTCTACCGTTACTTTATAGTTTTCAGGGTTCACTTCAATTAAAGGAGTCTTATCGTTATGAATAAGGTCTTTTTTGGAAATATTTCTACAATTTTTTACCGGAAGAATCATTTTCTCCAATTTGTAAGAAGCAATGGTTCCGTTGTCGATAGAAACCTGAGAAACGAAATTCGCACAAATACCAAACTTGGCTTTTCCATGAGCTCCAAACATATTTCTGTAAATAATTGGCTGAGGTGTTGGAATAGATGCATTTGGATCTCCCATTTTAGCAGCAATCACAAACCCTCCTTTTACAATCATTTCCGGTTTTACTCCGAATAATGCAGGCTTCCAGATCACCAGATCCGCCAATTTACCTTCTTCAAGAGATCCTACATATTCTGAAATACCATGTGCAATAGCGGGATTGATGGTATATTTAGCCACATATCTTTTTGCACGGTAATTATCGTTTCCACTATCCTGATCTTCAGCTAAATCACCTCTCTGCTCCTTCATTTTGCTTGCCGTCTGCCATGTTCTTGTAATCACTTCTCCCGGTCTTCCCATCGCCTGAGAATCCGAACTCATGATGCTGAAAACGCCCATGTCATGAAGAATATCTTCTGCTGCAATGGTTTCAGGGCGAATACGGGAATCAGCAAAAGCAACATCTTCAGGAATATTCTTGCTCAGGTGATGACAAACCATCAACATATCTAAGTGCTCATCAATCGTATTGACTGTGTAAGGACGTGTAGGGTTTGTAGAAGCGGGCAGTACATTTGGGTACATTGCTGCTTTAATGATATCCGGAGCGTGACCTCCACCAGCTCCTTCTGTATGGAATGTATGGATCACTCTTCCGTTGATTGCTCTCATTGTATCTTCCAGGAATCCTCCTTCATTCAGCGTATCGGTATGGATAGCAACCTGAACGTCATATTTATCCGCTACTTTCAGTGCTGCATCAATTGTTGCGGGAGTTGCTCCCCAGTCTTCATGGATTTTCACACCTAAAGCACCTGCTTCTACCTGCTCTTCAATAGGTTCTTCTGCCGAACAGTTTCCTTTTCCGAAGAAACCAAGGTTCATAGGATATTCTTCTGCTGCCTCAAGCATTTTCTGCATATTGAATTTTCCCGGAGTCACTGTTGTAGCATTAGTTCCGTCATTCGGACCTGTACCACCGCCAATCATTGTTGTGATCCCGCTGTATAGAGATGTTTCGATCTGTTGAGGACAGATGTAGTGAATATGGGTATCAATACCTCCGGCTGTTACGATATATCCTTTTCCACCGTGGACTTCAGTTGAAGCTCCAATAATCATATTAGGACTTACACCATCCATTGTATCAGGGTTACCTGCTTTTCCGATTCCTACGATCTTTCCGTCTTTGATTCCGATATCACCTTTTACAATTCCCCAATGGTCAATGATGACAGCTCCTGTGATGCAAAGGTCCAGAACACCTTCATCTCTTTTAGCAGTAACATTCTGTCCCATTCCGTCACGGACTGTTTTTCCTCCTCCGAAAACGGCTTCGTCTCCATAGTGAGTGAAATCTTTTTCAATTTCAATGATTATTTCAGTGTCTCCCAGTCTGATTTTGTCTCCGGCTGTAGGACCTAATATATTGGCGTATTGTTTTCTGTCTACGTGTAAGCTCATCTTAATGATTTTTAAAGTTTAATTCTTCAACTTTTGCAAGGCTTGCTTTTTTCTGTTCTTCGGAATCTATCTGTCCGTCGACAAGGTTGTTGAAGCCCATTGCTTTTTTGGTTCCTCCTATTTCTACCAATTCCACTTCTTTTTCTTCTCCCGGTTCAAACCTTACTGCAGTACTTGCTACAATATTCAGTCTCTTTCCGAAAGCTTTTTCACGGTCAAAGCTCATCGCTTTATTGACTTCAAAAAAGTGGAAGTGTGAACCTACCTGAATAGGACGGTCTCCGGTGTTTGTTACTTTTATTTTTACAGTTTCTCTGCCTTCATTGCAGATAATTGTACCTTCTTTTACAAAAATTTCTCCTGGTATCATAATCAGTAGTATTAGCGGATTGGGTTGTGTACGGTTACCAGCTTAGTCCCATCAGGGAAAGTGGCTTCAATCTGAACATCGTGGATCATTTCTGATACGCCGGGCATTACGTCATCTTTAGTAAGAAGATTAGCGCCTTCCTGCATCAGTTCGGCTACTTTTTTTCCATCTCTTGCTCCTTCAAGCAAAAAGTGGCTGATGAGTGCAATTGATTCAGGATAGTTTAATTTAAGGCCTCTTGCCTTTCTTTTTAGAGCGAGTTCGCCTGCCAGAAATAGCATAAGCTTTTCCGTTTCTCTCGGTGTTAAGTGCATAGTATTTTTATTTAAAATTGGACAAACAGTACTGGTTCACCTCTCCATAAAGGCAAATAGACATGTTCAAAAAATGTAAAATGGGAATGATTTTTACAGATCTGTATTGAGTGAATACAAACCACAATGGATCATTAAAAATTTAAAAAAGGGATTAGCAGCCCGCTATCTGCAGACAGTGATACAGAATGTATCTTGGTGCTGTAATGTAGGTACGGTTTTGAACAGCCGCAACCTGTGTATTGTAAGTGTAGCCTGCAAAGAAATAATTGAGCCACTGCTGTGCAAGTACTGAGTAATCAAATTTCACTTTCTCCCAGTCATTGGAATCCTGTACATCCTGCACATCTGAAAAACTATACATTTCAGGCTGGGTCTGCTGATCGGATTTCTGCTGAAGGAGATTGATTTTTGAGATAATATCAGAGTATGACTGAGTTTTCCCTTTATGTGCAAAAAGACCTGCACACAACGCTGAGAAAAACATCAGAAAAGAGAAAAATAAAACTCTTTTTTTCATACTATTAATAATGGTGTAAAATTAGAACAATCTTAAAACCTTGGCTATCAAAAAAATTATTTAAAATGTTCAAAATCGCAACAAATACAATTTTATGTAATTTTAACATTTCATGATAAATCCCTTATTTATAATACTTAAGCATAGTTTATGAACTATGACAAATATTTTATTGTCCTTATTCCTATAATTCTGATATTCCACTTTATCTTTTCCTTCTATTTAAAAGATCGAGTAAATACATCCAATATTATCAACACAACATGTTAAAAATCCTTTATTCATTAGCTATTACTTAACAATAAGCTTTATTTCATAAAAACAGGCGGTATTTTTTTCTTTCCTTATAATTATCGTAAATTTGTATACACATCTTATTTAATTTAATAAAATAATAAAACGTAATATGTCAAAAGCAATTTCGCAAGTACCATTAGCGGTAAATGAGCCGGTAAATTCTTATGAACCGGGATCTCCGGAAGTTAAAAGCCTTATCGACACTTATAAAAAAATGTGGGCTGAAAAGGTGGAAGTTCCAATGATTATCAATGGAAAAGAAGTGAAAACTGATACAAAAGTACAGCTTCAGTCTCCTCAGGATCATGCTCATGACTTCGGTTTCTACTATCAGGGTGGTATGCAGCATGTGGATGACGCTATCAACGCGGCATTGGCAGCTAAACAAGAATGGAATGAACTAGGCTGGGAACAGCGTGCAGCAATTTTCTTAAAGGCAGCTGATCTTTTGGCTGGTCCTTACAGAGATGTGATTAATGCTGCAACAATGATCGGACAGTCTAAGAATGTACACCAGGCTGAAATTGATGCAGCTTGTGAATTCATCGACTTCTTAAGATTCAATGTAGAGTTCATGACAGAAATGTATGCTGAGCAGCCCGTTTCTGACAATGGAATCTGGAACCGCGTTGAATACAGACCATTAGAAGGATTCTGCTTTGCAGTAACTCCGTTCAACTTTACTGCTATTTCCGGAAACCTTCCTACTTGTATGGCAATGTTAGGAAACGTTGTAGTTTGGAAGCCGTCTGACAAGCAGGTATATTCTGCAAAAGTAATTATGGATGTATTAATTGAAGCTGGTCTTCCTGCGGGAGTTATCAACATGATCTTTACAGATGGAAAAGAAACTGCTGAAAAAGTATTGGCACACCGTGATTTTGCTGGTCTTCACTTCACAGGTTCTACAAAAGTATTCCAGGGAATGTGGAAAATGATTGGTGATAATATCCACAACTACAGAACATATCCAAGAATTGTTGGAGAAACAGGAGGGAAAGATTTTGTAATCGCTCACCCATCTGCTAACGTAGAAGCTGTAGCTACTGCATTGGTAAGAGGTGCTTTCGAATATCAGGGACAAAAATGTTCTGCTGCTTCAAGAGCTTATGTACCTAAGTCTCTTTGGGCTGACGTGAAAAAAGTAATGGAAACTCAGATGAATTCTATTAAAGTAGGTTCTCCGGAAGATACTTCTAACTTTGTAAACGCAGTAATTGACAAAAATTCTTTCGAGAAATGTAAAGGATATATCGACAGAGCAAATGCTTCAGGTGAAGCTTCTGTAGCAATCGGTGGAAAAGTTGATGATTCTAAAGGATGGTTTGTACACCCAACAGTAATTGAAACTACAAATCCTCACTACGAAAGTATGGTAGAAGAGATCTTCGGGCCAATCTTATCAATCTTTGTATATGAAGATAAGGACTGGAAAGAAACGCTAAAACTTGTAGATTCTACTTCTCCTTATTCATTAACAGGTTCTGTATTCTCACAAGACCGTTACGCGATCAATGAAGCTTATAAAGCTTTAGAGAATGCTTCAGGTAACTTCTACATCAATGATAAACCAACAGGTGCTGTAGTAGGACAACAGCCTTTCGGTGGTGGTAGAGCTTCAGGAACAAATGATAAAGCAGGTTCTAAAATGAATCTTCTGAGATGGACCTCTGTAAGAAGTGTAAAAGAAACTTTTGTTTCTCCAAAAAACTACAAATATCCTTATTTGGGATAATAAAAGATAAATGATCATTGATAAATGATTGAACAGCCTCGGAATTTCGGTTTCGGGGCTTTTTTGTGGGATGCAGAGTTCAAGGTTTAAAGATTTAAAGTTCAAGGTCTAAGGTTTAAGGTTATTGGTAGCCAGAAATATACTTTTACTTCTCCAATACTTCAATACTCTCTCCCCTAATCCCTACAACCTGTTACCTTTTACCTAACATCTTTTAACAAACTTTACCTATATTTTACGACTTTCCCTACCCTCTTAGGAATAATTGTTGATTTTGAATAGGTATACACCCCAAAATAAAATAGTATGAAAAAGTTATTGCTAACAGTCATTGGAATAGGAATATTTGCAGTGAGCTGTGGAACCAAAGAATCGACAATGTCATCGAGCAATCGTGATTCAGCGACAGTAGAAAATACTCAAAAAAGTATACCGCCTACAACCACTGATACAATGACTACAAAAATGACAAATCCTGACAGTGTCAAGATAAAAAAAGATTCAGCGGTAATGTCTCCAGTCAAATAGTATTGATATACGTTCAATTTAAAAATGGAAAATCTGCAGATGAAATCGCTGCAGATTTTTTTTATTGGATAAAGCCAATGGGACGAATATTTTTTTGTTAGTGAGTTAAAATCCACCCCCTATTGAATTTTAATAATAACATCTTTTATCTTTTATCTTTTATCTTTTATCTTTTATCTTTTATCTTTTATCTTTTAATTAATCTTATATTTGATTATTACCAAACATTAATATATACTACTATGAAAAAATTCTGGATAGGAGCAGTTCTTGGACTTCTTTTCCTTGGAAGTTGTGCTCAAAATAAAGAAAAACGAGAGGAATATAAAGATGCCCACAACAAGGAATCTTTAAGAAACAAAATGGGTGATTCTGCTGTAGCTAATTCTATACCCGCTCCGGCAGCTGATACTTCAAAAACCAAACCCGACAGTCCAAAAGTTAAATAAAATCACAAATCCACAGACTTCTGTGGATTTGCACTTAAAAAAACTTGACTGAAAAAAAACCGGGCAATCAACCCCGATTATAAGATATGGTTTATATTCTGTGAACAGAATACTTCCTTTAAAGATAAAAACAGGAACCGTGGCTGTTTCAATGATGAAATATACACGCGTTCCATATATAAATTTTCATGGTTTAGTTTTCAGCTTAGGGATGATTTTCTTACTATAATATTATTTCAGGAAAAGAAATATTCCTTCAAAAAATAAAAGAGATAAGCTGTAGTATGATTGTATTCATGTCCCTCGAACTGGCGCAAAGATAGGATAGCAAAGGGTTCCTGTAAAACAATAGGTTGTTCATTTTCGTGAAAACAGTAAGATAGAATTTAAAAACCTATCTATTTTTAATCATTTTCAGGAAAATGAACATTTTTATCTGATTGATTTTCAGCATCAAGATATTTAATATAGGCTGATGGAGAATAGTCTGTGACCGCTTTGAAAACTGCAGCAAATTTACTGTGTGAAGAGAAGCCGCATTCATCAGCAAGGATGCTTATTTTATACTGTCGGTATTTCTCATCGTTGATCAGCTTATCCACAATATATCTGATTCTCAGTCGGTTGATATACGATTTAAAGTCAGCACTCTTATGCTGATTGATTACATAAGACAGATATTTTGTATTGGTATTCAATTCACCTGCAAGGAAAGACAGAGACATTCCCTTATTGTTATAGAGATCACCTTTCTCAAAATCTTCAAGAAGTTCAAGCAGCTTTGATTCTGTTTCGGAAGTCATCAGAGAATCATTTCGTCTTCGGTCTGTTTCAGAATCTTTTTCATCAATTTCTTCCACAGATATATTGGAAAACTCAGAACCATCGGATTGTTTTAAAGGATGATTACTTCTGCTGCTGATCATTTTCAACTGAGTTCTTATGATATTTCTGAACTTTGAACGTTGTTTTTTCTGTTTCGTTCTGAAGAAAACAAGTAAACCAACCAACAATGTAAACAGGACAATAATAGTGGCATTTTTCACCAGATTCATCTGTCCGTTCTTCTTACTGGTCTTCCCTTTTGAAACCTCTACTCCTTTCATTGTGAAGCTTTGATTACGAGCTGCAATACTGTCGTATGTCCGTACATATTTCACAGCATATAAAGAAGCTTTGAAATTATCCCCCATCCCTTCATAGTAATCATTTATATTGGAGTATACTGCTTTTTTCAATGTAAGACTTCTGGAGGTGTCTGCTATTTTTTCTGCTTTTTTCAGGTATAGTTCCGCATCTTTCCAGTTTTTCTGCTTCAGACGGATTCCTCCCAGACCATTATAAACCAATCCGAGCGTACAGCTTCCGACTTTGAGCAAACCTTCAGCTTTCCTGTAATAATTTTCAGAAACAGGATAGTCATTCAGTTTGAAATAGACATCACCAAGCAATTGATAGGAAGCAGCAGCTGTTCTGTTTTCATTACGGCTGTTGATTCTCTCAAAATATTTCAGAGAAGATTCTATAAATCGTATTGCATTTGAGTAATTGCCCAGTTCCATTTCATAGAAAGCCATTTCCTGATTCAGGAGTCCTGCCGCCTCATTACTTTTTTGAAAATCAGTAATCCTGCCGGAAGCTTCCAGTCCTTTTACAATGTATTTTTTAGACCTTTCATACAACCCTACCTGTCTATATTGCCTGGCAAGTAATCGGGTTACCACAGCCATCTGTTCCGGGTCATTTATCTGATTGATTATCGAGTGGGCGTTTTCACTATAGCAAATTGCTTTTTTAAGCTCGCCGGCATGATGATAAAGTTCTGAAGAGAGAATAAGAGATTGTATTTTCTCAGAAGGTTTCTGTGCCAGCATATAAAGAGAATCTGCGGTCTTGATCGCTTTGGGTAAATCCTTATGTGCGGTAACAGAAGACGTTCTTTCACAGATAAGCTCAAAGTTGTTTTTTTTCTGAGCGAATATTGGGACTGCTGTTACCAGCAAAAACAAAAATTTCAGGATATTTTTAGACATACAGAAACAAATTATTATTTTTATTTTATAATAATTCATCATTATTTTCACTGGGTGTCTTTTTGTTTTTTACAAAACTAGTGATATTTTATTTTTTATTAAAATATTATATTGAAATTTAATCATTTAACTTAAAACAGCGATTTACATTAATTTTAATAATTAGACCGAAATAATAAATGATTATCCTTCATATGAACCGATGCCTGTTTTAAAACCAAAATTCCTTTATAATTATTTTCAATATGAACGGCTCATGTGTCATCATATTTATTACATTTGCAGGGAATAAAAAGTTTTTATGAAAAAAATAGCAATACTTTCCTCAATCTTTATAGGAGTTCTTGCATGGGCACAGGGAATTAAATTTGAAGACGGCAATTTTGCGTCTATCCTTGCCAAAGCAAAAAAAGAAAAAAAACTGGTCTTTATAGATGCATATGCTTCATGGTGTGGACCTTGTAAACTGATGGTAAAAAATATCTTCCCACTTCAGTCTGTGGGTGAATACTATAATTCTCACTTCATCAATGCTAAAATTGACATGGAAAAAGGTGAAGGAATTGAGTTGGCTAAAAAATATAATGTAAAAGCATTCCCTACTTACCTGTTTATTGATGGAAACGGTGAAGCAGTACACAGAACGTTAGGATATGTTGAAGAAAAAGACTTTATCCAGTTTGCCAAAGATGCCGAAGATCCAAACAAAAGACTGACTTCTTTAAAAGAGCAGTTTGAAAAAGGAGAAAAAGATCCAGAGTTTCTAAAGAATCTTGCAGGACTTACAATGTATAATGATGCTGAGTTTGCCGGTAAAGTACTTAACCGTTATTTCCAGCAGAAACCAAGTTTAGATCAGGAAGATGTTCAAATGCTTCTTTCAGGGGTTCAAACTATAGACAGCCCTTTGTACAAAATTTTTCAGGATAAGAAAGCGGATATCGTTAAATTCTTCCCGGAAGATAAGTATGAAAAGTTTGACAAAAACATCAAGTTGAATACCGTTTCCAAAAAAGCATATAATGCAGATACAAAAAAATGGGACGACAACTATTTCATGTCTGAAACTCAGAAATTCCTAAGCAAAGAAGAGGCTGACAAGATCTTAAAAAGAATGAAAGCCAACAGAGCTTTAAAGAATAAAGATATTCCTGAGTATGAAAAATTGATCATTGACTTATACAAAGACTATTCTGCAGCAGGTTCTGAAGAACTGAATTCTCTTGCGTGGAACTTCTTTGAAAACGTAAGCAATAAAACATCTCTTGAAAAAGCAATTGCATGGGCACAGGAATCTGTAAAGAAAGATCAGAACTTTGCTAATACAGATACTCTGGCAAATCTTTACAATAAGATTGGGGATAAGAAAAATGCAAAAACATGGGCTGAAAAATCTATTGAGCTTGCAAAAAGTACAGGACAGGATTCTACTGATACCGAAAAATTATTGAAAAGCCTTTAATAGGAATACATAAACCAAAAACCGCAGAACTTTAGCAGTTCTGCGGTTTTTTTATATTGTTTAGGGAATAGATGTTGCCAACCGCCCCGTCAAAAATTCTTTGAATTTTCCCCACCCCTCCAAAGGATGGGAATTTTCACGTCTTCAGCTGTAATATAAGTGGAACATAAAGCTTTCTTTCTGTTTTATAGATACAAAAGCTATTTACTCTCTTCTCTTAGTATTCAAACAGCACACTTCCCCAGGTAAATCCGCTTCCGAAAGCTGAAAGAAGTACCAAATCACCTCTTTTAATTTTCCCTTGTTCAATCGCTTCACTTAAAGCAATAGGAATAGAAGCAGCGGTTGTATTTCCGTATTTCTGAATATTGTTAAAGACTTTTTCGTTCGGTAATCCGAATTTATCCTGTACAAACTGAGCAATTCTAAGATTCGCCTGGTGCGGAATGAACATATCTAGATCTTCAACTGTTTTCCCTGCTTTGTTCAATGCTTCCATCATCGTTTCAGGAAACCTTGTCACCGCATGTTTGAACACGAAGTTACCGTTCATGATTGGGTATACTTCTTTGTTGGTTACATTTTCAGGCTCTTTTCTCATTCTGTCACTCCATCCGAATTTTGAACCCGGGAACTGCGTACAAAGTTCGTCTGCATATTTACCTTCAGAATGCATATTCACCGCTAAAATATCTCCTGAATTTTCATCTTCTGAAGCTGAAAGTACAACTGCTCCTGCTCCATCTCCGAAAATAACAGAAACTCCTCTGCCTTCATCAGAAAAATCTAATCCGAAAGAGTGAACCTCCGCTCCTACAACAAGAATATTTTTATAAGTACCTGATTTAATAAATGCATTGGCAACACTCATAGAATATACAAATCCCGAACATTGATTTCTCACGTCCAGTGCTCCAATTGTATCGCATCCCAACATATCCTGAAGCAATACCCCGCTCCCAGGAAAATAGTAATCCGGAGAAAGGGTTGCAAAAACAATAAAATCAATATCTTTTGAGGTAAGACCTGCGTTCTGAATGGCTTTTTCTGAGGCTTTAAACGCTAAATAAGCAGTAGTTTCCTGAGCGTCATTCCTGTTTTTTCTATGTCTGCGTTCCTTGATACCCGTTCTTTCCGTAATCCATTCATCATTGGTCGTCATTAGTTTTGCTAAATCATCATTTGTAACAACGTTATCTGGAACATAAAATCCCACACCTTTTATTGTACTTTTAATCATATAGTTTTTTAATTTTGGCAAAGATAAAACTTATTTAACACATAGTTTTTCAAAATATTAGTATTTTTACTTTATGCCAATTGATACGATATACAGAACCTCCCAGTGCGAATGGGTAGATGTAGAGGCTCCTACTGCAGAAGACCTGAAATTTCTTCATGAAAGATATGAAATCAATAATCTTCTTCTGGAAGATACCATGGATCCCAACCACCTTCCCAAATATGAAGAGGACGGAAATATCAAATTCTTTCTCCTGCGTGAAAGTACAGAACTGGAAAGAAAGAATCTGAATACCATCAGTGATATCAGTACCAAGATCGGGATTTTTTTGGTGGAGAATACCATTATCACCATCCACAGGATGAAAACCAGAAGTATCACCGAAGTCAAGAAGAAAGTTTCTTCGATTCAGGAAGACCTTAATCCTCAACAGATCACACTGATGATCGCGATATTGATTATGAAAAGTTTTGATGATGAATCTTTAAGTCTGTTTGAAACTATGGACAATATAGAGAATGAGATTTTCCTTAAAAATACCAATCATACAAGCCAGATCCGCCGTCTTTATAAACTGAAAAGAAAATCAGGATTGAATTCACGGGTACTGGTGATTTCTACGGATGCCATTGATAAATTTAAATTATTGAATTTACAGGACTCCGAAATTGTTGATTTGAAAGATAAACATAAAGATGTAGTGGCAGATTTTGATCACTTGAATATTCAGATCACCAACCTTATTTCCATGTTCCTGGCACTTTCGGATCAAAAGGCCAACCAGGTTATGAAAGTTCTGGCTATTTATTCTATTTACTTCTTACCGATCACCTTTATTGCCGGGGTTTATGGGATGAATTTCGATAATATGCCTGAACTTCATCATAAATACGGATATTTTATAACGCTGGGAGCTATGGCTACGGTCATGATCAGTACGTTTATTTATGTAAGACGTAAACAATGGTGATTAATTTTTATATAAGCACAAAGACGCAAAGATTTTATCTTCGATAAAAATATAAACCGGTTGATTGCTTTTTGCCTTTAACCCAAACACCATCAAGACAAAATACCATGACCTCGGAAAACCTCAACAAAATCCTGGAAGATTCTTCTCTTTCGCAGGCCTCCAAAGATAAACTGGCTGCTTTGCATGAGAATATATCTGCCAAAGAATTCTCTGATCTCCTGGATCAGTCTGGGAATCAGTATATAGAGTTTGTGCAGGAAGGTGGTGGTGTCTGGGGAAGTGCACTGGTAGGCTATCTTTACGGGCTGGAAATATTTGGTATCCGTTTTCTGAAAGTAGCAGGAACGAGTGCCGGAGCCATTAATACGATGCTCATTGCGGCCTGTAAAACCAAAGAAGAGCCCAAAAGTGAGCTTATCAAAGATATCCTTTTCAGCTGGGATTTTTCCGATTTTATGGATGGAAAAACTTATGTAAAAACGACGCTGCATGCAATGCTTAACAATAAGGATTTTTTTAAGATCAATGCCATTATTGCTGCGATCCTGTTCATTATCCTGATCAGTATTCCTTTTTTGGTTTCTTCAGCTACTATACTGAATGCCAAACTGATGTTTTTGATTCCTCTGATTCCGGCTGTCATTCTCTTTTTCTGCATTCAAAAACTGTATAATAATTTTAGGAAAGAAAACAGCGGTCTCAATCCCGGAAATGTTTTCCAGAATACCATGCAAAATGCACTGGATCAATTTGGAATCAAAACGGTGGCCCACCTCAACGAGAAATTTATTCAGAAAGAACGGAATCTTAACCTCAACTACCGGTATGGAAACGGTCAGGAATATTATATAGTGACTCTGCAGAATATCGAAAAGATTAAAATAAAAAATAAGGAACATATTGATCAGACCCGATATCGAATTTTCTATGAAAGTGCCCTCAATAATGATTATTATAAAAACAATCCGTTTTACCTTCTCAAATCTGAATATGTTGTCATTACCACCGATATCAATGCTAAAATTAAGGTGGAACTTCCTACAATGGCCAATCTCTATTGGTCCGAAGAGGAACTGAAGCACATCAGCCCGGCGGAATTTGTAAGAGCATCTATGGCTGTTCCTTTTTTCTTTGAACCTTTTCAGAAACAGATCAATAAAGATGACAGCTCTGTAAAATACGCCTGGAGATATTGGATGAATACCAAACCGGAAGATATCAACCCTGCCGGGGTTTTCATTGATGGAGGCAGTATTTCCAACTTTCCTATTGACCTGTTTCATGCCGATGAAGTTTTTTATCCAAGAATGCCTCTTTTCGGAGTACAGCTGACTAGTGATTCTGCTATTCTTTCGGAAAGAGGGAAAACCAGTGCAGAAATCATGAAAACACCCTTCAGCTATGCCGGAAATATCATCAGTACGTTGAAAGGTTTTAATGACAAAACTTTCCTTACCAAACATACTTTTTACCGTTTATACAGTATACAGAGTGTGAACTGCGGTACCAGCAGCTGGCTGAATTTCTTTATGAAAAAAGAGGAAAAGGAAGAACTTTTCAACAGAGGTTTCCAGGCAGCCCTTGATTTTCTCAATGGTTTCGACTGGGAAAAATACAAATATGAACGCATGATGCTCACCATGAAAGAGAAGAAAATACTGAAAGAAGAGGATACGCCGACGGTGGGATAAGGATTTTTAGGTATTTTAGCCGAAAAGCAAATTTAATCATGAAATACATCTGCCAATGCTGCGGGGAAGAAAAAGAAGACTGGCCGGCAATAGCCTATTCATACCCTTATTTTTATTCCTGCTTATCCGAAGAAGAATTAAAAAATGCTGAACTCAGTTCAGACCTGTGTGTCGTCAAAGATCCTGAAAATACACACCGATTTATCCGCACAGTTCTTGTGCAGGAAGTTAATGATGACTGCAGAGATCTGGATTATGGAATATGGGTTTCATTGAGTGAGAAGAGCTATAATGAATATGTTGAGAATTACGATAATAAGGAATTTGAAGCTGAATATTTCGGATGGCTTTCTACCTATCTTCCGGATTATGATTTTCAGGAAAGCGTTCCTACAACTGTGGTGGTAAATAATGCAATCGGCAGGCCATTTGTTTATCCTCACCAAAGCTATGAACATCCTTTTGTACATGATTTTTATAATGGAATTACAAAGGAAGAAGCAGAGAAAAGAATCAACAGGATTTTAAATAAAGAATAAATGAACTGGATTATCAGAAGTACAAAGAAAGTAAAATTCCATACCAATCTTCAGGAAATTTTAAAGCCTATATGGGATGATCTGACTATTTATCACTGGATCTTAACTGATCTGGATTTTATATCTGAACAGCCACTTCCCATTAATTTTGATGAAGATTTTTTTGTTTTGGATCATCGGGAATTTGAAAAGCTTTATCAAAGCAATACTCAGATGATTTGGGGGATAATATCCGCTGTTCCAAATAATATTGTACCAGATACTTCATTAATCTCTAAACTATCTGCTGAAGATTCCATCGTTTGGGAACCTAATCATTTTTTAATTCAGGAAAGTATTTTAGAAATTATTGCTTTTGATAGCGGGTATACTATAGTAAAGTTTAAAGAAAAAAATCTTTCAGATAAATTTAAAGAATATTTTCAGGAACAGGCAGTAGATCTGCAAAAGTTCAATGAAAAATATATGAGTTGAACATGAAAAAATTTATCTCTGAAAAATTTCATATTATTCTTTTGGTACTCACTTTAGGATTGATCATATTCTGCATGGTAGACGAGAATTTATGGGTAAAAAAAATGCTCAAAAGTCCTAAATATACAATTGGAGAGGCTATTACGGATTGGCATCCAAAGAATAACAATGGTGTAGGAACAGATTATAGCTATCAGGTTAGTAATAAAATATATTATAAAACAACAAATTGTTCTTACAAAAAAGGAGATAAATTTCTCATCATTTTTGATTCTATAAAACCTAAAAATGCAAAAGTTCTTGACATTTATTCTATTGAGAATTATCTTATAGATTTAAAAATTCCCGCAAAAGGCTGGAAATATCAAGATGTCCCTTTTAATATTGATAGTAATACAATAAAGAAATATATTCAGGACTGGAATGTAGAACCTTTTGAATACATAGAAAAGTAAGTTGAACTCATTTAATTAAAGTCCAACTTTACTTTTACTCTGTTATAAAGCATCCAAAAACTCCAGATACATCGGAACACTTCTGTTGATCCATTCATCGGAAGAATCTCTTTCAATTCCGTAGTAAACAAAAGGTTCTTTATAATCTGCTTTTATATAATCAAACGTCAATTCATAAGGCCTGAAAAGCTCCTTCATGGTATATTTATACTCTCCGGATGTACTGTATCCTTCTTCATCAATTCCAGCAGTAACAGCCAGTGACATTTTCTTTCCTGCAAGCTTGAAACCACTGTTGCTTCCATACGCCCAACCATATAAAACCACCTCATCCAACCATTGTTTTAAAAGTGGCGGGCTGCTGAACCAGTAAAAAGGAAACTGAAATACAATTTTATCATAAGATTCCATCAACTTCTGCTCCTGAGTTACATTGATTTTTCCATCAGGATAAGCTTCGTATAATTGATGAACCGTATATTTTTCAGGATATTTTTTTAATTCGTCAGTCCATTTTTTATTGATCACAGATTTTTCAATATCAGGATGGATAATAATTACTAAAGTCTTCATTATGTTTAAATTTCTATTACAAAATTACGATACGTAACTTACATTTTGTACATTAGCCACCCATTGTATGGTACTATAAAAAATGTAAGTAATGACTAAAATAAAGGAAACTTCAACGAATTTTGCCAATAAAAAAGCGCTTGCTGATGAATGTCCGGAAATCTATGCTTCCAACATTATCGGGGGACAATGGGCATTGGCTATCTGCTGTTATCTGATCAATGGAAAAATGAGATTCGGAGAACTGAGAAAAAAGCTTCAGAATATTACAGAGCGTATGCTTACTCTTCAGCTTCGCAGGCTGGAGGAGGACAAAATCATTACCAGAACAGTATTTGCCGAAGTTCCTCCAAGGGTAGAATATGAGCTTACAGAAATCGGGTACAAGCTGAAACCCATTATCCTCGAGTTTGAAAAATGGGGAAATGAGCATAAAGAAGTAGTGAATAAAGCTACAAAGAATGATTGAGATTCCTACGGAGTGACAAAAAAGAGGTGTTTGACATTATTTACACACTCTGTCATTCCGTAGGAATCTATGTTTATTATTGATCCAAACTTCTCTTCCACAAAGGTTTTTGAGCCAAAACCTTTGAATGTATCGGACAGGTTTCATGATGGGCTCCTTTCAGATATCCGGTACTCATGAGAAATTCGTTGACAATCTCTCCACCTGTGAATTTGAATGTTTTTTTGAATAACTTCATCCATTCCTGCAATGTTTTAGGATGATGATGTTCCAGCCATTTTTCAAATGACCCGAATTCTTTCTGAAGCTCTAAAATCGTTCTGGCATTTTCAATCGCAGCATTTACCTTTAATTTATTTCTGATAATTCCGCTGTCATTCAACAGTCTTTCGCGGTCTTCTTCTGTATATGCTGCTATTTTCTGAATATTAAAATGATCATAGGCTTTTCTGAAACTGTCTTCTTTTTTCAGAACGGTTTCCCAGCTTAAGCCTGCCTGGTTGATTTCCAGAATCAGCCTTCCAAACAATTCATTATCATCATGAATTGGAAATCCATAATAGTGGTCATGATAATTTTTGTGCAGTTCTTTTCTGCTTTCGGGCTGCATACCTTCTATTGCTAAACAATAACTCATTACAATATTCTGTTTAAATTCTAAATAATGTTGTAAAAATAAATCAGATTTGTGACAACTGTCCGTCAGTAGTGATTTTTATTTTTTAAATTTAATGATAATTCCATTTATTTTATCCTGCTCACAGAATATTCAGTAGTTTAGAGGATCCTAAAACGCTATCATGAAATCACTGTTTTCTATTATCTTTATTGTATGTTCTATTGTTTTAAATGCACAGAATCTATATTCTAAAGCCTATGGAAATCCAAAAAACATTCCTGTTATTTTTATTCATGGAGGACCGAGCGGAAATGCCACTTTATTTGAAGGAACTACAGCTCAAAAGCTGGCTGATAAAGGATTTTATGTCATTGTCTATGACAGACGCGGTGAAGGCCGTTCAAAAGATGAAAATGCCACTATGACTTTTAAAGAAAGTTTTGAAGATTTAAAAGGAATTTACACAGCTTATCATATTAAAAAAGCAAATATTCTTGCTCACAGTTTCGGTGGAATTATCGGGACTCTATTCACTTCACAATTTCCTGAAAAAGTAAATTCTCTGACTCTTGCCGGAGCTTTATTTACCCAGCAGGAAACTTATGATCATATTTTAAAACAGGCAAAAGAACATTTTAAAAATGATTCTGTACAGCTCAAAGAGATTTCGGAAATAGAAAATCTGGATAAAAATTCTGCGGCCTATAGAAAAAGATGTTATGAAATGGCCGGTAAGCTGAGTTTCTTCGATATGCCCAATCCTACTCCCAAAAGTGAAATGCTGAGAAACGAATACAAGGCAGGTGAGTTTTATAAAAACAATATAAGAAATCCTGATTCACCCCTTAAATTCTATAAAAATGAAACTCTGAACAATCTGGATAATACTCCCGTTCTAAAAGACATCCGAAAAAAAGGAATTCCCATTTTTGCAGTGTATGGTAAGGATGACGGAATATTTTCAGAAAAACAGCTGAATGATCTTAAAAATATCGTTGGGGTGAAAAATTTCAGACTTATCGACAACTGTTCCCATTATTTATTTGTAGACCAGCAGGAGGATTTTTTACAATTTATTAAGCTTACATTAAAATAAAGTGTAGTTTTGTAACCATGCCCCATTCAGGACTCCATATGAAAACCTATAAAGCTGTCATTACGATGCTTGTATTGGTGTTTTCATTATCACCGTGTTCTGTAAAAAGAAATGTTCTTGATATTTTTGATATTCAGTATATCAGCGGGCTGAATAAGGTAAAGATAACTTCATCTCTTTCTTCCAGCTGTGATGCTGCATCCGCTTCAGCAGGAGTTTCAGTCTCAAAAGCTAACATTCAGGGCCAATACAAAGATTCTTTTTCCAATTTTTATTCTTCTGCAGAGGTTTCTGCTGAAGAGAAGATTTTTTTCAATGAATACTCAGGGCATTCTACAGGAAACAGCCCGCCGAAATATATTCTGTTTAAAAGACTGAAGCTTAATCTGGTTTAAACTTTTTTAACCTAATTAAAAATCAGTTTTTTACAATACAATATTAATTTCAATGAAACATACTCTAAACAGCCAGTCTTCGGACATGGCCGGATTATATGCTTTATCCCTCCGCATGGTGATCGGATGGACTTACTTTTCAGCCTTCTGGCGCAGACTTATCCTCGAAAACAAGCTTATTCCTGATGAGCAGGGATATATCGGGGAAAAATTCAATCACTTTTTACCGAATGCACTCGGTATAAAACCTATTATTGAATATCTGGTCACCCATCCTGATGCCTTACAGCGATCCATGATGATTTTCACTATTATTGAAGCTATTGTGGGATTATTCATTATTCTCGGGTTATTTACACGGCTGATGAGCATCGGCATCTTCAGTCTTGCCCTTGGGATTCTATTGGGTTCCGGCTGGCTGGGAACAACCTGTCTTGATGAATGGCAGATAGGAGTTTTAGGAGTTGCTGGCGGATTTGTTCTGTTTCTTACCGGAAGCGGTCCTTATTCACTGGATTACTATTTCATGAAGAATAACAAAATCTTCACTCAAAAAAGAGGGTTTCAGTGGCTTGGCTCAGGAAACTTTCCTATCTCACAACCAAAAGTTCTTGTACTGGCAGGTTCGCTTATCATATTCGGGCTGACTCTTTTTACCAATCAGTATTTCCATGGAGGTGTATGGGGAACCCTGCATAATAAATCGGTAAAACCGAAACTGGAAATTTCAAATATTTCCCATACTAATTCGGATTTAAAATTTGAAGTCTACAGGACGGAAGGGGCCGATGTTTATGGCTCTTTCCTGATAGGCATCCATATTCTGGACAAAAATGGAAATATTTTAAAAGCACTGAATCATCAAGAACTTTCTGAATTGTCTAAAGAAAATATACAGAATCATTATGTCACCAAAGTAAAACCCGGAAAGCACAGCTTGGTAATTCCCTTGGGAGCAAAGGCTGATGTAACTTTGGATATTGATGATATTCTTCAGAAAAGTGAAATTCATGCGCTGAAACTGATTGATGTGAGCGGAATTGAGTGGATAGAGAGGATGAAGTAGATTAAATTTCAAGATTCGGGGTGCGGGTTTTATGTTCTCGCTAAAGCCGATCCTTAATTTATAATGGTAAAAGCGGACTTTAGTCCGCTTTTATTAATATTTTGAGATAAAATTGATTACAATAAGATCTGCGAAATCTTCAAAATCTGCGAAATGCTTTTGAAGAATCTTATTTCTCTGAGACCATTATATGATAACTGCATGAGCTGTCCGGGTCAAGTTTCAGCACTTTTATTTCAAGTAAAACATCCAGCCCCAGGGTATCGCAAACTCCCTGTAAAAATGGTTTTATGACCGGCCATTTCAACAGGCCAGCGATTTGCAGGCTCTGCGTTATTTTATGGTAACGGTCTACTCCTTTGATCAGCAGTTCACATTGGTGGTCATTTAATTCTTTAAATTCAAAATTATATTCGGGACTGGATGTAAAAATTGCTCCTATCAGTATTTTGGCTGCGGCCGGAATACCGGGCTGCAGATTAGGTTTTGTTTCAAGATTTCTCAGTGTCATTCTGGATCCGAGATCATACATGAAGGTACTGGAAAGCTGTTCAATAGCTTCGGCTCCATAAAGTCTGCCAATCTGCTTAAGCATTCCACCATAAAAAGCTCCTGTAATATCAGACAGGCGCTGGGTAAGTTCTGTAAAGGTTCCGGGAAAAAAATCTGAAATAATCTGAGCCTGATTCATTTCAGGAAGATAGACATCATGCTTTCTGAAATCTGATAATGCCAGATAGGTTTCCGGCAGTTGTATTTGATTCATATTTAATATTTTGTAAGTATGTTGAGATCATGGTTTAGTTAATTATTAAAACGAAAGACAATATTTAATAAAGCTTTCAGAAATAAGGACATTGTCTTTATTGAATATAAAAACAAAGTGGATGATAGTGCTCAATCAATTGATATTAAAAATGATATTCAGATAAAAATCCGGTACTTTATTGGGAAAACACCTTTTTGAAGAGGGTTTGAGGGATTAGGGAATCTATTCATATTTTTTCATTTGTTCTTGTAAAGCTAGAAAAAATAATTAAACTCTCCAATAAGTGATATTATTTTTTGTTTAACAGAATTAAAACTAAAAGTTATTGTCTGATATTTTTTTATGACAGAAATGAACAAAAAAAAACCTTCGAAAATATCGAAGGTTTTTAATTAAAATTTAGTGCATGGCTTCACTCAAATCTATTTTTTCTTTGCTCTTTCTTTCTTTTACGAGTAAGATAAACGGAATACATATCAGGAATACGATTCCGAGGTAAAGAAATACATCCATGTAAGACAATACCGTTGCCTGCTTGGTTACTGACATGTCGAGCATTTTATAAGCCGCATTCATCGCGGCGTCCGGGGTCATTCCTTTCGCTACAAAACTTGCCTTCAATGCTGCGAGTCTTTGCTGGACCTCAAAACTGTTTTCGTCAAGGTGGGAAATCAGGTTATTCCTGTACTTCTGGCCTGCATTGGCAATAAAAGTTGTAATTGCTGCAATCCCGAAAGATCCTCCTAGCTGTCTCATCATTCCGGTAAAGGCTGCTCCCTGACCAATCTCCTGCCCTTTCAATGTACTTAAGGACAAAGAGGTGATTGGAATAAACAGTAGTCCTAATCCTGCTCCTCTTACAATCAGCATCCAGAAAAATGCATCTTTACTGGTGTCCGGTGTCAGAATTTTATATCCCCAGAAACTATAGACAAAGAAGATGAACAATCCTAAAGAAACCAGGATCTGCTGTTTTGCTCCTTTTGCTAGCAATCTACCAATGATTGGCATCATGAAGGCCGTCGTTAAAGCTGCAGGAATCATCAAAGCTCCTGACTGAAGTGCCGTCCACCCTAAAATACTCTGGGTATACAGTGGAACGATGAATGTGGAACCATAAAGCCCAAATCCAAGCACGAATGACATCATGGTTCCGATTCTTAAATTGCTGTTTTTAAGCACCCTGAGCTCAACAATTGGATATTTAAAGGTAAGTTCCCTCCAGAGGAATAATATAAATCCTAAAATTGCTGCTGCTGTGAAGGCTACGATCATTCCGCTTTCAAACCAGTCTTCTTCATGTCCTCTTTCCAGAATGAACTGTAATGAACCTACCGTTACCGCCAGTAAACCAATTCCAATCCAATCTACATCCGAGACCTTACGTTTTTCGGCATATTTCGGACTTCTTACAAACTGCAGCGTCATCAAGGTTGCGGCAATTCCAATCGGAATGTTAATATAGAAAATATATGGCCAGCTGAAGTTGTCAACGATATATCCTCCAAGAGGCGGACCTAATGTAGGACCAATGATTACTCCCAGACCATAAATAGCCTGGGCCATACTTCTTTTTTCAATCGGATAAGATTCCGTAATAATCGTCTGTGAAGTTACCAATAAGGCTCCCCCACCGATTCCCTGCATCAATCTGAAGAACACGAGTTCCCAGATATTGGTCGCATTTCCACATAAAAATGAAAATATGGTAAATATAATGATGGATGCCGCAAAGTAATTCCTACGTCCAAACTGCTGGGAAAGCCAGCTCGTCATTGGTACTATAATTACGTTACCAATGGCATAAGCCGTAATTACCCATCCCACTTCAGAAAGTGTAGATCCAAGATTCCCCTTCATTTCATTCAAGGCAACATTGACAATCGTGGAGTCTACAATTTCAAGAAGGGCACAAAGGATAGCAGTAATCGTAATGATCACTCTACGCGCTCCATATTCTACTAATGAATCTTGCATAAGTTTTTATGATGTAAAAAATCAATGGCGAATTTTGTTTCACAAGTGAATCCTGAATTATAAAGCAGTCTATTTTAAATTGACTACAAAAACTGATTCACTACTGACAACGAAGTCCATTGACTTTTAACAATTTTAAATGTTATTTCAAAGCAACTTCTGCTTTCACGTTCATTCCTGTTCTCAGTCTTTTTGCAATATTCTTGTCAAGATTTACAAAATCGATTTTTATAGGAAGTCTCTGAACTACTTTTACGAAGTTACCACTCGCATTATCCGGAGGAAGAATAGAGAAAGTAGCTCCTGTAGCCGGAGAGAATGAACTTACCACTCCTTCAAATTCCTGATCAGGGAAAGCATCAATCTCGATTTTCACCTTCTGTCCTTCTACCATTTTATCTACCTGTGTTTCTTTAAAGTTGGCTACAACCCATTTCTGATCGTTTTTAACCAAAGCAAACAACTGTGATCCTGCCTGCAGATACTGACCTGCCTGTGTAGACACTTTTCCTACATGTCCGTCTTCAGGAGCAAGAATTACGGTATATGATAAATTCAATTTCGCATTTTCTACATCTACTTCTCTTTGCTTAGCAACAGATCCGGCAACACTGATTTGTTGTGAACTTGCAGCTGTCTGAGAAGAAGCAATATGGGTTTGCTGAGCAATTTGATTTCTCTGATCAACTAAAACCTGTAACTGTCTGTCTGCAGATTGTTTTGCAGCTAAAGCCTGCTCATATTGCTGTTCTGTAATAGAATGATCTTTTACAAGATTAGCATATCTCTTCAAATCCTGAGAAGTTTTCCAAACGTTTACTTTTGCCGCTTCTATCTGAGCATTAGCAGTTACTACTGCCGCTTCTGAAGAACCGATATTTTTAGAAGTAGCTGTTGTAGTAGCTTCTGCATTTGAAATATTGCTTTTAGCAGTAGATAATGCTGCCTGAGCCTGTTCAAGAGCCATTTTCTGATCTCTGTTATCCAAAATCACCAACGTATCTCCTTTCTTTACAAACTGGTTGTCTTTTACTTTTACCTGAGCTACATATCCTGAGATTTTAGAAATTACCGGTGACATATTGGAAGCAATCTGAGCATCGTCAGTTTCTTCATGATACTGTCCGTAAGTAAAGGCTCTGTAACCATAGAATCCTCCTCCGATTACTACTGCCGCTAAAATGATAGGAAAAACTAAACTTTTTTTCTTTTTAGGTTCAGCTGCCTGTGTATTATTATTTTCCATTTTGGTTTCGATCTGATTATTTAATTGTTAAAGTTCCTGTTGTCTGTAATAGTTTTCTGTATGCTAAGGCAGCATCTGCTTTAGCATTGATCACTCCAACGTTGGCTGCAATCTGAGCCGCATCTGCATCCAGTAATTCTGTCATGGTTGCAAGACCGTTGTCGTATTTATTTTTTGTAATTCTGTAATTTTCATTTGCCTGCTCAGCAGATTTTTCGAAAACAACAATTCTCTTTTTTGAATAGTCTGTATTCTGATACTCTCTGTTGACATCAAGCTTAATGTTATCATTCAATAGCTCATCTGTAGCGGCAAGTTGTTTTTCTCTCGCCTGCGACTGTCTTAATGAAGAGTTTTCTTTCCATAAGTTGGATAAGTTATAAGAAACCCCGATTCCTACATTGATAGCATTGTATACAGTAAGAAACTTAGGAATATCTGCGGCTACATAGCCTCCGGTAAATGCAATAGAAGGAAGATTTTCAGCTTTTGCCGCTTTTGATCCCAACTCTGCCGCTTTTCTCTGTTGTGCCAAAGCCTGTAAGTCCTTACGGTTTTCTCTGGCTTCAGTTACATAAAAATCAACAGGTTTCACATCTGAACCTTCTTCAATATAGTTTTCATCTACTACTAACTCTGTAGTTTCAGGAATTCCTAGCAACAAATCCATATTGATGTTGGCAATATTGTAGTTGTTCTTAGCTTCCAATAGCTGAAGTTCGATATTTGAAGTCTGAAGGTTTGCTTTTAATCTGTCATTTCTCGCAATCAAACCATTGTTTTCCATTTTAAGGAATGTTTCATCTCTTTTTTGAGAAGCAGCAAGGTTTTCTTCAAAAACTTTAATAGACTGATTGGCTTTAAATAAGTTGTTGTAAGCCTGGGCAACATTATAAGCAATCGCAATTTTGTCGTTCTCAGTGCTTAATTTCGAAGCTTCTACCAAATATTTCGCTGACTGAATACCATACTTGATTCTTCCTCCGCTGTAAATTGGAACACTAAGATTAGCTGAACCGTAAAGTACTTGATGTACTTCGGGACCTCCTGCTCCTGAAACACCCGGAAGTTTGATATCTACATTCGGTTTTATCGGAAGATACATATAGCTGCCTGATACTTTCAATTCCGGTAACTGTCTGTTTTTAGCTTCCAAAAGATCAGCTGTAGCCTCTTCGATCTTGGCTGCATCGATCTTGAGATTCTTGCTGTTCTGGATTCCCAACTGTACAGCTTCGTCAAGAGAAAGTGTTTTTTTCTCCTGAGCATTTGCATTTGCTATTCCTACGAATAGTGATAATGCAATCACTGAGTTATTTATTCTCTTCATAACCTAAAAGGTCTTTTAGTAAGTATTTAATATGTTTATTAAGTTCTGTATAGTATTTTGCATCAAAATTTTCCTCATCCTCTGTTTCATTCAGAAACTCTTTATACATTTCTTTTGCATTGAATGCATAAAATAAGGTTCCGCTTATAGTGGAATGAAGGAGATAAATAGGTGGATTTTTGGTGAAAATTCCATTTTTAAGACCGCTTTCCAATATTTGTGAATACATAGAAAGGAATCCCATTTTAGTTTGTTTCAAAAATTCTATAATCTGAGGATTCTTACTATACAGCTGTTCTCTCTGCATAATCCTGTAAAAGCATTTTTGAGTACGGATCTTGTTAGAAAACTGATCAATTACTTTTTCAATCTTCTGCCACTCGTTGATATCGGTTCTTCCCAAAAGGTCTTTTGAAAAAAACTGACCTTCATTCATTCTGTATTCTACTAATTTCTCATAAAGTTTTTCCTTAGAGCCAAAATAATACGAAATCATAGAAATATTTACATTAGCATCCTTTGCAATTTCACGGGTGGAAGTTCCTTCGAATCCCTTTTCTGCAAAAAGCTTTTCGGCTGCGAATAATATATTTTCTTCTTTTGAAATCATGTTAGTGTTCATTTTTCAGGGCGCAAATGTACACAAGTTTTAATACAAATCAAACGATTGATTGATTTTTTAATATAGATTTAATTTATTGTAAAGAAAAGACGTTTTCTATAATGGGCACTGAAACTGCTGGAAAGCCTGTTTTCAGACAAAAACAACCTCAGAAAGCTTAATAATAATGGAGTATTTAGAGAAATTTCAATGCAAAATGTGAATCTTTAACACAATGTTAATGTAAAATGTATTAAAAAAAAGGAAAAACAGAAACAAAAAACTCCGGCTGCTACCGGAGTTTTATTTATGTGCTTTTGTGAATATATCTTGATAATTTTATGCCGAGATCGGTCCAGACAATTTTAGGATTTCCGTTTCGGGTAAGGTGCAGATCCGCAGTATTGATTTCTTCCAGAATACTTTCAATATTGGCGCCACTGATAAATTTTGAAAACCCTGCCCAATTGAAGCCGTTCGCATTAATCTTTTTATACACCAGATTTTCGGACTGATAATTCTGAAGTAATGCCAGTCTGAAGATTTCAGAACAGTAGTTCAGCAAGTTTTTCTGTTTTTCCCTATTCCATCCTGCAATTTCCCTTGCCCAGAAAATAATGCTTTTTAAATATTCAGGTTTCTTTTTAACCATAAATGCATCTCTCACCCACTGTACAAAGAGCTTTTCGAATTCATTACTTTTATCTCCAGAATTCAACAGTTTTATGGCATCATTGAGATCTCCCTGCGCTTCATGAACAATCTCTTTCACTTTTTCTTCTGAAACAGAAAAGTTCTTTTTGAGATGGTTTTCAATATCTTCATCATGTATTCTCGGGATTTCTACAATCTGCGTTCTAGAAAGGATGGTAGGAAGAATATCATTGGTACTTTCCGCAGTAAGAAGGATGATTGTTTTAGCCGGTGGTTCTTCTAAAAATTTCAAAAACTTGTTGGAAGCGGCAATATTCATTTTATCAGCTCTCCAGACGATAAGGATTTTAGTTCCTCCTTCAAAACTTTTCAAAGAAAACTTCTGGTTCTGGTCATCAATTTCATCTGCGGAAATAAACAGCTGCTTATTTTCCGACTCTAAAAAAGCAGTCCAGTCATCATAGCTTGCATAAGGAGAAGCCATGATCATTTCTCTGAATTCATCAAATTTATTCTTACTTAAAGAATTTCTATTATCCGTAAAAACAGGAAAGCTGAAATGCAGATCCAGGTGATTGAGATGTTCTACTTTCGCTGCAGCATGTTCATTCTCACGATTTAGAATCTCTTTTGCATAGGCTAAAACCATAGGTAAAGTTCCGTATCCCTCTTTTCCTACAAAAAGTTGAGCATGGCTCACTCTGTTTTCGGCAATGCTTTCTCTAAGAAGTTTTTTCAGATTCGTCTGTCCGGCGATGTTCTCCCAATTCATGTTTCAAAGATAAAAAATCTTATCTCAATTTATAAAATTAAGTCTGCTTAAAATGTATAAAACTATAGATTACAAATTTCAAAAGAGATCACTCCTATCCTATTATAGGAAATATCAATAATAAGATTAGAATAAAACTTAAAATTAAATTTTACACAATTTAATTTTAAGCAATAAATTTACGGAGTGAAATTTTTCGTAAATTCATTATGATTTCACATCATTTTCAACTAGTAAAAATCATACACTAATGGATACAAACCTGGAACAAAAAATCAAAGGTATATTTCAACAGCAGAAAGCCTTTTTCAAAACCAATAAGACTAAAGATATTGAATTCAGAAAAGCGCAATTAAGAAAATTCCGTGAAATTTTTTTGCAGCATACGGATGATCTTTGTGAAGCCCTGTCTATTGATCTGGGAAAAAGCAGAAAGGAAGCAGAGTATGTGGAAATTCAAATTGTCATTAGTGAGCTGAATTATTTTCTGGAGAATATTGATGAATGGGCAAAACCAACTTCCGTCCCTTCAAAGCCACATCCATCAGGAGCTGAAGTGGTAAGCAAAGTAATGTATGAACCTTATGGTGTTACCTATATTATTGGCCCTTTCAACTATCCGGTTCAGCTTACATTCAGTCCGCTTATTGGCGCTTTGGTAGCCGGAAATACAGCGATTCTAAAACCTTCTGAAAATACACCTCATGTTGCCCAGGTTCTTGAAAATATTGTAAAAGAGTCTTTCGATGAATCTTATGTAGCAGTCATTCAGGGAGCTATTGAAGAGAATACTCTATTATTAAGCCTTCCTTTTGATTATATTTTCTTTACAGGAAGTCCGAATGTTGGAAAAATTGTGATGAAAGCAGCCGCAGAGCAATTAATACCTCTGGCATTGGAACTTGGGGGGAAATCGCCAACGATTGTTCACAAAGATGCAGATCTTGATAAGGCGGTAGCAAGAATATCTTACGGAAAGTGGATTAACTGTGGGCAAACGTGTGTTGCTCCGGACTATATTTACATCCATGAATCTATAAAGGGTGCATTTATTGAAAAGTTTAAAGCGCATTTAAATACTACTTATGAAGGTCAGTCATTAGGGAAAATCGGGAAAATTGTGAGCCAAAATCAAATTAAACATCTAGCCGGTTATTTGGAAGCAGCTCCTGAAAAAGTGATCTATGGGGGCAGCTATGATCTGGAAACCCGTCATTTTGAAGCTACTTTAATGGATAATATCACCTGGAATGATCAGGTAATGCAGCAGGAGATCTTCGGCCCTATTCTTCCTATCATGACATATAGTGATATTAATGAGGCTCTGGAAGAAATAAACAGCCGCCCAAAACCACTGGCATTATATGTTTTTACAGAAAACCAGGAATTTGCAGATAACGTTTTGCATCATACCACAAGCGGAGATGCGGAGATCAACAGTACAATTATCCATGTGGGTTCGCATTATTTACCTTTTGGGGGTGTAGGAACTTCAGGAATGGGAAAATATCATGGAAAGTTCAGCTTTGAAAGTTTTAGCCACAGCCGATCCGTGCTTCAGGTAAAATAATAAATAGAGATAATAAGTCCTATAAACTAAGGCTGTTCAATATAGAACAGCCTTTTTTATATAATAGAACTGATATTTTAACTGATGAAAATTTGCATTTTTCTTTGAAAGAAAGGCCCTTAACAAACTTTAACCACATATAATTTTTACAATTCATTAATATTTAAGATATTTGCGCATTGTTTTAAAAATAAAGAATGAAAAAAATCTTTGTAGTATCATTCATATCAGTTGGATATTTTCTAAATGCACAGAGTCTAAGCAACTCGCCTTATGCAACGTATGGAATTGGAGATGTGAAATATGATAATACGATCGAGACTACTTCTATGGGAGGTATATCAACTGCTTTTATAAGTGATTTCACTAGTAGTTTCAATTTTGCCAACCCGGCAAACAACGCCAATTTTGAACTTACGAGTATCAGACTGGAGGCTACCAATGAAAACAATTATTTCAAATCGAACTATAACGATATGAAATCTACAAAGCATTCTACGTATCTTTCCAATATTTCTCTTGCATTTCCACTATCTCCAAAAGTGAAAATGGGGATTTCATACCAGCCATACAGTTCTAAAAGTTACGATATCGTAAATGAACAATTAGCTGCAGACGGAACTCCAATGTATAAAAATAACTTTAAAGGCAGCGGAACATTGAATGCTGCACAGGTTGCTGTTTCTTATAAAATTAATCAGGAACTTTCTGTGGGAGCAAGAGCGAACCTTTATTTTGGAGACCTTAATGACCTTAATGAATTCCGTGCGTACAACCCTGCTACAGGTAGTTATGCTGGTGAATATGTTAACGGTTATCAAACTAAAAACAGAGTCAGAAACTTTAATTTTACGCTTGGTACAAGCTACCAGACTTTAAATACCCGTACTGATAAGAAATTCACAGTAGGAGCAACTGCTACTTTTGGTAACACAAGTAATATGACTACTGAATACGTCAACAGTACTTACAGATACTCTGATGCTCAGGAAACCAATAAGGTATATGAGACAATCATAGATCAGCAGGAAACAAAATCTAAAAACCTTCTTCCATTACAAGCATCCGTAGGGGTTGGATATGGAAGTGAAAACCATTGGTTCCTATCAGGACAGGTGGATTATAAAAAAGGAGAAGATATCTCTTATTTTGGTAAAACTTTCGACTTTCAGGATACGTACAGAGTTTCTGCCGGTGGATGGTACCTTCCTAACTATAATAACTTCAGAAACTACTTTTCAAGGGTAATCTACAGATATGGAGCTTTCTATGAAAGAGGAAACCTTAAACTGGAAGGAACAAGCATCAACAAATTCGGTATTTCTGCCGGGGTAATGCTTCCATTCAAAACAAGTAGTATCACAAGAATGAGTGGTCTGGAAATAGGTCTGGAAGTAGGTAAAAGAGGAACTCTTAAAAACAACCTGATCAATCAAAATTTTGTCAACCTGAAAATCGGCTTTAATTTTGCTGATAAATGGTTCCGAAAGACTCTTTATAACTAGAATGAATTTTTCAAAAAAAATATCATATAAAAATATAGCATGCCTTTTTAGTTGTGCTATATTTTTTATATTGACATCCTGTGAAGAGGATCTTACCAAAAGAAATGGAAGCCAAAGCAAAAATTTCCCTTCACAGATTATCAACAACGCCAATATTATACAGCGTGACTCCGGCTTTATCACTTTAAAAGCCAAAGCACCCATCATTGAAAAGTATGAGCTGATTGACAGCCCTTATGTAGTAGCCAGAAAAGGAATTGACATTGAGTTTTTTGATAAAAAGAAACCTAAAGTTCCGGGAAGGATTACAGCTAAATACGCCCGTATCTTTGAATATAAAAAATTCTACGAAGCCAAAGGTGACGTAAGGATAAAAACCAATGAAGGACAGAGATTTGCAATGCAGAGTATTTATTGGGATCAAAGAAAGAACAGAATCTATACTAAAGATACAGTATATGTTACCATGGAAGACGGCTCTACGCTGGTAGGCGCCAATGGAATGACTGCAAAGGATGACTTTTCAGAATATACTTTCTATAACAACTCAGGAGATTTCAGTTCAAAGAGAATTTCCGAGAATAAAAAATAATCCAAAAAAATAATGAAAGCTCTGGCTATTGGACTGATGTCCGGGACAAGTATGGACGGTTTGGATATCTGTCTTGCTGAATTTGAGAAACAAGACAAATGGACCTTTCAGATCCTGAAAGCCGAGACAATCCCCTATTCTGAGGATTGGGAAAACAAACTTCGAAACTCTATTCATCTTTCTGCTGAAGATTTACTGGAACTGCATTCAGAATATGGTTTTTACCTTGGCCGGCAGGTGAAAAAATTCATTCATAAGCATCAGCTCGAAAACATCAGCCTGATTGCATCTCACGGTCATACGATTTTCCATCAGCCTAAGCGAAAATTTACCCTTCAGATAGGAGACGGCAGAGCGATCAAACTGGAAACAGGATTACCCGTTATCTATGATTTCAGAAGCCAGGATGTGCTGATGAATGGAAACGGAGCTCCGTTGGTTCCTATAGGTGATGAATTACTTTTTTCAGAGTATAACGCCTGCTTAAACCTTGGCGGGTTTTCCAACATATCTTTACATTCAGACGGAAAAAGAATCGCTTTTGATATAGCTCCGGTTAATATTGTATTGAATCATTTAGCACAACAAATCAACAAAAGTTTTGATGAAAACGGAGCGCTTGCTCAAAAAGGAGAAATAAATGAAGCTTTGCTGAACGATCTTAATACTTTAGATTTCTACCAGCATTCACACCCAAAATCTTTGGGAATCGAATGGTGCAATAAACATATATTTCCGGCTCTTAAAAACATTGAAATCTTAGATGCCCTTGCCACTTTTACGGAACACACCGCACAGCAGATCGCCAATGTTATCAATAAAAATAATATAAAGGATATTCTTATCACCGGAGGAGGTGCTTACAACTCATTTTTAATTGAAAAAATAAGATCAAAAACACAAGCTGAAGTGATTATCCCTAAAAAAGAAATCATTGATTATAAGGAAGCCCTGATCTTCGCTTTCATGGGTGTTTTAAAAGTAAATAATGAAGTGAATGTACTGTCTTCTGCTACAGGAAGTTCCTATGACCACTGTTCAGGGGTCATTGCATAACAATTTTCATATCAAAATAAAAAAACCTTCAAAAATGAAGGTTTTTTTGTTATTTATAGGCTTCGATTTTATCGGTAAGCGTATTGATAAAGTTCTGTAAAGGTTTTTCCACCATCATTTTGATGAATGGATTGAATTTTCCCTCGAATAACATCTGAACTTCAGTCTGATTATCACTGATTGGGTTTAAAGTTGCTGTTAATGTGAAATCCAAGCTTGAACTTGCAGATTTTAAAACAGCTTTCTGATCATCTACTTCGTCTATTTTTAACGCGATTTCCGGCATTCCCTGTAATCCGAATTTAAATCCGTTATCTCTTGTTTCAAATTTTTGAAGACCATCCGGCATAAAATCTTTATAGTTTTCAGGTGATTTTAACAACTCGGTAAGTTCTTTAGATGATTTATTGACAATAATCTTTCGTCCTTCTAAATTCATTTTTTATTTTTGTATTTAAATTCTTAACTATTACAAATGTATAAAGTTTTTGTCAACGAAAAAAAATTATTGATATCTAAGCATCCGGAAGCTCTTGAAAAAAAGCTTGAGTATGAAAATTATACAACTTTAGAGATCGCTTTGGATCTTCTGGAGAATACTTCTGTGCAGGAACTTAACGTATATGGAGAGAATTTGGATGAAATATGGCAGGAATTCCAGAAGCTTTTCAGAATTATAGAAGCAGCAGGAGGCTTAGTTAATAATCCAGAAGGTAAAATCCTTTTCATTAAAAGACTTGGCAAATGGGATCTTCCGAAGGGTAAAATGGAAAAAGGAGAATCCAGAGAAGAGTCTGCAGTACGGGAAATAGAAGAAGAAACCGGTCTGAGTGATGTAGAACTTGTAAAATTCATCAATACCACTTACCATATCTATATAGAAAGAAATGGCGAGAAAATCCTTAAATGTACCCATTGGTTTAAAATGAACTTTGACGGAGAAGACACTTCCAAGCCGCAAATAGAAGAAGGCATTACTGAAGTGGCCTGGAAAACAACAGCAGAAATTGAGCATGAAGTTTTCCCAAGTACCTTCAAAAATATTATACTGATTGTACAAGAGTTCTGGGATTTAAAGAAATAAGTAGTAGGTCTGGAAGCTGGAAGAGTTAAGCTGGAAGTTACTATCCGGCAATCCACTTTTTCGGAGATCATTTAACAATGAAGTTTATAAAGTTGAATAAAAAAGAGAACACTCTTCGCTTACCTTCAGGATCTTCCCTCTCCCAGCCTCCAGCTTCCTTACTCTGTTAAATAAATTCGATCAGCTTCTCGAGAGCAATTCCCCTGGAGCCTTTCAGCAATATATTTTCAGAGTGAATTTTGTTCTGTTTTAAATATTCTATCAGGACTGTTGTATTTTCAAAAGCAAGATCTGAAGAATTAACCTCTTTAAAATGCTTTCCTACCGTGATAATTTCATTGAAGTTAAGTTCCTGAGCCAGTTTTAAGATGTTCTGATGTTCTTTCTCACTTTCATCACCCAATTCCAGCATATCCCCAATAATAATGGTTTTACTGCCCTCAAAACTGATGAAATTATTCAAAGAAGCGGTCATAGAGCTCGGGTTGGCATTATACGTATCCAGAACCAAAGTCCTACCCTCTTTTTTCACCACCTGAGATCTCATATTGGTAGGTGTGTACAATTCCAGCGCATGTTTTATTTTTTCAAAACTGATTCCGAAATGAAGCCCCAGGCATGCCGCTGCACAAAGATTGGTGAAATTATATTCTCCAGTCAGTTTTGAAACTGCTTTTACTCCCTGATAAGTCAATCCTACAAAATGTTCTGCAGAAAAAGATTCAAAATTGTAATCTGATGTCTCTTTTCCAAAAGTAATTTTAGGTAAATAATTTTCAGTTTTTTCTACCTGAATAGGATCATTTTCATTAACAAGAACAGTTCTGTTATCATTTTTAAGATAGTCATAAAGCTCAGACTTTCCTTTAATCACCCCTTCAAAACCTCCGAATCCTTCTAAATGGGCTTTTCCGAAATTGGTAATATATCCAAAATCGGGTTGAGCGATGGTACACAGGAATTCAATTTCTTTCTGATGATTAGCTCCCATTTCAATCACAGCCATTTCATGTTCCGGTTTAATGGAAAGAATTGTCAAAGGAACTCCTATATGGTTATTCAGATTTCCAAATGTATACTGTACATTATATTTTTCTGAGAGTACAGCATGAATCAATTCTTTAGTCGTCGTCTTCCCATTACTTCCTGTAAGCCCAATAAAAGGAATGGTAAGCTTGCTTCTATAATAAAGAGACAATTGCTGTAAAAACTCAAGGGTAGATGGAACATAGAAAATATTTTTATCTCTGTTTTCAAACTCCGGAAGTTCAACAATTACGGCCAAAGCTCCATCATCTATGGCTTTTTCCGCTAATGTAGCTGCATTGAAATTCTCACCGGAAAAGGCAAAGAAAATATCATTCTCTGCTATTTTTCTGCTATCGATGGTCACTTTTGCAGCCTGCAGAAATAAAGGATAAAACTGTTCTATATTCATGTGGAAATATATATTTTTTAAAAAGAGGTCATATGCAATCGCCAAATCTATATGAGTATTTTAGACTTTTTAACCAAAGCGATTTCATGGTTCAAAAATAAAAAAACCTTCCGAAAGTTCGGAAGGTTTTTTATAAGTATTTTTTGATAAATATTATCTTCTAGTTCTACCCTTATCGTTAGTTCTGGCATCCTGTGCAACACGGAATCCTACCCAACCATAAGCTCTGTTTTGATTTTTATATCTTCTTTGTCCCGGATCCAGCCAATATGCTGTATCCTGCCAAGAACCACCTTTTACAACTCTAACCTCGTTAGAAATTCCTGAAGTTCTGTCTTTGGTATCTTTTTGTAGTTTCACTCTACCAGCTCCATCTACAACAAAGCTTTGTTTAGGAGCATTGTACATATCGAACCCAGCAGCAGAATCAGAAGCTCTGTAATATTCTAAAGAAGATTGTCTGTCACCATCTCTGTAGTTTCTGTAATCAGCGATAGTTTGTCTTTCGAATTGTCCAGGAAGTCCTTTGTAAACTAATCTTCCGTCAGCCAAAGTATCATATTTGATAGTACCTTCGTCGATCATTTTATAAGTTCCGTCACCGTTTCTTACGATAGCCTGAGGCATGTTTCCTCTATAGTAGTTGAAATCACTGTAATCTTCATCGATGATTGGTCTGTACACATCCGCAGTCCATTCTGAAACGTTCCCGAACATACCGTATACACCAAGATCGTTAGATGGATACTTTCTTACGTCAGAAGTCTGTGCTGAACCGTCATTCTTCCATCCTGAAATCCCTGAATAGTCACCTTTACCCATTTTGAAGTTTTCAAGGAACATTCCTCTGTCTCTTCCTTTGGTACCTCTTAGTCTTTCGATTTCAGGTTTTTTTCCTAGGTATTGGTTATATTCTCTGGTTTTTGCCATACCAAGAGCTGCATATTCCCATTCAACTTCGGTAGGAAGTCTGAACTTCTGTACCATTGCAGAATTTGGAGCTCTGTTAGCTGCAAGCAATCTCTGGTTTGTAGTTTTCATACCAGTTTTTTGCTGCATCCTTTTTTCATTAATATATCCTTGCATTTCAGGATCATTCGATTTGAATTTATCCATGTTGAATGCAGTTCCTCCCTGGTTGTTGGATTCGTTGATATACAAATCTTTGGCAATAATACCAGACTGCATCAAAGCTTTTTCATTCGCTCTATCTGTCAGCCATTCACAGTATCTGTTTGCCTGAGTCCAGGAAACTCCTACCACCGGATAGTAATCAAATTCCGGAGAACGCAGATACGTTTCATTATAATCGTTTCTTGCTAATTTGTTGTCCCACAATAAGGTATCCGGTAATGCACCGTTATAGATTTCCTTAAAACTAGGATCACTTGGTGGGAATACATACTTCAACCATGTCAGGTATTCGCGGTATTCGTAGTTAGTAATTTCTGTTTCTCCGATAAAGAATGAACTTACCTGCATCCTGCGAGGCGTGTTATTCCAATCGTGCATAACATCATCTTTCACTAATCCCATTGTAAAAGTTCCACCTTCTACATATACCATTCCAGGCCACCCCTTCTGCTTTTGTTGCTTTCCTGCAAAAAACCAACCTTGTTTTTCGTTTGGTTTCCAACCCGTTTTACTGACAAATTTTTTGGTACCGCCACCTTTGCTGGTTCCTGATCCGCCACAGCTGGTTAATGCAAGTGTAGAACTTAATGCTATTAATGAAAACAACTTTAGTTTTTTCATAGTCGATATAAATATTTTCAAAGTACAAAGAAAAAATAAATTATTCAATAAATCAAGTAAACATTTGATTTTTTTGAAAAACGTTAACAATTTAATTTTATTGTATCGCAATTTAATTCTAAAATTTTCATTTATTTTGTAATTTAGCAATTTCAATAGTAAACATGAAACGAAAAATTACGCTTTTATCTTTAATCGCTTTTGCATCAACACTTTACGCCCAAAGAAACACCATAGAATGGAATGGATCGAAAATTCAGGATTTTGGCGACACAAAATTAAATCTTCCTAATTTTAAAAATGAGGGTTTTTCTTTCAGCCAAAATAATGTTTTTATAGTAACCAAGCAAAAAATCGGAGAAAAGCAGCTTAAAATTTCAGATCTTGTCTGGGAAAGCGTTCCTACTCAGGATTTATTTGAGTTGGATAAAGGAAGACTCCCTGATTATGATGTAGCAGATGTTTCTTATTATAATTTAGATGGAGACAGCTATGCCAGTATCAGTGTTGCTTTGTTTAAAAATGTAAAAGGCCGTGTTCAGAGATTATCTTCGTTTAATGTTTCAGAAGCCTCTTCATTTGTAAATACTACAGGAACTGTTAATAAGATAGGAACAACCGGCAACCCATTATCAAGTGGTAACTTTTATAAAATAAAAGTTGACAAATCCGGTGTATTCAAAATCACATCCCAGTTTTTAAAAGATAACGGAATCAATCCCGGCTCTGTAAATCCTAAAAATTTCAGAATTTATGGAAACGGAGGGGTACTGCTTCCTGAATATAATCAGGATGCAAGATATGGAGCTTTACAGGAAAATGCCATTCAGGTAGTAGGTGAAGATGACGGGGTATGGAACGATAATGATTATGCTCTTTTCTATGCTCAGGGTCCTGATGGATATAACCTTTACGACACTTCCAATGGAAATGGTTTTAAAAGAAAAGATACCCGGTTCAGCGAAAGAAGTAATAACGTTAAAAATATATATGAAGATTTTTCTTATTACTATATCAACTTTGACAAAGGTTCAGGGAAGAGAGTTCCAACTGTTGATGGAACCCTTCCTGCCCAGCTGATTACAAGATATGACAATTACCAGGTGATCAACAAGGATCAGAAAAACTTGTTGAAAGTAGGAAGAACCTGGGTGGAAGACACTCCTTTCAGCAATGAAAAAACAATAACACTTTCCACCAACTCGCCAATACAGGCCGGTGATGTTATACGATACAGAACTCAGGTGGTAGCTTATAATTCGCAACAGAATACGATTGATTTTAAGATCAATAATTTAAATCCGCATCCACTGCAAACGATTCCTACAGATACTTCATCTTATCAGTATACCTTCTACCCTGTAACCTATTCCGGAACGCTTACCAATCTTACCGGAAATCAGATTACAATGGTTTTGAATCCTGATATTTCTAAAAACCCTAACGGAACTTTCTATTTTGATTATGCAGAAGTTCAGTACAAAGAAAATCTTGCGTTCAATGGTTCACAGATGAACTTCAGGGATTATTCAATTGTAAGTGGAAGTAATACAGATTACGGATTCAGCATTACCAATGCGGCTAATATAGAACAGGTATGGGATGTAACGGATATTACCAATGCCAGCCGAAGAGTGAATAAAGCCGGAGCCGGCGCTTTCAACTTTGCTTATACAGCTGCTGATCAGAATTTCAATAATGAATTTGTGGCATTCCGTGCTGATGCGGCTTTCAGCCCACAGTTTGTAGGAAGAATTTCCAATCAAAATCTTTCTGCCTTACAAAATATAGATTACCTGATTCTGACGGTTCCTGAAATGATGGGCCAGGCACAGAGAATTGCCAACTATCACCAGACTGCTCATAATTATAATGTAGAAATTGTAGACGTTAACAAAATCTATGAAGAATATGGCAGCGGAAGTAAAGATCTTACGGCTATAAGAGATTTCGTCAGCAAACTCAATACTCCTCTTGGCAGACTTCAATACGTATTTATCCTGGGTGATGCTTCATTTGATTATAAAAACAGAGTTCCCAATAATACAAACGTTGTTGCCAGCTACCAGAGTGAACAGTCTTCAGATTACGTATCCTCATTTGTAACGGATGATTATATTGTAATGACCAAACCGCAGACCACATTGTTAATTGAAAATAATTTACCGGATCTGCCTGTGGGAAGAATTCCTGCTGCAAACGCAAGTGAAGCTGGAGATATGATCAATAAAACATTGGCTTATTACAACAAACTTCAGGGGCAGTCAACTCCTTTCGGAGACTGGCGTATGCGACTTGACTTTGTAGTGGATGATAATGATGAGGGAGGAGGTCCGTTTCATAATGTAATGAACAGTTCTCTGGCCGGCATATTTGAACAACCGGGACAGACGGAACTTAAAGAATATAATGTTAAAAAGTTATATATGGATGCCTTTACCGCTCAGAGTACCTCTGGGGGACGAAGATATCCACAGGTAAACCAGGCTATTTCCAATGCTATCGGAAACAGTTTATATCTGTTTTATTTCGGACATGGAGGAATCAATGGCTGGGCACAGGAAAGAGTATTAACAACTACTGAGGTTCAGAATGCCAATAACTTCTCTAATGTATACAGCAGATTCCCGTTCGTTTCTACCATCACATGTGAATTTACATTATGGGATGAGCCTGCAACCAATTCTGTAGGGGAACAGTTTATCAAAATGAAACAGGGAGGTGCATCAACAATGATTACTTCCAGCCGTGCTATTGGTGTAGATTACGGACGTGATTTCACGAATACATTTACCCAGAATATTTTTAAACTAACGAATGACGATTTCAATACGTTAGGAAATGCCCATTTACTGGCTAAAAAACAGAAGGGACCAAACAATAACCATTTAAAGGTAAACTTCCTGGGTGACCCTGCTATGAAATTAAGCAGACCTCAAAGACTTCTTACCATTGACAATATTGAAACTCCGGTTCCGGGACTGATCAGAGGATTGGATTTCGTGAAAATAAAAGGACACATCAATAATCCGAACGGAACATTGAACAATACCTTCAACGGGAAAGTCAGCATCAATATTTTTGATAAGAGATTAAATAAGAAAACATTAAATAATACCGGTGTTTTAACCCCGGTTTTAGATTATACAGAGGAGGGAAGTGCTATTGTAAAAGCTGCCGGAACTGCTGTAAACGGAGTATTCACTGCAGAATTCTATGTTCCTAAAGATATCAACTATGCGGTGGGACAGGGAAGAATTTTAGCCTATGCAGACAACAAGTCAACGGATGTTTTCAACAACCAGGCGGTGCAAGTAGGTGATATCAACCCTAATGGAATCAATGACAGCCAGCCTCCAAAAGTAAAACTGTATATGAATAACACCAACTTTGCAGATGGTGGAATTACCAACCAGAATCCTATGCTTCTTGCCTGTCTTACAGATGACACAGGAATCAACTCTACAGGTTCAGGGGTAGGTCACGATATTACCACGTACCTGGACGGGCAGATTATCAATACCGTTGTTTTAAATGATTTTTACTCTGCAGGAGAAGGAAACGGATGTTTAAATCCAAGTCTTGCTGACTACCAAAAAGGAAATGTAACCTATCCTTTCAGAAATTTAGCGATTGGACAACACCAACTGACATTTAAAGTTTGGGATATAAACAATAATTCTACATCTGCTACGTTAAATTTTGAAGTTAAAGATGAATCTGACCAACACCTGACGATCAACCGTCCGCTGAACTGGCCAAATCCATTTACAAATAAAACCTATATTCAGTTTGAACACAATTGTGATGATATTCTGGATGTGAACGTACAAATTTATACTATAACCGGAAGATTGGTAAGAACTTTATCGCAGCCGGTAGTCGCAGAACCTTTCCTACAGGGCTTTAGAACCCCTCGTCAGGCAATAGAATGGGACGGAAGAGATGATTTTGGGTCAACAGTAGCAAAAGGTACGTATATTTTTAAGATATTTGCAAAAAGTCAAAATCAAGAAAAATGCAAAGGAAGTGCTACAGCTGTAGAAAAAATGGTACTTTTGAAATAATTAAATAATACATAGACAATAATATTAACAAAAAACTGATAATATATAAAAGACAACATATGAATTTAACTACTAAACTGCTTTTAGGATTTGGTTTGAGTGCTGGTTTTTTAGGCTATTCGCAAGATTTAGGTAAAGTAAACCCAGTTCTTACCGGAGCTCCTTTCCTAAGAATTGCGCCTGATGCGAGATCAGGAGGTATGGGAGATCAAGGGGTGGTAACCTCTCCGGATGCATTTTCACAATTCTGGAATGCGGCTAAATATCCTTTCAGCAGAACAAGTTCTTCCGTAGGTCTTAACTATACGCCTTACATGGGGAAACTTACCAATGATGTATTCTTATTATATGCTTCGTTCCATAAGTTTTTGGGGCAGGAAGAGAGATCTACAATCTCTGCAAGTATCTATTATTTCAACATGGGACAGGTAGACCTGACTCAGTTGGTAGGTACAGAAATTGCATCAATGGGTACATCAAAACCAAACGAATTCTCAATTGACGTTGCTTATGCTTTGAAGCTTTCTGATTCATTCTCTGGTGCTGTTACCGGTAGATTTATCCGTTCAGACTTAGCCGGAGGATTCAACACAGACACTACACTTAAAGCAGCAAACAGTTTCGCAGTAGACGTTTCAGCATACTATACCTCACCAAGATTCTCCAGTATCGGAGGATATGATGGTAAAGTGAATGCAGGTTTAGCTATTCAGAATGTAGGTCCGAAACTGGATTATACAGGAAATGAAGAGTCAAGATCTTATCTTCCTACAATGGCAAGATTAGGAGTTGGGTATGACATGTACCTGGATGATATGAACAGAGTTGGAATTTCTGTAGAAGGTTCAAAACTTTTGGTTCCCGGATCTGAATATGCAGGAATTGATCCAAATACAAGACAGCCTATTTATCAAATCCCGAATGTAGGGCCAATGGCTGGTATTGGAAAATCTTTCAAAAATAAAAACAGTATCATGTACAGTGGTGCTTTAGAATATTCTTATGACAATGCATTTTCTGTAAGAGGAGGTTACTTCCATGAAAGTGAAGAGCAGGGAGCAAGACAGTTTGCTACAGCGGGTGTTGGTTTAAGATACCGTTCTTTCGGACTTGATCTTTCTTACCTGATCAACATGTCTAAAATCAACAGTGCATTGGATAACACGCTTCGTTTCGGTCTTACCTGGAACATCGGAGAAGAAACATCCAACAACGATCGTTAAAAAAAGCTACAGCTATATAAAAAAAGCCTCATACATTGTATTGAGGCTTTTTTATATCAATTGTGGAAGGGTCAATCCGCTTCACTTGTCAATTTCTTTTATACTACAATCATTCACCATTCACTTTGCGAAGCAAAATTTCACTATTGACCTTTAAATAATGTAATGGTATACTCAAGAAGTCTCCCATCTCCATAATCTCCATGTCCCGGAACTACAATTTTCACGTCGGGATATTCTTTTTTTACTTTTTCAATGGTATTTGACCACGCAGAGACATTTGCATCTCCTAAATATCCTTTGCCCGCCTCAAGCTCTTTCAACAAACAACCTCCAAACAGAATATGTTCACTTGGGAAATATCCAACAGTATTATCTCTTGTATGACCTTCTCCGAAATACTTAGCAATAACACCCTTATCACCCACTTTCAGAATCACAGAATCATTAAAACTGTTTTCAGGGACAACGAAATTGTTTTCTTTGGCTAGTTCGATTGTTTTAGCATTGGAATAAGAAGGAATATTCTTTTTATGAAAGGCCAGCAATCCTCCTAAACTATCATCATGAAAATGAGTGGGAATCACTGCATTGATTTTCGCATGAAGTTTTTCATTGATCCATTGTATCAGCTCATCTGAACCTGTATCATTAGTAGGTGTATCAAAAACAATAGTTTCATTATGGTCTTTTACAATCAATCCGTTACAGGGAACATTCCCGAAATCATTGGTCTGCTTAAAAGAAGTATGAATAAATGTGTTTTCTGAAATCTGGGTGATGATCAGAGTTTTTGATTCATAAATTTTCTTTGCCTTAAAACTGCTTTTCTTCTGTGAAATACAGCTTAACATGATAAAAGAAAACAAAATGGCTAATATATTTTTACTGATGATCTTCATAAAATGATAATTTAAGCTTGAGATAAGCTAAGGTAAGAATTCGTGGAACAAGATTTGTTAGCTGTTGTGTTAAAAATAACCAATTATGAGTTGTGAATCATTCATATGTTTCTTCTGTCAATTTATTTTTAAATAGTACTACAGCTCAATTAAAAAAATATAATATTTAAGTTTACAAAAGTCTTTCTTTTATGGCGATTTTCTTAAATTCAATAGCTATTTTTGTAGTATGAACTATTCGGCAGAGCTAAAAAAATTTGTAACCAGCCAGTATGTATATTCTGCTATCAGAATTACATTAGCTACTGTTCTGCCTTGTTTAGTCCTCGCCCACTTCGGGCTTTTGAAGGAATATTTTCTTTTCCCTCTAGGAACCAGCTTTGTAGCTCTTACAGATCAGCCCGGGCCTTTCATCAGAAGAAGGAATGCCCTTACTTTTGCAATCCTCTGTTTTGTTTTTGTCGCGCTCATCGCAAGTCTTGTGATGAATATCAAAATATTGGTAATCCTGGAAGTCATCGTATTTGGGATGTTTTTCTCCCTGATCGGAGTTTACGGTCAGAGATTGGCGGCAGTAGGTTCACTATCACTCGTTGTACTTGCCATTTTTATTGACGGTCATCTTACAGGAAGTAATATCTTTAAAAGTCTGCTGATCTTTGCTTCAGGCTGTATTTGGTTTTTGCTCATATTCCTTATTGTAACGACAATCCGTCCATATAAACTGGCAAGCCAGATGATTGGGGAAAATTATCTTCAGCTGGCCGAGTTTTTAAAGATTAAAGCTAATTATTATCAGAAAAATCCGGATTTTAATAAACTGACCACTCAGGTTATTGCAAAACAGATTGCAATAAAAAACTTACAGGAAGACACCAGAGAAACTGTTTTTAAAACAAGAACTATTGTCAATGAATCTACAACAACCAGTCGTTTATTGATGCTGATGTTTTTGAATTCCATGGACCTTCATGAGAAGCTGATGACTTCCGAAAGCGATTATCAGAAGCTTCAGCAGAGTTTTGAGGACAGTATGATCCTTGTTAATATCCATGATTATCTCAATCTTTTGGCAGAGGAGATCACCAATATCGGAATTGCCCTTCAAAGTGGTACCAGAGCAAAGCCGATGGTAAATCTGGAACAGGAATTAAAAAGTCTTAATTACAATTATTTCGAACTCAGAAATAAACAGCTTTCTCCTGATAATCTGGAAAATTTCATGATCCTGCGCCAGATCCTGATGCGTATCTATGAAATTACGAAAGAAATCAACGAGATCTATAAAGTATTTTCTCAGAATATAAAACTGGCAAAAAGTTTATCCACGGGATTAGACTTGAAAAAATTCATGCCTAATGAGCCCAAACTCAATGCTAAGGTTTTAAGAAATAATATTTCGTTATCCTCTTCCCATTTCCGCCATGCGATAAGAATTACAACGGCTTTGCTGCTGGGGTATATTTTCTCGATGTTTGATGTTCTGGGACTGGGACATACGTATTGGATATTAATTACCATTACAGCCATTTTAAAACCAGCTTACTCCATCACGAAACAGAGAAACCTGCTCCGTCTCTATGGCACAATTGCAGGGGCCAGCATTGCTTACGCCATTCTGCATTTTGTACATATTAACGGTGTTTTACTCGCTATTCTGCTTATCAGTATGATTATGTGTTTCAGTTTTCTGAAAGGACGTTATTTCTGGGCGGTATTATTCATGACAATTTATGTTTTCCTGAGTTTTAATTTTTTAAATCCAGGGAAAGTCAATATCATTTTTAAAGACAGAATATTTGATACAGCGATTGCGGGAATCATTGCTTTTGTAGTATCTTATATAGTACTGCCAGTTTGGGAACATACCCAAAACCTGGATCTGATGAAGAAGTCTGCAGCAGACAACCTTATCTATTTTCAGAGTGTGATTTCCAAATTCTTACAGGGAAATTTTGATCTTGAAGATTATAAGGTAAAGCGAAAAAATGCGATCATTTCTTTGGCCAACCTTTCTGACAATTTCCAGAGAATGATTTCGGATCCTAAAAATCAGCAGAAAAAACTGGAAGTTGTTCACCAGTTTGTGGCAACATCACACCTGATCACAGCATATACCGCTTCTCTTTCTCAATATTCCAAGAGTAATGAACAATATCCTGAAATAGATGCTGAAAGCTGGAGCCGGAAGATTGAAGCAGAAATGCAGCAAACTTCTGCCCTCCTCAACGGAAAAGACATCAACGAAACCTTGAAAATGGAAAGCCGCCTTGAGCCGGAAGATTCTTCCATTGAAGATATGCTTCTGAAAAGAAAAACCGAGATTGAGGAAAATGACATTGTAGACAGAAGAGATCCAGATAAAATATCCCATTTAACGGAGCTTAAAAACATCCATGATATTCTGGAACTGATCTATGATGTAGCAAAAGAACAGAGAAAAGTAATCGAGAAGTACAAAAACGAGACAGATCCTACTCCTCCACAATCGTAAAGCAGTAGTCATCGAAAAACTCTACCCTGGCCTTGAATTCATCTGAAAACTGGTCGTCATAGACACGGCAGCTTATTTTATGAAGATGCTTCAGCTCGAAGGGCTTCACCTCATAGTTTTTCTTTAAAGACCAATATTTTGAGTGGTGAATTTTATACATACTTTCTTTTACACTCCATATAATTGTATAAAAAGTATCTGCTTTATCTTCAGGAATAAAACCGCGCTCATTTTCATAGGTAAATTTATCGATCACCCTTAAAATCTTAGGATTGAACTTTTCTACATCAATCCCTATTTTATTTTTAGAAATGGCAATGGCAGCAAAGGGAAAAGAATGCGTAATGGAAATCTCTGCATCGTTGGGAGAAAGAAAAGGCTCTCTTTCTTTATATAAAATCTTAGAATTGGGCTTTAATCCTTTCAGGAGCTTGCGTACCATCAGGACTTCCAATAATTTTTTAGGATGATAATCTTTTACCTTCTCAGCATTTTCCGGTTCCAGAAGCTTATGGATATCCAATTCTTCACTTTCATCATACTTCCAAACAAGGATGGTGGCATTATCATCTGAAAAATCTCTGTAGAGTGGCATTCTTTTTTATATGAGACAAAAATACTAAAAAAAGCTTGAAGCTGGGAGCTGGAGAATGGAAGTTACTATTTGTTATAAAAATAATTTGTAAACCAGATAAAAGAAATTGTCGATAAAAAACAAACTCTTTGTTTCCTTAATATTTATAAACCTCCAGCTTCCCGCTCCCAACATCCAGCTTAATTATTTAGACTGATGATTCACATCATTTCTATGCTCTACAATTTCAAGATTTGCATCTACAAAATAGGCGCTTCCGAATCCGTTTACATAAGATCCCTTTACAGGCTGCAAGGCAATTAAAATAAAATCTCCCATTTCAGAAATGACATCCACTACTTTACCATGAGTCTCTTTAAGTTGGGCAACTACAGTATTCCATACTTCAGAATCTCTTTCAATCTGAGACGCTCCTGCTTCAATAGTCAGCCTTTCACGGGCATAGATCTGCTTCGTTGCTGATTCATCTTCAATAAACATGATGGATGTTTTTCTTCCGTCAGCAAGGTTTTTAGTATGTTTTGCCATGAAAGATACCAGGATATAAAATGTATGCTCTACTTGAGCAAAAGGAGCATAGCTTGAATTGGGATTCCCTTCTGCATCTACAGTAGCCAGAATAATACTTTTTGAAGCATTGATGAGTTCCTGTACTTTTGGAGCAACAGGTTTGATTTTCTTTTCTGTATGAGTATGGTTCATAATATATTTATTTATCAGTTAAAATTAATTATTTATATTAAGACTAAATAATATTAATTCATGTTTAATCTCATAAAACTGAACTTGATCTGCCGTTTTTATATCTTAATTATTAATCGTAATTTTGCCTTTCGTAATCAATTGAATTTAAAATTATTCATTACATATGAGTACTACAACACAATACGTTCCTTATAAAGTTAAGGATATCTCCCTTGCAGAATGGGGTAGAAAAGAAATTACCCTTGCAGAAGCAGAAATGCCTGGTTTGATGTCTATCCGTGAAGAATACGGACCATCTCAGCCACTGAAAGGAGCAAGAATCGCAGGATGTCTTCACATGACAATCCAGACGGCTGTGCTTATCGAGACATTGGTAGCTTTAGGAGCTGAAGTTACCTGGTCATCTTGTAATATTTTCTCTACACAGGATCACGCTGCTGCTGCTATTGCTGCTGCTGGAATTCCGGTGTATGCCTGGAAAGGTTTAAATGAAGAAGAATTTGACTGGTGTATTGAGCAGACTTTATTCTTTGGTGAAGACAGAAAGCCATTAAACATGATTTTGGATGATGGTGGAGATTTAACAAACATGGTTTTTGATAAATACCCTGAATTCACAAAAGATATCAAAGGTCTTTCTGAAGAAACCACTACAGGTGTTCACAGACTGTATGAAAGAATGAAGAACGGAACTTTAGTAATGCCTGCAATCAACGTAAACGATTCAGTAACTAAATCTAAATTCGACAACAAATACGGATGTAAAGAATCTGCTGTAGATGCAGTAAGAAGAGCTACAGACGTAATGTTGGCCGGAAAAAGAGTGGTAGTTTGCGGATACGGAGATGTTGGTAAAGGTACTGCAGCTTCATTCAGAGGAGCTGGTTCTATCGTTACTGTTACTGAAATTGACCCAATCTGTGCGCTTCAGGCTGCTATGGACGGGTATGAAGTAAAAAGATTAGACACTGTAGTAGACAACGCTGATATCATCATCACTACAACAGGTAACTTCAATATCGTAAGAGGAGAACACTTCCTTAAAATGAAAGATAAAGCTATCGTTTGTAACATTGGACACTTCGATAACGAAATCGATATGGCTTGGTTAAACAAAAACTATGGTCAGACTAAATCTGAAGTGAAACCTCAGGTTGATATTTATACTATTGAAGGAAAAGAAGTGATCATCCTTGCAGAAGGTAGATTGGTAAACTTAGGATGTGCTACTGGCCACCCAAGTTTCGTAATGTCTAACTCTTTCTCTAACCAGACTTTGGCTCAGATCGAATTATGGAACAACTCTGCAGCTTATGGTAATGAAGTATATATGCTTCCTAAGCACCTGGATGAAAAAGTAGCAGCTTTACACCTTAAGAAATTAAGCGTAGAACTTGAAACTCTTTCTCCTGAGCAGGCTGAATATATCGGTGTAGATGTAAAAGGGCCATTCAAGCCTGAATACTACAGATACTAAGATTTAAATAAAACATGATATGATCCCACTATTTCTAAGATAGTGGGATTTTTTATGGAGTGCCGCAGGGCAATTCCTTATTTTTGTCAGCTAAAAAAATAACATGAAAAACTACTTATTTCTGGGAATGATGAGCGCTGTTGTATTCCTTAACAGCTGCAGCGGCAATGATGATAATGAGGGAACCAATAATCCTTCCGAACCAAAAATGTTATTAAGTAAAATCACTACAGTTTACTATGATAATCCATCACAGCCTCAAACCAGCGTAGAAACCCTTGAATATAATAGTCAGGGACAGCTTATAAAAACTTCGTCTGCCTATGGAACTTCCACATTTGAATACAATAACGGGAAACCTGTAAAGATAAATCATTATAATACCAACCAGACACTGGAATACTATTCTGCTTTTAATTATAACGGAGATCAGCTGGCAAGCGTTAAAGCAATCTACAACACTCATCCGGATTACAACAGAACGATTACCTATAATTATAATACCAACGGACAGGTGATCTCTACATCTCTTTGCCAGTCGCCAGACTGTTCCAATCCCATCGTTGATACGTATGCTTATAATGGGAACAATATTTCATCAGAGATTTCAGAGGGTGGAGGATCCAGCACTAAAGTTGTGTATTCCTACGATGATAAACTGAACCCATATACCAATCTCAATAAGTATATTAGAATTATGATGGGCAGAGCTATTGTGATGAGCCCCAATAATTATCTGATAGAAAAGGTAAGCTACAAAAGTAACGGGACCTGGATACAAAACCAAACCAGAACCTCTACGATAGAATACAACAGCGCCGGTTTACCTACTCAGGTAGTCTCAAAAGAAGCCAACGGAAACCTTTCAGCTCAGTATAATTACGAATATATCACTCAATAATAACAGACTCTCCAATTTTGGGGAGTTTTTTTATGAGCTGATCCCGCTATCCGCTCATACTCCTCACACCAGCACTGTCACCCTGAGCGAAGCCTAAGGGTCTCAACGCAAGTTCCGGGGTAACCGCTTCTATCGGGGGCTAGGGGAAAATTTTGAATTATAGATTATGAGCTATGAATTTGGAGGTATTCTATACATATTCAATAAGAACGGACTATAATCCTGAGCTTAGACGAAGGGAATCCGTTTTTATAATAAAATCAACCGGCTTTAGCCAAAACTTAAAATCCATGAATATAACAATCCGTATTTTTCCCATATTTCCCCTCTGCTAGAGCTCTATTTATAAAAAATGAATATCTTAGCCCTCTTAAATAAAACATTAAACTATGAAAAAACAAAGAGTATCGAATGCATTCGTCGCTGCATCATGGGTAGCATTGGGAGCAGGAATGATTGGTTTCATCGTCGGTCTTGCAAGAGCTGAAATGCTGCTGAATGAAAAAGGATATTATTTTACTATTCTTCTTTATGGCCTATTTGCCGTTGTTTCTCTACAAAAAGCAGTACGTGACAGGTTAGAAAATATTCAGGTAACAGACATTTATTACGGGATCTGCTGGTTTGCTACATTATCATCTATTGTATTGCTGGCCATTGGACTTTGGAATGCCACTATTCTTCCGAGTGAAAAAGGTTTTTATGCCTTTGCCTTTCTGCTCGCTCTCTTCGGAGCCATCGCGGTCCAGAAAAATACACGTGACAATATGCTTCAGGAATAAAATAAAACTCTCCAAAACGGAGAGTTTTTTATTTGATCAAAATAAAAAATAATTAAAACATTAACGAATAATATTACTAATATTTTAAAATTTCCATATATTTATATCATAAAATAGAGATATAATTAAAAATATTCACTCATTTCTATTTTCACCTTAAAACTAATACCATAAACTATAATCATGATTTTAAAAAAAATCTCATTACTCATTTTCCTATTGTTGATACTCACAATAAAAGCACAAAATGAGTTCATCACCATTTGGAAACCCCAAAATGCACAGCTCATTAAATTTCCCGGCCGAGGAACTAACTTCCAGGTGTCATGGGAAGAGGTAGGATATCCGCAACATACCGGAACAATGCACAATGTAACCTCAACTACTGAATTTACTATCAACTTAGGAACACCATTAAATCCATCTTCTGCCCAGGCCAGCTACAGAATCAAAATTAGTGACGGAACCGGCAGCTTTGATCAGGTGAGGTTTTTTGATAATACAATAATTCCCACTTATAATGCCCCTGACCGAACGAAAATCACACAAATTACTCAATGGGGAAATATAAAATGGAAAAGCTTTGACAATGCTTTTGTATTCTGCGACTATATGGATGTGACAGCTACTGATGTACCAGACCTCAGCATGGTAACCAGTTTGCGTCAGATGTTTTATTTATGTACTTCATTACTCGGCAATCCTTCTTTCAATACATGGAACACCTCTACAATTACAGATATGTATTATATGTTTGGTGATGATTATCTCTTTAACCAACCATTGGGAAACTGGGATACTTCCAATGTTACAGATATGTCATATATGTTTGACAATACAGCATTCAACCAGCCTTTGGGAAAATGGAATACCGCAAAAGTTACCACCATGGAGCATATGTTCCATACTGCTCACAACTTCAATCAGGATATTCAAAACTGGAATACAGGAAATGTCACTAATATGAATGAAATGTTCCATGACACCGCTTTTAACCAAAATATTGGAAGATGGAATCTAAGTTCATTAACAACCGCTACCGGTATGTTTCTCAACTCTGCTATGAGCTGCCTGAATTATGATAAAACCCTTTACGGATGGAGTCAAAGCTCATCAACACCTGCTAATATTAATCTATCAAATGCATCACCATTGGTCTATTCTCATGCTGATGCTGTAGCTGCAAGAAATTATTTAATCAATAATAAAGGCTGGACGATATCCGGTGATGTTTACAATGGACTCTGCAATCAAACACTTTCAACTTCTGAAACGGCAACCATCAATACAGCTTCCATTTATCCCAATCCTGTAAAAGATCATATTTATCTGAAAAACATTCCGAAGCCGGAAAGTTATATTATAACTGATATGAGTGGAAGAACTGTTGCCAAAGACAATCTGAAACATGAAGAAATTACTGTCAGACTTTTGTCTCCGGGAAATTATATTCTGCAGGTCTTGACAGAGAATAAGATTCATTCATTTCCATTCATTAAACAATAACCTAATACCATAAAACGATAATCATGATTTTAAAAAAAATTCCAACACTCATTTTTCTTTTGCTGATATTCCTGGTAAAGGCACAAAATGAATTTATCACGGTATGGAAACCCAGTCTTACCCCGCCTTCCTATCCTTATGCAGGAATTCCTGTTAACTCAAATAATAATCAAATCTGGTTTCCAGGAAGAGGAACAAACTATCAAATCTATTGGGAAGAAATAGGCTATCCTTCACACAATGCGACCTTAACGAATGTAACTTCTGCTTATCAGACCCTGATCGATTTCGGAGTTCCGCACAACCCCAATCCATCAGATGCCACTTACCGGTTAAAAGTAAGTAACGGAAACGGAAATTTTCACCAGATAAGATTTGCTGACTGGGACATATTTAATGACAACGGAATTGTAGGGGATGTTCATAAAATACAATTGATAGAACAATGGGGAAATATTCAGTGGTCTTCTATGGAACAGGCATTTCAGGCATGCAAAATTTTAGATTTTACCGCCACAGACATTCCTGATCTGAAGGAGGTAACTGATTTGTCTTACATGTTTTCAGGTTGTTATGGCTTAGTGGGAAATCCTACTATAAATAACTGGAATACATCCAATGTAACTACATTACTTGGAACATTTACAGGATGTTTCGTTTTTAATCAGCCGGTTGGAAACTGGAACACTTCCAATGTAACCATAATGGCTATCACGTTCAATGTAGCTAAACTTTTCAATCAACCATTAGATAACTGGGATACTTCTAAAGTAACTTCTACTACGGCTATGTTTAATGGAGCCGCTGAATTCAACCGCCCTATTGGAAACTGGGATATGTCTAATAATCTTGATTCAGAGTTTATGTTTTCCGGGGCTACGAAATTTAATTATCCCCTTAAAGACTGGAATACTTCAAAAATCATAGAAATGAATCATATGTTTAATGGTGCAAAAGCTTTCAATCAGGATATATCTATGTGGAATACAAGCAGTGTCACCATTATGAATGGTATGTTTTATAATGCTGAGAATTTTAACAGCAATATTTCCAATTGGGATACCAGAAAAGTAGAATGGATGCAGGACATGTTCAACGGAGCAAAAAGCTTCAATCAGGATATAGGAAAATGGAATGTCAGTTTAGTAAAAAGTATGAACAGCATGTTCAACAATGCCATTGCTTTCAACCAGAACCTGGGAAAGTGGAATCTCAGTTCATTATTGTACGCTTCCAATATGTTCAAAAATTCTGCGTTGAACTGCCAGAATTATGACAGCACGCTGTATGGCTGGAGCCTGAATCCTTCAACACCAAATGACATTAGCCTAACCTCAGTTTCTCCTCTTACTTATTCCCATAATGCAGCAGTAACTGCGAGAAACAATCTGATTAACAATAAAGGCTGGGCAATCAGTGGAGATACATATAACGGAGAATGTCAATCCTTCCTTGGAACTTCTGATGTAAAGATAAAAGGTGAAATCAATATCTACCCAAATCCTGCCACAGACATTATTTATGTAAAAAAATCCAATGCTAAAGACTTTAAAATTATTGACGCGAGCGGAAGAATCGTTTCAAGTGGAGATCTGGCGAGTGAGCAGATCAATATTCAAGCTTTAATTCCAGGGAATTATATTTTACAGCTTTATTCAAAAGAGAATATCCGGAATTTAAAATTCATAAAGAAATAACACTGAACATGCTATTAAAAAAAATTTCAACACTCTTTTTTCTAATACTGATTTTCATGGTGAGAGCTCAGGATGAATTTATCACGATCTGGAAACCTGCTTCTACGGCATTACCTGCAGTAAATGTAGACGCTCCCTATCAGGCTAGTCCTCAGCAAATATGGTTTCCCGGAATTGGTGATAATTATGATATTTACTGGGAGGAAATAGGCTATCCCCAGCACAACGGCTCTCTTACCAATGTCACTTCTACGAAACAGGTCCTGATTGATTTTGGCATATCACTTTCAGACGGAAATGATGCAAAATACAGAGTAAAAGTAAGTAATGGAAATGGGGAATTCAAACAAATAAAATTCGGGTCACCACAGATGATGACACTTCCTGAGCAGTTATTTCCTATCTGGCAGATCAATGGAAGTACAGACAAATTACTGGAAATAGAACAATGGGGAAATATTTCATGGACAACAATGAACAGTGCATTCAGTTTGTGCAGGCTAATGATTCTTACCGCAACAGACAGTCCTGATCTTAATAATGTTGATGATGCTTCTTTTATGTTTTATGGTACAACCAGCTTTATGGGTGCCAGCTCCATGCAAAACTGGGAGACTTCGAAAATCAAAAATTTCAGTTTTATGTTTTCGCTTTTATTTGATGTTTCTCCGGTAACAATTACAGATCAGTTTAATCCACCCTATCTTGACAGTTGGAATATGTCTTCTGCTACAAACCTTAGCTATATGTTTGGAAACAGGACCGTTTTTAACCAAACTCTCAATAGCTGGGACGTTTCAAAAGTGACAGATATGAGCTGGATGTTTGGGCAGTGTTTAAGTTTCAATCAACGTCTGGACAACTGGGATACTTCTAGTCTTGAGGATATGCATTTTATGTTTCATGTGATCCCTGTTTTCAATCAGCAGCTCAATTGGAATACGTCTAAGGTTACCAATATGGCTCATGTTTTTCATGGTTGTTCAACCTTTAATCAACCTTTGGAAAACTGGGACATGACCAAGGTCACCAGAATAGACCAGATTCTCAACGGTGCTTCAAGTTATAATCAGCCCCTAGGGAACTGGAACTTAGCTTCTGTTACAAATGCTAATGCTGCATTAAATTTAGCTGCGCTCAATTGTGAAAATTACAGCAAAACACTTCTGGGATGGGCAGACAACCCCAATACGGCAAACAACGTTGCATTAGGTCCTGTAACAGGATTTAAATACGCTTCAAACGTGGCAGATAAAAGAGATATTCTTATCAATAAAGGCTGGATTATGACCGGTGATACAGTAGGAAACTGTTTACTGTCTTCATCTGATTTAAAACTGAATAAAAAACTTTCACTTTATCCTAATCCAGCAGTGGATGATATTCATATCGAAGGATTAAAGGACATGAAAAGCTATAAAATTTATGATGCAAGCGGAAGGCTTGTGAAAGAAGGAAATCCTAATAATGATATGATTAATGTAAGCTCTTTACCTAAAGGAAATTACATTTTACAGCTCATTCTAAAAGAAAAAACAATTTCTTCAAAATTCATTAAGAAATAAAAACAAAAAAGCCTCGCTGAAAAGTGAGGCTTTTATTTTGAGTTTAAAGATAAGCTATTTGTCAAAATGATTTGGATGCTGGGCTTTGATATCCTCTACCGTTCCTAATACTTTATCTTTTAGGGAATCTTGGTATTTCTGAAGTTTTGCTGCTACTTCTTCATTTCCGCTTCCTAAAATTTTTGCCGCTAAAATTCCTGCATTCAAAGCACCGTTTAAAGCTACAGTAGCTACCGGAATTCCGCCGGGCATCTGAAGAATAGATAAAACAGAATCCCATCCGTCTATTGAATTACTGGACAAGATCGGAACCCCAATTACCGGAAGTGTTGTACAGCTTGCCACCATTCCCGGAAGGTGTGCCGCCCCTCCGGCTCCGGCTACGATTACTTTCAACCCTCTTTCCTGAGCGGTTTTTGCATAATCGAACATTCTTTCCGGTGTTCTGTGTGCTGAAACTACAGTTAGTTCATAAGGGATATCCAGGCTTTTAAGAAAATTTGCAGCCTGCTCCATGATCGGCAGATCACTCTGACTGCCCATAATAATTCCTACCATCTTCAATTTTATTAGATCTTCAAAGATAAAAAAATAAAGCGGGAAGTTGGAAGAAGGAAGCAGGAAGTTCTTTTATCACAATCAAACAAAATCCAATCAATCATCAATTATTTCCCCTTTTCCCATCTGTATCATCAAAAATTAAAATAACTGTACCCATTCTTTTTTCTTCAAAACCTCTACATTTGTGTGTTACACTACTTATTTACATTGAAAGACTATAAACTTATTTTTGCTGTTCTTACCGTTGCAATGGTCTGGGGAACTACATTTTTGGCTATACGTGTAGCTGTGGAAACCATTCCTGCCTGGTTTGTAGCAGGAATCCGTCAGTTTTTGGCTTCTCTCATTATGCTTGTCGTTCTACTTTCGAGAAAGGAATTCAAATGGATTGGCTGGAAAAGCTTAGGATATCAGGTTGTTTTTTCTTCCCTGATGTTGGTTGTTGCTAATGGTATGACTACAGTCGCTGAGGAAACTGTTTCGAGCAGTCTTGCCTCACTGATCAGTGCCTGCTCTCCTATCCTTGTTTTTTTGGGAAGTGTAGCTGTGGGATTACAAAAGTTCAGTTTACGGGCTCTTAGTGGCGTCTTGTTATGTTTCAGCGGAATTCTTTTTATTTTTTGGGATGGACTGCAAGATCTTGCCAACCCTGATTACAGAATGGGGATGATTTTCCTCTTCTGTGCCATTGCAGGCTGGGCTTCCGGAACCATTTTCACCAAAAAATTAAATATCCAGAGCGGAAATATAACGTTGAATCTGTTCTATCAGTTCCTGTTTGCAGGGGTTGTTCAGATTATTTTTGCATTCCTGTTTTCTGAAAATTATAACTTTGGAAACTGGTCTGTAAAGAGTATTTCAGCCATGTTATACCTTTCTGTTTTTGGTTCAGTAGCCGCTTTTTTTGCCTTCCATTATGCACTGACAAAAATTTCGCCGGTACAGGTTTCTATTCTGGCCTATATCAATACCATCATTGCTATATTTTTAGGCTGGCTGATTATGGATGAGAAAGTGACTTTCAAGTTTATTCTTGCAGCTGTTATGATCATCTGTGGCGTTTTTATTATTAATTACAAACCGGAGATGTTCAGGAGGCAGAAAGTATCATAATATGTGAAAAATTTCCTCATTTTTTTATTTGCTGTATTGCATTTCTAACCATTAAATTCGATTAAAATTTATAGGTAAGTATCAGAATTTCTTTACATTTGTCAAAACACAACTTTATAACCATGAAGCAAAAACTATCCATCATTACTGTTTTACTTCTTCCTGCATTTTATCTTTCTCAAAAAGCAGAGCCCAGGGAAGATATCAAACTGAAAAGTTTTGATTACAAAATCTATATTCAAAACAAAAAAGACAAAGAAACGAATCAGGAATTATATCTGATTCCTAATAAAGGGGATACTATCAGAGAAAATGCTCTTGTTAAAAAAATATCAGGGGAAGAAACTCACAGAGGTATTTACAGAATTAACAACGCAGAAATTCATTTTGTAGATATTGATCTTACCACAGAAAAAATCAACCATAAAATCTATAGTCCCAATAAAAAAGGAGTGCTAACATTAGTCAAAGAAAATTCAAATCTGACCTCTTATCCCAAGGATCTTCCTCCAAAATTTAAAGACAATAAACCTCCGCATCCTGAATTCGAAGGTGGTGAAGCAGCATTGTATCAATGGATTGAAAAAAACATATATCCGGCCTTGGAAAAGAAATATAAGAAAAAAGAGAAAGGAAATTCTGTTCTTATTTTAGATATAGAGCCAAACGGAGTTCCAACTTTTGTGGAAATAAAAAATTTGAATATTTCTGATACCATCAAAAAACAACTCACCAATATCGTAAAAACATCTCCTGTCTGGAAGACCAATATACAAGGGTTTGACGTGTCGGGAATTGTCTTTATTCCTTTAGAATACTAAAGAACATCATCAGGGAGTATTTTCATATTCCCTCCATTTTTCCTATATTGTATACTCCAACCTATACAATATGCTGAAAAACACATTTTTTTTATTTCTGGTCGCCTCTTTTTTTCTTGTAAGCTGTGATTACAAAGAGAAGGAGAAAAACCTGACAGACAGGGAAAAACAATTATTAGAAAAAGAAAAAGTATTCGCGAAGAAAGAATCCGAATATCAGTCGCTCCTGAAAATGAGAGATAGTATTTTTGCTAAAAAAGATTCGGTAGTTATTACTTCTTCATGGCCCGCTGAAATTTCCGGTCCATGGAATGGAAAAGTAATCTGTACAGAGTCTAACTGCAGTGAGTATGCTGTGGGTGACCAGCGTACTGACATCTGGGAGTTTGATAACGATTCTACCCAGCCTATTACCAAAATCATCAATAACAATAATCTGGTAAGGCTATATACAGGCAAGTTTGAAAACAATGAGATCAGGTTGTCTTTCAAAACAGATTCTACTGCCAAAAAGAATGTAGAAATGAACGTTCTTCTTAATGATATTTCAGACAACAAGATCAAAGGTACAAGAACTATCACATCTGATGGCTGTACCGCTAAGTTCTCTGTTGAATTAGTCCGTTCCACAAAATAAACACTTATGATTTTACTGAGTATACACAACCTGAGTCTTCCTATAGAAGATCCGGTACTGAAGTTCCTGTTGGTACTGGTCATTATTTTGGCAGCGCCATTGCTTCTTAATAAAATTAAAGTTCCCCACCTTTTGGGGCTTATCATCGCCGGAGCTATCATTGGTCCGAACGGATTCAATGTATTGTCCAGAGACAGCAGTATTGTTGTAACGGGAACCACCGGACTACTCTATATTATGTTCCTGGCGGGTCTAGAAATTGATATGGGAGATTTTAAAAAGAACAAGTGGAAAAGTCTCACCTTTGGTATCTATACCTTCACCGTTCCTTTTGTACTGGGATATCTTGGAGGATATTATATTTTGCACTTTTCAATGCTGACTTCCATTCTGTTTGCCAGTCTTTTTTCATCCCATACTCTTATTGCCTATCCATTAGTAAGTAAATTGGGAATTGCCAAAAACAAGGCTGTTAATATCACCGTTGGAGGTACAATGATCACGGATATCCTGGCCTTATTGGTACTTGCCATAATTGTGGGAATGTCCCAGGGAGATGTAGGGACAGAATTTTGGGTTAAACTATCTGTTTCTTTCATTGTTTTTGCACTGATTGTACTCATTGTCTTTCCGATTATAGGACGTTGGTTTTTCAAAAGAGTAGATGATAAAATCTCACAGTATATTTTCGTATTGGTCATGATTTATCTGGCAGCGATGCTTGCGGAACTTGCGGGTGTGGAAGCCATTATCGGGGCATTCTTTGCAGGATTAGCCTTAAACAGACTTATTCCTCATACTTCTTCTTTGATGAACAGAGTTGAATTTGTAGGAAATGCCATCTTTATTCCGTTTTTCCTGATCAGTGTAGGAATGCTGATTGATTTTAAAGTGTTCTTTAAAAGCTGGGAAACACTGGAAGTTGCCGGAATTATGCTGGTAGCGTCCATAGGAGGAAAATATCTTTCTGCGGTAGCAACTCAAAAAACATTCAGACTGACCAAAGAGGAAGGAAAACTTATCTTTGGGTTAAGTTCTGCCTCTGCAGCTGCAACACTGGCTTCAGTAATGGTAGGATACAACATCATCCTTTCCGAAACCGAAACCGGAGAACCTGTAAGATTACTAAATGAACATGTACTGAACGGAAGTATCCTTCTGATCCTGATTTCATGTACCATCTCCTCTTTTATTTCTATGGCAAGTGCTCAGAAAATTGCTGAAAGTGATAATGAAGATACCGTTTCCGGAAATACGCATGAAGAAGAAAGCATTCTGTTGGCCATCAACCATGAGGCTACTGTTGAGCGAATGGTGAATCTTGGAATTCTGATTAAAGCACATTCCAATACAGAAGATCTGTTTGCCCTGAACGTCATCAATGAAGATAAAAATGAATCTTCAGTAAAAAATGCTGAGAAACTTCTCCATCAGGCAGCAGATGCAGCCGCAGCCGCAGATGTGAAACTGCAAGCCCTAAAAAGATATGACAATGATGTTGTCAATGGAGTAAATAATGTGATTAAAGAACAGAAAATCACAGACCTCATCATCGGATTGGAGGATGAAAAAGGATTCTCACCTTCTTTTGTCTATAATCTTTACAACGGTTACCTGCAGAATGATGATGTGAATGTGCTGGTATATCATGCTGCACAACCGCTTTCCACCATAAAGAAATATGCCGTCATGATTCCTGAGAATGCCGATAAGGATGCAGGATTCTTCCATGCATTGCTTAGGGTCTGGAATATTGCCAGAAATTCCGGAGCTACAGTTGTTTTTTATGCCCCTGAAAATATCATTGATATTCTACAGAAAATTATGAAAAAAGCCAGTATAGAAGCAGAATTTATCATTATGAGCACATGGCAGGATGGCGAAAGAACCGCTGCCCAGCTGAAAGATGATGAAGCGTTGATTATCCTGATGGCAAAACGAGGCATGAAATCCTATATTCCACGAATGAGACTGATCCCGGAACTTCTCAACAGAAATCTGAAAGACAACAATTATCTTTTGATTTTCCCTTTCTCAGAATATGATAAAAACAGTCCCGAAATACGTTCCGTAGGAAATCATGGGGATTTTGTAGAGATTGGAAATGTGATTCAGAAGATTTTTAAATAAAGCTTTTTAAAGCTGGAAGCTAAAAGAGGGATGCTGGAAGTTACCATAATCGAATAATAAGTTCTCTCTTTTAGTTTTCTTTAGTAAAATATCTCGGCCTTGATTGTAGATTCCATCACAACTATTATTTTAACAAAAAAAACATATAAACCATTGAAAGCAAACAAAGTATTCCTGTTAATAGCAATTCTAAGCATACAAATGTCTTTTGCTCAGTTTGCTAAAATTGTAGACAAAGATGGTTATGTAAATGTGAGGGAGAATGCAGATGCTAAAAGTAAGATTGTAGGAAAGGTCAATTCTGATGAAATTGTCTACGCTTATGAACCGGATGAGAAGAACAAAAACTGGCTGAATGTTTATTATAATGACAAAATAATAGGCTACATCCATAGTTCAAGAGTACAATTGATAGAATCTTACGAACCTGTTTCTCCTATAGTAAGGAATGAAAATAAAGCGGTTTTCAAATCTGGGAATATCAAGGTAGATATCATTTCAGGAAAGTTCAATTACAAGGAAAATAAAAAATTCTTTTCTTCATCTGATTATAACGGGCAAAAAATTGAGGATAAATATAAAGGGCAACCCATATGGGGAACAGACGGCACCATTCCTCAAACCTATTACCAATCTATTACGGTACAGATTGGAGATAAAAAAGTTCAGATTCCTAACCGGGAGATTGAAAATCTCTTTAATCCTAACAATGAATTTACGGAATGTCATTTTGACCGTAAAAACGATACGTTATATATCACAACTATTAATTCTGACGGAGCGGGAGGTTATGTTGCTCTTTTTAAAATTGTAAATGGAGAATATAAAGGAAAAATGATAACAATACCTTTTTAGAATCTATCAATTTCGTATTTTGGCTCAAAAAATAACCTATGAGACCAACTATCGGATTATTATTCTTTTTAGTTTCAATGATTATCTCTGCACAAAGCCTTACTCTTTCTGATAAGGAGCTCCGGCAGAAACTAGATTCCATCAAAGCAGAAGGAAACCTACTCTATTCATATGAAAGTGCATCATGGCATGCCGGAGATCTTGTAGGCAATAACAAAAATTTGGCTGAAAATACCGGAAGCTACATCACCTATCAAACCAACGATAATAATATAAAAACAGCTTTTCTTAATAAAAGCAGTAATCTGATCATCGCCGAATTTTCTTTTAAAAATAACCAAACAAAACCAATAGATGAAAGTTATAAGCAAAGAGAACTTAATGAAACTGAAAGCACATTAAAAAATATCCGATCAGCCATTATACCACAGTTATATGATCCAAAATATGAGGTAACGGTACCACAGGGATATAGTCTTAATATGATTATTATTCCGTTTAATGAAAACTATAAGGTATATTTAATACCAGGTACTGCACAGTCCGGAGTCATCCCCTTCGGAAATGATTATCTTTTTATTTCTGATAAAAAGGGTACTATTATTTCCAGTAAAAAATTTCATTCAAGGCTTATTCCGGCTTTTACGTCATTGGAAAACGGAGGTACTGTAACAATGGCTACCCATAGCCATTTAGTCACTAATCCTTTTATTTCTGCAACGGATATCTGTACTTTTAAACTCTATGCTCCGCTTACAAAACTGGAAGAATTTTCAGTTCTGTCAACAGCTTTAGGAAGCTATATCAAATACAATTATAAGAAAGACAGTATCGAGGTGGTTAAAAATCCTTGATAAATCAAAACAATTAAATCATCAATAGCATTAGATTTTAGTTTTTAAGTTTTGGCTAAAGCCAATTGAATTTATAATCATTTTATAAAAGGGCTAAAGCCCGCTCCTATTGAATAACCGTATAACAAAAAAGGGAGCTGTTTAAATTTTTAAACAGCTCCCTTTTAATTATTTTAAACGGATTACTCGGAAATTACTTTCATCATACCTTTTACAATAACAAGCTTTTCCATAAGTTCTTCTCTGGAGTCTGCAAGAACATTGATATGTCCCATTTTTCTTCCTGGCTTGGTTTCTGTTTTCCCATATAAATGGATGTAGGTTTCAGGTAACTTAAGAACGTCTTCCATTCCGTCATAGACTACTTTTCCAGCGTATCCTTCTGCTCCAACAAGATTCAGCATTCCGCTGTAAGTGATAGCATCAGTATCGGCTAAAGGTAAGTTTTTCACCACTCGGTACATCTGCTCAAATTGAGAATTGGTATTTCCTTCCTGGCTCTGATGTCCTGAATTGTGCAGTCTCGGAGCGGTTTCATTCACCCATATTTTTCCTTCTTTGTCAAGAAATAATTCGATAGCAAACAATCCCGGAGAGTTCACCGCATTTAGAAATTTCTCTGTTATGGAATCAATCTGATTCTGAACATCTTCTGTTAAAAGAACCGGACATACATTGAAGTCTAATAGATTTAATTTGGGATCAGCAACCATTTCCGTCACCGGGAAAATATTGGTTTCACCTTTTTCATTTCTTGCCACAATTACGGAAAGCTCTTTTTCAATATCTACCAGACTTTCAATGACAGAAGCTTCCGTCCATAAGTGTTGATAATCTTCTTGCGTTTTGATCACCTGTACTCCTTTTCCGTCATATCCGCCTGTATTCATTTTCTGAACAAACGGCAATGGCATAATGATTTTCTCATCACTATTCCAAACTACCTGAAATTCCGGGCTTGGGATATCATGGCTTTTATAAAATTCTTTCTGAAGGATCTTTTGCTGGATCGTTTTGATGATACTGGCATTAGGAACAACTTTTATTCCCTGCTTTTCAAGTTCTGCCAATGCATCAGCATTTACATGTTCTATTTCAATGGTTACAACATCCTTGTCTTTACCGAAGTTCAGAACTGTATCATAGTCATTAAAATTTCCCTGTGTAAAATACGATATGTTATGACATGGCGCATCAGAAGCCGGATCCAGAGTATAAAACTCATCGTCATACTTCAGTGCACTTTGTATCAGCATTCTTCCCAGCTGTCCGCCTCCCAGAATTCCTATTTTCATTTTTTATTTTTATTAAATTTACTTCTTATTGAATTTTATCGATTTTTAAATACCCAAGTCCCATCGGGTTCTCCTGATTTTCTGCATCAGATTTTTTAAGAATGATAGTGTATTTTTCTTTCATATAGGCAGGAATAATATCACTCACATTGAAAATATCATCAATATCCACTCCATGCTTATCATCAATATGGCTTACAGCTCCTTCAAAGCCCATTGTCTGATAAAACTCGGTAGCTTTTGCCCTTTTTACAATCTCTCCCATAGACTGCCCCACCATTAAATGCTGCTCATGGAATTCTTCAAAAAACCCCGGCTTATACCCTCCCAGATTGAGGAAAAACAATTGGTCTTCTGATGATTTCTCTCCCTTCTCTACAATTTCCACTTCATAGCCGTCAGCAAATTTGACTTCCTGATAACAATCCAGGTGAATTTTACCTTCTGCTTCCTTCCAAAACTCTTTCATATCCGGAATCAAATCTTTAAGATTCTCTGCTATTCCGAAGAAAACATCGTGCTGCTCAATATTTCTTCCTTTAGGAGTTGCCCCAAGGATAACATAAAATAATTTCATTACATTTTTCATGCATGCAAAAATACGTTAAATTTATCTTTTTCAAATGTTTGGCAGACTACTACAATAATTTTATATTTGTAACATTATTTGTAGTATGTCAGAAATCATCATACTCTTCCTTGGCGCAATTTCCGCTGGTCTTTTAGGTTCACTTACGGGTTTAGGAGGAGGAGTTATTATCATTCCTTTATTAACGCTGGGATTCGGCGTTCCAATGCATTATGCTATCGGTGCTTCACTTATTTCAGTGATTGGTACCTCTTCCGGCGCGGCCGTAGCTTTCGTCAAAGAAGGATTTACCAACATGAGAATCGGGATGTTTCTCGAAATTGCCACCACAGCAGGAGCTATTGCGGGTGCTCTGGTTTCCGGAATGCTTAACCCCAATACAATCGGAATTATTTTCGCAAGTATTCTTCTTTTAACGGTTATTTTAAATCTTAAAGGAAAGCCCGATCACCAGGAACCTCTGATCAAAGGAAGTCTTGAAGATAAACTGAAATTGTACGGAACATTCCCTGATAAAGGAATATTGAAAAACTATTCTGCAAGAAATACAGTTCCTGGATTTTTGATGATGATGTTTGCCGGTGCAATGTCTGGGTTATTAGGAATAGGTTCTGGTGCGCTGAAAGTATTGGCAATGGATAATATGATGAAACTGCCTTTCAAAGTATCTACAACGACCAGTAATTTTATGATCGGAGTAACGGCAGTAGCGAGTGCACTGATCTATTTCCAGAGAGGAGAAATTATTCCTGTCATTGTAGCTCCGGTATTGATAGGAGTTGTCATCGGAAGTTTTATTGGTTCAAAAACACTGATGGTATCAAAAACAAAAAAATTAAAGGTATTTTTTGCCATTGTGATTACCATTCTTTCGGTTTATATGATGTATAACGGTATCAACAAAAGCTTCAGATAATGAAAAAGAATTTTACAGATGTAGATCTGAACCGCTCCGTAGGAAACCTTCTGAGATTGGGTGTTATTCTTTCTGTGGCAACATCCCTGATTGGTTTTATCAAGTTATTTTTTGAGGGTTTCAAAATGCCCGAAAAATATACCAGCCTTGTGGTAGGTACTTCTTCAGAGAAAGTATGGGGACATTTCTGGAATTCCCTGTGTAAAGGAGAAGGAATGGCTATTATTCAGCTGGGAATTCTTCTGTTGATCTTCACCCCTTTAATGAGAATTGTTTTCGCTTTAATAGGCTATCTAAAAGAAAAAGACTACGTATATGTAGTCATTTCTTCTATTGTTTTAGCGATTATGGCAGTGAGTTTCTTTGCAGGCTATGCACACTAATTTTTACATTTCATAAAACTCTAACGGCAATTGGTCGGGATCCTGGGTAAAGAAAAATTCTTTTCCGGTGAATTCGTCTATACGGATTTCTTCACAATCCAATCCCATTCCTAGCAGTTCATTCCGTTTTTCCGAGACATTCTCAACAGAAAAAGCAAGATGTCTTAAACCGCATGCTTCAGGACGTGACGGACGTTGTGGAGTATTGGGAAAAGAAAACAGCTCAATCACATAATGATCTCCGATAGCGAGATCAAGTTTATAAGACTGTCTTTCCTCCCGATATACTTCCCGGATGATATTCAGGTTTAAAATTTCCGTATAAAACTTCTTTGAAACGGCATAATCTGAGCAGATGATTGCAATATGATGGATCTTCATTTTCTATTTTAAACTAATTTTCAATTGAACTTTATTATTGTATTTCTTTACAGCTGTCTTTTCTTCTTGTATCAATAATATACTGGATTTTCCATTCGTTATTCTGCTTTACCAGCTGAAAACTATTAGCCCCGCAATGTGATAATTTTCCCTTTAAGTAAAAAGAGTAAGGTGTAAATACACTGGCCAGGTTTCCATCTGTATGAATGGCTTCTATAACAATCCTTTCATCCAGATCTCCTTTTGTAAATTTTGAAACCGAAGCAACAAAATCCGGTATGCTGTCACTTTTTACAGCACCATCCTTCGTGATCGTTTGAAGAACGGCATTTTCAGCAAAGGCCGATTTTACCAGTTCCGGATCTGCATTTTTCATACCAAGGAATAAGTTACGGATAGGTTTTTCAATATCTTTATTCTGCTGACCGAAACCCGAAATACTGATCAGAAGAAGAAATATAATTATTTTATTCATAGTATAGATTTAGATAATTAAAAATAGATAAAATAAAATTTAAATTGATTAACAAATTTTAAAATTCATTTTCCTTAAATTGTGGTCAAAATTATTTCAGAGCTTTTATGTGGATTATTTATCTGACTTTGGCCATACTTCTGCTGGTCATGACAATACTGCCAAAAATTCAGCATTCACACTGGATATTCAGGGTGCCAGAATTTGCTAAAATACAGATCACCTACCTTATATTTCTTACTTTTCTGTTAGGCCTTTTTACTGATTCTAATGGATATTTATGGTATTACCAGGGGCTTCTGCTGGTCTTATTTGTTCATCACAGCCATACCCTCATCAAATACACCCGTTTTTACCCCGTAAAAAAACACAGACAGCGTCACAAATCTTCTGATAAACTGCATTTTATTTCTGCCAATGTTTATCAGTTCAATAAAGAATATGAGAAATTCACCGGACTTATTAAAAAACATAATCCTGATTTTTTCATGACTATGGAAAGCAATGGTGATTGGGAAAATGCTATGAGATCTTTAGAAAAAGAATACGGCTTCCAACATAAAGTGACTCTTGAAAATACTTACGGCATGCATTTCTATTCCAGAATTGAAATCAAAGAAGCAAAGACCCATTATTTTGTAGCTGATGATATTCCGAGTATTGAGATCCATATGAAAACAGCTGCTGGTTTTTCTTTTGTTTTCTTCGGGGTTCATCCGCCGCCGCCGAGTCCTACGGAAGAAGAAACTTCAAAGGAAAGAGACGGCGATCTTCTAAGTACTGCCAAATGTGTAAAAGACATTAAAAAACCTGTTATTGTAGTGGGAGACTTCAATAATGTTGCATGGTCAAGATCATCTGTTCTTTTCAGAAAAACAAGTCATCTGATAGATCCGAGAATCGGACATTCTTTTGTTTCTACCTTCCATGCGAAATACCGTCTTTTAAGATTTCCTATTGATCTGATGTTTCATAGTGAAGATATTTTTATTAAACAGCTGAAGACATTGGAAAATTTTGGTTCAGACCACCTTCCGGTATACTGCGAATTTTTCATAGACCATCACAACGATGAACAGGAAGAATTGATTGAAACAGCGACTTCCGAAGAGAAAGCAGAGGCTGAAATTATGATAGAAGAAGGAAAAAAAGAAGATGGCGAACGTGAAACTGTTGTTACTGAAGATTAATAAAAAAAGTGGGCTTTAACCCACTTTTATTAAATATTCAATGCTATTTTTATATTAAAATCCAAAGTTCCAGCCCCAGTTAATAGTTCTGTTTCTACCCTAGCTGCCTGTTTCCGTCCCTACTTCATATTCAGTAAAAAACATAAGTAATACAGCAATAAAAACAGCAATGAGAATATAAAGTTTTTTCTTTTGCATACTAGAACTTCATAATATCTTTCACTACTCCATTTTTCTGTGTGTGCTGTAATAATTCAGCTTCAATAAAGGCTTTAATCTGTTCTTCAGTCCCATTATTTGGGAACAGAAGGTGAACATTAGCTCCAGCATCCAGCGTAAAGAATAATGATAGGCCAGTTTCTCTTCTGAAATCCCAGATTTTGTTGATAACCGCCAAAGTACCTGTTTTCATGAGTATAAAAGCAGGATCACTCATCATCATCATCGCATGTAGCGTAAGTGCTTCATGTTCTACCAGCTTGATGAAACGTTCCATATCTCCCTTTTTCAGGATCTCTTTCATTGGGACGAAGTTTTCCCTTGCTTCCTGAAATCTTCTTTCCGCATAAGGATTGGTATTCATCAACCCGTGTCCTACAGTTGAGGAAACACTTTTCTGCCCTTCATGAATCAGTAAAACCCAGTCGTTAAAGTTTTTGAATACATCATGAATTTCAGCATCCGGATACTGTACCCCGAAAAGATCTGAGCTTCCTTCTACCTCATCAGTTTTTCCCCATACCACAAGTCCGTTATACAAACTTCGGCATGCACTTCCGCTTCCTAATCTTGCTAAAAATGATGCCTTTCTCAAAGATTCTTCTCCAGAAGTTTTTCCTGTAAATGAAGTGTCCAATGCCATCAGACATTTTGCAATGGCTCCAAATCCTGAAGCTGAACTTGCAATTCCTGAACTGTGGGGAAATGTATTTTCTGTTCTGATGATATATTTTCCTTTTAAAATCCAGGGAAGATATTGTTCTATATTTTTAAAATATTTCTCAATTTTTTCGGCAAACTTCACTTCTTCATTTCCAGCCAGAAAGGTCTGTACCGAAAAAGCTCCATCCGCGATGAATTCCATTGAGGTATTGGTTTTACAATGGTTTAAGGTATAACTGATACTCGGATTGGCAGGAATCTGATCCGCATATTTTCCCCAGTATTTAATCAGGGCAATATTAGATGGGCAGCTTTCTGAAACCGTTTGTGTATGAATGGTGAAATTTTCTTTTCCTATAAAATCTTGTGTCGTCATAGTCTAATTTAACTGTACTTCTTAGTACATTTTCTCTATAATATCCGCGTATTTTTTGATCACTACATTTCTTTTGACTTTCAGTGTAGGAGTAATTTCTCCTGTATTGATATCAAATTCTGCCGGCATCAAAGTAAATTTCTTCACTTTTTCATAGTCCGCCAGGTGATTCTGTAATTCTTTTATTTTCTCTTTATAAAGGTTGATGATCTTTTCATCTTTTACAGCATCTTCCCAATTGGTGAAAGGAATACCATTCTTTTTAATATAATCCTGTAAAAATTCAAAATTTGGAACAATCAACGCTGAAACGAACTGTCTTCCTTCCGCAATCAGCATAATCTGCTGGATAAAATTATTGTTGGTCAGAAGATTTTCAATCTGTTGTGGAGCAATGTATTTTCCATTGGAAGTTTTCATCAGATCTTTGATTCTATCTGTGATAATAAGATTTCCTTTATCATCGAACTTTCCGGCATCACCGGTTTTGAACCATCCATCTTCTGTGAATACTTTCTGGGTTTCTTCAGGTTTATTATAATATCCTTTCATGATTCCATTTCCTCTCGCCTGAATTTCATCGTTTTCCCCGATACGCATTTCAACACCCGGTAAAGGCTTTCCGCTCGTACCATGTTCAAAATGTGTTAAAGGGAAAAGTGTCAATGTTGCAGTAGTCTCTGTCAATCCATAACCTACTGTCACGTGAATTCCCACTGAATCGAAGAAACGGGTAACTTCCGGTGACAATGAAGCTCCTCCACAAGGTAAGAACCAAAGTCTTCCACCCATTTTTTCTTTTATTTTACTGAAAACCAATCTGTCTGCGACAGCTTCTTTGAATTTTAATCCAAAAGGAATTGGTCTTTCATTTCTTCTCAATTCAGCAGTTTCCCATCCGGTTTTAAGAGCCCAGTCGAAGATTTTCTTCTTCAATGATGAACCTTCTTCTGCTTTTTCCAGAACTCCTGCATATACTTTCTGGAAAAACCTCGGTACCGCACACATGGCAGTAGGTTTTACTTCTTCCAGTGCTTTGGCTACATTTTTCGGATCTTCCAGGAAATACACGCGAGCTCCGCCATATAAGCATAATAAACTCCAGCTTCTTTCAAAAACGTGGCTTAATGGTAAGAATGCCAGCGAAAGTTCTTCCTCGAAGTTTTTAAACTTAAAAAATTCAAAATGAGAATCAAATGCTTTGATAAAATTTCCATGAGTAAGCATTACCCCTTTCGGAATTCCGGTAGTTCCGGAAGTATAGATCAATGTAGCAGTATCATCATTTTCCTTTTTGTATATCTCCAGCTCCGGAGAAGCTTTTGCGATAAAATCTTCAAGATAAAAACTATTGAATTCTTTCTTGATCCATACTGCTTTTTTAGAAACAATAATGGTTTCAAGATTGTTTTCTTCATTATGTAAAAACTCAAGACAGGCATCATACTGCATCTGATTTCCTACTAAAACAGCTTTAGCTCCGGAATCGTTAATGATATGTTCTGCCTGCTCCGCATTATTGGTTGAATAAATAGGTACCGTAACGGCGCCAATGGCCATTGAAGCCAGGTCAACGATCATCCATTCTGATGAGTTATCCGAATAAATAGCAACTCTGTCATTCTCCTGAACTCCAGCTTCCTTTAAAGCATTGGCTGTTTTAAAAATAACCTCACTGAATTTTTTCCAGCTCAGCTCTTTCCAGGCTCCATCTTTCTTTTTAAATCCGATGGCTGCTTTTATAGGATGTTTTTCTACATTTTTAAGGATAATTGCCTCTGCAAGATTCATTTCTTCAGCTTTTTGTCGTTAATATAATTATTCAGGTGAAAGTCTATACTTTCTTTTACAGGAATAAACTGATAGTTCAGTTTTTCTTTGACTTTGTGATTGGAAATGGTGTTGAATGAAGAAATGGCTTCAATATTTGATTTGGTAGCCATTTTCAGTTTGGGAATCAGCCATCCGAAAAGGATATTGGCTATTCTTCCGATATTTAATATGGATTGTGAAAGAATTCTGGCATCTTTAAGCCCCAGACGGGTTCTTACCTGTTTTGCCAGGTCGGCATATCTGTTATTTTCAGCAACAATGATAAAACGTTCTCCGAAAAGATTATTTTCCATGAGCCCGATTGCAGTATGGGCTACGTCTCTTACATCAACATAGGCAGAACCTCCTGAAAAAGTAAAACTGTTATCTTCAAAGGTTGAGAAAAGTTCTCCACTGCTTTGATTCCAGTTTCCGCTTCCTACGATCATTCCCGGATTGATAATAACTACATTCAAGCCTTCTGCTGAAGCTCGCCATGCTTCCATCTCAGATAAATGTTTTGAAATAGCATAGGCAGAGTGTTCCAGTTTTGGATTAAAGTCAGAATCTTCGTCCAGTTCTCCTTTTTCATTAAAATTATCAAGAACGGCAACGGAACTCACATGAAGAAATTTTTTAACGTCTGATCCTTCACACGCAAAGAGGAGATTTTCTGTACCTTTAATATTTGTACGGTACATTTCTTTTTCATCTTTGGGATGAAAGCTCACTTTTGCGGCACAATGATACACCTCATCCACACCTCGCAGTGCTGTTGTCAGAGAATTGAGATCATCAAAATCTACGTTTACCCATTCGATCTTGTTGAAAAAATCGTCGGGATTCTCTGTATAAAAGCTGTATGAATGCTTTACTTCGTTTAAATTGCTGCCCGGTCTTTTGGAAGCACGTACATTTTTACCTCTTTTAAGAAGTTCCAGTACAATTATTCTTCCCAGAATTCCGGTAGCACCCGTTACAAAAATCATTAATTATTTTACTTGATTACTGACTAAAATATAACAATATTTTCTATCCGGCAATTCTTCCGGATCCGGCAAAAATTCCTTAGAAAAACTGCTTCTGCAAATTTGCGATTTTTAAAGCATAATTCAACTTTATTTAACCAATATTATCACTCAGAAATCAACATACAGGAAAAATTTAAATCACAACAGGTTATTATATTTAAAAGTCCTGAAAGAATATACAACTTTCAGGACTTCTATGATTAAAAACACTTTATTCTTAAGCCATTACCTCATTATTTCTCCTTGGAGCTTTGTCACATAGAACGTCTGCAATACTCTTGGAAATAAGGTTTCCTTCTGTAAGATTATCCAGCCAGAAGAATTCTCCTGCTGCATTGATCTCGATGAAATAATATTCGTCTTCAGGGGAAACAATCATGTCTATCGCTCCGTAATCTACGTTATAGATATCAAGAAGTTCAAGCAGTTTTGCTTCTACATCTCCAGGAAGTTCTGTTCTGTTCCATTTATCAATCAGATTAATTCCATCTTTTCTCCAGTCTACTTTGGCATCTTCAGATTGCTGGGAGTCTATTTCAAATGCATAAACATCTCTTCCCACAATGGTAATACGAAGTTCTTTTTTCTTTTGAATCATTTGCTGGAATTGCATAGGGCAGTACAATAATGAATCCAGTTCTTCCAGTTTATCTTCGCTGACAACGTTAGTAAACACTACATTTTCCACACCGTCTTCATAGATGGCAAAACCGGTTTGCATTTTCGCCACTACATTCTGATGTTTCAGAATAAATTTTCTGGCTTCATCAGGATTGTTGGTAAGACATGTAGCCGGAATGGTCAGCCCTAGTTTATCTGCAATTTTCAATTGCTCTTCTTTACTGTCGAGTCTTCTGTACACACTTGGTTTTCCTAAAGAATAAGCATCCACAGATTCAAAGAAACCGAAAAGTGTATTTCTGATTTCTCCCATTGCCGCACCGTAAAACTTAGAGTCCATTTCCTCTTTCAGTCCTTTTCCGATATTGTAAGCTCTTCTGTACCAGATGGCTGAAATATCATCCAAACGGTGTTTTGCATCTGGAGTTTCAAGAAAACTTATCCATTCTCCATCCTGAAAAATGGTAGACAGTTTGTTTTGTAAAGGATAGACGTCAACATCAAAACGAATGACTTCACAGTTATTTTTTTCAATGTATTCTGTTACTTTTTCAATAGAAAAATTATCTGCGGTATGGGTTATAATTAAAATTTTATTCATGGAAATTGATTCTGTTGATAAGATTATCGGCAATTCTTTCTGCAATGGGAAATCCCAGTTCTTTTTGCAGCATTCCCCACTCTCCCTGTGGATTAACTTCAAGGAAATAATATTCTCCATCTTTCCCTTTGATCATATCGATGGCTCCTATATAAAGTCCCATTTCATTCATCATGGAAGTGAGATTGGTTTTAATGAAATCCGGAAGTTCGTAAGCTGACCAGAAATAGCCTTCACGAGCTACCCTCCAATCTGCATTTTCACTGTTATTGATCTTTCCTGTAAAGAAATCACCGCCTACATAGACGATTCTCAATTCATATTCTTTGTCGATGTAGGGTTGAAAAATCATTGGACAGTAAGCAATGTCTGCAAGGTTTTCAAGTGATTCCTCTTCAATAATTGTAGTGGACATCATATTTTCTCCTGACATCGTTTTCGCTGTTACTCCATGAAGCTTGGCAATTGCTTTCCCCTGACAGTATTGATGGAAAAATGTTGTTATTTTCTCTTCATCATTGGAAAATACAGTTTTGGGAATGGTTAAGTTATTTCTTTCTGCAATTTTCAGCTGAAATATCTTATTCCCATCTACTTTTTTTTCATTTTCATAAGGGTTTATCCAGGGAATATGCTCTAAGGCAGTGATCAGATTGTAACGCAGGCTTCCGTATTCGTTCAGGAAAACTCGTTCATAGTCCTTATCCAATTCTTCAGGAGCACTGATTCTCCATGCTTTCCTGTGCCATACTCCTTTGATAGCATCAGAATGAATAGTATTTCCATACTCATCAGTCAATTCAAATGAATTTTCATGAATGCTGATTTTCTGAAGGTGATTCAATCGGTCAGAATTCAGTCTGAAATAAGGGACATTTTTGGAGGCCAGGTATTCGAAAAAGATATCGATATTATAAAAGTCCTGTGAATGGGTGATGCAGAGAATCATTTGCCGGTTTTTATTAAAAAGGGAAACTTAATGTTTAAGTTTCCCCTACTATTTATTAAATATTCTACTGATTTTATAGTGGAATAGTGATTACATCATCATCACCGTCAGATGGATATTTCAGCGTGTGCATCATATCATCTTTCGGAGAAGTTACAACGTCTATTGCCGGTTTTGTAATAACGTCTCTTTCAGGAATTGACATATCAGTTCCTCCTTTTACTGTCTCAGGATCTTTAACCTGTTTTTCTAAGAATGATGCGAAAAAAGGCTTCTTCTTTGAGTTTTGGTTTTTCATAATGTTTAGTTTTAGTTTGATATATAATTTAGCTTAAGCTGTATGTATATTCTTACACATCTAAAACATCATCATCCCCGTCAGAAGGATATTTCATCGTTACATTATCATTATCAGGCTTGGTAACATTATCCTTAAGAGGTGTAGTGATCTGGTCCTGAAGGGATGTAGTAATCTGATCTACCAATACAGAAGTAATACCTCCTCCTTTTACTGTTTCAGGATCTTTAACCTGTTTTTCTAAGAATGACGCAAAAAATGGCTTCTTTTTTGAATTTTTGTTTTCCATAAGTTAATATTTTTATTGTTTTGGAAATCCAAAATACAAAAAATTCAAATCATGGAGAAATAATATTGGTTTTTAATAAAAATTTAACATAATATAAAAAATCAAAGAATAAAATTAATTCAATTCAAGAAACTCTTTAACAACGTTTGCGAAATCAACCGGATTCTCTGCCTGTACCCAGTGTCCGGCATTTTTCACTGTAACTACCTTAGCTTTAGGAAATTGCTGTCTGATCCCAAATTCATCCTGAGGCAGGATATAATTGGACTTTTCGCCCGCAATAAAGAGTGAGTCACCTTCAAAAACACCGAATTTAACAGCATTGGAAACAAATTCGTTATATTTTTCAGATAATGTTTTAAGATTGAATCTCCAGCCCAGCTTTTTATTTTCATCCCAATACAGGTTTTTCGTCAAAAACTGTATGGTAGATTTTTCTGGAATATATTGGTTCAGAACTGCTTCTACATCATTTCTTGAACCTACGGTATTGAAATCAACAGTTTCAAGCGCTTTGATAATTCCCTGGTGGTGTGGCGGATATGCTTTAGGTGAAATATCAACAACAATCAGTTTTTCAACACGTTCAGGATATTTTATAGCAAACTGCATCACTGCTTTACCACCTAGAGAATGTCCTAAAACATGAGCTTTCTGAATTCCATAATGATCCATATAGTGCGCAATATCATCTGCCAGATCGTCATGAGACATACTTTCTGAATGAAAGCTTCTTCCGTGGTTTCTAAGGTCAATAAGATGTACGGGTAGATATTCTCCCAGATCTTTTCCGAAACTTCCCCAGTTGTCAAGCATTCCAAATAATCCGTGAAATACAAGAAGCGGCGTATGAGTTGAATTTTCGCCGAATATTTTTGAATTTAAAATTTCCATATTGTATTAGAAGTTAGATGTAAGAAATCAGAAGTCAGATAATAAGTCCCTGTAGCATTGTTTGCATTATAAACCTGCAAAACACATGAGAGCCAAAAACGAAGTTTTACCAACCTCTAATCTCTAACTTCCGGTTTCTTAATTATTACCATTTTGCCAGTCTCTTCAGATAAGCCTGAACTGTATTTTCCAATCCCATATAAAGTGCTTCTGAAACCAAAGCATGTCCGATAGATACTTCCAACAGGTTTGGAATGGTGTCTGCAAAGTATTTCAGGTTTTCTAAGCTTAGATCATGACCTGCATTGATTCCCAATCCAAAATTGGTAGCTTCAACCGCTGTGTCATAATAAGGTTTTATAGCCTGTTCTTTATTGGTCAGATAATTTTTTGCGTAAGCTTCGGTATACAGTTCTATTCTGTCTGCGCCTGTTTTAGCAGCATATTCTACCAACTCCGGCAAAGGATCAAGGAAAACAGAAGTACGGATCCCTGATTTTTTAAATTCTGCAATAATCTCTGTAAGGAAATCAAGATGTTTTTTAGTATCCCAGCCTGCATTAGATGTAATTGCATCATCAGCATCCGGCACTAAAGTTACCTGCTCCGGCTTCACTTCCAATACCATATCAATAAAACTCTGATGTGGATTTCCTTCAATATTAAATTCAGTCGTAACTAACGGTTTCAGATCATAGACATCTTTTTTTGTGATATGCCTTTCATCAGGTCTTGGGTGGATGGTAATTCCCTGCCCTCCGAATTCCTGAATTTTTACAGCAGCTTCTGTAACACTTGGGGTTTCGCCTCCTCTTGCATTTCTTAACGTCGCAATTTTATTAATGTTTACGCTTAGTTTTGTCATTTTTTATTTTAGATGTTAGATATAAGATGTTAGAAGGTGGAAGCATGGGGCTGGAAGTAAATCCAGACTTTGTACTTCTATTGGTCTTCCACATTTATGATCATTTAAAAATTTAATTTAAAATTTGTTTAAAAGGTTCTGAAACTTCCAGCTTCCTTCTTCCGTCTTCCAGCTCTTTTACACTTTTACACTTACCTGCATCACCTGAAGTTCAAATTCTTTTGAAGCGACTAATAAGTGATCAAAAATATCGGCCTGAATCTGTTCAAAACGTTCCCATTGAGAGTCACTGGCAAAACAATACACTTCAAGGGGCAGCCCTTGCGGGGTAATCTCTAGCTGACGTACCATTCGGGTTCCATTTTTGTCTACATCCGGATCATTTTCAATATATTTCTGTGCATAATATCTGAAAACACCGATATTGGTAAGCTGCCTTCCATTCACAATTTTATCTCTATGTTCAAGGCTTTCTTTTTCTTTTTTGATCTCTGAAGTCCTTTCTTCCAGATAATCTGAAATCAGGTTAATCTCCTTTAAGCGCTCAACATCTTCATCAGTCAGAAACTTAAAAGAATTGATGTTGAAGTAAATGGATTTTTTTATTCTTCGGGTATTAGATTCAGACATCACCTGCATATTCTTGATCTCAGTGGTCATCAAATCATAAGTAGGAATAGTGGAAACCGTTTTATCAAAATTGGTGATCTTAGTCGTTAAAAGATTTATTTCCGTAATATTCCCTTCAATAGTATATTTTGGAATGCTTACCCAGTCTCCTACTTTTAAATTTTTAGAAGTGGCAACGTGAAGTCCTGTTACAAATCCTAATATTGTATCTCTGAAAACCAGTACAAGCACTGCTGTAATCGCCCCAAGACTTCCTACGATTGTGGTTCCTTTGATCCCAAAAATCACACAAAACCCTACTACGGTAAATATAAAAAGTCCTAAAATCTTTACAGTTTCTGAAATGGCATTAAGCGCCATAATCTTGTAGAAATCCTGTTTGATGCTGAAATAGTTTCTGAAAGCCGTCAGTGATCTGTAAAGCATTCCTGCTAACATTAATACCAATCCCAGATTGATACATCTTATGATAAAAATGGTTGTCTTCGGCAGCGCATTTTCCGGAAATATGGATCCCTGGATGCCAGCTACAGCAATCAGAGCAGCAAAATGAGCTACAGAGTTGGTGATTTTGGCCTGATAAATAGATTTTAAGATGGGAAATTTCTGTTCATTATGAAATAACCTGAATACAAAATTGATGATGAACTTAAAAACAAAATCAGTAATTAAAAACAGGACAACAAGTAAGCTCAGTTTTACAATAATATGGAAAACCCAGTCCAACCCGGAAGGTGATATCTGGGTAATATAAAGGTAAAGCTGTTCGCTCAGCTCCTGTATAAAGTTTTTAGTTTCTTGTAACTGGTCATTCATTACAGCAAATTTATGAAATTAAGAATCATCATTTTACTATTCATAATCAATTTTCATCCCAAAAGTTATTCATCAGAAGATATTTGATAAAAATATTTTTGAGAAAAACTGAAAAATATCAAATCCTCTACAACCCCTGATTATAAATGAAAATTTAACTATAAAAATCAACATAAAGTAAATAATATTAAAAACAATTACAATTTTAACGTTTTAATATTAAAAAATTATTAAATTTGATTAAAACTAACCCATAAAAATCAATTAAATATGAAACAAAATTACTTGTTCATCATGCTGTGCAGCCTTGTACTGTTAGCAAACTGTAAAGGTGGAGATGAGTCAATCAATCCCGAAGACACCAAACCGATACCCACCGGAACAGTAGAAGGTAAAGTATTTGCTAAAAACGGAACAAAACCTATTGGAGGAGCTATTGTATTTACTATTGATAGTAAAAATCAGGTTTACCACACCTATTCCGATGCAGATGGTACATTCAGTCTAACTGCACCTGAAGGAAACTCTACACTTCACATTCAGACAGGAAATGGTTTAAACTTCAGAACAGAAGTTCCAGTTACCGTTAAAAAAAATGAAACAACCAGTGTAGCAAGCAAAGATTCAAAGCTGAATCAGATTGCAAAAATAGCTTATGTAGAAGGCAGTTATGACGAAATAGAAACTATAATTACAAGTCTTGGTTATACAGCAACAGAAATTAGCTATCAGGATTTAAAAAACTTCAACACCATTTCTCAGTACGATATTATTTTCCTGAACTGTGGTTCACGTAACTTCAATTACTCAGGAACCAATTATCCGAGTAATGACCTTTCTGTTTTCAGTAATCTCTCTACTTTTATCACGAATGGTGGAAGCATTTATACTTCAGACTGGGCTGCAGCCTATCTGGTAGGTGGAGATAAAAATGCACCATACTGCGGTGTTTATGGAGGCTTTCTGGATCTTACAAAGATCTGTTTTAATACCAATGGTAATAGTGCGATGTATAATAACTGTAGCGTTTCCAATGCTGCTATGGCTTCAGCAATAGGATTTAGCACATTAGATATTCAGTATGATCAGCCTTTGTGGCAAAAAATCCAGTATTATGATCCTTTGTTCTGGGAAGTATTGGTACAGAAAGATAATGAACCATTGATGATAAGAACCAATAAGTATGTAAATGCAACAGCTCCTAAAACACCTGTCGGAACATCGTTAAACAATAATCAGATGACAATCTGCCATCATACGGCAAGTGGTAACAATATTACCATTACCATTAATCAGAATGCATGGAACGCCCACCAGGCACATGGTGATTATGTGGGATCATGTTCAGCAACTACAAGCAGTGGAAATATCTACTATACCACATTCCATAACCACGCCAGTGGAAATATCGGTAAAGCAGGACCGATTCTGGAATACGTAATCTTAAATTTGTAATAAAATTTTATAACTCAGTTCTCAAAGTGGTCTTTTATAAGGCCACTTTTTTTATATTGCATCTATATTTTAAAAGAATGGATACGACAATTATTAATATATTCTGCCTTATTCTCCTGTTTGTAGGGATATTGGGAACTTTTCTTCCTGTTTTGCCGGGGCTTTTGCTGAGCATCTGCGGGCTTCTGATCTATAAATTCGGGACGGATGCGGATCTTCCTATGATCTATATCTGGGCATTCGGAATTCTTACAGCAGCATCTGTAGTGTTAAGTTATGTCATTCCTGCAAAAACCAACAGAAAATATGGAGGTACACGCTGGGGAAGCATCGGGTCTGTAATAGGAACTATTGTTGGTATATTTATTCCGATTCCCCTGGGTTTCCTGATAGGAATGTTTGCAGGGGTATTTATTGGTGAATTACTTCATGACAGTAAGGATATGAATAAAGCCTTACAATCTACCAAAGGAGCACTGATTGGATTCATTTACGGAACCGGATTCAGTTTTGTGGTAGGAGTGGCAATGTTTTTGGTAGTACTTCTTAATATGTTTAACGTTATTTAATTAAAATATAAGAAACTATGTTCCATAAAATTATCATACTCAGTCTGGGAATTTTCGCATTAACAGGTTGCGATGCCCAAAAGAAATCTAAGATTAACACAAAAACTACTGAAATGCCTGCAGGTACTAAAACAACAAGCACTAATAGTCAGAAAGATGGTGTTATATACCTGAATGAAGGAGAAAATAAGTTTTTAAAAGAATACCAGATGAATGTGACATTCAAAGGGGTTTCTGAAGACAGCCGTTGTCCTGAAGGAGTCAATTGTATCTGGGCCGGAGCCGCTCTTGCTCAGGTGGAAGTAATGGGAACTTCTACACGACCTATGATTCTGAATCTTGCAAGCATAGATTATCCGGGAAGGAATTACCGCCAGTCGGCAGAATTCAATGGGTATACCATTACCTTACAAGATGTTGCTCCATATCCAAAACAACAGGACGGAACAAAAGCATTAGCCGGAAAATATAAAATCGGAATTACAATAAAAAAGGCAGATCAATCAACAGATTCTACCACGAAATAGGCTTCTTGCCTTTGGAAACAAGATACTCATTAATTTTTGAGAAAGGCTTACTCCCAAAAAAACCTCTGTATACAGAAAATGGTGAAGGGTGCGCCGATTTCAGAATAAAATGCTTAGCCGGATCTATGAGTTCGGCTTTTTTTTGTGCAAAAGCACCCCATAAAACAAATACTACATTCTCTTTTTTAGCTGAAATTTCTTTAATGATAAAATTGGTGAATTTTTCCCAACCCAGATCTTTATGGGAATTGGGTGAATGAGCGCGAACCGTTAACGTAGCATTCAGCAACAAAACACCTTGTCTTCCCCAGTCATCCAATTCTTTGGAAGTTCTCACCACTCCTAAATCATCCTTTAACTCAATAAAAATATTTTTAAGTGATGGCGGTGCAGTAACCTGTTCAGAAACAGAAAAACACAAACCATTGGCCTGAAAATCATTATGGTAAGGGTCCTGACCAATAATAACGACCTCAACATCATCAAAAGCCGTCAGCTCCAGTGCTCTGAAAATCTGATTTTTCGGTGGAAAAACTTTAGTTGTTGCATATTCATTCTTTACTTTCTCCCAAAGGGTTGTAAAGTATTCTGTACTCTTTATAGGGGCTAAAATTTCTGTCCACGTCATACTGCAAAAATAATAATATTAAAATAAGGGCCTGCATTATACTTTAAATATCTTCAGTTTTCTTTCGATCAGCATATAAGAAACATAGGATAATAACAACGAAAAAGATATCAATAACAGATTATTAAGATGATAAGAATGCACAATAACGAAATCCTGCTTCTTCACAATATAATGGATAATATATAGCGAATAAGAAATATTCCCCAGGAAATACACTGCCTTGGTTTCTAAAAATGTTTTTAAATAGTTTTGCTTTCCTTCATACAGATATTTTATCATCAATGCTGATAATAAAGGAATAAATAACAATCCTTTTTCAATAAACAACATAGATACAAACAGTAAGAGAATGATATAAATAACGAGGGTATCCTTCTTCATTTTAAATAGTGGTAAAAGAGCAACCCCAATTCCAAGAAAATAAGAAGATACTGTTCTCAGAAGGGAAACAAGACCATAAGGAAGATCAAGATATCTTGGTGATTCGCCTACTTCCATGGAATGTTCAGAACCTATATACAAATGGCCTGGGAGATAGGGAAGCATAAATCTCAAAACCAAACTTGCAATAATTAAAACTTCGCTTCGTATTTTATAATGCAGGACAAACCATAGTATAAACGGAAAAATCAAATAACAAACCCACTCTGTACTTAGCGACCAATAGACAACATTCAGCAGGTAATCAGGATTAAAAAAGCATTGTAATAAGGTCGCATTAATCAGAAGCCCTGCTATAGAAGTCTTCATTAAAAACAATGCAATAAAAACAACCGATACAATGTATACAGGATAAATTCTATTGATTCTTTTTTTATAAAAAATTTCTATTGTTTTATAATTAAGTTCTTTAAATTTTCCAGAATAAGAAACAGTCAATAAAAAAGCACTCAATACAAAAAAGATATCCACTGCCACATACCCTTTCCCTACTATATCCTGAATGAATTCATTTCTAAAAAAACTAAAATGAAAAAAAGCTACCCATAATGCAACAACCCCTCTAAGCCCCGTTAAAGATTTTATTTCATTTTTCATATATAATTTCAATCGGCGATAAAGATAGAAAAAACCTGTTAGATTTTATATTATTCATTACCGGACGGTCTTTTTAAACTAAAAATAATGTTATCCGGAAAGCCTTCATCTTTCTTTCCCTCTAACAAAATAAAGTCATGTTTTACAAGAAGTCCTTTTGAGTTTTCATTAATTTTATTGGTAATCGCTACAATTTCCTGTAAATGCAATTCGTTAAACCCAAAATCTAAAACTGCTTTCAATGTTTCAGACATTATTCCCTGTCTGTGATATTCCGGCAATAATTCATAACCAACTTCTGCTGTTTTCCGGTTTGCAGAAAAATTCCAAAGACAGATTGTTCCGATAAGATTCAACTGATCTTTTAAAGAAATTCCCCAATACACGGTTTGATTATTCTGAACTCTTTCCTTAATCGTTAAAATAAACTGAAGGGCATCATAATTTGTCTTCGGTGAAACCCTTTTCACAAATTTATTGACCTCCGGATTGCTTCGGATTTTTAAAATATCTTCGGTATGCTGTTCATTGATACCGTTTAAAATCAACCTTGAGGTTTCTAGTTTCATTGTTCAGATAGGATAAGTGGTTGTAAATAAATTTTTATGTTTACTAAAGCTATTTCAGATATCTCTTAATACTAAGGTTTCTGAGAATCCGCTTTCATCAGCGTCCAGATTCATAAATAAATACACCCCGTATTTTACAGTATAGCTTTTTTCGTAAATAACAATTGATTCTGTTTTATCCTGATCACTTTTTTTGTGTTCTTTTTTACGGACATTATTATTTTTATTGCTATGGCCAGCCATTTTTTTACGGTCCTTATTTTTTAAGCTTTTCACCGGAAGTTTTTTACCAGCGGTCTTTTGGGGAGTTCTGCTAATGGATTTCTTTTCATTTTTTTCAATCTCATTTTTCTGAATCTGAATCTGGGCCTGAGCCTGAATACCTGCCAAAAGAAAAAGAAGGGCAAGCAGTAAATTTTTCATAGTTATAGTTATTAGTGCAATAAATATAAGCCTTAACCATTATACATTCAAACTTTTTCTTTTTCAAAAAAAAATTATTCTGTTTTTTCAATCATACGGATCACTTACTTTATGTATCAAGGTATTTAGATCCATCGGTAAACCTTAAAACTTTTATCATTTTAAGGGTTCAAAAAAAACATCAGATTTAAAGTTAATTTATTCTGTAAATCTCTCGGATATACGTAATAATCAAAATTCTCACTAAATTTGCAGTGTGTATATAGATAAAGAAGATTTAGACGAATTAGAGTTTCCGCAATTGCTCGCGGAAATCTCCCCATTTGCGTATTCTCCGAAAACAAGAGAAAAAATTCTTCAACTTCGCCCAATGGAAATAGACGAGGCGGAACTTTCGTTAAAAAAAACGTCAGAATATCTGTCGAGTTTTGAAAGTTCAAATGCGATTCCGTTTGATGAATATGAAGATATTGAAAGTGAGCTGAAACTGATGCTGATTGAGAATTACCGACTGGAAAATGCTGCTTTCATCAAAATAAAAACCATCACGGAACAGATCGGAAAACTGCAGAAGTTCTTCCCTACCATGCCCGAAACATTTCCTACTTTATTACAAGAAGTTTCTGTACTGGAATTCAGAAAAGAGATCATTGATAAAGTAGATAAGGTTTTCAACCGTTTTGGTGAAGTAAAAAATGAAGCTTCTCCGGCCTTAAAAGGCATAAGAACTGAAATTCAGCTTGCTAAAAAAGCAATTCAGGAAAATTTCAACCGTGCACTCACCACCTATGGACAGAGTGACTTTTTGGATGATATCCGGGAAACAATTATTGATGACCAAAGAGTTCTGGCTGTAAAATCAGGATTCAAAAAAAGAGTGGCCGGAAGAACGTTGGGAATTTCCAAAACAGGTTCCATTACTTACATTCAGCCGGACAGTGTTGTAAAACATTACTTCAAGCTTCGTGAAAGTGAAGAAGAAGAGAAAAAAGAAATCGACAAAGTTCTCCGACAGCTTACCACAGAACTGGCAGAGTTTCAACCTCAGCTATGGAGATATCAGGTTTATATTTTTGACCTGGATCTTACAAGAGCGAAAGCTAAATTTGCTGATTTAGTGAATGGAATTCTTCCAAAGATCAACCGTCATAAGACATTGAAGCTTAAAGACGCTTACCATCCATTGCTATGGTTGAGAAATAAAGTAGAGAATAAAACGATTCATCCCCAGACTCTTGCTTTAACAGAACATAACAGAATCATCTGTATTTCCGGGCCTAATGCCGGTGGAAAATCAATTACTCTGAAAACAGTAGGATTATTACAGCTGATGATTCAGAGTGGTATTCTGGTTCCGGTTCATCCCAAATCTGAAATGTTTTTCTTTGAGAAAGTCATGACCGATATTGGTGATAATCAATCCATTGAAAACCACCTGTCGACTTATTCATCCAGATTGAAGAAAATGTCCGGAATCATCCGTGAGGCAGATGCCAATACGCTTCTATTGATTGATGAATTTGGTACCGGTTCTGATCCTGAACTTGGAGGTGCGCTGGCAGAAAGTTTCATGGAGTTTTTCTACGACAAAAAGAGTTTTGCCATTATTACAACACACTACACCAATATTAAACTGGTGATAGAACAGCTTCCCAATGCCCAGAACGCAGCAATGCTCTTCAATGAAGAAACACTGGAGCCGATGTATAAGCTGGAAGTAGGCCAGGCAGGAAGTTCATTTACTTTTGAAGTTGCAGAAAAGAATAAAATCCCAAGATTTATTATCCATTCTGCGAAGAAAAAGGTAGAGCATGATATTGTTAACCTTGATAAGACTATTGTAAAGCTGCAGCAGGAGAAATTTGAAGTTGAAAAGCTGAAATCTGATCTTGCAGAAAGAAAAGAATCTGTAGAAGATAAGCGTGACAATCTTCAGAAACTGAATGATCAGCTTCAGCAGAAACTTTTCAATTTCCAGAAATTATATGAGGAGGAACACCGCAAGCTTCAGTTCGGGAATAAGATTGAAACATTCATCGACAGTTATACAAAGGGAAAATCCAGAAAGGATGTTGTAAAAGACTTTGTAAAGCTTCTTGAGCAAGAGAAATTCAGGAAATTGGGCCATGACAAAGATGAAACAAAACGCCTGCAGGTTGTTAAGAGAAAAATTACTCAACAGCTGAAAAAGGAGGAAGTAATTGAAAAAATTGCAGAAACCAATGAAAAACTGGAAGAACAGCGTAAAAGCGACCGTGCTCTTTGGATGAAGATTGGACAGCGTGTTCGTATTACAGGAAGTACCAGTGTAGGAACTATCGAAAAGATTTCCCGAAACAAAGTGATTGTTAATTACGGAACTTTCAAAACAACAATTAATGCGGATGAACTTGAGAGAATCTAATTAATCCGAAAATTAAGTAAATGCAAATAACAAGGGAGAGTGCCAGAAGGTGCTCTCCCTTTTCTATTTAATCCTAAATTTTTTCTATTTTTATATAAAACTATAATTTATGAAACCATTAAAAGCACTTTCAGACCTTTTACCAATACCCAGTTATACGATTATTATTCTATGTTTTTTCTTTCCGTTTTTCCTGATAAAATGTGGAGATACAACATTAATGTCTGTCAAAGGAACTGATCTTATAACAGGAGTTTCCAAAAAGGCTATCAATGAGCGAATGAAGGAAAGCCTCAAAAAAAGCTCACCTTTTGGCGCCGCACTTGGAAATGATAAAGCAGAAGCAGATACATCTTCAGACACAGATATTGAATATTCGCCTCTGAACGAACCCAAGAATAAAAAAGACAAGCAAAACATTCCTCCTAACCCATTGATCATCATTGCATTTTTGGCTGCTATTGCAGGAATTCTTGTTCAGGTGATGAAGAATGTCAGAAAGAAATATCTGTATCATATTATTCTTTCTATTATAGGACTCGCCTCTTTACTTATTTTTTATCTGACATTTCAATCTAATATGGAAGGATTTGGAAATAATAAAATAGCGATGGGATTTGGAAGTGATATTTCGATCAGCTATGGTTTCGGGACTGCGTTTTATCTATGTTCCGTTTTATATCTTTTCGTTCTTTTATTCTATGGGATCTTTTCTTACTTTCTGAAAAATAATCCCCAAGCCATTTATGGTTCTACACAACAAAATACAGAATCTTAAAAACTATATTGCAGATAAAAAAAGAGTGTTTTTTCAAACACTCTTTTTTCATTTTATTTCTTAATGAATTTTAGTCGGGTTACTCTTTCTCTGTCTTTCAGCTGGATGAAATAAACACCTTTTGAAAGGTGATGAAGGCTCACTTTATGATCTGAAACTTTACCTTCTCCTGTTTTTTGTCCCACAGCATTATAAATTTCAAAATTTGCTGCTTCTGAAATGCCGGAAATATTTAAAATATCAGATGCCGGATTAGGATAAATTTCAGGCTGTACAGATTTTACTGATTCTCCAACGCCTAGTGTGAGATTTATAATATCTACCCCATAATCTTCAACCTCGCCATAGGTGAATGTCCCACAAGCATCTGTAGGTGTAGTTTGACTTGAAACCACTCGCATTACAGTACCACACGTTGTCAGTGTTGCAAAACTTGGAATATTAAATACAGACACAGCCGGAGCTGCCTGAGTAACATTATTGGCAACCATTACTCTTTCACTGGATTCAAAAATGCCGTTAGCATTGAGATCTATCCATGCAGTTACCGTTGTTGTACCTGGAGTTCCGGTCCAGCTATTACTTACCGAAAGTTTATTGCCCACACTTCCTACAAAAAACTTTATTCTACGGCTTACATCGCTTCTGTAATCTGTATAGTTGGATGAGCCGGAGTTGCTGACCATGGGAGCCGTAACCCCTGTGGAGTTTACTGTCACATTGGAAATATGCATCATGCTGGTATCTGTAGAAGCGCTTGCACAGTAATTGATGACTGTTGTAAAAAATATAGGAGTGGACCATGTTCCCGTTATCGTGTTACATATTTTTGCAACTTGTACTTCATAAATTGTACAGGGCTCTAACATACCAATAGTAAACACATTTTGCCCAGACAATCCCGTTGCTATCATCCAGGTGGTACTGCCAGCTTTCCGGTATCTTACATAATTGTTCGGAGTATTTGGGTCAGCAGTCCAGGTAACCGTTGCGGAAGTAAGGCTAACATTTGATACCACAACATCTGTTGGAGCATTTGTATCACAATAAAATAAAGATTTTGATCCTGCTTCTATCTTGTTTTCTGCCTGAAAGCTTGAAATACCCAAAATAAAAGAGAATACATAAAGTAGTCTTTTTGTCATGTTTATTAGTTTTTAAATTCTCCTGAAAAATAGAGCATTTTTTGAAATAATTCTTATAAATATTTCATTTATTGTTATATTTTATCAATACATTTTAAATTACAAGCCAAAAATCACACCTATTATACAAAATAATCCCATAAGATATCTGCATTTTTAATCCATCTGAAACAAATACAAGATTTTAAAGAACTGCAATGGTATAAATTATCTCCTGAAAAGCATTTAATTTATATATTTGGGGGATCAAAAAATTTTCATGATGACTTTCATAAACAAAGCATTCTATTTATCCGCTTTCAGTATTTTATCTATAGCCTTTGTAAAAGGGCAGAATAAAGTTCCTTTCGGAGTTGTAAAAGCTGAAGAAGGATATGCCAATGTACGGGTTCATAAAGACAATTACAGAAAAATTGTAGATAAGATCCGTATGCGTAAAGGAGATGTATTTGTTTATGTAAAACCTGCTCCCGGAGAAACAGAGTGGATCTGGATCAAATATCCTGAAAAACAGGATGAAGACAAACCATTTGTACGTTATGAAACACTGGACAAAGAAGGAATGGTCAATAAAGAACGTATTGCTTATATAGACCAGCTTCCGGCCTATACTCCCTCCAGGTCCAAAAACGGAAAATCACTTATTTTCACAGATAATTCTGATCCAAAAGTTCCTACTGCCCAAAGAAGCAAAGTTGTGATTGATATCTACCCTTCCAATGCCGGCTACCGTAAAAAGGAAAAAGATGCGGAAGGAAAACTTCTTACCATTGATAAAGTAAAACCTTGGGGAATCGGAAATGATCTTCCTGAAGGAATGACTGAGATCAAATCAATCAGAGTACAACAACCCGGAAGAGGTTCTGTCTTTGTAAGAGAAGCCATCAAAAACATGTTCCAGCCTACTATGGATTTTGAGAATATTGGCGTAACATCCCTGGACACCGATAATATTTTCTTATACATGATAAACGGTTCAGGAGAAAACAGATACACCACGCTGTGGACCATCAAGAAAGGAAGAGTAATCAGCCAGATTATTTACCATAATCCGGAATAAATTCATTATTTTTGCACTCGAAAAGTTTTACGCTTATTCATCACAGGAATTGGTTCTGCATCACTGCAGATTAAAAGGGAACCGTGTGAAAATCACGGACTGTCGCGCAACTGTAAGTAACTGAAATCTTTATCAAAGATCCACTGTGCGAGGCATGGGAAGGAGATAAAAGATGTTACAAGTCAGGAGACCTGCCTATTTCTTTAAACAAATAACTTTCGCGATTTGAAGTTGTATTGATCTGATGGATTGTTTCAGGGGGTTCTTTAAGTTCCTGTCATTATTCTGTTGTTTTAATATCGTTTTCATTTCGCTTTAATTAATAATGATATATGACTACAGAAGAAAGAATTGAAGCATCCGAAACCAGAATCTTTAAAGCGGTTTTCCCTAACACAACCAATCATTACGATACCCTTTTTGGTGGTACGGCCATGCAGCTGATGGACGAAGTAGCTTTTATTACAGCCACACGATTTGCCAGAAAAAGAGTGGTAACAGTGAGCAGTGACAAGATCGATTTCAAGAAACCTATTCCAGCCGGAACTATTGTTGAACTGATTGGCAAAGTTTCATACGTAGGAAAAACAAGTATGAAAGTAAATGTTGAGATCTATACCGAGCAGATGTATTCCTATGAAAGAGAAAAAGCCATTGTAGGTGATTTTACTTTTGTAGCGATTGACGAATTCAAGAAACCAATCCAGATACTATAAATGATAAATTTTCGGGCGGCCAAAGGCCGCCCGAAAATTATTCTATTTTCAATAAATTTATTTCACAACTTTTTCAGTTTCCAGGCTTCTGCTCAGCAGCAGTTCAAAGGCTTCTCCCATTTCATCCGATGCTCTGCTGATAGCATTTTCAAGCATATTCCGGATTTGTTTTTCTGTTACTCCGGCTTCCGTCCAGCTTTTTCCTGAAGTATGAGAATTTAAGATAAATGGCATAATTCTGTCGATTCCACAGGCAAAAATAGCATCCGGTGTTTTCTCATCTTCAAACTCAAGCCATAGATTGAAGAACTCTGTACGCAAAGGCTCATCCAGGATACCGAAAATCTTTTGTGCAGATGCTTTCTCTCTGTCAAACTTCCCTACCATTGCTTTTTCATCAAAAATAAAGGTATCCCCAGCTTCTATCTCTACCAAATCGTGAATGGAAAGCATTCTTATCACTCTCAACAGATCAATATCTGCACGGTTTTTAGCATATGGATAAAGAATCTGAGCCAGAATGATGATCTGCCATGAATGTTCCGCAGTATTCTCTCTTCGGGAATCGTCAGCATTATAATTTCTTCGCTGTACATTTTTCAAGGCATCCACTGCCAGGATAAAATCAATCTCTTTCTGAATTTTCATCTTACTTTTCTCTATTATATTGTTCTGAAGGGTACACCTTTGTTTTGGTTACCCACTTATTATTGATCTTTTCTTTAGTGATCACTTTTACGCGGCCTTCTACCGTCATATCTTCTTCTTTTTCAAAGACTTTATCAAGTCCTTTATTGGGAACAACAGCATATTCAGTGGTAAAAATATCACAACAGCCAGATTTTCCATAGGAGATCAGGCGCTTACGTTTCACATCCACATCAAAAATATCAAGAGCACTGGACGCAAGATCCGTAAGTTCTTTACTCTTCACATATGCCATTCTTGTACTGTTGAATACATAAACGTCATAGGAAGCAGCGCTATAGTTTCCCATATTCCCGTTCCTTACCGCTATATCTTCAGTTCCGTCAAAATTAAAATCATTAATGATTACAGAGTTCTGTTTATTTGTCAGCTGGATCATTTTTCCCAGCCTGGGCTTTTCAGTCTGATCTGTTTCCAACACCAGATTATCCGATGCAAAAGTCTGTACCTTTGTATTTTTATGATCAAACAATTCTACAGTTCCTTTGCCGCTGCACCGGCCATCATAGCAATTTTCTACCTGGATGATTGCATCATAATTCTTTGATGCATTTTTAACCTCAAACTGATATTGTCCGAAACATGCAGGCCCCAGTAAAACAAAAGCCGGTAAATGTTTATACTTATTGAATAAATTCATGGTAATAGTAAGTGATTTAGGTGTTTTTTTCCTAACAAAAATACGAATCATAATACCGATCTCAAAATTCCTGCCTTATTATCTGTAAGGATCTGAAACATTTTAACAGCCTTTAAATAAAAGAGTGTTCAGTAATAAGAAGCTATTTCCCGCTATACGCTCATACTCCTCGCTCCGTACCTGAACCCAAGCCGCTGTGGGGTAACCGCTGCTATCGGGGCTATATCTTGGGTAATGAGCAATAATTAATGAATAATAACTTTTTTCTCTTTATTTCTTTCATTTAAAATTTAAACATTTTTTGATCAAATTCATTCTTATCAAAATTCATAGTAAAATTTATAAATCTGATTATCAAATATTTATACTATTTATTTTAAAAATTTCACTACTTTGTATTGCATAATACCATTTTATTTACATATCTTTGTAATGTAAAATCGAAATAGGTACAACTAGCTAGGTTCCGAACTTCGAAAATTATATAACTAATTAACAAAACTTATCAAAGATGAATACCGAAAATACCAAAGCGCAAATGCGAAAAGGAATTCTGGAATTCTGTATTCTAAGTCTCATCAATAATCGCGAAATGTATGTTTCTGATCTTATTGACGAACTGAAAAAAGGAAAACTGGATGTAGTGGAAGGAACCCTCTACCCTCTTCTTACAAGACTTAAAAACGGAGAGTTTCTCTCTTACAGATGGGAAGAATCTACAGGAGGACCACCCAGAAAATATTATCAGATCACAGAAAAAGGAAAACTTTTCCTGGATGAACTTCAAAACACATGGAATGAGCTGACAGCCTCAGTAAAAAACATCACCCAACAAAATTAAAAAACAAAGCTATGAACAAGACACTCTCAATAGGACTCGCAGGTTTTTCTTTTACAATAGAAGAACACGCATATATAAAGCTCAGCGATTACCTGAACGCTCTGAGAAGCTCACTGGATGCTTCTGAAGCTGATGAGGTAATGCATGACATAGAAATAAGAATGGTGGAGATTTTCAAAGATTCTCTGGGAAAACGTGAAGTAATAAATGATACCGATGTAGAAAAGGTAATCGCACAGATCGGAAGCCCGGAAAAAATTGAAGAACAGGAAGAGGCTTATTTTTCTGAAAAAACATCTACCAGAAATACCAATTCAGGAACTTATTATTCCGATAAAAAACAACTGTTCCGTGACCCGGAAAAACAAAAAGTAGCAGGGGTTTGCGCAGGTTTAGCTCAATATGTAGGAATGGATATTACCGCAATGAGAGCAATCTGGCTGGGAATCTTTGTATTAGGAATTTTTACAGCAGCCATTTCATCTTCACTGATCGGTCTTTTATATGTAATCCTTTGGATCGTACTTCCAAAAGCTGAAACAGCAGCAGATTTCCTGAAAATGCAGGGAAAGCCTATGAACTTCGACAATCTTAAGAATGAGTCTAATAAATTGGTTCAGTTTGCCAATGAATCTACTCAGAGGGTCGGAGAAATATACAACGAAAACAAACCTTATATCAACAATGCAAGCAGCGGAATCTGGAATGTTTTCAAGTATATCGTAGGAGGATTCTTCGTATTGATGGCTGTAAGCAGCATTATCGGAGTATTTGTATTATTCGGTCTTTTCGGAATGGATACAGACTTTCCTGGTGCCAATGAAATAAGATTCTATATGGATGACCAGGGTCTTGATAAAGTATTGGCAGCCATGATGGTAATCGGAAGCTTAATTCCAGCAATTCTTTTCAGCTTATTAAGTATTAAGATATTTTCTCCAAAAACAAAACTGAGAAATATCGGATGGGTAGTAGGAGGTTTATTTCTTCTTCTGATCGGACTGGGAACGTACTTCGGAATAAGCATGGCTAAAAAAGACATGATCTACAGAGGAAGTAAGGAAGATGTAGAGAATGTGGCCATCAACACTACTTCAGATACAGTGTATGTAGATGTAAAGCAAATCAATATTCCTCAGAATTTCAAAGCTTATAATAATGACATTTATTCTGACAAAAGATCAGTGTATGAAGAAGACTATATCTCTGTAGACGTAACAAGAAAGCCAGATATTAAAACACCTTATCTGATCATCAAAAAAGAAGGAAAAGGATACAATTTCCCAATTCAGCTGACAGTTCCTGTAGAAGTTGTAAACAACAAAATACTACTTCCAAACTATATCAAATATCCATATGAACACAGATTCAGAGACTATAGCCTGGAATATGAACTTGTAGTTCCGCAAAAAGCAGTGGTTATTTCAATGAACAAAAACCATATCCATATTGATGGTGACTTAGACGGAGATGGTATCAATGATGAAGATCAGGACAACGATGAAGATAACAACGGCGTTAGAATTGAAAAAAATAAAATCACGGTAAACGGTTCTAGTATTGAGTATAACTCTGATGATCAAGACAGTATCATCGTAAATGGCAAAAAAGTTCCGAACAACCAGGCAAAGAAAGTAATTGATTCTGCAGTGTCCAATATCAAAAAATCAAATAAAGATATGGACATCAAAATCAAAGACGGGAAAAACGAAATTTCCATACAAACTAAATAATTAACTTCAGAGAGTGGTAGAAGGTGTGAGTGGATGGCAACCGTTTGAAATTCACACTCTTCTTCTCTCAGAAAAGTAAAAATAAAACCATATTTAGTTTCTTATGTAAAAAAAAAGGTTTAATTTCGTAGAGCTAAAATTTAATAACCAACCAACCAAAAACACAGCTTTATCATGATACAATTTGCAATGGAATTCGTAATGAAAATCGTAGATTTAATTAGCGGTTTGTTTTAAGAGCGATAATATTTCAATATATTTGTAAAGTATAACCAAAGTTTGGTTATACTTTTTTTGTTTTTAATTCAAGAAATCTATGAAAAAGCTGATAGGCAAAGCAATGTTAAAAATATTAGGCTGGAAGGTCGTTCTGCAGGGCGATGTTAACAACCTGAACAGGTGTATCCTAGTGGTAGCACCTCACACCCATAATATGGAATACATTTTAGGAAATTTCGCCTATTGGTCACTGGAAAAACCTTTAAAAATCATTATTAAAGATGCCCACACCAAAGCCTGGTACGGAAGTATCGTAAAAGGTCTTGGCGGTATTGGTATAGACAGAACCCAGAAAAATGATCTGGTGAATTTTGTAGCCAACCAGTTTTCCAAAGAAGATTTCAGTCTTGTTATTACCCCGGAAGGAACAAGAAGCTGGGTTCCGAAATGGAGAAAAGGATTCTATCATATGGCTCTCGCTGCAAAAGTTCCTATTGTACTGGCAGCAGGTGATTTCAAAAGAAATATTGTTTACCTGGGTTATACTATTCCTTACGAAAGAATAGCTTCCGTTCCCTTTTCAGAAATTATGAAGGAAATTCAGGACTATTATATAAAAAATGATATTGTCCCGAAAGTTCCCGAAAACTGGAATCCTGATATCATGGGAACCGGTAATGAATAAAGCTAAAAACGAAATTAATCAATCATCATTTATCAATTATAAAAAATGAAAGGTCAGACAAAAGAAGAAATATTAGCATTCATCAATAACTGGGGAGGTGCAACGCTTGCCAAAACCCTTGAAATAAAATTCATCGATATTGATCTTGAAAACGAAACCCTTACTGCCACTATGCCTGTTCTTCCAAGAACACATCAGCCGTTTGGAATCATGCACGGAGGAGCAAGCTGTGTTTTGGCCGAAACTTTAGGGTCAAGCCTGTCTAATATCTTCATTGATGGTGAAAAATATTACGGAGTAGGAACCAATATCAATTCCAATCATTTAAGAAGCAAAAAGGACGGCATTGTAACGGCTACTGCACGTTTTATCAGAAAAGGAAAATCCATGCACGTTTCAGAAATTGAAATCCGTGATGAAAAAGGTGTTTTGATCAATCATACAACAATGACGAATAATATCATTAACAGATAAGTTACCACAACATAAAAAATAAAGAGCTTAAAATAAATTTAAGCTCTTTTTATTTTGACATTTTTAAGACTAGTAATACCTTTGCAGAAAGGAAAATTACTCCGGAAAGTCCTTATATTATTTCTGGTCATTGATTTTCAAAAATTCCTTCATAGCTCATGATTTATTTCAAACTCCCTTTTGACGAAAGACTACTGTCTGCTGATGAAAAAAATATAAAAAATGCAGTCAATTTTTATTCCTACAATGGTTTAGATCAAATCAGTTTCCATGGAAATATTGTTGAAGTTAATGCTGAAGAATTTACCCATACTTCAATTACAAACCAAGAATTGATCAGTGACTCAACAAATTCTGCTGCTGAAACGAAGGAAGAATACTGTAATACTCTACAGCAAGTGATTGAAGTAATCAAAGAAAACAATCTGCCTAAACTTGTTTATTCAAGAAGGAAGATTTTTACAGATTTCAAGACAATCAATTATAGAGAAAGTTTCGAAAATTTGTGTAATTCTTATCCCAATGCTTTCAGATATCTGTTTAACGACGGGCAAAACACATGGATGGGGGCTTTCTCAGAAGTTTTAGGAAAATTCAATAAAATCACCCACGAGTTTGAAACCATGGCCCTTGCCGGTACTCTTCCGGTATCTGAAGAATGGTCTGAAAAGGAAATTGAAGAACAGAAACCTGTTACTACTTATATTCAGGATATTCTTAACAATTATTCTGACAATGTAAAACAATCGGAAACCTATGATCATATTTCAGGAAATATAAAGCATTTACGCACAGATTTTAAGACCCATATTAAAGCAGAAGACCTTGACCGTATTATTCAGGACCTGCACCCTACTCCTGCTGTCTGTGGCATTCCAAAAGACTTTTGCAATGAGAATATCCGTAAATACGAAAAATTTCCACGTGAATTTTATGCCGGGTATATCAAAGTTGAAACCGAAGAAAGTATTCTGTATTTTGTAAATCTACGCTGTGCAAGGCTTTATAAAGATTCTGTACATGTTTTTGTGGGAGGTGGAATAACAGCTCAAAGCAATCCGGAGAAAGAATGGAAAGAAACGGAACTGAAGTCTGAAGCCATATTGAAAAACCTGGTTATTTCACAGAACTCCGGAAACTTTTAATATCTTGATTGATTGTACTATTTAACCACAGATTTCCGGATTTTCGCAGATATTTGCCTATAGTTTTCTTTGCTGAGTGTAACGCCATTGCGAACGATTTTAAAATGGTTTATAATCATTTTTGCGAACTTTGCGTAATAATTTGCTTCGACTAATGCCAATTGAGGTTTTATACTTTTTTGAACAGACCAAAGCACACCTATATTGAATATAAAAAACCAAAATTGTATTTAAGATAACCTATTTCCTAATCCCTATTACCTTCTACCTAATAAAACAAAAACCTCCTTCAAAATGAAAGAGGCTTATATCTATATGAAATATTCAATTATTTCTTTAAACCGATTCTACTCCATGTATCCATTACAAAAAGCAAAATAAGGCCTAATGCAGCAGCTCCAGCTGAGAACGCAAACCTAACGTTATCTTCATCTCCTAAGATATCTGTCGCTTGCCAGTTGATCGCATAAAGATTGATGGCGATGAATACAATAAACAGTACTAAAAATACTTTATAAAACTTCTTCATGACTCTTAAAAATTAATATAATTCTGCACCAACTGGGCAAAATTTGCGGTGAATAATTTAATTGAAATTGCCAAAAGGATAATTCCGAAAACTTTCTGAAGGATCATCAAAGTAGCATCCCCAATTTTCCTCTCCAACCATTTCGCTGATTTCAGCACCAAATATACGAAAATTGTATTAAGAACAATTCCGAGGATAATATTAATATCATGAAATTCAGCCCTCAGAGACAGTGCTGTGGTTAAAGTTCCAGCTCCTGCAACCAGCGGAAATGCGATGGGTACAATAGATGCAGCCTTTGCTTCAGTTGTTTTATTAATTTCAATTCCTAAAATCATTTCCAGGGCTATGACAAAAATCACAAAAGCACCGGCAATGGCAAAAGAATTTACATCTACTCCAATAAGTTTAAGGATCTTGTTTCCTACGAAAAGGAAAACAATCATAATAGCACCAGCAGTGATTGCAGCCTTTCCGGCCTCAATCTGTCCGAACTTCTGCTGAAGACTTACTATAATGGGAACCGAGCCGATAATATCGATAACGGCAAAAAGAACCATAAAGCTGGTAACGACCTCTTTAAAAGAGAAACCATCAAAAATTTCCATCTCTTTGTAATTAAAAATTTCGCAAAAATATGAAAATAAACTGACTATTTGCTAATTTGTGAATACAAATTAACAATTGTTTTCAAAAGTTCTTCAAGTGCATCAGCAGATTTCACAGGATTGTATTTCTCCATCTGAACTCTCTGCTGCAATTTATTGTATTCTTCTGCAACTGAAGCGCCTTTGTGTTTTTCAAGAAAAGTCTTAAACTCTGCTGCAGAGCCTTGAAAATACTGATTTCTCACTTCCTGATCCAATTCCTCTAGCGTTGTAAAGAACTTTTCATAATCGCCGTTATCTTTAAGATTTTCCAGATAACCGAAATAATCATTGATATCTGTTTTCAGCAATTCTCTGATCTCTTTTTCTGTTTCAGCTACTGAACCTAAAGGTTTTGACGGTATATTTTCCCTAACTAATGTACGTTTTTTTTGCCAATTTTTAAATAACAGATAAGCCACAAATAAGCTTATAAGAATGGCGATATTCGTTAAAAGGATATTCCAATGGAATTTACTTTTTTCTTTTACTTTAAATGAAGTAGTTTTTAAAACCGGTGTATTTACAGTCTCCAGAAGGTTATTAGTATACTCATTTACTTTTTCTACCGTAGAGCGGGCTTCCAGGATCTGATCGTGAGAAAAAGCATTAAGATCCAGTGTTTTTTGTCCCAGATCTACATATTCTTTATTTTCAGGATCAAAGAAAGCAAATTGCTCAGTTTTAATAGAGATTGCTCCTGATTTTTTTGGAATAATAACATAATTAGCCAGAATCTCGCCTTTCATTCCTGTAGTTCCCGGAGAAATTTTGGAGGTAATTTTCGGAGGAAAAACTTCATAATCCGGAGATGCTGCAATTTTAGGAAGTTCCATATCCGGTAAGTTTCCTTCTCCTGAAACCTTCACAACAACATTCAGCGGCTTTTTAGCTTCCGGCTTTTCTTTGGAAGCATTATATACATTGACATTAAAGTTTCCAACAGCATTTTTAAAACATTCAGGAGCTCCTTCCGGAAGCTTTCTTACATTGATTTTTACTTTATTGGAGACAATCTTCGTTTTATTAGAATAGCTGCTCACAGAAGCCGATACTCCGGGAATTTCAACAAACCCTGCTTCATTTGGAAATACCATAAACATGGCCAACACCTGTGAAGGCATATTTCCATATCCAGACGGATCTATCTCAGATTTATCAAAATTAATAGGATGTACATTGATATTATCCTGCTGTGGAAGATGGATATTTTTCACCTTTCTCAGGTTATCCATATTTCTTGAATATACTCTAAGAACAGCAATGGTAGGCTGATCCTGATAGACTTCCCTGTCATCAATTTCCATATTCAGATAGACATCATTGGATGTATTGGCAGCTAATGCTCTTCTATCAACAATATCACGGATATTGACATCGAAAGGTTCTGTTTTATAGATTCTGTTGTTTACTGTAACCAGCACAGAACCAATTTTTATTTTTCCTTTTTTCTTAGGTTCGAGAGCAATTCTCGATACTTTTTGAGTAATTAAAGTATTGGTAGCAGGATCAATCACGGTATTGGTAACAGATCCGCTTCCTATAATATTAAATTTTGAAAGATCCGGAAGCTGAAAACCTGTCTGTTGTACAAGGTCACTTCCGTTAAGTTCAAGAACAATAGTAAGGTTTACGATATCCTTCCCTGCATACTCGGATTTGTCAGCATCCAGAGTAAGATTTACCTGTCCGTAAGTAATTACGGATGCGAGGGTAAGCAATATGTAAATCAATTTGTGCTGCATCACCAATCTTTCTCGTTGCTTTCAGGCATCGAATAAGAATTTTTGTTTAAAATTCTTCTGGCGGTTTCTTTTTCTTTTTCGTTTATTTTATCTAAGATCGCATTTTCAAGATTCTTAGGCATTCTGCCTTCATTATTCTGATTCTGCTTAGGATTATCCCCCTGGTCGCTTTTACCTTCGTTTTGCGGGCCATTTCCTTGATCCTGTTTTTTGTCTTTGTCACCTTTCTGATCGTCACCTTTGTTCTGATCATTTCCGCCGCCGCCTTTTCCTGAGTTATTCTCTTGGTTCTTTTGTTGTTCTTTTTCTTTCTCTTTCAGTTTGGCAATCTCATAATTTTTTCTGGTTACCTCACTGTAGGGATCCTGCTTCAGAGCTTTCTTATAAAAATCAGCCGCTTTTTCCGGCTGGTTCATCTGCATATAAGCATTCCCTAAATTATGAAGAGCGGCAGTCTTATCAGGAAGTGTTTGTGAAAGTTTCTCTGCTTTTTCAAACTCCGTCTTTGCCTCTTCGTATTTTTTACTTTTATAGAGAGCATTCCCCATATTATAGTGAGCAGTAAAATCTTTATCATTAGATTTTATTGCTTCCATATATTTTGAGGAGGCTCCGTCATAATCTTTACCGTCAAATTTCTGGTTGCCTTCATGAACTAAATTCCTGTAGTTTTCCTGCCCAGACATGAAGCCTGAGAACGAGATGACAACAATAAACGATAAAAATATGATTTTAGTATTCATCACTTGCAAAATTATTCCTTTATATGTTAAGAAACAGAGTTTTATTTGTTAAAATTCGGTTAAAGTACTTGTAGAATTTCTTCTATAAATAAGGAAAATCTACACATTAAAATCCTTTTTCGGATTAAAAATATAAATTAAAAAGAAAAACAGAATAGATACTCCAAGGAAATATTGATAATAATGATTGGCATTCTGTGATTTCACCATGGTTTCAGCACCTGCAGACTTTTTATTGACTGCATCAACAATTCTGTCCGGAGCTTCATTGATATTATTGCCATCAATATAAGTTCCGTCTGTAGATTCTGCCATTTTCTTTAAGGCTTCAGTCTGTCTCTTTGAAATAACTGTTCCACCGTTCACATCTGTTTTGTACCCCATCAGCTGCCCAAATACATATTCCGGAACCGGGGCTCCTTCGTCGGTACCAATTCCTACAGAAGTAACGCTTATACCTTCTTTATTTGCCAGTCTTATCGCTGCATTATCGTTCCCTTCGTTATCTTCACCATCACTCAGCAAGATTACTTTTCTTGATCCTTTGCTTACATTTTTAAATTTATCCGCGGCAGCCTGCATCCCTTTTAGAAAATCCGTCCCCTGAATCTGCATAGAATTGGTTTCAATCCCGCTGATATAAGTCTCTGCAGAATTATAATCTGTGGTAAGAGGCATGATAGACATTGCATGTCCGGCAAAGATGACAATACCCACCTTGTCATTATTCATTTTCTTCATTGTAGCCGTCATCAGGTTTTTAGCTTCTGCAAGGCGGCTTGGGTCTATATCCTCAGCATTCATAGAATTGGATACATCCAGCATGAAGATCACATTGTTCAGTTTCTGGGTACTTTTCACCTCTTCTGAACCATTCAAAAGATCAATGATGGAAAATATCAGAAACAATGTTCCTAATAAATATAATGCAGGAAAAAACTTCGTGAATCCTGATCTCTTTTCAAATAAGTTATCGTGAAACTGGCTGGCTGCAAAAATTTCTCTTTTTTTGTTTCTCCATTGTAAGAAACGGATCAAAAAGAAAGCTAACAGCGGCAGAAGCAACAGTAAAAATAAATACCAATAATTTCCTAAAGACCAACTCATCAGCTTAAAATTTTATAAAACACCCATCTCAATAATGCGTCAAATACCAACATTCCTAAAGCAATCCAAAGAAATATCTTGAAATATTCTTCATAATTGTACAGTTTGGAAACTTTCACATCAGATTTTTCCAGCTGGTTGATCTCATCATATATTTCTTCCAGACTACTGTTTGAGGTTGCTCTGAAGTATTTCCCTCCTGTAGTCTGTGCAATTTCTTTCAAGGTATTTTCATCAATAGTCACTTCCGTTTCCGTAAAGATAAGATCTCCAAAAATGTCCTGCGATGTCGGCATCAGAGCATACCCATTGGTACCGATTCCGATTGCATATACTTTTATATTATTATTTTTTGCCAGCTCAGCTGCAACCTGTGGAGGAATGGCATTCTGAATATTGCTTACCCCATCCGTCATCAGGATCACAACTTTACTTTTTGCTTTGCTTTTAACCAAATGATTCACTGCAACAGAAAGACCTTCTCCGATAGCCGTACCAGGTTCAAGACCTGCAGAATTCAGGTTTTTAATTTCATCAACCACCACCTGATGATCTGAAGTAACCGGAACTTTGGTAAAGGCTTCTGCAGCATAAGCTACCACTCCAATTCTGTCATTGGGACGTTTCTGAACAAATTTTACAGCAATATCTTTCAATGCTGTAATTCTGTCGGGATTCAGATCCTTTGCAAGCATACTTAACGAAACGTCAATGGACAACATAATATCTACTCCTTTTGTATCATCCCTGTCTTGAGAAATCGTAAACGTTCTCGGTCTGGCCATGGCAATAATCAAGGCAGAAAGAATAATATACTTTGAGATTTTCAGTAAAAAAAGTACACCCTGGATTCCATCGCTATGGTCCATATTTTTTATGGTAGGCACTTTTATACCTTTTCTTCTCTGTTTTCCGGTATCCTTAATTAAAAGTGGGATAAACAATAGAAAAAGTAACAAGAACCATGGGCTGTAAAATTCAAAATTAAACATCCTTTCTTAAGTTTTCGAATTCTAAATCTTTGGATGATCTTTTCACAAAATCTCTGATATTGGCAAAATCGGTTTCCATTGTATTTTGATCAGGGAAGGTTTTGGCAAATTTCACCAGATCTCCTCTCAGGAATACATCCTCTATTATTTTTTCGTTGTCCTGTGAAATTGTATTGTTCTTTTTCATGACATCAATAAGGTCATCTGTAAGAAGAACATCTGCAGGAAGATGGTATTGTTTGGTAATGAAGGTTCTGGAAATATCGATCAGTTCAACATAGAATGAACGGAAGTTTCCTCCTTCAATATATTTTTTCTTTTTAAGTGAGTCAAGCTCTTTCAAAGTCTGATTGGTAGCTATTACCGGAGAACTTTTGGATTTCCTGCCCCATTTTACAATCATAACAATAGCAATGATTAAAGCAATACCTGCGAGTGCTGCCAGAATATAAAACTTGTAAAGCTCCCAATAATCCTTAGCGTCAAGTTTCACCTGCTTATTACTCATGATATCATTGATCTGATCTGCTTTCTGAGCCGTATTAATGACATCTATTTCATAAGGAATAGTTTTAAGTACTTTATCTCCTACTTTGAATTCCAGTTCCGGAATAGTAAACTTCCCTTCGTCGAAAACAGCAAATTCAATCTTTCTTTCGTAAGAATTGGCCGTCTGCCCGATACTGTCTTTGGTTTCTTCAAAATGAAAAGGGAGCAGTTCATTTTTCGGAGCGGAAGTTACCTGCTGCTCATTAAGATTATCAATCTTTATGGTAATATGATTGATTTCTCCAAGAGCAAGGGTTTTCTTTTCTACGTTAGAGGATAATATCTGTGAAAAAGCATTCGCACAGATCAGAAAAGATAATATTAAAAGTATTTTTCTCAATGTTAAAATAATAAAGGCAAATGCCTGATGTTTTTAGTTACGAGCTGAGCCCGTGTTATTTTTTCTGAAAATAATTATACAACAATTTTGAATAATCTGAGCCGGTATTAATATTCATAAAACTGGCAGAGCTGTTGGCAAAATCTTCTTCCAGAGCTCTCAGCTTTTGTTTTTGAGCTTCAGCGAAGGTATACCGCCATCTTGCACTGGAAGTATTGGCCCATATTTCTTTTCCGGTTTCCACATCAAGTAAACGGGCATATCCTACGTCAGGAATTTCATTATCTTTTTCATCATAAATCCTCATTCCCAACAACTGATGCTTCTTTGAAGCTACTCTCAGCATTTTGGAATCATATTCATCTCCAAAATCTGAAAACAGAAAAACCAAAGATTTCCTTTTAAAAATCCCCATCATATATTCCATAGCTTTGTCTATTCTGGATTCTGCCGGAACATAATCTGCGGTCAGAATATTACTGATAATGGAAAGAATATGTTTTCTTCCTTTTTGAGGAGGAATTACTTTATATACTTTATCAGCAAACAGGATCAATCCTACTTTATCATTGTTTCCGGCTGCTGAAAATCCTAGGCTTGCTGCTATTTCGGCTACATATTCTCTTTTCAGCTGAACTTTCGTACCATAATCCATGGAAGCAGAAATATCAACAAGAATCATCATCGTCAATTCCCTTTCTTCCTCCATTACTTTTACGAATGGCTCACGGAATCTTGCAGTTTTATTCCAGTCGATTCTTCTGATTTCATCTCCAAACTGGTAAGGACGAACTTCAGAGAAAGTCATCCCCTGCCCTTTAAAAGCGCTGTGATATTGCCCCATCAAAGCAGCCTCCGTCTTTTTTCTGGTACGGATTTCAATCTGCTTTACTTTTTTTACAATATCTTTTATCTGCATAGACCAAATTAAGGTTTAAAATTCAAAGTTTAATGTTGAATACAGGATGATAGTTTCAAGTTAATCTTTCAACTCAATAGATACATTCAACCATTCGTTATCAAACTTCGGACTGTATTTTTTATAAAAATTGATGGCTGGCTCATTCCAGTTCAATACCTGGAACACCATTCCACTGTAGTTTTTTGATTTCCCATATTCCAGCGTAGCATCAAACAGCATTTTTCCGATCTGTTTTCCTCTCAGTCTTTCTGTCACAACAAGATCTTCAAGATACAGCCTTCTTCCTTTCCATGTTGAATATCTGTCATAATACAGCGATATTCCCACTATTTCACCTTCAAATTCTGCCACAAAAGCTCCCCAGACCGGAGAAACTCCAAAACCATCCTGAATAAATTCATCCAGCGTCACTGTTACTTCATGCAATGCTTTTTCATATTCCGCCAGCTCTTTAATTAAATCCAGCATGGAAGCACAGTCCTCCAGAACTGCTTTTCTGATTAGTACATTACTCATTACGGGGCCTGGATTTTTGCTAAAATTCTATTAACGATTTCTTCTGATGAAACTTCTTCTGCTTCAGCCTCGAAAGTCAAGCCTATTCTGTGTCTCAATACATCTTTTGCCAATGCTTTTACATCTTCAGGAATCACAAAGGCTCTTCCCTTTAGGAATGCATATGCTCTTGAAGCGATAGCAAGGTTAATAGATGCTCTTGGAGACGCCCCAAAGCTGATATAATTTTTAAGATCAGAAAGACCGTAATTTTCCGGATAACGCGTCGCAAAAACCATATCCAGAATATATTTTTCAATTTTCTCATCCAGGTAAATCTGGTTGATCAATTCTTTTGCATCTACAATATCCTGAAGAGAAATCACAGGTTTCACAGTCGGCTGATGTGAAGTTGAAACCATTCTCATTACCTGTCTTTCATCTTCAAAAGAAGGATAATCTATGGTACATTTCAACATAAAACGGTCACTCTGTGCTTCAGGCAGCAAATAAGTTCCTTCCTGATCAATGGGGTTTTGGGTTGCCAATACCAGGAACGGCTTCGGCAGCTTCATTGTTTCATCACCAATGGTCACCTGCTTTTCCTGCATTACCTCCAAAAGAGCCGACTGCACTTTTGCCGGCGCACGGTTGATCTCATCTGCCAGTACAAAGTTCGCGAATACAGGACCTTTTTTTATAGAAAAATCATTGTCTTTGATATTGTAAATCATGGTTCCCACTACGTCTGCAGGAAGCAAATCCGGTGTAAACTGAATTCTTGAAAATTCACCATGAACAGCATCTGCCAACGTTTTTATGGCAAGGGTTTTAGCCAATCCCGGCACCCCTTCAAGAAGAACGTGACCATTCCCCAAAAGCCCTACCAAAAGACGGTCTACCATGTAATCCTGCCCAATAATAACTTTGTTGATTTCCTGTCTCAGAAGAGAAAATAAGTAGTTTTTTTCTTTTACTTTTTCCGTCAATTGGCGGATATCTTCAGCTTGATATATCTCTGACATAGCTTGATTTAAAATAAGTGGTAAATTTCTGATAAATACTTGCATTAATCAACACAATAAATGCCATTTTTGAGTTAAAGTTTGTTAAATATTCCAGTATTGATGCAAGGTTAAGAACTGCTGAAAGCTTAAAACTCAATAAGATTATTCTATTTTTTCATAAAAATATATAAATTTTGCTTTAATCACCTGCTCAAAAATTGTCATTTCCAGTTTATTAAACTATTTTTGGTGATTAAAAATTTCGCAAAATGAATTATCATTTTCAAGCGCACAGACAGGTAAGAAAGAACCTTTTAGACGTCCTTCAGAACACATCCCATGAAGATCTGATTCTTATTCCGGATGGTTTCAACAATAATATTTACTGGAATATTGCTCATACTGTTGCTACACAGCAGCTTTTGCATTATTACCTAAGCGGAAATCCTTTCCGTATTGACAAATATTGGATCGAAACTTACAAAAAAGGAACTTTACCGAATTTAAATGTTCAGAAGTCGGAAGTAGAAGATTTAGAGTTTTTACTTACGGAAACTTCGAAGATTTTAATGAAGGATTATGACAGTGATTTCTTCTCAGACTACACTCCTTACACGACAAGTTTTGGGATGGATCTGAAAAGCATTCAGGATGCCATTATCTTCAACAACATGCATGAAAGCCTTCACTACGGATATGTGATGGCGCAGAAAAGAGCAATTTTAGGAGAGAAAGGAAGATAGTAAATCTTGCTGCGCAAGTCAATGGTTAAATGTGAATATTTACACACCAAAATTGACTTACAACGTAAAATTCACGATTGACAATTCACTCTATAACTATATAATAAATTTTCAATGAAAGACGATTTTATTTTCGGGCTGCGTCCCGTGATTGAAGCAATTGAAGCGGGAAAAACGATTGACAAGGTCTTTGTGCAAAATGCACTTCAAGGTCCTATTTATGCTGAACTAAAAGCAATTTTAGCGAAAAATAAAATCCGTCCCAATTATGTTCCGGTTGAAAAACTGAACCGTTTTACAAGAAAAAACCACCAAGGTGTGGTTGCTTTTATTTCGGATGTACCGTTTCATAAAGTGGAGGATATTGTTCCACAATTATTTGAGCAGGGAAAAACTCCTTTTCTTTTAATTCTGGACAGACTTACTGATGTAAGAAACTTTGGTGCTATCTGCAGAACGGCAGAATGTGTAGGTGTTGATGCTATAATCATTCCGGAAAAGGGTGCAGCTCCTATTAATTCTGATGCTATAAAAACCTCTGCAGGTGCTATTTACAATATTAAAATATGTAAAGAAAACAACCTGGCTCATGCTGTGGATTTCCTTCAGCAAAGCGGAATTTCTGTGTATGCAGCCAGTGAAAAAGCTCAGAAATTAATTTATGATGTCAACCTTACAGAGCCATGTGCTATTGTTATGGGGAATGAAGAAACCGGAATTTCTAAAGAGGTTCTGCATCATGCTGACGAAAAAATAAAACTTCCTATTGAAGGGAAAACTCAATCTCTGAATGTTTCTGTAGCATGTGGAGCGATTTTGTATGAAGCGGTAAGACAGAAAATGACTGCTATACCAAATCCTTAAACATGAAAATAAAATTGCTTTTACCATTATTTTTTGTACCATTTGCATTGAATGCACAGACAAAAAATACAACAACTGACAACCACCTTACCACTGAACTTGATAAAATTGTTCAGAAGGAAGCGCTCACTTATATGCAGAATCCTGCACGTGTAGGGCTCTCAATAGGTATTTTCAAAGATGGTAAAAGTTATTTTTATAATTATGGAACCACGGAAATCGGAAAATCAGAACTTCCGACCTCCAAAAGTTTTTACGAGATCGCATCCATCACCAAGACTTTTACCGGAACACTTCTGGCCCATGCTTTAGCAGACGGTAAAATTAAAATAGATGATGATATCCGGAAATATCTTAGCGGGAATTATCCTAATCTTGAATTTGAAAAACACCCAATAACGGTCGGTAATCTTACCAATCATTCATCAGGATTACCTCAGTTCTTACCGGATCAGTCTGAAACATTCAAAAAACCGATGGACTCTGTTGCCATAGCATTAGCTGATTTTTATAAAAACTACTCGAAAAAGAAGTTTTATGAAGATCTTCATCAGGCTAAAGTAGATTTTGTACCCGGAACAAACTATAAATATTCCAATGTAGGAACACAGATCGCAGGAGATATCCTGGAAAAAGTATATCAGAAAAGCTATAAAGATCTGCTTTCAGAGTATATTACAAAGCCTCTGAAAATGAACCAAACCATTGTTGGTACGAATTCTGCACAGCTATTGACTCGCTATAATGAAAAAGGAAAAGTAATGCCCAGAAATTTCACAACAATTATGGCTCCTGCAGGCGGAATTCTTTCTACAACAGGAGATCTCGTGAAATACATGCAGTACCATTTGGATGAAAGCAATAAATATGTGAAAATATCCCATACTCCTCTTGTAAAAAGCGATGGAGATGGAATCGGATTGTACTGGAGGTCACATACCTATGAAGACGAAACTCAAATGTTTTTTCATACCGGAGGTACATTTGGTTTTTCAAGCGTACTTCAGGTCTATCCATCAAAAAATATGGGAGTTGTTATACTGTCTAATGAGTCAGATGGAGAATCTCAGGGGAAACTGTATGATATTGCAGAAAATATAATAAGAAATAGTAGTAAAAAATAAAGTTAAAATCAAATGAAGAACATTGCAGCGCTTGCGCTTATATCATCAATAGCTCTTGTATCTTGTAAAAAAGAAACGGCAAAAATAACGAAAGTAGATCCTAAAACCGGAAAAACGGTAACCGTAGAAGTTCCTGCTGATTCTGTGGCAAAAGTTGCAGAAAACCCGGCAATCAAAGATTCTGCGGGAGTTATCAAACAGACTTTTAAGCTTGAAAAAGGGAAAACTTATCCTCTTACCACTTATCAAAGGGATGTAAAAACAATGACGGATCCTCAGGGAAAATCTATCACTGCAACCAGTGAATCTACGGATGAAATGAACTTTGTAGTCAATGATATTAAAGGAGATGTATACGAAATGACCCTTAATCTTGTAGCGAAAAGAAATTCTCAGTCTGCACAGGGAAAAACAGTAGTGGTAGATACCAAGCTTGCTCTTCCTAAAGAGGATGATCTTAAAATGATCTGGAATGTAAACAAAGCACTTACCGGAAACAAACTTGCCATGAAAATGGATACAAAAGGTAATGTAATCTCTATTACAGGATTTGATGCTGTTTATACAAAAGTTTCCAATGCAGTAGGGACTCTTATCAAAGATGCCAATCAAAAAGCGAGTGTTGTGGCAAGTCTTAAAGAATCATTCAATGAAAAGGTATTAAAAGATCAGTTCCATAAAAATCTGATGATTATTCCTAAAAAAGGAGTAAAAATTGGTGAAAAATGGTCTACTTCTGAAAATGCAGATGCAAGTGGAGCTGTAAAAGTAACTTCCAATTATGTAATGAAAAGCTTAGGAAACGGATCAGCAGAAATTGCCGTTACCGGAGGTATTCCTAAGAAGACTGAAAAGAAAGCTCAGGGACCTATTACACACAGCCTGAGCAGTGAACTGGTTCAGAACGGAACTATTAAGTTTGACGAAAGCACAGGATGGATTACCAACCAGAATATCAACGTAAAAACGACACAGATAGAAACCATTTCAGATGGAAAACAATCTCAGTCTATGAAAAGCGTTTCCAATTCATCGGTAATGGTAAACCCATCTGCTAAATAACTGAATTAAATGCATTCAGGGTTTATTATTTAAACCCTGAACTTTAAATTTTAACATTATGAAGTACATTCTTGAGTTAGTACTCACTGCCATTATTATTTTCTTTGTCTGGAATATTCTGAAAAGGATTTTCTTTAAGACATTTTATAGTTACCGTTTTAATAACAATAATCAAAACAACGGACAGCAGGATATACAGGACTCGAATAAGAATAACAAACAGAACCTTAACTGGGATGCAGAAACTGTAGACTTTGAAGAGGTGAAAGAGAGTAAGGACAAAAGGTAACATTCCAAGAAATAAAAGATAATAACCAGCATGGCAAAAAATAAAAACTTCATTTATATTGCAGCTTCATTAGTCGTATTTATAGTTTTAGCATTTTTATATTCCACCCCTGTATTTACAGGAAAACAGCTTTTCCAGCACGATATTGTGCAATACAGAGGAGGAGCAAAAGAACTGCTCGACTATAGAGCGAATACCGGAAATGAAATCTATTGGAGTGACTCCATGTTTGGGGGAATGCCGACTTATCAGATGGGAAGCCAGTTCAAAGGTGACATCATCAAGAAAATCGACAGCAATCTGAATTTCCTGCCAAGGCCGGTTAATTATCTCTTCCTGCTGTTTGCAGGTTTTTTCCTTTTGGGAATGGTAGTAGTCAGAAACTGGAAGTATGCGCTCTTAGGGGCCACTTTCTTCGGACTTTCAACCTATTTTTATATCATTATTGCAGCCGGGCACAATGGTAAAGTAAACACCATTGAATATTTTGCACCGCTGTTAGCCGGAATTTTACTGGTTTATATCAGAAAACAATACATCTGGGGGTTCATTGTTACTACCCTTTTTATGGGGCTTCAGATTGCAGCCAATCACCCGCAGATGACGTATTATCTGTTCCTTGCACTAGGATTTTTATTCTTGTCTGAACTGATCAGAGCAATACTGAAAAAGACACCGATGAAGCATTTCCTTATTTCATCAGGAATTATTGCAGCATCATGCATTATCGGAGTTGGAATGAATTCACAAAGAATCATGGCCAATTCTGAGTATGTAAAAGAAACAGTTCGTGGAAAGCAGATCTTAAATAATGACAGCCATACTTCAGGAAAATCCGGAATGGATAAAGAAAGTATGCTGATGTGGAGCTATGGACAGCTTGAAACTTTAAACCTTTTCATCCCAAGATTGATGGGTGGCGGAAGCCAGGAGCCGGAAGGAAAAGAAATGATGAACAGAGTTCAGGAACTGGTTCAGGAAAATGTTGGTTCACAGGCTGAAATGGACAGAATTTCAAAAGGCTTCAGCGGAATGACCTACTGGGGAGATCAGCCGGGAACTTCAGGACCTGCTTATCAGGGAGCCATTGTATGTTTCCTTGCTTTTTTAGGATTCTTCTTTGCCAGAAAAAAATACCGTTACTGGATCTTAGGTGCTTCTATCCTGACTATTTTACTGGCTTGGGGAAGTAACTTTATGCCATTATCTGACTTCTTTATTGATTATGTTCCGTTTTATAATAAATTCAGAGCCCCTTCTTCAATCCTGGTAGTTGTAGAATTATTATTCCCTTTGATTGCCATTTTGGGATTATACAGATTCTTCACAGACGAAGAGCTGACTGAAGAATACAAGCAGAAAATTCTTATGTATACAGGAGGTGGAACTTTAGGATTTTTATTAATTCTTTTGATCTTCGGAAAATCATTATTAGGGTTTTCTACAGAAGGCGAAAAAACTTATTTTCCTCCTTTCCTACTGGATTATCTTGTAGATGAAAGATATAAACTATTCAGAATAGATGCCATAAAGGCATTTATTTATGTAGCGATTACTGCTGCTGCCTTATTCTTAACCTTAAAGAAAAAGCTTAATCAGAATATTGCTTTGGTAGTAATTGGAGTAGTAAGCTTATTTGATCTATGGACCGTAAACAAACGTTATTTAAATGACGAAAACTACGTAGATAAAATATTTGCTGAAAATCCTTTCCAAACAGAAAGTTCAGATCTGCTGGCTGAAAAAGTTCAGGGGAATCCTAATCTGGAATCCATTTTATCCAATGTCAATATTAACAAAACATTGGAAACAATCGCTGAAAAAGACAAAACTCACTACAGAATTTACAACCAGACCTTGGGTGTGACAAGTGAGACCAATACCTCTTATTTTAAAGCTTCAATTGGTGGTTATCACGCCGTAAAACTAAGAAGATATGATGATGTTCTGAATGAATACATCAATAATGTAGACAGTATAAAAACACCTAATATCTTAAACTTATTAAATGCCAAGTACATGGTTTTCGGAGGACCTGAGCAGCCACAGGTTGTTCCTAATCCAAAAGCCAATGGAAATGCATGGTTTGTAAGTGATTTAAAGTTTGTAGATTCTCCTAATCAGGAAATTAAATCCATCGGGACTATCGACAATAAGAAAACAGCAGTTATTGCATCATCTGATAAATCCTATTTTGACAACAAACCGGTTCAGGCAGATCCTGCTGCATTTATCAATCTTACGAAATACCAGCCTAACGAACTTGAATTTAAATCTCAGTCGAAGACTCCGCAATTAGCAGTATTCTCTGAAGTATATTACCCTCATGGCTGGAAAGTATTGGTGGATGAGAAAGAAGTTCCGTACATCAAAGCAGATTACTTACTTCGTGCAGTACATGTTCCTGCAGGAAACCACCACATCAGAATGGTATTTGAGCCTGAAGTAATTGAAAAAGGGAAATGGCTTTCTCTACTATCATTCGGATTATTCATCCTGTTGTCTGCATTTGGAATTTTCTGGATGAACAAGAATAAGAAAAAAGAAATTTTAGCTGAACAAAAAGCTTAAAACAATATAATATTGCACAATGTCATTCTGAATGAAGCATAGCGTAATGAAGAATCCCAAATGAAAACGTTAGGTAAACATAATTACTATGTCTATATACTGACTAATAAAACAAAGACAGTATTATAACCAACGATTTACAGAAAAGATTATACTGGCATAAAAATCCAGAAGCTATTGAAAAAAATTTCACATCAAAATATAATTGTTTTTATTTAATATATTTTGAACATTTTGATGACATTGAGACAGCAATAATAAGGGAAAAGCAAATAAAAGGCTGGACCAGTCAAAAGAAAGAAAACTTAATTAAAGAATTCAATCCGGATTGGAAATTTCTCAATGAAGAGATAGAGTGAGATTCTTCACTGCGCTCCGCTTCATTCAGAATGACATAGACATCAATTAAAAAATGGAACAGAAGAAAATATTGATTATCACCTATTACTGGCCTCCTGCGGGAGGTCCTGGTGTTCAAAGATGGCTGAAGTTTGCAAAATATCTGCCGGATTTCGGATGGAAACCTATCATTTATACTCCGGAAAATCCAAGTTATCCATTACTGGATGAAACCCTGATGAAAGATGTTCCTGAAAATATTGAGATGGTAAGAACCAAGATATGGGAACCTTACCAGCTGGCTGAAAAGCTGAATAAAAGCAATAAAAAATTTAAAGCAGGACAATTTGATGTAGGAAAAAATCAAAGCTGGAAATCCAGACTTTCGATCTGGGTGAGAGGTAATTTTTTCATTCCTGATGCCAGAGTTTTTTGGGTAAAACCTTCCATTAAATTTCTGGAGAAATACCTGAAAGAAAATAAAATAGATACGATTGTAACTTCGGGTCCTCCCCACTCGCTTCACCTGATTGGTTTAGGACTTAAAAATAATATACCGAGTCTGAAATGGATCGCTGATTTCCGCGACCCATGGACAGAAATTTCTTATTACAAACATCTGAAACTAACTAAAAGTTCGGATCAGAAACACCGTCAGCTTGAAAGTGCCGTATTTAAAAATGCTGACATCACTTTGGCTACAAGCTATACTGATGCGGAAAACTTCAGAAAAGCAGGAGCTAATGCTGTTTGTATTACGAACGGATTTGATGAAAGTGATTCGGATAGTAAAGTAAAAGGACAGAATAGTAAAGATCAGTTTACTCTAAGTTATATTGGTGTTTTAGAGCAACTCAGAAACCCTGAGAATCTTTGGAAAGCACTTGATGAACTGGTGAAGGAAAATGCTGAATTTGCAGCTGATTTTACATTGAAATTTGTAGGCAGAATAGATGATAAAATCCTGCAGTCTATCGAAAATTCAAGTCTGAAAAATCATATTCAGAACCTTGGATATCTTGCCCATGGAAAAGCGGTGGAGGAAATGCAGAATTCAGATCTGCTTCTTATCACCAATTTCCCAAATGAATCTTCAAAAGGAATCATTCCCGGAAAAATATTTGAATATCTGGCTTCAGGAAAACAGATTCTTTCATTCGGGCCGGACAAAGCTGATGTTGCAAAAATTCTGGAAGAAACCCAGGCAGGAAAACATTTCAGTTATCAGGATACAGAAATTATCAAGAAGTTTATTCTTGAAAAATTTATCCTTTGGAAAAACGGAAATCTTCTCGAAAACACTCAGCATATTGAGCAGTTCTCAAGAAAAAACCTAACCCGCCAACTGACTGAAATTTTATAATACAAAGAAAGGAAGTTAGAAGCTGGATGCTGGAAGTAAAATACCGGCTTCTAACTTCTAATTTTTAAATCGTCCACTGATCATTCACCACTGCAATCAGATAATATTTCCCCTGAAATTCTTCAAATACAAAGCGGAGTGTTTTCCAATCCATTTCGCCATTTTTTTCGGTTCCTTTGATATAGTTTTCGGTGAAGTCATGTTTAGGATAAATTTCCTTTAAATTATTCAGGGAATTACCTCCTCCTATGAATTTATTCAGTGAATATTGGGATGCTGTAAAATCTTTAGAAAAGACCCATTTACCAAGATAATCATTGACCGTTGTCTTATAAGGATCTCCTGAACCGTCATGTGCTCCCCAGGTAAATAGTGTTTTAGTAGGCTGATATTTTTCAAAATCTGCTTTAGAAAAATGTTTATCTCCCTTTATATCCACAAAAGCATACATTGAAAAACGGATTCCTTTTTCAGGGTGGATCAAGGCAGCAAAACTGGTATAGTCCTTATTTTTCAGAGCCTTCAAAACCTCATCATTGGTCTGTTTCAACACAGCTTCTTTATCAGCAATATTCTGAACGGTACCTGCACTGTCTGTTTTATTTTGTGCGATGGAATCAACCACATTGGGAACAGGTTTTCCTGCCTCTTTTTTACAGGCTACAACCAGAACCAAAACAACCAATGGAATAAGTATTTTTTTCATATTATAAATTTTGCTATTGGTAAAAAACACCAAAACTGATGCCAAGCGGTAAATGATTTAAAGAGATAAAGACTATGAGAGCTGCTGGGTTATCGCTTCTCATTTTAAAAATTACATCGTACATTTGTTAGATGGAAATGTTGGATATTCTCATTATCGGGGCCGGACCCATCGGTTTAAACTGTGCCCTTGAAGCTCAAAAAAATAATCTTAGTCATTTAATCATAGAAAAAGGAACCATTGTCAACTCTCTGTACAACTATCCTTTATATATGCGTTTTTTCTCTACTGCAGAAAAACTGGAAATTGACGAAATTCCATTTATTTCGACAGCTCCCAAACCAGGAAGACAGGAGGCATTGGAATATTATCAGGGAATTGCCAGACAAAAAAAACTTAACATCAATCTGTATGAAAAAGTACTGGGTGTTTCCAAGAGCAATGAGCTGTTTGAGATAAAAACAACCAAAGCAACCTATCATGCTAAAAATCTGGTGATTGCTACCGGATTCTATGATATTCCCAACCTTATGAATATTCCCGGCGAAAATCTTCCAAAGGTCAAGCATTACTATACTGAACCATATCCTTATGCAAAACAGAAAATTGTTGTTGTAGGATCAAGTAATTCTGCGGTGGATGCAGCCCTGGAAACCTATAGAAAAGGTGCTGAAGTAACGATGATTATTCGTCATTCCGAGATTTCAAAAAGTGTAAAATATTGGGTGAAACCGGATATAGAAAACAGAATTACAGAAGGCAGTATTAAAGCCCATTTTAATGCCGAAATGATCGAAATTAAAGATAATACTGTTGTTTTTAAAGATGAAAACGGAGAAGTTCATGAAATTGACAATGATTTTGTGCTGGCGATGACGGGTTATCTTCCTGATTTTGATTTTCTGAGAAATTCGGGTATTGAACTCAATGGAGACTGCCTGAACCCGTTCTATAATCTTGAAACTATGGAAACCAATATTCCCAACCTTTATCTTGCAGGAGTTGTATGCGGTGGAAAAGATACTCACCTCTGGTTCATTGAAAACTCGAGAATTCATGCTCATATGATTATCAATACCATTCTTTCCAGATCTTAATATTAAACAACTCATATATACTAAAAAGCTTCGGGCAATTTCTACGAAATTGCCCGAAGCTTTTTTTTAAACTGATTCAATACTTACATCATTTCTCCTTCTGCTTTATTTTTATCCTTAAGCAGCCATGGAATGATAAAGTAAAAACCGATGGCAATAGCTACAGCCAGCACCCCTGTTCCAATCCAAAGTACATTGAATCCTAATTTTTCAGCAATGAGTGTTCCTATATAAGGTGTAATGATGAATGCTATAGAAAATGACATCCCGTTCAATCCCATGTAAGCACCTTTATTATTCTCTCCTGAACGCAATGCTGTAATGGTTGACATAAAAGGAAGTGTCCATATTTCTCCTACACAAAGTAATGTCATAGACAGCACAAGGGTAACCATACTATAATCGAAAGCCAGCATTGCATAGGAAACTCCACACAGGAAAGTCCCGATAAGCATGGTAAAAGCTAAAGTAAAATATTTTTCAGCAATCTGTACAAGACCCATCTCAAGCAATACAATCAGAAAACCACTGTATCCAAGAATATAGCCGATATTTTGCTGACTCATATGTGCGGTATCTTTATAAAATATTGTCAGTGTACTGAACAACTGGAAGAAACATATTGAAAACAGCATACAGAATACACAGTATACCAAAAATTTACCATCCCGGTACGGAGAATTCTCTTTTTTAATGACAATTGCTTCTTTTACCTTTTTCGCCTTTTGTTTGGCCAATCTTGCGCGGCCTTTAAAGAACCATATATACATCAGCCCTGCCAGCAAAGCAGCCAGCGCATTACTGAAAAACAGAAATTCATAAGAAATAGCAGATAAAATACCTCCTAATGCAGGCCCGATAGAAAACCCAAGATTTACAGCCATACGGTTCAGTGAAAAAGCCCTAGTGATATTTTCAGGTTTCGCATATTTGGTGATTGCCACCGAATTTGCCGGACGGAATGTTTCACTTACAATACTCTGAGCCAAAATAATCCCGGCCAGACCAGCTTCAGTTGTAAAAAGCGGAATTAAACAAAATAATGGAACACTGAGGAGTAAACTCAGACTCTGTACCCTGTATTCGCCAATTTTATCTGTGATCATACCTCCCAGCCACGAACCAATTACCGAGCCTATTCCAAAAAAGCTCAGAACAATTCCTGAATTTTCAATACTGAAATGTAAATGATTGGTCATATAAACTCCCAGAAACGGAAGTACCATAGAACCGGCCCTGTTGATGAGCATTACCAACGCCAGCATCCAACTCTCCTGCGAGAGTCCTTTGAAAGAACTCGTATAAACGTTAATTAATCTCACAATAATATTTTGGGGAAAATTTGAAAGAGCAAAATTAGATAAAAATAACCCAAAAGCCTTTATTTAAAACCCTTTTTTATAAATAACATCCATAAAAACAGACTATCAGCTGTATCCTAAAAAAAGCTTTTTTTTTTACTATTTAAAACTAAAATTCATTTATAAAAACCGTAAATTGCAGTAACAACAGGGATTTTTAGACTAAAGTCACTTAAAAACACAATAAAAATTCAATCAATACTAAGAATGGTAACCTACGAGAATTTACATGATACACTATCCTTTTACAGTATTGACTGCCGGCAATCTTACTATATTTCCTCCGGAAAACCCATTTTTGAATTTCCTAAAGCTCCTTTCAGAATGGATTATTATGCACTGTGCATCTGTACTGCCGGAGAAATCAATATTGAGATAGACCGTCAGAAATATAAAGTAGATGCACACAGTTTTCTTATGGCTGCTCCTTCTACAATTGTAAAATTTGGAAAAACCAGTGATGATTTTATCATGAAACTGCTGTTCTTCGACAAGAATTTTCTGATTAAAAATATTTCTAATCCCTTTATCATTGAAAAAATGAATCTTTTCTCCAAAGGGTCTTACAGTGTTGTAAAAACCACTTCAAAAAATTCTTCATTACTCCAGAATCTTCTGGATGATCTTGAAAAAAAATCGAGAAAGCAGGGTAAATTTACAGAAGAGATTATCCGGACCATTATTTTTCACCTGCTGCTGGAAACGGCTGAGATCATGGAACAGGAAAATTCTTCAACTCCGGGAAAAGAGGATGGAAAAAAAGACCTTTATCTGAAATTCAGCAAACTTATCAGGGAAAATATCAGGCAGCAGCGAACTGTTCAGTTTTATGCGGATCAGCTGCATGTTTCCAATAAATATCTTATAGAAATCATTAAAAAAGCAAGTGGAAAAACACCTCATGAGGTTATTGATGAAACTTTGTTGAAAGAAGCTTACGTTATGCTTGGGAATCCGGATATTACTATTTCAGAGATAGCATTTGACCTTCAGTTTAATTCGGCATCTGCGTTCGGACGTTTTTTCAAAAAGCATACTGCTCTCTCTCCTTCAGAGTACAGAAATAAAGAAAATATTCAGTCATGAGAATTTGGGGATAATAATTCTGAACTTGAGGATATATGTCGCTTTGTGAATAGAGGTACCTTTATACTGTTAATTAAAAACAATAAAAGATGAGTACGATCAATTCAAAATTCGACAACGTTTTAAATGCCTCTGACCAGTTTGGAAAAGTAAATCACGAACCGGATTCAAGTAAAGAAGTTCAGATTAACACTCCTGAAAAAACGATGCCTTTCTCCGACCAGATTGGAAATTATCAACGTAATAAAGGAATTCCTTTACAGTCTTACGAAAACAGCAAAATCTATATTGTAGGAAGCGGAATTGCCGGTATGTCGGCTGCTTACTATTTCATCCGTGACGGACGTGTTCCCGGCAAAAACATTATTTTCCTTGACCAGCTTAATGTTGAAGGTGGATCTCTGGATGGAGCCGGTAACGCAAAAGACGGCTATATCATCCGTGGCGGAAGGGAAATGGACATGACCTATGAAAATCTATGGGATATGTTTCAGGATGTTCCTGCTCTGGAATTGCCTGCACCGTACAGTGTACTGGACGAATACCGTCTAATCAATGACAATGACCCGAATTATTCTAAAGCAAGATTAATTCATAACCAGGGACAGATCAAGGATTTCAGCAAATTCGGACTTGAGAAAAAGGATCAACTGGCCATTGTAAAACTACTGTTGAAGAAAAAAGAAGAACTTGATGATCTTACGATTGAAGATTATTTTGCAGAATCCTTTCTGAACAGTAACTTCTGGTTCTTCTGGCGCTCTATGTTTGCCTTTGAAAACTGGCACAGCTTACTGGAACTGAAACTGTATATGCACAGATTTCTTCACGCGATTGACGGAATGAAAGACTTTTCATGTCTTGTGTTCCCTAAATACAACCAATATGACACTTACGTAACTCCACTGAAAAACTTCCTGGTAGAAAAAGGAGTACAAATCCAATTCAATACGCTGGTAAAAGATCTTGACATCCATATCAATACGGAAGGAAAAACAGTAGAAGGAATTATTACGGAACAAAACGGAGAGGAAGTAAGAATACCGATCGGTAAAGATGATTATGTTATTGTGACCACCGGATCTATGACTGAAAGTACTTTCTACGGAGATAACAATACCGTTCCTGAAGTTACAATAGACAACAGCAGTGCAGGACAAAGCGTAGGATGGAAACTGTGGAAAAATCTCGCTGCGAAATCTGAAGTATTCGGGAAACCTGAAAAATTCTGCAGCCAAATTGAAAAATCTTCCTGGGAATCTGCAACATTAACATGTCGCCCTTCTGCCTTCACAGAGAAATTAAAAGAGCTCTGTGTAAATGACCCTTATTCCGGAAGAACTGCTACAGGAGGTATTATTACCATTACAGACTCCAATTGGGTAATGAGTTTTACCTGCAACAGACAGCCTCACTTCCCTACCCAGCCGGATGATATATTGGTGGTATGGGTATATGCCTTACTGATGGATAAAGAAGGTAATTATATCAAAAAAACAATACCTCAATGTACCGGAAACGAGATTCTTGCCGAACTATGTTACCACTTAGGAATGACAGACCAACTGGATAATGTCATAGAAAACACAATTGTTCGTACTGCATTCATGCCTTACATCACTTCCATGTTTATGCCAAGAGCGCATGGAGACCGTCCGAGAGTAGTTCCTGAAGGATGTACCAACTTAGGCCTTGTAGGGCAGTTTGTAGAGACCAATAATGATGTGGTTTTCACTATGGAAAGTTCTGTAAGAACAGCAAGAATAGCCGTTTACAACCTTCTTAACCTTAACAAACAGGTTCCGGATATCAATCCGTTACAGTATGATATCCGACATTTGTTAAAAGCTACTCAGGCTCTGAATGACTACAAACCTTTCTTAGGAGAAGGTATCATAAGAAAAGTATTGAAAGGAACTTATTTTGAACATATTCTGGTCAACCGTCCTGAAGAGAAAGAAGAACATGAATCTTTCATCATGGAACAGGTAGGTAGATTCCAGGAATGGGTAAAAGGCGTGAAGGGCTAATATCTTAACACTTACACTACTTAACACAATAAAAAAGCAGGACTTAGATTAAGTCCTGCTTTTTTATTATCTATTCCTTAAAATTATTCAGGTTTAAAAGAATCTTTCAGTGTTACTGTACGGTTAAATACCATAGCTTCATCTGTAGAATCCTGATCTTTTGTAAAGTATCCTATTCTCTGGAACTGAAGAGGTTCACCAACAGCTACATCTTTCAGACTTGGCTCAGCGAAACCTTTCACGATAGCCATAGATTCAGGGTTGATAAAGTTCAGGAAATCAACATCTTTCTCAGCATCAGGCTGTTCCACAGTAAACAAGTGATTATAGATTCTTACTTCTACAGGAATCGCATGTTTTGCAGATACCCAGTGCAGAGTTCCTTTTACTTTTCTTAAACTTTCTTCTGTACCGCTTCCAGACTTACTCTTCTCATCATAAGTAGCATAGATGGTCGTGATTTCTCCATTTTCATCTTTCTCTACTCTTTCAGCTTTAATGATGTAAGCTGATTTCAAACGAACTTCTCCGCCTAATTTCAGTCTGAAGAATTTATTGTTAGCTTCTTCTTTGAAGTCTTCACGCTCAATGTATAACTCTCTTGAGAAAGGAACTTCTCTTGTTCCCGCATTTTCCTGCTCAGGATTATTTTCAGTCTCTAACCATTCTTCTTTGTCTTCAGGGTAGTTTTCGATCACTAATTTTACTGGATCTACAACGGCCATCACACGTTTCGCAACCTTATTCAGGTCTTCACGTACACAGAAGTCAAGCAACTGGATCTCGATAAGATTTTCTCTTTTCGCAACCCCTACTTTATCAATAAAGTTTCTGATGGAAGTTGGAGTAAATCCTTTTCTTCTCATTCCTGAAATGGTAGGCATTCTAGGGTCATCCCATCCGGTTACCGCTCCTTCCGCTACCAATCTCTGCAGCTTTCTTTTGGAAGTAATCATATAGGAAACGTTCATCCTTGCAAATTCTCTCTGCTTGTTTTTAACCCTTCCTTCTTCGTAAACCTGATCCAAATACCAGTTGTATAGCGGTCTGTGATTTTCGAACTCCAAAGAACAAAGTGAATGTGAAACTTGTTCAATATAATCAGATTCACCATGAGCCCAATCGTACATTGGATAAATTTTCCAGGCTGTACCTGTTCTGTGGTGAGGTTTATTCAAAATTCTGTACATCACAGGGTCACGCATATTCATGTTTGGCGAAACCATGTCGATTTTTGCACGAAGAGACATTGAACCACTTTCAAATTCTCCGTTTTTCATCCTTTCGAATAAATCTAACGATTCTTCAACAGGACGGTTTCTGTATGGAGATTCAATTCCTGGCTCTGCAGGATTTTTTCTTTGCTCAGTAATCACTTCAGATGCCTGCTCATCTACATAAGCTTTACCTTCTTTAATTAACTGAACTGCCCAATCGTAAAGCTGCTGGAAGTAATCGGATGCGTACAAAACTTTATCCCATTTGAAACCTAGCCATTCAACATCTTTCATAATAGAATCTACGAATTCCTGTTCTTCTTTTTCAGGGTTCGTATCGTCGAAACGAAGGTTTACGGGAGCGTTGTATTTTTCACCCAGGCCGAAGTTGATGCAGATCGCTTTTGTGTGCCCTACATGCAGATAACCATTCGGTTCAGGTGGAAAACGGAAACGAATCTGATCTTTTTTCAGACCGTTTGCCATATCATCTTCAATAATTTGCTCAATGAAATTGAGTGATTTTTTTTCTTCTTCCATTAAAGTAGCTTTTATTTTTTAGCTAAAAAAGTTTTACAAAGTTACGGAAAAATAAGCTTTTGTAAAAGTGATAATTTAAAAGCCTTATTGATTGTAATTCAATATTTTTCACTAACTTCGGGAGAACTAAAACCATTTTAACCAACTTAACCATCATGGCTGTTTATATCTTAAGCAACCGGAAAATTATCCGGTATAAAGGCGAAAGAGTGGACTCTTTTTCCAATGATGAATATTCTATTCCCAATTTCAGGATCGCCAAATGTGATTTTGACAACTACAAAGAACCCACCGCTCAAGCCAAAAAGAAAAAAGACTATACCAACAGGAATATCTTAAACTACAAGTTCTTTTCTGAGCCCGAAAAACAGGGTTATGAAGAAGTTTTGGATGTTCTGCTCAATGAAAAAGGGATTAAAAAATCCGCCCTTACAGCCAATAATCTTGGCGGAACTCAAAGAATGTTCTATGAACTGTACAAAAACATGTCTTCCACTAAAGACCGAAGCGATGTACTGATATTCATCCACGGTTATCTGTATGATTTTGATGATGAATTAAAGGCTATTCTTGATCTTAAGAAAATATTCATTGATAACCCGGCATCTCCTGTAGAACATATTTTATTCGTAAGCTGGCCAGCCTCAGGAAGTATTATCCCGTTGAGTTATTTTGATGATAAAGCTTCCAGTATCAATTCCGGAACATCTCTGATGAGATTGTTTTATTTCTACACCCAATTTTTAAAAGATATCTTTTCCAACCGGGATCTTGCGCCCTGCAATCAAAGAATTCATATTATGGCTCATTCTTTGGGGAACAGAGTACTTCAAAGCATGCTCTACAGCCTTAAAAGGGAGAATATACTTCGTGTTATTGATCAGGTTTTACTGTTGAATGCAGATGTAAGCTATAAGGTATTTGAAGATTCCGAAGATTCCTACAATAAGCTGCCATTACTGGCTAACCGGATTTCTATTTACCTGAACAGACAGGATGCTGTTTTGGGAATTTCTCAGTTTACAAAAAACATTCTGACACCACGACTTGGCAAAAACGGACCAAGTGATCTTACCCATTACAAAGATATTGTTTCTATTATCGACTGTACGTTTGTAAAAGAAGATATTTTGAACAGCTTTAAATATGAAGTGGGAAACCACTGGGGATACCTCTCCAGCTCGCAGGTACAGTCAGATATCTTTCAGAATTTAAATGGAATTGACAGAAATCTTATTACCAACCGATCCAAGGATAACGAAAACATTTTCACAATTATTTCTTAACAAATAGTTTAAATAATTCTTAAAAAATGAACACTACGTTAAAATTAGTTCAAATCCACAGTGTGGCATAAATATTGCTAATTCAAACTATAGGGAATTATAATTTTTTTTATTATGGAAAATATTAAAAAACAGTTTTCTTATATATTAGACTATATTAAGAAGACCATCTTCGTAAAAGATGTCATTTAACTGAATAACAACCTCTAAATCAACAAAATATTCGATCCAAAAATTACTCCTCCTTGTAAAACAGACCGAAAAAACCAATAATTATTCCTCTTAATCTGATGCAGGAATATATTTTCATGTTTGAAATTTATTGAAACATTCCTTTGATATTGTTAAATATTGCTAAATAATTCCCCATTTGTTGTATAATTGAAAAAAGTTTTAGACATTTACTTATCAATCAAATAAAATTAATATCATGAAAAATCTAAAGAAAATCAAAAGAGGAGAATTAAAAACAATCAAAGGAGGAAGACCGCCTCTTGGGTGCAACAGCTGGAACCCGGTTGCTATGTGCTGCAGATCATGGGGGCCTGACTACTGTGGTCAAACCACTTGCCCGGATTCACCTCCCCCATTATGCTAATTAACTTTTCTAAGTTATACTTTTGAACCATAACAGCTCATTTCTGAGTTCTAAATCGGATTCAAAATTATTTACAAATAAAGCTCCAGTGCCTAAACCTTGAGGCATTGGATTTTTTTTGATAAATGTATACTGAGCAATGGCATTCAATCCGATATTACTCTCCAAAGCTGAAGTAATCCACCAGCCGATATTTTGATTTTCTGCAAGAGAAATCCATTCATCCGAACCGGAAAAACCTCCTACCAATGCAGGTTTCAGAATAATATATTGTGGTTGTATTTTTTCTAAAAGTTTTTTCTTTTCTTTAGGATCAATAATTCCGATCAGTTCTTCATCTAATGCAATCGGAGTAGGTGTTTTAGCACATAATTCTGCCATATCATTCCAGTTTCCTGCTTTAATTGGCTGTTCAATAGAATGGATATGAAGATCTGCAAGCTGCTGTAAAACTGTAACCGCTTCTTCTGTGCTGAATCCCCCGTTTGCATCCACACGAATCTCCAGCTGATCTTTGGAAAATTTGTCTCTTAACTTCTGAAGAATAATATGTTCAGATTTCCAATCGACCCCGATTTTTAATTTAATACAATGAAATCCTTTTTCAAGTTTATCCTGAATCTGTTCTTCCATATACCCTACTCCTCCCATCCATATCAGGCCATTGATGGTAATAGCAGATTTACCTTCCGTAAACTCACTTGGAAAATAAAGGCTGTCTCCATATTTCAAATTCTGAACCGCTTGCTCGTAACCAAACCAAATGGAAGGAAACTCTTTCAGTTCTTCTTTTAAAAATGCTCCATCCTGATTGATATTTTCACAAAGCCATTTCAGCTTTTCTTCATAACCGGGCCTGTCATCAAAACTCAGGCCTCTGAAAATAGCACATTCACCAACACCTTTTCTTCCGTCTTCCGAAATAGTGAGGATAAAGGTTTCCTTATCAAGCAAAACGCCGCGAGATGTTCCACTCGGGCGTTTGAATTGTAATAAATATTTTAAATAAATTGCTTCCATTATTTTACGCTGTCGATACGCATGAATTCTTCCGCTTTTTCTACCATTTGTATACTTCCACAGAAGAACGGAATTCTCTGGTGAAGTTCTGTAGGTTCTATTTCAAGAATTCTTCTGAATCCGTCTGTTGCTTTTCCTCCTGCCTGTTCTGCAAGGAATGCCATTGGATTACACTCGTATAAAAGTCTTAATTTACCATTTGGAGCCTGTGAGTAGGAAGGATAGATATAAATTCCTCCTTTCAGCATATTTCTATGAAAATCCGCGACCAAAGAACCGATATATCTTGAAGTATAAGGACGGTCTCCTTCTTCCATCTGACAGTATTTAAGATAATTTTTTACTCCCTGAGGAAATTTGATATAATTTCCTTCGTTGATAGAATAGATTTTACCTGTTTTCGGGAAAGTCATGTTAGGATGAGAAAGATAATATGTTCCTAAAGAAGGATCCAGGGTAAATCCGTTTACTCCGTTTCCGGTAGTATAAACAATCATTGTAGAGGAACCGTAAATCACATATCCCGCAGCAATCTGATTGATTCCTTTCTGTAAAAAGTCTTCCAGCTGTACAGGAGTTCCAGGTTCAGTAACTCTTCTGTAGATAGAGAAAATAGTTCCTACGGAAACATTTACATCAATATTGGAAGATCCGTCTAAAGGATCGATAAGTACTACATATTTACTTAAATGTCCGTTTTCACCACATTTAATATCAATAAAATCATCATTTTCCTCAGACGCAATACCACAAACAACCTCTCTTTGAGACAAAGCCGTAATAAAAATTTCATTAGCAATCACATCAAGTTTCTGCTGTTCCTCACCCTGAATATTTTGGTTACCGGCAGCTCCTGTAATATCTACAATTCCGGCTTTATTTACCTCTCTGTTTACCACTTTCGAAGCCAATCTTATTGCGCTCAGAAGACGAGAAAATTCACCTGTAGAATATTGAAAATCGTCCTGTTTATCTATAAGAAATTCTCCTAAAGTCTGTAATGGTTGATTTGACATATTTTTCTTTTTACGTTTTCCCCAAATTTCGGAAAATTTATCGCATTAAGAAAATTTAATTACAAAAGATCTTATCCACTGTATTTCAACAAAATACAAACAAAAAAAAGCATAACACTGAACTGTTATTGAAAATTATATCTCCGGATTTGTTATCTCAGATGCACAAAAAATCCAAATTATTTCATTATTTGTTGATTTTAAGGAAATCTTAATTCTATCTCCCTTTCAGGCTATTTCATATCTCGTTGTAAATTTATAATTTTGACGTCCGTAAAAAACTCATGTAATTTTTTATCTAACAATTTTATTTTTAATAATTTAATGAAAATTTTTAAGTTTGGTGGAGCATCTGTAAAAGATGCCGAAAGTGTGAAAAACGTGTCTATGGTTCTACAAAGCCAGGGATTTGCCAAATGCTTGCTGGTGATTTCAGCAATGGGCAAAACGACAAACGAGTTGGAAAAAGTTGTTGAACTTTATTTCAAAAAGGATAACTATCAAACTGAGATTGAAAAGATAAAACGAAAACACATTGAGATTGCGGAAGGCCTTTTTCCTGAAAATCATGCCGTTTTTGCAGAAATCAATCTCTTTTTTGATGATATTGATTCTTTTTTAAGAAGAAATAAATCTCCCAACTACAACTTTGTTTATGATCAGGTGGTAAGCTGTGGAGAAATGATTTCTACCAAAATCCTGAGCGAATACCTGAATGAAATCCAATTTACCAATCAATGGCTGGATGCCAGAGATTATGTAAAAACGGATAATTCATACAGAGAAGGTACGGTAGACTGGGTGAGAACTGAGGAATTTATTTCCAATCTGAATCCTGAGATCTGCTATGTTACCCAGGGATTCATTGGTTCTGACGAAAACAATTTTACGGTGACTTTAGGAAGAGAAGGTTCAGACTACTCTGCTGCTATTTTTGCTTATTGCTTAAATGCTGAAGCGATGACAATCTGGAAAGATGTACCGGGAGTAATGACCGGAGATCCAAGAAAGTTCGATGATGTTTCTCTTCTTTCCAATATCTCTTATGAAGAAGCGATTGAAATGGCTTATTACGGAGCAAGTGTTATTCACCCAAAAACATTACAGCCGTTACAGCAAAAAAGTATCCCTTTTTATGTAAAGTCTTTCGTAGATCCTACCAAAGGAGGAACAAAAGTAGGTGCTTCTGAAAAAAACCAACAGGAAGAATCTTATATTTTAAAAGAAAACCAGGATCTTCTGAAGATTTCTACAAGAGATTTTTCTTTTATTGCAGAAGACCATATGAGCTTAATTTTTGGATATTTATCTAAATATAAGATCAAGGTTTCCCTGATGCAGAATTCTGCTATCTCCCTGGCATTGTGCCTTGAAGACAAATTTAATCATATAGATGAGCTCAACCAGGAGCTTCAAAAAATTTTTAAAACCGAAGCAATTAAAAATGTATCTTTATTCACAGTAAGAAATGCGAAGATGGATCACATTGATAAATTTTACCATGAAAAAAATGTATTATTGGAACAAATTTCCAAGAATACTCTTCAAATGGTAACACAATAATATTAATTGCGACTAAACACACATGAGTTTAATTTCGAAAAACGATCTGATCAAAGCTTCCGGCTTAAGTAAACTTGGGTTCCTCAAGAACCCGGTAGCATCTGCTGTGATGAGCATTGCTAAAATAAACGAAGTAAATAAATTATACGACAAACTAAAAGATAAGGAAGGCAAAGACTTTTTCGACTCATTTGTAAGAGAAAGAAACTTAAGCTATGTAGCTTTTGAAGAAGATCTGGCAAAGATTCCGAAAACGGGACCGTTTATTCTGGTTTCCAACCACCCGCTGGGTGCTATTGACGGGATTCTGATGTGCAAGGTCTTATCAGAGGTTCGTCCGGATTTCAAGGTGATGGGAAATTTCCTTTTGGAAAAGATCAAACCTATGGAACCGTATGTAATCGCTGTAAACCCTTTTGAAAACAGAAAAGAAGCTTACAGCAGTTCTTCAGGAATGCGTGAAACACTCAAGCATTTACAAAACGGAGGCTGCGTAGGTATTTTTCCGGCAGGTGAAGTTTCTAACAAGAACAATCCTTACGGAGAAATTTTAGATAAGGAATGGGAAAAAACGGCACTTAAGCTTATCAGAATGGCTAAAGTGCCGGTAGTTCCTATGTATTTTCATGCCAAGAACAGCCGTCTTTTTTATCAGGTGGCTAAGCTTCATCCGAATTTGCAGACTTTGATGCTTCCTTCAGAAATGATGAATGATAGAGAAAAACCTATCAGAATCAGAATCGGGCGTCCTATTACTGTAAAGGCGATGGACGATATGGAAACAATTGAGGAATTGGGAGAGTTTCTGAAACGTAAGGTTTATATGATGAAATCTTACTACGAAAAGAGAAAATCCCTTGCTCAAAGCATCAATCTTCAGAACTTATCGGTGAAGTTTCCTTTATTGAAGGAAGAAAACATTGTTCAGAATATTATTGATGAAACGCCTCTGGAAGACATCATTAAAGATGTTGATAAATTGAGAGGAACAGACAAAATGCTGTTCAGTAACGGGAATTACGAAATTTACTTTACCACTTACGAGGAAATACCTTCTATTATGAGGGAAATCGGACGTCAGAGAGAGCTTACTTTCCGTGCAGTAGGTGAAGGCAGTAATCTTCCGTTTGACCTTGATGAATATGATAAACATTACCATCACCTGTTCCTTTGGGACAACGGGGAGAAAAAACTGGCTGGTGCTTACAGAATGGCACTGGGTAGAGAGGTTATGAAGAAATATGGTATCAAAGGCTTCTATACAAGCTCTTTATTTGAGTTTGAGCAGGATATTCACCCTTTCTTTAAAAAGGTGATCGAAATGGGCCGTGCCTATATCTGCCAGGAATATCAGCAGAAACCACTACCTCTTTTTCTTTTATGGAGAGGGATTGTGCATGTGTGCCTGAGAAATCCTGACCATAAATTCCTTATGGGTGGTGTGAGTATTTCCAACAAGTTCTCGGAGTTCTCAAAATCATTGATGATCGAATTTATGCGTTCCAATTATTTTGATTCCGCAGTAGCTCAGTATATCACTCCAAGGAATGAATATAAGGTAAAGCTTCGTGACAGGGATAAAAACATTTTCTTTGAGGAAATGGAATCTGATCTTAATAAGCTGGACAAAATCATTGATGATCTTGAGCCTGAATTGAGACTCCCTGTTCTGATCAAGAAATACATCAAACAAAACGCAAAAGTAATCGCTTTCAATGTAGATCCTAACTTCAATGATGCGATAGACGGATTGATGTATATCCGAATCAGTGATCTTCCGGAAAACACGATCAAACCGGTATTGGAAGAGATGAGTGAGCAGATCAGAAAGGAGCAGGAAAATAATCCGGCTGATAATCAGTAAGTTTTTAACTTTATTCAAAAAAAGTACGATGAATACTTGCTTTGTATACTAAAACTTACTACTTTTGCATCACTTTAAAACAACGAAGTAATAAACAAAAACATAAATGGTTTCTTAGCTCAGTTGGTAGAGCAATGGATTGAAAATCCATGTGTCCCTGGTTCGATTCCTGGAGAAACCACTTAAAACCTCTAATTCAGTTTAGAGGTTTTTTTGTTTTTATATACCTCCCTTTCCTCCCAGTAGTTTCTTCCGGAATATTGAAAAACGAATACTTAATCTTAATGCACTTCTAGATAAAATCTGTTGAAAAAATAAAATTAATCAAAAAGATGGGAATTAATTTTTTATTTGATCGGTAAAACTTAATTTAGTATTGTAAACCAAATTACAAATACTATTATGAGAATAAAATTATTTGCAGATACTTTTCTGGGTGTCGCTCTGCTTGTTTTTCAATCCTGTGCAGAAACACCGATGATAACAGAGGACACTGCTGCTGCACAAAAAAATGTCTCAACTTTAAAGAACGCATCGTCCTTCAATGTACCCGTTGCCGGGAATTCTTTTTTTACGGTAAAACCTTCGGGAGCCAGTGAGGTGATCACCTCTACTAATTTAGGTAACTGGACCAACTCCGCTACTGTTATCAGCACCTATTTCAGAGTAAGCAATACAGGAACATTAAACATCGCTTTAAAAGCCTCCGTTCCTTCGGGCACAAGTGTTGTAAAAGTAACAGTAGGCAGTACATCCAAAAATATTACTTTAACAGGATCGGCTTATACAGATTATACTGTTGGAGAGTTTACCGTTTCTACTCCCGGCTATGTAAAAGTCGATCTTCAGGGTGTTTCTAAAACCGGTGGATACTTTGCAGATGTTACGGATGTTATCTTCAGCGGCGCAGCCTCTACAGGAACCAATATTTACAGCAATGACCCTTCCTATTATTATTGGGCGCGCAGAGGACCTTCATGTCATCTGAATTATGCAGTTCCCACCACAGACAATGTGAGCTATTATTATAACGAAGTAACTGTTCCTGCCGGAGAAGATAAGATTGGTTCTTATTTTATGGCTAATGGCTTTAGTGCAGGCTATTTTGGAATGCAGGTGAATTCTGCCACAGAAAGAAGAATTTTATTCTCTGTATGGAGCCCATTTGATACTGATGATCCTAATAATATTCCTCCTGATCATAAAATCCTCCTCAACAGAGCAGGCACCGGAGTAACAGTTGGAGAATTCGGGAATGAGGGCTCTGGCGGACAAAGTTATTATAAGTATAACTGGAGTGCAGGACAAACTTATAAATTCTTATTAAAAGGCGAACCGGACGGAACCGGAAAAACAGATTTTACAGCCTGGTTCTTATCACCTGATACGACAACATGGAAACTGATCGCCAGCTGGAAGCGACCTCAAACCAGTACTTATCTTAAAAGCTTCTATAGTTTCGTTGAAAATTTCAATCCCGAAAATGGATATCAGGGCAGAAAAGCAGAATTCAAAAATCAATGGGTAAGAACTTCAAACGGCAGTTGGATCGCTGTTTCCGGAGCAAAGTTTAGTGTGGATAATACCTATAACGCAAAACAAAGAATAGATGCAATGGGAGGAACAAGCGGTAATGCATTCTTTTTACAAAACGGAGGATTTTTTAATAAAACGGTTGCTCCCGGCTCACAGTTTTCTGTTACTGCACCTACGCAAGCTCCCAATATCAATTTTTCAACTCTTCCTTAAAATTATAACTTAAAAATAAAAGCCAGTTACTTTATAAGAACTGGCTTTTTATTATATTTTTCCAACTTCGTTCCGTGGATGAGATGCTTTAGTCTGGAGCACCTACACTATCAAATCCCTCTGCGTAACTTATTATTTCTTTTAAATTTGACAGGTTATAGTAATTATTTTTCTGCATTTCTTCTTTTAGCTGAGTCCACTTAATTTTACTTCTGGAGTCATCTTCAAAATAAGCGCCTAAAATATTCCATCTAGGATCCCAACCATCCTGATGCCTATGGTTTTTTTTGAACAAAAAATCATACGTGTTAGCCAGATAAGCTATCATTTTAATTTTTTCTTTTTCCGAATAATTATTATATTCTTCAGTTTCTAATAACTTAGAAGAAAACTCCATTAAACCAAACAGATCGTGAGGATTTGAACTTTTTTGATAAACAGCAGCTATATTCTGTAATATTCCATTTCTCACCTCTAATTCTTTATCACAATTTTTAGCAAAAACAAGCTCCCCAATTTTATACATATCCTTCGATTGAATATATTCATTGATAAGCATTTCATTAAACTTAGGCTCACTGTCATAACCAAAATTTTTAACCAGTAACTTTATAAAGTTTTTATCATGAGTTACCAACCAAATGATATATGTTTTGTTATCATTGAACAAGTACATATTTCTGGCAATGATTCTTTGGATATTTACTTTTCTTTGTTCTTTTAAATTTGCAACATCTTTCCAATGTGGAATTTCAACGTCTACTTGTGAACTTGATTTCCTAATAATTTTGCTAGACTCAATATTATTCAATGTGGGATATTCTTTTTGATAATCAAGAATTTCGGGGAGATAATAAAAGTCAGTGAAAAGTTTTCTTTGTTTATCAATATACCCACCTTCATAATCTACGCTATTATTACTATAGGTAACAAAGTTTCTATCACATCTATCAAAATAATTTACATATAAAAACGGATTACCTGAATTAGGGTCTACTATTCTTCCAAAAATATTTTTAATTTTATTACTAAATTCGTTATCAGATAATTCTTTAAAACCATTAGATAATAATATTTTTTTTGCAGTTTCAGCAGATGCTTCAAGCTCTTCTATCCCAAACTGAATTTTAGCTAATTCAGCTCCCGCCTCATCAATTGATTTACCTGCACCTTCCTGCAACTGTTTCTTTAGAACCTTTTGTATTATAGTATCATCATTCATACTTATTGGTTTTTGACGATTGCCTAAACTTTGCTTTTTTTCTTGGCAGCCAAAACTGCTCATTATTAATAAGGAATATATTGTTAATCTAATTTTACTTTTTATATTCATAGAAATTATATTTTATTATCTGGAACTTTCTTTAGAATTTTCAGCACTAACATCATACTTTGGAAATTCTTTATCTTTTTCAGATATTGTATATTTTTTAGGTTTGGTAATAGCAACGATCGATTTACTCTCTTTATCAACAGAACCAAGTATTATTTTTTGATGTCCTGCTGTTTTTTCTCCATTCCCTTGATTTCCTCCCAAATATACATATCTTGTACCATCTAAATTTTCACCAGCAATTAATGCCACATGTGAATAATCAAAAACTATTAAAGCTCCAACAAAAGCATTACAATCTTCTCCATTTTCCCATGTACTTCCCTTCCAGCCAAAGGCAGCTGCACTTTTAGGAGTATTAATCCTTTGATAATCCTGAGTCTGATCAAAACACCAAGCTAAAAATGCACCACACCACGGATTTGTATAATCGTAACCTAATCCAGCAGCAGAAGAGACATCAAAGTATTCTGTGATTTTTTCTTTTAAAGGGCTATCAATTTCTCTTAATCCTTTATATTTTTCATATTCTTTCCATGCAGCTTGAAACCATGGAGCATTTCCCACCAAGTTCAATCCTGTCCCTTTACCACATTCTACAACTCTAAATACCGCTTTCATAGAATCACCTGCTTTAACTTCCCATTTATCTAGCTTACCTCCACGATACCAAATTTTTCTGTGTAGTCTTGAAGGTGTAAGTTTATTCAAGATATCAACTACAGAATCAACTACAACATCATCCGATAATTTGCCTGTATCATCCGCTTTCAAATACATAGAGTCCTTATACCAATCTGCCATCCCAGTTATTGCTGCTTCCTTAGGGGTATAGTCCCTATCTACTCCGTCAGAAATCATCACTCCAGAGTCTTTAGCTTTTTCATCTATTTTTTTCTGAATTTCTTTGTAATTACCCTTTCCTGTTATTTGTAACAATCCTCTACCTCTAAAATTCCAGGTATCATCAACAGATTCATTTCCAAGTCTTCCTCCATATGCTATTTCTGCAATTTTCTTTTCATTAGATTTATATCCGTTTTTTGAACTTCTACCATATTCATACGCCAGATCATTAGGTGGGCTTTGCTTACCCAGTTCAGGATTTGCTCTAAAATTTTTAAAATGTTTTGGTAGATCTTCGGCTGCATAATCCAAACTTTCACCATGGAGACCTCCTTTTAAACTCGTTCCTGCTTCTTGTAATGACTGTGCGAAAAAATGAGCTTTTCTTGCGCAAGTATTTAATTCGAAAATATTTCTGTATTTATTTAAAGTTAACGCTAACTCTTGTAAATCGTCATTCTCAGCATTTTTATATACTCTTTTGAGAATATCAACTGTAATTTCAGCTTTACATCGTGGACAGCCATTTTCTCCTTCTTTCTTCACCTCCGCCATCTCCACCACCACAGGCATCACATCATTATCAATAGCCTCAGGTGTTTCTTTCTGAGAAACCTTCAGACAACCGCTTTCATAAAAAATATACTGTTTCCTTAACTCCAGCATTTCTTCTTTTGTAAAAGGAGTTCCGTCTTTTTTATAAGCTTTGATTCCCAGCTTTTCCATATCTTCCGTTCTAACCAGATCGGCAGGAAGTGTATTATTAATCGTAAACTGGCTTTTTTCTATTTTCCATACCTTTTTTTTAGGATCTGCAGGATCTTGCACTTGCCGGGAAACCTGTGCTATATAATAATCAAAATTCTTTGGTGGATTTTTCCATTCTTCTTTTGCCGTGAAAGAAACTTCGAGCAAGCCGTCTTTTCCTGTCTTTTCTTCGTTGTAGCTTTGTTTGCTTTCGTGGGTATAGGTTATATGGTCTTTTTCGTTTAACCCTTCTTTAGGAATTTCTTTCAAAACGTCAATTTTCAGAACTTCTTCAGTCATATTGACGGTGTGCACCCAAAGTTTATGGGTTTTACCATAGAAAGTCTGCTCCCGCTGGATATCTTTACCATTTTCTGTGGAGAACATAATGGAGACAATTTTCTGTTCGGAAGTCATCACCAGTTCTTCATTGAAATCCAGAACTTCCAGATAAGTTGTAGTGGCATCTACCACTACAGGACGTGTTCCCTGAATGGTAATATTCCCTGGAAGCACAATATCTGCAGATGAATTCGCCTGAAGTTCTACGGTAAATACCAGACGGTAAGACGGGTTGGGATTTTCTGTTGTTTTGGGTATAGCTGCCAGCAATTTTTTCTTGTAATCGTCATTGATGGTAATAAGAAAAGACGCTTTGCCCTCACTGTTAAGGGTGACGGTTTTTTCTTCCAGCATATATTTGTCTTTCTCTTTATAGAAATCATCGCCTTCTCCTTTTACCCAGACTTTTACTTTTAAAGCCTGGTTCTGAAGACCATCAATTTCAAGAAATCCATAGGCTTCTTCTCCAAACCCTGTTTCGGTACGTTTTACTCCGGTTCCATATGCCCAAAGTGCTCTTTTTACGGTTGGTTCCGAAACTTTTACTTTAGCTTCTATTTTCTTGCCATCCGTATAATCTCCTGTTAAATAAGCGGAAATCGTATATTCTCCGAGATCATTGAATGTAATGGTTCCGTCTCCGTTATTGGTGACTTTATCCGGTACTTCTATTTTTATGGCCTCATTTCCAGCCAGTGTAGCAATTCTTGCTGTTGCTGTATATTTTATCTTGGTTCCTTTCGGAATATTCGTGGCGGGAACGGTGAATTTATCAATTACATTTTGAATCACCTCAAAATTAAAACAGTCTGATCCTGAAAATCCGGGTTGTTTTCCTTCTCCAACCGGGCTGGCATAAGCTTCCAGCACATATTTTCCGAAATACTGATTACTGGCCAGCTTTGCATCATTATAAAGCAATTCAGCAACTCTTTTACTGATGACACTAGTCCTGAAGGAAGGTGAATTTTCAAATAAGGCCACTCTTCCAATTCCTTCTTTTTTAAGATACCAATATACAGATGTCCCGGAAGGTATATAATTAACGTTGAACTTAGAGGCCTGAACTTTGATAGTATCACTGAATCTTACTAAACCCGGTTCTCCTTTCACTCCCATTACCCCGAGGCTGTTTTCTATTTTAACTTCTATAGACTGGGGTTTTGGATCTGTGGGATCTGTAAATGCTTCTACAGTATATTTTCCTTCATTTTTAAAAGTTAGAAATATACGATCACCAATCCCAGTTACATCCACAAGGTGTGGAGAAGAGACTTCTGAATAACTGCTATAGAGTACTGTCGTTCCTTGTTTTACAGTCCATTGAACGCTATTCACAGGCATAAAGAAACCTCTGTTCAGTATTTTCGCCTGGTCGGTCGCACTGCTGAGTTTACGTTCAATAGATACGGGCAAAGGGATTTTAATTAAGGTTGAAGATCCTGGACTGACAATCTTCTTAACAAAGTCCTGAACGACCTCTACATTAATAGAGCATTTAGCATCACCAGCTTTTTTGCCATAAGCTTCGAGCCTGTATTTCCCTTCTGCAAGACCATCAAATATTTTACTCATAGATTGGCTGAAATTGCTTCCCAATCCAATAAATGTTTTTACTTTATCTTTGGTTCCTTCTCCTTTGAAAAGAGCCCAGATGATTTTTTTCTCATCACCTTTAAATTGGGCTTTCAAATCCAGATTATCACCGCCAAAAGGATTTGCAATGGGAAATAACGGTCCGTTCATCCCTTTGATATAATAATAGTTTCCGACAGGCTTATCTTCCGGTATCGGCCTTATCATTGAGATTGATGACACTGCAATGCTCGCTTCAGACGCAGCAGATGAAGGCCATTGTGGTGAAGTATTGGCTACGGAAAATTCATCTGCTTCTTTGACTTCAATCTGGGAAACGTTATTGGCCTGCCCGGTAGTTGCAAAAGCAATCGTTCCGGGAACGCCATATCCAGGGCAATTTCCGGTAGAAGCATCCAACAGTATTTTCATACTCTTGTTGAATTCTACGTTTTCATAATAGTCTTTATATTTGATACTGCATTTGCCTTTGCATGGGTAAGTTTTCCCATCTGAACCTTTACAGTTTCCAAATCCATTGCCACCACCGAAGCTGTCGGCTTTATCATCAAGGTAAGTTGCTACAGGTTTATTCTGTGCAAAGTATTTGTTTTTGCCTAATTTTTTTTTCTGGCTTTTCACTTCCATCGGAACAGCGGTTCCATTGGAATTATTGGTTACAGAACTGCTGCAGTACGCAGTGGCTCCTTCTATAATGATGTATCCTTTATCCGCCATGTCATTTGTTCATAAAGATTAAGTCATTGTGATCGTTTCCCGGTATACTGTTTTTTCTCCATCTGACAATATAAAGTCAGCTTTCTTTTTGGAATACTGTTTTTTACGGGAGTTGTATTCCATTTCTATACTTAATTTTACCTGATACTGTCCCGCGTAATACAGGTATTTCTTATCTAATTCTTCCTGTATGGTGTCCGGAACTTTGATTTCGGAAGTAAAAAAGGCATTAAAACCATATTCTCTCTGTTCTGCATTGATGACTCCGGGACATTCTATATCACCAATTCCTTTGATATTCCATATGATAGACTCATGGTTTTCTCCTCCGTTATCTACATAATAAGGGGCGAATAACAGCAGATTCCAGAAGGGTTCTTTCAGTTTATTTTTATAAAAAACAGCTTCATCTTCAAGCGCAGACAGATATTGGTTTCTGAAGACCTCAGCATTCTGGTATTTTTCCTGAAGCACTGCCGTTTTGAGTTTCCAGTTTTCTATATTTTTTTGATGGCCTGCAGCTCCTAGAAAGCTTCCTTTTTCATCCACTTTTATTTCCAGTGGATAAGAGCTCTGCTCCAGGATATACAGGATTTCCATAAATTTATTTTCAGATGGAAAAGAGGAATCATCTACCTTATCTATCAGCCAGTATTTTGTATGATCTTCATTCTCTTTCTCCTGCAGTGTAATTCTAAAAGATGAATAAAACCCTTTTGCTTCTCCAAATTGTATTTCAAGCGCATTCTCCACGTGATAATCATGGGTTCCTAAGGCATATTTCTGAAAAGGTTTTACTCTTGTTTCTACCATATTGGTTGGTTATTGTCTATTATTTAAAAGTCGTTCCACTCCTGGTGCAGCTCGCTGATTTTATTAATCATTACACTTATTATCCATCCGGAGGCCACACCAATCGACAGATATATCAATGTTTTCAAACTAAAAACCGAATGGAAAATAAATCCAATCTTCATATGGTCACTCAATGATGCTGAATCAGTATGATCAACTATTGAATCCCATGTTGAGAATAATATTCCTATAAATCCTCCTGCAGTTATTATTTTTTTCTTCATTTTGGAATAAAATATTTCTTCATTAATTTTCAATATAACCTGAGTTGTATTACTATCATTATTTTCTTTTTCTAAAAATCACAATACTTATAAAAGATAAAAAAACAACTATTAAAAGGGAATATATCACTGTTGTAAAAATTCTGTGTCATATTGTGTCGCGTCATGATTTCCATCTCCATTAAGCGAATCATACCTTAAAAAGGAATAAATAATATATGCTCTTGCCAAAAAGGAAGTTCAAGAAATATTATAATTCCGATAGCTATCTTAGATCTTTTATCAATTATCATTGCTTACTAATTATCTGAAATAAAATGTATGAAAAGATAAATTTCATTATACTATTTAAAATCACACTAATGAATATGTGCTTATAGGTTAATAAATCTATTTTAGTCCAATCTGTTTCGATATTATTTGACCATTCAACCTGTTACTTTTTCATAAAAGAGTAAACATATTCTTTACCATCCAGACACTCATAAAATATCTGATATTTATAATAATTTTGATGCAGGCGAATACTATCTAATCTTCTCTTTATAGAAAAAGCATTACTTCTATAAAATAAGGTATCAGAGGTACAAGGAACCTTATTTACAATAATTTTATAAACGGTTGTATCTTTAGGTTGATCAACATTATATTTAGGTTCTCTTAATACCTCTTTTGCATGATTTTCTATTTTTATTTTTTCTAAAAGTACTTTTTCAGATGAACTTAAAGTTCCTTCTTTAGGTGTTGTAAGCCAAAATACAATGAGAAAACCATATCTGTAAATGATCAGACACAGTACTGCAATAATTCCTATTATTAAATATTTCTTCATTAATTTTCTGTATAATATTTTTTTGTTTTTTCATCATAAAAGTAAAATTTAGAATTTTTATATACTCTTGAAAAAGGTGTTGGGCTTTTTACTTTTAAGGCATTAAAATTCTTTTGTAATACTGTAGTAGATGTTCCTCCATATCCCATTCCGCTACCAGGTGTTGTGTATGTTTTATTTTCCTGATTTACAAATTGAAACTCTATCAGCTCAAGATCTTCAAACCATCCCCATACAAAAGCTTCGTCTTTTGTATACATATGTCCGAATTCATCCCCTTTTGGATTCTTTGAAATACCGCTGAATTTCACACCTCTTATTGTAGAGGAATCATTAGCATTTTTATACATAAGCACAGGATCCCAGTCAATATCTATCTGGTAAGTTATTTGTGGAAATGTAACACTAAAACCTGAGGTATCTGCCGGGGACAGATGAACAACTTTTTCAATATTGAGCTTTTGGTTTTTAAATACACTCAGAACCCCTTCTGCAAAAGCTCCTCCCATACTATGTGACACCACCATTATACGACGTTCTTCTTTGAATAATTCCTGATAAAATTTTGATGCCTGATTTTTAAGCCTGGCTTCTGCAAACGATTTACCTTGTTTATACCGATCTCCTCCCGATGAAAATTTTGTGCCGGCTCCGTTAATAAAATATTCTTTTGTGGATCTAAAATACTTCTTAGCGCTGCTTTTAAGCCCAATACCCCAATATTGTTCTCCCCATTCACTTCCAGCATAAGGCATTTTTTTATTCCAATATCCACAAATATAAATAATGATTGGATCCAAAATTTTGAATGAAACTTCTGCTCTTACCTTTTCATCTGGTGCTTTAAAGAAAGCATACACTCTTAATTTGGATATTTTCCTATCCTTAGGAACAATATAGGATATCTTCTCCTCACCTGTTACCTGAGAAGCATTAGCTAAAGGGGTATCATCATACTGGATAGCCCACTTAAGACCTTTCAATTCTGATTTCGTAGGAGTTCTGCTATACTGTATTGCTTTAAAGTAATATTTAACTTCTTTTTTTATAATCTTAACTTCTTTTGTACATTCTATATCTTCATAACATTTCACAGCCTTTACAAGTAATGACTGAGTTTCACTTTTCGCCTGATATTCATCAAATTTCTTTCCTCCTTTTTTCCCATAAAAGGTGTTTTCCTGAGGGGATTTAAAATCCAATGTCCCCTTGGAAGCATCTTTCATAATATGTTCTGCTTCCTTGTAGGACTTTCCAAAGACATTTCTTACGATATTTCCACCTTCGCCCGCCATATTACTGCATTTTTACCTGTTTACCGCTATTGATAAGCACTTCTTTGGCACTTTCTACATTGATGGCATCTTTTGTACTGATGTAAGAGCCGGCTTCCATATTTTCTGTAATATTTTTAGCTGTAGATTTTCTGCCAGCTTCAGCCGTTTCAATGATATTGCTTGCTGTCAGATTATAATCATCATTGGCGGTTTCCGTGATATCTTCTCCAGCCATAATATTGACATTTCTCTGCGCTGAGGCAATAATATTTTTACCCGCATTGATCTGTACATTTTCTCCGGCTGTGAAGGTTATATTTTTGGGAGCATTAACTATTATATTCCCTTTTCCGTCCATTAAATAAGTATTTCCACTTGGATCTTCTATGAAAATACTTCCTTCCTGATCATTAAAAATCACTTTATTGCCACTCCTTGTCTGAATAGATTTAAGATGGTTATTGATACTTCCTCCCAATGCCACCTGCCCATGGAACATTCCTCCCATTGCAAACGGAAAATCCGGGTGGTGGTATTCAAAGCCTACCATTACCTGGTCTCCCACTTCGGGTACTGCTACAAAGCCTCTGTTTTGAGTAATAACATCTGTACCGCCTGCATCCGGGCTCATCATTCTGATAAAATGGGTAGTATCGGGATTTTTCTGCCAGTCAAATCTCACCTGTATTCTTCCCTGATTAAGTGGGTCCGTATTGGAAATAACGGTAGCTACCTGTGGTTCAGCTTTAGGATGTATGAAATCCGGTTTCGGCATAAAGCCTGTACCTTCTGCAATAGCTTCAAAACTTCCCGTATAATACCCTCGGGCGTTTACTTCATGGGATACTTCGGTAATCGTAAGTTTTGTAAAATAAGAAGTCTGACTGGTATCCGGTTTCCTCATTTCAATATCAGCAAGACAACCTGGATATAAAAACGGAACGGTTGTATTTCCTGAAACAGTAAATACTTCTACGGCAGCACTTCCGGCAGCGCTTTTCTGAGAATCGCTCACATCCACAAACATATTGGCATTGATAGGCGCCGGAGAAAGTGAATGGGTTTTAAAAATATTATTATTCAGTTCATAAGCCTTGGACGGAATTTCTCCCAAATGTCTGATATTATTTTCAGAGCCTTCCATTTTTGTGTGGCTGCTGCTGTTATATCCAAAAAACCGGGGATTGGTATGGACAGCGTTCAGCTCCACCTGAACGTCTGTTGCATTGCTTCCATATACAAGCCTGATCGGTTTTTCTGAAGGGGGAAGCTTTCCGAAATGAAGGACTTCACCATCATAATAAAATTGTTCTCCGTAGGCTTCTGCAGTTCTTGCAAGATAATTATAATGGGTTTCGTTATATTGTGCACTATAATTAATATAGCTTTTATTTTGAGTATCTACTCTGAAATCAAACTTCTCAGATCCCAGTGCTTCTTTACATATTTTATTGGCAATGATTCCGGTATTAACAGCCTGATCCCCTCCAAAACTTTGAGTATGGGGAGCGGCATCCATAAGAATGGTAGGGCTCTGACCTCTCAGTACAATATTTCCCAGACTCATTTTTTCCTGGCTGAATGCCGCTTTAGTGATGACCCCCACAAAAGTTCTTTCAGGGCTTTCACTTTCATAATCTTTGTATTTAAAGACAATCGTAATCCTCTTTCCCAAAAACTGACGTGCTTGTTCCAGGGTATGGTTTTGGGCTTCTCCAAGAGAATCATGGGCTAGAATAAGTTCAAAATTGTGATGTCTTCTGGCACTTTGCTGTAAGCGGAAATGCTTGAAGTGTTTGATAATTTTGCCTTCAATCACAATATCCAGCTTTACCACACGGTTGATTCCGGGAATATGATTCTCAGAAATCTTATCAGAATTCGAGGCATTTTTATTCATAGTGATTAGGTGTTTTTTTCAGAACATTTTTTTAAATAAACAGTCGTTCTATAAGGTTAAAAAAGGCAGAACAGCATCCCTTGGACCGGGTGTACTATTCTGCCTGATATTTAAATTCTGAGTAGGCTTAAGAAGGCCATGCTCCGAAATAAGAAGAATTCCCCAGATCTATCTGTTCTGCACTTATTATAAAACTGATGTACATACTGTTCTCATCTACAGCATCGAAATCTACCTCATGCTGGATTACATAACCGTTGTTCCACTTCAGTGTTGTTAAAGTTCCTTCTTCGTGAGATTTATTGAAAGTAATCTCTCCTACAGTAGGCTTGTACTTTCCATTCAATAAACTTTCCAGAATATCTGATTTTTCAGTAGCTTCTACCGTGATTTTGATAAGAGCATTGGAAGGATCTGATGCTACACGTCCCGATACATCTGTAGATCTTGATACGCTGTAGTTAAGCTTTAATAACTTTTGCCCTTCACCGTTGTTGAATTTTAAAATTCCTCTTGAATTTTTTTCTGCCATGATTTGTAAATTTTAATGGTTAATATTTTTATGATTTTGTTTTTCTATATCACCAAATATAGATGTAATTACAGAACGTAAATGAAATTTATTATTAAATTTAAAAAAGTGTAGTAATTCTACGACTAACACTTGTTAGGTTTATTACATACTACAAATCAAGCGCTTGCAATTTATTTCAATTGCAAATTTTGTTATTTTACTGCTTGTTTAAGATCTTTTAAAACGGGAAAATAATTTTTATAATTTATCAGATCAAAGTAATTTTTCTATCATTAATAGAGTGTGACAGCAGTTTTTAGGACAGAAAATGAGTTTCAGTACTGAAAATACAATTATAGAAAGGCGTTAAAAATAATATTTTGAAAAAAATAAAAAAAATAAAAGCTACCAAATTACTGATGAACAAAGTATTGAAACTAAAAACAACTGACATCAGAAGGTTTCATCAAAAAAATAAAACAAAATACTTGCGTGGTATTATAAAATATTATACTTTTGCATCACTTTAAAACAACGAAGTAATAAACGAAAACATAAATGGTTTCTTAGCTCAGTTGGTAGAGCAATGGATTGAAAATCCATGTGTCCCTGGTTCGATTCCTGGAGAAACCACTTAAAACCTCTAATTCATTTTAGAGGTTTTTTTGTTGTTATATTACATGCCCCTTACCGATAAGAATCAAAAAATAACGTAAAGATTAGTATTTAGGTTAAAATTTTAAGAAAGCTTAGATAGGAATCAACTTCATTGATTCTTTCTAGGTATGTATTTCTATGCAGTTTTATTACTTGTTCAGCCAATTCAGGCACTCGGTAATCTGCATTTTACTGATAAAAATTTCGGCATTTACTTCCGGTTCTGGAGAAAGCCTAAGTTCTACTTTTTGACTGGAATGCTTGATAATTTCAGAAACAGCTTCTTTATTAATGATAAACTTACGGTTTATTTTAAAGAAAATCTCAGGATTCAGCTTCTGAATAATATCTTTAATGGTATCATCAAAAATATAGGTCTGATGATCTTTTGTGGTAAGGAAAAGGTATTTCCCGGAGGCAAAAAAATAAGCCGTGTTATGCTCGTCTATTGATTTGAGTTTATTTCCTTCTCTCACCATAAAACGTTTCATCACCTCATCTTCTGTCTGGCGCAGTGAGGAAATTGATTTGAGCACCGGTTCGGGATCAAAATTGTTTCTTATGGAAATAAATTTCTGTAAAGCTTTATGCAAATCCTCTTGTTCGAAAGGTTTCAGAAGGTAATCAATGGTAAAATGCCTGAAGACTCTCATGGCATATTCATCAAATGCAGTAATGAAAATAATAGGGGTAAAAAGCTCTACCTGCTCGAAAATTTCAAGGCTCATCCCATCACCAAGATGAATATCCATAAAGATAAGATCTGCCGAATCTTTCTCAAAAAAATCAATTGCCTGCTTTTTGGAACGAAGAATAACAGTCTCTGTAACAGGGACAATGCTCTGTGTATCCAAAAGATTTTTCAGATAATTCACAGCCAGCAGCTCATCTTCTATAATGGCAATTTTCATAACGGTGCAAAAGTACAAAAAAACCGCTAGAACGATTAAGTTCAAGCGGTTTCATCTGTATTGAATTTGATATGAAGTTCTATAGATTAGGGTTATTCTTCTTCGCACTCATTGGATATTCAATGGTATATCGCGGATCATTCTGCTGAAGAATATACTCTTTACCACTGATGGTGTGGCTAATTTTTTTCTGATTTGCTCTTCTTAAGTCGAACCATCTTTGTCCTTCCAAAGCAAATTCTCTGAATCTTTCATCCAGGATAAAGTTCATAAATGCTGCAGAATCCATTGAATTCACTGCATTTTGTACTGAAGTATATCCATCCGGAGTGTATCTGTTTTTTAATACTTTCAGAAGGGTTTCTTTAGCTTCATTAAGTTTATTCAACTTTAATAATGCTTCAGATTTTATAAAGTACTGCTCTGCTGTTCTGAAAGAAACTTTGAACTCTAAGCTTCCTCCTTTAATAACTTTATACTTACTTCCATTTTTCTCAAAATACATGCCAAACCTCTTGTCTGTAATATTATTGTATGAAGAAATCAATTCCGGTGCTGCAAAAGATAAATTCTTTATAGAGTTATCCCATGTATTATCCAAAGCCATGATAGATTCCGGAGAAGCATAATGGTTTGGGGGGGTATTTACCGTGTTTAAATTGCTCAAATCTCCTTTTACCACCAGTACCTGATCTGCATAGTTTAAAGCTTTATTCCAGTCTCCTTCATATAGAGCTGCTCTTGCTTCAAAAGCCAGCAATGCTATTTTTGAGAATCTGTAGTTGACTCCTATTGCCTGCTTCTGTTCTATCATCAGATCTTCTGCTTTCTTAAGGTCTGCATGAACCTGATTGTATACTTCCTGTACTGAAGATGGTTTCAAAACCTGTTCCAGATCAATTTCAAGACTAATTGGAACTCCTCTGTCTGTAGAAGCTGTTGCACTGTTGTAGGGTTTTCCATATAGATTCACCATATCGAAATACAGGTAAGCACGAAGAGCATATGCTTCTGCTAAAATCTGATTCTTCTCCGGAGAATCCTGCATTGTTTTGCTTCCTTCATTGATGATCTGATTCAGATAGAAGTTTACGGAATAAAAGCTTAACCAGGGAAGCTCCGCAGAGTTAGAGTCATAGTTCGAATCTTTCCACATCGCAATTTCACGATAAGAAATAAAATCTACTCCATTATCATCAATACTGGTCTCATCGGTACGAAGGGCTACCAGCGACTTGTGAACGGGATATTTTGAATAGGCAGATGTAAGTACTTTCCGGTAATCTTCAGTGGTAACAGGAATGATTTTTCCTTCAGGCTGAATATCTAAAAATCTATCACATCCGATATTGATAAAGCTGATTGCTGTAAGCGCTATGATTGCTGTAATTTTTCTCATTTTTCTCAAGTTTTAAAAAGAAACATTAAATCCTACGGTCACCGACTTGGTGATAGGCTGTGCATAAATATTACCATACGTTTCCGGATCAAAATATCCTTTATATCCGTTACTGAATACAAACAGGTTACGCCCTTCAACGCTTAGTCTCAAACTACTGATTCCCATAGGATTTGTAAATTCTTTCGGAAGTGTATAGCCTAAACGGATGCTGCTGATTCTGATATAGCTGATCTCTTTTGCCCATATATCAAGCAGATTGTATGCGCTTGAGCGGTTTCCGGCAAACCATTTATTCGCCATCCATCCGTCCGGATTAGCATCCATATCAGGACTTGTAATTCCCGGAAGCGAACCCCCTGCTTCATAGATATCTCTTGTATAATTTCTTCCTCTGTCCAGCTCCATTCCGCGGTAAGAAGGTGTTCTCATTACGGTTTGCTTCAGATTGAATGTTGCCGAGATTGTAAGATCAAAATTACTTACCTTAAATGTGTTGATAATCCCTCCGGTAAACTTCGGATCTCTGTCTCCCACATAAGTAAACAGGCTTCTAAGTTCAGCGTTTGAGAGTTTCGTATCTACAAGCTGCCCTGGAAGGAAATCTGCATATACATCATACAATTTAAAGAATTCTGCTGCGGAAATCTTTTGATCCCCTTTCCAGAACAATGGATTTCCGTGTTCATCCATTCCTGCAGTTTTCAAAGCAAAAACCGCATTCACAGGCAGACCTTCTCTTGAAGGAAGGAAAGCATTCTCACGGGGCTGCTCGCTCAATACTCTACTCTTGTTGTGAGCAAAGTTGATGGTAGTCGTCCATTTGAAATTATCATGATTGATGTTTCTGGTAGACAATGCCAGTTCAAAACCTTTGTTGGTCAAACTTCCCCAGTTCATCATTGTATATTCAAAACCTGTTTCAAGGGGAGTTTCTCTCATACTGATCATATCCGTTCCTTTTCTGCTATAGACATCAGCGGTAAGGCTTACACGGTTATTGAACAATCCTAAGTCTAGTCCTAAGTTGGTATTGGTTGTTTTCTCCCATCTCAGTTTATCGTTCGGAGGACTGATAACATTGATAACTCCTTCTTTTACACCTGGAAGAATCGTTGTATCATTATATTCCCCGATAAAGAATGGCGATGTATTTCTGTCAATATTTCCCTGAAGACCATAAGAGGCTCTCAGTCTAAGGTTAGATACCGCAGAAATATTTTTCATAAAATCTTCCTTCGTTACCAGCCATGATCCTGAAACTGCCCATATCGGAAGATATTTATACTTTTTATTCACCCCAAAAAGGTTGGTTCCGTCATATCTCACACTTCCGAAGAATGTATATTTCTGATCATAAGTATAAGATGCTGTAGCAAACATAGAAGCATATGCATTCTCTATAGGAGCTGCTTCACGATACGTTTCATATCTTTTATCTGCTGCAAAACCTGAATTCGGGAAAACAATTGCCGTAGCTCTTCTGGTCTTTGGATCGTACCCAAAGGCTCTGGTAACGGTAGTATTATCCTCTGTTTTACGGATTTCAGTTCCAGCCATCAAATCAATTTCATGTTTTGAATTGATCTTCGTGCTATACGCCGCCTGCAATTTCCAGTTGTACTGGAAGAAATCATTATCCCAGTTTTGTTTCACAGCACCAGCCGGTAGAAAATAATTGTATTTACCGTCTTTGTAATAACGGGTATTTTCTTTCATTTTTCTGGTGAAATACGTATTCTCTGCAGCAAATTTTTCTGTTTTATTGGTATCATACTGGATCCCTAACTGAGAGGTAAATTTTAAACTTTTTGAAGCTTTATATTCTAAATCTAAAATCGCTTTCAAAGAGTTATTTTTCAGCGAATAGTTTGTATTTTCTCTTTCTTCAAGGAAATTGAAAGGAATATAGCGGTCCTCAAAACCATCCATATCTTTATCATAATTGTAGCTTCCGTCTGCATTGAAAGGTTTCAGATAAGGATTGGCATTTCTTGAATAATTAACAGGGTTTATTGAAGCATCAGCATCCGTTACAAAAGATTCACGTTCACTTTGCGTTCCGAAAATAGAGATTCCTGCATTTAACTTATCGCTTAATTTATAGTTGTTTTTTAAAGTCAGGTTATAACGTTTAAAACCTGTCCCGATAGTTGTTCCTTCTTCATCATAATATCCCAGGGAGAAATAATAATCTGCACGATCGCTTCCTCCGGAAACACTTAATCCATATTGTTTGTTGATAGCATTTCTGTACAACAGTTTGCCCCAGTCTGTGTTATTGTTTCTTAAACCGTTGATTTGCTGTCGTGTGAATGAATTCAGCGCATCAAAACCTCCGTTTCTGAAAGCATCAAGCTGACTATTCTGAGTCAGAATTCTCATTACTTCTCCTTTATCAGTACGGTAAGTAAGATCGGTACGCTTGGCAAGCATCAGTTCCAGATCTACTTTTTCAGAAGCATTCAGAAGATTCAGTTTATCAAAATCAGGTCGTGATGTCACGAAAGTATCTGCTGAGAAGTTCAGTCTAAGACTCCCCTTTTTTCCTTTTTTCGTGGTAATGGAGATTACTCCATTTGCTGCTCTTGCTCCATAAATGGCTGTTGCAGCTGCATCTTTAAGAATGGTAATATCTTCAATATCATTAGGGTTGAGCCCTGCAATAGAGAAGTTCTGAAGCTGGTCAATATTATCTTTATCTGTAAAGTTCGGAACATCATTTCCTTCTAACGGAAGACCGTCGATTACCCATAGCGGATCCTGAGGACCGGAAAGAGAAGCTGTACCTCTGATTCTGATCTTTGCCGGGCTTCCCGGAGCCCCTGTTTCAGGAGTTACTGCCACACCGGCAATCTGACCTGCCAACATTTGGTCTACACTGGCAACACCAGCCTGGCTGATGTTGTCCATTTTTACTGTAGAAACTGCTGAGGTCTGCTTACGTTTTTCAATTTTCTGATATCCAGTGATGATTACTTCCTGGATTTTATTTTTGTCTGTAACTTCAGAAGTTAGTCTTATTGTATAGTTGGTCTGTCCTTCATTCAACTGAATTACCCGGGATTCATAACCTGGATAGCTTACTGATACAGATTTGGTATCTGCAGGAATTTCTAATATAAATTTCCCGTCCTTATCGGCTACTGTACCTACAGATACACTTTCGATAATTCCTTCCAATTCTGTTTTTGTTGAAACAGATTGCGTCTCTATTTTTATAGATGCACCGGCAATTATATGAGAAGTATTTCCGTCTTCTATTTTCCCGGTGATGGTTTTCTTTTGCTGGGCCATTGCTATATTAGCAGCCAAAAGAGGTAAAAGTATTAGAGTTTTTTTCATTGCCGTTTATTTGTTTAAAGCCTCTTGTATACGAATGATTAAATCTGTGTAATGTGCTCTGGAAGCATCATCACCTCTGTATCTTGTCCTGTTTAGTAAGTCCAGAACCTTCTGAAGTTCCGCTCTCTTGTACGTAGTGACTTCAGATACTCTTTTCATGGATGAATAATTGATATTCCTCAAACCGTGATCATCTTCATGGAAATTACAGATGGTTGGAATATTCAGGGTATCGTCAACTTTCAATCCTTTCACTGCTGTTTTCTCAAATAACTTGTTCACAGAGACAATCAAGGCATCCACATAGTTTTTCTGAGTCATTTTTTCAAGCATTGTAAGGCTTCCTTTTTTACTGAAAATAGGAGTTCTTACCTGATCAAATAATTTCTCAACAGTATAGATCTCTTCTTTTGAACCTGACATCTGATGCTTCAGCTCATTTTCAAGCAACCTCAATAATCGGTCATCCATAAACAGGGAATAGATATTTGCATACTGCATTCCTCTCGCCATGGTATATGGTGTCTGCTCAAATGGTCCCATTGGTGAATCTTTAACCGGATACGTTTTTTCTGTAATCGGATTGAAGAATAACCATTCCGGAAGGTTGATTGCATTTTTAACAAGATAATCAACAGCTCTTGTCTGTATTTCAACAGGAACTGCTTCGTAAGCTTTCTTCTTGTTGCCAAAAACAGTATTGTTCAGATAAATTCCTCCCACATTCGCCATCACATGACCTGTGTACAGATCCCATTGTCCGATAGCTCCCATATACAGTTTTCCAGCATCCGTATATTCCTTACCATCTTCATAGGTCCATTTCAAAAGGTTGTTGAGAACTACTTTCAGGTTTTTCATTCCGTACTCACTGGCTTTCATGGCATCATCTCCTAAATCTTCAGACTGTGAGCGTGGATCAATAGTTTCCAGGTAGCTCTGCTGCTCGCCATAGAAATACATCGGGTCATCCTCATGTTTTTCAATTAAATTTCTCAGCGCTTTTTTCTCAACAAATTCATCCGGATACCAACGGTAACCCCAGTCTATAGCATATTTGTCATAAAGACCAATTTTCGGAGTGATGGCTGTAACCCCATCTTCCGGCTGTGCTACGTAGTTGTAACGTGCATAATCCATAATGGAAGGTGCTGTACCACCCATTTTGTCTGTAAATTCTTTGGAACGAAGCGACTCTACAGGGAATGCAAAGGATGCTCCCATATTGTGCTTCAGTCCGAAAGTGTGTCCAACTTCATGAGATGAAACAAAACGAATCGCTTCCCCCATGTGCTCATCACTGAATTTATTTCCTCTTGCTTTCGGGTCGATAGGCCCTGTCTGAATTCTCATCCAGTCATGAAGAGAAGTCATGACATTATGCCACCAGATGATATCTGCTTCGATAATTTCACCACTTCTCGGGTCTACTACAGAGGGTCCCATTGCATTTGACTTTGGCGAAGCGGCGTAAGTAATCACAGAATATCTTACATCATCAATATCAAAATCTTCATCTTTTTCGTCCGGCATTTTCGCAATCACTGCATTTTTGAATCCTGCCTGCTCAAACGCCGCCTGCCAGTCATGTACTCCGGCAATGATTTTTTCACGCCATTGTTTTGGTGTTGCCGGATCGATATAATAAACAATCGGTTTCTTAGGCTCTACCAGCTCACCTCTTAAGTATTTTTCTTTATCCTCGTCCTTCGGTTCAAGATTCCATTTGGTAATGAAGAATTTTTCATCCATTTTCTGCTGATTGTCATTAAACGACCAGTGCTTTTCGGAGAAAAATCCTACTCTTGAATCTGCGACTCTCGGTTTCATCGGTATTTTAGAAAGCAGTACCAGATTTGTAGTAACACCAAGGGTTACCGGAAGATCTACCCCACCTTCATTTACAGAAGTAGACAATTGAGACTTCACCACAAGGTTCCTGGGGAAAGTTTTCACTCCTTCTATATAAGAAAGGCTTGATTTCACAGATCCTCCCAATCCTACATTGGCCAGAACATCATTGAAGCTCTTCTGATTTCCATCAAAAACTTTATTGACTTTAATGGCTACTGCTGTAGAATCGCTATTTTGTGCTTCAATATCAAAGACTTCAATCACAGATTCCGAAAAGTTGTCTTTCACCGATTTTGTAATCGCATCATTTTTTGGGGATGATACTTTAGGCACCACCGTTTTTACCCATACTTTTTTAGCTACGGGATCACGATGGAAAGAAATGACCTTATTTTCATAATTCATTCCTTTGTTCAAACCTGCCTCATTCACCTGCATTGGTACCTGAGAAAGTTTGTTCACCACCAAAAACTGACGTCCCATCAGACTGTCAGGAATTTCAAAATAAATATCCGTTTTTACCTGTATCGTATTAAAAAGTCCTTTTTTATAAGTCCCTTTTTTGATCAGATCTTCAATTTTCTTTGTTTTCTTTGATGAGGAAGTCTCTGTCTTATCAGTTTTGTCTTTGTTGACCTTTACTGTATCTTTTTTCTGTGCTATTGCCATTGGTGAGGCCATAGCAAGACCTAAATACAGTGCCAGCCTGTAATTCTTCATTAAAATAGTCCGATTCATTCCAAATAGTAAATATCTTAGTTTCAGCCAGCAAAGCTATAGGTATCGTGAATCATATATATAATATTAGGGAGTGAATGGTGATTTTTCGGGAGTGAATGGATTTTTATTTTCACTTCATTAATGGTAAAAAACATATGAAATATTCACCATCTACAGAAATATGAAGAAGATTATTCTTAAAATACTCATAAACTTGATTCAAATAATCAATTCCGAATTTTTCTCCCTGCACTGGTTCAGTTTTTGGCTGCCAGGTGTTCTTCACAGTAATCCCATTTTCGTCAATAATAATGATAATTTCCAAAGGCTGATCTATGGTCGCAATATTGTGTTTGATTGCATTCTCAGTAACAATCTGCAGTGATAAATACGGAATGCGCTTTTCCAGACTTGCAGAATCATTAATAATCAGTTCAAAACTCATTTCTTCATCAAACCTGCTTTTCAGGAGTTCCATATACTGCTGTATAAATTTTACTTCCTGCAAAACCGGAACTATATTCTCCTTCGGAGGTACTATAAGATACCTATAAATCTTGGAGAGATTCATGGTAAACTTCTGCGCATTTTCTTTATTGATCCCAATCAGCATGTAAAGGGAATTCAAAGAATTGAAGAGAAAATGTGGATTGATGTTATTCTTAAGTTGCTGCAGCTGGTTGATCACTTCTGCTTTGTGCATCTTTTCGTTCTCTACTAACAATAAATTCTTTTCAGACTGTATTTTTTCTTTTTCCTGATAAGCCAGATTGGTCGCCCTCTGGAATAAGATAAAAACCGTTACAATAAGAAACAGAGCTGCCAGAAAAATATACACAGTATAGGTTTTTATCTTGCTTATATTTTCATCAATGATGAAATTAACATGGTTCACAACCGTATATCCGTCAAAATTGTCTGTTTTTAATGGTTTTATGAAGCGGGTTACTTCAACTCCAAGATATTCCGAGACCGCTGTTCCTTTGGTATATCCTGCTTCAGAGCTGCCAGACAACGTATCTTTAGCCTTAATATCTGTAAAATCAAAAATATTCTTTCCGATGTATTTTTTCTCCGGATGGGTAATACAAATTCCTTCTTTGGTAAAGACATACGCATACGTATTAGAACTTTTATCTACATTGATAAAGTACTGATGGAGATCATCCAGGCTTACAGTAGAACCATAATACAATTTGTTTTTATCAGGCAGCATCAGGGAATCATAACTCACCCAATACATACTGTCTTTTTTAGTTATCAAAAGATCCCTGAAATGTCCGGACCCGTTGTTTTTTAAAACAATAGCTTTCTCTTTATGATCTGTATTTTTGAAGATATCGGATAACGGATTATTACTTTCTGTTTTTCCGGAAGCAGTATTTTCATAATAATACCAGCTGTAAGGCAGCAGATTTCTTTTTTTGTTTAAATCATTTAAAACCAAAGAATAATCTTTATAATTCTTCAGACCGTCTTTCTGAATCAATGCGCGAAGCAGATACTGATAGTCCTCAATATTTCTGAATTCATGTTCCACAGATTCATATTTACGGAAGAAGGTTTTCTTTGCAAAATCATCAGTGTTTTTACGGCTGTCTTCAGTAATTAAAAGGCTCAGAACAGCAAATGCTGCCACTGCAATCAAGCAGGCAGATAGAGCGGTGATGTAAATGTATTTTTGGGATAAGGTGTGTTTAAAATTAATACTCAAGTCTCTCTGAATTGTTGTTCTCCTACATATAAATTATTCGTTTGCAAAGATATAACAAAGATTCCAGTACCATAAAGTGAATTATTTTTATATTTAAAACCATCGATAAACAAGCCTATTTTTTGAACCAAAACATATATTATTAACTATATGTAATAAAAAAACCACCAAAAATATGACAGTTTCAATATGTTCAGATTATCGTTCTTCTACAACTTTTTTAATAATTCTTCAGTATTCAGTATCGTGGCAAATTCTTCACTCAGATTGGCCAATGCCATGAGATGAACCAGTTCTGCTTCATATTTTTCTCCGTGTATCCCTACTCTGTCAAAAGCTGCTGTAGCATCAGAAATCACGTAGGTTTCAAATCCAAAGTTTCCAGCCATTCTTGCCGTAGTTGAAACACAATGATTGGTCGTAATTCCCAGAATCACCAGAGTATCTATTTTTTGAAGATCTAATTTTTCTTTTAAATCAGTTCCAATAAAAGCGCTGTTCACATTTTTTGTAATAATAGGTTCATTATTTTGAGGTAAAACATTTTCATTAAATTCAAATCCCGGATCAGATTCATGCAGTTTTGAATTAATGTCTGTTGAGCTATGTCGGATGTGAAATATAGGCAAATTCAAGCTTCTCCATTTTTGCAGTATTTTTCCGCTTAATTTTTCTGCTTCCTTATTATTTCTGTTTCCTCCCCAATAGTTTTCATCAAGAAATCCTTTTTGAATATCAATAAGAAGCAATGCCGATTTTTTGTTTTGTAATTTCATCTGTTTTTATTTTATCATTATTTGAAAAGTCTGTTCATAAGAAACGTATTATATTCATCCTTTACAGGAGAATCGAAGAGATCAAATACATGCAGTGCACCGGGAATTACCCACAATTCAGTTTTCACTCCTGCTTTATATAAAAGCTGAGCATATTCTACATCCTCATCTCTTAAAGGATCCAACTCACAGGCAACAATGGTGGTTTGCGGTAACCTTGAAAAAGCATTATAACAGGTAAGATCCGAATATTGAATGCTTTTATCCTCATTTCCTTCACCCAGAAAATGCAGCCACGCTATCTTTGCGTAGCTTTTATTCCATAGTGGAATATCAGTAAACTCTTCCATTGAAGGAGTATTCAGCCTGTTGTGAATCACAGGATATAGTAAGAACTGATGTTCTATATTTTTAATATTATGGTGTGCTGCCATTTGAGTTACAGCCGCTGCAAGATGTCCACCTGCACTTGCTCCAAAAACGGTAATACGGTCAGAATTAATTCCCAACTTTGACTCACCGTGTTCAATAGTCCATCGTAGAGCATCAAAACCATCTAAAACAGGAATAGGAAACCGATATTGGGGAGAAAGCCTGTAATCAACAGAAATAATGATTGCTTTGAGTGTATCTGCTATTCCAAACATCTGGTCATCCACCTGTTCCGGTAACCCGAAAACATATCCTCCTCCATGAAAGTAAAGCAGAATCCTGTCCCGGTTGAAACCTTCAGGTTGATAAATGTGAAGTCTGATCTCATATCCATCTTCTGAACTTGGTATAAAAATATCTTTTACAGCAATATGATCAGGCTTTTTAAAAGGATTCGCTTTCGTAAATTCTATTCTTTCCTGTTGAATAATTTCCGGGGCATTCAAAAATAAATTTTCATCAATTTCTAATGAATAAGGAACATTTTCAATACTATTTTTTAAATCAATGTTAATTCTATTAAAATCCATTTTTTTCTAAATATTTTATTCTACATCGGCGATAAAACCATTTTCCGACAGGATATTTCCTGTTTTTATTTGTAAATTTAACCTATCAACATCGTCCTTTCCAAGTTGACAAATGATTGTCTGGAACGAACAAAAATGTAAGTATGAGTATTAAAGAATCATCCACCAATAATGAAAATAAGAAAACGCTGGAGTACAGCTGTTCTGAAATATATGCTGTAAATCTGATCAGTGGCCGCTGGATTCTTTCCATCTGTTACCATCTTAAACATGGGAAACTTAGATTTTTTGAACTGAAAGATAAAATCCACAATATTTCTGAAAGAATGCTTACCCTGCAGCTGAAAAAAATGGAACAGGAGGGGCTCATCGCCAAGAAAGTATATGCAGAAGTACCTATAAAAGTAGAATATGAGCTTACAGAAATTGGCAGAAAGCTGATTCCGGTTTTGAATCAGCTGGAAGTATGGGGTAACGAACATAAACAGATGAAGAAAAAATAATCTAAATTCTCACTCATTTAAAAAAAGCCCAAAGGATAACTCTTTTTTTTTACATAAACTGAAAGATCAGAAAAATAGGTATAAATCTTAAAATTAGTTAATATCAACGTTCAATCAGCAGATTCAGTATTTTATATTTTTGAAATTAATTATCTTCGCCTACAAATCTTATTTGAAAATGAAGAAGATCATCTCCGGGATATCTATATTTTGTGCCATTGCTATCTCAGCTCAGGAAGCCATCCAGTTTCAGGAGCTCCCTTTCAAGGACATTATTGCTAAAGCCAAGAAGGAAAAGAAATTGGTTTTTATTGATGCATATGCTTCCTGGTGTGGTCCATGTAAAATGATGGAGAGAAATGTTTTCACCCAAAAATCTGTCAGTGATTATTACAATACCAACTTCATCAATGCAAGATTTGATATGGAAAAAGGAGAAGGCAGAGACATCGCTTCTAAATTCGGAGTACGTTCCTATCCTACTTATCTTTTCCTGAACGGTGAAGGAGAACTTGTTTCCAGAAATACCGGTTATATGGAAGAGAGCATGTTTGTGGCTATGGCTCAGGATATCAATTCACCAGGAAACAAAAAAGGATCCCTGAAAGATCGTTTTGCCAGTGGTGATAAAGATCCGGAATTCCTGATCAATATTATGAAGCTGAACGCCAATACAGATTATGATTTTGCTAAAAAGGCTTCCGAAAGATATTTTCAGAATAAAAAGAAAACCGAGGAACTTACAAAAGATGAAATCGGCTTTCTTCTCTATTTCGTAAAGTCGTCAGAAGATATCAATTATACTGTTTTCGCATCCAGAAAAGCAGAGATCATTAAATTTCTTCCTGAAGAAACCTACAACGAATTTGATGCTCAGCTGAAATTAGGAAAAATAGTAGAACAGTCTATTGATGATAAAAATAAAAAGATCAACGATGACTATTTTTTAAAAACAGCTGAACCATTGGTAGGAAAAGAAGCTGCTCTTAAAAAACTGAATCAGACTAAACTCAGCTATTATGAGCAGAACAGTAATTTTCCTGAATACGAAAAAGCCGCTTTAGAATATTATAAAAATTCTGATTCATTTGACCCTAATGAGCTTTTAAGAGCTGCCTGGGTATTTGTAGATCATGTGAAAACCCCATCTTCATTAAAAAAAGCGACAGAATGGGCAGAAAAATCTGTCATGAGAAGCGAAACCTCAGAAAACACTTACATTCTTGCTAAACTCTATTACCTTACCGGAAATAAAGAAATGGCAAAAAACTATGCTGAAATGGCAAAAAATATAGCAGTTCAGGGCAATAAAGATTCTCAACTTGCAGATGAATTATTAAAGCAAATAAAATAAACATTACATACCGGATGAAATATAAATTATTAGCAGCAGGCATTTTAGCTTTCCTGTCAGCAAGCACAGTAAGTGCTCAGGAACAGGAACAAGGAGGACAGGAGAAAAGTTTATACATAAAGGGAAATGCTTTATTTGCTCCGATAGGAATTTTAAACCTGGGAATAGAAAAACAGATCAGTCCAAGATATACCCTTCAGGGCGATGTTTTCATTTCACCATGGAAATCTTTTGCAGGTCACAAATTACAGTTTTATTCCGTATCCGCTGAAGGAAGATACTATTTCGACGAAGCTTTCAAACATTGGTATGTAGGGGCAAACGTTTCCGTTGCCGCTTACAATGCATCAAAATGGAGCTATTGGAATGACAATACCACCGAAAACTGGAATAAGGAAATTCTTGTTAATTCCAATCTTTATCAGAAAGGATATTCTATAATGCTGGGTGTTACGGCAGGATATCAATTCCAGCTATCTGAACGATGGAATCTTGATATTTATGGAACAATAGGAACCTCTCAGGGATTTTATAAAGGCTATGATAAATCCACTGGGAGACGTTATGATCGTGCAGAAAAATTCAATAAAAGTGGCGAGATCATCCCATACAGAGGAGGCGTAATGATTTCCTATAAATTAAAATAAGACAATGAAGCTATTCGGAAAAAATCATATTATCATTTTAGTGATCACTTTTGTGATTCTTTTTTTAATGAACTATATCGGAAACGATCTGCCTGATAAACTGCAGAGAGCTTTATTAACTGCTTTTGCGGGAGTTGTTGGATTAACAATCGGGCTCTTTATATTAAATAAGGGCAGAAATGATAAAAATCCGCCCCAAAATTTTGATTAAATTAATCTTTATATACCACATACCGGGTTCTGATCTTTTCGAAACTTTCCAGATCTTTTTTCCAGGAATCTTTAATTTCCTGAATTGATTTTCCGGCTATAATCTGTTTTCTGAAATCATCAGTTCCTGACAAGGTATCAAACCAAAGATTTTTAAGGAAGAAATCCTGCTGAGGATTCTTATAATTCTGATAAGCTTTGATCACCCATTCAAGGTTAAGCGCTCTTAAGTCTTTAGGATATTCTGAAAGATTTTCACCATAACACAATTTCCCGTTCAGAAACGGATCTTTAGCACCATAACTTGGCTTCGGCGTAAACTGGTAAGGAAGATTTTCCGTCCATGGGGAACCATAAATCTGAAAAGGAAGATCTGTTCCTCTTCCTACAGAAACCTGAGTTCCTTCAAAAAAGCACAGACTTGGATATAAATTGATTGCTTTATCATTGGGTAAATTCGGGGAAGGTTTATCAAGTATTGAATAGCGCTGCTTTTTATGATAATTCTTCATCTGAATAAGCGTATATTTAACCTGGATGCCATTTTTCAGCCATTTTTCTCCGTTCACCATCTTTCCATACTCTCCTATGGTAAGCCCATAAACTACAGGAACTTCATGCATCCCTACAAAGCTGGCCCATTTTTTTCTCAATACAGGTCCATCAGTATATCCGTCATGCGGATTGGGACGATCCAATACCATGATCTCGATATTATTTTCAGCACCTGCTTCCATCAGATAAGACAGAGTGGAAATATAGGTATAGAATCTCACCCCAACATCCTGGATATCAAAAACAACAATATCAATTCCTGCCAGTTGCTCCGACTTTGGTTTTTTATTATTGCCATACAGGGAAACAATTGGGATTCCTGTTTTTATGTCTACACCATTTTTCACTTTTGCACCCGCATCTGCATCTCCTCTGAAACCATGTTCAGGAGCAAAAATCGACTTGATCTTTATTCCGTTTTTTACCAGAAAATCTACCAAATGAGTTCTGTCACTCATCAAACCCGTCTGATTGGTTACTACCCCTATTGTCTTATCTTTTAAGAGTGGCAAATACATTTCAGGCTGGTCTGCCCCGGTTTTAAAATCCGATTGAACATGAGTCTGAGAATAATATTGATTGAATACTCCTAAAAAAATTAGGCAAATCAGAAGTAAATTTTTAATTTTGAAATCTAAATTCATAAGCTTGAAATTTCCTTTATATTTCTCTAGAAAAATAGCATTTTCCAAAGATAACAAAAATAACCTTTCAAGGGTTATCATCTTCATTGGCAGGCTTTCCGTAGCATTGGGGATTATTGTTTCCTTAATTACTGTAGCCACCGGTTTTGGTTCAAAAAAAGCTATCAAAGAGAGGCTGGCAGATTTCAGCGGACATATTACTGTAAGATCAACACGTTCAAATTCCTCTTATAATACTTCCGTACTTGATAATCAGGGACTCAATATCGCAAAAATAAAAGAACTTCCCGATGTGGAAAGTATTCAGAAATATGTGATGGTTACCGGAATTATGCGTAATGAGCACAATTTTGCGGGAATTATATTTAAGGGAATCGGAAAAGATTTTGACAGTTTAAGGTTTAAAAAATTCCTTATTGCCGGCACCACCCCGAAAGTTACCGAGAAAGGCTTCAACAATGATGTTGCTATTTCGCAAAAAGTAGCCAATGATCTTCATCTTAAGGTGAATGACAGTATTGTTACCGTATTTTTAAAGGCTGATCAAAAACCACTTTATCGTAAATTCAAGATTATAGGGATTTACAGAACTGATATTAAGTTGATTGATGAACAGTTTGTTATCGGTGGAATCAACCATGCCAGAAAAATTCAGGATATGAAGTCTGATGAAATTGGCGGAATAGATATCTTTCTGAAAAATGTAAACGATATCGACAAGGATTTTCCTGAAATTGAAAAACAGATCGGCTATAAAAATTATGCTGAAAAAGCTACTGAAAAATTTCCGCAGATTACGGACTGGATCAGTATTTTTGATACCAATATAGCATTGATCATTATCATCATGCTGATTGTAGTGGTTATTAATATCATCATGGTTCTTCTGATTCTTATTATTGAAAGAACAAATTCCATCGGTCTCCTTAAAACATTGGGTGCAAGCAATTCACAGATAAGAGCCACCTTCATCAATTATACCCTGATTATTATGATTCCGGGACTTTTGTATGGAAATGCTATCGGATTGGGACTTATTTTAATTCAGAAATTCTTTGGAATAATAAAACTTAACCCGGAAAACTATTATGTAAGTACAGTTCCGGTAGACCTTAATCCTATCGCAATTATTTCTATCTCATTGGGAATTCTTCTTATTTCAGGATTGGCTTTAATTATTCCCAGCTACCTGATCAGTAAGATCTCTCCTGTGAAAGTTATTAAGTACAACTAAATTGATAATTGACAGGTATTCGTTTTTTTTCAAGGGATTTTTAATTTTACCCACAACTTATCCACATGTTATCCACAGCGCAGATAATTTTAAAAGCCTTATCTTTGCGCCGCATATAAAACATTTATGAAATACGCAAAAAATATCCTTGAAACTATAGGTAACACGCCGCTGGTAAAGCTTAACAAAGTATTAGGCGAAGATTTCCCAGCATTAGTATTAGCAAAAGTAGAGACCTTCAATCCTGGAAACTCAGTAAAGGACAGAATGGCTCTTAAAATGATAGAAGATGCCGAAAAAGACGGCAGATTAAAACCTGGAGGTACTATTATTGAAGGTACTTCCGGAAATACAGGAATGGGATTAGCATTGGCAGCGATCATCAAAGGCTACAAATGTATTTTTGTAACCAATTCTAAGCAGTCAAAAGAAAAATGTGATATCCTTCGTGCTGTAGGGGCTGAAGTAATCGTTTGTCCTACAGACGTAAAACCTACCGACCCACGTTCTTATTATTCAGTATCTAAAAGACTGGCAAAAGAAACGGAAAACGGATGGTATGTCAACCAATACGACAACTTATCCAACAGAGCGGCTCATTATGAATCTACAGCTCCGGAAATCTGGGAACAGACTGAAGGAAACCTGACGCACTTTGTCGTAGGAGCCGGAACAGGAGGTACAATCACGGGATGCGGAACGTTCTTTAAAGAAAAAAATCCGAACATCAAAGTAATTGGTGTTGATACATATGGTTCTATTCTGAAGGAATTCCACGAAACCGGAGAGCTGCACTACGACCATGCTTACACCTATATCACAGAAGGTATCGGGGAAGATATCATTCCTGAGAATTATGACATGTCTGTAATTGACCATTTTGAAAAGGTAACTGATAAAGACGGTGCTATCTATGCCAGAAAACTGGCTAAGGAAGAGGGAATTTTCTGTGGATATTCTGCAGGAAGCGCTATTGCTTCTTTGATCCAAATGAAAGATCAGTTTACTAAAGATGATGTGATAGTCGTTTTACTTCATGACCATGGTTCAAGATATGTAGGAAAAATTTACAATGACGAGTGGATGAAAGAAATGGGTTGGCTGGAAGAAAATAAAGAAGGTTAATAAACCACTTTACAGATCATAAAAAAACGGAGCAAAATTTTGTTCCGTTTTTTATTTTTATTGTTTGATATTTTCTTTTAATCTACTTTTAAGAATGCTGTATTCTTTCTCACTCATTGCTTTTCTGGGAAACATATAGCTGTATTTTCCTTCAAGGGAAATAAATTCATTATTGCTGTCAAAATATTCAAAATCTTTCCACTCACTGGTTTCTTTTTCTCCATCAATATTCACAGTGAAAAAATTCTGATCAAACCTGATTTCGTACACTTTACACTTTTCCAGAACATTTAAATAATGATTCACCTGTTTTTTCCATCTTGAAACTTTATTGACACTTACAGACAAAAAAATAGCACAAAGCAAAAATATAAAACTCAAAAAGTATAAAATACCTACACTTTCTTTGCTCAGATTATCTTTCAAAAGAAAAACAATAAAAACAATGATTGCTGCTGCAATGGTGACAATGGTTTTACTCTTCGTTGTAGGTGAAAAAAGCAGACTTCCCTGATTACCGCTAAAATAAATATCTTCAAAAATCTTTCTGTCCGGTTTTAATGTAATCACCTTTTCTTCATTCATAATTATAAAGTTTGCTTTAAAAAGCTACAAAACTAAACTAAATATCTTCATATTGATCACTTATTGCAGAAAGTTTATTCATCAGCTCCCTGTTTCTGCGGTTCAGTGCATCCAGCTTTTTCAGCATATTGTGGATCACTTCAAGACCGGGAAGATTGACTTCAAGATCATAATACCAGTTAGCAAATTTTTCTAGTTCTGGCAGATCATCATACATCAGATAATGGATATTGTCTTCAATATGTATATTCAACAGCCCATAGTCTACAAGCTCATCAAAAAAAGTGATTTCTATATTATAGATTCTTACGAGTTCTTCCCGTGATATTCTTTCACTCATAGCTTAGGAATTTTTTAGTTGTTCAAAAAGTTCTTTCTGCTTCTCGGTAAGGTTCGTTGGCAGTTTCACTTCATAGGTTACAAAAAGATCTCCATGTTCTCCTTCTTTTTTATAGACAGGAAAACCTTTTCCTTTCAGTCTTACAGTGATTCCCGTTTGGGTTTCCGGTTTTACTTTAAGCTTTACACTTCCTTCCAGGATATTAACGTTCACTTCTCCTCCTAAAACAGCAGTGTACAAATCGATCACGACTTTGGTTTTCAGATCATCCCCGATTCTTTCAAAATTCGGATCGGCCGGGATATTGAAAGTGATATACAAATCCCCGTGAGGGCCGCCATTGACACCTGGATTTCCATGTCCTTTCAGTTTGATTTGCTGCCCGTCATATACTCCTGCCGGAATAGTGATTCTGACTTTCTTCCCATTGATATCAAAGGTTTGCGGATGGGTTTTTGCAGCATCTCTCAGATTCAGATTCAATTCTGCTTTGATATCCTGCCCTTTGAATTTTCCGGAAGCTCTTCCTCGTGAGCTTTTACCAAACCCACTACCTGCTCCACCGAACATATTCTGGAAGAAATCTGAAAAATCTTCCCCTTCACCAAAATCAGCACCGGAGAATCCTCCGCCATAATTTTGTTGTTGATATTGTCTTTGCTGCTGCTGTTGGGCCTTTTCGTATTCTTCGCCGTGTTTCCAGTGTTCTCCGTACTTGTCGTATTTAGATCTGTTTTCCGGATTGCTGAGCACTTCGTTGGCTTCATTCAATTCTTTGAACTGTCTTTCTGCTTCCTTATCATCAGGATTCAGATCGGGATGAAGTTTCCTGGCCAGTTTTCGATAGGCCTTTTTAATATCATCCTGTGTTGCGCTTTTATCTACGCCTAAAATTTTATAGTAATCTATATAAGCCATAGAAATGAGGTTTACCCAAATTTATGAAATTTAGGTCTGAAAATTGTATAACAAAATGTTAAAAATAAACCTATCTTTGATAAAAAGCACCACATGAAAGAGGTACTGAAAAACTACTCCGGAATCATATTTTTACTTTTGGGAATCACTATTGGAAGCATCATTGGAATTGTTGCTCCCGGTTTTGTGGACTATATAAAACCTTTGGGAGATATTTTTCTTAATCTTCTTTTTGTAAGTGTAGTTCCTTTGGTATTTTTTGCCGTATCCAATTCTATTGCTTCTTTGGAACAGCAATCCAAATTTGGAAAAATCATCCTTGTGATGTCCCTTACCTTTTTATTCTTTATTCTCACAGCAGCTGTTTTTACCATCTGTGCAGTATATCTTTTCCCGGTTTCGGGAGTCTCAGGGAGTTCTGAGATCATTTCTGAAGCGGCGAGTGATGATACGTGGGGCAACAGGATTGTAAGCTTCTTTACGGTAGGTGAATTCACTGAGCTTTTCTCGAGAAGGAATATGCTGGCTCTTCTGGTATTTGCATTTCTGACAGGGTTTGCGGCCAGAAAAACAGGTGAAAAAGGGCAGCCTTTCAGGGTTTTTATTGCTTCAGGATATGAAGTGATGAAAGAACTTCTTTTACTGGTCATGAAACTGGCTCCCATTGGTTTGGGTGCTTACTTTGCCTATCAGGTAGCAACTTTAGGACCTCAGCTTTTTGGATTTTATGCTAAACCTTTAGGATTGTATTATGTTGCAGGAATCATTTACTTTCTGGTCTTCTTTTCTATCTATGCTTTTATGGCGAACGGGCAAAAAGGAGTTAAAAGTTTCTGGACCAACGCTATCTACCCAACTCTTACTGCAATAAGTACCTGCAGCAGCTTTGCAACCATGCCTGCTAATTTACAGGCAGCATCAAAAATAGGAATTCCCAACTCTATTGCCAATCTGGTCATTCCTATTGGGACTACTCTGCATAAAAACGGATCTTCCATGTCTTCAATCATCAAGATCTATGTAGCATTTTTAATCATTGGAAAAGATTTCTTTGATCCTGCCAACCTGCTTTTGGCATTGGGAATTACTGTATTTGTGAGCATTGTGGCTGGTGGTATTCCTAATGGTGGGTATATTGGTGAAATGCTGATGATTTCTGTTTATAAATTACCTCAGGAAGCAATCCCTGCTGTAATGATTATCGGAACTTTGGTAGATCCTTTAGCCACCGTATTGAATGCTGTAGGAGATATAGTTGCCGCCATGTTTGTCAACCGGTTTGTAAAGGTCTGATGGTCATTTAACTATTTTCTTTAAAAGATGAACTCATTTTTCAAAAGCATTGGCTTATATAACACCATTACTATTGATCTCAATATCAACAGTGCAGAGCTTATACAAAGACTATGGAAGGTAACTTACAAAACCAATACTACTTTCATATCCCTGGAAAAAGATTCTTCAATTCCTACCCGGTTTGAATATCGGGGAATGATTGCTGCAAACACTTTCACCATCAAAAGAAGAGCGAGGCTATTTGATATGAACAGAAATAATCCTGTCTTTCATGGAACTATTTCTGATAAAAATGGGCAATCTTCTGTCTCTGTAGAATTTTTCCCATCAGGATTTCAGATTTTTAATTGGGTGATGATTCTGTGTTTTTGCTTCGTGGCAGCTTTTGTCAATATACAAGGTGATCAAAAAGATCTTATGTTCGCAGGAGTAGCTTTGGTAATTGCTGTTGCTCAATATTTTATTTTAAAAAGAGGAATTTCAAGAGGCAAATACGAATTTGAAAGAGAGCTTATTTATATTGCACAAAAGCCTTAAGCCTATCTTAAATCCAATATTCTATTCACTGCGTTTTACAGATTCAAGGTTTTCATATTCTTCGGGAGTGAAAAGTCTGTAGTGAACTTTAAAGGTTTTTCCCAAAGGAGTTTCCAGAGAGAAACCGCCAGGTCCGAAACCGTCTGTAACATCTAATGTAAAATGTGAATATTTCCAGTATTCAAAAAGATCACGGTCTATCCAGAACTCATATCCATTGATGGTTCCGATCATTGCATCATTCATTCTGGGAAAAAATCCTCCTTTTTCAAAGCATTGTGGCTGTGTGCCTTCACAACATCCTCCTGCCTGATAAAACATAAGGGGGCCATATTGGTCTTCAAGTTTCCGGATCACTTCAAGAGCCTGCTCTGTTGCGGAGAGTCTGGATATTTTTGCTTCCATTGTTTTTATTTTAGCTTATTGCAAACTTTATCGTTATAAAAGATCCCGGCAAGTAATTCTAACCGGGATCAGCAACACATCATCAATTAATTTGAACCGGCAATATCCAAAACGATTCTGCCGTCAATCTGTCCTTTTTTCATTTTATCGAATACCTCATTGATATCTTCTAATTTCGCGGAAGTAACTGTGGCTTTTACCAATCCTTCATTGGCAAAATCCAACGCTTCCTGCATGTCTTTTCGGGTTCCTACGATAGAACCTCTCACCGTGATCCTTTTTAAAACCGTTTCAAAAATCGGAAGTTCAAAAGAGCCGGGAGGAAGTCCATTCAGAGCAATAGTACCTTTTCTTCTTAAAACGTCTATTCCCTGTTTGAAAGCAATAGGTGAAACAGCCGTAATCAATGCACCATGCATCCCACCGACTTCTTTATGTAAATATTTTCCGGGATCGGTATCTTTTGCATTGACAACAAGGTCTGCTCCTAATTTTTTTGCTAATTCAAGCTTATCATCTGCTACATCAATAGCAGCGACATGCATTCCCATTGCTTTGGCATACTGAACTGCTACGTGTCCCAACCCACCGATGCCTGAAATGGCTACCCATTCTCCAGGTTTCGTTTCCGTTTCCTTCAATCCTTTATAAACAGTTACTCCGGCACATAAAATAGGAGCAATTTCCAAAAAGTTGACATCAGACTTCAAATGACCTACGTATCTTGAGTCTGCGATAACGTATTCTGCAAAACCGCCGTCTACACTGTAACCTCCATTTTTCTGTGCTTCACAAAGGGTTTCCCATCCTGTGATACAGTAATCACAACATCCACATGCACTGTACAGCCAGGGAACTCCTACTGCATCTCCTTCTTTTACGAAAGCTTCAGGTCCGCAGGCTACCACAATACCTACTCCTTCATGTCCTGGAATAAGAGGCATCTTGGGTTTTGCCGGCCAATCGCCATCTACAGCATGTAGGTCTGTATGACAAACCCCGCAGGCGATTACTTTAACAAGGACTTCATATCTTCCGGGTTCTCTTACGGGTACCTCTTCTATTTTTAGAGGCTGGCCGTAGCCCTGAACTACTGCCGCTTTCATTGTTTTTGGAATCATATTTTATTTTTTGGATAGAGTTATCTGGGATTATTAGTTTTTATCTCCACATCTGAAAAGGTAATTTCTCTGCGTGAGGGATAGTAAGGGCGGCGAGGAACGAGCCGGTGCGAAATGCAATGAAGCACCGAAACGAAGTGCAGCCCTGCATAGCCCGACCGTTGCCCTGGATAAAGCCAAGGCAATCGGGCACGTCCTAAATAATATTAAAAGAAACCTAACTTATTCTTGTTATAAGAAATCAGCATGTTTTTGGTTTGGCGGTAATGATCAAGCATCATTTTATGATTTTCTCTTCCGATTCCGGATTGTTTGTAACCTCCGAAAGGCGCTCCTGCAGGGTAAGAGTGATATTGGTTTACCCATACTCTTCCCGCTTCTATCTGACGGGGAATATTGTACAGTTGGTGTGCATCTCTTGTCCACACTCCTGCGCCAAGCCCATAGATGGTATCATTGGCAATCTTCACTGCGTCTTCTTCATCCTTGAAAGTGGTAAATGCCAGCACCGGACCGAAAATTTCTTCCTGGAAGATTCTCATTCGGTTGTTTCCTTTGAAAATCGTCGGCTGAATGTAGTATCCGTCTTCCAGATCTTCTCCAAGATGGTTGACTTCTCCTCCTACCAGAACTTCAGCTCCTTCTTCTATTCCCAACTGGATATAGGAAAGGATTTTATCTTTCTGAATCTTTGAAGCCTGCGCTCCCATCATCACGGTTTTGTCCAGTGGATTTCCTACTTTGATCGCTTTTACTCTTTCGACTACCTTCTCAATAAAGGCATCTGCGATATCTTCCTGAACGAGTAATCTTGAGGGACATGTACAAATTTCTCCTTGATTGAGGGCAAAAAGAACGGCTCCTTCTATCGCTTTATCTAAAAACTCATCATCGGCATCCATTACAGAATTGAAGAAAACATTCGGGGATTTCCCACCCAATTCCAATGTCACAGGAATGATATTTTCTGTTGCATACTGCATCACCAGACGTCCTGTAGCGGTAGATCCTGTAAATGCGGCTTTTGCTACTTTCGGATTGGTAACCAAAGCTCTTCCAAGTTCTGCTCCAAATCCGTTAACAATATTGATAACGCCAGCTGGTAACAGATCTCCAATAAGCTCCATCAAAACCATGATGGAAACAGGAGTACTTTCTGCGGGTTTCAAAACCACACAGTTTCCTGCTGCCAATGCCGGAGCCAGTTTCCAGACAGCCATGAGTATCGGGAAATTCCATGGGATGATTTGTGCGATTACTCCAAGAGGTTCATGAACGATCAGCGATACGGTATCTTTATCCAGTTCGTTATGAGACCCTTCATCTGCCCGGATTACGGAGGCAAAATACCTGAAATGGTCAATTGCCAAAGGTAAATCTGCAGCCAGCGTTTCTCTCACTGCTTTTCCGTTATCTATCGTTTCTACGGTAGCAAGATATTCCAGATTCTGCTCTATTCTGTCGGCAATTTTATTCAGGATGATACTTCTTTCCGTAGAGGAAGTATTTTTCCAGGTTCGGAATGCTTTTTCTGCGGCATCTACAGCCAGTTCCAAATCTTCTTTGGAAGAATGGGCAACCTGAGTAAAGTTCTTCCCATCTACGGGCGAGACAACGTCAAAATACTTCCCTTTAACGGGTGGCGTGAATTTCCCGTCGATATAGTTATCATATCTGCTTTTGAACTCCGGACGCTGTAAAAGCGTAGTTGATCTTGGTTCTGTAATAGTGCTCATATTAGTATTGTTTTTATTTTTCGATAAAGCCAAATTACACTGAGATGTCCAAAAGAGTATAGCACAATCCTATAAAAAAAGTGTAAAATAGTGCAAAGTGTTCAATTTTAGTATTTTATTAACAGCAACGTACTCTCAAATTTTCTATATTTGAGTTACCTCCTTTTCAAAAAAAATTAGAAATGAATAACAATAGTAAGATTTTATTAAATACTCCTGAATTACGTAAGGAAAGCCAACTATTGAGTCTTGTTGAACACCAGACGAAATTCAATCTAAACAACTGTGAATTCAGTATTTATGAGACTCACAAGGCTGCTTTTGATGTAAAACTTCATTTTGAAAACATTGCATTTACAGCCATGCTGAGAGGTAAGAAACATATGAAGCTGGATAATAAGACCAATTATTTTGATTATTATCCGGGAGAAAGTATTCTGGTAGCGCCGGGGGAAACGATGGTTATTGATTTTCCTGAAGCGGATGAAACCCCTACCCAATGTATTTCTTTAAGTCTTAACCCTGATTTTATAGAAGATTCTCTTAATTATCTCAATTATCATCTTCCAAAAGTGGATGAAACTTCGCAATGGAATATTCAGCTGGATGAATATTTTCTGTTTAATAATAAAGCGCTGGCTTCAGCGACCAATAATATTATGAGAATTGCCATGGATGATAATTCTCAAAAGGATATTATGGCTGATTTTGCATTGAAAGAGCTTCTGATAAGACTGATGCAGACCCAGGCAAGAAGCATGGTAGAAAAAAATATTGTTAAAAATAAATCCAGAATAGGTTTTGTAGTAGATTACATTAAAAGAAACCTGCATCAGAAATTGTCTATTGATAGTATCGCAAAGCTGGCTTATGTAAGCAAGTCGAATTTCTTTAAAATGTTCAAAGACGAGCTGGGAACTTCACCGAATGATTTTATTCTGCAGGAAAGGATCACCCGTGCGAAAGAATTATTAGCCAGTCAGATCAGCATTAAGGAAACGGCTTTTCAAACCGGGTTTTCAGATACAAACTATTTCACCAGAGTATTTAAACAATTGGAAGGGGTAACTCCAAAAAGTTATCAGGACAGAATGGTTCTGAGATAATCTATCTATAAATTTATATAAAAAAAGAGCCCCATTTCTGGGACTCTTCTTAAAAAATATATTAAAATTAAATCTTAATACTTGTCATTCTGCTTAATATTCGGATTTGCCTGAATAGCAGTAATAGGAATTGGCCATTGCCATTTGAAATTTCCAGCTGGAAGATTCTGTGCTACGGGAGGTGTACCTGTACCGTCAAAAAGATCTCCTTTACCTGATCTCTGAACAGCAAGCCCCAATCTCTTCAAGGTATACCATCTGTCATTTTCAAATGCAAGCTCAAGTCTTCTCTCTTTCAGGATAGCATCTAAAAGTGCCTGTCCTGTTTCTGTACCAGGAGTAAATGAAGAATGTCTTTCTGCTCTTAATTTGTTTAATAAAACAAGAGCTTGTGCACCATTGCCTGATCTGTAATAAGCTTCTGCAACGTTTAACAGTACTTCAGCTCCTCTTAAATATCTTACTGGAACTATATTAGATGGCAAACCAGTAATACCTGCATATTTTGTAACGTGGTTATATTTTTGTCCGCTATACGTACCCGTAGTGAAGTAAGCCCCTTTTCTAACGTCATCTGATGTATAGGCTGTATATAAATCGTAATCTACAACAAATTCTGATCTTAATGCTGGAACAGATTGATTGTAAGCAACTCCTACAGTATTTTGCTCAGCTGCAGAATTCGATACCTGAAATAAAACTCCATCATTAATGTCTCCTTCTTTTTCTTTCCAGATCTTGTAGAAATTAGATTTTTGAGTAATACTTGGTGAAATTCCCAATGCCAATTCACCATATTTGATAGTATTCGCATAGTCACCTTTATAAAGGTTTACTCTTGATAATAATCCATATATAGCAGCTTTGCTTAATCTCCCTTTATCAACATCGTTCTGAGTGATATTATCAACAGCAAATAATAGATCCGCTATAATTTTATCATATACCTGATCAACCGTCAGGTTTCGGGATGATGTATTATTTAAAGGAGCATATGTTTCTGAATAATAAATCCCGATAGAGTTTTTAGCTTCTGCAGATTGAGTTGGGATTTGTGAATATGCTCTTACGATATCAAAATGAGCAATTGCTCTAAGCGCTCTTGCCTCAGCTTCAATGTTTGCTTTCTCTGTTCCAGATAATACACCGTTATTGATATATTTCAAAACAAAGTTAGCTCTGCTAACTACAAGATAAGCTGCACTAAACAAACCTGTTGTTTGTGAGTTATCTGATGAGAATTCGAAGTTTGATGCAGCAAAATTGGTATTTCTTCCTGTTGTTGTACGAACCAGGTTATCAGTGGTAAGATCACCCATGATAAGTTGGTTTCCTGTATCACTTGTATAATACCCACCTCCTTTAAGAGCTGTATAGGCACCATCCATAGCCTGTCTGAAGGTCTCAGGTCTAGTCATTGCCTGCTCCTGATCTTCATTGATTGATGAGATTTGATCTAAATTTCTGTCGCAAGACGTTAACGAAACAAACATGGTTAACGCAGCTAAACTTATTTTTATTATATTCTTTTTCATAAAGCTATTCAATATTAAAATTCTAATTGCAATCCTACCAGGATTGTTCTTACAGCAGGGTAAGTATAAAGATTGTATGATCCAGGAACAAATAGAGATGTTGAATCAGCAGATCCTACAGAAACTTCAGGTTCTCCGTGGAATTTAGTTACTGTAAATAAATTCTGTCCCTGTACATATGCTCTAAGCTTATTGATAGGTGATCCTTCTCCAAGAAATGCTTTATCAAATGTATATCCTAATGTAAGTGATCTTAATCTTAAATAATCTGATTTTTCAATCCATTGATCGGAATCACGCATCCCATTTGAATCAACTTTCTGGAATACTCCTGTGTCTCCTGGATTTTGCCAAACCTGAGCTGCAGACTGAGCCATATTTCTACCTGCAACAGCCAAAGTTGGGTCAACAGCAGCAGCATACATGTTGTTATAAGTATATCCACCTAACTTGAATGCGAAATCAGCACTGAAATCAAGCCCTTTGTATTGAACTGTAGTTCCAAATCCACCAAAGCTCTTTGGGAAAGGAGATTTATCTGTTAAAGGAACAGCATTTGAAGCACTGTAAACATCAGTAACATTTCCTGCTTTATCATAATATAATGCTTTTCCGTTACTTGGATCTACTCCAGCAAATCTAACATTATAGAATACATAAGGAGTTTCTCCTACTTTTAGATAAGTATCCCCTAAGTTTCTTTCAGTCTGGCTATCTGCTAATCTATCAAGAATTGACTTCTGGAAAGATATATTAGCATGTAAATTCCACTGGAAATCTTTCTGTTTGATTACATCTACACTAAGTTCAACCTCAAGACCTTTCTGAGACATATCTCCTGCATTGATATACTGATAGTATCCTCCTTCTTGTTTATCCAAAGGCACAAGCTGTACGAAATCTTTTCTCTTATTCTTATATACTTCTACGGATCCACGAACTCTTCTGTTCCACATAGTGAAATCTACCCCTAGGTTGGTAATTGCATTAGATTCCCATTTCAGATTACTGTTACCAATAATATAATTACCTAGTGAAGCTGTTCCAGGGTAAGAAGTACCATTAGGACCATATAATCCATAGCTGATATTATTAACATTATAATAATCCGGTAAAGTACCATCATTACCTGTTGTACCGTAAGATCCTCTAAGTTTTAAATCATTAATAAAACCACCTTTCATAAAGTCTTCCTTCGCGATATTCCAAGCTGCACTTGCAGACCAGAAGACACCACTTTGGTTATTGGCACCAAACCTTGATGAAGCATCTCTTCTCAATGATCCTGTTACCAAATATCTACCTTCATAGTCATAGTTTAGTAAACCTGCTAAACTGAACAAAGTATTTCTTACTTTAACCCCAGTAAATGTATTTCTGTCAGATGGTGTCGTAATAGATGGAACATTTATTACCGGAGATTTCAAACCGTAAGCCCCACCGTTCATTGTTTCGTTATAGTTATCGTTATATTCAATAAATCCTAAGAAATCGAAGTTGTGGCTTCCGAATGACTTTTTATAATTAATGGAGTTATTCCAAGTATAATTAAATGTGTAGAATGAATTTTTATTCAATGAACCGGTTGGAACTTTGTTAACTGTAATATCAAGGTTTGAACCTTTTTTCAACCACTGAGTTCCCATGTACCAATCATAAAGACCATTGAAATTAGTTTTAAATTTCAGTCCATCAATAATTTTATATTCAGCGAATAGAGTTACCGGAATTCTCAGTCTCTGATCATCTAGTCTATAAGTATTGATCTGCTCAACAACGTTAGATCCAGCTCTCATTGTCTGATTATAACTTCCGTCAGCATTATAAATCGGCTCATATGGAGCATATTTATACATTGCTCCAAATGGGTTCTGAGTATTGTTTCGGTCTCTAAAATTCTGTGTGACCTGGTACTGGAATCCAAGATTGATTCCAACGTTCAGTTTTTCACTCAACTTATTGGTAAATCCGAAGTTACCTGTGTATCTCTTAAGGCCATCTATATCTCTGATAATCCCATTGTCAGAGTCATAACCTAATGAGTAATAGAAAGTACTTTCTCTGGATCCACCTTGAGCACTGAATAAGTAAGACTGGATACTTGAAGGCTTCAACAGATCTTTCTGCCAATTGTGATCATAGGCAGCAAGCCTATCCATTTCCTGTTGAGATCTTGGCTTAAATCCAAGGTATCCCAACTGATTCTGGAAGTTCATTAACTCCCTAGAGTTCATCATGGTATAGTTGTTGTCCTTCAATCTCTCACTGAAACCGAATTTGGTCTCAAATGAGTAATGAGTTTTACCGGCTTTTCCGGCTTTAGTAGTAACTACCACGACTCCGTTCGCTCCTCTAGCACCATATTGTGCAGTAGCAGCAGCATCTTTAAGAATTGAAATAGATTCTACATCTGCAGGGTTGATTGCACTAAACTGTCTTGCAGTCATATACATTCCATTTACTACATAAGTAGGTTCTGAAGAACCACCAACACCGGCAACACCTCTTACCTGAATTGTAGCAGCAGCACCTGGCTGCCCAGTAGTACTTTGTACAAATACCCCTGAAGCTCTACCTTGTAAAGAGTTACCAATAGATGTTGTAGGAGAGTTTCTTCTGATTTCATCACCACCAACAACAGCCTGAGCCTGGGTAATTTCATCTGCTTTTTTCTTCTGGTATCCAGTAACGATTACTTCATCGATCTTATTCTCCTTCAGAACAGAATCATTCTTAGATTTTTGTGCAAAAGCAGCTTGTCCTAAAAAAAACAAAGCTCCAGCACTTAATACATGTAACTTCACATTCATATTAACAGATTTTAATATATTCAAGGGACAAATATGTCGATAAATATCTATAACATCAATTTGCTAAACGCTGAAAACAGGCTTCCAGAAAGGAGAGATTCACATTCATACTCAAAAAATGATGGAGAATCATTTTAATTGTATTTAAAAAATTAACAAAAAATAAGTCAATTTAAACATTAACGGAATTTTAATAAATTTTAAAATTAAAATCAATTTAAACTCATTTAAAACAAATAGTTAAAAAAATAAACATAAAACATTATTATCAACGAAAATAATAAAAGAAATAAATTCTTAATTGTATTGAAAATGGAGAAAAAAACACCTTATTTTCTTAAATTTTACATAAAAAAGGCACTTTAAAAGGCAGACAACCCCTATTTCAAGACAGGGTTATTCAGATTAAAATAAAAAACCGTTAATATACCATATAGAGAATTCGATTAAAACCAGTAAAATTTTCTATGATAATACATGTAATTTATTAACCATTTCTCACTTAAAATTAAAAATAATTCAACCTCATAAATTTTAAAAACATTCCCCCGTTTTTTGCATTTATAAAAAAGTAAAGCACCCCAAAAGAGAGGTGCTTTGTATGATAAATAAGGATAATCTTACTTCTGATAACTGTAATATCTCGCTCCGACTAAAACCGGATTTTCAGTCTCAACAGAGACAAGCCCAAAACCATTATACTGTTTGTTTACAGATTCCTTCTTCTGTTTTCTGTGAAGTTTCTCATAAGTATCAAAGTCTACAGCGGTTCTTTGATTCAAATTTTCAAATAAGTTCCATTTCTCCACTATCTTGTTCCAGTTTCCGGATACTTTTCCAGCAAAAACTTTTGATTTTGAACCGCTTCCATATCCTATAAAACCAATTTCTTTCCCAGATAAGTCTTCATTTTCATTAAAAGAGGTTTGTAATGCCGAAAGAAATGCCATAAAGACAGAAGCTGTATACATATTTCCTATTTCGGAAGAAGCTCTCTGTGTCTTTTCTATCTTATCATTGATTAATTTTAGATAGTCTTCAGATTTTGCAACAGCTTTCTGTTCCTCTGCTGTTTCATAGGACAGACCATTCTCCAAACTGTAGATTTCAGTAAAAACCCTTTTCCCATGAAATGCATAAGGAAGGTGGAAGATAATATACTTCCAGTCTTCGTAAGGTTTTTCCTTGCCTGTGATCTCTTTATAATGATGATAAGCTTCTTTTATTCTATCCTGATAACATTGGTTAGAATATTGTCCATCAAATACAGGTTCATCTGTAAAAATTTCAATTTTTTCAGGATATGTTTCCGGAGCACCATTCAGATCTTCCTTATTATAAGTTCTTCTTGGTTTGAAAAAATCAAAAACACTTTCTGAAGCTACTCCCCAGTTATTTTCAATTTCAAGAAGGTCCGGCTGTGAAGAAATCAAAAGAGCTACCGCTCCTCCACCCTGCGTATATTCACCTGAAGAAGCCAATTCATATTTAGCATAGTCACTGGCAATCACTACTGCTTTTTTATCAGGATTCACCCTTACAAAATCCAGGGCATTATGCAGTGCGTCTACACCTCCTACACACGCAAAAGTCATATCCAGCACATCACAATTTCTGAAACATCTTGCTCCAAATTTTTCTTCCAACACCTGTTCTACCATCTGAACAGCATAAGATGCCGTAGGTTTTGCTGCATCCACCGCACTTTCTGTTCCCAGATATACTCTTGCTATTTCCTTAGGATTGATATTATAATCTTGTATAAGCTTCAGTAATGCTTCTGCGGCAAAGGTTGCTGCATCTTCGTGAACATCAGAAAGCCCCATTTTATGAAGACCTAAACCTTTTTCCAACTTCGCCGGTTCTATTCCTCTTTTTTCTGCTAAATCCTTAATCTCCAAATATAAACCAGGCACATAATAGCCCGCTGCCTCAATTCCAAAACTCATAATTGTCTAAATTTTAAACGAATTTATGAAAGATAATGCAAAAAACAGTGGTAAAAAATGCTGATTTTTGTAATATTATTAAAACCCAATCTACTTTATATTATATTTTGACAAATTGGTATTCAGTCATGATAAAATAAAGCCGGCAGATTTGCCGGCTTTATTTATTATTTATAGTTTTCAATTGCTTTATTGATCACATCAATCTGCTTATTAATACTTGCAGCATTTTGTGGATTCTGTTTCAGCAGTTCCATTTTTTTGCTCAAGCCATCTTTCAGCATCTGGACGATCATCATTTTAGCCTGTGGATTATCTGCCATCTGATTCTTGGCATATCCTGCTATTTTCGTAATGCTTTCCGTAGCTTTCAGATTATCGGAAGTCATGATCCAGTTGAAACCATCTTCTGCTGCTTTTCCTAATTCCGGGTTCTGGAATTTAATAAATGGATAAAAGGTGGCAAGAGGAGCAATATTCTCTATCTGAGAGGTAATTTTATTCTTTACAATAATCGGAAGCAATTGTGCCTGCAATTCATCTGAAGCGCCCTTCATATCAATTTTATCGGCCAGATTGTTTGCTTTTGATGGATCAATGGAAAGAAGTGCACCCATAGAACTTCCTTTCACGGCATTTGAAACGGCATTTACTCCTTTTTCAAATAACGGAAGGTATTTTTTGTCTTTTGTTTTTCCTAAAGCAGCAATAGCAGCTGCCTGAGTTAATGTTTTAGGATCGCTAGATGCCAGCTTTTCAACATCAGCGCCTAATGCCTTCATTTGTTCAGGATTAGCGAGGTCTATTAAATTCAAAGCTTTTATTCTTACTCTGAAGAAAGGATCTTTCAATGCAGCAGCCAATAATTTTACTGCTGCTGGACTTTTCCCAGCCTGATCTTTGATTCCGGTTAGAGCCAGGTATCTGCTTTTAAACTCCTTAGAATTTGTAAACTGCATCAGGTTCTGTTCAGGAGTTTTGGTCTCTGTAATATCTGCCAGTAAAACTCCATCAGCATTGATATTAACCAGATCAGGAGTTTTGGAAACATCAAAACTAAATGTATTTTTTGCTTCTGCATTTACCCAGACACTGTATCTTTTAGGTTTTCCGTTGTCATATACATCTATAACCAGAGGAAATTCAAATGGCTTTTCCTGAGTTTGATTAATGGTTACCGCCACTTGTTTTTTAACAGGCTCAAATGTAAATGAATAATTAAGTTTCGGATTTCCGCTACCAAAATACCATTGGTTGAAGAACCAGTTTAAATCTTTACCAGATACTTTTTCAAAAGATAGTCTTAGTTGATGTGCTTCAGCATTCTGATATTCGTTGGTTTTAAGATAGTCGTTCATTCCTGCAAAGAAGGCATCATCTCCAAGATAATTTCTCAGCATATTTAAAATTCCACCTCCTTTCTGGTACGTTACCAGATCAAAAACATCTTCACGGGATTCATAATTGAACCTTACCAGATTTTTATTAAAGTCGGATGGGTTGTGAAGGTAGTTATTCACATCGGTCATCAGGTGATAATCTGCCTGATCTTTCCCGTATTTATATTCATTCCAAAGGTATTCGGAATAGTTGGCGAAGGATTCATTGACTGTAAGATTGCTCCAGCTTTCTGCTGTAACCAGATCTCCAAACCAGTGATGGAACAATTCATGCGCAATAGTATCTTCCCATGTATTTTCATCAATAAGCTGGCCCGGCTTCTGAAGAATATCACTCCCATGAAGTGTTGCTGTGGTATTCTCCATCGCTCCACTTACATAATCTCTACCGGAAATCTGAGCATATTTAGCCCATGGATAATCATAGTTCAGTTTTTTGGAGAAAAAATCGATCATTTCCGGAGTATTTCCGTAGATCTGCTTAGCATAAGGTTCGTATTCTTTTTCAATATAATAATCAACCGGAATGTTTTTCCATTTGTCTTTTACAATGGCATATTCTCCTACTCCCATGAAGAAAAGATAGGTAGAATGTCTTTTGTCCATCACCCAGTGATCCGTTCTAAGCCCGTTAGATTCTTTTTTAGATTCTTTCAGAAGGCCATTGGAAAGGGTAACATATTTATCAGGAACCGTCATATAGATTTCCTGCGTTGTCTTTTGGTTGGGTTTGTCAATAGTCGGAAACCATGCCGAAGAGGATTCTGTTTCTCCCTGTGTCCAGATTTGTGTAGGCATATCCGGATCTGTTCCCTGAGGATTGATAAAATAAAGTCCTTTTGCATCATTGATGGCCATACTTCCCTGTTGTTTTACCTCATTCGGGCGGGATGTATATTTGATGTAGACTGTATACTCCTGATTTTTCTGGTATGTTTTATCAAGGCTGATTTTCAGAACATCATTTTTGTAATCATATTTCAAAGGAGATTTCTTCCCGTTATTATCAAGCGCTACTTCATGAATCAGCATTCCTTTTGCATCAAGTGTAAGTTCGTTTGCAGCATAAAAATAAGGGGAGGCAGTAAGCCATTCTTCCCCATTCATCTGTTCTTTCTGATAGTCGAAATTTACTTTAAGCTTTGTGTGTTTAAGTTCCGTTACTTTAGCGGGAGTTGCTCTGTATACTTTTTCTCTTCCTGAAGTTTCGGTTTGTGCTGATACATTGGCGGAAAATAAAATCCCGAGTATAGCAATTGATAAAATGGCCTTTCTCATCTGTCTACATTATTATTTTTAGAATTATTTTTTAATGATTATATCGAAAATATCATTCACCAGGGTCTCATAGTCCCCTTTTTGAAGCTGTTCCTTTGTCTTTGCAAAAGCTTTTTTAAGTTCACTTTCCGGATTTTCGTCATCCACTGTTTCAGCTGAAGCTACTCCTTTCAATTGAAGTATGGCGTTTTTCAACACTTCAATGTCTGCATTTTCTTCAATATTTATTTTTAAATACTTCATGATTTATTTTTAAGCATTTGAAATTTATGATCTGTAACCCAATCATCCACTCCTTTTTTCAAAGGGTTAAATGAGCCTGAGTTGTTCTTTCAAATTTAAGAAACAATTGCCAAAAGAAAGTGTACTAAAGGATTTATATTCTGATTCTCCAACTTATGAGCACAGGTAATGCCATCTATTAATGTTAAATTAATAGAAGTAAATAAAAAAATTAAAGTGATATAAGATTATTAAATAGCCACAGGAGCTTTGATTCCCGGATGCGGATCATAATTTTCCAGACTGAAGTCTTCAAAATCAAAATCAAAGATATCTTTAACTTCCGGATTCAGTTTCATCGTTGGAAGTGCTCTCGGCTCTCGTCCCAGCTGTCTGTTTACCTGCTCGAAGTGATTATTGTAGATATGAACATCTCCAAAACTGTGAACATAATCTCCCACTTCCAGATCACAAACCTGCGCTACCATCATCAACAGCAATGCATAGCTTGCAATATTGAATGGTACTCCAAGGAAAACGTCAGCACTTCTTTGGTACAGCTGTAGGGAAAGTTTACCATCTGCTACATAAAACTGGAATAGAGCATGACAAGGAGCCAAAGCCATATTCGGTATTTCCGCAACATTCCAGGCGGAGACAATCAGTCTTCTGGAATCCGGATTCTTTTTAATCTGGTCAATTACTTCTGTGATCTGATCTACAACTTTTCCGTCTGCACCGCTCCAGCTTCTCCACTGCGCTCCGTAAACCGGTCCTAAATCTCCATTTTCATTGGCCCATTCATCCCAGATGCTTACTCCGTTATCTTTAAGATACTTGATATTGGTATCTCCTTTCAGGAACCAAAGCAGCTCATAGATAATAGATTTCAAATGCACTTTTTTAGTTGTTACCAAAGGGAATCCTTTAGACAGATCATATCTCAGCTGATATCCGAAAACACTTCTTGTTCCAGTGCCTGTTCTGTCGGTTTTATCAGTTCCGTTATCTAAAATATGCTGTAAAAGATCCAGGTAGTTTTGCATTTTGAATGAGATTTTAAGTTCCAAATTTAGTAAAAACCATCAAAAAAAGCACTCATTTTTATGAATGCTTTTTATAAGCCTGATCTCTATTTTCTATTAAACAACTGTATATCTGCAATCTAACCTATATTAATTTTACCATATATTTTCAATTGTCTGATGAATAGTATTTACAGTGAATGACTCTCCTGTTTTTTTACCATACATCACTTTTACCAAGGGAGATTCTGCAGATACCGTCATGATTTTCTGATTTTCAAAAACAAGTTCACCCATTGAAACAGAGATATAGAACAATCCCTTATTGGTTTTCACCAATGCACCGTTCTGAACTTTTTCCGAAGGGTCGGAAGTTATTTTCTGCAGTACAGCCTGCTGATTCAAAACTTCGTTAAGCTGTCTTTGAAGATTATTAATTTCCTGCTGAAGCATTTCTCTTCCGGTTTCGTATTTGTCACCCATTGAGCTTTTTGTATCATTGTTGGAAGCTCGTGTTTCTGCAATAAGGTTTTCAAAATACTGGATTTTGTCGGCAGCTTTTGCTTTAATAATATTGATTATTTCCTGTTTGTTCATTCTAATAGTGGGATTTTATTGTGGATAGCTAAACCACCCGTCAAAATCTATGATTTTGACACCCCTCCAGCGGAGAGGAATTGAATACCGTTAAAGACTATTCTGTACTATTTTAAAATGTAAGTCAAAAATTTTAAGATTATTTTTCAAATACGGCATAATCAGAAACTTTAAAGCTAAAGTCTGTTCCGTTACTGAAATCTCTTTTCGTTTTATCAAAAACATTTCTGAATGTTCCGGATACATGTTCGTCTTCAATTGAAAAGTTAACAGGTTCTTTTGACATGTTCAAGACTACTAGCACTTCATCATTTCCATTTTTTCTTACATAAGCCAGGATTTTGTCATTGGCTGTAGTATTAAGAAGGTATGTAGTTACATTAGAATCACCTCCTCTTAAAGCTGGGTTGGAAGCTTTTAAATCCAATAATGTTTTATAGAAACCGGCAACCTGATAGGTATTGGTCCATTTGATGACATCTTTTTCGAAAAATTCCAGTCTCTTCATATTTGGAAGTTCCTGGCCTGAGTACAACAACGGAACTCCATTCCATGTTGCAGAGAATACTGCCATAGGTTTTGTGATGACTCCGTATTTTTCATATTCGGTTCCGTTCCATGAGTTTTCATCGTGGTTTGCAGTAAACCATGCTCTCATTGAAGCATCTCCGATATTAGAATATTGTCTCAGAAGATCTTTTAATTCCTGAAGAGGTTCATTTTTTTTATAATAATCTGCAGATTTGTGCATCCATTTCCAGGAATAGCTGGCATCAAAAACTTTCCCATATTCAGGACTTTCCAACTCATCAAATTCTCCCAGCCAGAAAAGAGGTTTTACTTTTTCTACTTCGGGACGGGCCTGAACCCAGAAATCTACCTCTACCCATGAAGCAAGATCACATCGAAAACCGTCAATATCAGTTTCCTGTACCCAGAATTTCATGGCATCAATCATGGCCTGACGCATCTCCTGGTTTTTATAGTCCAGTTCAATAATATCATCCATTCCGGAAGCGATATGAAATTTTCCGTCTGGATCTTTCAGATAAAATTCGGGATGTATTTTCGTCCATACATGATCCCATCCTGTATGATTGGCCACCCAATCTATAATTACTTTGAATCCCAATCTGTGTGCTTCATTCACCATATCTTTAAAATCCTGCAACGTTCCGAATTCGGGATTGATGGAAGTATAGTCTGCAGCAGCATATGGACTCCCCATACTTCCTTTTTTATTCTGCTGGGCAATGGGTGTGATAGGCATAAACCAAAGGGTTTTTATTCCCATAGATTTCAGGCGGGGCATTTCTTTTGCAAATGCTTTGAAAGTTCCTTCCTGAGTATATTGTCTTATGTTTACTTCGTAGATATTCGTATTATGTTTCCAATCTTTTGGCAGTTCTGTCATCTTCCGGGTATTTTTTTGAGTGGTACAGGAAACAATTCCCAGACCAATTACAGCTAACAAAATTAATTTTTTCATTAAACTATTTTTAACAAAAGTAAGAATTGTTTTTTTGAGAAAGGCAAAATTTACGGCTAGATAAATAGCATCTCCAACCCGTCAGTAGAACCTGAAAATCTTACTGAAGAATTTAAAGAACTCAAAATAGACTTACAAAAGCTCAGCTGATATATCTGAAACCTCAAATGAGGCTGTTTTTATTTAAATACCTACCTTCACACTTTTACAAAAAAAACCCCCGGATTAAAATCCAGGGCCAGTATATTGTGTTGACTATCTTTCGTCATCATTGTCATCTTCATCATCAAAGACATCGTCATTGTAGTCTTCTTCTTCCTCATCATCGAAGCTATCGTCTTCATCTGCAAAGTTTCCTCCTGATCCGAAATCTTCATCGAAACCAAACTCATCATCTGCCAAAGGCATTGCTGATTTCTTTTTAGATCCTCCGGCACTTCCATTTTTGCTAGGTGCCTTCAATGGAACGTTTCCGAATCTGTATACCGTGATAGGATAATTAACCCCTTTTGTTTCTTCAATAACTTCTACAAGTTCACAGAAGAATTCCCAAAGGTCAAGAAGCCCGTATTGGAACTGTGCTTTGTCACCTACACTTTCAAAAGCTTCATCAATGTAAACATCTGACATAATCTCACCATCACCATCATCACTCATATCTTCCAATGGGACACTTTTTACAATTGTTCCGTCATCTTCTAACAGATTAAAAGTAGAAAGCTCATCTCCCTGCAGACTGAATGCACTTTTAATTCCTAAATGTAAGTTCCATAACGTTTGTTTTCCCTTAACTTCGATATCACGGAAAATATCTTCTTTCGCATCTAATATTACGCGGATTTTGTAAACCATATCAGTTTCTTAAATTACTTTTTTGCCTTTATAATTATGATAAATCTCTGGTGCAAATATATAATAAATGACATGTGACAAAAAAATATTTCAGGATTTTTTAAAATATTTTTTTTCCTTACATTTTACCGGAATTATTTACTTTTTTCGAGCATAAAACTAAACTTCGTCCCTTCAAGGTACACGCTTTCTACGGTGATATTTTCGTTATGTGCTTCAAGAATATGTTTTACGATGGCCAATCCCAGCCCGGAACCTCCTTCTCTCCTGCTTCTGCTGGTTTCTACACGGTAAAATCTTTCGAAAATCCTTGGAAGAATTTCAGATTTGATTCCCATCCCATTATCTATCACTTCTATCAGCACCTTATTTTTGAGTACACTGGTCTTTACGATCACTTTTGCTTCCTGTCTGTTGGCATAATGGATCGCATTGGAAATAAGATTAATGAAAACCTGGGAAATTTTCTGTTTATCAGCCTCCACAAAAATCTGTGGATGAAGGGTCTGGATCTGTAATGTTGTATTTCGTTTTTCGGCTTCAAGATCAAGAAGATCGAAAATCTCTTTAATCAGAAGATTGACATCAAATTTTGAAACGTTAAGATTGATTTCGCCTGCTTCCAGCCTGTTGATCATATCAAGATCTGTTACAATGGCGATAAGTCTTTCGACAGATTTATCAATTCTTTCCAGATATTTATCCCGAATGGTAAGATTGTCTACTCCGCCATCTCTTAAAGTTTCTACATATCCCTGAATAGAAAACAAAGGCGTTTTCAGTTCGTGGGACACATTACCGATGTATTCTTTACGGTAGCTTTCCATCTCTTTCATCATATCAATTTCTGATACCTGCTGCTGATTGAGATCTGAAAACCTTTCTCCTAATTCTTTGATGGTAATATTTTCATCCTGATTCTGAACTATTTCCTGTGGCAGAAATCCTGAAAGTCCTTTTACCTGTTTTCTGCTGTAATAATTGAAAAGAAGTTCCAATACCACACAGTTGATCAGAAAGATCAGGACAATACAGATGAAAAGACCCGTTTTAAACAAAGGGGTCTCATAATAGATATCTTTCAGTGAATCGAAGACGACTACTAAAAGAAGCATTACCAATGTCAGCAGACAGGAGGCAACGAGGGTAAGTCTGTAAAATTTCAATTTTACAACGTTTTAATGATTGAACGTAAAGTTAAGATTCTAAAATAATTAAACGATCAGTTTATATCCAATCCCTTTTAATGTCTGAATCGTATTGATTCCTAGTTTTTCTCTCAACCTTCTGATATGTACATCGATTGTTCTTTCACCAACAATCACATCATTACCCCAAACCTTTTCAAGAATTTCTTCTCTTTTGAAAACCTTTTCAGTATTGGAAGCCAAAAGGTAAAGCAAGTCAAATTCTTTTTTAGGAAGAAGAAACTGCTGTCCGCTTTTGGAAACTCTGAAATTATCTTTGTCGATAATAAGGTCTCCGATTTCGATTAGTTTTGCATTGTCAGAAACCTGTGAGGTCAGCTGTAATAATGCATTCACCTTAGAAATAAGGATTTTCGGTTTGATTAGTTTTACGATGTAGTCATTGGCACCCGCCTGAAAACCTGCTAACTGAGAAAACTCTTCGCTTCTTGCAGAAAGGAACACGATAAGTGTTTTCTGAAGTTCTTTCACTTTACGAAGTTCCTGACAGGTTTCTATACCATCTTTTTCAGGCATCATGACATCTAATAAGATAAGGTCCGGAACAATCTCCTTTGCTTTTTCTATACCTTCGTTACCGTTGGTAGCTGTATAGATATCATACCCTTCCTTTTCCAAATTGTAAGACAGAATCTCTAAAATGTCCAGTTCATCGTCTATTAAAAGAATTTTTTTGCTCATCTTCTAGTTTAAGAATTCCCACAAAATTAATTATTTCCATTGATTTCATCTATCTGCCAAATGTTAACTAATTATTAAAAAAACATATCGCAGTATAAAATTACAAAATCAATAAAAAAATTAAACAATAAATACACATAAATCAAATATAGGGAATAATATTTAAAATTAAAACAAAAATTATAATTATATAAATTAAACATCAATAACTATAAATTTCTCTCATCTGTTAATACAAATTTCACAATTAATTAAGATTCTCCTAAAGTTTTCTTAAAAACTTAGCCCTTATTTTGCCCTTGAAAAAGAAGTAAAAGAAGTAAAATGAAAAAACAACTCCACAAGAGCATCATGCTACTTGCCTTGTTTTCTGCTGGCTATGCTTTTGCACAAAGTCAGATTTTGGAAGGTAGGGTATTGGACGAGAAAGATAACACTCCTATAGAAGGGGTAAAGGTAAAAGTAAATGGACAGGAAGTAATGACTGACATTTCCGGATACTACTCTATCAACCTGTCCCCCGGCACCAATTACATTGTAACGGTAAGCTCCAATGGGTATAACAGAAAAGAGATCAGTGAGGTTATTATCAAAAATGAAGGTAATACTCATCTTGATATCGTAATGGACAAGCCCTCTACCAAAGAAAAAGAAATTGAGGGAGTTGTCATCAAATCAAACGCAAGAAAAGAAACCATAGCCTCTACTATCGGACTACAGAAAAATGCCGGTGTAGTTTCTCAGGTTATTGGTGTTGAAGCTATTAAAAGAAGTCCGGACAGAAACACAGGGGAAGTTCTGAAGAGAGTTTCCGGAGTGAGTTTATCTGAAGGAAAATATATTGTAGTAAGAGGTTTATCAGACCGTTATAACCAGGCAATGCTGAATGGTATTCAGTTATCCAGCACGGAGCCTGACAGAAAGACTTTCTCTTTCGACCTTTTCCCTGCCAACGTTATCGAAACCCTTGTTATCAACAAAACTTTCATTCCAGAATATACAGGTGAATGGGGAGGAGCTTTGATCCAGGTAAATACAAAGGATATTCCTAATAAAAATTTCTTCAATGTACAGGTAGGTGTAGGAGGAAATACGGCGACTATGGGACAGGAATTCCATATGCAGAAAGGTGGAAAATGGGACTTTCTAGGAATTGATGACGGTTACAGAAAGCTGCCAACCAATATGCCTGCAAAAAATGCGTTCAGTATTTTAGATGAAGGTCAGAAAACCAACATTGGTAAAGGGTTTACAAAGAATTTAGGATACAACAGTATTGGTTATCCTGAAAACTTAAGTTTACAACTTGACGGAGGTTTCAACACCAAATTATTCGGAAAAGATTTAGGGGTAATTGCTGTTTTAAACTATAGTAACAACAAAAGAAGAACTGAATCTACCAACCGTTTCTTTACCATCAACGACCAACTTGCCGATACCAACTTCGATTATTTTACAGAAAAATACAGCAATGATATTATCTTAGGAGGAATGTTGAACCTTTCTTTAAAGCTCAACAGCAACAATAAAATCTCCTTAAAGAATATCATCACCAACAATACGGTGAACCACATGTCCTTCAGAACAGGAAAGGACTTTGAATTTGACCCGATCAACGGGACAAACATTATGGCAAGGGAAATAGGTTTTAAAGAAACTACTTTCTACAACTCTACCCTTACCGGTACTCATAAAATAGATGCTCTGGGTGGATTTACCGTAAACTGGTACGGAAGCTTCGGGATCCTGGATCAGTATATTCCTTTGCTGCAGCGTTTGCAGTATAACCAATACACCAATATAGAAGGAAGCCCATATTTAGCATTGATTTCTAATGGTCTTTCTCAAAAGTCAGGAAGTGTATTCTATTCTACCCTAAGTGATTATCTATATAATGCAGGGGGTGATATCTCCAAAACATTTACGATGTTTGGACAAAAACAAACGATCAAAGGAGGTTATTTGTTCCAGGTAAAAGACAGAATCTACAACTCAAGACCGTTCTCTGTAAGACTTGAGAAATTCAACCAGGGATTACTTTCTCAGCCTTTCGAAACAATCTTCAATCCTGAGAATTTCGGAGGTAACGGTGGATTTACATTTGATGAAATTGCAGGAAACCAGTACAGATATATTGCCAACACGATCCTTAACGCGGGGTATTTACAGTTTGACAACAACTTTACACCATGGTTAAGAGCAGTTTGGGGATTAAGAGTTGAAAACTTTGATCAATTGGTTGGAAGCACGAAGAAAAGTGATGACCGTTTTGTGAACACCCGTGTTACAGATTTCTTACCTGCTGTAAACTTAACATTCAAGGTAAACCCTAAAATGAACATCCGTGTTGCAGGTTCACAAACTGTTGTTAGACCGGAGTTTAGAGAAGTTTCTCCTTTAGCATATTATGATTTTGATCTTGGAGCTACTGTAATTGGTAACAAATCAATTGAAAGAACCAAAATTACGAGTGCCGATGTTCGTTGGGAATATTACCCAAGAAACGGAGAAATTATATCTGTAGCAGGTTTCTATAAAAACTTCAAAAAGCCAATCGAATTATACTTCAACCAATCAGGGGTAGGAACGAGTAATACCTTCAACTACCTTAACGTAGATAAAGCTGATGCTTATGGAGTGGAACTAGAAGTAAGAAAAAAACTTGATTTTGTAAGCGCTCTTAAAAACTTCACCCTGGGTGGAAACGTAGCTTTAATCAAAAACAAAGTAACAGACGAGGCTACTAAGATTGACAGACCAATGCAGGGGCAGTCTCCTTATACTGTCAACGTAAGTCTTCAGTATGATACTGAAAAATCAGGATGGTCTTCTACAGTACTATTCAACATGATCGGAAGAAGAATCCTTTATGTAGGAAACGATCAGGTACCACCAATCTGGGAAGCACCAAGACCTCTTTTGGATTTCCAGCTTGCTAAAAAAATATGGAGCAACAAAGGAGAAATCAAGCTGAATGTTTCAGATATTCTGAACCGTCGTGCTAAATTCTACCATGACCTGAACGACAACGGTAAGTATGACAGCAAAGATGCTCTTGCTATCGAAAGACTTTCAGGAACCAATATCAGTTTAACACTGGGATACAATTTTTAATTCATTCAACAAATAATCTAATAAATAATTTAATTCTTTATAACATGAAAAAGTTCGTTTTATATTCTTTAATGCTTGGCGCTCTAGTATCAACTACCGCATGTAGAAATATAGAAGAAGATGGACCTACCATTATTCAAAATGGAGGTAATGGAAACGGAGAAACTGAAAACCTTATTCTTTCAGGAAAGATCACTTCCAGCCTTACGCTTAAAGCAAATAAAATCTATAAGCTAAGAGGACTAGTATATGTAACTAACGGAGCTACTTTAACTATCGAGCCAGGTACAAAGATTGTAGGTGAAGCTGATAAAAACGGAGCTTTGATCATTACAAAAGGAAGTAAAATCATGGCAGAAGGAACTGCTGCCAACCCAATTATCTTCACTTCTGAAAAACCAAGTCCTAAAAGAGGAGACTGGGCAGGTGTAGTAATTTTAGGAAATGCTCCTACTAATGCTTCTTTCGGTGGGGCAAACGGAGTTGGAGAGATTGAAGGAGGAATCAACAACTCTGAAGGTCTTGGACTTTACGGTGGAAACAATGCTGCTGACAACAGTGGTATATTAAAATATGTAAGAATAGAATATGCAGGATATGCATTCTTACCGGATAAAGAGATCAACGGACTTACATTCGGTGGTGTAGGTAGCGGAACTACAGTAGATTACGTAGAAGTTGCTTATGCTAATGATGACAGTTTTGAATGGTTCGGAGGAACGGTAAACTGTTCTCACCTTATCTCTTACAAAGGTCTTGATGATGATTTCGATACAGATAACGGTTTCTCAGGAAAGGTACAGTTTGGTATCGCAGTAAGAGATTCTCAGGTAGCAGACGTTTCCGGTTCTAACGCATTTGAATCTGATAATGATGCTAACGGTTCTACTTTGACACCTCAGACATCAGCTACATTCTCTAACATGACGATTATCGGACCAATCAACTCTGCAGCTCCAGGATCAATCAACGCGTTATTCCAGAATGCATTACAGATCAGAAGAAACTCTTCTATCTCTGTATTCAACTCTGTATTTACAGGATTCCCTGTTGGTTTATTCATTGATGCTACAAAAGGTGCTCCAACAGATAACAATATTGTAGGTAATAAGCTGTTCTTTGAAAATAACGTTTTAGCAGGAATGCAAACTCCTTTAAAATTCGGACCATCTACTTCTACTCCTACAACGTATACATTGAACGATCTTACAACTTGGTTTAATGCTAAAGGAAATACCATCCTTGCTTCTACTGCTGATGTAAAACTTGCCGGTGCATGGGCTCCTGCAGGAACTACACCAAACTTTACGCCTAGCGCAGGTTCTCCTTTATTAACAGGAGGTGCATTTACTAACCCTAAATTAGCTACTTGGTTTACACAGGTAACTTACAAAGGTGCTGTAAAAGATGCTACAGATACTTGGTACGCAGGATGGACAAACTTCAACTTATAATAATACATAAGTACTTAGATTTAATTTCAAATAGAAGGCCTTCGGAAGTATTTTCCGAGGGCTTTTTTTTATTGTTATCATCAGATATTATAACGGTCCGCTGAAATCAATATTAAGCGGTGTTCATATTGTAAAAAACAGAAAATGACAATTTGAACAGTTGTTATTTTTGTTTAAAAGTAGATTTTTATAAGGGTTTGTTAAAAAATTTTGGCTAAAACCAGGGAAATATATTCTATTGATAGAGAAGAGAGAAAAGAGAAGAGAGAAGAGACCCGAAACCCATAACTCATAATTTATAATTTATAATTTATCATTCAATAAAAAGCCACCAGGAAACTCCCGATGGCATTCACAAAAAACAAGTGTATAAAAATATATATACTTCAATTAATTTCTCCAAAATAAATTCCCGTCATTCATCAGGGCTTTTATTTCAGACATTCTGGAAACAGCTTCTGCAGAACACGAAGCGTCTGCCAGAACAACTGCAGCTTCATCACCAGCTTTAGGCCATTGCTGTTTTCCTTTCTCATCCAATGGAAGAATACTTTGAGTGGCAAACTGCAAAGCTCTTGATAGTGCATATTCTGTAGCATAACCATATAACTCAGCAATGAGATTCGCTTTCTGGAGCATACTTCCTGAACCAAAAGTACTCCAGTAATCCTGTACATTATCATTTCCGATCAATACATTGACCCCATATTTTTTCAGGGTTGGAATCGGCATTACCGTTCCTTTAAAAGGTACTGAAGAAGCGATTCCCACTTTTCCTTCAGCCAGTTTTTCTGCAATCTGCTCTGTTTCTTTTGGTGAAAGATGAGCCAGGGCAAATGCATGACTTACAAATGTTTTCCCCTGCAGTGCCGGATTTTCAATTGCTTTATCAATCAGGTAATTGATTGTTTTCATTCCAGACTCTCCTACTTCATGCAGGTGAATATCAATTCCTTTGTGGTGATCTAAAGCCAGCTCAACGGTAAAATCCATTACTTTTTCTATGCTTCCGTCAATACTTAAAGGATCCAATCCACCGATAAATCCTACACTTTTAAGCTGTGCTGCTTCCTTCATCAAAGGAACAGTATCTGTATAGTAAACTCCATGTTGCGGAAAAGCAACTAATTCTGCTTTGAAAGAGTCCTTTTTATTTTCAAGAGCCTGCTCAAGATGCTCCAGAGATTTCAGTCCCGAAGTAGTATCAATATTGAAATGAGTTCTTACGAAATGAGTTCCATAATGCTGCTGCAGACTGATCAGCTGTTCTGCTCTGCTTACAGAAGTTTTCAACAGTTCAGGAATGATTTCCTGCTCATAAGCAATCATATCTTTCACTGTTCTTCTCTTAGGAGAAAGAGCCTGCCATGGAAGACCGTACAATGTTTTATCCAGATGGATGTGCATATCTCTGAACGCCGGAAGCATCAGATATCCTTTAGCATCTATTGCTTCTGAAGCGGGATCATTTGCTTTTACTGTTTTTATTTTTCCATCTTCAATTTCAATACTGAAAAGATCAGTTTTTGTTCCGGTTACCTCTTCATTTTCGTATTCAAAACCTGTTTCCAGGCGGACATTTTTAAGGGAATATTTTCCTTTTGCAGTTAATTGATAGGGAAATTGCATGATTCTAAGATTTTAACAATACAAAATTAGCCCTACTTCAGGGTAAAACAGGTGTATCAATTATGTCTTGTTTTGTACAGATTATTCTTTGAATTGGGTAGGTGTCATTCCCGTCTGTGCTTTAAAGAATTTGGAAAAACTTGCATGATCGTAGAAACCGAGATCATACACAATGTCTTTTACTGACATTTCAGAAACTTTTAAAAGTCTTTTGGCTTCCAGTAAAATACGGTCCTGAATGAGAGATGAAGCCGAAGCATTAAGATTTTTCTTGCAGACAATATTCAGGTAGTTGGCCGAAATATTCAGTTTATCCGCATAAAAAGAAACTGATCTTTCTGTTTTAAAATGTTCATCAATAAGATGGAGAAATTTTGAAATAATAGGATTTGAGTTATAGACTTCAAAGTCTTTGAAAGCTCCTTCCACAGATTTACTTACCAACAGCCCAATCAGCTCACTCCTTTTTTGAATAAGCTCCCAAAATACTTTTTCACCACTAAGTTCTTTCTGGATAGATTGAAATTCATATAGAAAAGTTTTAAAAATTTCCGGGGAAAGATTGATAACCGGATGGTTCTGATAATAAGAGGCAGAAAACCTTAATGACGGCAGGAAACTTTCAAACCAGTCCCGGCTGATCATCAGCTGATAACCGATGGTTTCTTTTTCAATCACCCATTGATGTACCTGATCCGGAAAAACAAGGTGGATCTGATGGTCTTTTACCGGATATTCTGTAAAATCTATAGTATGTGAACCAACTCCATGCTCAAAAAGATTGATGATAAAAAAATCATGCTTATGGGGATCATCAATGGAACGTGCCCCATAAAGTTCATTAAACAGCAGATTACAGCCCTTCAGCTGATTCTCACTAAATTCCTGAATTCCTAAAATTGGAAAATGATCCGTATGATAGCCCACTCTGCCTGATTTTCTCCTAAAATTACTAAAATTTGTGAGAAAAAACTAAAATAACCACAAAAGGGACAAAAGCTTTACATACACCACTCCTACTTCAGTTTCTATCTGCATTCAGTGACTATTTCCGAAAATCAATAATATATTCCCAGGCTTTCCTTTAGTAAAACTTTTATACCCTTTGTGGTTAAAAAAACACAACTAAATTATATATATAAATTTATAAGCAATTATATTGTTCAAATCTTATCTGCAAGACTTTTTTACTTTTCATTTAAGTTCAAAAAAGTTTAAAAGACAACATTTCCATCATGCACCAATGATTCAACTTCTGAAATTCTTGATACAGTTTCTGCAGAACAGCTTGCATTCATCAGAACAAAGTCTGCTTTATCACCTGATTTTGGCCATTGCTGAGTTCCTTTGTCATCCAGCGGAAGAATATTTCCTGTGGCCAGTTTTAAACTTCTTGACAATAAAAACTCTGTTGAATATCCATACAGTTGAGCCATTAAGTTGGCTTTCTGAAGCACACTTCCCGTTCCGAAAGTATTCCAATGGTCTATGATGCTGTCATTTCCTGTCAGAACGGTTACATTATGTTTGTAAAGCGTTGGTATTGGCATGATCAGCCTTCCGAAAGGGATTGTAGAAACAATTCCGATCTGTGCCTCACCTAATTTTTCTGCGATTTCTTCCTGTTTTGCAGCTTCTAGTTTAGCCAGAATAAAACAATGGCTTAAATAGGTTTTCCCTTTCAGAGAAGGGTTTTCATTTACTTTTTTAATAAGATATTCTACAGTTTTCAATCCGGAATCACCGGTTTCATGCAGGTGAATATCGATTCCTTTTTTATTGTCCAAAGCAAGCTGAACGGTAAAGTCTACCACTTTTTCAATATCACCATCAATGTTGAAAGGGTCTACACCACCAATAAAGTCAATATCCATCTTTGCTGCTTCTTTCAGATAAGGTACAGAATCTGTATAGAACACGCCATGCTGCGGAAAGGCTACCAGCTCAGCTCCAAAACCCTTCTTTTTATTTTCTAAAGCTTTCTGCAGATTTTTTAATGACTGCAGTTTGGAAGTGGGTTCAATATTCACATGGCTTCTCGCATAGGAAGTTCCTTTTGACTGTAATAATTCGATCAGTTTCTCTGCCTTGAAGGTTGAATTCTTCAGCATCTCCGGAAGCATTTTCTGCTCCAGCTCTATCATTCCTTTGATCCCTCCGGTTCTTTTTCTAACGGCCTGCCATTGATCTCCATAAAAGGTTTTATCAAGGTGAATATGCATATCCTTGAATGCAGGAAGCATCAATAGTCCTTTTGCATCTGTCGCTTTAGCATTAGGCTGGTTCGGAGCAATCTTTATAATTTTTCCGTTTTCAACTTCTATATAGAACAGATCTGTTTTGGTAGAAGCCACTTCTCCATCCTGATATTCAAAACCTGTTTCCAGACGGACATTTTTCAGAATCATTTTTCCTTTTGCCGAACTGTTATTTTCATCCAGGAAAGGTGATGCAGTCATGATATTAGGTACTAAAGTTAATCCCGCTACAGCCAAAGCTGAATTTCGGATAAAGTCTTTGCGGGAGATGGTATTGTCAGAAGTCTTCATTTCCAATCTATTTATGACAAAATTAAAAAGAAGTCTGGTGAACAAAGTGTATCGTTTATTACAAAATCTGTATGATTTATGCTTTGTTCTGATTGTTTTTTAAATACCCTGTTATTCATTACAGCAATAAACAACTTTATCCATAACGCTGTTATTCCTTAGGAACATATATCATAATACCCGCATTACTAAGACTCCTACGGAGTGACAAACTTTGCGGATATTTTTAGACGTAAAAATTACTTACAATTTATAAAAAT
>NZ_JBQENH010000001.1:741042-1311342 GCF_052044565.1 Chryseobacterium sp. 22543
CTTTGTCATTCTGTAAGAATCTAAATGATGCTGTTTTACGTTGCCGAGACTCCTATGGAATGACAAACGTTGCGTTGAACATTTTGTAATTCCAAACTAATGAAATCAATTTTCTGTACATAAAAAAACCGGATTTAAAATCCGGTCTTATTATTATTTATTTGAATATTCAAATTTTCTTACAGCTTCCAGCGTCATATCAATTTCTTTATCCTTGATTGCATCACTGATGAAATACGTTTCATAACCACTTGGCGGCAGATACACTCCATTCTGAAGCATCTGGTGGAAGAAGTTATTAAACAATGAATGGTTAGCTTCCTGTGCTTCATCAAAGTTAGAAACTCTGTTGATATGGAAGAATACCGACATCATAGAACCTTTTCTGTTGATTTTATGAGCAATTCCTTTTTCATTCAGAATTTTTCCGATTTCAAAATCTAATGTTTCTGTTGTCTTGTATAATCTGTTGAAAAATTCAGGATCATTTTTAATAAGCTGAAGGGTTTTTAATCCCGCTCTCATTGCTAAAGGGTTTCCACTTAATGTTCCTGCCTGGTATACTCCTCCTTTTGGAGCCAGGTGATCCATAATTTCGTTTCTTCCTGCGAAAGCTCCTACCGGAAGACCTCCACCGATTACTTTTCCGTAAGTCACAAGGTCTGCTTTAACATTGAAAAGCTCCTGAGCTCCTCCGAAAGCCAGTCTGAAACCGGTCATTACCTCATCAAAAATTAATAAAGCTCCGTTTTCATCACAGATCTTTCTCAGATTTTGTAAGAAATTGTTTTCCGGCAGTACACACCCCATATTTCCTGCAACCGGCTCTATAATTACCGCTGCAATTTCTCCCTGATTGTGACGGAATAGATCTTCTACCTGTTCAAAATCGTTATAACGGGCAAGTAATGTATCTTTAGCAGTACCTGCTGTTACTCCCGGAGAATTTGGATTTCCGAAAGTTGCCGCACCACTTCCTGCTTTGATCAGAAATGAATCTGAATGTCCGTGATAACAGCCTTCAAATTTTACGATCTTATCTCTTCCTGTATAACCTCTTGCCAGTCTTACGGCACTCATACATGCTTCTGTTCCTGAAGAAACCATTCTGATCTGGTCAATATTCGGAACGTTATCAATAATAAATTTTGCAATTTCCGTTTCCAGTTCTGTAGGCGCTCCGAAAGAGAATCCTTTCTCTGCCTGGATTTTAAGTTCTTCCAGTACTTCAGGATGGGTATGTCCCAAAATGGCCGGGCCCCATGAATTGATATAATCGATGTAAGTATTGTCATCTGCATCGGTAAGGTAAGCTCCTTTTGCCGATTTCATAAAAACAGGAACACCTCCTACGGATTTGAATGCTCTCACCGGAGAGTTTACTCCTCCCGGAATGTATTTGTAGGCTTCATCAAACAAAGCCGAACTTCTTTGATACTTCATATATACTTAGTTGCTGTTGGCAGTTGCTGGTTGGCATGTAACTGTCAACGGTAAACGCTCAACAAAAAATTAAATTAGTTTCGTGGTTTTTTGTCTATTAAATAAATAAGCTGTCCTGCAGATGGTTGCTGTCCTTCATCCATTCTGTTTTTAGCATACAATTTATTTAATTTGATTCCGAATTTCTGAGCGATATCATGCATATCTTCTCCGGATTCTGCTTTATAAGTAGCTGTATTTCCTGTAGAATTTTTTGATTCCAGAAAAACAATATCATTTTTCTTTAAGATTTCACCTTCCAGTTCATTCCACTTGATCAGTCTGCTTTCGCTGACTTTGAATTTATTGGCGATGAATTTCACATCAGTATCTTCAGGAATTACGATATATTTCAGGCCGTCATTCGGATGGCTTTTGATAAGGATGGAATTAAGAATTTCAGCTTTCGTTTTGATTCTTTCCACTCTTTTTTGCTGTTGTGCGTAAGAAGTCTGTTTATAAGGAACTTCTACAGTAACCGGGTCTTTAGCTTTTTTAACCGCTTTTGAGGGTTCCAGCTGTGCCATGAAAGTTCTGTCGTCCTTCAGATCCGGATACATTTTAAGTACGGCATACAATACCTCATTAGAACTGGTATTGTCGAATTCATATAGCTTGTACTTTTCAATTTTGGTAATAAGAATTGAAGCATAACGTGGATTGGTAGCATAACCCGCTTTTTTTAAACCGGTTGCCCACGCTCTGTAATCTCTCATATCCAATTTGAAAAGGTTTGCGTAATATTTTCTGGTGGATAAAAATATAGAATGATCTTCATAAGACTGTCTTGGATCGTCATATACACGGAAGCATTCATTGGGTGCATCATCGGTATGTTTCATCGTTCTACCGGTCCAGTCTTCTTTACATTTTATACCGAAGTGGTTTTTACCTTCCTGTGCCAATCTGCTTTGCCCGCCCCCGGTTTCCAATAATCCCTGGGCAAGGGTAATAGAAGCCGGAATTTTATATTTTTCCATTTCTTCTACGGCATATTTAGCAAACTTCTGAATATACTGATCTTCGGTTGCCCAAGCCTGGGCAGAAAATTTTGATAAAACTAAAAGGCTTATGGATAGGAAAAGTCTTTTCATGTTTTTCAATTTTACTTATATAATTAAATTTCTGTTCTGTTTTTCTAAAAGCAGATTAGCTCCTTCAATCCCCTGTAAACCACCAGTGTGAAAGCACAAAATGCTGCTGTTTTCAGGAAAATAATCATCTTCAATCAGTTCAAAAACTTTCTCCATCATTTTTCCTGTATATATCGGTTCTAAAGGAATACCATACTTCTCTTTGAAATCATTGATAAAACGGATGTTTCCATCATTTATTTTACCATAACCTCCAAAACATGAATCTATTAGATTAAAATTCTGTCTCAAAGTTAATTCAAAAATTTTATTTTCCAGTGAAGCATCATCTACAACTTTAAATCCTATAACTTTCTGATTGTCTTCACTAAATTTTGAAATTCCTGCAATGGTTCCTCCGGTTCCAACTGCGGTGCAAAGATAGTCAAAATCTTTTGTTTGTTCATTGAGCATCATTTTCACCCCTTCCACAGCCTCTTCATTGGTACCTCCTTCAGGTACTATCAGGGCATCGGGAAACTCCTGATGAAGGAATTCTGTCAGTTTTTCTTTATGACGGTATTCTTCACGGGTGACAAATTTCAGGTTCATTCCATTTCTTTTGGCAAAAAGTAAAGTAGGGTTATCACGCCACTTATGCTGCAGCTCTTCACCTCTGATGATTCCCAATGTTGGAATACCCGCCAGATTCCCTACTGCTGAAACCGCGGCGATATGGTTGGAAAAAGCTCCGCCAAAAGTAATAATATAGGGTTTATCCGGATTTTTTTCCAGATAGTGGTTCACATTATAAAATAGTTTCCAGTATTTATTGCCTGAAATCAGCGGATGAATCTGGTCTTCCCTTTTAATGAAAAGTTTTACGTTTTTATGAATGGGAATTTCCTGAATGGAAACAGGTTCTGTGGGAAGTTGTAATAGCATTTCAGTTTTACTACTCAAGGTTTACTGTTTGCAAAAGTAGGAAAAGATTTAGTGTTGTAGAGATTTTCTCTTTGTATAAAGTACTGTTTACTTATTTTTCACAACAGATCATGCAGATTCTTACAGATGATTGTATTGATACTATCTTTTTTCTAAGTTTTAGCTAAAGCCGGATGAATTGTTGATTTATTTGATAAACGGCTTCCTTCGTCTACGCTCAGGATATTAACCCACTTCTATTGAATAAGTAGAGATGTGAATACTTTTTCAAAATAATTCATAATTCTACAGATATTTCCGGAAGTTCCAGAATTTTCTTTTTTTGAGATAATTAAAATTATTTTCATTCGTATAAGCTTCTCTTTCAAATGATATTCTTCTGTAAGCCAGATAGCCGTCTTTGAGCTTAAAAAACCAGTAATAGTATTCAATGACATAAAAAATATAGAAGAAAATAATGAGCATTTCCAATTGTTGGCGTAAATGGATTTTTTCGTGATTGATCAATACATTATTTTCCTTATCTTCGGGTTTCCTAATGAAGATAAAGGGAAAGAGAGCAATGCCATTAATTTTTAATTTTTTTAAAGGCTTTTGGCATACAATTATCATAGTAACAAATATAAAAAGTTTTTTGACTAGCATTTAACTTATGGCCCATTATGACATCAAAGAAGGTGAAGACTTCTACTATAATGAACAGGGGTACAAGGTTTTTACAGAAAAATTCCATCTGAAAAGAGGTCATTGCTGTAAAAGCGGCTGCAGACACTGTCCTTACGGGTACGATAAAAAGACTGATACATTCATTAAAAATGATAAAAAAAATAAATAAAATGAAAAAATATATTTTTATTTTGTTGGCATCTGCTACATTAGGTTTAACTTCTTGTAGCCCTTTTCAGGTACGTTCAGATTATGCTGAAACCGCCAATTTCAATTCTTTCAAAACGTATAAAATAAGAATTGATGATCTAAAATTGAATGATATTGATAAAGACAGAGTCCTGAATGAACTGTCTAAACAGCTTCAGAGCAAAGGGCTTCAATCCGGAGAAAATCCTGATCTGATTATCAACGTAAAAGCGAATCATAAAAAGGTTACAGATATCAATTCTTCTTCACCTTACGGTATGTGGGGATGGGGTGGACCATTCGGATGGGGTGTTGGAATGAGCAGAACATGGACTTCAAATTATAATGAAGGCGCACTGATCGTAGACCTTATTGATTCAAAAACCAACAAATTGGTTTGGCAGGGTATCGGAAGTGGAATTTCTGTAGATTCTCCAAAGGCGAAACAAAGACAGATTCCTGAAATCATGGCTGAGATTATGAAAAATTATCCGCCACAAAGAAAATAAAATTAAGTCATCCATTATATAAGCCAGTATTTTTGTACTGGCTTTTTTTATAAGTAATTATTCCGTTTTTCCATAGATAAAACAGATTTTCACAAATCAATTTTTATGTATTTTTATGAGTAGGATTATTAAGTTTTAAGTTTTGGCTGAAGCCAAATGAATATTGATTTTGATAAGCGGGCTAAAGCCCACTCCTATTGAACTAAAAGACAATCACTTATTAATAGAAAAATAATTTATAACTTATAATTCATCATTACTAACATGCTGTACATTTAAAATTAACGCTCACTTAATTTTTTATTCACAAAAATGTGTTATTCTTGCTTAAACTTAATATTATATGAAAAAAGTTATTTTATTTTCTCTATTTGCAGGACTCGCCTACGCTCAGGCTCCTGCAGGATACTACAATTCTGCCAACGGACTGAGTGGCGCAGCACTGAAAACTGAATTAAGCAGTATTATCACCAACGGACATATGGACAAAGGTTACAGTGGACTATGGACTGCGTATAAAACCACTGATATTGATAAGGATTATGAGAATGACGGTTCTATTCTTGATATTTACTCTGAAAAACCTTCAGGCACAGATCCTTATAAGTATACTCCGGGGACCAACCAGTGTGGAACATATTCTACGGAAGGAAATTGCTATAACAGAGAGCATATTGTTCCTCAAAGTCTCTTTAATGAAGCTTCACCAATGGTTTCTGACGTTAATTTCATCAGAGCTACAGATGGAAAAGTAAACGGAATGAGAAGTAATTATCCTTTCGGAAAGGTAGGAAGTGCTTCTTTTACTTCACAGAATGGTTCAAAGCTTGGAACGTCAGCTTCTTCAGGATATTCGGGGACAGTTTTTGAGCCGATTGATGAGTTTAAAGGAGATGTGGCCCGTATGATTTTCTATTTTGTAACCCGTTATCAGAGTAAACTTTCTTCTTTTTCCTCAGGAAACATGTTAGGAAGTTCTACATTCCCGGGACTGCAGACATGGGAACTGAATGTTCTTCTGGCTTGGCACAATCAGGATCCCGTTTCCCAGGCTGAGATCAAAAGAAATAATGCATCTTATACTTTCCAGGGTAACAGAAATCCATTTATTGACAATCCGAATTATGTAAACCTTATCTGGGGTTCTCAACAGCCTTCAGGTGATACTCAGGCTCCAACCACAGCAACAGGGCTTACTGTTTCAGGGAAAACTTCCAGCAGTATTTCTCTTGCCTGGAATGCCTCTACAGATAACGTAGGTGTAACAGCTTATAACGTTTATATGGATGGAAATCTGAAAACTACGGTAAGCTCAACCTCAACGACTATTTCAGGTCTGACTCCTTCTACTACTTACAGCTTCTATGTTGTAGCGAAGGATGCAGCAGGAAATTCGTCATCCAACAGTTCAACAGTTTCCGGTACCACCAATTCAGGAGGTACTACTCCAGGAACCAACTGTGCCAATGAAACTTTTGAAACCATTCCTGCAGCCAATTCTACCTATACAACCAGAACATGGAGCAATGGAGGAATCTCATGGACAGCAACGGATGCAAGAACTGATCAGACTATTAACAATAAAGCTATTACAGTAAGAAACGGGTCTTTAACTTCCGGCAGTTCAGCAAACGGTATTGGTTCTTTAACAGTAACTACACAGCTTAAATTCTCAGGAACAAATGGAACTTTTGATGTAAAAGTAAACGGAACAACCGTAGGAACTGTTCCTTACAGTACTTCATCTACAACTACTACTATCAACAATATCAACCTTTCCGGGAATGTAGTGGTAAGCCTGGTTAATAATTCAACAAGTAACAGAGTGGCTATTGATGATCTTGCATGGACATGCTATTCCGGATCAAGTGCAAGAATGGCTCAAAATACGGCTGTAGAAACAACTTCTAACAGTTTTAAAATCTCTCCTAATCCTATTACCAACCAGGAGATTTTTGTAAAAGGAGATCTTCAGAAGGTAAGAAAAGCTGAGATTTATACCCTACAGGGGAAAGTTCTTCAGACGATTGACCAACCTTTCAGAAATGGAAATTCTATCAGAACCATAAATCTTGGTCAGGGAGTTTATATTCTGAAACTGGATCAGGTTACGATGCAGTTTTTGGTAAAATAATTCAAATACTTATTTAAATATAAAAAAATGCCGGTCTTTTTAGACTGGCATTTTATGTTTTTAAAACTCAACATTTTTTTAATTGACAGGATTTTTTAACGCAGAGATTTTATTTTTTAATGTTTTATTTTTAAAGAGCAAAGAAGGATCAGCAAGCTGATTTGACTAAGCGAATGTTATAGAGAGATTTTATCCAGATCCGGATATCCCGATCCTTTCAGAAGGTCTTTCCATTCTTTATTTTTAAATACAAAGAGATTGCAGCGGTATTCGTCCGGTCTGTTATCTATTTTGGTTTCGCAGTAGTAATAGAGTATATCTTTGTTTCTCCAGATCGCCACTTCCTGTCTGAGTTTGTTATGCGTCTGGATGATTTCATTATCTCTAACTTCTGATTCAAAACCTTCACGTATGGTATCAAAGCTGGGTTTCTGAAGTGTTTTGTTCAGATTATCCAGAAGTGCAGTTTTTTCCTGCTCTGTATAAATATCAAGCTGATACATTCCCAATTCATCTTCTTTTTCATTGGCAAGAGGACCTATTTCCTGATCAACCTTTCCGAAGTGTAAAATTACTTTATTGGTATTTTTATTATACTTTCCTTCCAGATCTATTCCGTTGAAGTGTAATAGTTCTTTTGATGAAAAAGCCAGTTTTTCATTTCCGATGAGGGTAACTTCACTGCTACGTACGGCTTCTTTGGCTGTTGCTCCGGCAGATTTTAAAATTTCATTAATATTCTGACCTACAGTAATTTTGGCAAGATTAAAGGGTTCTGTCTGCGTACTTCCCTGTGTTTCAACCAAAGCTTCAGTTTCTTTATTTTTCTGATGGCCGCATGAAGCAAGTCCCCAACAGATCATTGACAGTACTATATATTTCAATCCTTTCATAATGTTAGTGTTAGTAAGCAGTTCTCAATAATAAAACAGAAAAAAGTGGATTCAAGTATCCAGAATCTGTTTTTTTATTTCTTCATCCTTTTAAAGGCTTATTTTTAATTCATATACTTATACCACGGAGAAGCCGGAGATGTGGGATATTTTAATCCAAAATTACTGATTCTGTTTGTCTTTAATTATTTTAGACCAATCGGTAAACATTTTAGTAATGGTATTGGCATTGATTAAACTGAAAATAAACATTCCGGTAAAGACGGTAAGCCAGCAATATGCTAATTTCACTCCATTTTTGTCTGTAATAAAGAAAAGAACAAATATAGTGATCGCTCCAAATATAAAAGTAAAAAGCAATGTATACATCAACACATGAATGATGTACATATTGAATTTAAGCTTTCTGAACATCCAGCCTATCAGGGCAACGGGGATAAATAATAGCAGAGGTATGAACATCGCCCCGAAGATAACAACTTCAGGATAATCTGTAATTCTGTCCTCCAGTCCGAAGAAGGTGTTAAAACTGAACCCCATCATAATGTTTCTCGGCATTGGTTACCTCCAGTAAAGTCTTATCTTTATATCCTAACATTTTCGCCAGTATAACATTGGGAAATTCATGGATTCCTATGTTATAAAGGTTAATACTGTCATTAAAAAATTCTCTTCTGTCTGCTATTTTGTTTTCCAGATCGGAAACTCTTTTTTGCAGCTCCAGGAAGTTATTATTAGATTTCAGCTCGGGATAGTTCTCTGAAACTGCAAAGAATGAAGAGAGTGCTTTTGAGGTTTCGTTGGCAATTTCGGTTCTTTTATCTGCATCCGTACTGTTATTGTAAAAAGTTCTGAGCTCTGTAAGGCGGGCCAGAAGCTTTTCCTCATAATTCATAAAGTGTTTGGCTACGGTGACAAGATTGGGAATCTCATCTGCACGTTGTTTCAGCACCACATCAATATTTCCGTAAGCTTTTTCAACATTAAATTTGAGCATGACCAATTTGTTATACAGATTGATCAAAAAACTGATAATAACTACTCCTAACAGGATAAGTAATATGATTGCGACCGTCTGATTCATTATTGTATGAGTATATAAATAATTATTAAAAGGATGATGGAACAGGTAAACATAAATGACCTCAGCAATGGCTGATATTTGTTCCAAACACTGATTCCTGATGATGAAGTAATCCCGAGAACTTTATAATAGTCGTCTTTTCTAATGAAAGGTGTCCCGTTTTTAGAATCGGCATATCCCACCAAAAGCATTTTCTGCCCGTCTTTTATAAGGGTTTCTTTGTATCTTTTGCCTCCGTGGCTGCTTATATTGGTTTCTCCCAACAAAACCAGTTCTATTCCTTCAGGTTCTACTTCTATAATTCCTGTATCATCTTTCATCTGAAAAATATTACATTGGGTTTCCCTGTGAATGATGCTGTATGTTTCTTTACCGTCTGAGTCTCGCCCAATATTTTCGATGGTATAATAATATCCAATGCATTCTTCATTCTTCACCGGTGAAGATAAGGGATTTTTCATGATCAGGCTACCTTCAATCTCTACTACTCCTTTGGCTACGGAATGGATCTTTGAGGTGGGAAGAGAGGACTGCAGACGTAAAAAACGTTTTGCAGCATTAGGCTTCATTACTATGATAAATATGAATATAAAAAATAATAAAGGAATAAGAATGATGGCTTTTTCGGCATAGCTGTCATAATTATTTGCAATTTCATAAGCATATTCATGCAGTGGCATTTTGTCCTTGAAAATAACCCATAGAATAAAATAAATAAAGCATACGGCTATTATTCCTAAAATGATATATGCAATGTACGGCCTTTCTTTTTTTATTCCCATCTGTTCTGTTCTCAAATCCAGGAAAAATACATGACTGTTATTCCGATATTTTTACTTTTCCCTAAATTACATCAGATTCATTTAGTTCATGTATTTATACCACGGAGAGGCCGGAGGCGTGGGATATTTTAACCCGAACACGGCATTATTACGGTAAGCTTCTTTGGTCACGGAAATGTATTTATTTCTTATTTTCCCATCATCTTCAATGGAAATACTTAGTATGGAATAATTTTTTCCATCATCCCAGAAGAAAGAAGTTGGATAAGTAAAGGCATTTTTTTGATTTTGATCCCATGAAACTTTTTCGGGAGAAAGTTTTTTCAATTTTTCAAAAATAGGTTTTACAAGTTTGATATCTACAGTTGCTTTATCCGTGATAGAAGCTGTAGGATTTCCATGTTTTTTTACTATTTTTTCTACAAATTCCAAAGAGTATTTTTCGGCAGCATTGGTGTCAACAGCCCCTACTTTTCCTTTGTATACTGTAATTCTTGTACCCATCGTATTATCTAAGGGTATATTTCCATACGTTATTCCTTTGTTTTCATCAGCATAGTATTGAATGATGTCTGCTTTTGCGGCATCTTTCAAAAATAAATCTTTGTTTTCAAAGTCATATTTTTTTGCGTCATCGCCTAATGAAACTGATGAAAGGTCAAATGATTTATTTCCACAACAGATATTGATCAATACTACAAAAATCAATATCAGAACTCTCGCTTTTTTCATACTATTTTATATTTTGATGATTACTATAATTCGCTATTTTTTATTATATGTTTGTTTTTAAACTATTCTTTATGATTTCAAATATATGAATACTATACAGGAAATATTAATGAAAATAAGCAATAATGCAAGTCTGGAGGACAGGGCTATTCTTTTTTTCATGGGATATGATGTGGTGTAGGTAGAAATTAATGAAGCAAAAAATGCAGCAAATCCTGTAAAAATACAACCTGCAGCAAACATCACCCAATCCAGCTGAAGAGCATTTGTACTATCCTTCCCTGCTTTATCTGTTATCTTTAGTTTCTGTCCCATAGCAGGTGGATGATCACTTGTAATATCCAGTGTTTTTGTTACCTTTTCCCCATTGGCGCCTGTATATTCTACTTTCGGAAAGAAAATCACCTTATCTCTGTAGGTAGAGGTTGAAAAGTTTTTAAACTTTGTAGTTTCTTTTTTGTATCCCACTACTGTTGCTTCATATTGCGGCTCATCAAAGCTTCTGTAAGCCTTTTCCCAGAAAAAGGTGTATGAAAGTACCAATGTCATTGCATTAACAGAAATAATAATGATTGAAATGATAAAAAGAAGGAAGGCTTTCTCCAAAAGACCTTCTTTTTTTCCTGACTGATCTCTGTTCGCAGCAAATTTCGTGAAGATTTTATATCCTTTATACAGAGAAAATATGATAATAATTGCTGTAAAATATCCTAAAAAAGTCATTTTCAATGATTAAATAATACTGAACCCTTTTTCTTTTGTTCTCATATGAAGTTTCACTTCCATTTCTATATTACTTTGTTTTTCAATATCGGGGCTTTTGAATTGCAATGGTTGTGAGCCGTCTTTTCTCATCAGCCTTACTAATTTTCCATATCCCATTATCTCAAGCTGCAGATCTGATTCATGAAGTTCTTCCACTTCCAGGTTCTGAGAAAATAATTGTCCTGCGCTTTCCACAAAGCGTTTCTTTCTTTCTTCTGTATAATATAAAGCTTGTTCCTGCAGTTTCATTTTGTCCTGTGACATTTCCAGATATTTTCCGGCATTATGGCTTTGAAGTACTGTTCTGATCTGCTTATAATATTTAAAAACATCACTGAAAAGGTCTTCTTCTTTGATGTCTTTCAAATCTACTGAATTTTGCCATCCATCCAGTACAAAAGGAAGCTCGACTTCTATTTCACCTGCGATTTCAAAATGAGGATATTTGATATTGTCACTCAGACCGTCCCATGGAGATTCTATTTTGGGATGAAAAGCAGATCGTGAAGCCTTCCAGTTATCAAGCTCTGCACAGAAGAAATCGATGGACATCATATCATCTTCATCCAAGATATTTTTTCCTAAACGAGGATACATTTTCCCGGTCACTTTATATTTCCCACTCTGAAGCAATGCCTGATTGATCATAGTATCACCTCCGAATCCTCCTTCTTTTGTTTCGTCTCCGTACCAGTCTATGACAGGAACATCATTTATATAGATGGTGCCTGAGCAGTACAGTCTCGGATATACAGAATATAATGGTTTTTTTAAATTATGCATACGTCAATTTAAGTTAAATATTTTTTTTCCAGGTAGAAAGTTTCTTCTTTTATTGCTTTTTCTTCTACTTTAAAATTACTTTTCCACCAGCCGACTTCTCCTTCTATTTCTACTGAAAGAACTACTCCTGAGAATTTCAGGATCGGCTGTATGAATAATCCTTTAGAATCGGAATCCAGTACAATATCTCCTCCAAAGTAAGAATCGGCTTTTGCAGCGGCTTTAAAAGTCATAATCGGTTTTGATTTGGTTCCTTTTACTGTTCCGATTTCGACACTTACACTGAGTTCAATGGTGGCTCCCATTTTCCCTCCAATAGTGGTTTTCCCCTGCATATTGATCCCGTTGATGCTGTCAATTTTCAGGGCATCTACCATTATTTCCAATTCACCATAGAACGTTGCTGTAAAGGTTACCGAAGCTCCTAGTTTTTCTAATCCTCCACGGAATTTATTAATAATTCTTGCGGCAGCTGGATTTCCTGTAGCTCCATAAGAGGCTGCAGCAATAGCAGCTCCCAGAATATCTATGACTACTTCAGCTCCGATCAAGGGTTTAAAGCCAAAGCCTACTTCACCAATTACGCTGAGTGTATTTCTTTCGTTTACTCTTTCCAGATACCATTTTCCTACGACTGTAAATTTTGGATATCTCATATTGAAACCTACCGGTATTGCTGTTTCTTTTGCCGCACTTTGAGCATAGTTGATTGCATTTTGGACAATATTTACAGCAGTGGCAATCATTCTTGCTACCAGTTTAATTTTATCTGCAAATTCATTAGTAAAGCTTCTCTTTTCTCTCCCGGCATCCCATTCAGCAGATAGTCCTACTCCTATTGAAATCGGAACTTTTCCGGTTTCATTCATTCTCATTCTGTTGTATCCTGCCTGCCTGGATTTTTCCTGGTGTTTTGCATAAACAGATCCAGGCGGCATATTGGCCGCTTTATAATTGGAAACATTCACCAAAAACTCAAGAGCGAGTTCCCATTTAATATCGGGATAAGCTTTGATCAGTACTGTAGTTCTTTTTTCGTTACTAAAATATCTACAGCTATGAACATGCAAATGAAACTGATTCGGATTGGTTGCTGAAGGCCAAATATATTCTATTGGATAAACATTGACTCTGGACAGGTTTGAATATACACCATAACTAAATGAAGGAGTAGTAAATGTTTTCACCGTATCTCCTTTATCTATTGCCTGCCCTACGTCTACAATCAGAGCTTGTTTTTTATGTTTTCCTTTACTGTCTCTGAAACATTCATTGGTTTGAAAACCTGTAATATCAATGATCAGATTTTTCTTTGTAGACACGCTGGGAGCTGTCACTTCATAGTTTACCGTTTGTGCATCATGGGCATTGAATACAAATGAGATATCTACTCTACGGTTGTTTTCGTAGTCTTTCTCATTTTTATATTTAATATTATCTCTTCCCATTTTATCATCGGTAGGATCTACTTCTCCTTTTCCTACTGAGATTATTCTTCTGGGATCTAACCCTCCGTCTGCAAAGAATTTTTTGACAACGTCTGCTCTTCTTTGGGAAAGTCCTCTGTTATAATTTTCTTTTCCTATAACGCAGGCATAGCCACTGAGATTCATTGTGGAATCTTTATGCTCCAGAAGGAATTTGAGTACATTATTCAGAATTGCGACTCCGTCTTTGTCAATGACTGTGGAATCAAATTTATAAAAAATCGTTCTTTGAATATGCTCCTGTAATGCAGCAGATTTTATCAGTTTGACACCATTCCCGTTGTCAAAGACTTTAACGGTTGTATTGCTGGCCTGACCGTCCTTTGTTTCATTTTCAGTAATCTTTATCACTTCAAATTTGCACGGCTCTAGTCTTACAGAGTTTACATCCGGTTTATAGACTTTGGTTGGTGTCTGATTCTGAGCTCCGTTGGTATTGGTAGTGGCTATTTTATTCTTTACATTCAGATAGATGGCATGAAGATCATCACCCAGCTTGTCTTTGATGTATTGTTTTGATGCAGTATCTTTTACTTTAACGTAGAATTCTTCCACATTCTGAATGTTGTCTACATAGGCCATCCATGCAAAAGTATTCTCCATTTTCACATTTACCTCACCATCTATTACCTGTACATTGTTGTAGGTGTGTACCAGTTTATCTTTTTTTGCAGACTGCTGGTTCCATAGCTCAATACTGAGTGTATTTCCGTTCAGCCCTTCTGTCATCAGGTTCAGGTGAACAATGTGTCCATAGGAAATATACTCTGCCTTTTTGTTGTTTTTAATACTCTTGCTGTTTTTCTGTGTAGACCATTTACTGCTTACAATTTTGGGATCACACCAGCCTTTTACATATATTCCTGTATCATTTTTTGGGTCTCTCACTCCTGACAGACTGGCTTCAATATAAAACTGATAGCTTCCACAGAACTGTTTTCCTATTAAAAACTTATATCCGGTAGCAGAGGTTATCTGATTGATGATAATTTTTTTACTGTTGTTCTGCCTCATCCAGGTGAGAGGTTTCTTTTTGTCTGCATCTGTAGTGCCTGGTAACCATTCGCCCACTCCAAACTGCACCCACTGATCCGGCTTTATCGTAACCCTTTGTCCTAATACAGACATTTTAGGGTAATAAAGCCCACTTACAACTTTTATTTTCTTTACGCCTTTTGCCATTTTTGTATCATTTAGATTGCACCATCCTGACCTCCTCCCGAAGGCTGTTCGTTATACATTTCTTCGGAATCCACCAACGGATTGATCTGCTGCTGGACGTCTTTATCTGCATTTTTAAAGTTCTGCTGGCTGGCTTCTGCTCTCTGCCCGTGGTCTATAATCTCAATGCATGGAGTTCCGGCAATAGCACATACGGCTTTGCTGTCTTCTACAATTATATATCCGCCATTGCTGAGCTGTACTTTATCATAAAACTTCTGCCATTCTGTAACCATGATCTTGCAAGGTGGCGGCGGAACTCCCATTTTGGTACAGTTTCCGAATGTGTTTTTTTCAAATGTAGCTGCTCCTATTTCTTTCGTGGTGACGATGAGTTTTTTGGAAGCGCTTTTATCATTGGCATATTCTTTTTGGTGTGTAAGTACTTTCAGCTTGTCCGGAGCCTGCCCGAACTGGCATTTGCACATGGCGCCCTGTACTACAATATGTTTTTCTGCCATATTAATTTTATCTTTAGTGAAATGGTAATTTAGTTTTTATCAATTCCTGAAACTGATACTGAAATCTTTTTTTCTTCCTGCAGCATGATACTGCATTCCAGATAAAGAGATTCCGGAAGTGAAGTTTCTCCTTTCATATAGCTTATGAGTCTGAAAGTTCCTTGTTCATTCATCACAGGTTCGTCTTCTATAATCAATGAAAAAGGTGATCTTCTTATAAAATCATCAATGTCTCTTTCTTCATATAATTTCCCTGATCCTTCTACAGTAATCAGACCTGTTTCTCCTTTTATCGGATCTGTTTGCAGCTTAATTTTGTATTTGGGTTCAATAGCGTTGTCCACTACCGGAAAAGTTGATGTCATTTCTGTCGTATAATCCGTTCCGAAACGTTGGTAAATCCCAAAGAACAAAGCCCGGATGAAATAATCATTTTTAAGGTAAAGATCTATTGCTTCAGGCTGGCTGATTACTTTTTCAATCTTTCCGCAGTATTCGTCTACGGTTTCGCCCTCAAATTCTTTATATAATTCTTCTTTTACAGCCGGCCATCTTTTGATAAATACCTCAGCATTTTCTACTGCTTCAAATTTCCCCTGTTCATCTGTACTGATCTGTAAAGGATATAAAATCTCAGAGGTTCTGTACGCCAGCAGATCTGCAATTTCATTGACTTCTTCTTCATTGAGATAAAGATTAGATGTTCTGTCTATCTCAAAAAAGTGGTGTCCTTTTTCTGTTTTCAGCCAGCGAACTGAGGTTTCATATTTTAATTCGCTTTTATCATCTCCTTTTTCAATGGTAATGACAACACTGTATTTCCGTACTGAAATTTCCGGCTGAAAAACGAGATTATTTCCTCTTCCGAATTTCACCAAATTGTTTTTATCTGCAACTGCCGTTCTCGGAATAAAAAGTTCTTTCTGCCCGTTAAGGTTGATCAGGATCATATCCTTAACATCGCAATGATTATTGTGGAAGAGTTTTAATGCATCTTTATCCAGTCCGTACAGCGAGGCTATACTTTTTAAAGTTTCATCTTTCTGAACGGTATGTATATTATATTTCTGCATAAAAATGTTCCTGCTTCAATTTTTTTCTTTATTTGATATTTTATTAAAAATGAATAACCCTTGTTCTGTTAGGTCTTGGATCCATACCAATACCTTCTCTTCTTGCTGACCAGTGAAGATATTCATGGCGAAGTTTTCTTAAATCATCCTGTTCCTTTACTTCTTTCTGATAAGCTGTCTGACGGTTTTCCGGGATTTCGTTTCCTCCGTAGGCATCCCGCAGGGCTTTATAATGTTTGAAAGAGTAAGGCTTGCCATCTCCCATCACGTAAGTTCTGAGACGGTCTTTTATTCCTATTAAAAACTGATCATCCAAAATAGAATATTTATCGTCTGTCAGTTTCTTTATGGTTATAGGAAGATTTTTATCAATGCCATATTCCGCCATAAAATGCAAAGGAATGTAGCTGTATGTCTTCAGCAGCTTGCGTGTTCCTCTTAGTGACAAATAGAATCCGGGGGTAATGGTGAGCTCATCTTTATGATACCAACCTTCATTTTCAAGCTCTGTTTTTAATGCTTTTAATTTGGTACTGGTAGTCCATGAAGTTTCAACTTCTTCCCACGTTTCCTGTCCGTTTTCGTAAGCTCCACCTACATCACAGTGTACCCCGGGGAATGTTTTTTCAGTTCCGATATGTACTCTCGTAAGGTCAAAATTTTCCCTGTGTTCATCTTCTGCAGTAAAGTGAACTACTGTCTGTGCTTTTCCGATATCATTCAGGCTCAGTTCTTCAACGTCATTGCTGAAATTAGGTACTGGTGACAGGTATTTTGAATAGGAAGAAACGGTATCGTAAATTCCCAGGAATCTTACTTTTAAAACATCTACTTTTAATCCTGCTTCTTCAAGTTTAAGGCCTAAATGTCCCCATTTTGGAAGTTCTTCTGAAGCTACCCCTTTTCCATCGTCGTCTGAATAAGTAGTAACGGAAACGGCTTCGTTGGCAACTGTACGTGAGGTGGCTTTATATTTTGCTTTTCCAATTTCGTATACAAAATTACGGGCAGCAGCAGCTCCACGGCTGAATCCGAAAACATCAAAAGTAAGCACAGCAATTTTATCAGCTTTCTTTTCTGCTTTAATGGTTTTTACCTTTTTTACAATTTCTTCGCAGCCTTTTCTTACCTTCGATCTGATCCCGGTTTCTCCTGTTCCAAAAGCATATCCCAACGTAGCATCTCCTTCTTTATCCTGAGTACCGATGCCTTCTATATAGATTCCAAAGTTTTTATCATAGTTATCCCACATACGGGCTACATTACTCCAATCATTGTTGTAACTGGTATTGTCTGTAGATTTACCACCATGTTTTTTATGGGCATCAGTCTCTCTCTTTCTTTCGTCTGTATTGGTTTTATTATTCAGGGTTCCGTCAAAAAAAATCCCAATGGTAATATCCAGTACTTCCTCTTTGGATACAGATGGTGTATAACTTCCAAATTGATTGTTGTGCATAGTTCTTGTTTTTAAATTGACTGAGTGAACGCTATGATTCTATCTTTCGGGATACCCTTATTTTTGCTTTGGTAACGGCCAGTTTTTCTTTTTCAGATTCTAAGGATACCAAAACATTTGTATTGTCTTCATTGACTTTAATGGTAAGATTAATGTTTTTATCCTTCCCTAATTTTTGAAACAAATCAAATATTTCTTTATCATCAAAAGCGTCTATCCATACTGCATACCTGTTGTTATTTTTATCTTTCCAGTAAAAACCACAGAATCTTGGTACCGCTCTGCTTTTATAGGTATTATCTTTCAAACTCTGATCAAAAAGATTTTCCTGTTCTCCGTTATAATTGGTAAAACCAAAATCTATCCATACTGCTCCTTCAGGAAGAACTACTGAAGGTTTCCAGTTGTATTTTTCTCTGTAGGTTGTATAGATGTCCGCTGCAGGATATCCTTCTTTTTCAATTTTCTCACGAATTTCTGGCTTGAATGTCTTGTAAGAAGGATCTTTCAGCATTCTGTCTGCAAAACCTTCTTTCAGCATATACTGAGCATTATCATATGCTTTTTCTTTGGTAATAACAGTATCGTGAGCCTGGAAAGCACCTATTTCTCTCTGGTTACCAGCACCCTTCATCCAAATCACCACTCTGCCCTGTGGAGCTAATCCTACGACAAATGAGTTGTATGTAGATTTTTTTTTCGTATCCTGATCTACAAATCCTTCATCAAAAAGGCTTTTTATCTTTTCTTTGTCCAGGTTCCATTTTCCGGTATAGAATTTTTTTTCTACCAACGAGTACCATGTGAACTCCAGCTCATGGGGAGCATTCATTCTTTCGGTGGTTACGTTCATCGTTCCTCCTTCTTTTCCCCATCCTGTATTCTGTGTTCCCCAGATCGCATCAAAACTGTAGGTGAAATCATCAGCCACAATAGCTCCTTCATACACTTCCATTGGATATTCCTGTGGGGCAGAAACGGTTCCCAGCCAACTGTATTTTTCTTCCATTTTTTTATTCTGACAATTCGTTAATGAGAAACAGCATACTATAAAAAGAATCAGTATGTTATATTTACTTATGACCATGGGACATAATCTTCTTGTTACTCGCTAAAACCAGATTATCTCTGTGTGCTTCCACATTGATTTTCTTTGCTATTTTTTCAACCTTTTTTCCTACACTCAGGTGATAGGAATCTTTTACTGTTATGCGCAGATTGGTTGCTGTTTTTATGATGGCCATATCAGAAAAGTTTTGATTTTTCAGCGCTGTTGAATTCTACTATCTTTCCACTCTGCATGGTCATATTTTCCAGTTCGCTGAACATAGAAATTTCACCTGCTATTTCATTGGATGTTTCAGATTGTCTCTTGAATTCTTTTTCAATCATTTCTGTTCGGGTATCGGAAGCTTCCGTAATGTCTCCTGAAGCCGTAAGTTTCATATCTTTTCCTGCTATAGAAACAATATTGTCATTTGCAGTACTGGTAATACTTGCTCCAGCTCCTATTGAAATTTCTTTTCCTGCTGTGATATTGATATTGTCACCAGCATTTAAAGTAAAGTTTTTAGGTGCTTTCATACTGATATTGCCCTGTCCGTCCATGAAATAAGTATTGCCACTCGGATCCAGAATGGTTACACTACCTTCTTCATCATTCATTAAAATTCTGATTCCACTTCTGGTTTGGATAGATTTCAGATGATTGTTTACACCACCTCCTAAAGCGATTCCTCCATGGAACATTCCTCCCATTACGAAGGGTCTGTCCGGATGGCTGTGAACAAAATTAACCATCACCTGATCTCCCACTTCCGGAATAGCTACATATCCGCGGTTTTGGGTAATCTGGTCTGTTCCCCCTGCATCAGGGCTCATCATACGGATAAAGTGAGTGGTATCATTGGTCTGCCAGTCAAATCTCACCTGTATTCTTCCCTGTCCTTCGGGATCTGTATTAGAAATTACCGTTGCAGTCTGTGGTTCAGCTTTTGGAAGGGTATATTCCGGTTTTGGAAGAAAGCCAGTGTCTGCTGCTATCCCTATGAAGCTTCCATTGTAATGACCTATTGTGTCAATTTCATGTTCTGCTTCTGTAATCATGATTCTGGTGAAATAAGAAGTTTCATTAGAGTCCTGTTTACGCATCTGCACATCTGCTACACATCCTGGATGCAGGAAAGGAACTGTTGTATTTCCTGAAACGGAAAAAACGTTGACAGCTTCGCTTCCTGATGCACTTTTCTGAGAGTATTCAACGTCAAGATGTGTGGTAGCTTTGATGGGAGCCATCTGTAAAGCCGGGGTTTTATAAATAGATTCGTTATGACTGTATGCTGTTTTTGCCAGATCACTCACATGTTTGATCGGGGTTGAACCGGAAGTCAGTCTTTCATTTTTATTACTGTTGTAACCGTAAAATTGTGGTTTGGTATGTACCGCTTTCAATTCCACTTTTATATCATTGGCACTGCTTCCGTAGGTAAGGGTTATGGGCTTGTTCTGAGCAGGAAGTTTTCCGAAGTGTAAGACTTCACCGTCATAGTAGAACTGTTCACCATAAGCTTCAGCCATTCTTGCCAGATAGTTGTAATGGGTTTCATCATACTGGCTGCTGTAGATGATCTGGGAAAAGTTATTCGCATCTACCCTGATATCAAAACGGCTTTTGTCAATTCCCTGTTTAATCACTTCTTCTGCAATGATTCCTACATTTACAGACTGTGCACCTCCAAAACTCTGGATATGTGGTGCTCCGTCAAGGAGAATGGTAGGACTGTATCCGGTAAGGACAATATTTCCTAAGCTCATTTGTTCCTGGCTGAATCCTACTCCGGTAATCACTCCTACAAAGGTTCTTTCAGGACTGTTGTCTATATCTTTATAGGAAATAACAGCTGTAAGTCTTTTTCCAAGGAACTTATTGGCTTCTTCCAATGAATGGGTCTGTCTGTCTCCCAGGGTATCATGTGCCAGTGTCAGCGTAAATTCGTGGTGTCTTCTGGTGCTTTGTTTAAGCTTAAAATGCTTATAATACTTGATAATCTTCCCTTCTATGACAAGAGAAAGTTTTACCAAACGGTTGATACCTGTATGATGGTTTTCGGAAATACCATCTGCATTCTGCGTAGGACGAAAAGACGTCGCTTGTGATTTTCCAGGTGTATTTGACATATTTTTTAGTGATTTGATTAATTTTCTAACCGTTTATTCAACAGGACGGGAATTTAAAAACAAAAGCTCCCACTGAATATAGTCTAAGGTAAAAAAAGACCGTCTTATTTAAGGACAGTCTTTTATCTTTTACTCATGAAAGACCTAGCTCATTGGCCAAAGTCCGTCATAAGATGAGTTTCCATATGTAATGCTTTCAGCACTTACTACAAAGCTGATCAGCATATTGTTACTGTCTATTGCATCAAAGTCTACTTCATGCTGGATAACATATCCGTTTTCCCATTTCAAAGAAATCAATGTTCCTTCTTCGTGAGATTTATTGAAGTTTATTTCTCCGCTTGTAGGTTTATATTTACTGTTCAGCAAACTTTCTAAAACATCAGATTTTTCTGTTGCTTCAATAGTTACTTTAATCAATGCGTTTGACGGATCAGATGCTACACGTCCTGATATGTCTGTAGATCTTGATACGCTGTAGTTAAGCTTTAATAACTTTTGACCTTCTCCTCCATTGAATTTTAAGATTCCTCTTGAATTTCCTGCCATATTCTTAAATTTTAATCATTAACAACTGTTCCCAGATATAGGATTTATATAACAAAGATAGACTTCATGTTCTAATTTAAAAAGTTTTTATGGCACTGTTTCATAAATTGTAGTAGTTCTACGACATTTATCAAATTTTGAATTAAAAATCAATTTTAGAATTTTAAACTAAATTACCTTGTTTTTAATTGAAATTTTTCTACAAAATCCTTTATAATCCCACATGCACAGGAAACCAAAAACAATCACTTTATTCAATATCAATCATTTAGCATTTTTTTGTGACATCAATAGTGTTTATATCCATACCCAATTACCATAATAATAAGGTTAATGATTACCATACCCATTAAAATATTGCTGTATTTTCTTTTTTTGTCGATAAAACTCAGGCCCAGGGTAAAAAAAAACAATAATAAGGTATATACGGCAGGATACATGTGAAAAGCTTCAGAAAACTTTCCTTCAAACACCAATACAATTGCTCTCTGGGCGCCGCATCCCAGGCATTCCACTCCAAGGAATTTTTTGCTGGGGCAGGTAAGCATAAAGTCTTCGATATCCATTACTGTGGTTTTGTCAACTATTTCTGTAATTAAGAAGAGATTTTGGCTCTGGTATACTGATGTGGAAAAAAGCAGTCTTCTTTCATCTCAAAAGACCCCTGAACGGCAATATATGGATTTCTAAGAATTTCTCTTGCCACAAAAACAAGATCGGCATCACCTTTCTGAAGGATTTCTTCAGCCTGCTCTATTTTGGTAATCAATCCTACTGCTCCTGTCTTTACACCGGCTTCATTTCTCACCTGTGATGAAAAAGGAACCTGATAGCCATCGAAAACCGAAATTTTCGCGCCATGGATATTGCCGCCGCTGGATACATCAACAAGGTCTACAGCATGTTCTTTCAAAATTTTTGCCAGTTCCACACTGCTTTGAATATCCCAACCGTTCTCTGCATACTCCGTTCCGGAAATTCTTACAAAAAGGGCTGTATTTTCATTCAATTCTTCATTAACAGCATCTACAATTTCGATCAGAAACCTGATTCTGTTTTCAAAGCTTCCCCCATATTCGTCTGTTCTGATATTGGATAGCGGTGACAGGAACTGATGGATCAGATATCCGTGTGCCCCATGAATTTCAATAACGTCAAAACCAGCTTCTACAGCTCTTCTTGCTGCTTTTTTAAAATTCTGAACCTGCTCCTTTACCTCATCTGTAGTGAGCGTATGCGGAATTCTTTCCGTCGGGTGATACGGAATAGGGCTTGGTGCAACGGTTTCCCAGCCTTCTTCAATAGAAATCTGCAGGTTATTCCATGTAGAACCTTTCCTTCCGGCATGAGCCAGCTGAATTCCTATTCTGCTTTCAGAGTTTTTATGAACAAACTCCACAATCCTTTGTAATTTTTCTGCCTGCTCATCATTCCAGATTCCCATGCAGTGATTGGTAATTCTTCCTTTAGGTTCTACTCCCGTAGCCTCTACAATCAACAGACCTGTACCCCCTTGTGATCTGCTTCCGTAATGTACGAAATGGAAGTCATTGGCTTCTCCGTTTTCACATGAATACATACACATGGGTGACATTACCCATCTGTTTTTTAACTCTACATTTCTAAATTTTATTGGTGTATATAACATTGTACTCTTTAAAAAAATTGAACTTTTCACCGGAAGAATAAAATATTGCCCACCTCATTAAAAAGAACTAATTTTACCCCCCTTTTTTAGTCTACAATATATGAAAAAAGATATACAGATCAGTTACGAATATTTTAAAAATAGCAGTGAACTGAGCACCATAGAAAATACATTATTTGAAAGAGCCAAAGAGGCTCGTGAGAATGCTTATGCCCCTTATTCTCAATTTCTGGTAGGATGTTCCGTGTTATTGGAAAGCGGAGAAATCTATTCCGGGAATAATCAGGAAAATGCCGCTTATCCATCCGGACTCTGTGCAGAAAGAACTACTCTTTTTTGGGTAGCCGCCAATTTTCCAAATGTGAAAATAAAAAAGATCTTTGTGGTGGGAGGTCCTAAAGAATTTCATGAAAATAATCCTCCGATTCCTCCTTGTGGAGCATGCCGTCAGAGTCTTATCGAATATGAGACAAAACAAAATGAGAATATTGACCTTTATTTCTCCAGTATGAATGAAGAGGTTGTAAAAGTGCAGGCAGTGAAGGATCTGCTGCCATTTTATTTTGATTCTTCATTTTTGTAATAATTAGTGTATTGTGTAGAAAGGCACAAAGATTTTATCTCTGATAAATTTAAAGAAATTTCTACACCGTGTCAAGGTTTAAAACCTTGACACGGTGTGATAAAAGAAAACGAACTTCACATTTCAGCATAAAAAAGACTGTTTCGTAATTTGAAACAGTCTTGTTTTTTTTCTATTCTTCGTCTTCATCTTCATCCCCATCGTCTTCATACTGCTCCAGATAGTAGCTAAAGCTAAAGTCTTCTACTTCGTATTCGGCATCTTCAAGAGTGGTCAGCAGATCTTCAAAAATCTCCAGCTGATCTACGGTCATGTTTACGAATTCCAGATGGAGGGGCATTTCTATTTCTCCGGTGATGGTGTCAGACAGTGCATCAAGATTATCGCCAAAATGTTCAGGAAGCTGAATTTTTTCCTTTAACTGAGCGTAAAAATCTTCATAATCACCTATGTCTGTAAAATCTATATATACTGTCTTCATATTGAACTAAATTTCCAATTTTTATTGATTAAAAAAGTTTTGCATTTTTTGCAGAAATCCGTTTCTTGATTAGAAATCTATCTCTGTGTAAATATTTTTCAAAATTAATATTTATAATAATTTAAATGCAAATTATACACTGGTCATTGCGAGGAACGAAGTGACGAAGCAATCTCAAAAAACATCCATAATATTTTCAACATCCTCCGCAAGGTCTTTCCATAATGGATTCATACTGTTTATCAGATCTAATTTCTTTTGTCTCGAACCAGCTTTTATCTGTTTTTCTCTAAATATAGCGTCACCTATTTCCTGAAAAGCTTCCCAATACACCAAAATATATAAATTATATCTCGAGGTAAAGCTTTGTGAGTAATATGATTCCTTATGCTTGAACTCGTTTAGGCAGATTTGAAGTAACTCCTGTATAAAGAGTTGTATGATTTTTATTAGTCATGATATAGACAAAACCTGCTTTCAACTGTGATTATTTTTTTAAAGATCGCTTCGTCACTTCGTTCCTCGCAATGACAATTTGTTATTTACACATTATTGTTTCTCAAAGCTCTTATAATGATTTTTGGTAAGGTATACTTCCCCATTTTGGGTATAAATGATACGGTCAGCATTTCTTCCGCCGCAATGATAGTTTACATCTGCTTCAAAGTACCTTTCGCCATCAGGCAACCGCCCTTCTCTGTTTCCGAATTTATCTCCGCCAATCGCTTTTCCGGGAATTACGTCACAAAGGTTTCCCTGGGAAGGATTCCATCCTTGTTTTCTGGCTTCATTTTTAGTGATATAATAATCCGGAAGTTGATGATTCTGCTTCACGTAGCTGATCACCGTCTTTTCTTCTGTCAGTTGATCAATAGATACCTGAGCTGATGAATTTCCATTATTGATGCACCATTCGGGGAGGTACTGCCATAGCTCACTGTTTCCTTTTTTACAGAACCTGCATGATCTTTCTTATCTTCAATAAAGTTCCTGTAAACATACATTACAGCCATTCCGAAAAGGAGTCCCAGGCATATAAAAAATAAGGATCTTATTTTACCGTTCATAACAATAGTTGTTTAAATGTGACAATTTACCCATCAGGCAACGCATCGTTTATTGCTAAATGATGACACTGCTGAACTGGTACATTTTATTATGCTCTCCACTCTTCAGGAATATCACAAACCGGAATAGGATCTATTTTATGTTTGGCCGCTTTATGCATTCTGTCAAAAATCTGGAATACTTCCTTATCTCTTCCTTCGTAGTCATCAGCCGTTTTTGTTCCGTATTCTTTCTGGATTTTTTCCAGTTCCGGATACGTAGCCCCAATCTGCTGTTCGTCCGTTCTGTCTACATCCCAAAGTCCGTCTGTAGGAATAGCTTCCTGAATACTCTTGATCAGATTCAATCCTTTGGCAAGTTTATATACTTCAGTTTTATAAAGATCTGCAATGGGAGAAACATCTACTCCACCATCTCCGTATTTTGTATAAAAACCTATTCCGAAATCTTCTACCTTATTTCCTGTTCCACATACCAAAAGACCGTTCAGCTGTCCGTAATAGTAAAGAGTAAGCATTCTCAGGCGGGCTCTTGTATTCGCAAAAGCAAGTTTCTCGTTAGGATACAGATCATCTTTTACATCAAAAGTTTTATACAATTCTTCAAAAGCAGGTGTAAGATCTACAGACATTGTTTCTACATTGGGGAATCTGGATTTAAGGTCATTCATATGATCCTGTGCACGGTCTACCTGATCTACTTTCTGACGAATCGGCATTTCGATCAGTAATGTTTTCAGGCCTGTCATTGCTGCTAAAGTAGAAACCACTCCGGAATCTACTCCTCCGGAAACTCCAATTACATATCCGTTTACTTTGGCATTTGTCGCATAATCTTTTAACCAGCTTACAATATGATCTATCACTTTTTGTGTCTGCATTGTTTATATTTTTTTAGTCTATTCCAAATTCCTGAGGGTATTTCACCACTCCTTTTTTATTTTTTAATCCGTCTTTTATCAATTCTACAGCCATTCCGTTTTCTTCCGGAATATCGAATGGAAAAGAAATCCCAAAATTACTTGTTTTTTTGTAACCAAAGCGCGGATAATAATTTTCATGTCCGATCAATATTACAGATTCATATCCCAATTCTTTGGCAATATGGTGTCCCTGAAGAATCAATTTCCCGCCGATTCCCTGATTTTTAAATTCAGGTTTTACAGAAACAGGAGCCAGTGCAAGAGATTGGAAAGATTCTCCATCACCTTCAATTGTAATTTTTGTGAACAGAATATGTCCTGCAATTTCACCATTCCCATCTTCTGCCACTAATGACAATTCCGGAATAAAAGCACTGGACAATCTTAATTTTTCAACAAGAAACTGTTCCTGATGATCGCTGTGTTCCATATCTCTGAAAGCTTCCTCTACAAGACTGAAAACTTTTTTATGATCTTTTTCTTCTTCTTTTCTAATAGTCATTACTCTTATATTTTTCACGTTTCAGTTCGTACCAGAAACAGACTCCGTCAGGTTCTTCAAACTCACTGGTTTTTTCAAATCCTAATTTTCTTAAAATATGATTAGACACCTCATGTTCAGAATGAGCATAGGCATAAATAACCTCAGCATTCAGGTCATTAAAACCATAATTCAGAGAAGCTATTCCGGCTTCCACAGCATATCCTTTTCCCCATGATTCCGGCAAAAAACGATATCCCAGCTCCAATACATTTTTGTAGCCATTGGTTTCATGGGTTAATAATTTCAATCCGCTCCAACCTATCAGAAGACCGCTTTCTTTCTCCACTACTCCCAGTCTTCCTACTCCATTTTCTTCATATTGTTTCTGAATCATGCTGATAACATTTCTAGATTCATTGATATCTGTCAATACCGGTACACCAATATATTTCATGACTTCCGGATTGGAGTCCAGCAGAAATATACTTTCAAAATCTTCATCCTCGAGTTTTCTTAATATCAGTCGCTCTGTTTCTATTTTCATACTCATTAGTTTTTATTCTTCAGCACCAAAAATAGTTACGTCTGTTTTTGTACCTTTTTTGATGTCTGTTTCTTTTATTTTATTTCCCATTACATTGAGGGTTTGTAAAGCAGGATTCCCGGAAATATCAATTTTTTGAAGCTTATTATGTTCTACATTCAGTTTCCTTAATACTTTGAACTGCGTAAGGTCAACTGTTTTTAATTGATTTAAAGATAATGTTAATTGGTCAATTTTTGGAATTCCATTCAGCGAAATACCTTCCAACAGATTATTGTCCAGATATAAAGAACTTAAATTTTTCAGATTTTCTGCTTTGAATGAGGAGATTTTACATCCTGTACAGGAAAACAATTCGAGTTGATCCAAGCTGTTTAGTACAATATTCGGAATCACATTATCATCCAGAATAATCATTTTCACATTTTTAAAAAAGTGCAGATCTTCTGTGGAAGTAATCCCTTTCTGAACAAGGAACAGGTTCGTAACCGTCCCAGCTTCCATGGGTTCAAGTATTCCGTTTCTATTCAGATCAAAATTTCCAAGTACAGCTTTTTCAAAGTTTTTATCTTTAAATTCCAGCTTTTGCCCATAGAAAAAAGAAAGTCCCAAAATAAGGCAAAGGGTTGTAATTATTTTAATTTTCATCATGAATTGTGTATTTAATCCTTATTTTTGTAAACTTAAATTCCATGTAAAAATAATGAAGATTTTTAGATATATTGCGCTTTCTTCTATTTTAGCTGCCGGACTTGTTTCCTGCAAAAAAGAAGCTGAAAATCAATGGAAGGTAGAAGTTAAAGAAACTGCCGAAAAAGTTGATGTAACAGATATCTCCAAAGAATTTTACAATCCGAATGTTCCGCTGGAGCAGTTTAAAACTCAGTTCCCATGGTTTCAGGGAAGTGTTTCAGATGCAGATTTTGAAAAGAGAAGAATGGATGCTGAAGAGATCAAAATCTACAAGGAAACGATTGGAAAGATAAATCAGGCTACATTACAAACAGAGCTGAAGAGTTTATTCTCGCATATCAAATATTATTTCCCACAGTTTAAAAGCCCCAAAGTATATTTATTTTCATCTGCGTTACAGATGATCCAGGATCCGATATTTTATGATCAGAAAGGAAATCTACTGTTTATAGATATTACCGGTTTTATGGGAGATGGAAATCCTAATTATAAAGGACTGGAACTTTATTTTCAAAAATCAATGAATCCGCAGAATATCGTTCCTAAGGTTTCACAGCTTTTTGCTGAAAATATTGTAACGGAATCTCCTGATCATCAGAAATTCATTGATCAGATCGTTCTGAATGGAAAAGTAATGATTCTTCAGGACGCTTTTCTTCCTGATGTTCCTGATTATCTGAAAATGAATTATACCAAAAAGCAATATGAATGGGCAACAGCTAATGAAGCCAACATCTGGAATTATTTTGTAGAAAGCAACCTGATTTTCGGTGATGATCCAAGATTGGGAGAGCGTTTCATATCGCCCGGACCATTCTCAAAATTTTATACGGAGATTGACAATGAATCTTCACCACAAATCGGAATTTTTACAGGATGGCAGATCTGTAAGACCTACCTTAAGGAAAAGCCTGAAACAAAACTTACAGCTTTCCTGAAAATGGATGCAACGACCATTTTTAATGAATCCGGTTATAAACCGAAACTTAAACAATAGAAAATTTAGAATTTAGAAAAAATAGAAAAATGAGAAAGACTCAGATTACGATAGATGTAGAGCTTGATGAAAATCATGTACCTGAAAATATTACATGGAACGCTCAGGATGGAGGTATTGATAAGCAAGATACTAAAGCAACGATGATTTCTGTATGGGATGATAAAACAAGAGAGGCATTAAGAATTGATCTTTGGACTAAAGAAATGCCTGTAGACCAAATGAAGATGTTTATCCACCAGATTTTAATATCTTTAGGAAGCACTTATCAGAGAGCAACGGGTGAGGAGGATGTAGCGCAGTGGATGGAAGAAGTTGCAGAAGAGTTTGCTGTGAAATCTGCTATTAAGTAAAAAAACAATTGTGATAAGCTGGAGACAGTAAGCGGTAAGCTTTTTGTATTCAGCTAGAGCAAATTTAATAAAAAACAATGGGCTCAAGTAATATATTCTATTGCTTAATGCTCAAGCCTAAAGCAAAAAATTATGAATTTTAATACAAAAGTAATTCACGGAGGGCAGCACCACGAGTCTGCAACAGGTTCTGTAAATGTTCCTGTATTTTTGACCTCTACGTTTGCACAAAAAAGCCCTGGAGTACATTCCGGATATGAATATTCAAGAGCTGCCAACCCTACAAGACAGGCATTGGAAGATTCTTTGGCAAGTATTGAAAATGGAGCGAGAGGTTTAGCTTTCGGTTCTGGTCTTGCTGCCATCGACTGTGTTTTGAAATTATTAAACCCAGGTGATGAAGTCATCGCTGTAGATGATCTTTATGGTGGTACTTACAGAATGTTTACAAGACTTTTCGAAAAATATCAGCTGAAGTTTACTTTCGTGAATTTCGATGATGTTTCTAAAATTGCTGATGTTATCACTGATAAAACGAGACTGATCTGGGTAGAAACACCTACCAACCCTTTGATGAAATTGGTAGACATCAAAGCGGTTGTAGATATTGCGAAAGGAAAAGATATTTTAGTAGCAGTAGACAATACTTTTGCAACGCCTTATATTCAAAGACCTATTGATCTGGGTGCTGATATTGTGATGCACTCTGCCACCAAATATCTGGGTGGACACTCTGATGTGATTGCGGGAGCGCTTATCGCTAAAGATGCTGAACTGGGAGAAAAACTTCACTTTATTCAGTTTGCAAGTGGTGGTATTTTAGGACCTCATGATTCTTACCTTGTACTGAGAGGGATCAAAACACTGGCATTAAGAATGCAGAGACATTCTGACAACGGACTTGCAGTAGCCAAGTATCTTGAAAATCATCCTGCTGTAGATAAAGTAATTTATCCGGGATTAGAATCTCACCCTCAGTATGAATTGGCAAAATCTCAGATGAAGGAAGCAGGAGGAATGGTTTCATTCACTTTCAAATCCGGAAAGAAAGAAGATGCAATTAAATTCTTAGAGAAAGTAAGAGTATTCACCCTTGCAGAATCTTTAGGAGGAGTAGAATCTCTGGCTAACCACCCTGCTCTGATGACCCATGCTTCAATCCCGGCAGAAAAACGTGCTGAACTGGGGATCACTGATGATCTTGTTCGTTTAAGCGTAGGTATTGAAGATGCAGAAGATCTTATTGCAGATCTTGAGAAAGCTTTTTCTTAACATACTATAAACTAAAATGAGAAGGGTTAATCAATCCTTCTCATTTTATTATAACCACCAACCAATCATATGAAAAACACAAGAAAAGCAGTCATTTCCGACTTGCCTCAACTTGCTGAACTATTTGATCAGTACAGAATATTCTATCACAAGACCTCAGATATTTCTGCCGCGACAAGTTTTCTTCAGGAAAGACTTGAAAATAAAGATTCTGAAATTTTTGTTGCAGAAGAAAATGGTAAACTTACAGGTTTCGTACAATTATACCCTATATTCTCATCTACAAGAATGCAGCGCTACTGGCTGCTGAATGATCTCTACGTGAATGAAAACCATAGAGGAAAGGGCTATTCTAAAGAATTAATTGAAGAATCCAAGGAGCACTGCCGTTCATCAAAAGCATGTGGTATCCTTTTAGAAACAGGAAAAAGCAATGATATCGGGAATCAGCTGTATCCAGCCTGCGGATTTGAATTGTATGACTCTGTGAACTTCTACGAGTGGAGCAATTCATGAGTAATGAGAAATCAGTAATGAGTAATTTTATAAAATATATTCATTACTATCATTAACTTTCTGTTGCATTCTCTATACCCACACCCCGAAATCAATTTATAAAAACAAAAAAATAATATGACCGATTTTCAAAAATACATTCAAAGATATTTAGATCAGATTCCATCAGGGAACTGGCTAAACGAACTGCAGATATCAGCTGATAAAACCATAGGAATTTATTCTAACCTTACCGAAGAGCAGTCTCATTTTGCTTATGCAGAAGGAAAATGGACATTAAAAGGACTTCTACTCCATTTATCGGATACGGAAAGAGTTTTCCAATACAGAATATTAGCTTTCGCAAGAGGAGAAAAAAACAATCTTCCAGGGTTTGATGAAAATGAATATGCCGATCAGTCTTTCGCCAATGAAAGAACACTGGAATCTCTTCTGGAAGAATACAAGCTGGTGAGAAAGTCTTCCAAGATTCTATTAGAAACGCTTACGCCTTACGCCTTACAAAATACAGGTACAGCCAATGGCCATGAAATTTCTGTGGAAACCATCGGAAAGCTGATTGTAGGACATAATTACCACCATCTGAATATTATTGAGGAAAGGTATTTATCGAAGTTGGGATGGATGTAGGAGATTAAAAATAAGTTTTAATTAAGTTTTGGCTAAAGCCAGAGGATTTGTTCCTTTTTTATTTAAATGGGCTAAAGCTCATTTCTATTGAATAAGATAGCATACCTAATAATCGTTGAAACATTTTTTAAATGCGTCATAAAAACATCAATAGGAACGGGCTTTAGCCCGTTTTCACGTTTTACACCATTCCATTGGCTTTAGCCAAAACTTATCAACATAACCACATTTACATCCTGATTTTTTGTCTGAAATCCATAGATTTTCTACCTTTATCCACTCTTTGAATTTCACATACAATTATGGAACATATTATTGAAGTATTAAAATCCGGCGGAACAATTCTTTACCCTACAGATACCATTTGGGGAATTGGTTGTGATGCCACCAATATAGAAGCTGTCAATAAAATTTTTGACATCAAAAGGCGTGAGAAAAACAAATCCATGATCATTCTTGTAGAATCTGAAAAAAGACTTCAGGATCTGGTGGATGTTCCTGAAATAGCATGGGACATTATTGATCTTAGTGAAAAACCTGTAACGATCGTTTATGAAAATCCAAGAGGTTTACCCAAAGAACTTCTTGCGGAGGATGGAAGCATCGGAATACGTCTTGTAAAAAATGATTTCTGCAAAAAACTGATTACAAAACTGAACAAACCTCTGGTATCTACCTCTGCCAATTTCAGTGGTGAGAAAAGCCCATTGAAATTCTCTGATATTTCTGAGGAGATGATTGGTCTTGTAGATTATGCAGTGGAAGAAGACAGAGAAAAAGTTTCAAAATACGCTGGTTCTTCGGTGATCAAAATATGGAGTGACAACAGAATAAAGGTTCTTCGGGAATAGAAATTCTGAACCTTTTTGTTTATTTTTTAGAGTCTTGTCAGTTCATATCGGCAGGATTTCTTTTTTTTAATTCTATCTTTGCAAACTCAACTCATAAATTATTTGCTATGAATCATCAGGAATTTGCTCAAATATGGGTTAATGCATGGAATTCTCATGATTTAGAGACTATTCTTACCCATTATTCGGATGATATTGAGATTACAACTCCCATGATTGCGATGGCTACAGGCGGTAAAGAAAGTTCTTTGAAGGGAAAAGAAGCTGTCCGTGAATATTGGAGAAAGGCATTGGAAAAATTCCCAAATCTCCATTTTGACCTTATTCATTCTACAGCGGGAGTAGATTCAGCAGCATTATTTTATAAGTCGATTATGGATAAACATGCTGTTGAAGTCATGTTTTTTAATGAAGATGGAAAAATTAATAAAATGTATGCTCATTATGATTAATGGGTTACATGCGTAGAAATTGTCACTATTATTAACGATGAAAATTAATCTTAATCAAAATAAGAATTTAAAACTTTTTAAAATAATTTCTGAAGCAGCAGAAAGGAATAACCAGTCCGTGTATATTGTGGGTGGTTATGTACGTGACCTTCTGATGAACAGAAAAGCTTCTACAGATATAGACTTTGTAACAGAACAAAGCGGTATAGAGCTTGCTCAAAATGTAGCTCAAGATATAGATCCTAAATTAAAGGTTTCCGTATTCAAAACTTATGGAACAGCAATGATTAAGTATAAAGAACTTGATCTTGAATTTGTGGGAGCAAGAAAGGAAAGCTATACCGAAAACAGTCGAAAACCGGAAGTAGAAGGAGGAAGCCTTGAAGATGACCAGAAAAGAAGGGATTTCACCATCAATGCGATGGCTATTTCTTTAAATAAAGATAATTTCGGAGAACTGATTGATCCGTTCAATGGGGTTGAAGATCTTGAGAATGGAATTTTAAGAACTCCTTTGGAACCGGCTCAAACCTATTCTGATGATCCGTTGAGAATGATGAGAGCGGTACGTTTTGCTTCAACTTTAAATTTTAAAATTGAGGAAAACTCTCTGCAGGCTATCCAGCAGGAAGCGGAAAGAATCAAGATTGTTTCTATGGAAAGAATCATGGTAGAATTCAACAAGATTATGCTTTCTGAAAAACCGTCTGTCGGATTGAGGCTCATGGAGCAAACCGGTCTTATGAAGCTGATTATTCCAGAGCTGATCGAACTTAAAGGAGTGGAAGAAGTGGAAGGACAAACCCACAAAGATAACTTTTACCATACTTTAGAAGTTGTAGATAATATTTCTGTGAATACAGATAATCTTTGGCTTCGTTGGTCTGCCTTACTCCATGATATTGGTAAAGCTCCTACAAAAAAGTTTGTAGAAGGAACAGGATGGACTTTTCATGGACATGAGTTTTTAGGTTCAAAAATGGTTAAAAACCTTTTCCAGAGATTGAAATTACCTTTGGGAAGTGATATGAAATATGTTCAGAAAATGGTAAAACTTTCATCGCGACCTATTGCCCTGATCACTGATGATGCTTCAGATGCTGCATTGAGAAGACTTTTATTTGATGCCGGTGAAAACCTTGAAGATCTTTTTACCCTTTGTAAAGCTGACATTACAACTAAAAACTCCAAGAAACAGGAAAAGTTCAAAAGAAACTTTGAATATGTAGCGGTGAAGATCAAAGAAGTGGAAGAAAAAGATCAGGTAAGAAACTTCCAGCCGCCTATTACTGGTGAAGAGATTATGCAAATGTTTAATCTTAAGCCAGGCCGTGAAATTGGTATTTTGAAAGAGAAAGTAAAAGAAGCCATTCTGGAAGGTGAAATTCCCAATGAAAAAGAGGAAGCCACAAAATTTGTGATTGCTGAAGCGGAAAAACTGGGATTAACAATCTAATTCAATCTATAGCTAATATAAAAGCCCGGCGGGATGTTCCATCCCGCCGGTTTTTTTATTTTCACAAGGAAAACAAAGCCGGCCGGTTTCAAAAGAAACCGGCCGGAAAAAAACACAAATGATGAAAAAATAAAAAATTATTTTTTTATATACTGTGAAGTATTATGGATTCAGGTAAGTACCGTTAGCACCAAGACCTCCAGTTTTAATGGATCCCATCTTGCTCCCTGTAGCTGCTGAATATATTACCATTTCACTTTCTTCTGTAAACTTCTTAACGTCTGATGCAAAGATTCTTCCATCAATAACATTAAATCCATAAAGCGTATAATAAGGTCCACCATCCGCTGCTGTTAATAACGGACTTGCAGGAACTGTTGGTGTAGCTAAGCTTGTTGTATATACTTTATTGACAGAGCTGAAATAGAACTTATCGTTATCAATCTGAAGATTTGTAGCATTTGGAATTCCTGTCAAAGTAATTACCGGTGTTATAATTCCTGCGCTCGTAATCTTGTAGATATAAGAATCTGTAGCTGTTGAAGAAATTGTGTAAACATTGGATTTGTAAGATACAGTGTTTCCAATCTGACCATTCGGAATGGAAATTTCAGTTTTGCTATCGTTGGAAGTATTGATATACGTAATCTTATTTCCAAATCCTGATGAAGCATTCTGTACGAAAACATTTCCTCCTGCTTCTACTGTTTTATCAGAAACATCAGCCATGTTGATTTTACTTACAAATGAATAATCAGAAGCTTTATATTTCGTTACACTTTGAGTATTAGCAATGAAATTGGTGTTGGCAACATAAATAAATCCATTCGCAAAAGTAATTCCTCTTGGATTATCAAGCTGATCTGAAATGACTGCTAATTTCTTAAATGTATAACGGTCTACTACAACAATTTTGTTCGAGTTGTTTATCACAAGATAAGCCTTATTTCCGTCAAGACCAATGGTCTGAAGAACGTCACCTAAGATTTCTTTACTGTTGTTATAACCATATACATCCTCCTGCTTCAGGCTTAAATCTCTTGTAAGAAATGTTACTTTAGCCCCCTGGCTGTTGAAGTTACCTTCATTAGAGATAAAATATCCGTTCTGGTAAGTGATCGGAGACATTTCAAACTCTGCAGAGTCACTTGTACATGAAGACATGTTAAACAATAAAACCACTGCAAATAATACAGTTAAAAGTTTAGTTATTTTCATAATTTATTCAATTTAATTTTTTAAAAATTTATTGCCGCATACACACTATAGTTTCTTTTCGGTAAAGGATAAAAAGAAACCGTTTTATAATAAGTATTCGTTAGATTATTCACTTTAAATCCTAAAGTATACTTTTTTGCCAGTGTTGCTGAAACTCCCATATTTAAAAGAAAATAAGGATCTATTGCTTCTGATCTTTTTTCATCACTTGTAGTGTAAGTAACGCCATTCACCAGTCCCTGTGCGAAAAACTTAAAGAAACCGTATTCATAATCTACATTGGCCATTCCTCTGTGCATGGGAACATAAGGTCTTTGCATTTTCGTTTCCTTATCAATAGATTTTGCATAATAGTACCCGGCATTAGCCCGGATTTTATGATTTCCCAATTGTTTGCTGAAAGACAATTGAGATTCCAATCCGTAAGATTCAGATTTATTGACATTAAATGCCTGCCAATACCCCAAAGCAGTAGGCAGCCATACAATAAGATCTGTAATGTTCATATAATAAGGAGACAAAGTAAGTCTGAAATCTCCTACTCTGAACTCATTCACCATATCAAACTGGGTAGACGTTTCCGGTCTCAGATCTTTATTTCCTCCCGGCTCATAATAAATATCATTAAATGACGGATATCTGAAGTTTTTTGACACGTTAACGCTTACATCATACCATTTTGCGGCACTCCATTTTCCAGAGAATGAATACATAAACGGAGACTTCACATCTTCCACAAAATCTTTCTTAAATCCACCCTCAAAACGCAGGTCTTTAGTAGCAAAATACCTCAGCAACCCGGAAACAGAGCCAATATTTCTACTGACACTGGATATTCCGCTCTGATATCCTTCACCTTTATTGATCTGAAATTCTCCGATAAGATTAAAATTCCACTTAGAATTCAGAAAATAATTGAAATCATTTTTAAAGATATAGTTTTTCCCTGTTCCCCCACTTGATTTAGGCTGGTTTAACGAACCGAAATACTGAAAGTTTTCTTCTGTATAGGCCGCTTTAAAAGAGTTGCTGAACTTAGTTTTATTCCAGTCCCAGGAAAGAAGGCTTCTTATACTTTGAGTTTTATATTTTGTTTTTGTTCCCGTTTCTTCATACACAGGATAATGCTGTGAAGAATCGAAAAACTGGCTTTGCCACGAAATTTTATGATCGTTGGTTATTTTATAGGATGCACCTGCATTGAATGTGGTATTATAGTAATTTCCATTTCTGTTGATATACTTCAGATCGCTTACCTCATAATTGTTTTCACTTACAGAATAATTTCCGGAAGCTTTAAAACTGAACTTATCATTGCTGTAAGAACCTTTTACAAAATTATTATAGGTATTAAAGGAAGCCACCTCAGAAAATAAAGAACCATGGAAACCTTTATTAAAATCAAGGGTATTATTCAGGTGAATACTTCCCCCAATGGCACCACTTCCATAGACTACACTTCCACCGCCGGCTTTTATACCGATCTGATCATAGCCAAACAAAGCAATATTATTGATATCTCCCTGTCCTAAAAAACTGGAGTTGATATTAATCCCATTCCATACAAATGCAGTCTGCTGAGCGGTAGTACCCCGGAAAGATGGTGAAGAAACAGCCCCTCGGCCATTTTCTTTGATAAAAACCTGTGACTGAAATCTCAGGAGCTCTGAAAGATTACTGGAGTTTTTCTCGGCCTCTTCTGCCGAAATTATTTTTACGGGATGAAAAAGTTTCACCCTATTCATCTGGTTGTCGAAGACATAAATAGTGTCTATGGTTTTCTCTTGTCCAAAAAGAAAACAGCCATAAGATGAAAAAAGCAGTACTAAAGATCTTTTTATATCCATACTTTTTTACTTTTCCTCCGAAAGCAATATGTTTTTTGATTATAATGTTGGCAGGTCTCCTGACTTTCGCATTCTGCTCCTTCCCGTTTTAGACAGTGGTTGTTTGCAGAAACTTTTATTGCGATTTACAGTTGCGGGGACAGTATGGGAGTTACACCCAATTCCCTTTTCATTCCAAAATACTGGAAACCAAAATTTTTGCAAAGATAGTTTTTTATATGTATTTGCCAAAAAACCGGCTTTTACATCAAAAATTTCAGACTTTTACAAATAAAAAACAGCCGCTTTCAAAATTGAAAACGGCCATCATCCCACTACTTTACTATTTATATATGTTATTTTTTAATGAATTTATAAGCTTGTTTTTCTCCTTTCACAGAGTATTGCAGAATATAATCTCCTTTTGATAAAGATGAAACATCAATTTGTCCTTCCACAGTATTGAACGATTTCACCCTTTGCCCAACCATATTATAGATTTCTGCTTTTTCTATTTTTCCTGTTCCTTTAAAATAAAGCACATCAGTTACAGGATTAGGATAAATGCCAACACTGTTTTTCTCTTTCACGGTATCATTTACTGATAAGAATTCAGAAGTATCCAGATAAAAAGCAACTATTTGACCTGAAGCATTCGTCCCTGATCCGGCAATTTTCTTTCCGTCTTGTGAAATCGCCAGAGGAAGTCCCATCGTTACTCCATTCGTTGCAATTCCTAAGGATACTGCATAATCATTCAGATTAATTCTTCCGGCAGATGCAGTCCAGATAAAACCTTCTCCCGACATTGGAGGTGCTCCAAATGCTCTGTAAAAACCAATAACTCGTGTTCCATCAGCTGAAATTCCTGTAGCTCCTCCTTTGAAATTGAACGAAGCATTAGGATGTGTTATATAAGTCAGCCCGCTTGTAGCATTCCAAACATAAGGATTAGGATTTGCAGATCCTATAATGGTATTTCCGTCAGCCGAAATTCCGCCTGCTTCTCCTACATTATTCCCGTTATTATCTGTAATAAAACTTTCTACTCCATCCTGCCATTTTGCACCGCTTCTTGTTCCGGTTGGCTCATCCTGCCACCCTACAATCACGGTTCCTGCCGCATTGATTGCATTTGCCCTGGAACTGCGTCCGGAAACTATACTTCCCAGGTCAACCATTCCGTTTACGTCATCCCATTTCACAGCATGTGCGTTCGCAGCAGTAAGAAATCCTAACCCTACAATAGTATTTCCATTCGGTGACATTCCCCATGTAGAACTTACACTGCCGTCCCAACCGGTAGGAACCAGCCCTCCTCTGTTTACCCATGTGGAAGTAGCTACGTCATAAGTTGATATTTCATTAAATCCTGTTGCAGAATTTGTAACAGAAGATGATATTTTGGTTCCATCGTTTGAAACAATCGTTCTCCCTGCGGCTGGATATCCGTTTGATATTGAACCTATCTGTACAAGTCCGCCTGCTGCATTCCATTTATATACTCCTCCTGCACTTGTATGCATACTTACTACTCCATTATCTGAAACTGCACCTACATTATAATTTCCCAACCCTATTACTGTAAGCTGTGCTGCTGCAAAACTAAATTTCAGAAAAAGACAAGCCGTCAATATTTTTATTGACATTCTGTAAAAATTTTTCATATTTTATTATATTTAGCGTTCCGAATTGGTGAAAACAATATTAATACAATATTTACCCTATCCAAAGAAATAGACTTTCATAATTCGTGAATTTTAAAAGAGTTTAATTTTTAAACAAATAATAATCAATTAGATACAAAACATCATTTTGAATATGGATTTTACCCGAACTATTCAAAAAAGCACAAAAAACAAACTATCAAGACAAAAATTATTTCAAAATAGCAGAAAAATATTACTGTTTATTTTCATTTGCTGTTCTTTTATTACCAGTGGACAGTCAGGTCCGGACTTTAATATTTTGGCAGATAAGGCATTTCTGAAATTGTATCAGAATTCTGACGAATGCATCAGCTATACTCAGGGAATCCTCGTAAGTGATCAGAATACAGAGCATAAAATTGTACTGCAAAACATTATTTCACAGGCTTTTGCTATGAAAGGCGATTACATACAATCTGTGAATATTTTTGCGCAGAAAGAAGATGCCGATCCGAAAAATGAACTTTCTTATTTTATGCAGGTTTTCAGTGATTATAATCTTGCTGACCAATACCAAAATCTGAGTCTGTACAATCAGTCAAAAAGAATTATTACCCATCTTTTATCTGATCAAAAGCTTCTTAAAAGTAATGATGCCGCATTACGAATAACCACAGCAAAGCTGTACCAACTGCAAGCTTTGAACTCAGGAATCAATAGAGATTATCCTGCAGCATTCAAAAACCTTGATAAAAGTAATCAGTACCTCAGCGATCATAATGAAGAAAACAGAATATTAAAAATGGAAAACAGAATTTTCCGTTCTTCTTATCTCCTAAAACAAAATAGACTTGTTGAATATAAAGCGCTTATAGAAAATATTATTTCTGATCTTGAACACCAGACAAATCAACCATTTCTTTTAGGTTTAGCGTATGAGAATCTGTCCCAATATTATTTTTTGAAACAGGATTACACAACATCTGTTGAGAAACTGGAAGTTGGACTCTTTTTGATTGAAGATCTGTCTTTTAATAATTTAAAAATTAAAATTTACGAATCATTATCCCGCAACTATTACGCACTTCATGATGATGTAAAATATCATCAATACAATAAACTCTATAATGATTTAAAAACAAAAACCGATGCAAGCTCGAAAGAAGGAATACGATATATTGTAAAACTTGTTGAAACCAATCAGAATAAAAATATTGAATTTCAAAAACTGATGTTCCTTAGGTCCTTCTTACCTCTGGCTCTCATTCTATTCCTGATTATTATTGGCCTGTCCATCTATTTTTTAATTATTAAAAGCAAAAATAAAGATTTAAAAAAGCAGTTTGATTTCTTTAAAAAACAGAGCAATGAGAAACCTCAACCCATTTTATTAAATAAAGCTTCTGCAACAGCAAAAGATGCCGGTTTCAACAAAATATCGAGGGAAAAAGAAGATGAAATCCTTCAAAAACTTGAAGAGTTTGAAAAATCCAACGGATATCTGAATAAAAATATGTCCTTATCTATGCTTTCCTCTCAAATGGAAATTAATACAAAATACCTTTCTGAAGTCATCAACAACAAAGAGAAAAATTTCAATGGATACATTAACAAACTAAGGATCAATCATATTGTACAGCTATTAAGGAATGATTCCACTTTTCTTAATTATAAAGTAAGCTATCTTGCAGAATATTCAGGGTTCTCATCACACAGTGCCTTTACAACCGTTTTCAAATCCGTCACCGGAATGTCTCCCAATGCCTATATTCAGGAAATCAGTAAAACCAAAACCGTATGAAATCACTTTTAAAAATATGGCCACTGCTCCTGGTATCCTTTTGTATTTTCACAAAGGCTCAAAAGACACCGGATAGTGTCTTAATAAAAAAGGCCAGGCTTGAAATTTATGACAATCCTGATAATACAATTAAAATTGGGGAACGGCTGTTAAAGAAATCTTATGATGTCAAAACTTCTATCCAACTTTATAAGCTTCTTTCCACAGCTCATATTGCCAAAAGAAACTTTGAGGAATCATTAAGATATATTATGAAGGCAAAGGAACTTTCCCAGAAAACCAATGATCCCTGGAGTCATGCAGAAGTTCTTATCTCTGTCGCAATACAATATCAGCAGATGGAACTTTTCAGCAAGAGCCTTGAAACGCTGAATGAAGCGGACCAATATATTGCTAAAATCCCGGACAAAAATCCCTTGAAATATGTTGAAACCGCTACAAGCTATGCCATAAGAGGAATGATTTACAAGAGCCAGTCCAACTCAGAAATTGCATTGGAAAAGTTTTTAATTTCAATCCAGAATTTTGAAAAAGTACCTGTAAAGAAAACTACCAATTCCAACATGAGTGTGGTCTTATACAATATCGGGTATTGTTATCTTAATCTCAATCAAATTGATAAAGCACAGGAAGCTTTTGTGGAATCTTTAAACTATGCCCGCAAGAATTATTCTAAAAGTCTGGAAGCTTTTGCCTTAAAAGGAATTGCCGAAATACACAAGAAAAAACATGAAAATCAACCTGCTATAAACCTTTTGTTAAAAGCAGAAAATCTTTGTAAAAATATAGGAGATATCACCCTGAATGAAGGAATCTACAAGGAATTGGCAGAAAATCATCTTGCCATGGGACAACAGAATCTTTACCAGCAGTATAATAAAAAATACCTGGAAATGCGCTTTAAAAGAAAACAAAATGAACTGAAATCCATTAACCAGGTCATTGACAATCATAATAAGGAAACCTCTTTAAAAAGTGAAAAACTGAAATCCTATTATCGTTATATTAAAATTGGCTCTGTACTGCTGGGATGTATTTTTATAGTTATCCTTTTATATTCTATTATAAAAATCAGAAAACAGAATAAGAATTTTCATAAAGAGATACAGCAAATGATAAGAACATCATAAGCTATGAAAACAAAAAAGCATTCCAGTTTGGAATGCTTTTTTATAATGTATAATTTCAGCTTATCTACCGATAACTTCTGTAATTGGATTTCCTACATTTCCACTTGGGAACTGAATTTTCAGTAAAGAAGATACCGTAGGAGCAATATCAGTCATGTGATATTCTTTATTGCTTTCTCCCTGCTTCACTCCCCATCCCATAAAGATCAATGGAATATGTGAATCATAAGAGTTCCATACACTGTGTGTAGTTCCTGTTTTAGAATATGGAGGAAGCATAGAATCATGAGAAATCAACTGAATATCTCCGCTTCTCTGTCTGTTGATTCCGTTGATAATTCTTTGTTTGATGGGCTCCGGAATGCTTGACTCCTGAACTTTATCTACAGAAACAGCATATAAAACAGTAGGATCTTTCTCAATTTCTTTTACTGCAAAGTTTCTTACATCATCCAATTCAAGTTTGCTGTCTGCCAATACTTTTCTGTCGAAATAAATCTGATAGTTATCAATCGCATTGATCAGTTTATCTGCTCCGAATTTATCTTTTAGCTTTTGGTTCAGATTTTTTTCAGCATCTTCTCCGAAGAAACCTGTAGGAATTTTATGTTCTTTAAGAAATCCTACAGAATGCGCTCCACCATGGTCTGCAGAAAGGAAAACAGTGTATTCTCCTTTTCCTACTTTTGAATCTAAATAATTGAAGAATTCAGCTAAATCCTGGTCTAATCTGATATAAACATCTTCTACTTCAATAGAATTTGGTCCGAATTTATGTCCCGCATAATCTGTAGAAGCAAGGTTGATAGCTAAAAAGTCTGTAATATTATCTCCACCCAGTTTTTCACCCTCTACAGAAGCTTCTGCCAACTTCAATGTCAATGTGTTTCCGAAAGGAGTATAACGGATATTATCTTTTTTAGTCTGATAATCCTTTGCTAAGTTGCTGTAAGGGAATGTAGGTGTTTTTGCGCTTCCCAGCAGCCCTTCCCATGAAGAGTTGTCCGGTGCACTTTCTGTATATTGGTTGATCGGAAGTAAGGTATTCCAACCGTTTGCTACTAATTTTTCAGGAAGATTCTGAGAATTGAATGATTTTACCCATTGAGGCAGGTCATTCATATACCATGTGCTGGTAATGAAATTTCCTGTGCTGTCATCAAACCAGAAAGCTCCGTTTGGAGTGTGCCCTGCAGGAAGAATAGAAGCACGGTCTTTCAAAGAAACACCCACTACTTTTCCCTGGAAGTTGGTCGCCAGTCTCAATTCGTCAGTTACTGTAGTAGACCAAAGATTTTTTGGTGAGTGGCTTCCGATTTTTGTATTGGTTGTTCCTACTGGCTGAACGCTCTCATCTGCAGTACAGTAAACCCCTTCTCCGGTCTCTTTATCTGTCCAGTCGTTTCCTGCAATCCCATGAATTGCCGGTACAGATCCTGTATAGATACAAGTGTGTCCCAAAGCTGTAATGGTAGGCACATAAGGAATGTGTACGTTATTCAAAGAGTATCCTGTATTCAAAAGTCTCTTAAAACCGTCATTCCCATACTTACCATAAAAACGGTATAAATAGTCCCAACGCATCTGGTCTACTACCAGACCAACGACTAATTTGGGTCTTTCCAGTTGAGTATTTCTGTTCTTCTGCGCATTGATTGTAACTACGGACAATAATGTAGCTGCCGCAATTGAAATGTTCCTAAGCATCCAAGTAAATTTTTATTGCCTACAAATTTAAGGGTTTTGAAAGTTTTGGAGTGTGAAATTTTATTTAATTTTGATTATTGTACAATTCATCAATCAACCTTCTATGATTTTAGGCGTATACTGGTATTTCAAATTTCCGGATCATCTATATGACTTTACGTTTTTCAAATTTTATCCGGGATTTGGTGGACATGCCGATACTCCTGCTGAACTGGCAGCGAAAGTTCAGATTGAAAACACAAATGATTTCCTCATAAAGTTGGAAAAACTGAAAGCAAACTTCAGACAGACACATTTACAGGTAAACATCAATGAAAATCAACTGATCATTACTATTGGAGATTATCAGCTTTTTGACTTTCATTTTCAGTTTGTAACAGAAATTGAAAAATTATTGATTTGTGAAAATGCTCTATTACTAAATTCAGGCATTCCCTTTACTATTCAATCCAGTAAAAGCTATCCTCCGAAAAGAGAAGCTTTCAAAAATATTGAACACCGGTTTATTCAGATGGTGGGTTCAGATTTAAAAAAAAGTAATGCTGAAAATTATATGGTCAGAATTGACTGCAACCTTCCTGCACAGCATAAACAAAATCTTATTAATGACTTAGTGCAGATTTGCCAGGAAGAAAATCTCAATGTCTTCTACTATAATGATTTCAATTTTAATGATCATTGTAATTTGATGCTTTTTTTCAGCAATGGTAGGCAGAAAAAAGAGAATATCCAAAAGGTGGATATCAATTCCTTTGGAAGCAAAGTTCGGCAGCTTGCCCAGAAATACCCTCTTCATTTCGGTCATTTCGGAAGCTTCAAAGAATATCCTTTACATGGCCCTCATACCATACTTATGGTGGATGAAAAATATATTATACACAAAAAATAAAACCATTTTAATTCAATATTATGATTAAATTCAAATATGTCATTCTGTACGTGGAAAATGTAGAACAATCTATTAATTTTTATAAAAATACTTTTGATTCTGAAATAAAATTCATCACCCCGGAAAAAGATTATGGAGAACTCCTGACCGGAGAAACTACGCTATCATTTGCCTCTGTTAACCTTGCAGGTTCAAATATTAAAAAAGGTTTTTTAACTTCAAAAACGGAAGATAAACCTTTCGGAATAAAACTGGGGTTTACCACAGATAACGTAGAAGCCTTAGTAGAAAAAGCAATAAAAAACGGGGCTGTTCTTTATGAAGATATTGCGGTAAAACCCTGGGGGCAAAAAACAGCTTACATCAAAGATCTTGATAATTATCTGATAGAAATCTGTACTGAAATTCAATAAGCTTAAAATATCTGATGTGGAAATAAAAAAATTACAAAAATTAGAATCCAACCCAAGCTTACACTGGGGGCATAATGGCTATACAACGGAAATAATATATTCTGTTTCTTCGATTGAATTTGGAGGTTCTTTTGAGTTTAACTTAAAAGAAAAATCTTTCCCTTACAACAAAATATGGGAAACAACTTCTGAAGATTTGGAAGAACTCAATGCCTTTATCGAACAAGGAAATTCTTTTGGTGCTTTTGCAGATGAACAACTTACAGGCTGGATCATCTGTGAACACAGGACATGGAACAACAGTTTTTATATTGAAAACATCCTGATCGATGAAAAACACAGACGACAGGGAATTGGCATTATGCTGATTAAAAGTGCTCTTAAACAGGCAAGGAAACTAAACTGCAGGGTGATTGAACTGGAAACACAAAACACAAATTATCCAGCCATCCAGTTTTACAGAAGAATGGGATTCAATATTACCGGACTGAACACAAGACTGTATGAAAATGCAGAAGAAATTGCTCTTTTTATGACCTTAGACCTTGATTAAATCTATGATAAAATAAATACTATCTTAAAATCTACATCCCTATTAATTAAAACACTTGCTGGTGTGTTAAAAATTTTATACATTAGTTACCAACAAATTAAAACATGATTACTATGAAAAATTTAAAAAAATTAAAGAGAAATCAGCTTGTGATGATCAGTGGTGGTGACACTCCTTATGCATTATGTGATATGGATGGCAATTGCCCACCAACAATAGGCTCTTACTATTGCAGTGATGGAACCTGCTACAGAGTTTCCGGCGGCGGCGGTGGCAACCCTGGATGTAATGAACCAATGCGTCTTTGCCAGGAATGGGAAACAGGATGCGGATGCGTTTATATGTAAAATATTCTTGTTAGATAAAATTTTGTTGAGGGCGGTTTTTACCGCTCTTTTTTATGACCTGTTGCTAAGGTATAATCTCCGGCAATTTCATTAATTTCGCAAAAAACAGAATTTCTCAATATCATGGAAAATCTTCTGAAATATATCAGATTACTCACTCCATTTTCGGACAAAAGCTGGGAAATACTTCAACCTGCTCTATCGGAAAGGAATTACAGGAAAAATGAACTGATGTTACAGAAAGATGAAGTCTGCAACACTTTATTTTATATCGATAATGGGTTTTGCAAAAGCTATTATGAAATAGACGGAGATATTAAAAACACTGGATTTTTCTTTGAAAATGAAATCGTCACCAATATCAGCAGCTTTGGAAGCGGTCAAAAATCTGAATTTAATATCATCGCTTGTGAAGACCTGCATGTTGTTATTTTTGATAAAACAAAACTATTTGAAGCAGCCAGAAATGCACCCGAAATTGAAACTTTAGGACGCCATTGTATTCGCCAGTTTGCATCCAGACAAGAAGAATTTTCAAATCTGTTCAAACTTTATACAGCAAAACAAAGACTGGAATATATTGAATCCAAGCATCCGGAAATGCTGCAACGTATCTCGCTCACTCAGCTGGCTTCATTTCTTGGAGTAGCAAGAGAAACATTAAGCAGAATCCGGAAACGAAGAATTACCCGTTAATACATTACATCCAAAACTATATATATGAAAACACTAATCTGGCAGGGAATTCTTTACCAATCTCTTGAATATTTTAATTTACTATCTGATGATAAAAGCTATACTGCAGAATCAAAAATCATTGGTTGCTATGAAGATAAAATCTTTGCTGTAAACTACAGCATTCTTATTGATAAAAACTGGATTGTTCAGGATTTTTTGATCGAATCCGAGATCAATACTATTAAAAGCAAACTTGCAGGAAAAAGAATACAGGATCAATGGGAAATCAACAATACCATAAGCCCTGAACTCAATGGTTGTGAGTTTATAGATATTTCCCTCACTCCATTTACCAATACTTTACCGATCAACAATTTAAAACTGCAGGAAAGTATTTCTCAAAAAATTGATGTTCTTTATATTGATATATTAAATCAGCAAATCAGACCTGTTCAACAAGAATATACAAGGACAGCATCCCATAAATATCTGTATGAAAATATTGAAAATGATTTTAAAGCTGAAATTTCAGTCGATGAAATGGGATTAGTCATTAGCTATCCAGAATTATTTGAGAAAATCGCTGAACTCTAATCTCATAATTTTTTAATCTTAGTAATAAACATCCCTTTACAATTGTTATTACTATATGAAAACAATTTCTTTCCTACTCTTTTTGTTCATATCTCTGGCTGTCGTTTCAGCTCAGAATCATCATTCTGAAGGTTTTTATGAAACTTCAGATCATGTAAAGATCAAATACAAAGTCTCCGGAAAAGGAGAAGCCTGTTTCTATGTTCCCGGAGGTCCCGGGCAGGGCTATCCCTCTTTTGAACTGATGGGAGGGAATAATCTGGAAAAAAGCATGCAGATGGTTTATATGGATCAGCGGGGTTCCGGCGCATCCGGCACTTCGGAAAACTATCATCTCGATAAAATGGTTCAGGATATAGAAGAAATGAGACAACATCTCCATTTGAAAAAAATCTTTCTGCTGGCCCACTCCTTTGGGGGAATCATTGCTGTCAATTATGCAAAAAAATATCCTCAGCACACGAAAGGACTCATTCTGGCGAATGTTACCTTACATTTCCTGAATGATGAATCAGTCAAAGAACAGATTGAATATGGGAACAGTCTTTTACATACAAAAACCAGGGCTGTTTCTAAAGACAGTCTTTCATCAGAACTTTCAAAAATCAGCAGTGCGTTAAGGAAAAAAAGAATCGGATATAAATTTCTGACCGAAGATATTGAAACTATAAAAGAGTCTGATAAGATTGACTCTCTTCATCCCCGAATTATCGACTTTGGAATGGCAGTCATCTCAAAACCTAAAGATTTCCCGGAATATTATGCCGATTACGCTCCTATCACAAAAGATATTCATGTTCCTGTATTGATTATTACCGGAAAAAAAGATAAAGCAGTAGGAACCCAGCACTATAAAACATTTAGTTTTCCCAATCAGAAAATAGTTTCTATTGATGGCGGGCATCTTTTGTACTATGAAAAAAATAAAGAATTTGTGAATGCTGTCAGTCAGTTTGTGAATACTGCAAAGTGATATTGTATTGACTATTTTACAGATATTAAGTTTTTGTCGCGGCCTCCGGCCGCGACAAAAACTTAATCAATATTCAAAGATTAAAAACAAACCCGGCTGTTTCAAATGAAACAGCCGGGTTTTATCTATTTTAATTCCTGATTAAAAGCAGGCAATCATTAAAATTTAAGATCTCCATTCACTTCTCTTACTGCATTAGCAGCTTCAGCGAATTTCAATTGCTCTTCAGCAGTCAATGTTACGTTTACAATTGATTCTACTCCATTTGCTCCAATGATTGCTGGAACACCAAGGCAGATATCATTTTGACCGTATTCTCCTTCAAGCATTAAAGAACAAGGGATCATTTTCTTCTGGTCACATGCAATCGCCTGAACCATTACAGAAACTGCTGCACCTGGAGCATACCAAGCTGAAGTTCCTAATAATTTCGTAAGAGTAGCTCCTCCTACTTTAGTTTCTTCAATTACATATTTTTGTTGATCTTCACTTAAGAATTCAGTTACAGGAACACCGTTTCTTGTAGCTTTGCTCAATAACGGAAGCATACCTGTATCACTGTGAGCAGCAATTACCATACCGTCAACATCAGAAATTGGAGCTTCTAATGCTTCAGCCAATCTGTATTTGAATCTTGCAGAGTCTAATGCACCACCCATTCCGATGATTTTGTGCTTAGGAAGACCTGAAGTCTTGTGAACAAGGTAAGCCATAGTATCCATTGGGTTAGAAACCACGATGATGATTACTTCCGGAGAATGTTTTACTAAGTTTTCAGTAACTTCTTTCACGATACCAGCATTGATACCGATCAATTCTTCTCTTGTCATTCCAGGTTTTCTAGGAATTCCTGAAGTGATTACTGCTACATGAGAACCTGCAGTTTTGCTGTAATCTCCTGTTGTACCCGTAATTTTTGTATCAAATCCGTTAAGAGATGCTGTCTGCATCAAATCCATTGCTTTCCCTTCAGCAAACCCTTCTTTAATGTCTACCAAAACTACTTCTGAACAGAAGTTCTTCATTGCGATGTATTCCGCACAGCTTGCTCCTACAGCGCCTGCACCTACTACAGTTACTTTCATATTGTTACTTTTTAAAAATTATTTTTGTTAGTTAAGTTTAAATTTGAAACTCCCCAAATTTAACAATTCCTGAAAAAATGCGCAATTTTTCAGGAATTTAATTAGAATTAAAATAAATTAGTTGACGTTCAGTAAAAACGTGTACAGCTTTTTCGCACCAGAAAGCACTTCTTTGTAGTTTTCTTCAGCTACCTCCATATCCAGAACTTCTTTAAAATTTTTCCACATAGGTCCTGTATTTTCCTGATAACACCCGAAAAAGTTGAATGTAACCTCATCAAAACCTTCCGTTTTGGAAAGCTGTTTGGCAATTACGTTCCCACCAAGGGTAGAACCTTCAATCACATACATAGCTCCTAGCGCTTCATGCTCGTTATTGAACTCCAGGTTATGAGATACTTCCTGATTTTCCAGAGAAAGGCTTTTCAGATCTTTTTCAATAAGTGAAAGCTTTTTTCTTGCATCAAGCTGAAGTTTCTCTGCATATTTCCCGGAAAGACTGCTGAATATTTTGTCTTCACTGTGAAGAAGCATCAGGTAATTGGTATGGATGATTTTTTTATAATCCTCTAAGGTGAAAGTTTTGTTAAAAATCTTTTCAGAATTAAAAAGTTTCTCTGCTGCATCGTGATAATCTGCCGTATTCTGTTTAAGATATTCTGATACCATAAATAACGTTTTAAAAGTTTCTCAAATATAAGGCTTTTTGAACGTTAAAATAAAGGAAGTTCCTTCACTGCTGCTTTCATAATCCACATTTCCTCCTATCCTTTTCATGATACGGTGTACAATGGACAGCCCTACTCCGTTTCCTTTAAATTTCTTCGCATTATCCATCCTGTTGAAGATTTTAAACATCTTATGTTTTTCCTCCTCAGGAATACCGATTCCATTGTCGGAAACTCTGTAAATAATAGTCTGGCCATCTTCTCTCCCTTCAATTTCCACTTTCGGAAGCTCTTTGTGGGAAGAATATTTCACGGCATTATTGATAATATTCAGGAACACCTGATGAAGCATTGTTTTATCAGCCAGTACATCCGGACATTCCTTAATGATGATTTCACTATTTGGACTGCCATAGGTCATCTTGGCATTTTGAGATATTTTTTCAATAGTATGAGCCGTTTTCAGGCTTTCAAGCTGTATTTCACTATGCTTGGCGCGGCTGAGCTGCAGTACATCATGCATCATTTCCGCCATATTATCTATTTCCTCAATAATCGTATTGATCTTGTTTTTGCTTTTTATAGAATCATCAGCAAGATTTCCCAAAAGCATTTGTGCATTCAGTTTCATTACCGTAAGAGGCGTTCCCAGGTCATGCGAAATGGTATAAGAAAAACTGTCAAGTTCATCATTTACCTTTTTCAGCTCATCATTAAGCCTTTTGATTGCATTATAATTTTTGTGTGAGGTTTCTAAAATCAAATCTCTTACCGCCTGTACAGCACTCACATTTCTGGAATTCCATCTTTTAGAATTTCCTTTGATATTTTCTGTAAAAATACGGAAGGAGGTTCTAGGTGATATCATCTGCTTTTCTTCTCCGTTTTGAGAAAAGACACTTATCTTTTTCTCAGGATTCCCTGCCCAGTTGATGTGTTCATCAAACTCTTTCCGGAACCAGATCAGCATTTCATTTTTCTCCTTTTCTATAAAATAAATAACGATACCTGCAGCATTGTCAGACAGATCCAGTTCATCACCGTGCTCTTTAAGAAAGTTACGGCTTACATAGATTCTCTCATTTGTATTCCCCAGTGCCCATTGGACAATTCTGTTGATACTTTCCGGATTGGGAGTTTTACCATCTGTTATGATACTCTCATCCGAAACAATGGCAAGCCCATCTGCCTCAGGCAGATTTCTGATCTCTGTCTTACACTCAATAAGAGAGTCGAACAGGTTATTATGTTTTAAAAACTCCGTTTTAAGCTGAGACACTTTCTCATTCAGTTCCAAACGGTAGTTCAGTTCACTCTTGGATTTAAAAGATGAATAAGCATTAGCAGCCAAAGCTGTAAAAATTCCTGCCTGTACCCTGTCCTCAAGGTCAATATGCTTAGGTTCTACATTCTGGCAGGTTACCAATCCCCAAAGATGATCATCAATAATAATGGAAACACTGAAGCTTGAAGCAGCGCCTGCATTTTTAAGATACTGCCCGTGAACGGGTGACATACCTCTGGATGCTGAGTAAGTAAGGTCAATCTTTTCAGGGCTCCTGCTTAAAATAGGAACCGTATCTGCATATACATTGCTGAAGATTCTTTTTCTTTTTTTCAGATAAAGATCGCGTGCCTGTTTTGGAATATCGGATTCCGGATAATGAAGTCCCAGAAAGCTTTCCATATTCTCATTTTTCTTTTCGGCGATTACTTTTCCTGAACCATCCATCATAAATTTGTAGACCATCATCCGGTCATAGTTTACCACCTTCGACAGGGTTTCCAGAAGATGATTCCAGAGCTCCTTTTCATTATCGATGATATAAAAATTATCGTATTTATTCGAAATTCGTTTATTGGGGTTAATCAGGACTTCTTCAAACTCCATAAAAATATAAAGTTCACTTCTGAAAACAGAAAAATGGTACTCTGTATCACCAATAAAAATCTTATCAAAATAAGTTTCATTCTTCCGTCTGGTAAACTTATCCAATGAAGTATAGATTTCTGAATCAATAATGCTTTGAAAACTTTCCGGAAAGTCAGTAAGCTGCCTTCCGAACAGTTCCTCTGAACTCCCGATTTTAAATATATCCGAAATATTCCTGCTAAAAAAAGTAATGGTACGGGATTCCGCATCAATGCCAATCAAATAACCAAAACTTTGTATAGAACCCGGAATATGGATAGGTTCTTCATGGCATTCTATAAAATTCATATATCTCTTCAGTCTATCTATCAAATATAACGTTTTTTGGAACAGCTTCCTATTTTGTGGTACGTAGATTTTAAACTTCAGTCTATCAAATGTTCAAGAGAAAAATCAGTTTAAAAAAAGGCCGAAAAACACATTAAAATATTCTTCATTTTTTCCCACTTTTAATGTCATATATCTAAAATATACAAAAAAATATCCAATAATCCAATTATCATGCTTTAACTATGATTCATAACATGATTTACACATTATTAACCTTAATAATTATTTTATTTAAACAAATTTATCTAAATTTATATCACCAAATAATGAATATGATCAAAATTAATTGAATTATTCACAATAAATTCAATACAAAATTTAAATTCAAATAATACTATTATGAAAAAGTTCCCATTAATTTTATTTTCTCTGGTCCTCTCTATAGGATTATGGAATCCATCGGAAGCATGCACAAGAGTGGTTTACAAAGGGCCTCAGAATACCGTTATTACAGCCCGTTCTATGGACTGGCGTGACGAAATCCCTGCGAACCTGTGGGTTTTCCCAAAAGGAATAGACCGCAACGGGCAGGTAGGCTCTAAATCTGTAAAATGGAACTCCAAATACGGAAGCCTTATCAGCTCTTCCTGGGATATTGCATCAGCAGACGGAATGAACGAAAAAGGACTGGTTGCCAACCTGCTTTGGTTAGGAGAATCCCAGTACCCGAAATTCGATGGAAAAGGAAGTAAAAAGGGACTTGCCATATCATTATGGGCACAATATTATCTCGATAATTTTGCCACCGTAAAAGAAGCAGTAGAATTTTCACGAAAAGAACCGTTTGTTATTGTAAGTGATTATATTCCGGGAACAGAAAGATTTACAACAGTCCATCTTTCCATTTCCGATGCTTCAGGAGACAATGCTGTATTTGAGTATATTGCCGGTAAACTGGTCATTCATCATGATCCATCTTATACGGTAATGACCAATTCTCCTGTTTTTGAAGAACAGCTGGCCCTTAACAATTACTGGAAAGGAATTCCGGGAACAGTTATGCTTCCGGGAACCAACCGCGCTGCAGACCGCTTTGTACGAGCTTCTTACTATGTGAATGCAATTCCGCAGACTGCCGATACCCGTACAGCGGTGGCCAGTGTTTTCAGTGTCATCAGAAACTGTTCCGTTCCTTACGGAATCACCTCTGCAACAGAGCCTAATATTTCTTCAACAAGATGGCGTTCTGTCTCGGATCAGAAAAACCTGGTGTATTATTTTGAAACGGTTTTCACACCGAATACTTTCTGGGTAGATCTTAAAGATTTCGACCTGAGCTCTAAGGGAAAAGTAATGAAACTGGATCTTAGTAATAATAACACTTACAACGGTAAATCCAACGCAAATTTTAAAGAATCTGCACCGTTCACATTCTTAGGATTAAAATAGATATTTTACCACAAACCGCTTACGCTTATGCAAAAACAATCTGCCCTCAGCAGATGAAAAGACCTAAGTATGCAGCACTATAATTGAATGTGTAGCCACTCCTTTCCTCGGGATAGATGCCAAATCAAAGATTTGACAGATAGTTTAAAATACTTGTCTTTCATTTAAGTGCATGCAGGAAAGTAATGGTAAAATAAAGTTTACAATAAAAAAACAAAAATAGATATGGCCTTTTTTTCGATTAAAAAGAAAAGCCTGATCCTGTGCATGCTGGCCTGTGGGTTATCAGCTTATGCGCAAAATCAGGATTCTCTGAAGACCACCCCACCTCCACAGGAAGAAGACAATGTAAAATATCCGCAGCTGCAGATCAAAGGCCTTTTTCAGGCACGTTATCTCGTGGGGATGTCCAAGGATGTTGATGTCAACGGACTCCATCATACCGATGGTTCCGGAACGGATAATAATTTCATGCTCAAATACATGAGGATTCAGGTACGGGCACAGATCAGTAAACGTACAGAAGTTGTTGTTTTGGCCAACCTTGCCGATTTTAAAAATGATCCTAAAAGCAGAGTTCTTGAAAATGCTTATCTGAAGTACACCTTCAATCCGAAATTAGCAATTACGGTAGGACAGTTCAGACCTTGGTTCGGTATCGAAGAAACTTACCCTATTGATATTATTAAATCTTTAGACTGGTCCAATCAGTATACTGAATTCGGAAAACTGGGCTGGACGAGTTTCCAGATCGGAATGTCTGCTACAGGACAGCTTCAATTAGGAGAAATCCCTTTCCAATATGCTGTTTCGGTAGTCAACGGAAATGGAAAGAATCAAATCAATGACAACGATAACGGAAAACAATATTCTACCCGTCTGGTTTTTGGACTCTCCAAAAAATATAATTTTAACGTAGGACTAAATGCGGGTACCGGGGAAGTTTTTAGCAAAAAAGTATATGCTCTGGGAGTAGATCTGAGTTCACTGATCCAATTTGATCCAAAATGGAGCCTTGATATGCAGCTGGAAGCCAAACAGGCGACCAACCACGTTCTGTACAATTCCATTGCCCCTGAACTACGCCCTGATAATCCTGATCAGTATCTGATTCGAGGAGCTTATTTTCTTCCGAATTTAAGATATGAGATCAACCATAAGAACCTCAGTGCTTTTGAATTATCATGCCGGTACGAATACCTTGATACCAATTTCAGAATGGCTTCCAACCCAAGACAAACGATCACTCCTATGTTCGGATTGGAATTTTTGAAAAATTACGGTGCAAGAATTCAGTTGGGGGTTCAGTTTGACCGTTACAAATATCAGGTGGAAAATACATCACAATACAATAACAATCTATTCATTGTGCAGGTACAGAGTAGATTCTAAACGATTAAATAGTTAGTATCATGAAAGAAATTAATATCAAAAACGTAGCGATTACATTTGCTGTTGCGTTAATCATATGGTTCATTCCTGCTCCGGAAGGTGTTGCTGAGAATGCCTGGCATCTGTTCGCCATCTTTGCGGCAACTATTTTAGGGATTATTCTTAAAGCAGCACCAATGGGTACAATGTGTATGATGGCCATTGGTTTTACAGCCCTTACGCAGGTTGTGGCTCCGGGAGATGCTGGAAAATCTATTACCAAAGCGCTTTCCGGTTTTGGAGATAAAGTAATCTGGCTGATCGGGATTTCATTCTTTATTGCCAGAGGATTTATCAAAACGGGACTTGGAAACCGTATTGCCTTTCTATTCATCAGGATTTTTGGTAAAAGTTCATTGGGATTGGCTTACGGATTAGGACTTGCCGATGTTTGTCTGGCCCCTGCTATTCCGAGTAATACAGCGAGAGGAGGTGGAATTATCTACCCTATCATGAAATCTATGGCGATCAGCTTTGATTCCGTTCCTGAAAAACCTGAAACCCACAGAAAATTAGGATCATTCCTAACGTTGAACAGTTATTATATGAACCTCATCGCTTCTTCTATGTTCCTTACCGGGACAGCAAGTAACCCGATGTGTCAGAAATTTGCAGCGAACCTGGGTATTGATATTACATGGATGTCATGGGCTGCTGCAGGTTTCATTCCTGGTGCGGTAGCCTTCTTTGTCGTTCCTTTGGTATTGTACAAACTATACCCGCCTGAACTGAAAAAAACAGGTGATGCTCCGAAAATGGCAGCTCAGAAATTAAAAGAAATGGGACCTATCTCTAAAAATGAATGGCTGATGTTACTGGCATTTTTCATTCTGTTAGCCCTTTGGATATTTGGCGGAGCACTTTCTATTGATGCAACCACTACTGCATTTATCGGATTAACATTATTGCTGTTAACCTCAGTATTGACCTGGGAGGATGTAAAAAGTGAAAAAGGAGCATGGGATACCATTGTTTGGTTCGCTGTACTGGTGATGATGGCAAGTTCTTTAAATGAACTGGGTTTCATTGGCTGGTTCAGTAACCTTATCAAGGTACAAATTGGAGGTCTGAGCTGGCAGGTAGCTTTCCCGGTTATTATTGTAGTCTATTTCTTCAGTCACTATATTTTTGCCAGTGCTACCGCTCACGTAGCAGCTATGTATGCAGCATTGCTGGGTGTTGGGGTTTCTTTGGGAATTCCTCCTATGCTATTGGCGATGATGCTGGGTTTCATGGGTTCTATTTATGGGGTACTTACCCATTACGGCCATGGCCCGGCTCCGGTATTCTTCGGAAGCGGATATGTAGACCTGAAAGCATGGTGGGTCAGAGGTCTTGAAATAGGGATCGTTCTATTGATCATTTATATGGTTGTAGGAGGATTGTGGATGAAAGTCTTAGGATATTATTAATCATAAAATAAAAAATATGTTATCAACACTGTCAAGAAAAATGCTGATGTGCCTTACAGGACTCTTTTTGGGATTCTTCCTGTTGATTCATTTTCTCGGAAATCTTCAGCTTTTTCTGCCACAAGAACAGGCGCACCTGCAATTTAATGCTTATTCGCATTTTCTATCCGGAAATATTATTATCAAAATAGTTTCTTATGTTTTGTATGCCAGTATTATTCTACATGCTGTAGACGGGCTGATCATTACGTTAAAAAATAAAAAGTCTGGTGGCGGTTATCAGTCGGACAGACGTGGAAGAGCCAGTAAATGGGCTTCCAGAAATATGGGAATTCTCGGGACATTAATCCTGATCTTCCTGGTGATCCATTTCCAGAACTTCTGGTATATCTACAAATTCGGAAATCCGCCTTTGGATGAAAACGGAAATAAGGATCTGTACATTCTAGTAGTGAATGTCTTTAAAGAATGGTGGTACGTTATCATTTATGTTTTATCAATGATTGCTTTATGCTATCACCTGATCCATGGGATACACAGTGCTGTAAGAACATTGGGGCTCTATCACCCTAAGTTTGTACAATGGTTCAAAACTATAGGAATTGCCTATTCAATCATTATCTGTGTAGGTTTTGCATTGATGCCGGTGTATGTATTCTTTACTTATCATTAAACAGAACGGTCATGATTTTAGATTCAAAAATACCACAAGGCCCATTAGAACATAAATGGGATAATTATAAAAAGAAAGCAAAACTCGTTAACCCTGCCAACCGCAAAAAACTGGATGTCATTGTAGTAGGAACAGGACTGGCAGGAAGTTCCATTGCTGCTTCTTTGGGAGAAATGGGATATAATGTTAAATCATTCTGTTTCCAGGACAGCCCGAGAAGAGCACACTCTGTGGCAGCCCAGGGAGGTGTGAATGCTGCAAAAAATTATAAAAACGATGGTGACAGTATCTACCGGATGTTTGTAGACACACTGAAAGGAGGCGACTTCAGAGCCCGTGAAGCGAATGTATACCGTATGGCAGAGTGCTCTCTGAACCTCATCGATCAGGCCGTAGCTCAAGGTGTACCTTTCGGACGTGAATATGGGGGATATCTGAATAACCGTTCCTTCGGAGGGGTTCAGGTAAGCCGTACTTTTTATGCGAGAGGACAAACAGGGCAACAGCTTCTTCTGGGAGCTTATCAGGCTTTGATGAGACAGGTTGGAAAAGGTTCTGTACAATTGTTTTCAAGACATGAAATGCTTGATCTGGTCACTGTTGATGGGAAAGCCAGAGGAATTATCGTAAGGAATTTAGACACCGGAGACATTGAAAGACATGCAGCCCATGCTGTAGTATTGGCAACGGGAGGGTATGGTAAAATCTATTACCTGTCTACCCTTGCCATGGGATGCAATGGCTCTGCGATCTGGAGAGCCCACAAAAAGGGAGCTTTAATGGCTTCTCCAAGCTGGATTCAGGTGCATCCTACTTCTCTTCCACAATCCGGAGATTATCAGTCTAAACTGACCTTAATGTCTGAATCATTACGTAATGACGGTCGTATCTGGGTCCCATTGAAAGAAGGTGAAAACAGACCTCCGAATAATATTCCCGAAAATGAAAGAGATTATTACCTGGAAAGAAGATATCCGGCTTTCGGAAATCTTGCTCCGAGAGATATTTCTTCCCGTGCAGCAAAAGAAAGAATTGATGCAGGTTTTGGAATCGGGCCTTTGAAAAATGCAGTGTATCTCGATTTTTCAAAAGCAATACAGGAACAGGGGAAAGATAAGATCAGTGAAAAATATGGAAACTTATTCGATATGTATCTGAAAATAACAGGTTATGATGCGTATAAAGAACCTATGATGATCTCTCCGTCTGCACACTTTTCAATGGGTGGACTTTGGATAGATTACGAGCTGATGACTACTATTCCGGGATTGTTTGCCCTAGGTGAAGCTAATTTTGCGGATCACGGAGCCAACAGATTGGGAGCCAATTCTCTTTTACAAGCTTCTGTAGACGGTTATTTCATTGCTCCTTACACCATTGCGAACTATTTGGCAGATGAAATTCATACCGGAAAAATTTCACCGAACACTCCTGAATTTGAACAGGCAGAAAATGCCGTTAAAGAGCAGATTCGTGATTTTATCAGTATTAAAGGAACTAAAACCGTTGATTATTTCCACAAAACATTAGGAAAACTCCTGTATGATTATTGCGGACTGGCCAGAAATGAAGAAGGTCTGAAATATGCCATTCAGGAAATCAGAAAACTGAAAGAGGAATTTTATAAGGATGTAAGGGTTTCCGGGCAGGGAGATAAAATGAATACCGAACTGGAAAAAGCAGGCCGCGTTGCCGATTATTTTGAAATCGGAGAACTGATGTGCTATGATGCCTTAACCCGTAACGAATCGTGCGGAGCGCATTTCCGGGAAGAATTCCAGACTCCGGACGGGGAAGCGATGAGAAATGATGCGGAATACCAGTTTATCTCCGCATGGGCGTGGACAGGTGAAAATGGAGAACCTGAACTGATTAAAGAGCCTTTAACCTTTGAAGAAATTCAGCCAACGGTAAGAAGTTACAAATAAAAACAGAAAATTATGGATTTACATCTTAAGATATGGAGACAGAAAGACAGAAAAAGTGATGGAAAACTGGTGGGCTACGACCTGAAAGGATTGAACTCCCATATGTCTTTCTTAGAAATGCTGGATACCTTAAACGAAAAACTGATCATTGAAGGTGATGAGCCTGTAGAATTTGATCACGACTGCCGTGAAGGAATCTGTGGACAATGTGGAATGATGATTAACGGTATTGCCCATGGTCCTCTGAAAAATACAACCACCTGCCAGCTTCATTTACGGTCTTTTAAAGATGGGGAAACGATTCTGATAGAACCTTTCCGTGCTGAAGCTTTTCCGGTGAAGAAAGATTTAAAAGTAGACCGTTCTGCTTTCGATAGAATTATATCTTCAGGAGGTTTTGTGTCTGTAAACACAGGCCAGGCTCCTGACGCTACAGCCATTCCGGTGACTCACCAGACTGCTGAAGAAGCTTTTGATTCCGCAGCCTGTATCGGATGTGGGGCTTGTGTGGCTACGTGTAAAAACGGAAGTGCAGCATTATTTACCTCTGCAAAAATCACCCATATGGCCCTTCTTCCTCAAGGGAAGGAAGAACGCAGTAAAAGGGTTCTGGATATGGTGGCTCAGATGGACACCGAATTATTCGGGCACTGTTCCAATACAGAAGCCTGCGAAGTGGAATGTCCACAAGGAATTTCCGTACTCAATATCGCCAGAATGAATTTTGAGTATAGCAGAGCTTTATTTTTCAGGAAAAAAGCTTAGATCAATAAAAGAAGAACGCTAAAAATGATAATGTTTGAAAGGGTAAATCTGCAATGCAGGTTTGCTCTTTCTTTTTATGATTTACTTCTGCTCATTCATTATGGCCACAACCCTTGCCGGAGCTGCAGAACCGCCTACAATCTTTAATGGAAATACACAGATTTTAAATCCGGACGGAGGTAATGCACTGAGATTCGTAAGCTGCTCGATGTGTAAATATTCTTTTTCAATTCCTACACGGTGTCCTTCCCAAAAGAATTCAGGATCATTGAGTTCTTTGGCTTTTTTAGCCATATATCTTAAAGGAAGATCCCAGCCCCATTGATCAATTCCCATTACTTTTACGCCCTGGTCAATCAGCCACTCTGTAGCTTCTTTGCTCATTCCTGTACCTTTTTCTACAAAATCTGAAGTTCCCATCATCTTATCTCGGTCAGTTCTGATCAGTACAATATTTCCTTCCTGTATCATGATTCCATTTTTGTCAAGGTCTTTTTTGAGATCATCTACGGTGATAGCCACAAAATCTTCTTTATGAGTACAGTCAATCACAATTCCATCCCCATAACACCATTCCAGAGGAATCTGATCTATGGTTTTTGCCGGTTTACCTTCTACTACTGGACCATAATGCCATGGAGCATCAATATGAGTGGTGGCATGAAGTCCCATATTTTTAATCGTGTCATCTGCCCAGCCCGTCCAGTTTTTAGGAAAAAGTCTTGAGGGCAGTCTTAACGCCAGACGAATCAGCCAATGTGATTTTCTGTGTGCTTTATGTTTGATTTTCACCCTCATGAACCATGGGTCTCCTGCATTATATTGAATGGGTTTTGTCAGATCAACAATTGTCGTTTTCATATGATTTAGCTAATAAAACAAAGATAGCGAATATGATAAAAAGAAGAATAAATGGAATATTTGTTTGAGTTAAGAATCTGATCAGTACATAAAAAAGATCAGCTAATTACTGATCTTTTTCTAATTCTATTGGGTTTTCATATTTTTTATTTTCTTCTCGTTCTTTTTCTCTCTGTCTTACCATTTCCTGACCTTTTATTATTGTCGTTCCATAACTTGCAAGTACAGCAGCAGAATTTGCTTCTGCATTTCTTAATGCTTGTTTTAATTTTTGTTGTGTTGTTTCTATAGCTTCAGTATATCTGTTTTTCTTGATGGTAACTAACTTTCCTTTTAATTTAGATGCAGGTATAGATTTTACCAGTTCAAAATCAAAATCTCCTTTATCATCTGTTATTTTGACAATTAATCCTGGTAATCCACTAAATTTATATGGACCATAAGGCAATGGAATTTCAGGAGAATACCATGCTATCCAGTTTCTTCCTTTAAAGGTAACTTCTGCTTTTTTGCAATTAATTGTATTGATCACTTTAGACTCATTAATAAGTTTCCAATTCTTTATTATTGGTTCTTTATAAGTAAGTAAAGACATTCCAACTAATCTAAAATATTGTATATTTTCATTAGATTGAATTATGGTAAAAGATAAACCTGTTTTTGGAATCACTGTTCCTTTTTTCCAACCAAGAGTGATACTACCATCAGCATTCTTTGTTGCTGTTCCTGAAGCCGTCATTACAGAATCACCCTTAAGTGATATATTACTTGCGAAAAATGCACGGTTATTCCCTATCTGTAATAAAAATTGTTCCTCATGTTTATAATCAGTTCGTAAATCGAATTTAGCTTTTAATTGGTAAGTAAATTCACCATGAAGAGTATCCTGTCTGTATGATTGTGCATAAGATAAAACACTATAAAATAAAATGAATATTTGTATTAGTTTTTTATGGTAATGCATAAGAGATATTTTTCATTATAAAATTGCACTTATAGTCTTAATTTTCACTATAAGTGCATTAATTTAAGCTAATTAGGCTAGATTATTACTAGGACCATAGTGAGAAGCCGACTTACAATAATTTGCTTCAAGAGCTTCAACCCACGCATTTGCTTGCTCTGCTGTCCAATCTTGAGTAGTTGTAGCTTGTACACCGCAAGAAGTTTCAGCATACCAAACTTGACCTCCTTTTACAGATTTAAGGTTTTCACGAGTCATTTTTTTTAATTTTTTCATAAAATATGTTTTTAATCAGGTCTCAAATATATACAACTAACTCATATCTATAGGATATTTTTTATTATGTTAAGCAGTTGTTTATCTGATAAAAACATATTTTTCACTTAAAAAATTTTCGTATAAAATTGAATTGATTTTATCATATTTCCTACACAAAAAGTATTCATTAAAAAAATGCTTTTTATTATTCCTGATTATGTTAAATAATTAATTTCAAACAGAAATTTTCACATATAAAGTCTAAAGGTTGTTTAATTATTTTGACGCATTACCATCAAATTTAGCATTTTACCCTTTTGCTTTTTTGCCTTTTCCTTAAAACCCTTTAGGAATCATAATCTTCTTCGGATCATTCTCATCATACATGATTTCAATAGTTCCGGATTTAGGAACAGAAGAGAGGTTCAAAAGACTGACAATTTTCTTGTAAACAGTAATATGTTCTGTTCCTCTGAAATCTTTAAAGCTCACCTGAAACATAATCTGCGGCTGATCATTGACAAGAAGACCTGTCTGGCTTACACTGATAATATTGGCTTCAGCATTTCTTCCTGAAAAGAGGATTCGTTCTTCTTTTTTATTTTTAAAAAGCCTGCTGATCAGCAACTGAAAAACCAAAATATAAATAAGAGTCATTACTCCACTGAAAACAATCGGATGCATGAAGGTCAGAAATCTCCAGCCAAAATCAAAGGATTCCCGCATATAGAAATAATAGTAGAGCCCAATCACGTAAGTAATCAACAGGACAGTAAACACAATTCTTAAAATGATTCCAGAAGTATTGAGCCCCACTTTCTGATCACTTAAAATAAAGTAAGGTTCCTGAGAGACTTTAGGATTAAGTAGTACTTTCACCTTATTTCCGACATCAAACCTTTTTTCCTGTGGTTTGGAGTCGTGAAACATCATTTCATGTTCAATCAATGTATTTCTGAGATTAGGAAATGAAAGTACAACCTGAATGATATTCATATTGGTTTTCGGAATATACTTCAGGAGTTTATAGTTCATGATTTTGGCTTCTCTTGGAATTCCGTTCCGCAGTATGGATTGAATCATATCCTTCTCTTTAAAGGTTTTTATAAAAAGTATATTGATAAAGAAAAGAATCACATACAACCATATAAGCAAAGAAAAACCGAGATACCCATAGCTCACAGCTAATGAATTTCTCGGTTCTGTCGCCAGTTCCTCACCCATCATATAGATGAAAATGGGAAAAGGAGCACTGAAAAAAAAGAAAAAAGCTCCCCAGAAAATGATCAAAAATTTCATAACTTTTATTTTGTGTGGTGAGATAAAGTTATGATATTATTATTGAATGGGAGAATTCTTTTTTATACCTCTTTTTCGAAATAAAGTCTGTAGTATTTTCCTTTATCATCTTCTCCGGTTTCAATTTTCTGTCTGTCTCCGTGGATGTAGATGTGGAAATTTTTATCCAGTTTAATGATACTTTTAAAATGTCTCTGAGTCTTTTTTACCGCAGCTTCACTGATCGGGAATTCTTCAGCGATGTTCACCTGCATTTCCTGTTCGTAATCTGTTTTAAAGTTGACAAAACTTTCAATCACATGTTCATCTCCCAATACTTCACTGGCAAAATCATCTAACTTAAATTCTTCTTTTTCTTTGAAGAAATTGATAGACTTATTAAGGAAGTCCGCCTGGTCTGCTTTGGAAACTTCAAATTCCTGAGGCAGCTGTTTTGTGATATAATCTTTATAGACCATCAAAGCCTCCTGCGTGTGAAAATATTCATCATCACGCTGTTTTACCTTCAGGAAATCTTCGAACCAATAGTACATATCTCCGTTTTTGTTGTTGTCAACTACAGAAAGTACATATCCGGTTTCTTTATCATTGTTGTAGACCAAAGCGGCTTTATCAATTTTAGATAAACCAATTCCCTGATCTTTTTCAATATCAAAAGTTTCTTCTGAAGGGTTGATTTTCAGGAAAGATTCTCTCTTCTCTGTTTTGAAGATCCCGATCTTGTCTACTTTATCAGGACGGTCACTTTCATCTTCAAAAAGTACGATAAAAAGTTCTCCACTCTGAACTCTTGGGTTTTCGGCAGCATCAAAAAGGTGTTTTGCAATATTCTCCGACTCCCAGATGAACTTGGATTTATCCTCAAAAATTTCAGATACGGCACTGTAAACCGGATTATTCACCAGGTAGGTGTCACTGTAAAAATGAAAAGTTTCTTCTGATTTAAAGGAACCTAAAAAGTAATCTTCAAGCATTTCTGCCATTCCTTCTTCCAGCTTCAATTCTTCCTGGGAAAGCGTCAGGGAATCTCCATTGATCTTATTTCCTACTCTGTGTACTATTATTTTTGAAAACATTTTTCTGAATATTTGGACTGCAAAGATATTCATTCTTATTCTTTCTGCGAAACCTAAAAATTTTCATTTTATTCTGGGTGAAATTTTATCCCACTGTATCATTCTGAATGAAATGAAATGTAGTGAAGAATCCCATAAACCTGAATATCAATTAGATTATTCATTCGTCAGAATGACAACAGCTAAACCATTTGGCCTTTGAAACAGTCCCAATTCTCAGTCGTTCGTTTGTAATAGGCTTGATAATAGAAGTTTTTGGCTTTCATTTTTCCAAATTGATAAAACCCTTATCATTTTGACATGCTTTTTTGTTTTAAAAATTCAGCAACAAATACATAATTGTTTAAATATCAAATATTTAAATAAAACATATTTCTAACGGAATACCATTGGCATCATGATTTGAAAACATAGAAAAATGGACTTAAAGACATTAAACAGACTCGATAAGCTGAGAAGATTAAAAAGCAGAGGACCTGAAACTCCAAAATGGCTGAAGCCCTATCACCTGCTCTTTTTTGCTTTTTTAACCATTTTCATCTTTGGCGCCATCATCAGAATGCTGGAACAGAATCACCATTAAAATATAATATTATGAATTATCTACAAGCCGTAAAGGAAATCACCGACGTGGTTCCCGATTTCGAAAAAGAAGTGAAAGAAATTAAAATTCAAAACTCATACAGCATCATCCGCACTTTCACGGAGCGCATTAAAAACATGATCCGCCAGAATGACAGAAATCTGCTGTTCAGAAGTTTACAGAAAATGGACAAAATTTATACTGACGGAGATACCGTATTAAAAAATGCTATTGAAACTACTTTCATCTATTCTCTGGACAATTGTACCGCTTTCTGCAGTGAAGAATACAGAAAAGTGATTTTTAGTCACATTTCTACCAACCTTCAGAAGGTATATTCAAGACAAATTTACAGTCACGGTATATAAAGGTTTTATTACATTTTTTATCCGTTTCATTACAAAGTGTTTAAATTAAACAAAATCAAAAATAACTCACAATCAATAGATTATGAAAAATAAAATAAGAAGAATTTCAGATTGGAAAACCTTGAAAACCACGACCAACAGACACAATACAGAGATATTACTCACTCACATCGCTGTGATAGTATGTGTATTTATTTTTGCGGCCTGCCTTTAAATTTTGGTATACATTTCGCTGCAATATAAAGTGTTTGAAAAATTCTTAATTATGATGAAAGTACAAATGCAAACTATTAATCAAAAAATAGCTGTTGAATACTTAAAATTTTTCTATCCGCCACTTCGCAAGGAAATCACACAATTGTCTGTTCAGGACAATTTCGCTGGAATCATGCAGGCTACCGTGAATTATCTGAAGAATCTTTTACAGGAATCTAAAATCAGCATTATTGCCCATCACCTTAAACTGATGGACTCAATCTATAAAAACGGGGATTCTTATGTAAGAACCATGATTGAAAATCTGTTTGTAAGATCTTTTGAAAGCTTCAAGAAACACGCAAAGATTCAACATTGGAAACTCCTTTATCAATATATGCCTGTAAGCTTCCAGATCATTTATAATGAACAGCAGAAGCAGGATATGATATATTTTGGAAAATAACATGTAAAATAAAGAGCAAAAAGGTAAATCAGTGAATTCGCCTTTTTGCTTTTTTGTTCTGTTACTGACAAATCACACCCTCTTCTATTTCACTAGTACGTGTAAAACCCTTACTTTTGCAAAAAAATAACGATGAAGTACCCTTTTTACGCAGCAATGATAGGCCTCTCTCTGATTTCGTGTGGAAATAATGACAGCACCATTGACGATCCGAAGCCAATTGATAAAGAAATGTATCAATTTGAATTCAAAAGCTATGCTGTAAAAGGAACCACTCTTTATACCGGATCATTCGGAAGTAAATCTAATCCTGATGAGTCTTATCTGAACAAATACTGGAGCACGTATCAGGAACCTGCCTGGAAAAAGATAAGCCTTGATCTTACCAACAAGACCATTAAATTGATTTCCGAAACCTCATCTACAGACTTCACTTATAGTTTCACAATTGTAAATGACTCTGTGTTAATCAAAGAGAATAATACTAATAAACCAACTTATATTGGTGATTTCAATAAAAACACGTCCTCGTTCACTTTAAAAAGAACTTACAGATACGTTAAAAGAGTACCCCGAACCGATGGAGAAGGGCTGCTGATTACTAAAAGTGCACATTTTGGGACAACCCAATACGAAAATATTTTTGGGAATATATTTACCAATCCTTCTGAAATGGTAAAATCAGGAGACCAGGTTTTATGGACAAATATTGAATATTATTATAAGAAGTTTTAATCATCCGATGATATCATAAAAATCCCTCCAATGAACTTATTGGAGGGATTTTTATGTTTTTTTAAGTCTTATTTCTTCACAAACACTTTCTCAATGGTCTGCGATTCTTCTTTACTCAGTTTTGAAGATTTTCCCAGTTTAGCAATGAAAGCATTTACTTCTTCCGGGGTTGCCGGTGATCCCAGGTTTTGTCCTTTGTCATCAAAAGAATCTGTCAGCACTTCTCCTTTGGAGTTCAGAACCAGCCAGAAAGGAAGTCCTGCATTTTCACCTTTATATTTATTCATCAATTCCTGTCCGCCAGGATTTTCAAGGCTTTTCTTTTCGCCTCTTTCCTGAACATCCACATAAGCCGTGACAAATCTTTTATCAAAAATCGGTTTGGTTTCAGGAAGATCCATATTTTTCTCCATCATCTTACACCATTTGCACCATGAAGCATGGAATACCAGTAAAACATTTTTATTGTCTGCTTTAGCTTCTTTGAAAGCTGTATTTAATACTATATCTGCTTTTTCCTGTGCTGCTCCTAACTGAAATAAAAACAGCGTAACAATGATAATAATTTTAGAGTATTTCATTCTGAATTTTTGTTTAAATCTACACGAATTTAGATATTTTTCTTTGACAATATAACTTTGGAGCTCATCAATTTAGTTAAACATTTTGTAATTTAGTCCATGATAAATTTGCTTCCTGATATTTTATACAAAACAGAATCTTCTATTCTTAAATAGATTTAAAAATGATTGAAATAAAAAAATATTCTAATCAGTCAGGACATCCTGAGCCAAGACGGGTCATCAAATACACATTATTCTGGTGTGATCATGGAAGTGCTGAAATCCTGATTGACGAAAATATTTTCATCCTGAAAACCGGCCAAACCATAACCATTACTTCAGGGCAGTTTCATCAATTAAAATCGGTGGAAGGAGAACTTACGGCATTAGAATTTACCCTGGACTTCTTCTCTAAAAGTGACAGTGATATTGAACTTATTTTTCACAATGGGCTTTTTTGTCATTTTGGAATGAATGAAATGATTACTGTGCTTCATCCCAAATTTTTCTCCGAAATACTCAACACTATTGAAAAAGAAATTCTGGAACAGCCTTATCAGTATCTGATCTCCACGCATTCTCTGGTTGAATTGCTGTTGGTAGAAATCAACCGCAGTAAAATCGCCAACGGTGATGAAATATGGAAACCTGATGCTTTATTCTTAAAGTTCCTGGAAAGTGTCAGAACCCATTTTAAAAATAATTTTCAGGTCTCCCATTTTGCTGATATCCTCGGAACCACTGAAGCCAAGCTGAATGAGGTTTCAAAACTTCACACGAGCAAAACTGCTCAAAATGTTATCTACAGCCTTATTATTTCTGAAGCAAAGAGACTTTTACTGTATGAAAAACTAACCGTAAAAGAAATAGCTTACCTTCTTGGTTTCAATGATCCTTTCTACTTTTCCAATTTCTTTAAAAAACATACTTCCCGTTCTCCAAAAGATTATCAGAAGACCGTAAAGGAAATTTAAAGGAGTTAGAAAAATTTAACCTGATAAGAAATTAACAGTTCCCAATCACTTCCAGCTTCCCTCTTCCATACAAATATTCTATGCTTTTCCCGGAATTGTCTATTCTTTAGACAACAGTTTTCGCTGAACTTTGTACCTGTAATTAAGACCTAAAAATTATAAGTATGAAAACTCAACAGGACACCGCCGTTTTTTTATTAAGGATAGCTTTGGCATTCGGATTTTTATCTGCTGTAGCAAGCAGGCTTAATCTTTTGGGAGCTCAATCTTCAGGATGGAAAAAATTTGTCGATTATACTGCTGAAACGAATTCATTCTTACCGCAGTCATGGGCTTCCATAATTGCCATATTATCTACAGCTGCTGAATTGTCAATCGGCATTCTGCTTCTTATAGGGTATCAGATAAAAGGAATGGCACGTTGCGCCTCTATTCTTACTTTATTTTTTGCGGTTGCAATGAGTATTTCTTTTGGCATTAAAGAGCCTTTGGATTATTCTGTATTTGCATTCTGTGCCGGAGCATTTCTCCTGAGTACTTTCTCCCGCTATCAATGGAGTTTAGACCAGTTTCTACAACAATAACAATTAAAATTTATATATCATGAACACCAACATTCACGATTACATCGTAAAAACAGAACAAAAAGAATGGCAGCCTTTAATTGAAAAAGGAATTCACTATGAAGGTATTTTTGTAAAATCTTTAAAATTTGATCCGGAGAAAAACCGTTCTACCAGCATTCTTTTAAAATTTGAACCGGGAGCCAGCTATCCTTATCATAATCATCCTGCCGGAGAAGAACTGTTTATCATGGAAGGTGATGCTGCTATTGCAGGTGCTCAGCTTGAAAAAGGAGATTACTTATATACTCCACCGAATTTTAAGCATTCCGTAAAGTCGGAGCATGGGTGTACTATTCTTTTTGTGATCCCTGAAGAAGTAGAGATTCTTTAACCCATTAAAAACAAAACCACAGTGAAATATTTTACTGTGGTTTTCTCTTATAAAATATTGCAGCATTACACTGGCATTTTTATTTCAAGGCGGCTTTGTTTGATGATACAGGTCTGAAATTAATTAAAGTTTTTTTCTTTCTCACAATATCCACCAGAGTCTGTACTGAAAAAGTGAGAATGATATATAGTACAATCAGCACCGACACATACCCAATTTCATGTTGTCTATACCCAAAAATTCCTTTTCCCCAGGAGATCAGTATCCATTGGATCATGTACATTGAGGTTAAATTTCTGCTGCAGTACTTCAGAACACGCATAAAGCCATTTTCCTTAACGTTTGCAGTTATTGTATTGATCAGCCATAAAAACAGTAAGGTCCAGCCTGCAAAATAAATAACCCCGCCAGGCCCCATATGATAAAATCCGTTGTAATTATAATCACCATACAGAAAAACCAACGGTGCACCTATGGCAATAAACAACAGTCCTACATACAGCATATTTCTAAATACCAGTTTGATGTTGTAGTTCAGTTCCTGAAACCATTTACCGAAAAACATTCCGATGATAATAAAAGCCATCCATGGGAAAACAGGAAAATAGACATATGCCGGATAATCTGTATTGAAAAGAAGATCCAGAACATAATTGATCACAGGATAGTCAAGATTAATTCCGCTCACTTCTCTGGATATCAGTGCAACGAATAAGCCTATCGCCAGAATAATATATTTATTTTTCACATACTCTCTGATAAACCCAACGAACAGTAAAGACATCCCTGCCAGCTGTAAAATATCACCCAGCTGTACCAGATATACATACTGCTGCCCTATAGGAGCATGCCATCCGTATTTCTGGATAAAATTATCGGGAGCAAAATTAAAAATAACAGGGATCATAAATTTCATAAAATTCATAAAGAGACCTGCAAACACCAGTAAAACACCCCGTTTTAATGCACTTTTAAGACTTTGATGAGTGGAAGTCATAAAGGTAATTCCCATACAGATCAGGAAAATGGAAGTTCCTCTTCCGAGAAAAACAATAAAACTGCCAATTGCTGTTTCATATTGTGATTTTACATTGGCGTATACCAGTAAGGTATGTATAATGATCATTCCGATAACACTTATACCTTTTATTAAATCCAGAGTGAGGATTCTTTTGTTTTGTTGTTCCATAGTTTTATTTAGTGAAAATTGTGGATTAGATGGATAAAATTGTATTCATTAATTTTTCGTTAAACAATATTTTTATTTAGAATAAATAAAAATCAAATATACAAATTAAAACCACTCCTTATAATTCATTAATAAATTTTCATAAAATATTAATAATTAAAGATTTAATTCCACATTAAAACCCATTTCAGGTCAATATCCGTCCCTATCCATTCATATAATTTACCCTTAAATCCTTTCAAAAATGAAATGATTAATATCCCTCTACATAAAAAAACTCTTCCTGGGTGGAAGAGTTTTTACTATAGTGATTATGATTTAGGCAATTCAGGGGGACGCATTTTGTATTTGTAACTATTTAACGTTTTTAAAAATGCTACGATATCAAAAACTTCGTCGTCCGTAAGATTCAATTTTTCCACCATTCCTGATTTATGGGGAAATTTCGAGTCATTGATCTGATCTTCTTTTGGAGTTTCTCTTCCCATTCCTGCGTTGTACATCATGACAATGTTAGCCAGCTCAGGGAAAAGCCCGTTGTGCATGTAAGGTTTGTTCTCAGAAACCTCTCTCAGTGTAGGGGTTTTGAATTTCCCTACATCTTCATTTTTTTTAGTAACGATATATCTTCCCAAGTCTTCGTATTTCCTTCCGTAATAGGTGAGTCCGAGGTTATGAAACTTCTGGTCAGAAAAATAAGGAGTGTTGTGGCAGTTGATACAATTCGCTTTGGTTCGGAATAAATGAAGCCCATTGATTTCAGAGTCCGTTAACGCATCTTTTTTCCCGGAAACGAATTTATCAAACTTTGATGGCGGACTGATCAGAGAACGCTCAAACGTTGCAACGGCTTTTGCAATTTTCTCTTCTGTCACTTCTCCATTTCCGAAAGCTTTTATAAAGAAAGGCTTATAATCTTTAATCTTCTTGATATTTTTTGTGGCCATTGACATGTGAAGATTCATTTCCACCGGATTTTCGATAGGAGCTTTCACCTGCTCTTCCAACGTTGCTGAACGGCCATCCCAGAAGAATGTTTTGGCATATCCGATATTCACTAAAGTAGGTGCATTTCTTGTTCCCGTCTGTCTGTCATGACCAAAGGAAACTCTGCTCCCGTCTGACCATCCTATTTCAGGATTATGGCAGTTGGCGCAGGAAATCTGTCCGCTTTTGGACAATCTCGGATCAAAGAATAACATTTTTCCCAATTCCATTTTATCTTCGGAATAGGGATTATCTTCAGGAAATTTCATCTTAGACAAAGGTCCGATATCCTGAAACCCGTCTTTTGCTTCATCAAATAAGTGAGGAGCCGGCCATTTGCTCTGATCCCCGCTGCTGTATAAAGTACGAAGCTCTTCTACAGTATATCCTGTAGGATCATTTGAGGTATAACTTAATAAACATACTATTCCGGCAACGGCCAAAAAAGCGATATATCTGTCTTTCATTTATTTTTAATAATAAACATTCAACCCTACCAAGGCAACATGATTAGCTCTGCCATTGTAGTCCACTTGATTTTTATACGTACTGTTCATCAGCCAGGTCTGAGAAAAACTTCCGTACAGCTCATATCTGATTTTGTTTTGATCAAAGATATAACTTGCGTTAAAATTAAGACCAATTTTTGGAGTTGCGTCATAAGCAAAATCCGGCTGAGCAATTTTCATTGCAAAGATATTCTCTTTTGTGCTCTGATAAGGCTGATAATTGAATTCTTTTTCCAATGGAATATACAGGTTTTGCGAAAGACCAACCATTATTTTATGTGAAGGTTTTAAAGCAAATTCTTTTTCTGCACCCAGACGGTAATTGAAAAAAGAAAGTTTTCTGTCCATTACGACCGATGCATCTTTCACATGATTTTTCCCATATGCTGCATCAAAAAGAATCTTAAATGCTTCATTTTTATGGTTAAACCAAATCACACTATTCTGCCAGAAAAGATTCTTCTGCTCCAGGCGGTACGATCTGTATTCCAGAGGATAATTATAATTGGTATCCAGCTGATCCTGATAGGTCACCATGGAAGCCCATTTTTTACCATTATAGTTCCCTAAAAAATTAAGGTAGAAACTATGCAGATCTGTTTTTAGTCCGGAATATTTTGTATAGTCTTTATGCCAGTTAAAGACTGCGTCCTGATATTCGAAGACCCTGTAAAAGCGTTCAATCAGATTTTTATAATCATATCCGGCAGAGAAATGGGTACTTCCATTATTAAAAGCATATTCTCCACCCCAGATATAGCCTCCCATTTTATATTCAGAAGTTTTATACTCGGTATTCCCGATGTACTGATTACCATAACCTTCATTATAACGGATATAAATGCTGTCATTGGCAGGTACATTTCCTTTCATATTCACAAACATGATATCATTTCCCTTGTAATGATGTACGTAGCTCAGTTTCCCGAAAATGGCATGCTGTTTCCACTTTAAACCCAATTTTGCAAAGGCTTTGTATTTGTAATCATCTACCTTCGGTCTTGGATCTGCATTCTGACGGTAAGATTTGGCATACAACCCTTCTCCTCCCAACTGCAGGATTACAGGTTTTACTGGATTATAGGCAAACTGTCCGCTGATAAAATAGCTTTGTTTCTGCCATCTTGCCGAACGGGGAACCCAATAATATGAAGGATTATAAATAAAAGAAGAATTTGTAGTTCTCTCATCGCTTAGAATATAGGGAACATCTTCTTCAGTTGTTTTGTCTGCTTTAAGTCTTCCTGATAATGCAATTTTATCATTCAGTTTATAAACTCCTTCAGACTTAAAAGTAAAACTTCCTGTTTCTCCTGCTGTCTGTACTCTTTTAAAATTTTGTTTTACAGAAGAATACTGAAAGGTTGTCCGTGAAAAATCCAAAGGCTGGAAAAATGAAATATACGGATCATTTATTCTGATATCCTTTTCTACCGAACTGATGTTAATACTATCTAAATGAGTAGTCTGAGCATGGAAGAACTGGCTGCCTAAAGCAACCAATCCCAACATACTGTATTGAAAGACTTTAATCGTCTTATTTCTATTATTGTGCATATCCTCTAGGGTTTGCTTTAATCGTTACAAAATCATTGGCAGAATTATTTGTATCCTGCAATACCATACGTCCATTGACAATTTCCTTCGTTTTACGGATTACAGAAAATCCTGTAAAAGTACCTTCAGCCTGCCCCAGAGAGTTGACAATGAAAGTTCTTGAAGCATCTATATCTGCAGGGAAATCTTTAGGTACTTTCTGCTCTTTATCCGTAATATCTATTCCGTCTATGATATAGTTTTTAGGAATTTGTAAAAACAGGGTTCCGGTAGGAGCTTTAGGAGCTGCAACTTTTTGCCAGCTTGCCACTTCTGCATCCGTTGCTCTCAGAATTCCTAATCCCAGCATAGAATTTACATTCAGGATTAAATCATTAGAGGCAATACTCCAGTAAGCAACCTGCATATCCGGCACCATAATATTCTGGATATCCCATGCGAAGGGCTTTTTACCAATACTTATATTATAATCTCCCATATAAGTTTCAAAGTCGGCATGGCTCAGATCAACAGTTTTGTCAGGCTCCTGTATTGGTATTCCTGTACCGTTAATATCATCAAAAGGCATCTTATGATTAATGGCCGTTTGAGCTACAATAATACTTTTCCCAGGCAAAATTGGGTACTGGCTACCGTTGCCCGGTATTTTGATAAGTATATTAGAATAAACATAATCCGTATTGGCTGCAGCACCTCCCCCGGCAGTTTTGCTCCAGTCATACTGCCCATTGGATAAAGTATAGGTGGTCACATTACTGTTCACATTTCCTTCCAGAAATACCAGGTATAATCCGTCAGCATAAATAGTCTGATCCGAGTTGTTGTGAACCTCAATAAACTGATCTCTGAAATTGGCTCCTAATTTATTATCCGAACCTGCATAATAATATTGTTTGATTACAAGATCTCCAAGGTTTCCACTGGTGATTCTGATCAGTTTTGAAGAAGTATTGGCATTGATGGTTACTTTTTCATCAAAACCTCCGAAGTGAACAATTTCATAGCTTGTTTCCTCTCCTATTTGCTGTTCATATTCACTCTGCTTCAGCTGTAATTCAGCCTGAATACTGTAACTTCCCGGCAGAACGGCATCTAATTTCAGTTCTCCGTTGGCATCTGTTTTTCCGATAATCTGATCTTCTGTGGCTGTATTTTTCAGGATAACAGTTACATTCGCTACTCCTTTGTCTGCTACGGAAGGGTATTTGGAAGCATCATATTTAATATTTACAGTAAACGGAACAGGCTTAATCTCGTTATTTCCTCCAAAGTCATCATCTCTGTTGCATCCAACAAGGGCAAGAACGGGAATTACTAACAATAGTATTAATCGTTTCATTATTTTTATTTTTAGCGTTATTAAAATCTGTATGAAATATTTCCTCCAAATGAAGTAGACGTAAAGTTTCCGTAAACAGCCCCTCTTTCGTCGTATGCTTTTAAATTGAAAACATTACTTACGTATATTGACAATCTGAAACCACTTAAGAAATCTTTTGTAACCCTTAAATGAACATTATGAAGTGTTTTGTTATATAACCCTGAAAGTTTTTCGTCAGAAGGTTTCAGGAATAATCCCTGGTATTTTGGATTGGTACGCTCATTTTCAGGAATCATCTGCATTTCTCCGTCATGTTTTATATACCCTATCGGATAAATGTCATTCATTCCTGTCAAAGATCTGTCTGAAAGAAAATGATCTGTTCTCAAGCCAATAATTAACCCTGATGAAGCAAGGTGATAATCAAAACTGAAACTTGCTCTGGCCATGGATCTTTTATTTTTGATATCATTATAAATCCCATATTGGTAATCCTTATCCATGATCTCCGGTGCACTGATTTTGTAAAGTCCGTCGTCTTTCTGCCCGGAAGTCTCCACATAACTGGCATTAAAACCAATCACAAGATTAAGAGCTTCTATTTTTTTGAAGCTGGCCATCAGTTCCAATCCTTTATCTGAAGACTGATATCCGTTAATAATTCTGTTCTGGAGGTAATTAAATTTTTCAGTTCCTACAATTTCAAAAGTAGGCACATTTGTTCCTGATATATTGACATCAACTTTGGCTTTATCCATTATTTTATGAACACTCATGGTAGTAAAACCATCTACCAGCTTATTGTAATATGCTGTAAGGTTAACAATCCCAAAAGGAAACCTGTAATCTACTCCTATTTCAGTTTTCCAGCTCTTTGAAGGTTTAAGACTCGCATTATCTCCTGGTGTTACGACCGTTTGCATAATAGCTGCTGAATAATATCCAGGCAGACGATAATCCCCAAGAAGGAAGTCAAAATATCTTGGTGCTGTGTAGATCTGATTAAGTGAAGGTGCTTTAGATGTTAATCCAAACCCTCCTCTCACAGAAAGTTTCCCCATCTGATAAGAAGTGTTTACTCTTGGCGAATAGGTAGAATATGAATTCTGCAAATCATAGCGAAGACCCAGATTTGTTTTAAAAATGTGTTTATTAGCAAAGACTTTGGTAATATTATCCTGAATATACAATGCATACTGTTTACTGGAAAATACATTGTCTCTGTAATTAAAATCTCTCATCCCATTGGAACCCTGCCCGGCTGCATTTATCGTTGTGAACTGTCCTGCTGTTCCGTACCTTCCTTTTCCAAAGTTATCTCCATAACGGAAATTAGCTCCCATACTGTAATTATGAGCCCATTTTGAAGAAGTTAGTTTTATTCCGTTAATGCTAAAATTGGTGTAAATATTAAGAGGTTTCCCATCCGAAAATGCCTGATTCTCATAACTTGGCGGTGTATAAGGTGCATAATAAACTCCATCTGTTGTAGAGTTTCCATAAGGACGAGCGCCTTGGTTCAGCCAGTATCTGCGTTCTGTAAGCTGAGTTGCATAGCTTAATCCCATATCGACATTGATTGATTTAAAGAATGTTTTTTTACCATTCTGTGCGAAAAAATAACTGATATTATTTCCTAATGAAAAGCTTTTATTTTCGACATTGATAATCATTCCGTCAACATCATCAGGGTCTCTTTTTCCTTTGCTGCTATTGGTAGAAAATGAAGCAGACAGCTTATTTCTAAATCCATTTTTATTACTTGACCAAAGAAAATTGACATTTGTTCTGTCATATCCTACAAGGCTGGTTCTGGGATCTGAAAGAGAATTCATATAATCAACAGAAGCGTTCAGGGCATTATTCTGATTAATTTTAAACCCTTTGGTAAGGCCAACCTGATAAGTTCCTTCTCTCAGCGATGCATCCAATCGTAATGGTGATGCTTTTGCCGTTGTAGTAACTTTGATCAATCCGGAAGTCAAATCTCCATATTTGGCATCCGGTACTCCTTGTACAACTTCAATACTTTCGATATTTTCTGTAGGAATTTCTCTTAAATCAACCCCATAATTCGGCTGGCTTGGCATTAGGTTTCCTCCTTTGGTAGAGGTATTAAAGCTTATTCCAAAAGGGCCGCTGTTGGCAGAGTCATAGCTCTGCATATTTTCGTTATTAGATAAGACAATATCATTGACCATCAACTGTACCCCAAACGCCCTGTTCCCGAAATCATCACCTCCAGGAACATTTCCGGAACCTGTTACTGAAGGTCCGCTTGCGGTTCTGAAAACAATATTTTTAAATTGGGTATTGTCAAACTGCTGTACATATTGACCAGGTAATTGCTGTAATACATCTCCGATAGAAAATGACTGCAGGTTTTGAAGTGCTTCCTGTTGAATTGCTATTTCAGAAAATTGTTTTTTTCTTGCAGTAAGCTGCACTCCTTCGATTCTGATTTCTGATCTTTCACGAGATGAGCTTTTAGGTGATAGAATTTGCAACTTTAGTTCCTCCCCCTCTTTGATTATAATGGTTTCTTCTCTATTATTATCATTTAGGAAAGTAATCTGGCATTTTCCTTTGAGAACCATAGAATTACCGTTCTTATGCAATTCTTTACATTCTTTCAAACCACCACTGACAAGTTCTCCCGTTTTGATTTGTCCATTATGAGAAAATTCAACTTTCTGAGCAGACAAGAATCCGCCTGCTGTTAGAAAAACAGCACCTGCTAATAACGATAATTTCACCCTTAAAATATTTAGAGCGCAAAATTAATTATAATTATTCTAAATAAAAAGTAAGTTTTAAAATTAATTAAAGTTATTTTTTCTTAAAACCAAACAATATATACAAACAATTCCCTGAATGAAGAATAAAACAATAATACAACTTAAATACACACGATATTACATCTGGCTATGGCTTTTTAAAAACGGACTGAAAGTTAAATGCATAGGATGATGGACCGTTTTCCTGCAAATACTCTAGCCGCTTCACAGCTTCTGTTATGTCTGGATATTCGCTATCTTTAATCCACCACAGAGCATAAAAGGCTTTTCCATATTTTTGAAACCATTCTTTTCTTCTTTTCAGAAAGTCAACATGAAATGTTTTATAGGTATAGTATTCCAATGTTTCTATATTTCTCCATACAGATAGATTGATAATAATTTGTTCATCATTAAATGGATTAAAGCTTGCCGCATTGTTATCCTCATCTTTTAGCCTCCATATGAACCCATCACTTTCTTCTGCTAGTTGATTAACTGAATCAAAATGACTTACAAACTCATTCATTACTGGATCTTCTATGTTAACTCCTTTCATTCGGGCAACATTAATTTGTGCTAATTGGTACATTTTTTTATTTCTTTAATTCTCGTTATATTGTGTAAAAATAGATCCTGTACTATTAGCATAAAATAACTATCAATATAGATACTATAAAAAAATGAAAAAAGAATGTGAGACCTCATACATCAATGTGGACCAAAAATCTTATCCCTGTGCAGTAAGCTTTGTCATGGATCTCATTGGAGGAAGATGGAAAGGAGTTATTCTCTGCCACCTAAAGAACGGTGATAAAAGGTTTGGTGAACTAAAAAAAGAGCTTTCTTTTATTACAGAAACAACCTTAAGTATTCAGCTGAGACAATTAGAAAGAGATCAATTAATAACACGAACAGTATTTGGAACAAAGCCTCCCGTAAAAGTTGTATATAGTTTGTCAGATTTAGGATTATCATTTATTCCTTTATTGGATCATATTAATAATTGGGGCAAAACTATTTTAGAAAGTAAAAAGGTGCTTTAAAAGTTTATACATTAAATTTATATATCAGTCTACAAAAAATAAAAACCCGCAGTAAATAAATTTACTGCGGGTTTGATTTATAATTAGATGTTAGTGTTTATAGATAACTATATAAATTAATATTACCCATCCATTAATAAATAGAGTACTCAATTTGCTGTGCTTATTTGGGGTTACCATTTAAAAGTTTTGAGTTTGTTGACTTATTTATGAATATCAAATAATCAAAAGAGCTAGCAACATTGGTTTTTGTAAATTCACTTTTATCTGTACCTGATCCTGTTTTGCGGAATAGAATATCTTTTAATATCCAATTACCAAGTTTGTTGCCATCCTTCTTGATTCCTTTCAGATCCAAAATAAAAATTGGAATGTCGAGCGAGTTAAGCTTATATTCTAATGTTCCGGGACCGGCTTTTTCTGAATTATAGGTACCAAGCTTCCCATTAATACTGGCAGAATAAGTACCTTCATAAAAGGCAAATCCAAAATTCACAAAATCGTTATCATGCATTTCATTCATCCAATACCCCATTCTTTCTGAATTTAATTTTGCAATGTGATAATTATGAGCGGAGACAATTACTTTAGAATTCAAATAGTTTTCCTTTAACCATTTAACATTCTCTGCCATAAATTGGTCTCTTCTAATAAAACTGTGTTGGATATATTGTCTAATAATATCTACATTTTGTAGGAAGCGCGATTTTTCTTCCGGATTTTTTATTGATATACTTTTTTCTTTTATTAAAAACAGATACTCAGATATAATTTTTTTGACCTTTTTTAGAATACGTTCTAAAGCCTCTGTTATTTTCCTTTAAAGCGATTTCCATGTCATCAATCTCTTGCTCGGGCAGCTGATTTTCCTGATATGTTTTTCTTATTTGAGCTATCGCCCCTTTAGCGTATTACATATCGAAACCATCAAAAAAAACTTTTGAACTATGATTTTCATTGTATTTTTTCAACCATTCAACAAAAGTTAAAGTTTCTTCGGTTTGCCACAGCCAAAAATACATTCCCTTTAGAATATCTTTTGGGTTTCCTTTTCCTTCCTGAATATAGTGATTCATTAAAAAACTTTCAGACATATTGGCTTCGAGCGAAAAGACATTGAAATTTTTATGAGCGATCAAATATTCACTTATTCTATATTTCATTTGATACACTTCACTCGAACCGTGAGTAGATTCTCCTAATCCTACTATTTCTGCATTGCCTCTGAGTTCTTGGTTAAAAGGCAGTTTTTTGTTGTAAGAAACCTTTTGGAAGTAAAAACCCCATAAACAAATGTTTATGGGGTTTTTTTATATGTTATTAATTGTTATGAATCAATTAATTATTTTACTTCTTCGAAGTCTGCATCCTGTACATCTTCAGCTCCAGCGTTTCCGCCAGCATTCTGAGCTCCGGCACCTGCATCAGCACCAGGCTGTTGACCAGCTGCATATAATTCTTCAGAAGCTGCCATCCATGCTGCATCTAATGCTTCAGTTTTAGCTTTTACATCATCAACACTTTTAGCTTCGAAAGCTGTTTTTAATTCTGTGTGAGCTGTTTCGATAGCTGCTTTTTTGTCAGCAGAAAGCTTTTCACCGAACTCTTTCAATTGCTTTTCAGTCTGGAAGATCAATCCGTCAGCTTTGTTGAAGATTTCAACTTCTTCTTTTCTCTTAGCATCTGCTGCAGAGTTTTCCTGAGCTTCTTTCTTCATTCTTTCGATTTCTTCGTCAGAAAGACCTGAAGAAGCCTGGATTTTGATAGACTGCTCTTTACCAGTTCCTTTATCTTTAGCAGATACACTTAGGATACCGTTAGCATCAATATCGAAAGTTACTTCAATTTGAGGAACTCCTCTTGGTGCTGGTGGAATATCCTGAAGATCGAATCTACCGATTTCTTTGTTATCGTTGAACATTGATCTTTCTCCCTGCCCTACTCTGATGCTTACAGCCGGCTGGTTGTCAGAAGCTGTAGAGAATACTTCAGATTTTTTAGTTGGGATCGTAGTGTTCGCCTCAATTAATTTAGTGAATACAGAACCCATTGTTTCAATACCTAAAGAAAGTGGAGTAACGTCAAGTAGTAATACGTCTTTTACATCACCTGTTAATACACCTCCCTGGATTGCTGCACCAATTGCTACAACCTCATCCGGGTTCACTCCTTTAGATGGTTTTTTACCGAAGAATTTTTCTACTTCTTCCTGGATGATCGGGATTCTTGTAGAACCACCTACCAAGATTACTTCGTCAATATCTGAAGTTGATAAACCAGCATCTTTTAATGCTTTAGCAACAGGCTCCATAGATCTTCTTACAAGATCTGCAGATAATTGCTCGAATTTAGCTTTTGTTAAAGACTTCACTAAGTGCTTAGGACCTGTAGCAGTAGCCGTGATATATGGTAAGTTGATTTCAGTCTGAGGAGAAGAAGATAATTCAATTTTAGCTTTTTCAGCAGCTTCTTTCAATCTTTGTAATGCGATTGCATCAGATTTCAATTCTACACCTTCTTCAGCTTTGAACTCATCAGCCATCCAGTTGATGATCACATCATCAAAGTCATCACCTCCTAAGTGCGTATCACCATTTGTAGATAATACTTCGAATACACCATCTCCTAAATCAAGGATAGAGATATCAAAAGTACCACCACCTAGGTCATATACTGCGATTTTCTGATCTTTATGGTTTTTATCAAGACCGTAAGCTAACGCTGCAGCTGTAGGTTCGTTGATAATTCTTTCTACTTTAAGACCAGCGATTTCACCAGCTTCTTTAGTAGCTTGTCTCTGTGCATCATTGAAGTATGCAGGAACAGTGATTACCGCTCTTGTTACTTCCTGTCCAAGATAATCTTCAGCAGTTTTCTTCATTTTTTGAAGCGTCATTGCAGAAATTTCCTGTGGTGTATATTCTCTATCGTCGATTTTTACTTTTACAGTATCATTTGGTCCTGCAACCACTTTATAAGGTACTCTTGAAACTTCAGAAGCATCATCTTTAAAGTGCGTTCCGATAAATCTTTTGATAGAGTAAACAGTTTTTGTTGGATTCGTTACAGCCTGTCTTTTTGCAGGATCACCTACTTTTCTCTCTCCGTCTTCTGTAAAAGCTACAATAGAAGGAGTAGTTCTTTTACCTTCTGCGTTAGGAATAACAACAGGGTCTTTACCCTCCATTACAGCAACACAAGAGTTGGTCGTTCCTAAGTCAATTCCAATTATTTTACTCATAATATTTTATATTTTTTTCTATTTTTAAATTAATTTACACTCTCAATTTCTCAATATCTGTACCATTCAAAGAATTATGACAAAATGACACAATAAAATAAAAACCCCGATAAAATCGAGGCTTTGTATGATTTAATATGGAAATATTTTCATTATTTTTTGATAAACTTCATTGATTTTACGAAGTCTTTGCCATTATAAGTTCTTACATAATAAACACCACTGGCAAAATCTTTCACATCAATTTTATCTGTTTCATTTTTAATAAATGCTTTTTTCACCAGTCTTCCTTCTGCATTGAAAATTTCCACTTCATTAATAGGTGCTAAAGGAGAAGCAATAGAAATATACTGTGTAGTAGGATTAGGGAAAAGCTTGATAGAATTTACCTTTTGTACATCATTTACTGATAAAAATGCACATGCGTTAGAATTCAAAAGACTTGCTCTTGGCCCTGCCATCGTATTGGTCTTGATTGTTTTCTGATCATTGGTAAAGAATGCCATTTCTGTATCTGTCACATAATCCATAAAATTCATGAACATAGCTCCGTTTGCAGTCGGATTACACATGAATCCATTATCTGGAAAAACATTACCACCGTAATGAGCATCATTAATAGCAGGGGTATCAGCACACCCATCATCATTATCCGGTGTATTACAAAGACTGCCATCTTCTCCCCAAGGGTGAAGCAATCCGAAATAATGTCCTATTTCATGCGTAGCAGTTCGGCCTCCATTATAAGGATACTGAGCAGCTCCTGTGGTTCCGAAATATTTGTAACCAATAGCAAGTCCGTCTTCCGGAAAACCAGCAGCGTCAGGCAGATAAGCCCAACCTAAGTAAGGATTTGGCATATTCCCTACCCATATGTTCAAATATTTAGTTGGATCCCAGGCTGTAAGTCCCGAAGCTAAATAATATTGGTTTGCAAAATCAAAATTTGCAGCTACAGATTTTCTTTCTATTCCTGTAGTGGAAGCACCTGTAGGAGTTTTTGTTGCCATACAAAATGTCAGTTCCATATCGGCTGCATAAGGCTTGAATGCATCAGGAACGACAGAACTAAAGTTAGGATTCAACTTTCTGAAATCATTATTCAGAATTGCAATCTGTGATGCAATCTGAGCATCAGAAATATTCTGGGCAGCACTTCCATAAAGAACATGTACTACTACGGGAATAGTAACAACAGTCTGTCCATTTTTAGCCATTGTATTAGCATTTTTACTGGTTAAATAATTTCGTAAATCTTCTTTTTTTGCCAGAGCCTGAGGGTTTCTTGTATAAAACTCCTTCATTTTCAAATCAGTAGCACATTCTCTCTGTCCAAATACATTAGCCATCAGAAAGCCGGCTGTCAATAGTAAAATTTTTTTCATATAAATAGTATAAATAGTCGGCAAATATAACCATTCTTCCAACAAGACTATGGAATAAATGAGTAATTTACAGTAAAATCACTGTAACTCTAAATTTGCTTAAACCAATTGATTACCAATATGCTTGTTATCAGCAAAACAATTTAATTCACCAACCTTTAAAAATTAATCAAAGTTTAACCTAAGAAATAGAGACAGAATCTTTACGAATTATTATTTTTGATAAAATATACACATTTAGAATGTCATTACACTTTAATCCACGAGATATTACATGGCTTGCCTTTAATGAAAGAGTTTTACAGGAGGCCATGGATGAAAAAGTTCCCTTACATTTAAGAATACGTTTTCTCGGAATTTTCTCCAACAATTTAGATGAATTTTTCAGAGTACGTGTTGCCGGATTAAAACGTGCCATGGATTTTAAGGAAAAAGTGATTGCTGAATCTTTCTACCAACCTCCCTCCAAAATCCTTCAGAGAATCAATGAAATCGTGATGAGACAGCAGCTGAATTTTGATAAAAGCTGGAAAAATATCCAGACTGAAATGGCTGATCATAAAGTTTTCATTAAAAATGCCAAAAACCTGACAGCAGGACAAAAAGAATTTGTCAGACAATATTTTGATGAAGTAGTAGAATCTAATGTAATTCCTATTCTTCTTCATGAAAATACGCCAATGCCCTATTTGAGAGATAAAAGTCTTTATCTGGGGGTTGCGATGAGAAAAAAAGACTGGCAATATTCCAGCAATTATGCCATTATTGAGATTCCTTCCCGTTTTGTAGGAAGATTCGTATTGCTTCCAACAGAAGATCCGGAAGAGAAAAACGTAATGCTGCTGGAGGATGTCATCACTTTCAACCTTCCGCATATTTTCTCTTATTTCGGATATGATGAGTTTTCTGCTAATGCTTTTAAAGTAACAAAAGATGCTGAACTTGATCTGGACAATGACATCAGAACCAATTTCGCAGAGAAAATAGAAAAAGGACTCAAAAACAGAAGAAAAGGAAAGCCTACCCGTTTCGTGTTTGATAAAGATATGGATAAAGCGCTGCTGGAACTCCTTATCAGAAAGCTGAATTTAACGAAAAAAGACAGTATCATTCCGGGAGGAAAAATTCATAATTTCAAGCATTTCATGGATTTCCCAGATGTTTTTGAAAAGTATGAAAGACCTGTGGAAAGAAGCTCTTTTACTCATCAGGCATTTGAACATGGTGAGAGAGTAACAGATGTTATTTTAAAAGAAGATGTGCTTCTTACTTTCCCTTATCACAAATATAATCCGGTAATTGATCTTCTCCGTGAAGCAGCAATGGATCCGGATGTAAAATCTATACAGATCACTGCCTACCGTATGGCAAGCAGCTCAAAAATCATCAATGCGCTCATCTATGCTGCCAGAAATGGTAAAGAAGTGACCGTAATGCTTGAACTTCAGGCAAGGTTTGATGAAGAATCCAATCTGAAATGGAAAGATATGCTGGAACCGGAGGGGATTACAGTTCTTGTGGGAATTCCCAACAAAAAAGTACATGCTAAACTGTGTGTTATCAAAAAGAGAGCGCATAATAAAACCATCCAATATGGATTTGTAAGTACCGGGAATTTCAACGAAAAAACAGCAAGAATATATGGTGATCATCTGCTCCTTACAGCCGATCGCGGTATCATGGCAGATATCAATAAAGTGTTCAATGTTCTGAAAAAACCGAAGGATGATTTTATTCCGATTTTGAAAACTTGTAAAAATTTATTAGTTTGCCCTCAATTTATGCGTGAAAAGATTGTTCACCATATTGATAAAGAAATAGAAGAAGCCAAAGCAGGCCGAAAAACAGAGATCATCATCAAGGTAAATTCTATGAGCGACAGGCTACTGATAGAAAAGCTATATGATGCCGCCAAAGCTGGTGTGGTAATCAGACTCATCGTAAGAGGAATCTATTGTGCCGTAAACCAGAAAGAGTTTAAAGAAAAAATAAAAGCGATTAGTATTGTAGATGAATACCTGGAGCATGCCAGAGTAATGTATTTCTACAATAAAGGAACAGAAGACATGTACATTTCTTCCGCTGACTGGATGACCAGAAACCTGGATTACAGGATTGAAGCCGCCGCTAAAATCACTGACAAGAACCTTAAGAAAGAATTAAAAGATATTCTTGATATTCAGCTTAGGGATAATGTAAAAGCCAGAATTCTGGATAAGAAACTCAGCAATGAATACATAAGAAATGATAAAAAAGAATGCCGTTCACAAATAGAAACCTATAAATATTTAAAAGCTAAAACAAGCAAAAAATGAAGATAGCAGCGATAGACATAGGGAGTAATGCAGCCCGCCTTCTAATCAATGAAGTTAAGATTAATAACAGAAAACCTGAATTCATCAAACTCAACCTTCTCAGAATTCCCCTGAGACTGGGAATGGATGTTTTCACCATCGGAAAAATAGGTCCCGAAAGAGAAAAAATGGTCATTGACTCCATGAAAATCTTCAGTGACCTGATGAAAATATATAAAGTGGATCATTACAGAGCCTGTGCTACCAGTGCCATGCGTGACGCTTCCAATGGCAACGAAATTATTGAACTCGTAAAAGAAGCATCTGGAATCAACATCGAAATTATTTCCGGTGATGAAGAAGCTACCCTGGTTTATGAAAATCATGTTGCAGAAGGTCTTGATAAAGAATTCGCTTACTTATACATCGACGTTGGCGGAGGTTCTACGGAACTTACCTTCTACGAAAACGGTAAAATGGTTTACGAGAAATCGTTCAATATCGGAACCATCCGTCTTCTCAACAACCTGGTTACGATGGACAACTGGAAAGAGATGAAGGACGAGATCAAGGAAAATATTGTCAGCAAGAAACCAATTGTAGCGATTGGATCAGGAGGAAACATCAACAAAGTGTTCTCCATGAGCAAAACCAAAGACGGGAAACCCATGTCTTTATCACACCTGAAAAAGGTCCATAAAGAATTCAATGAGCTGTCTGTGGAAGAAAGAATGACCAATTACAACCTTAGAGAAGATCGTGCCGATGTATTGGTACATGCCCTGAGCATCTTCAATAATGTGATGTTATGGTCTGATATCAACAGGATTTTTGTCCCTAAAATATCTGTGGCAGACGGATTGATCCACAACATTTACACTCAGTTACAGCACAAAAAGTAACAACAAATAACAATATTATAAGCCAGCCATTGAGCTGGTTTTATTTTTTTGAAACTGTTTTCAGCTTTTCACAGTACTGTCATTGCGAGGAACAACGCGACGAAGCAATCTCTATGTTCTCCCATGCTATTAAGTTTTGGCTAAAGCCAATGATAAATCATTTATTGTCAGGTGGATTAAAACCACCTCTATTGAATTTTAATAAAAGTTACTTTTTACTTTTTACTTTTTACTTTTTACTTTTTACTTTTTACTTTTTACTTTTAGTAAAAAACTTTTCCAAATTTTAAAGTAAAACCCTATCCCCATTCGTCATATCATTATCAATAGCAAAACAATGAATCCAATCAAAATAATTCTTACAGGAGCAACAGGGATGGTAGGTGAAGGCATTTTAATGGAATGTCTTGAGAACCCCAATGTTTCTGAAATCCTCAGCATAAGCAGAAAACCTTCTGGAAAATCACACCCCAAACTGAAAGAATACCTTGTCCCGGATTTTTTATCCATAGACATCCATGATGAAAAACTAAAAGGCTATGATGCCTGTTTTTTCTGTGCCGGAATCAGCAGTGTAGGTATGAATGAAGAAGATTATACCAGAATCACTTACGATACAACCCTTCACTTTGCAAAAGCTGTTTTGAACCAAAATCCGGATATAGTTTTTAACTATGTTTCAGGTGCAAGTACAGACAGCACAGAGAGCGGGAAAATGATGTGGGCACGGGTAAAGGGCAAAACCGAAAATGATTTAAAAAAAATGAATTTCAAAGGGGCTTATAATTTTCGCCCCGGATTTATGAAACCTGTTGACGGTCAATTGAATGTAAAATGGTTTTTTAAACCTTTTATTTGGATTTTTCCTGTTTTTTTTCAATCAAAATCATTAACTTTACACGAAGTGGGTAGAGCAATGATCAATGTGACACAAAAAGGATACCCTACATCTACTTTAGAAATTAGAGATATTAAAAATTTAGCGATATGAGAGACATGTTAAGAAGAATTATTCTGGTTATTTTTGTACTCTTGCTTGTGACTGCTGTTTCAGGATATTTTTATATGCAGAAACATCCATTAGAAGGAAATAAGTCCGGAACAATTTTAAATTTTTCCGGAAAATCAGGAAAATAAATACATCCTACAAGTCCTCATTTGAACAACATTCTATCATTTATCGGAAACAAACCTATTTTTTAAACATTTCTTAAGATTCCATTAAAATAGTTGCGAAACATAAAGTTCATTTTTGCATTTATCTAATTAAAGTAAAAATGATCAACAACTACCTATTAAAAGGGTCTGTGATTGCCGCATTCTTTTTTCAGAGCGGTCTTTTCGGACAGACACTGATTCATTACTGGAATTTTAACAACAATACTTCTGCTGCCACAGTCACTACACCTGCTTCTACCCTGGTGAATGGCTCTCTTACGGCTATAGCAGGAGGTACAAGTGTAATAGATTTTGCTGGTGGTACCGGGCAGAATTTTAGTGATGAAAATTTAAATGCCAGAAATGGAGATGCATCCGGAACTCATTTAAGGTTCAATAATCCAATTGGAGGAGGATTACAGTTTAATCTGCCTACCACCGGATATAACAGCGTCATTGTTAAATTTACCACCAGAAGATCCGGACAGGGAGCCGGTACTCAGACATGGTCTTATTCAACAGACGGAACTAATTTTGTGCAGTTTCAGACTGTGAATCCTCAGGATGCCAATCCTCAGCTCATTACTATTGATTTTTCTGCCATTCAGGGAGCCAATAACAATCCCAACTTTAAATTAAAAGTTGAATTCTCAGCAACAGGAGGCGGAACAGGAGGTAACAACCGTTTTGATAACTTTACGGTAGATGCCACTCCTGCCGGAGGTGCGGACACCACTCCACCAACTGTTACTTATCTTCCTGCCAATAATACCAATAACGCTTCGACTACTGTAAATCCTACCTTATCTTTTAATGAAAATATAAGATTAACAGATAATTCTGCGATCAATAATTCTAACGCTCAAAACCTTATAGAGCTTCGTCTTGGGAATGCAGCAGGGGCGCTAATTCCATTTACAACGACTTTCAGCAACAATACGATTACTGTAATCCCAACTTCGGGACTGGTACCGGGACAAACTTATTATCTTGCCCTTAAACCCAATATGGTAGAAGACTTTAGTGATAATGGAGTTACAGCTGTTACATCCAGCACTTTCACTACAGCCGGAACAATAATTTCTTTGGAAAAAAACTTCATTAAGGTCAATGAAAATGCAGGAAACCTTGCATTTAAAATCAATATCACCAATCCTTCAACGGCTACAGTAAATCTTGTGGTAAAACCGGCACCATTCAGTACGGCTGATGCTAATGATTTTACTTTAGCCAACCAAACTATTAACATCACTCCATCTACAACAAGTTATACAGTCAACATTCCGATTACTGATGACACAGTGGCAGAACAGCAGGCCGAATATTTTGTTGTAAGCCTCGAAAATCCTACCGGAGCAACTATTTCAGGAGACAATACTGCAACTGTTTATATTGTAGACAATGATAAGCCGGCACCGGTTCCATCCCATCAGATCCAACTGAATTATCTGGGAAGTTTTGATCCTTCAGGAAATAATAACAGCTCCACGGAAATTGTGGTTCATGATGCATCAACTCAACGTTTATTCACGATCAGCTCCATTACAGATGTTTTTGATATTATTGATTTCAGTACGCCTGCCACTCCATCGGTCGTAAAAACAGTCAATATGGCTTCCTATGGCGGAATCACAAGTATTGCAGTAAAAAACGGAATCATCGCCGCTGCTTCTCCGAATACCGATCCGCAGCAAAATGGTTCTGTAGTATTCTTTGATATTAACGGAAATTTCCTGAAACAGGTAAGTGTAGGAGCTTTACCGGATATGATCACCTTCTCTCCCGACGGAACAAAAGTAGTGACCGCCAACGAAGGGGAACCTAATGATGCCTATACGGTAGATCCCGAAGGAACGATCAGCATCATTGATATTTCCGGAGGTATCGGAAATCTTACGCAAAGTAATGTGACAACGCTCAATTTCAATAGTTTTGATTCTCAGGTAGCAGCTTTAACAGCTACCGGGTTAAGAAAAGTAAGAACAAATAATACGCTTTCTCAGGATCTGGAACCTGAATATGTTACCATCAGTTCAGATAGCCAGAAAGCATGGGTAACACTTCAGGAAAATAATGCTGTCGCTGAAATTAACCTGGTAACCAAAACCATCACGGGAATCTGGGGATTGGGTAAAAAAGACATGAGCCTTCCGGGTAATGGTTTTGATGCTTCGGACAATAATGGAGAGGTTTTAATTGCCAACTGGCCTGTAAAAGCTTATTATGTTCCGGATGCAGTACAGAATTATAAGGTAGGAAGTACTCATTATATTGTAACAGCCAATGAAGGAGATGAAAAAGACCTTTCAGGCTACAGCGAAAGAACCACTGTAGGTGCAAACGGTTATATTTTAGATCCAGTACTTTTCCCGAATTCAAATATTTTAAAGGCTTCTTATAATCTTGGAAGATTCAGGGTTTCATCTGCCACAGGAAATACAGACGGAGATGCAGAATTTGAAGAAATGGCAGCTTTAGGAGCACGCTCATTCTCTATTTTCAATGCGGATACCAAACAGATCGTGTACGACAGCGAAGATCAGTTTGAAAGATATATTGCAGCTTATCAGCCGTTAATTTTCAATGCCGATAATGAATCCAACGGTGCCAAAAACAGAAGCCGTGCAAAAGGCCCTGAACCGGAAGGCGTAGCATTAGGAAACATCAACGGACAGACATATGCTTTTATCACATTAGAAAGAACCGGAGGCGTTATGGTATATAATATCACAGATCCTAACAGCCCTACTTTTACCGATTATAAACATTCTCGTTCTACTTCAGCTTACGGAGGTGACAATGGCCCTGAAGGGATCATCTACATCGCTCCTGAAAATACTACAACCAATAAAGGCTATGTAATTATTGCCAACGAGATCAGCGGAACTTTATCCATGTATGAAGTGGCAATGCCGCCTACTTTGGGAACCGGTGAAACAAAAGCTGAACAGGCAACCTTCAACGTATTCCCAAATCCTGTTAACAAAGGAAATACACTTTATTTCAACAGAAAACAGGATTACGAACTGTATGATATGTCCGGAAAGCTGATCGGAAAGGAAAAGAATGCTTTAACCATAAGCACATCCAATCTTTCTACTGGTGTTTATCTTGTAAAAACTTCAGAAGGACAAATAAAAAGAGTCATTGTAAAGTAAACATAAATTACAGTATACCATTCTATTTTAAAGCTTCGGATTTTCCGGAGCTTTTTTGTTGTTGATAAATTTGAAGTCAACTCAATATAAAACTTATTATTTAAGATGATTTAACTTTTGAAATGCCTGAAAAAATCATTTTATTTCTATATTTACCTTTAACAAACCAAATTCACAATGAAAAATATTAAAACGGCAGGAATTCTTGCTTTTCTGTTATTGGGAACAGGAACAGCTTTTTCACAATCCAGAAAGATAGAATCCGCAAAAGGTGTAGAGAAAACAGAAGGTAATAAGGTGGTCCATGTAGAAGGTGTAGGTCATAATCTCAATTATACTCTCAACGGAGGAGTTGTTGAGGTAGAAGGTGGTGACAATACACTAACAGTCAAAGGAAGTGCTAAAAAAATTACGGTTTCCGGAACAGGTAATAAAGTATACATTGATAAAGTGGACAAAATATCCATGGAGGGTGGTGACAATATGATCTACTACCGAACTTCCGGAACAAAATCCGGTAAACCTGATGTTTCTATTACAGGAGTGGGAAATAAAGTAGTAAAACAGTAAATACAGTTCTCACAGATTTCAAAATCTGTAAAGAATATATTCAAACAAAAAAAGACAGACCCCATTGAGGTCTGTCTTTTAAAAATATCTCAGATATAATTTATTCTACGTTGATTACCTTTTCGATTTCTGGCGCATGTTGTTTGATGGTATTTTCAACACCTAATTTCAGCGTTGAGAAATTCAACGAACATCCGGAACAGTTACCCAAAAGCTTCACAAACACCTGATTATCTTTCACATCAATAAGCTCAATATCACCTCCGTCTTTATTCAAAAACGGTCTGATGCTTTCCAGAGCTTCCATTACTCTTGTTACTGTATCTTCGTGCGTTATGTTTGTTTCCATATTTTTCAGTTCAATTTGGTTCTTTCAAAGTATTGAAAGGTATTATTATTTTGCTTTTGGTGAGCATCCTGCCATTGTTGAAATCTTCACTGCTTCAGTAGGAGGAAGACTTTTATTTCTTTCTACAAGGCTTTCTACCATTTTTCTGGCTGTTTCTGTGTAGATATCAGCAATCTTAGATCCTTCCTGAAGAGCAGCAGGTCTTCCTACGTCTCCAGCTTCTCTGATACTTTGGATCAACGGAATTTCTCCCAATACAGGAATTCCAAGATCTTCAGCTAAATATTGTGCTCCCTGGTTTCCAAAGATATAATATTTGTTGTCAGGAAGTTCTTCCGGTGTAAAATACGCCATATTTTCGATTAATCCAAGCACCGGAATATTGATACTCTCCATCTGGAACATAGCAATTCCTTTTCTTACGTCTGCCAAAGCAACATGCTGAGGTGTACTTACGATCACTGCTCCTGTTACCGGTACTTCCTGAATGATTGACAAGTGAATGTCACCTGTTCCCGGAGGCAGGTCTATTAATAAGAAATCCAGTTCTCCCCATGCAGCATCTCTGATCATCTGGTTTAATGCTTTTGAAGCCATAGGACCTCTCCACACTACCGCCTGATTAGCTCCTGAGAAATATCCGATAGAAAGCATTTTTACTCCATAGTTCTCAATAGGTTTCATCAAATTCTTCCCATTTACTTCTACAGAAATTGGTTTTGCACCTTCTGTATCAAACATGGTGGGAACTGAAGGACCATAGATATCAGCATCCAATAATCCTACTTTGAAACCCATTTTTGCCAACGTTACTGCCATATTTGCAGAAACTGTAGATTTTCCTACTCCTCCTTTACCGGAGGCAATAGCGATAATATTTTGAATTCCCGGAATTTGTTTTCCTTTGATCTGACTTTGCTGAATTTCACTAGGTTCCGGAGAAACGATTTTAAGTTTTAAATGAACCTCTTCTCCAAACTCACTGGCAAAAGCCTGTTTCATTGCAGCCTCCAGTTTTTTCTTTTCGTGCATTGCAGGCGAATGAGCAGTCATGTCAATATAAACATCATTACCCATAATCTGAAGATTATTCACCAAATCGTCTACTTCTATTTCTTTAAGGAAATCCTGAACCTTTTCTTTCGTCAACATATAAATATAAATTGTTTACAAATTTACGCATTTTTCACCTATTTAGAATAAGTAAACACAATCATAGATAAATTCTTTTGTAAACACAGACCTTCAGCCCTTTATATATCGGCAATTATTATCTGAAATAGGTTACTAACGGAATATTTTTATTCCAGAATTCACTGGATTTTAACAGCCAGGAGGTAGAGAAGAAAAACAATGAGGTGGTTTCAAAAATAAGGGTAGAATACGTTAGAAATTGATTCACGGAAGCTGAGTCATCTCCTAAAATAGCAATAAGCCCAATGCAGGCGAGACTGATGAGTATTCCCCAGCCGCAACATTTGTAATACAGGTTTCTACGACTTTTTTTGAGTGCTTCTTCTTCGGAAATAGGCTCTCCATCCTGTTCTTTATCACTTTTTTGAAAAAAATAAAGACAAAAAACGGCAAAAGACACGAAAAGCAGTCCAGCACTGATATAATGTACCCAGCTGAACCAGTCCTTATAATTCGCTTTATCTATAGTAATGTAAATATTTCCTCCATATCCATTAAATTTTGTTGGAAATACAGCGACCAATACCGCCATTACTCCGGCAAAATTTGAAAGCATGTTTTCATATCTGTCTTTTCCTCTGTAGGTAGCGAATAATCCACCCAGAATACATAATGTTCCAACAAAAATCACATGCCCGAAACTGTAGTAATAATGGCTTATACTTACTTTAAGCGGATGTTCATCATTCAGAAAATAGGTGGTCATAAAAAGAAGAAAGGAAAGGAGAAATCCGAGTAATCCGATAAACATTCGTAATTGGTAATAGGAGATCAGAACGCCGTTATTATCATCTGGAGCAGGTTTTTTAGAATGAGTTTCCATGACTTTGTTTTTTGAGGTTATGTTTGTTTTGAGGTTATAATGAAATGGTTATTTTATCAATAATTTTCACATTTTTGTCCGGATCCAGTTTGAAATTGTCTTTGATAAATTTCTTTGGATCCTCCGTAAGCATCTCTTTTTGTAAATGAGAAGCCTGTTTCTTTTTTAATAAATTCATCCATTGGTATGTTTTTTTGATAGCAACTACATAGATGACAATTTCTTTATCTGTTATTTTAAACTTCAGAAAGTTTTTATTTCCTGTATTTATTTTCCCTGATGAGATTTCGGTTACATACAATTTAAAAAAATGATATCCGAAAAGAATATACCATCCAAAAAGTATGGATTGCAAAAGAGCGGAAATGATCAGTTGAGAAACAAAATAATCACAGCCCGCCGGAATTTTAAAGAAACTTTTTATTTCATTAATATGAATAAAAGACAAATGACTGTCTTTTAAAAAAGCAAATCCATAAGTCGGAAGCTTCATAAATACAAACCATTGAACAGCAAAAGATAATATAAACAAAAATCCCCGTAAAATTCTGCTCGTCCATTCTTCCTTCCCGGAACATTCTGTATTGGTGACTTTGGTGATGGTAAAATGAAAGATGACAGGAATTAAAAATAAAATCAACCCTTTCAAAATAGAATCTGAGTAACAATGGGTATAGGTAACAATTAATGAGAGAAAAAACAGCAATACAGTAAATTCATAGTTAATGATAAAGAAAATAAGGTTCCAGAATGTTTTTTTACCGGATTTTTCTTTAGACGGATATCTGCCATTCAGTTTATAGGTAAGTTCTGTAGTCGTTGTATTTTGCAGGATAGGAAGAGTGATAGTATCTTTTAAAAAATCGGTAACATGTCCGAAAGCACCTCCTCCTCCTGAAGTAATATAATGTTTGATCTCTTTATCATAGCCTTTCTCATTTTCATCTAATTTATAATGTGAATAATGATGAATATCTCCTGTAAGCACTACATCAAAAATAATTTCTGATTTTATATTACTGGCTTCCAGCTTTCTGACAGCTTCCTTCATCGTTCTGATGATATATTCCAGGCTATCCATACGCTGTCTTCTCTTGTGTCTGTCTTTTATCTGGTAATTGTACCAGTAAGGTTCTGCAATGAGCAGGATAATGTGGTTTGTATCATTTCCTTTTGATATTCTCTCAACATATTCAGTAAAAAAAGTCATCTGAGGAATATCAATATCACCGAGCAATTGATTGTCAATACCCATTAAGTGAACATTATCCCTTAGTGAATAAGCGAAATAGCTTCGGTTCTGTACGGTTCTGTAATCACTGATTTTACTTCTCTGGCACATCAACCTGAAAAAAGCACTTAAACCATCGTACCAGTCATGATTTCCCGGTGTGGCAATGAGTATCGGGCCTGCTTCTTTTGTATCAGGAGCAACAAGTCTTAAAGGTCCTTTGAAGCGGTCTCTGTAATTGATTTCAGAGCCTACGGGATATACCAGATCACCTCCCACTACCAAAACAGATCCCCTTTTCAGTTTGATTTCAACCTCATCCTCAACATCTCTGTTGAATTCATTTTTAAAAGAATAGATATAGCTGTCTCTTGTCAGATGGTAAAAAACAGAGGTGGTAGCATCAAAGCCATCGCCGGTATCTGCAATGAAATCAAACCAGAATTCATCTTCAGGTTCATCACAATTATTTTCTATCAGTTCTCTTCCGGTATCTTTTCCCAAAGCGGTCTGCATTTCTCTTTTATCAATGATAGAAAGGATATCTGCAGAAAGAGAAACCATTCTGAAACTATTCATCAACCCGGTAAAATCAAACCATTTGACAGGTTTTTGAGGAATAAAGTAATAAGGGTATTTCTCATCAACATCTTTAAATATTTTCACTTTTTTAGAAGCGTATAGACTGTCTTTAAAGTAAAATATCAGAAACGTAACTGCAACAAGCAGCAGAAGGTAAAAAAACAATGTTTCCATCATATTTTGTATTGAGTTGGTCTTCGTTTCCCCAGTTTTGTTATACTTAAAAAATTTTTGAGTATTTCAAACCGGGAATTATTAGTTTACCATCAAATGTATGAAATTTGGAATTCGAATCATATAACACTTTTGTGGTATTTTATCCGTTAATAAAAATATTTATGAATAGATATTTAAAATAAAATAATTAGATTTATTAACACCATTATCATTGTAAAACAATTGTTATGAAAACCAATACCTACCCTTCCAAATATGCACTGCCAAAAGGAATTTTTACAGTCGGAAAAACGAAATTCAAATGGTATGATCTGGCTGGTGACCCTGCAGAAATCTCTCCACAGGACATCCATAATGCCCGGTTATGTGTTGAATATGCTGAAGAAGACTTTCAAAATATTAAGGATCTGGGATTCATCATTATGCATCGTTGCGGAGAAAATTATCTTCTCCTGGTATGTACGTGGCGGAGTGAAAATGAATTATGGGAAAGTGTTTATTATGACGGTTCCGGAAACTTTGAAATATGGGACAGAAACAAAACCCACCTCCCTACTTACTGTGTTTGGGAAATGGGTATTGTATATCATGAATCCCAATCCTGGAAAAAATATCTGGGTTCTGAAAGAGAAGAAAAAGACAAAGAGAAATATCTTACTGATGTCTTTGAAGGAGAAGTATAGATATTTCCATGTTGAGATTCTTCCTTTGTCAGAAATCGAAGATTCGACGTAGTCAATGACATGCATCGAAAAAATAATTTAAAATCAGGTGATCAGTTGGCTCTGTTTTTTTCATCAAACTTTACATTGCGGTCTATTCCTTTTACTTTTTTATTTCCGTAAGTATAGGTTGCAGATACCGTAAGTCTCCTGGCATCATAATAATTATTGTACGAATGAGTTCCGGTGGTATAATAGATTTCACCCAGACTTTTCCCTTGCTTCAAAATATCAGAAACAAACACATTCAGCTGAAGACTTCTTTCCATAAAGCTCAGTTTCAGACCCGATGTAAAATTGCCGGCAAATTTCATATATGAATTTCCGGAATTGGAAGGCAGACGGAACCAGTAATTCAAGATCAGCTGTATCGTTTTGCCTGGGTTTAGTGATATATTATTCTGAAAATCAAAATCATAGCTGTTTCCTGTTCTGGAAAGGGCATCGGTTGCAAAAACGTCAGTATTCATATAAGAATAATTGGCCGAATAATTAGCTTCCCATTTTTTGAAAAAAGTATCGGAATAATTAAGAGAAATGCCCATGCTATTCTGATTATAATAATTTTCAAAAGTGCTTACCCTGTTTTCCCCTTTCAGATTAGCCAGCTGACCAAACGCTTCCACTGTTCTCTGAAAATAAGCGGATGCCGATAATTTTCCTTTATAAACATAAGAAAGTTCAAAATTATGATTAATGGAAGGTTTCAGGAAAGGATTTCCTGTGAAATAGGAATTGATATTGATGTACCAGCGATACGGATTAATCGCACGAAATCCCGGTCTGTTGATCCTTTTGGAATAATTCAGGCTGAAAGTATGATTTTCATTGCTTTTATAACTGATATAGGCAGTAGGGAAAAATTTCCCATAAGAGTTTTCGGTCTGCTGTCCGGAAGTTAAAGAATTCCCATTGACTACAGAATACTCATACCGTAAACCCGCTTTTGCCGACCATTTTTCGTTGAATGATTTTTCAAAACTGATATAAGCTGCATAATTTTTTTCATTATACTCAAACTCGTTACTTTTCAGTGGATCTGTAATGTAGTCTCCATTTGTTAAGTTCTGATAGAATATACTAGAGTTATTATCAAAATTTGTGAATTTCACACCTGTTTCAGTCTTTACGAACTGGTAAGGCAGTGTAAGATCTGCCTGTCCGGAATAAATTTTATAATCCACCATTGAGGGTGATTTTACGACAAATCGGTCGCCAGAACTTTCTCTAGTCGTAAAATCAATGGTCGTTTCCGGAGTATTGGAAAAATAATTTCCTGTAATGCTCAGTTTATTATCCTGTTTCCCGAATTTCAGGTCATAGTAAGCACTTGCAGTATGTTGTCTGCTGGTAGCCCTGTGCTCTGCATAAGTAAGTAAGGTATTGGTATAGCTGCCATTTTGGAAATAGTCCGAAGTATTGGTGATATTCATATTGGAATGCCCGAATCCGAAATCATAAATAAATCCGATATTAGACTTCTTCCCCAGCTGATAATCCAGACTTAAGTTAGCTCCAAGACCATCTCCGAAATCACTTCTGTTATCATTACTTTTAAGACCGTCTGCACCTTCTATCCAATAGTTTTCATAAGAGTGCTTTTTATTTTTATTTTGTCTTAATTTCAATGAGGTTCGCAGTTTTTCATTCTGATAATTCAATGTCACACTGTTTGAATGTCCGGTATAGGTCTGCTGCTGAAGGCTGGAGGTCAGGCTTCCACTCCATCCGATATTCTGATTTTTCTTTAAAACAATATTGATCAGACCGCTGTTTCCCTGCGCTTCATATTTGGCAGGAGGAGAAGTAATGACTTCAATTTTTTCTATATTTTCGGATCTGAGGCTTTTCAGGTAAGTAACCAACTCTGCATCTGACAAATTCAGAATCCTGTCGTTGATCATCACTGCTACTCCACTTTTGCCAACAATGGAAACTCCGGTATTGTCATCAACTTTTACCAAAGGCGTTGTTGCAAGAGCATCCACGCCATCCATTCCCTGTGAAGCCACCGAATTGGAAACGTTGAAAACTAATCGGTCAGCTTTTCTCTCAATCAGTTTTTTTCTGGCAGTAAGTGTAACCCCTTCAATCTGTTTTTCATTCTTTTTTTCAATAAAAAAATCGTGTTTCACCTCACCATTTACCATCATCTCCTTACTGGATATTTCTGCACCATCCTGGATAAGCTTAATATTATAGTTCCCGTTTTCTGAAAGCTTCAGTGAATAGTTTCCTTTTTCGTCTGAAATAGCGGTCTGTTTTTTTTGACCTTTTACAGCAATCACCTCGACATAAGGAACCGCATTTCCGGTTTGGGTGATCTTCCCTGTTATTGTCTGGGCAAATGCAGCTGCCGGCAATAGCATGATTACAGCAAGTAATGTCTTCTTCATGAATGATAATAGTTTTCTATAAGACAAGCTAGACTTCTGTTTTATTACCTCTGTTTTGCTGTTTTTCAATATCTTCGCCTTTATAAAATCAGAACATGAAAAAAGGGCTTATAGCATTTTCTTTATTTATTACTCACATCATTTCTGCACAGAATTACTCCCAATATGTGAATCCTTTTATAGGAACCGGAGGCCATGGCCACACTTTTCCAGGGGCAATCGTTCCATTCGGGATGGTACAGCTTTCTCCGGATACAAGAATTGACGGAAGCTGGGACGGATGCAGTGGATATCATTATTCGGATTCCGTGATCTATGGTTTTTCTCATACCCATCTGAACGGAACCGGAGTTTCAGATTATGGAGACATTATGCTGATGCCTACGATGGGAAACCCAAGTCTGGACAGTAAAAATTATTCCTCAAAATTTTCGCATAAAAATGAAAAGGCTGCTGCCGGATATTATGCTGTTAAATTAGATAAACATAATATTGGAGTACGCCTGACAACGACAAAAAGAGTTGGTCATCATGAATATACCTTCAATAATGCAGGTGATGCCAATATTATTTTAGACCTCAACCACAGAGATAAACTTCTTGAAGGGGAAGTAAAAATCATTGATGATAAAACCATTGAAGTTTTCAGAAGAAGTGAGGCCTGGGCTACCAACCAATATATCTACGCCAGAATTGAATTTTCAAAACCTATGAAAATTTCCAAGAAAGAAGTCAACGGAAAACAGGAAACTCATCTTTTTACCGGAACAAAGCTTGCACTGGCATTTTCAACCGGTGTTAAAAAAGGAGAAAAAATTAATGTAAAAGTTTCTATTTCTCCCACAGGATATGAAGGAGCTGGCAAAAATATGCTGGCAGAAGGACAATCAAAGGATTTTGATGCTGTAAGAAAACAGGCAGAAGCCAATTGGGACAAAGAGCTTTCAAAAATTGAAGTGAAGTCTGATGATAAAAATAAATTAGCTATTTTTTACACCGCTCTTTACCATGTTTTCACACAACCAAACATCAATATGGATGTTGACGGAAAATACAGAGGCAGGGATAACAAACTCTACACGGCAAATGGCTTTGATTATTATACCGTATTCTCACTTTGGGATACCTTCAGAGGAGCTCATCCTCTGATGACTTTAATTGACCGAAAAAGAACTGCAGATTTTATCAACACATTCATCAAACAATATGAACAAGGGGGAAAACTTCCGGTATGGGAACTGGCATCCAATGAAACAGAATGTATGATTGGCTATCACTCCGTTTCTGTAATGGCAGATGCTATGGCCAAGGGAATTCAGGGGTTTGATTACGAAAAGGCTTTTCAGGCCGCCAAAGGTTCTGCCATGCAGGACATTTTTGGATTGAATGCTTACAAGCAGAATAATTATATCAGTATCGATGATGAGCATGAAAGTGTTTCCAAAACTGTAGAATATGCCTATGACGACTGGTGTATTGCTCAAATGGCAAAAATTTTAGGCAAAAAAGAAGATTATCAGTATTTCATGAAGCGTTCTCAAAACTGGAAAAATCTTTATAACCCTAAAACAGGGTTTATGCAGCCAAGAAAGAACGGAAACTGGTATGAACCTTTTGATCCTAGAGAAGTCAACAATAATTATACAGAAGGGAATTCATGGCATTATTCTTATTCCGTACAGCAGGATATTCCGGGACTTATTGCAGCTCATCGCGGAAAAGAAAAATTTGAACAGTTCATTGATGCCATCTTTACCGCTCCGGATAAAACAACTGGAAGGGAACAGGTAGATATCACAGGATTGATGGGACAATATGCTCAGGGAAATGAGCCAAGCCACCACATTGCTTACCTGTACAATTTTGTAGATAAGCCAGAAAAAACAGATGCTAAAATAAAATATATCCTTGATAATTTTTATAAAAATACACCTGACGGATTGATTGGAAATGAAGACTGCGGCCAAATGAGTGCGTGGTATATTCTAAGCTCTATGGGAATTTATTCCGTTGCCCCAGGATTACCGGAATGGGAAACGACAATACCTTATTTTGATGAAATCAAGCTTCATCTGGAAGATGGTACGACAAAAACCATTACTAAAAACACCAGCAGAGCAGAGCTTAAAAAACTTGGTTTCGAAAATGTGAAACCTGTTAAGGACTTTAAATATGCAGAACAAACAGCTTCGCCCGTGATCGCAGCTGACAGAATCTTTGATTTTTCTACCAAAGTTGAGATCTCCCCACTGAATCCAAATGACAAGGTATATTATATGACCATGGATGAAAGCGACAGCAATAAAAGAAAGACTTTCTCTACTTACAAAGGGCCATTCTCCATCACAAAGACTACTCAGGTAATGGCTTATGCCGAAAGAAACGGAGAAAAAAGTTCTGTAACCACAGCCAATTTCAACAGAAGACCAAATTATTGGGACATTAATATCATGTCTAAAGTGACTCCACAGTACAGCGCTACCGGAAAACTGGCTCTTATTGACGGAATCAGAGGTGATGTCAACTGGAGGAAAGGTGAATGGCAAGGCTATCAGGGGCAGAATTTTGAAGCAATCATTGATTTCAAATCTCCTCAGCAAATCAAGTCATTATCTTCCACCTACCTTCAGGACAGCAGAGCATGGATTCTGATGCCTAGAAAAGTAGAATATTACGCTTCCATGAACGGGAAAGATTTTATTCTTCTGAAAACGGTTGAAAGTGATATTGATGCTAAAGATGAGAAGGTACAGGTCAAAGATTTTTCTACTGAAATTCTTCCTACCGAAGCGAGATATATCAAAGTAAAAGCCTATTACTTCGGAAAACTTCCTGAATGGCACCAGGGAGCAGGAGGAGATGCTTATATTTTTATTGATGAGATTTCTGCAAAGTAAGGAAGATGGAAGAGTGAAGCTGGAGGTTTCTATTTGCCGGATTACTTTTTAAAAGTTGGCTTGTAGAAATTTTAGATTAAAAAAAAAATTAATAAAATAGACTGATTTTAATCCTTAGTCTTTCAGAAGCTTCCTTCTTCCAGCTTCCCATCATAAAAAATCGGCCTTCGAAAATTCGAAGACCGATTTTTTATGAATTCATTCTTTCCGACCATTGCAGAACTTCCGGAAGTTCCATATCAGAAAATTCTATGTGGATCACTCTCCTTTTCTTTCCGTTGGTTGTCCGGTTAGAACCGTGAAGCGTTAAGGGTTTCATGATCATAATTCCGCCTTTTTCAACATTACAGATTTCTTCTGTTTCAATCGTCCAGTCGATGGTTTCCGGTCTGTAAATACCTTTTGCGTGAGACTTTGGAACTACTTTCAAAGCTCCATTATTTTCGTCCGTATCGTCCAGATGGATTCTTACAGTATAGATATTTTCCAAAATATTTAATGGAGGCTGTACTGCAAACTGATTCTTTTTAGTTGTCCATGGACCGAAATCAGGCAGATCCAGTTTTTTATCTACAGAAATTGTCAGATCCTGATGATAAGCTACATACCAGTTGGAGGTTTCAGGCTTATCAAAATAAATACTTTTGACCACAAAATATTTTTCTCCGAAGATTTCCTTAACCACTTTCTGGATATTTTCATTAAAAATCAGGTCTTTAATTTCCGGAACTTCTTTTAAAAACTGTCTTATAGCGAAAAGATCTTCAGACTTTCTGAAATTCTCTTTTGAGGTATCTATATGCTGCAGAACATGGTTTATTTCTTCAAGTTCTTTCTGTGAAAATACATTATTGATAACAGCAAAGCCATATTCAAGAATATGGCTTTTATTGTTTTTTAAGTTTTGTAAACTCATTGATATATTTAAATTTTGTCTAATGGCTCTGTCAATTGTCCTTCCCATTTGGAAACTGCAGAAGTGGCCAGTGTATTTCCTAACACGTTTGTCATACTTCTTCCCATATCACAGAAATGGTCAATTGGTAAGATCAAAGCAATTCCTTCCGGTGGAATACCAAACATAGAACAGGTTGCCACAATAATTACCAGAGAAGCTCTCGGAACACCTGCAATTCCTTTTGAGGTAAGCATTAATACCAATAGCATGGTGATCTGCTGTCCAAGGCTCATTTCGATCCCATAGATCTGAGCAATAAAGATTGAAGCAAATGTCATATACATCATACTTCCATCCAGGTTGAATGAATATCCTAAAGGTAAAATAAAGGATACTACTCTGCTGTTACAACCGAATTTTTCAAGCTCTTCCACCAATTTCGGGAACACTGCTTCAGAACTTGTTGTAGAGAAAGCGATCAGTAACGGTTCTTTAATTCTTTTTAAAAGGTCAAAAAGACGGTTTCCTAAGATAAAATAACCTACCAGTAAAAGTACCAGCCAAAGAACTGCTATAGCAAAGAAGAAATCTCTCAGATAAATAGCATATACTTTAAAGATTTCAAAACCATTGGTTGCCACTACTGCTGCAATAGCTCCCAATACTCCCAGTGGAGCAAACCACATGATATACCCTACCATTTTAAGAATTGCGTGAGCGATGATATCAAAAAGCTTTACCACAGGCTTAGAATACTCTTCTCCTAAATTCGCAAGTGCAACTCCAAACATCACAGCAAATATCACGATCTGCAATACTTCATTGGTAGCAAAGGCTTCAAATAAACTTTTAGGAATCATATGCTTTACAAAGTCTTCCATGGAGAAACTTTTACTGCTTTTAAGAAGTTCATCAGCAGAAGATACGTCCTGAATCGGTAGTTTTGTGACATGTCCCGGCTCAAGCCAGTTAACAAGGATTAACCCGATAAAAAGGGAAATCAGAGAAGCGGAAATAAACCAAAGCATTGCTTTTGTTCCTACTCTTCCAATCATTTTAATATCACTCATTTTGGCAATCCCCACTACTAATGTCGTAAAAACCAAAGGAGCAATAATCATCTGTACCAATCTGATGAAAACCGTTCCCAACAATTTTATGTTCTTAGCAAAAGGTTCCGCATTCTCAGGATATTTCACATGTACAATACCTCCGATTCCTACTCCAACAAGAAGGGCAATGATAATTGCTATAAAAAGTTTATTCTGTCCTTTCATATATATAGTTCAATTTGCGCAAATATAATGGTTTTTCAATTGGCAGAAGATTTTCTTCAATGTGGATTAATTTTACATTAAGTTTTTAATCCCTAAAAATTAAAAGCCTGGTTTAGAAAATATTGTAAAAAAATTAAAAAACATTTATTGAATTTTTATTCTTTTGGTACAAATTTTATTATTACATTTGATTGTATAACAACATTAATAAATATACAATATGAAAAAAACTATTGCAATGGCTGCATTAGCTGTAGCTGTATCTTTCGGTGCTATTTCTTGTAAAAAGAAAGTTTCTGATGCCGACCTTCAGACTCAGGCTACAACGGTAGTAACTTCTAATCCCAATGCTTCTGTTGAAGTAAAAGAAGGTGTAGCTCACTTAAGCGGTACTTTCGCAGACCAGCAGTCTAAAGACGCGATGATCACAAAATTAAAAGCGATCAACGGAGTAAAAGACGTAATGGATATGTCTACTGTAGCAGCTGCTCCTGCCCCTGCCCCTGTTGAAACTTCTTCTGCTGTAGATCCTGCTGTTCAGAAAAAAGTTCAGGATGCGGTGAAGGATTTCCCTTCTGTAAAGGTAGAAGTTGTAAACGGACAGCTTACTCTTACAGGAAATGTTTCCGGCCTGCAGGCTAGAAAAATCAAAGAATCTGTAGATGCTTTGAAAATCGGAAAGTATAACAACAACCTAATCGTAAAATAATTTAAGATGAGCGAATTACAAGATAAATATTCAAGCGTAGTTTCAGCGGCACAGTCTGCAGGGATCGCCAATCTTCAGGTTCAGGAGCAGGACGGAATTCTTTATGTTTCCGGAAATGCTTCCAACACCGCGGCTAAAGATGCTGTATGGAATGCTTTAGGAGCTATTGATTCTACTTATTCTGCTTCAGATATCAATATTGATGTACAGGTTGCAGGTCTTACTTCAGGAGCTTCTTTAACAGTAGCAACAGAAGATTCTAACCTGAATATCAGACAGGAACCTTCTACTGAAGCTGCCGTAGTAGGTAAAGCAGCTAAAGGTTCTTCTGTAACTTTAATTGAGCAGACTTCTGATGACTGGTGGAAAGTGAAAACTGATGACGGCCAGGAAGGATATGCTTATTCAAGATATTTAAGAGCATAATTTTTATTAAAAAATAATAAATTTTCACAAAAAAAGCATAGAAACATCCCAACTTTGGGATGTTTTTATATTTTTACGGCTCTGAAAAAAAAACTAATGAAGAAAACTCTGCTGCTATTGACTTTGATGTTCACAGTCATTATTCTGCACGCCCAAAAATTACACATCGATGGAAAAATATCCGATTCTGAAAAGAAAGCGATAGAAAATGCCACCGTTTATCTTTTGAAAGAAAAAGATTCATCCATTGTCAACTATACAGCAACCAATAAAGAAGGTAAATTTTCTCTGAAGATAGACGATGTAAAAGAACCTTCCATTCTTAAAATTGATGCTGATAAATTGTCGTCCTATTCAAAAAAATTTGATAAAATAGATCAACCCCTATCCTTAGGAGATATTCAGCTTGAAAAACAAAGTATTGTCAATAATATTGATGAGGTAAAAATCACCGCATCACCGGTAAAAATTAAAAAGGATACCATTGAATTCAGTGCAGCGGCAATCAAAGTACGGCCTGACAGTAAAATAGAGGAACTTCTGAAGCAGATTCCCGGAGTAGACATCAGCAATGAAGGAAAAATTACAGTCAACGGGAAAGAAGTGGATCAGATCATGATCAACGGCAAACCTTTCTTCGATAAAGACGGCAAAATTGCCCTGCAGAATTTACCTGCAGATATCATCAAGAACATTCAGTTTACAACAACCAAGACAAAGGAAGAAGAACTGAGCGGGCAAGCAGCCAAATCTCAGAACACTACTATCAACTTTAATATTGATGAAAAAAAGAATAAAGGGTTGCTGACAAGACTTACGGTCGGATACGGGTCAGACAAGCGGTATGAAGCAAGCGGACTGGCAAGTTATTTTAAAGGAGACACAAAAGTAAGTATTCTTGCATCATCCAATAATATCAATTCACAAGGGTTTTCCAGGGATGAAGTTTTTGACAGTATGGGGAACGGACGGAATGCCTGGATGATGCAGGGCGGATCAGTCTCAACGGTAGGAAATGTGACGTATTATAATCAGGGAGGCAGTACAAGAGGAATTCAACGGTCTACCACCATAGGATTGAATTACAGTGATAAAATGGGGAAAAATGCTGATCTGGATTCTTTCAGTCTGATGCATTCAGATTCTAATACGGAGACAAGATCCAAGGTTTCCAGATCTACTCTTCTACCCAATTATACGCTTCAGACCAATTCTGAAAGTAATGGAGAAAATGAATCTAAGCAATACAGTTTTGATACTTCAGTCAAAATCAAGCTGGATTCTATGACAAGTGTTTATTTTTCACCGAGATTTACTAAAAACAGCAGTTTTAATTTCAATAATTCACAATCATCTACTTTGAAGAATGGCAGCCTTCTGAATGAAAGCAACTCCTATTCAAGTAATGATTCGGAAAGCAATTCATTTAATCCTTACATCTATTTTTCCAGAAAATTCAAGAAAAAAGGACGTGTGCTTTCAGCCAATATGAACAGTTCTATTTCTGAGTCTAAAAGGGATAACCTAAGCCAATCCCAGAACACATTTTATGACCAAAACGGGATAACAAAAGATAATCGTGACCAGTTAGCCAAAAATAAAAATCAGAACAGCTCATTCAATTTCAGTACAGGATATTCAGAACCCGTTTCCGATTCGTCCAGTGTAAATTTTAAAATAAAATATGAAGCGAGATCAGCGAGGGATTTAAGGAATGTAAACGATTTTGATAATGTAACCGGAGATTACACTAAATTCAACCAGCTTTTATCGAATAATATGAAGCAGAGAATCAATCAGATTTCTCCTGAATTGAGCTATCAAATCAATAAAAATAAACTCAACTTCTGGGCTTCGGTGAACCTTGACATTTCAGATATGAAGGTAAACTCTATCTACAACGGACAGCAATATGACCTGCAGAAAAATTTCGTGTTGCCCGAATATAATCTCAACCTTTACTATCAGCTTGGGGAAGGTAAAATCTTAAGTATCTATAATTACTCTAACTTCAACATTCCGACTGCAGAACAGCTGACTCCTTATAAAGATGAATCCAATCCTTTGATTACCTATCAAGGAAACCCCAATTTGAAAAATACCTGGATCAACAATCTTTATCTGTATTTCAATAATTATAATAAAGTAAAAAACCTCAGTTACTATTTCAATATTGGCTTTACGTACAGGAATAATGACATCATCAATTTTTCTACTTATGATAATGCAGGAAAACAGATCGTTACTTATGACAATGTAAGTGGAAATAAAAGCATTAACGCCGGCGGGGGCTTTAGTAAAACCCTGAAATGGAAAAATGACAAACTGACCATTAACCCAACATTCAACATGAATTATGCTTACAATAATGGTTTTATCGACGGACAATCTTTCACCAGCAATTCATACAATCTCAATCCTGGTCTTAATCTTGTGTATGAGATCAAAGATAAAATGACGATCAAACCTTCTTACCGACTTGGATACAGCTTCTCAAATTATACCAATTATAATTTAAAAAGTATAAATACGGCCAATCAGTCATTAAAACTGGAACTTACCAATTATCTGCTGAAAGGCAATTTCGTATTTGGAAACGATTTTGAATATAATACCAACTCAAATATTGCTCCCGGCTTTAAAAAGGATTTCTACTTCTGGAATACCAGTCTGGGTTATTCATTCTACAAAAAACAGTTTACAGCAAAAGTGAAGATTTATGATGTTTTAAATCAAAATCAAAGTGTGAGAAGAACCATCACAGATTCTTATTTTGAAGACCGTGAAGATCTGATTTTGAAACGATATATCATGTTCTCTATCAGCATGAAGCTGAATAAGTTTGCCGGTAAAAAAATGCAATAACACAACACCATACTTTTATATATATATTTTTGATAATGGCCGGATCTTTCCGGCTATTTTTATGAATCCAGAGAAGATTGATCAATAACCGTGTTTTTATTTTTAAATTAGCAGCAAATTTTTTTTATGAAAATCCATATTTCAGTATTATGTATTCTTTTTTTCATTCTTGGAAAAGCTCAGAAGACGGAACAGAAAGATACTTTCGTTAAAGACAATTTCACCAAGAAAGAATTTTATATTCCGATGCGTGATGGAGTAAAGCTTTTTACAGCTGTATATATCCCGAAAGATATATCAAACAAGAACAAATATCCGTTTCTGATGCAGAGAACCTGCTACAGCATTGCACCTTATGGAGAGAGTGAATATAAAACAAAGGTAGGTCCCAACACTTACCTTATGAAAGACAAGTATATCTTTGTATACCAGGATGTGCGCGGAAGATATATGAGTGAAGGTACTTTTACCAATATGACTCCACAAGTAGAGCGTAAAACCAAAAAAGATGTAGATGAAAGTACAGATACTTATGATACCATTGAATGGCTTTTGAAAAACATCAAGGACAACAATGGTAAAGCAGGTCAGTTCGGAACATCTTATCCTGGATTTTATACTGCTGTAGGAACGTTGTCACAACACCCGGCTTTGGTAGCTTCTTCACCGCAGGCTCCTATCTCTGATTTCTGGAATGACGATTTCCTTCACAACGGAAGATTTATGTTAGGCTATTTCAGAACTTTCCCTGTTTTTGGAGTTCAGAAAACACAACCTGAAAAACAGGCCTGGTATATGGATTCTTTCATCAAACAGACTTCCGAAGACGGATTAAAATTCTACAGAGACATGGGCACCCTGAAAGAGGGCTATGAGAAATATTATAAGAATAATTTCTTCATGACAGAAATTATGAATCATCCCAACTACGATGAGTTCTGGCAAAAAAGAGGTCTTCTTCCTCACCTGAAGAATATCAATCACGCTGTAATGACTGTTGGAGGATGGTTTGATGCAGAAGATCTTTCAGGTCCTTTGAATATTTATAAAACCATTGAAAAAACAAGTCCTAAAGCTAAAAATACAATTGTAATGGGACCTTTTTCTCATGGTGGATGGTCTCAGGAACAGGGTAAACATTTCCACAGCGAAACGTATTTTGGAGACAGTATTGCAACCTATTACCAGAAAAATATTGAAACCAGATTCTTCAATCATTATCTGAAAGGCAATACAAAAGAAGATGCCGGACTTCCTGAAGCGCTGATGTATGATACCGGAGCTAAAGAATGGAAAGAATTTGCTTCTTATCCGCCTAAAAATGCTCAGAAAGTTAATTTCTATTTAGCTGACAACACCTTGAAAAAAACTTCGGGACAAGGATATTCTGAATATTACAGCGATCCTAATAATCCTGTTGTAAGCTCAGATCACCTGAAAGATTTCAATGGCTTCACTCCGAAAAATTATATGTCGGAAGATCAGAGATTTGCAGTAGGAAGACCTGATGTACTGACGTTCACAACAGATGTTCTGACTGAAGATATGGCATTTGCCGGAGAAATTATGGCCAAACTGAATATTGCATCCTCTTCTACAGATGCCGATTTTGCAGTAAAGCTTATTGATGTATATCCTGAAGATTTCAAACCGACAGAAAAGAAAGACGGTGTTATCTATGGCAATTATCATCAGATGGTAAGAAGTGAAATAATGCCTGCCAGATTCAGAAATACAAAAGAAAAAGGAGAAGCATTGGTTCCTAATCAGAAAACAGCTGTTAATTTCAGACTTCAGGATGTAGTTCACACCTTCAAAAAAGGACATAAAATTCAGATTCAGATCAGCAGTACATGGTTCCCACTTTTTGCTATCAACCCACAAAAATTTATGGATAATCCGAATTTTGCTACCAAAGAAGATTACACTAAAGCATTTATCAAAGTGTATGATGACAGCTCAATTGAGGCTGAAGTTTTAAAATAAATTGAAAAGCTGTTCGTTTGAACAGCTTTTTTGTTTTTGAAGACTTGAAGTATATTTTTTAGGTTTTGGCTAAAGCCGGATGAAGATGTTCTTTCTGTTCAAGTGTGCTGAAGCCCGCTCCTATTGATAAAAAAACATATAATAATTTATTCTTCAATTGTTCTGAAGGTCAGGTTGACTCTGGGAGATTTCACTTTTGTAGTAGGTGGAAGCCTGTGAAGCCAATTATCCTGAGTAGTTCCTTTCATAATGAGCAGACTTCCGTTTTCCAGAAATATTTCGGTCTTTTCTTTGGTCTTTTTATGTTTGAATAAAAATTTCCTTTCTGCTCCAAAGGTCAGAGAAGCAATTGCTCCATGTTTTTTCAGATCTGTTTCACCATCACTGTGGTAAGCCATTCCCTCGCTTCCGTCATGATATAAATTGAGCAGGCATGAATTGTAAGTCTCATCCGAAACTTCTTCACATTTCTTTTTTAATTCTAATAATTCCGGAGTCCAGAACTTTGCATATTTTGTTCTTTTCGAATAGGTATATTCAAAAGGCTTTTCTCCGAACCAGGCAACTTTTCTTTTAGTCAGAATCAATTTACCGAAGATGACTGCCTCATCATTTTCCCATGGAATCTGATTGAGGAGATAATCATAATAAAAATCCGATTGTTCTTTAGAAAAAACCTTTCCGTAATAATGAACGGTTCCGTCATGTGGAAGTATATTGAGAGGATAGTCTGATATTTCTTCGAACAGGCTCATCATAGTTTTTATAATTTAAATGTATTTATGATTTTTTATAGCTAAACACAAATGGCTCAAATATTTTTCACAAATGGCACTATAGATTTTGCATCAATAGAAACGGACTAAAGTCCGTTTAATCAGAAATAAAAATCCATTGGCTTTAGCCAAAATTAACCTTTTTCAACCGCAAAAGTCACAAAGAATTTTACACTTAAGTATTTTTAAGAATAATCCCTGCATATGAAAGTACACTTAAGCTTTTGAAAATATAAAATTTTCATTTTGTGAACTTTAAGACAGTTAATTTTAACTTAATCCTTTATAAAGTCTTTTATGCCTTTTGTGGTAAAAATATGTTACGAGTACATCTGTGAACCTTCCCAACCTACGATCAACTGCTTCCTTTCACTTCCCCAGCGATATCCGCCAAGATTACCGGTAGACTGAATAACACGGTGACACGGAATAAGAAATGCGACAGGATTACTTCCAATAGCAGTCCCTACCGCTCTGGAAGCTTTTGGATTTCCTATTTTTTCAGCCAGGCTGCCATACGTTGACAGTTTTCCCATCGGAATAGTCAACAGGCTCTCCCATACTTTAAGTTGAAAATCGGTTCCTTTTAAATGTAATTTTATAGTATTGAGTTTGGTCCAGTCTTTATCGAATATGGACAGTGCGTTCTTTTGAAGAGCGTCTTGCTGCTCAGTAAAAGAAGCATTGGGGAACTTTTGTTTCAGCTCCCCGAATGCTTTTTCTTTATCGTCTTCAAAAGCCATATAGCAGATTCCTTTTTCTGTAGAAGCTACTATTATATTTCCGAAAGGACTTTCAGAAAAACTGTAATGAATACTAAGGCTTTTTCCACCATTTTTATATTCTGCCGGAGACATACCTTCTACCTTTACAAACAGGTCATGAAGCCTGCTGGTACTGGAAAATCCTGTCTCATAAGCGGTATCAAACAAACTTGCTCTTTCTTCCTTCAATAGGTTTTTGGCATGTTCAAGACTGATGAACTGCAAAAACTTTTTCGGACTTGTTCCTGCCCAATCTGTAAAGATCTTCTGAAAATGGGCGGGGCTCAAGTGAATATTCTCTGCCACTTCCTCCAAACTTGGCTGAAGCCTGAAATTGCTCTGGATATATTCTATCGCTTTAGCAATTCTGTTATAATCTATCTGACTTTGTGTGGACATCGTATTGTTATTTTACCTCACAAATTTCCAAAGAATATACGGCAGAAAAAATCCGATTCTTGTGGAATATTAGTTGTTGTTATAAATATTGTAATAAGCAAGCATTTTGTAATATAGCTTCGCCGATAAGAAAGCGGTTGGCTTAGCCATTGGAGAATCCATTAATTCCACAATATCAAATGCCACTACGTTACATTTTTCAAATACTTTTCTCAATAACTCCAGTGTTGGATACCATTGTAATCCACCTGGTTCAGGAGTTCCTGTAGAAGGAGCAATAGAAGGATCAAAAGCATCTAAATCAATTGTGATATAAACGTTTCCTGATACTTGTTCCAATACATCATTGATCCAGTTTTCGTTGTTCGCGATTTCGTGAGCAAAGAATACTCTTCCTTCCGGTAAATATTCAACTTCTTCAACATCCATAGAACGGATTCCCACCTGTACTAAGTTATGCTTCTGATTTGCTTCAAAAACAGCACAAGCGTGATTGGAAGTAGAACCGTGGAATTCAGGACGTAAATCTGTATGAGCATCAAACTGAAGAACAGTAAGATTGTCATATTTCTCTCCTACTGCACGGATAGAACCGATAGAAACAGAGTGCTCCCCACCAAAAAGAGTAAATAACTTACCGTCATTGTTCAAAAGTTCTTTTGTTTTCTGGTAAACAGCTTCTGTCATTGCTTCCGGACTGGAGTTTTCAGAAATTTCTCCTGCCAGGTATACTCCCTGAAGATAAGGTTCTGTTTGGGTTTCAATATCATAAAGCTCCATGTTTTCAGAAGCATCTAAGAATAATTCAGGGCCTTTATCAGCTCCTTTTCCCCATGTTGAAGTTCCATCATAAGGAACAGTTACCAACATTACTTTCGAATTCTCTAGCGTTGCGTTTTCCTCGGGAATTCCTGCGTATGTTTTCATATATAATTATTAATTAAAAAATTAAATGATTGAAAAATTAAAAGATTCCACAAAGATACAAAATAGTACCTGAGTTATAAATAATGAACGGTTTGTTATGAATTTTTAACCTTCCTTTCTATTTTTAAATTTTTAAACCTTTCAATGTTTAAATTTTAAAGTTATTTTTGCACAAAACTTTTAATATGTCTTTAAAAGCTGTTCTTTTCGATATGGATGGAGTAATTGTAGATACAGAACCATTACATAGAAAAGCTTATTTCAAAACGTTTGATGAATTGGAAATTGCGGTTTCCGAAGAATTGTATACCTCTTTTACCGGAGCATCAACCAAAAGAGTTTCTGAAACCCTGATCAATGAATTTAATTTAAATCAGACTTATGAATCCATTGCAGGAATCAAAAGATCTCATTTCAAAGATTATTTTTATAATGATGATGAATTTGATTTAATTCCGGGGGTAAAAAACCTAATTGAACATTATCATGAAAATGGAATAAAACTTATTCTGGCTTCTTCGGCTACCATGGTAACGATCAATATGGTTTTTGAAAAATTCGGATTGGAAAAATATTTCAGTGGAAAGATCAGCGGTGCCGATTTAAAAGAATCAAAACCTCATCCTGAAGTTTTTTTACTGGCTGCAGAAATGGCAGGCGAACCTGTTGAAAACTGTATGGTCATTGAGGATTCCACCAACGGGATTCTTGCCGCACATCGGGCTAAAATTTTCTGTGCGGCTTACAGAAGTCCACATTCTAAAAATCAGGATTATACATTGGCAGACACTGTAGTTACTGATTATGAGGAACTCGAACTTGATAAAATCTCTACTTATTTCTAAATAAAAAAGCTCTCAGATTCTGAGAGCTTTTGTTTTGTATATGTTTTGTCATCTGAACGAAGTGAAGATCCTTAACTTTCCTTAATTCTTAATAAAAAACTTAATGGTTAAATTTTAAAATATTAAGATATATTGAGTGATTAAGATTATTAAGATGAGATTACTTCGTCACATTCGTTCCTCGCAATGACAGATTAAGGTTTTATTTATAACCAAGAATCTTCAATATATCTTCCGGTTCCTGTTTTTCGCGGAAAATTTCATAGTGCAATTCACCGTTTTCATCCTTTTGGATCAGGACGTGTCTCGGCTGAGGCATCAGACAGTGGTGTACTCCACCGTATCCTCCGATTGTTTCCTGATACGCTCCTGTATGGAAGAATCCGATATACAATGGCTTAGTATCACTGAAAACCGGTAAATAAATTGCGTTGGTATGCTGTTCAGAGTTATAATAATCATCTGAGTCACATGTAAGCCCTCCTAAAAATACCCTTTCATAAGAATCTTCCCAACGGTTTAGCGGAAGCATGATAAAGTGTCTTGAAATCGCCCAAGTATCAGGAAGAGTGGTCATGAAAGAAGAGTCAATCATATTCCATTTTTCTCTGTCATTCTGACGCTTCTGAGAAATAATCTTATATAGATTCGCTCCACTTTCCCCTACAGTAAAACTTCCGAATTCAGTATAAATATTAGGTTCTTCCACTCCTTCTTCTTCACAGAATTTTTTAATCTGAGAAACGATCTCTTCTACCATATACTGATAGTCATAATCAAAGTTCAAAGAAGTTTTTATTGGGAAACCACCTCCGATATTCAATGAATTTACTTCCGGAGCGATTTTTTTCAAACGTGCATATACACGAAGACATTTATACAATTCATTCCAGTAGTAAGAAGTGTCTTTGATCCCGGTATTGATGAAGAAGTGAAGCATTTTCAATCTTGCATTCGGGTGTTCGGCAATCTTCTGGCTGTAATAAGGAATAATATCTTTATATCCGATTCCTAATCTTGAGGTATAGAATTCGAACTTCGGTTCTTCCTCTGATGCGATTCTGATTCCGATATTAAAGGTAGAATCGATACTTTCCGTAAGTTTATCCAATTCTCTGTAATTATCAAGAATCGGAGTAATATTTTCAAAACCATTGTTGATCATATCTGAAATATTTGTCAGATAATCATCAGTTTTGAAACCATTACAGATTACTTCAATGTTTTTATCTACTTTCCCTTTTTCGTAAAGAGACTTCACAATATCCATGTCATAAGCAGAAGATGTTTCTATCGAAATATCATTCTTCAAGGCTTCTTCCAATACGAAATTGAAATGACTGGATTTTGTGCAATAGCAGTAGGTATAATTCTTTTTATATCCGGTTTTTTCAAAAGCTTCTTTAAACCAGCTTTTGGCCTTCTGAATATTTTGAGAAATTCTCGGCAGATAGCTAATCTTTAGCGGAGTGCCAAATTGTTCAACTACATCCATCAATGGAACGTCGTGAAACAACAAATTGTTCTCAGATACATTAAATTCCTCTGTAGGAAAATATAATGTCTGATCAATAAGTTCCGAGTACTTTATTTTCATTTCTAAACAAGTGAATTAAGAAATGCAAAATTGCTAAAAAAGTTTGATTTTCGGGTGTTAAAATTATTATAATTTTAAATAAAGACCCAATATCATATCCTGCAAAAATTTATCTCTGATAATCAATAGGTAAACTTTTGAATATATTCTGTTCTTTTGGCATCTGAAATCCCTAATACCTGCTGAATATAGACATCTATGGAGCCATACTTTTTATCAATCTCCCCAAAAGCAGCATCAAGGTATCTTTTTTCTACCCAGCTCAGATTTTCAAGCACCTGCAAATCCATCTTCGGATAGATGAAATGTAAGCGATTGGCAAGGCGAAGTCTCTTCTCAACCATCTCTTTCCTGTAGTTGTTGGATAGAAGATATTCATTATAAATAGTCTCTTTATCAAACCTCAGAATCGTTAAGATGAGTGCTGTTGTAATTCCTGTTCTATCTTTTCCTGCAGTACAGTGGTACAAAACCGGATCTTCAGATTCCAGGATCTCAGTGATGATTTTCTTTATGGTCTCAGGATTTTCCGTAACATATTCACGATAGAAATCTATCATTCTCTTATCTGCATCTGAAGCATTCACCTTGCCTTTCAGAACCAGTTTTCTTGCCTGAGCCAGCTGATCTCCTTCATCTTCAAACGCTGAATATTTTTTGTAAACGATTCCTGAAGGCAGCCAATCAGGTTTCTCGGCAATTTCCTTTGAATTTCTAAGATCAATAATCTCTTTGATTCCCAATTTTTCAAAATCATCAAAAGATTTCTTTTTAAGCTTATGAAGATGGGCACTTCGGTAGAACTTTCCTTCTTTTAAGGTTCTTCCATCTACATTTTTAATATTTCCGACAGTTCGGAAGTTCGTTACCTTCTTTATATGAATCACTTTTTCAGTCTCCTTTTTTCCATATTCGGGTGTTTCAAAATGCTGTGTTCTGCATGAGAAAATACTGCATAATGAAATGGTGAGAACTGATATTTTGATTAATTTATTCAATAGTTTTTAATACGTTTTGGCTAAAGCCAGTTGATTTATATATTTTTTATTAAATGGGCTAAAGCCCATTTCTATTGGTAGAATAACTACTCGATAAAGATCTTTTTAATAGATCGTGGGATATTCTATTTCGCTGATTCCTACAAATAACAGGACATCTCCTGATTCATATTCTACGGAAACCTCATCTTCAACGGCAAAGTTTCGGGTTCCTATTCTTGAAGTAATGCTTAAAGTTTCATTCGTCAAAGACCAGTTAAGTCCTTTCGTTGTAATATTATTCACTGATGGAAATGGATAGAGAGAAATCATTCTATTTTTCGCTCCTTTCAATTTAAAATGATTTGGAATAAAGTAATATTCTGAAAACTCATCATAAAATTTAATTTCCATCTGATCTTTGAATGCATAAGCAACGGTAAGGTTTCCAAGAAAATGATCCTGCTCACCTCCACTTCCTCCAAAAACATCAATCTCTGAAAAGCCTTTTTCCAAAATGATTTCTAAAGCTTTGTGAAAATCTGTTTTATCCTGATCCAATGTAAGGATAAATTTTTCCTGATACATATCTTCATCTGATCCGGAATGGGAATCAAAATCACCAGATATAAAATCCAACCTGTCCATTGGGAAACCCATTCTTTTTAAATAGTGAAAAGCACCGTCTGTACAAGCAATCAAGTCATAATGATCAAGATCAGGGAAAGATTGGGGAGCATCTCCGTTGATGAAAAGTAGTGCTTTATCTCTCATTCGGATTCCAGTATTCTTCCGGTTCGTTGTTCAGTTTTGAAACATATCTTGCCAACACAAAAAGATAATCTGAAAGTCTGTTTAAATATTTAATCAATTCAGGACGTATTTCTTCTGATTCATTCAAAAATACCAATGAGCGCTCTGCTCTTCTGCAGATGGTTCTTGCAGCATGTAAAAAAGTGGCAGGCTTTCCACCTCCTGGAAGGATAAAGTATTGAAGCGGCTCCAGTTTATCTTCAAAAGCATCCATCCATTGTTCCAGTTCTTCAATTTCTGTGTCTGAAATAATGATCGGAAGGCGTGATTTTCCGTTGGCCAGCATCAGTTTATCTACTGGTGTAGCAGCCTCGGAACCTACGGTAAACAAATCAAACTGTATTTTTTTCAGTTGTCTCAATACTTCTTCATCTTCGATATGACTTTTTGCAATCCCAATGAATGAATTCAGCTCGTCTATATTTCCATAACTGTCTACTCTGGCACTGGCTTTAGAAACTCTTGTTCCGCCATATAATGCCGTCTGACCTTTATCTCCTGTTTTCGTATAAATTTTCATAGTACTAAAATACCCTTTTTTGTAGAATGTAAAAAGCAAAATATAGTAATAACTTCCTATTCTGCGTGAAAAAACAATTAGCTGACATTATGAATGAATGCCAGCTAATTGTTTATGTGGGTTTTATATTTTTTGAGATTGCTTCGCCTTTGTTAAGCCTAACAATACCAATTCCTTTGTTTATAGATTAAAAAGTATAATTAACATTGAGCTGAAAAGTTGTTCCGTTAAATCCAAACTGATTCACCTCCCAAGGGTATTTGAACCTTCCTCCAAGATCTGTAACTATATCTCCTTTGCTGTCTATAACATCCGGATAAATATTAAACAAATTATTTACAACTCCGGAAACTTTAAGGTCTTTCGTTATTTTATATGTTAAAACGATGTCTGTAACTACTTTACCAGAAAATGTCTGATCTTTGGCAGGATCAGTTGCGTGCTGCCATGTAACAGAACCAAAATAAGTATTATTAAGGTTAAAGTTAAACTTTGAAATATCATAAGAAAGACTAAGAATAGTTTTTGTTTTGGGTCTTGCAGAAGTAATTCTGGATTGTTCTTTTCTATCAAAAAAGTTTTCTGAGTAACCATTTTCAGCCAAAATAGGCGGAACGGCAATATTATCTACTATTTTAGTTTCGTTATAATTGAAAGCAGCAATAACTCCCAATCTTCCTTTGCCTATAGCAGAAGTATAATAATTTGCGACGAAATCTACCCCTTGAGTAACTGTATTTACCGCATTGGTGAAAAACTTCAAAGAGGTTATTTTATTATTGTCTAATATTACCTCCACTGGGTTTGTTATATCCGGACTACCCGGAGCACCGGTTTTATAACCAATATCTCCTGAGAAAAGTACCCGGTCTTTAATTTTTATTCTATAATAATCTGCTGTAATAGTAAGGTTTTTAAACGGTTTTACGGCAAATCCCCCAGTAATGTTAAAAGCTTTTTCAGCATTTAATCTGGCTACACCAAGATCAGATCTTACAATTTGAGAGTCATTATTAAAAGTACCCTGATTAGCTACAGTATTCCCTGTAATTTTGGTTTGAACATTGGAATAATAAATCTGGTGTAATGAAGGTGCTCGAAATCCTGTAGAAACAGACCCTCGGAACACCAATTTATCATCCAACAACTTATATCTTGCATTTCCTTTCCAGGAAACATTATTTCCAAAATCACTGAAGTTTTCATATCTCACAGTTCCTCCAACTAACAGGTTTTTCGTAATATCCCATTCAGCATTCAGATACGCCCCAATATTCTGACGGTTTTTATTGACTTCATTTTGAGGCTGCAGTCCTGGAAATGATTCTGCACCACTTCCTATATAAGATGCTTCCTCACCTGCCTTCGCCTGATAGTTTTCATTACGCACTTCTGCTCCAGCTCCTAAAACAAGCGCACCAAAATCCCGGTTGATGTCTATGTTTCCTATAATATTACTAAACTGATGACCTCCTGCTCTAAAACGGGTTGGTGAATTGGCTCCCAAAGATGTATTAATGGTATTTGCTACAGCATAATCTACGGCATTAGAGCCAAAGGTTGCACTCCCATCAAAATTCCATTTTCCAAACATGCCTTTCCACCCGGAGGTTAAATTATAATCGTAAACATCTGTTTTAAATTGCGGTTGAAATCCATTGTAAGGTTGTCCTTGTGGAGTTAATAAACCAAAATCTGAAGCTACCCAATAGGGAGTTCTGTACAAAGCAAAACTGGTCCCATTTCTGTAAGTTGTACCCCCAAAAGCATAAAATTTGCCTGTTTCACCTGTTGGCAACTCAAAATTGACAAACATATTGCCCACTTTTGTTTCCGGCTGCCCTATAATCATTCCCAGACCAGGATTAGCTTGCGTCCAGGCATTATCTACACCAAAAAGGTCATCTTTTGTAACAGTACCTGCACGGTTGGTTTTATTTTGGGAAGAATATCCGAATGTAAGATTCAGACTTCCATTTTTGGCAACTCTGATTCCTGTATTAAAATCTGCTCCGATATTAAAGCCATCACCTTCTGATGTAATACCTGAAAAAAGATTGACTGTACTTTTTCCAACGCTGTTCTTAAGGATAATATTGATTACTCCTGCAATAGCATCAGAACCATATTGTGCAGATGCACCATCCCTCAATACCTCTACATTTTGTAAGGCTGCTGAAGGAATACTTTTAAGATCTGTACCTACTTCACCTTTTCCCGGTGTATCATTTACATAAATTAAAGCACTTTGATTTTTTCTTTTACCATTTACCAAAACCAATGTTCTGGAAGGTCCTAATCCTCTTAAATCCGCCGGATCAAAATGAGCCGTTGCATCAGAAACGGTTTGCTGTGACGAATTAAAAGATGGAACAGCATAGGTTAAAGCTTTATCAAAAGTAATTTGCCCTGTGGATTTTAATTGTACAGCAGAAATATTATCAATAGGAATTGCTGAGGTAATGATGGTTCTGGGCTTAGTTCTACCCGTTGTAACCACAACTTCATCTATTTTATTTTGTTTTATGCTGTCCTGAGCATATCCCATTGCACCAGCTCCACTTAATACCAGTGCACAAATTTTCTTATTAAACAATTCCTTTTTCATATCAATTGACAATTATTTAATAAATCTAGTGAAAATATTAATATTAAATACAAAAATAAATCATATGATATGAATAATACTCCATAACCTCACAAATAGTAATTATTTATAAAAACAATAATAAACTTACAAACATCAGTAATTTATTAATAATATGAAAAGAAATGCAGTAGTAATTTCCTAATTCTGTCTGAAAAAGTGATTAACTTACACCGGGGAATAAATATGATTTCATTCTTTCTTATAAGTGGTTTTCGTAGCTTGAGATTACTTCACCTATTGACTGCATATAAAAAATGGCCGTTAAAACGGCCATATCCAAATTATTTATTTACCTCTACGTATTGTATGATGGTCTGATTTTTTGGGTTGTAGATAATTGTACTACTGTTGGGAAACCTTTTCAATTTATAATATTGAATGTTTTTATCGGATTTTATATCTTCCAGAATACTTGTATCAAGGGTATTATCAGGAAGAAATTTTGATAAAAGACTTATTTTATCAATGATGTTTTGTCCATCAATCTTACGGGCTGTCTTTTCTGATTTGCTTTCATCAGAAGTAGGCTGGCCTTCTAAAAACGGGAGCAATGCGGCAATGTCTGCTTTGTATTTAAAAATGTAACCTTCAGATCTTCCCGGGATTTTAATTTTTTTCCCTTTTTCTTCAGAAACTATAGAAGCTCCCGTACTAGGAAAAACGGTATTAAACTTAACATCTTCGGAATTGGTTATCGTATTTATTGATTCATTGATTGTTTTCTTCACTGTTTCTTCTACAGCCTGCTGTGCCTTTTGCTGCACAGTTTCTGTTGATTTTTGAACCGTCTGGTCAATTTTTTCCTCAATCTTATTGCATGATACTAATAAAAATGCGGTGACAACAGGCAAAATATACTTCTTCATAATTCTAATAGCGATTTTTGTTATTAATATCCTTCCTTCTAACGGAAAAGTAGGTCCGGATATTTTAGCAAAGAAAAAAATATTTTTTCAATATCAAAAACCCTACTGACAAACTGTTGTCATAACCCTGTCTTACCTTTGTATCAACAACAAACAAAAACAAAACATTATGACAACTACAGCAACAGCCACTAAACAATTCATGACTTCTGAACAGTTATTAAACGACTGGCAAGGACATAGAAATCTAACGAGAAGAGTTATTGAATCTTTTCCTGAAAAAGAACTATTCGAATTTTCTGTAGGTGGAATGAGACCGTTTGCAAAACTGGCAGTAGAGCTGATTGGCATTGGCGGACCTGCTTTAAAAGGAATTGTTGAAGGAAGCATGGAAGCATACAACGAGGAAGCCTTTAATCCGAAAACAAAAGAAGAAATTTTAAAGAAGTGGGATGAAGAAACAGAAGTAATCAACCATTATTTTAATATGATTTCTGAAGAGCGTTTCCAAGAAACTTTCAATTTATTTGGAGAATATGAATTCCCTGTATATCAGAACATTCTTTATTTTGTAGACAATGAAGTTCACCACCGCGGACAAGGATATGTTTATCTGAGAGCTTTGGGAATTGAACCACCTTTCTTCTGGGAAAGATTTTAATTTTAATAAAAGTAAAGAGGTAAAATTGCAAAAAGGCGGAAATCCTGAGAATACATCTGCAATGTCATTTAATTAGTGATTTTCCTCCATCTCAACAACTTATATCATTTTTTGCAACAAAACAAATTTAGCTTTTTTGCGATTTTGCTCTTGGCTTATTAACCATTTCATTTATTTGCCTCAATTAAGTCTTTAAACCTCAACAATTACTCTGTTGAGGTTTTATTGGTGTCTTTCTGTCATTTTTACAAGCAGCTCATTCAATCTGGTGCGAAGACTTTCCGGTTCCAGAACGGTAGCATAGTCTGCAAAAGTAACGAGCCAGCGGGGAAATCCGTCACTGATCCATTCTGTTTCAAAAGTGAGTTCTACCCCCTGTTCAGTTTCCACTTCTTCTGTCAGTCCATAATATTTTTTGGAATTCACCAGATGAGACATTATCTTTTTGTCAACCAAAAGTTTGGCTCTGACTTTATTTCCGTTTGATTTTTTCCGGTAATCATTTACCTGCCCATATTCCTGCAAAAAGGGATTCAAGGTTTTTGAAATTTCTAAAATCCTGTCTATCCGAAACTGTCTGAAATCTTTTCTCAAAGTACAGAATGCCATGATGTACCAAAAATTAAACTCAAAGAACATCCCGACAGTTTCAATTGTTCTGTTGTCTACCCTACCATCTACCGTCTGATATCTTATATTCAATTGGGTTTTGTCTGCGATGCTTTCTAAAATAATTGGAATCACATTTTTAAGAGAATCTCCGGAATCGGTATGAAAACTAAAAACATCAATCTGTTTTTCAATATTCTGAATGAGGTTTTTATCAGAATTCCGCAATACTGACCGCACCTTTTCCATGGCTGCCTGATAATGGCTTCCCAAACTTTGGTGGGAAAATTTCTGCATCAGCTTTTCGGCGGTTATAAAACTTAAGACCTCTTCTTTGGTAAACATAATGGGAGGAAGTTTGTATCCGTCCATCAAAGAATAGCCGTTTCCTGCTTCACCTACAATAGGAATACCTGCATTTTCCAGGGTTTTTACATCACGGTAAATGGTTCTGATACTTACATCGAACTTTTCAGCCAGATCCTGCGCCCGAACTACAGGTTTAGACTGTAATTGGGTAAGGATAGCGGTTACCCGATCGAGTTTTTTAAGATAGTGATCATTCATTATGTAACAAAGCTAAAATTCTTTTTCGAGGTATGTCTTATAAATGGGACTGCTTTTTTTATTAATTTTATTTTTCACAAAACAGTTTCTTTTTTATGCTTCACACTCATTTTGTTCAGTCTATTGAAAAAGTTTTAAAACCGGAACAGGCAGTGATAGACGGGCTTGTTACCCATATGGAATCCAAAACTTACAGAAAAGGAGATTTTTTGTTAAAAGCTGATGAAACCTGCCGGTATTTTTATTTTATTGAAAAGGGACTTGTAAAACTATTTTTTGACAATGGTGATAAAGATTTTATCATGACTTTTTTTGCAGAAAATGCTTTTTTCGCTGAGCTGAGCGGTTTTCTTACCGGACAGCCGTCAAAATACATGATCGTTGCCCTGGAACCTACTGAAGTCCTCCGCATACACAGAGATGTTATTGAAGGATTGTGTAAAAAATTTCATACGGCAGAAACACTTTTCAGCAAATTGTATTCAAAAGCTCCGGTCAATATGATGGGAAGGATCAGTGAAATGCTGGAAGATGACGGAAAAAAACGCTATCACAATTTCATGAAGCAAAGACCTGATCTTATCCAGCGCATCAGTCTTGGTGATCTGGCAGATTATATCGGAATCACTCAGGTTTCTTTAAGCAGAATAAGAGCACAGAAGTTTTAGAGAAAAGGAAGCTGGAGGCTGGAAGTGGGAAGCTATTGTAGACTGAATATATATCATCTACATAATAGTAACTTCCAGTATCCAGCTTCTATCCTCCAGCTTTTAAAATCTTTCCTTATAAAATTTATCATTTGTAAAAAAATTCAGGAAAATACAGTTCTACATTTGTCACATAATTAATCAAAAAACAAATATTATGTCACAAAGAATCAACGCATTTGCGATCGGAAACAAGGCTGTAAATGCACTTCACACCATGGGATTTCAGGTACAGAATTCATCACTGGACAATTCATTTCTTGAACTGATGTATTTCCGGGTTTCACAAATGAACGGATGTGCTTTTTGCCTGGATATGCATTCTAAAGAATTAAGAGCAAAAGGTGAAACAGAACAGAGAATATTTCTCGTAAGTGCCTGGAGAGAGTGTTCATTTTATACCGATAAGGAAAAGGCAGGACTGCTATGGGCTGAAACTTTAACGGCTTTAAATGGCAAGGAAGTGAATGATGATATTTATTCAAAGGTAAGTCATTACTATTCTGAAACTGAAATAGTGGATTTAACAATGGCCGTTATTGCCATCAACAGCTACAACAGAATTAATATTGCTTTCGGAGCAGATGTAGGGACTTATCAGGTTCCTGAAAAAGCGCATTAGACAATTGTTATTAAAATAAAAACTCAGCGGGCAAGCTGAGTTTTTTTATTTAATTTTCTTTAAAAGTATTCACCAGTTTATCGAGATTCAGACTGCGGGCTGATGCATCAAAGATCTCACGGTAAGTACCTTCTTTACTGTAAAGTTCATCATGAGTTCCATTTTCCACTACTCTTCCTTTTTTCATCACGTAAATAATATCGGAATCCAGAATCTGCGACAGGGAATGGGAAATGATAACCACGGTTCTTCCTTCTTTTATTGCATCCAAAGAATTCTTGATCTGTTCGGTGGCGATGGCATCAAGACTTGCTGTAGGTTCATCCAGAAAGATAATCGGGGGATTTTTAAGAAACAACCTGGCAATGGCAATCCTCTGCTGCTGTCCTCCGGAAAGCTGAGTAGCATCATGCTGGTATTGATCCGGAAGATCCATGATCTGTTCATGCAGATAAGCTTTCCTTCCAGCTTCCTGAATTTCTTCAAAACCTGCATTCATATCTCCATAGCGGATATTATCTTCTATACTTCCCTGAAAGATATGGTTTCTCTGAAGTACCAATCCAAGATCACTTCTCAGAAAAGTATTATCAAATTCATTAAGATTTACTCCGTCAAGAAGAATCTCTCCGGAATCCGGAAAATAAAATTTACACAAAAGATTAATCACCGTTGATTTTCCCGCACCGCTCAATCCTACTAAAGCTGTCGTTTTTCCGTTTTCAATTTTCATGGAAACATCATGTAAGGCTTTTGTTCCGTTGGGATAAGTAAAACCAACATTTTTCAATTCAAAAGTTCCTTTGATTTCTTTTTCCACAAAGGTTCCATTCGATTCGGTTTCGTTGTCTGCATTCAGGATATCAAAGTAGCCCTCAGCGTAGATCATGGCATCATTCATATCATCATAAATCCTGTGCAGCTGGCGGATAGGCGCAGAGACATTATTGAAAAGCATAATATGAAGCATGATCGCACCGATAGTCATTTGCTGATCAAGAACAAGATAAACGGTTAAAAGAATGATTAAAACTACTCCGAACTGCTCAATAAACGTTTTTAAACCATCATAAATAAAGTTGGTTCTTCTTGTGATCATCTGGCTTTCCATCAGTTCCATCTGAAGATCGTATTGTTTTTTTCCTTCAAACTTTTCACGGACAAAACTTTTAATGACCATAATGGAATTGATCAGATTCAGAAGTCCGGATGTCTTTTTTTCTCTCTGATTTCTAAGCTGGCGGCGCACTCCTCCAAGCTTTTTGGCCTGCAGAGAACTGATATAAAAATAAATCGGAACAATGATCGTTGAAACAAGTCCTACGTACACATTCTGCATATACATAATGATCAGCGCAATAATAGCGTTGGAAAAAAGCGGCAGAATATCAATAAAAAAATTCTGTACCAGTCTGGTTAAACTTTCTATACCACGGTCTATTCTGATCTGTAATTTTCCGGATTCATGGTTTTCATCATTAAAATAAGCAACTCTATAGGTTAAAATTTTATCAATGGCTGACTGAGCCAACACAGAACTTACATTGATCCTGATCTTTTCTCCATAAAATTTCTGTCCGAAATTGATAAAAATATTCAGCAGTTCTTTTCCCAGCAAAATAATTGAAATGATGATAAGAATATGAATACCCTCTGTCATCGGATGTGGAAGATGGGTTAGCTTGGTGACTTCATCTACTGTATATTTCAAAACAATAGGGTTTACCTGTGCTGCGAGGGCTCCCAGAAAAGTAAGAAACAGGGTTCCGTAAATCATTAATCGGTAAGGTCTGATAAAGGGGACAAGCTGTTTATAAATTCCGAACAAGGTGACTGTTCTGTTAAAAGGTTTAGCCATAGAAATCATTTTTAAATGAAAAACGTACCGCTTTCAAAAGAAAAAGGTACGTTTTATTATCATGTTCAGCAAATAAATGCTTTATATTTTATCCTTCAAATAGATAAGTTGTAAGGTAATGCAGTTCTTTTCTGCCAGCTTCTTTAGATTCCGCTTCTGCCTGCTCTAGAGAATATTGAGAATTGATTTCTTTTTTCTGGAAAACAAATGAGTTGTTGGCATTTTTATCTACCACATCATTAAAGATATGTTCAATTTCAGAGTTTGCTAATGAAGCAAAGCTGATGTCTTCAAAACCATACATCAGTCTCAGATCATCAAACTGTCTGAAGTTTTCATCTACAAATCCCTGTAACTGCGCTTTTGAATCAAAGTTTCCTGCCCAGATATTGTAAGCATATTTTTTCTTTTTAGGTTTATCCAAAATACTCTGATACACGAAGTTTTCACCAAGATATGCCTCTCTTACCTGCGGATCATTCGCAAGGTCTTCCGGAAGTCCTTCTTTCAGGATTTTTCCTTCAAACATAATATAGGTTTTGTTGGTAATGGCCAACGTCTGCTGTACGTTATGATCGGTAATCAGAATTCCAATATTTTTATCTACAAGACTTCTTACAATCTTCTGGATATCTTCAACGGCAATAGGGTCTACTCCCGCGAAAGGCTCATCCAAAAGAATAAAATTCGGGCTTGTAGCCAAACAGCGTGCGATTTCGGTTCTACGTCTCTCTCCTCCGGAAAGAAGATCTCCTCTGTTTTTACGGACATGCTGTAAAGAAAATTCTTCGATCAGTTCATCACATTTGATCTGCTGTTCACGCTTTGAAAGCTTGGTCAGCTGCAATACTCCCATAATATTTTCCTCTACAGACAATTTTCTGAAAACGGAAGCTTCCTGAGCAAGATATCCGATTCCCTTTTGGGCTCTTCGGTACATGGCATCCGTAGTAATCTCCTGTTTATCCAGGAAAATCTTTCCTGAAGTGGGCTTAACCAACCCTACGATCATATAAAACGATGTGGTTTTTCCTGCTCCGTTCGGACCCAGCAAACCAACAATTTCTCCCTGTTGAACCTGTACAGAAACGCCTTTTACAACTTTTTTAGGACCGTATTCCTTGATTAAGTTTTCTCCTCGTAAAATCATAGGGCAAATATATCAAAAATATAAACTTCACTTATATGTTAATATCAACTTGTTTATTTAAATATAAACTTGTTCACTTCCAAATCATTGTAACTTTTAACCATTTTAAACTACTTATCGTAAAACATCTCAATCAATTACAATCATTAAGAAATGGAAAATTACGGTTACACAAAAACAGAAAATGTACAAAACCAGCAAAACAGCGTCCCTTATCATTCGGAAAAGAAAATTCCTGCGGCATTATTGGGAATTCTTGTAGGCTGGCTGGCTTTAAATAAATTTTATCTTGGCTATACGAAAGAGGGAATCATTCAGCTGGTTCTGAATGTTGTTACTTTAGGAGCAGCTTCTGTCATTCCTTTTATTGAAGGTATTTTGTATCTTTTTATGAGTGATAAACAGTTTGATGATACCTACGTCTATGGGAAAAAAGGTTGGTTATAAAATAATAAACCACTCACCTGTCTGAAAATAAAATAGGCTGTTCTTATCTGAACAGCCTATTATTTTTTATTGAAATGATTAATCAGGTGGACAAGCTAAATGATTAATTGTACATGGATGCCAGATTCCCTTGCACCATGTTCCGCAATTTGGATCATCAATGATCACTTCTCCTCCTTTGATTTCCTTCAATTGATTTCTTTCAATCTTTTTAAGATTTCTCATAAATAAATTCTTTTGATGTTTTAATTATTTTCGTTTCTCGAAATTAGCTTTACTCAAAAGTATATTTTTTATGTACTCGAAAGTCTTCAATTCAGACCATTAACCTAACATTAACGTTGGTGTCCGGATCACAATTTTCTAACTGTTATTTATTCAAAAGGATAGCAGCTTCTTTTGCAAAATAAGTAAAGATCATGTCTGCTCCTGCTCTTTTGAAACAAGTCAGACTTTCAATGATCGTTCTGTCATTATCCAGCCAGCCGTTCTGTGCTGCCGCTTTTACCATTGCATATTCCCCGCTTACATTGTATACTGCGATCGGAAGATCAATGGCTTCACGTACTTTGGAAACAATATCCAGATAAGGAAGTCCCGGTTTGATCATGATAACATCCGCTCCTTCGTCAATATCTTTAAATACTTCATTCAATGCTTCACGTGTATTGTGGAAGTCCATCTGATATGTTTTTTTATCTTTCGGAATTTCCATATCATCTTTCGGAGCGCTGTCTAAAGCACTTCTGAAAGGTCCATAGAAAGAACTTGCATATTTGGCAGCATAGCTCACAATTCCTACATCTGTAAATCCGCTTTGTTCCAATGCCTCACGAATGACCTGTACTCTTCCATCCATCATATCACTTGGTGCCACAAGATCTGCTCCTGCTTCAGCGTGGGATACTGACATTCTTGCCAGTGCATCGTTGGTAGCATCATTGATCACTTTTCCGTTTTCAATAATTCCGTCGTGTCCATAAATTGAATAAGGATCCAGCGCTACATCCGGCATAATGATCATTCCCGGAACGGCATCTTTAATTGCTTTGATTGTACGCTGCATCAGTCCGTCATTGTTCCAGGCTTCTTTTCCTGTATTGTCTTTCAGATGTTCTGACACTTTCATGTACAAATTGACAGCTTTTACTCCCAAAGAAAATAATTCCTTACATTCCTTCACGGTTAAATCTATACTCCGCCTAAAAATCCCCGGCATAGACGGGATTGCCTCCTGCTTGTTTTCGCCCTCCATTACGAAGATCGGCATTACAAAATCATCAGTTGTAAGCACATTTTCTCTTACCAAACTTCTGATAGATTCATTAACTCTAAGTCTTCTATTTCTTGAATGTATCATTTTGGAATACTTTTTGAATAAGTTTCTACAAATTTAATATAAGTTCTACAAAAAACTATTGTATGAAATTATAGAATTTATTACATTTGTTATATATATTCGAGAAATTATAAATTTGATGAAAAAACTTTTACTTTTATTTCTATTTGTAGGCACTTTTGTTGGATTTTCCAACAATTTAAAAGCTCAGCTTAGAGAGCCGAGTTCCATCACTCAGAAAGCGGATGATGGGGTGTTGCTTGCTTATCCAAATCCTGCAAAGGATTTCCTTATCATTAAGGCAAAAGATTCTTCTTTAAGAATCAAAAGTGTGACTTTTTATTCTATTTTGGGTATGCAGGTCGCTAATTATACAGTGAATATGAATTCCGGTGAGATTAATATTGAAAAATTGAAACCCGGAAAGTACATGATCCGTTATATTTTAAGTGACAACACGCAGAAAGTTACTCAAATCGTGAAACAATAAATTACAATCCTGATAATCATCAGGATTTTTTCTTTTACATTAATTCTGTTTTAATATTTCCGTAACTTTCGGAATCTTTTTATACTAATTGTAAAAAGAATAATTTTAATGCTAAAAGCTGAACATATTAAAAAGACCTACAATGCCGGAAAAAAGGTCGCCCTGGATGATTTCAGCATCCATGTTCCAAAAGGTAGTATTTACGGCCTTTTAGGTCCCAACGGAGCCGGAAAAACTTCTTTTATCCGTATCATTAATCAAATTACTCAGGCAGATTCCGGAGATATCTTCATCAACGGACAAAAACTGAGCCCGGATCATATTAAAGACATCGGCTATATGCCCGAAGAAAGAGGATTGTATAAAAACATGAGTGTTGGCGATCAGATCCTATATTTCGGGGAACTGAAAGGAATGAGTAAGAACGATGCTCTGAATGAAGCCAAAAAATGGTTTGAAAAACTGAACATCGATCAATGGTGGAAGAAAAAACTTTCTGAACTTTCTAAAGGGATGGCACAAAAGATCCAGTTTGTAGTAACCGTTCTTCACAGACCTCATCTTTTGATTCTTGATGAACCTTTTTCAGGTTTTGATCCCGTAAATGCCAACTTAATCAAAGATCAGATCATTGATCTTAAAAATAACGGAACAACTATCATTCTTTCTACCCACAGAATGGAAAGTGTGGAGGAAATGTGTGATTATGTTGCTTTGATCAACAATTCTAAAAAAATCATTGACGGAAGGGTTTTTGACGTAAGGGAAAAATTCAAGAAAAATATTTTTGGGGTTACACTTTCTGAAGTCAGCAACGATCAGTTTGACCATTTCAAGAGTAAGTATGACATCTTCAATTTATCGAATGAAAATAATCTTGTTTCCTTTGACCTGAAAAATGAAGAGAGTCAAAATAATGTTCTTCTTGATCTAGTACAAGTGGGCAAAGTGAGATCATTCGATGAAAGAATACCTAGCATGAACGAAGTGTTTATTAATGCTGTAAGTAACCATCCCTAATTTATGAATAATATTTTTTTAATTACCAAGAGAGAATTTCTTACACAGGTTAAGAAAAAATCCTTCATCATATTAACGCTGCTTGCCCCCATAATGATTATTGCTTTCGGAGCTGTAGTAGGATTAATGTTTAAGGCTAATGAGTCACACAGCATTATAGAAGTGGTTGATAAGAGCGGATTGTTTATGAATCAACTGAAATCTAATGATAAATTAAATTACGTTTTTGTTTCTGCCGCAGATGAAAAATCAAAGATTAACAATTTAAAAGGAAATGAATCCCTGGATGGTATTCTGATTCTTCCGGAATTGAAAAATCAGAATTTCGATGCGCTTGAAAAAGAGACAAGACTGGTAATCAACAGTAAAATAGGATTCGACACAAAGCAGCAAATTGTTTCTGATATCAGCAATGTTGTTAAAAAAGAAAAAATCAAACAGCTGGGCATTCAGGAGACTCAGTTAATTGATCTTGATAAAAGCTTCACATTAAAGACCATTAATGTAACGGATAATAATAAAGAGGATTCTGATCTTGCCTTCGGGGTTAAATCCGGGCTGAGCATGATCCTGATGTATGTTACCTTTATGTTTATCATTATTTATGGGGTAAGGGTAATGCGAAGTGTACTTGAGGAAAAGAACAACCGTGTTGTGGAGATTATTATTTCTTCCGTAAAACCTTTTGAACTGATGATGGGGAAGATTCTGGGGGTAACCATGGTTGCACTGACTCAGTTTCTGATCTGGATCACAATGTCTGTCATCGGAGCATTAGTTCTGAATACAGGCTTCTCACCTCTTCAGAAAAATATCCCGGGTGGAAATAATGAGATTGCGAGTAAACTGGATGTGGGGCAGCTTGCTACCCAGATTTCTCACAGTTTGCTGGAACTTAATTTCCCACTGATCATTTTTGTATTCATCGTTTTCTTCCTTCTAGGATATATTTTTTACAGTTCTATTTATGCAGCAATCGGTTCTGCAGTAGATAACGAAACAGAGACACAGCAATTTACTTTATTTGCAATTTTACCCTTAACCTTGGGGATGTATGGAAGTTTTACTTTGATGAACAATCCTGATGGGCCATTAGGCTTCTGGCTGTCAATCATTCCGTTTACTTCACCGGTTGCGATGATTGCAAGAATCCCATTTGGAGTTCCTGCATGGCAGATTGCATTGTCTATTGCATTATTATTGGTAACAACTGTTTTTATGATCTTCCTGGCCGGAAAAATCTATCGTGTAGGTATTTTGATGTACGGTAATAAAGCTACTTTAAAAGAGCTTTGGAAGTGGATTAAAGGATAATCACCAAAAGGCTGAAAAATAAAGATTACAGATCAATCTGTTTATAATTTAGGTAATTATATACTTCTTTACACAAGCAGATTAATCCTTTTTAGGAAATATCTGCTTGATTGTTTTATCAAATTCTGTAATAATATATACATAATCAGCTTTAATTAAAGCTATATCATCTAAATATACTATTTTACTTGTATCAACTTTTAGTTCAGGATGATTTTCTTTTATGTCCTGAACATCAAAATACTCAATGTCATTTACTATAACATTTTTCACTCCTTCTCTTTTTAGTTTTGTACTTAACATAGTTCTTTGTATTTAGTTCGGACATTTGAATTATACAACAAATATCTGAATTTTTCTTGGTCTGAGACCTTTCTCAAGTTAAATCTATATACAAACTCATCAACATATTTCTGAAGGTGCTTTCTTGAAACATGATTATACATTCCTGAAACACTTTTCTTTAAAATATTCCAACTTCCTTCTATGTTATTTGTATGTATAGAGTTGTCTTGTAAACTTACATACTCTTTTTTAGAATGATCTATTATTTTATGATCGTAATATTTGTTTAAGCCTGTATATCCCCACCATTCATCACTTATTAGGACTGTTGTTTCAGGATTTACATATCTACAAATTAATGGTTGAATACTGTTTCTCTTTGTATCAGCAACAACATAAGCATTCATCTTGCCATCTCTCTGAAGCATTCCCATTACAGGTGTTTTATCCTTAAAACTACGTCCTTGAGAGTTTTTAACCTTCTTATCTTTATGTCTATTTTTATTCTTACCTCCAATAAACGTTTCATCACATTCAACAACACCTTCTAATTCATTGTTATTCTCTATTCCAAAACAGGCTCTAATCCTTTGTAACATGAACCAAGCTGTTTTCTGTGTTACTCCTACATCTTTTGATAACTGGATTGAACTTATTCCTTTCTTATGAGAAGTAACCAACCAAATAGCTAAGAACCATTTTCTAAGACTGATTTTAGAATTCTCAAACATGGTTCCTGTTTTAGCATTAAAATACTTACCAGTGTTTTTACATCTGTATCTATTCTTACTACATTTATAAACTCGTGATAGTGAATTAAAAGGACTTTCAACAATTCCTCCCCATCTTAAATCTTCTAAATAATCAATACATATTTGTTCTGTTGAAAATGTGTTCATCAATTCAAAAACTGACTTTATATTGGTGTTTAACATTTTGATTTTATTAAAGTTACATTAATTTACGAATTATTTCGGTTGGTCTATTTTGTCAAAAATGTTTGTGGTATATTTGCAAAAACGTAGTGTTTTAGGAGGTAATTTTTAAATAAGATTCTCAATGAAAATCAAAATCAAAATACCTCCTCGCTTGATAAAAGCGTTATGTAAAACAATTATTAAGTACTCTGTACATTTTATCCTGAAATATGCTTTCGAGCATTTCAGCCTATGGGACTGGATTACTGGTCAATAATAAAAAATGAGAGAGTTAAAAGAAATGATGCTCTCTCATTTCCATAGGGAAAGAGGTTTCTTTCTCCTCCTAAAAGCACTACAATGATTTCTTTCTTATAAGGCAGAGTTAACGCTCTGCTTTTCTTTTTCACAAATCTTTTCCATATTTTTGCTAAACTTTAACGATTAAAAGAAGCTGTTAGCTTTTTATTCTGTCAGTAGGAATCTGGTAAATTCAATTGAAGTACAGAATAAATAAGGCAACCGCATCCTATATGGGTGTGGGTTTTGTCTTATTTGTACTTCAAGGTTTACCAGAACCTCTACTGTCAAATAAGAGTTACAAACTCACACCTTCTTTATTTTATATAACTACACTTTTGAGTTTGGAGTGAATTAAATTTCACAATCATGAAACAATACGATGAAACAGAGTTTACTTTAATCACTCATGGAGATATGGAAACTTATCGATGGTTAATTAAAGAGAATATCAGGCGTAATAGAAGGAATGGTATAATTGCGAATGTTGTTATTTATACCTTTGTTGCTGTTATTGCTATTACAGTTATAGTTCTTGTGACTAAAGATATTTTCTTTGAAAATATGCCGTGGTAATTACTATCTTTGAAAAAGGAAGCTAATATTTCTATTGATGATGAACATAACCCTCCGAGGTAGTTTGTTCGATTGTTAAGAGTGATTCTAACAATACTTGATGATTCATAGAAATTTAGCTTCTCTTTTATTTTGTGTAAAGTTGTATGTAGTTACCATAATTTATAATAAAAAAATCCCGGAAACTTAGTTTCCGGGATTTTTTATATTCTGAGATATTCTATTTGAATATATAGCTTAAGGTAAGTGCAATTACCTGTTCTGATTTTTTCTTATCACTTCCTCCTTTTTCTTTTACAAGACCAGGGTAAGTATCAGAAAGTCCTAAATCATATTTTAAAGCTACTTCGAGTTGTCTCTTATAGCTATATCCTACGCCTAGTCCAAGTCCCCAGTTAAAGCTTTTTGCTTTTCCGTCTACTCCTGGTTGTGTAGGATCAGTAACGTCCGGATCATAATAAGGTCTTCCTACAGGAGGATTCTTTACGTCCTGACTTACTAAAAAGTTAAATCTAGGTCCAATCAATCCAAAGAATTCTGATTCAGCTTCTGAAAAGTATCCTTTGAAATAAAGTGGTACACTCAGATAGTTATTTGCATATACTGCATCGTAACCATCTTTTCCTTTAGCATCTTTATCTTTTCCGGTTTCTCCTGCACCATAGTACAGAACTTCGGGTTGGATAAAGAATTGGTTTGCCTTCCCTACGGGGATCAAAGCCAAAGCTCCACCTTGGAAGGTATATCTTGGGCCAGAGGGATTGTGGGCATTTGCTACTCTTGAGTAGTTTAAACCTGCAGTAAGACCGAATCTTGTATTATTCCATTGCACCTGTGCAAAAGATAATGCAGACAGCGTCAAAGCTGAGGCTAATAAAAGTTTTTTCATATGGTGTGGTTTTATATTATCCTAGAATTTTTGCTACAGTAGCACCAATGTCAGCAGGAGAATCTACAACGTTGATACCGTTTTCTCTCATGATTTCCATTTTAGCCTGAGCTGTATCTTCATCACCACCTACGATAGCACCTGCGTGCCCCATAGTTCTTCCTTTTGGAGCAGTTTGTCCAGCGATGAATCCTACAACCGGTTTAGTAGACCCGCTTGCTTTGTACCATCTTGCAGCTTCAGCTTCAAGACCTCCACCGATTTCACCGATCATTACAACAGCTTCAGTTTCAGGATCGTTGATGAATAATTCTAATGCCTCTCTTGTCGTTGTTCCAATAATTGGGTCACCACCGATACCGATAGCAGTAGAAATACCGTAACCTGCTCTTACTACCTGGTCAGCAGCTTCGTAAGTAAGGGTACCTGATTTTGAAACGATACCTACTTTACCTTTTTTGAAAACGAAACCTGGCATAATACCAATTTTAGCTTCTTCAGAAGTAATGATTCCAGGGCAGTTTGGTCCGATTAATCTGCAGTCTCTGTCAGCAATATAAGATTTTACTTTTACCATATCAGCTACAGGAATACCTTCAGTAATACATACAATCACTTTGATACCTGCTTCAGCAGCTTCCATGATAGCATCTGCTGCAAATGCCGGTGGTACGAAAATAATACTTACGTTTGCTCCTGCTTTTTCAACAGCATCAGCCACTGTATTAAATACCGGTTTTCCTAAGTGCTCGCTACCTCCTTTTCCTGGAGTAACACCACCTACTACATTTGTTCCGTATTCAATCATCTGACCAGCGTGGAAAGTTCCTTCGTTCCCTGTAAATCCTTGTACAATTACTTTAGAATCTTTGTTTACTAAAATTGACATTTTATTGTTGTTTTAATTTATTTATTATTTTATTAATGCTCACAAATTTACTTAAATTTCTTTGATTTTGGATAAAACCTTTGGAATAGTTTATTTGAGATTTCTCAGCTTTACTTCTTTTTTCAGATAAGTTTTGAAATCTTCTGCAAACATCCCAATATAGGTACCTTTTTCAAGATCTCTGTTTACTCCGGTTTTTCCTAAAATTACAGATCCTGCCTCAATTTTATTACCGGAAGCAATGCCTACCTGTCCCCATAATGTCACCTCATCTCCAATGATGCAGCATCCAGCAATTCCTACCTGAGACGCAATAAGACATTTTTTCCCGATAACGGTATCATGTCCTATCTGAATCTGGTTATCCAGAACAGAACCTTCTCCAATGAGGGTAGAATCCGTAACCCCTCTGTCAATGGTACATCCATTTCCGATCTCCACATTGTTTTCGATGATAACATTTCCTACAGAAATCAGACGGTCAAAATTTCCATTTAATTTTCTGTAATAAAACGCATCACCTCCTAAAACTGTGTTGGACTGGATAACAACATTATCCCCGATTTCGGTACGGTCTCCTATCACAACATTTGGGAAGATAAGGGTATTTTTTCCGATTTTCACATTGTTCCCGATTACTGCAGAATGGTGGATTTTTGTGCCTTCTCCTATTTCAACATCGTGAAGTTCTTCTGTGAAATTATAGATTCTGGTAAAATGAGTATTGATTTTATTAAAGTCTCTGAAAGGATCATCAGAAACCAAAAGCGCTTTGCCTTCCGGGCACTCTACTTCTTTATCAATTAAAATAATAGTGGCTGCAGAGTTTAGTGCTTTGTCATAATATTTAGGGTGGTTCACAAAAACGATATCACCTGGCTTTACCATATGAATTTCATTGGTTCCCAATACTTCAAAGTCTTCTGGCCCAACAAATGCTGAGCCTATTAAATCTGCAATCGTTTTAAGCTTTTGCGGAGAATGGAATCTCATAACAATAGATTTTCTTATAAAACAAAATTCGGACTGCTAGTGCAAACCGAATTTATGTAAATTTTATTTATTATTTCACTCTTTCTAAGTAGCTACCGTCTTCAGTGCTTACTTTAATTCTGTCTCCCGGCTCAATGAACAAAGGAACCATTACTCTTGCTCCTGTTTCAACGATTGCGTTTTTAAGAGCGTTAGTTGCCGTGTTTCCTTTTACACCCGGATCAGCTTCGATAACATCCAGATATACTGACTGTGGAAGTTCTGCAGAAAGCGGAGTTTCATCAGCTTCTTTCAAAATGATTGTTACTTCTTCCCCTGCTTTCATCAAGTTTGAGTTTTCAATCATTTCTTTATTTAAATATAACTGAGAAAAATCATCGTTATTCATGAAGTGGAATCCGTTCTCGTCATCATAAAGATATTGGAACTTTCTTGTGATTACTTTTACTTCATCAATTTTGTGACCAGCAGAGAATGTATTGTCTAATACTTTTCCGTTTGTCACAGATTTTAGTTTTGTTCTTACGAAAGCAGGACCTTTCCCTGGTTTTACGTGAAGAAACTCGATTACTTTAAAAATATCGTTGCTAAATTCGATGCAAAGACCTTTTCTGATATCGTTACTTGTTGCCATTAATTATATAAATATTTATTTTCTTTTTTTAATTTCGATACCTTGTCCTTGAGGCATCATTCTGTTAAATGTATTATTATTGAATGCATTCACATTATTATTTAATCTGTTTACATTCATCTGAACATCAGATTTATACTGATCAGTTGTTCCTAATATTGAACTTCTGATACTTTTCTGTTTCAGAATACCATTTAAGTTATTCTTGGCAATACTATCATTAGATTCTCCGGAAAGTTTTCTTTCTATGGTAAAAGGTTTTTCTTTTTTCCCAGTTGCAGACTTTTCCGTTTGCTGGCCAAACAAAAAAGAAGTTGCAGAAAGCGCAATAAGTACGATTAAACTTTTCATTGTCTGATAGTATTTATAAATTAATCTCTATCCTTTCCGGTACCATATCCTTTTACGATACCTCTAGGTGAGTTTTGAATAAACTGTAGAATTTCATCTCTTTCAGCCGTTGGAAGCATTTCTTTTTCAATATAGGCTAACGCTTGAGAAACATTCATCTTCATTTGGAAAATAGCTCTGTAGATTTTTTGAATTTCAAAGATTTTCTCATTAGAAAACCCTCTTCTTCTTAATCCAACAGAGTTGATTCCTGCATAAGAAATTGGATCTCTTGCTACTTTTACATAAGGTGGAATATCTTTTCTAATTAAAGATCCTCCTGAAATCATAGTATGTTTCCCGATTTTACCAAACTGCTGAACAGCAGATAAACCTCCCATTACGGTAAAGTCACCAATTTCCACATGTCCCGCAATACCGCAACCATTTGCAATAATCACATTATCTCCTATAATACAGTCATGAGCAACGTGTGAAGTTGCCATGATCAGGCAGTGACTTCCTACTTTGGTGTATCCTAATGCTTTGGTTCCTCTGTTTATGGTGACACATTCTCTTAAAGTAGTGTTATCTCCAATGATTGTTTGTGTATCTTCACCATCGAACTTCAAGTCCTGAGGGATTGCAGAGATTACAGTTCCGGGAAAGATTTTACAGTCTTTTCCGATTCTTGCACCTTCCATAATGGTAACATTGGGACCAATCCACGTTCCTTCTCCAATTTCTACGTCCCCTGCAATTGTAGTAAATGGTTCTACGATTACATTTTTGCTGATTTTCGCGCGTTTATCTACGGCTGCTAATTGATGAATCATTTAATCAACTTTATTTTTTGCAACTTGAGCCATAAGCTCTGCTTCTACTGCTACTGTATCTCCTACGTATCCATACCCCTGCATATGAACAATTCCTCTTCTGATAGGCTCTATTAATTCAATTTTAAATATAAGCGTATCTCCAGGAATTACTTTTCTCTTGAATTTCACCTTATCAATTTTGATGAAATAAGTAGAATAGTTCTCAGGATCCGGAACGCTGGCCAGTACCAGGATACCTCCTGTCTGTGCTAGAGCTTCTACCTGAAGTACTCCAGGCATTACAGGTTCTTTCGGGAAGTGTCCAACGAAGAATGGTTCGTTCATTGTTACATTTTTCAACCCTACTACGTGAGAGTCTGAAAGTTCAAGAACTTTATCAATCAATAAGAACGGGGGTCTGTGAGGCATAAGCTTCATAATTCCGTTGATATCGAATACTGGTTCTTTTGTCAGGTCAAAATCCGGAACGTTTTTCTTTTTCTGCAATTTCCACTGGCGGTTTAGTTTTTTCGCAAACTGGGTATTCACAAAGTGTCCCGGTTTGTTGGCAATAACTTTACCTTTTATTTTTACTCCTGCTAAAGCCAGGTCACCAATTACATCTAATAATTTGTGTCTTGCGGCTTCGTTAGGATAGTTTAAATTAAGATTGTCAAGAATACCGTTTGGTCTGATAGATACATTATCTTTTCCAAAGGCTTTCTTTAGTTTTTCTGTCGTTTCAGGAGTAAGATCTTTGTCTACATATACAATCGCATTGGAAATATCTCCACCTTTGATCAAACCGTGATCTAAAAGCATTTCCAATTCATGCAGGAAGCTGAATGTTCTTGCTGATGAGATTTCGTCTTTAAATTCTGAAATATTTTTAAGAGTAGCATTCTGAGTACCTAATACTTTAGTCCCAAAATCTACCATTGTCGTTACTTCGTAAGTATCTGAAGGAATGATTGTGATTTCCGAACCAGTAGCCGGATCACTGTAGGTAAGAACTTCTTTTACAACCAGATATTCTCTCGCCACGCCCTGTTCTGCAACACCAACGCTTTCAATAGCTTCAACAAAGTATTTTGAAGATCCATCAAGAATAGGTGGTTCAGAGGCATCCATTTCTAAGACTGCGTTATCAATATCACAACCTACAAGAGCTGCCAAAAGGTGTTCGCAAGTGGTAATTTTCACCCCTAGTTTTTCTAAGGTAGTTCCTCTTTCTGTTGCTACAACATAGTTTACATCTGCTTCTACCTGAGGATGTCCCTCCAAGTCTGTTCTTACAAATACAAAACCTGTATTTTCTTTAGCAGGTTTAATGGTAAGTTTTACTTCTCTACCCGTATGAAGGCCAATTCCAGAAAGAGTTACCTCTTGCTGAAGTGTTTTTTGCATATCACTCATTAGTATTATCTTTTGAGGTATTCTCAAGATTATTTATTCTATTTACTATTCCAGGAAGATTCCTGAAATGAACATAACTCCTCAAATAGTCATTATAACTGATGGCTGGAGAGCCATACAATGTTTCTCTGTCATTAACGCTGGAATTCACACCACTCTGAGCCTGAATCTTCACTTGATTTCCTATTTTGATATGTCCTACGACGCCTACCTGGCCTCCAATCTGATTCCAGTCACCAATTGTAGTAGAACCTGCAATTCCCGCTTGTGCTGCAATTACATTGTTCTGACCTATTTTCACATTGTGGGCAATCTGAATCAGGTTATCAATTTTAGTTCCTTTTCCTATAATTGTAGAGCCTATTGTTGCTCTGTCAATACTGCAGTTTGAGCCTATCTCAACATCGTCTTCAATAATTACATTTCCAAGCTGCGGTATTTTTTTGAAACCCTCGGCAGTTGGCTGGAAACCAAAACCGTCACCTCCAATTACCGTATTGGAATGAATCACACAGTTATCCCCAATAATACAGTAGTCATAAATTCTGGCGCCACTGTCTATCTTGCAGTTTTTACCAATTTTCACTCCTTTTCCTATATATACGTGTGGAAAGATCTGTGCCCCTTCCCCGATTTTAGCTTTCTCGGAAACATAAGTAAATGCTCCGATATATGCTTTATCTCCTATGACAGCTGTATCGTGAATGGAAGAACCATTTTCTATACCTTCTTTTCTTCCCTGCATTTCCTGATATAAATTCATCAGGATCTGAAAAGAAAGATAGGCATCTTTTACAACGATTAAGGTAGGGTTATAACTGTTTTTCTCCAGAAGTTTTTCCGAAATGATGATAACAGAGCATCGTGAGGTATCCAAGAAATGAGAAAATCTATCTTGTGCTATAAAAGAAAGATGTCCTGATTCCCCATTTTCAATTGGTGAAACCCCTGTAATAAGTGCATTCTCGTCACCTATTATTTTTCCGTCAATAAAACTTGCAATTTGCGAAGCTGTAAATTCCATATTCTGCAAAGATAAGAAATTCTAGAATTTGCAAACATTTTTTGGTTTCAGATCGTAAATTTTAATATTATTTAAGAGTCTAGCCTGGAGATATCTCTTGGAAACATAAGGATATAGCGGGTCGTCTTATTTACAATTAACCCTGATAAAAGCTGATCTTCTGACTCATGAAGTCTCGTTCTCCTGCCATTTTTATGCAGTAAATAGATTGGTTGTTTTTCCGCATGATAGGGTAAAAGTTTTCTTTTTATTTCATGAACCAATTCATTTCCATTATCAATTTTGAAAAATTCATTGGTATTTTTTACTTTTTCATCAATTGTTTCCTTACCAAATGGATGTGATGAAATAATTGTTTTAGGTAAATTTCTCTGAATTACGCATTTACACCAATATGACAGCACAAAATCACCTTCATTTTGCCATTCTTTCATTGCCTGAATCACATCATTATCATCAAGACTTGTAAATCTCTCTATATCTTCATCCGTTGCAGCACTCTTTTCGCGGTATAGAAAATATTTCAGATTATCCGCTGCAGGAAGCTCTGTTCCCTGGGAAATCAGATATTTTGCTCTTTCAAGGATTTTAACCAAAAGAAATTCTGCTAACGCTGAAGTTTTATGATAGTAGACCTGCCAGTACATAAACATTCTGGCTGTCAGAAAATTTTCAATGGAATAAATTCCTTTTGCATCAATCACCAGCCCACCTTCTTCACAGACATTCATCATGGAAATAATTCTCTGGGTATTAATATTTCCTTCCGATACACCGGTAAAAAAACTATCTCTTTTCAGATAATCCAAACGGTCCACATCCAGCTGGGAAGAGATCAGTTGGTTGAAAAATTTTCTATGATATTTTCCCTGAAACATTTCGATAGCCATTGACAACTGGCCATCAAACTCCTCATTCAGCTTATTCATCAGGAGTAAAGAAAGGTTTTCATGATGCCAGTCATCCATCAGCATACTTTCCAGCGCATGAGAAAACGGACCATGGCCAATATCATGCATCAGAATAGCCAACATCGCCCCTTTTTCCTCTTCTTCAGAAATTTTCACCCCTTTCTGCTTTAATGTTTCCAATGCCGTAAACATCAGGTGCATTGCTCCCAGTGCATGATGAAATCTCGTATGTGTAGCTCCCGGAAATATCAGGTTCAGAAGACCGGTCTGCCCGATTCTTCTTAATCTCTGAAAGTAAGGGTGCTCAATGATATCAAATAAAATTTCGTGGGGAATTTTGATAAATCCATGAACAGGATCGTTGATGATTTTTAGCTTATTCTGCATTCAAACTTCAATATTAGTAAACAAAGTTAGGCATTTTAAAGTTTAGCCATTTATTAAATTACTATTAAAACATGAAGTTAAAAAACTGATATCATTCATATTTTTCACAAATAATACGATTGAAAATTTCTCCGATTCATTTTTATTTTTAATTCAATATTTTTTTTGAAAACCTTTTGCAGTTGTTGTTGCAAAGGACTACCTTTGAGAGAAAACACGACAACCCTTAATGAGAAAGTATTCTCTTTTCCTTCTATTATTTTTAAGTTTAAATTTTTCCGCACAAATTATAACTGAAACGCAAAAACTGGAATCCCTCTGCAGAATATGGGGATTTTTAAAATATTATCATCCACAGGTAGCAAAAGGAAATCTGAACTGGGATAAACAGCTTTTCAAAAAAATTGATGAACTTGAATCTATTAATGAGAAAGAGGCGTTGAATAATTTTTATGCTGACTGGATCAGAAATCTCGGAGAAGTTGCTCCCTGCAAAGAATGCTCAGTAAAGGATAATAAAGTATATTTCCTTAAAAACTTTGATCTGGGCTGGATAGATAATCGTAAAATTTTCTCCAGAGACCTGTCTCAAAAACTACATTATATTGAAAACAACCGGAATCTTGGAGATAATCACTATTTCGGAAAAAGTGGAAGGAAAATATATTTCAGAAATGAAAAGTCCTACGGTTCAAAATTCACTTCAAAGACCATTAGCTTATTGGAACTATTCAGATACTGGAATTATGTAGAATATTTTTTTCCGTATAAATATGAAACTGATCAGAACTGGAACGATGTTCTTACAGAAATGATACCCAAATTTCTGATGATTGACAATGATGAAAATTATCATCTAACATTGGCAGAACTGGTTACCAAAACAGATGATTCCCATGCTTATCTTTCATCAAAGGAAATTCAGCGGCATCAATACGGAAACCGAAGAGTGCCTGCAGACTATTCTTATGCAGAAGGAAAACTTGTGATTACAAAAATCAATGCTACAAAATTCCGGAATAAAAGCCCGCTTCATGTAGGAGATGTTATTTATGATATTGAAGGTAAAACAATTCCGCAAATAGTCAACAGCCTTGGAAAATATATTCCAGCCTCCAATTCCTGGGGTAAATTCAACAAAGCAAAAAGCAAGCTTCTCTTCAGCAATAACGATTCTATTTCTGTAAAAATTGAGAGAGGTGGACAAAATCTGGAAATAAAAACCAAAACGTATTTTACCAAAGATATTCTTCATGAGAAAAATGAAGCTCCAAAAAAATGGAAATTCATAGATAAGGAAAAGAAAATCGGCTATGTTAATATGGAGATTATAGAGAAGGAAGATCTGGATGAAATGTACAACAGTTTAAAATCTTCAACATCTATTATCTTTGATCTTAGAAATTATCCAAAGCAAACGATCATCCCTTTAAGTTATCTTTTGCTTCCTGAAGCTTCCGTTTATTATCAGTTTACTTTTCCTGATCCTTATTATCCCGGTAAATTTTACAGCAGAAAAAATGTTATCGGCAGGAAAAATCCTGAATACTATAAAGGGAATGTAATCGTTTTAGTAGATGAAAATACCCAAAGCCAGGCAGAGACCACTGCAATGATGTTCAAGCAGCATCCGAACGCTAAAATTATCGGAAGCAATACTGCAGGAGCCAACGGAGATGTGATTATGTTTAAAATTGCCAATCTTGATACCCGGTTTACAGGACTTGGAGCTTATTATCCTGACGGAAGGGAAACACAAAGAATAGGCATCACTCCCGACATTCTTGTAAAACCAACTGTAGAAGGCCTTAAAAACGAAAAAGATGAAGTTCTGGAAAGAGCTTTGGAATATATAAAAACCACCACAAAAATGTGAAATATCAGACGATATTTTCATTTAACTAATATTTAACTTATAATCTTTTTATTTTGTGAGATTTTAAAAGGATTTGGTCAACATTTTGATAGAATAACCGTGTAAAAAATAAATTATGTCAGAAAAGATATTATGGATCGACGATGAAATAGATTTACTTAAACCTCATATTGTATTTTTAGAAAAGAAGGGTTACCAGGTAACCCCTGTTAATAATGTGAATGAGGCTTTGGAACTTATGGATTCAGAGAAATTTGCTTTAACATTAATTGATGAAAATATGCCGGGTATCTCCGGACTGGAAGCCATTCCTATGATTAAGGAAAAAGATAACTCCTTAAAGATTGTGATGGTTACCAAAAGCGAAGAAGAACACATTATGGAAGAGGCTATCGGATCTCAGATTGCTGATTATATATTGAAGCCTGTAAATCCTAACCAGATATTACTTTCCTTAAAGAAAAACCTTCAGGAAGACAATCTTGTTGAGCAAAAAACTATTTTGCAGTACCAACAGGAATTCAGAAACCTTTCTATGGAGCTTTCATACCTGAGAACGTATCAGGAATGGGCAGAATATTATAAAAAAATCCTTAGCTGGGAAATCAAATTTGATAAGGTTGCAGATAATGAATTTGCTGACCTTCTGCAGTCTCAGAAAGAGGAAGCCAATATTCAGTTTGCGAAGTTTATTGAAAAAAATTACGCAGACTGGCTGGTTGATTCTGACAAACCTCTCATGAGCCACACCCTATTCAAGGAAAAAGTAAAACCTGAAGTTGAAAAAGAAAAAGTTCTTTTGCTGATGGTAGACAACCTTCGTTACGACCAGTGGAAAGTGATTGAACCTTTATTTACAAAATATTATAATAAGATATCGGAAGATTATTACTACAGCATCCTTCCTACTGCTACACAGTATGCGAGAAACTCTTTTTTTGCAGGATTAATGCCGTCTGAAATTGAAAAACGTTTCCCGGATAAATGGTTTAATGATAATGAAGAGGGAAATAAAAATGAATTTGAGCGTGATTTCCTGGAAGATCAAATGAAGAGAATTGGTCTTGGATCCAAGTCTATGAAGTACCTTAAAGTACTGAATGCTGATTTTGAAAGAAAGATCTATGATGATTTCAACCAGCATAAGAGTAATGATCTGCTGGTTATCGTATACAACTTCATTGATATTCTTTCCCACGCGAAAACAGACAACCACATCGTAGATCAGCTGATCCGTGATGATAAAACTTTCCGTTCTCTTACCTTCAACTGGTTTGAAAACTCTTCTTTGCTGAAGATTATAAAAACAGCGGCAGAAAATGGCTATAAACTGGTCATTACGACAGACCACGGAACGGTATATGTGAAAAAGCCAAGTAAAGTGGTAGGAGACAGAGAAACTTCTACTAATATCAGATATAAAACAGGTAAAAGTTTAACGTATGACGACAGCGATGTATGGGCAATTACCAATCCTGAAAAGCTTTTCCTTCCAAAAGGAAACTTAAGCTCGAAATATATTTTTGCTAAAAACAATATATTCCTGGCTTACCCTAAAAATTACAATCATTTCGTTAATTACTATAAAGAAACCTACCAGCATGGGGGAATTTCACTCGAAGAGTGTATCATTCCTATCAGCATTTTAGAACCCAAGTAGTTTTTTTCATAGTTTATTTAATTTTGGGTTTAAAGCGGAAAAAATCGAATGATTTTTTCCGCTTCTTTTTTATAGTTCATATCTTCGTAAAAAATAAATCATGTTTATTATTTCGCTTACCTACAAGAGTTCTATTGAAAATGTAGAACGTCTTATTCCCCAGCACAATATTTTCCTTAATAAGCATTATGAATCCGGACGCTTTATTGCTTCGGGAAGAAAAGAACCCAGAACGGGAGGTATCATTATAGCCAATGCAGAATCTAAAAATGAAATTGAGCAGATTATTTCTGAAGATCCTTTTTATATTCATCAGGTAGCGGATTATGACATCACGGAGTTTATCCCTTCGAAATACAATGAAAATTTTAAACTTTTTATAGAAGACTAATGAGATTAATCACATACAACGTCAATGGAATCAGAGCTGCTTTTACAAAAGATTTCCTGGGCTGGCTACAAACTGCTGATCCGGATATCATCTGTATTCAGGAGAGCAAGGCCGGAAACGATCAGATAGACATCGAAAGCCTTGAAAAATTAGGTTATCACAGTTATTGGCACTCAGCAGTAAGAAAAGGCTACAGCGGGGTCGGAATTGCCTCAAAAATCAAACCTAATCATGTAGAGTATGGCTGCGGCATTGAAAGCTATGATAATGAAGGGAGAATCATCCGTGCAGATTTTGACGGATATTCCGCTATTTCGGTGTACGTTCCTTCTGCGTCTAATATTGAAAGACTGGATTTTAAAATGCAATTCTGCCATGACTTTCTGGAGTATATCAAAAATTTAAAGAAAGAAATTCCCAATCTGATTATATCGGGTGATTTTAATATTTGTCATGAAGCAATTGATATTCACAATCCAATTGGGTTAAAGAATGTTTCAGGGTTTCTTCCTATGGAAAGGGAATGGATGACGAATTTCATGAATGAATGTGAGCTGATAGACAGTTTCAGATTTTTTAATAATGATCCGGACAATTATACATGGTGGAGCTACAGACAAAATTCCAGAGCCAGAAACAAGGGATGGAGGCTGGATTATAACTTCACTTCTTACAGTTTAAAGGATAAGCTCTCCCGGGCTGTTATTTTAAAGGAAGCTGTACATTCTGACCATTGCCCTGCTTTATTGGAATTGAATGTATAATCAACAGATATTACGCATACAAAAAGCCAGCTGAATCAGCTGGCTTTTTTTTAATTTAAATCATAAAACTAATCGACAATTTCATATTCGACCGGAATTGTACCATGACTGATATCTCCAATCTCATCGAACGCAGCTTTAGACATGTCTAAAGATCTTGATGAATGGTAAGGCCCTCTGTCATTAATTCTCACTATTACCTCTTTACCATTTTTAAGGTTAGTAACCTTAACGTTTGTTCCAAATGGAAGCGTTCTGTTTGCTGCAGTAAACTTTGAGTTATCAAAGATTTCTCCGCTAGCAGTTTTTCTACCGTTAAATTTATCGTGGTAGTACGATGCATAACTTGTTTTTTTCGCATCTAAGGCATTACTCGTAAAAGAATAAACACCTAAGGTTGAAATCATCATTATGATTACGAGAATGAATCTTTTCATCATTTTGAACTTTTATTGGTTTTGACGGAGCAAAAGTATCAGGAATCTTTAGAAAACACTATTCGATATGTTAAAAATCGTTAACAAAATATTAAACAAATGTTAAACATCACTGCAACCCCCTATAAACAGGGGTTTTAGACTACGGTGTTAAAAAGTGTTAAAAAAACAGTCTAAAAGTTAACATAATTAACTACTTTGTGCATAATTTAAATTTTATACTTTTAAAAACAACTGTAAATCAATAAATTACAAAATCAACAAAGTTAAAATAAAATCAGAAAATCAATCTTAAAAAAATAAAGTCTTAAGAACTAGATTCCGGAAAAACTTTCTGACAGAGGACCTCTGCTCATATAAAACCAGATGCCTGACTTATTTTTTAACACCGTTTTGTTTTGTTAAAATTTATAGATCGATACGATATCCAATAAATATCCGCTTTAATCATTCAAAAAATTGAATGAGTGATGATTTATAACCCAAAAAAATAAATGAACGCAAATCTCTTAAAAGTAAAAAACCAATGATTTCTCATTGGTTTTATATGTAATTAAATAAATGTCTTATTTTAAATATTCCAATACATAGTCGTATGTACCGTTAGGATACACTACAGACATACTAGGAGATCCTGTAACAGCATTTCCTGGAGTTGTAACCGGATTATAAGAATATAAACTTCTATCATAAACAGTGTTTGTACCTGCTTTATAGATTGTAATACCATACATTGTAGTCATTCCTGTAGGGGCTGGGATATTAACTGCTGTAGAAGTACCACTTGCAGTGAAAGATCCTTTGATAGCATAAAGCTGCTTATCAACACCCGGACTAACATTAATAATAGTATTTGTAGTTGTTTCTGCTGTTCCAACAGTTACTTTAGGTGAAGTTGAAAGCGAAACCCATCTACCAGTTGAAGTTGCAAAACCATTTGCCGTTCCACCAGTTGGATTAGAGAAATAATAATATCCCGGAGTTACACTTGTAGCAATACCAGAAACAGTAGTTCCTGTAGCACTATTAAAAACAATCATACCATCGTAAGCTGTTGGAAAGTTATCCTCGTCAGTAACAGGAGTTGCAAATGTAAAGACAGTTAAGTCTGTTCTTGGAAAAACAATCCCTTTTCCGTCATTAGCACTATCTGTAAAACCTCCGGCACTTCCTGATGCATCAAGGAAAGCACCTTGTCCTTGTATATTTCCACTGGCGAAACCATTTGTTCTTACCTGTGCATTTGTATATTGAAACATTGCCAAAGAAGAGGCAAGAACTAATAATATTTTTTTATTCATGACTAAATCTGTGTAAAATTAATAATTATTGAGCTGAGTACGATTGCCAAGAAGCACCATCATAAACGAATCCAAGACCTCTACCATTAGTAGTCATTGAATTAAATGATGCTGCACTTGCACCGTTTACAGTAAGGGTACCTCCACCTACTTTAACAAGCGTAATAGTTTTTCCTTTTGTTGCTGCACTTACAGGGATTGTTGACAAATCAGCATTGGTTGTAAGGAATACATAACCATTTAAGTCTGCTGCAGATAAGTCTGCTCCTGTAGCTGAAGTTCTTACAGAAGGAGCAACGGGTGTAACGATTCCACCACCACCTACAGTGATCCAGGTATTCGTAGTCTGGCCATCATAGTAGTAAAAACCTACAGCTGTAACGTTGGTAGTTTTAGGAGTTGCTGTACCGTCAATTGTTGTAACGAAAGCAAGTGCTCCATTTTGAGCTGTAGTATAAGCTGCATCTTTAGCTAATAATTGTGCTCTTGTCATACGAGGGACTAATAAAGCGTCAGGTCTAGCGTTGTCAGTAGTATTTGCTACTACATCTAGCGTTGCGGCAGGCGTGGTTGTGTTAATCCCCACTCGCCCTGTAGTCTGAGCCTTAGAAAAAGCCGAAAGGCCAACAAGCATAATTGCTGTTAATAAAATTTTTTTCATAAGTTTTTAAAGATTTTTAATTACATTTTTTTTCATCAATATTTTCAAAAAATAGGAAAAACGCATCCCAACTTGTGAATATTACATTGAAACTGAAGGGTAAAAAAAATTATTTTTATTCAATTTTAGCTTCATATTAATAATTAACTTATTGAAAGCATATTATTTAAAAATATTGCTTATTGCGCAAATTTAAGATATAATTTTCAAATTTATATACTTTAAAATAGAAATTTGAAAAATCTTAATTACACAAAATATTAACAAACTGATTATCAATTAAATAAAAACAAGCCACCGAGAAAATTCTATGTTAATTTTCGTTAATAGCTTAATTTTACAAATCTTATTTCAAACTGATTAATAAGCATTTAACTAGACTAATTCTCCGTATAAGTCAAACTCTTCGGCCGAAGTAATTTTAACATCTGCAAATTCACCTATAGAGATATAGGTATCTTCAGCAGAAACCAAAACCGTATTGTCCACATCTGGTGAATCATACTCTGTTCTTCCGATAAAATAATTGCCTTCTTTACGATCAAAAATACATCTGAATATTTTACCTACTTTTTCTTGGTTCTTTTCCCACGAAATCTGAGACTGCAATTCCATGATTTCTTCTACTCTTGCCTCCTTTACTTCCTGTGGAATATCATCTTCCAATACATAAGCCGTAGTATTTTCCTCATGAGAATAAGTAAAGCATCCTAATCTGTCAAATTTCTGTTCTCTTACCCAGTCTTTAAGTTCCTGGAATCTTTCTTCCGTTTCACCAGGATATCCAACGATAAGTGTTGTTCTGATTGCCATATCCGGAACTTTTTCTCTGAACTTTCCTAGAAGAGCATCTGTTTTCTCATGGGTAGTTCCTCTCTTCATGGATTTCAACAAATCGGAATTGATATGCTGAAGAGGAATATCTATATAATTACATACTTTAGGTTCTTCACGGATAATATCGAGAACATCTTCAGGGAAACCGCTTGGGAACGCATAATGAAGACGAATCCATTCTACACCTTCTACCTTCACCAATTCTTTTAAAAGATCTCCTAACGCTCTTTTCTTATAAAGATCAAGACCATAGTAAGTAAGATCCTGAGCAATAAGAATTAATTCTTTTGTTCCCTTTTTTGCCAGTTTCTGAGCTTCTAAAACCAGTTTTTCGATAGGGGTTGACATATGACCTCCTCTCATCAATGGAATCGCACAGAAAGAACATGGTCTGTCACAACCTTCAGAAATTTTAAGGTAAGCATAATGTTTTGGAGTCGTTGTAAGTCTTTCTCCTACCAGTTCGTGTTTATAATCTGCTCCAAGATGTTTTAGGAGCATCGGCAGATCTCTTGTTCCGAAATATTGGTCTACATCCGGAATTTCTTTTATCAAATCTGGTTTGTATCTTTCTGATAAACATCCTGTAACGAATACTTTTTCAACCTCTCCTCTATTTTTAGCCTCGACATAATCAAGGATAGTATTAATAGATTCTTCTTTAGCATTATCAATAAATCCGCAGGTATTGATTACAACAATGTCACCACGGTCTTCATGAACCACTTCTTTGCCATTAGCTTTCAGCTGGCTCATTAATACTTCAGAATCATATACATTCTTGGAGCATCCAAGAGTGACTACATTGATTTTCTTCTTCCCTACAGATTTTGTACGCATCGTTTTGATTTTGAGTCTGCAAAGATACAAAATATTGAAGAGTTAAGAATTAAAAAATAAAAACCACTTTATAAAAGTGGTTTTCAGGGATATATTTTAAAAGTTTTTGTCTTTAAATCCAGGGGAGTTCTGATCTTTTTCCGAAAGTATGGCATCTTTTTCATCAACTTTCCAATCAATATCAAGATCCGGATCATTGAACTTTACGCTGCCTTCTGATTCTTTGTTATAAAAGTTATCACATTTATAGGAAAATACAGCATGGGTACTTAATACGGCAAATCCGTGTCCAAAACCTCTTGGTACATAAAGCTGTAGTTTATTTTCTGCGGTAAGCTCTATTCCGAACCATTGCCCAAAAGTAGGAGAATCTTCTCTAAGATCCACAGCAACATCCCACACACTACCCTCAAGGCATGATACCAGTTTTGCCTGTGCATGCTCACCTTTCTGAAGATGGAGTCCTCTAAGCACTCCATAAGATGATCTGGAAACATTATCCTGTACAAAGTGGCCGTTCATTCCTGTTAATTCTTCAAATTTCTTTTCGTTGAATTTTTCAAAGAAGTAGCCTCTTTCATCTTCAAATATGGTAGGCTCTATGATATAGCAATCTTTAAGCGGGGTTTCTTTAATTTTCATAATAGTAAAAAAACTCTATTTCAATATGGTTATTATTGTTTTAAATAAAATCTTCGTATCATTTTTGAAAGACATATTTTCAAAATAGTCAAGATTCATTTTTACTTTGTTTGGAAATAATATTTCATCATTATATAGCAAAGGATTCTTCTGGCTGTTCAGAAGGTCTTCTTCATCTCTGTATTTAATGCTTGCTTCACACGTTAATCCGGGTTTTAATTCCAGAACTTTTCTATCTGCTCCGGCCAGTTTATCGTAATAACCTTCGATATCAGGTCTGGGACCTACAAAACTCATATCACCCTTTAAAATATTAAACAATTGGGGAAATTCATCAAATTTAAACTTCCTGAGCGTCTGCCCGATTCTGGAGCATACTCTTTTTTTATCATGAATTGTTTTAAATTTAAATATGGTAAATGGCTTTCCATACTGTCCTATCCGGGTCTGAAAAAAAATTCCATTAGAAGATGTATCGATACTTGCAATCACAAATAAAACAATCAGCACCGGCATAAGAAAGAGGGTCAATATTACCGCTAAGATAAAATCAAAAACCACTTTCCAATATTTGTACTGATTCATTAAATTCAATGATATTAAACTCCGAAATAGTTACGGATTACGTTTGCAATTCTTTCTCTGTCATCATCTGACAAGTTGGACCCTGACGGAAGACACAGTCCGTTATCAAAAAGATCTTCGGAAATTTTTCCTCCGTAATAGGGAGAAGATTCAAAAACCGGCTGTAGGTGCATTGGCTTCCAAAGTGGTCTTGATTCAATATTGTCTTCTAAAAATGCAAGTCTTAGGCCTTCTCTGTCTTTTCCTGCTACCTGCGGATCAATAATAATGGCAGATAACCAGTGATTTGAATAAAAATCATTTCCAGGTTCAGAAAACACGGTCACTCCTTCAATATTTTTGAAGGCATCCAAATAGAAATCATGCATTGCTCTACGCGCTACCACTCTATCTTTAAGTACTTCCATCTGTCCTCTTCCTATCCCTGCAACAATATTGCTCATTCTGTAATTGAAACCAATATGTGAATGCTGATAATGAGGTGCATTATCTCTTGCCTGAGTGGAAAGGAAAACCGTTTTATCTTTATCTTCCTGAGTATGGCAAACCAAAGCTCCGCCTCCTGATGTAGTAATAATTTTGTTCCCGTTAAAGCTTAATACTCCAAAACGTCCGAATGTTCCGCATGCCTGTCCTTTGTAAGTAGAACCAAGAGCTTCTGCAGCATCTTCTATAACAGGAATCTGAAATTCCTGGGCAATAGCTGTAATTTCGTCCATTTTTGCAGGCATACCATACAAATGAACTACAATAATTGCTTTAGGCTTCGTTCCTTTTTGAATTCTGTCTTCAATGGCTTCTCTTAAAGCTTTTGGACACATATTCCAGGTATCCGGTTCGCTGTCTACAAAAACAGGAATTCCTCCACAGTAAGCAATAGGATTGGCTGATGCTGAGAAAGTCATTGACTGGCAAATCACCTCATCACCATGCTGTACTCCACATTCAATAAGGGCAAGATGCAATGCTGCAGTACCGGCAGAAAGAACGGCAACTTTTGCATTTTCACCCAAAAACTGCTCCAGATCTTTTTCAAATCCGTCAACATTAGGCCCCAATGGTGCCACCCAGTTTTCTTCAAATGCTTCGTTGATATATTTTTGTTCGTTACCTCCCATATGAGGTGAGGACAACCAGATTTTAGTATTCATAATATTAATTAGTAACTTGTTTATATAATATTTTTTTTGATGATTTTACCAGGATTTCCTACCACAACTGAATAATCAGGAATGTTATTAATAATTACTGCACCAGCACCTACTACACACCATTTTCCTATTTTGATCCCCTGTATTACTGATGCCCCGATTCCAATCTGGGTACCTTCTCCTACTTCAACCCCTCCAGCAAGCGCTGCATTGGGTGAAATATGAACAAAGTCTTCAATTAAACAATCATGATCTACTGAAGCGTTGGTATTGATGATACAGTGTTTCCCGATGGTAGTTTCTGCATTGATCACGACTCCTCCCATTACTACAGTTCCTTCTTCAATGGTTACGGAATCTGAATTTATAGATTTCGGATGTATTAAAATACCAATCTCATTCTTAATTTCTTGTGCAATCTTCTTGCGGATAGCGTTATTTCCAATGGAAATAATCAGTTTTTCCTGATCCGCCGGCAGAGTATTCAACACAGGAAGCCCATAGCATTCTTTTTTAGTGATATCCTGATCTATGAATGCTTTAATTTTTATATCATTAGCTGTTGCAATATCTGCAATTACCTTTCCGTGTCCACTTGCTCCGAATAAATACATAACTCTAAATTAATTTCCCCGAAAGGGTTCTATGGTTACATGTCCATCAGCAGAAATGCCTTCTCTTACAAACACTTTCTTTGCTGTCAGAAAGAAAATCTTCACATCTAAGATGAATGATATATTTTCTACATACCATACATCATAATCAAATTTCTGATTCCATGATATTGCATTTCTACCATTTACTTGTGCCCATCCGGTAATTCCCGGCCTTACCTCATGTCTGCGTGCCTGATTTTCATTATACAGTGGCAGATACTGAACTAAAAGAGGTCTAGGCCCAATAAGGGACATATCTCCTTTAAGAACATTAAGTAATTGTGGAATTTCGTCCAGAGATGTTTTACGAACAAATGCTCCCAGAGCTGTTAATCTTTCTGCATCTGATAAAAGGTTTCCATTAGAATCCTTTTTATCATTCATTGTTTTAAACTTTATAATTTTAAATACCTTACCATTTCTGCCAGGTCTCTGTTGAAAGAAAAAAGGCTTCCCATTATTGGAAAGAAACAATCCAACCATCACAATAAGAAAAATTGGAAGCAGAAGGGTAATTCCTATGAGAGAAACTACAAAGTCGAAAATCCTCTTTAAATAATTTTTGTACATTTTTAGAAATTAGGTGTATCAATCATCATATGCTTTTATCAATATCTTTTTTAAACTTCCTGTGTTTTTGCAGTATAACCAATACCTATAATCATTGAGCTAAAGTACAAAAATTCCGGTATATTGAAAAGATTGCAGGAAGTCTGTACCAAAGTAAAGTATTGCAAAAATAACGCAAAAATCAGTTTATAGTATATATTTCCCTTTTGAATATTCCAAAATAAGGCAGCATTTTTTACAACGGGCCAAAATTTTAAGAAATAAATAATCAGCCCTAAAATACCTGTGCCCATTAAAAGCTCTAAAAAAATATTATGTGGGTGAACGCCGTCCTCAAACAATATCCTTCCTCCGAATAAACGATGTGAATTAAATATCTCGATAGCTTTGCTATACAATGGACCTCTGCTTGATGTATCTCCCTGTGCTATCCATTTATACATTCTGTTAAAACTTGTAATTTCTCCGTTGCCATATTGCTCATGCAAAATAATCAATCCTATAAACAGCAGCAGCAAAATCAGAGCATATAAAATATATTTTTTATTCCCTTTTAAAATAATCATATACAAAGAACATACAGAAATAGCGACAAGTGGGCTTCTCGCCATAGATTGTATAACATTAAAAAGGCCTAAAAAAAGGCAAAAAAACAGAAAATAGGATTTATAATCTTTTCTGCAAAACAACAGCAAAAATAATGATATGATAAACAATGAGGCTCCTATATGACCATACATTATGTAGTAAGTACTAAAAATATGGTCTAATTTTATATAGCCATATATGTAATTTATAACAAGAAGGCTACAGAGAATAGTAACATAGTATTTTACTATACTTTTAAAATCTATTTTACTATAGTTGATACATAATAATGCAATGCTGGGTAAAAGTACCATACATAAGATTCTGAAAATATCTTCATTCCTTGATAACAGTACTTCCTGATTAAAGGAATAATTATTAAACGAATAAATAAGTTTGATGATATAAAAACCCCAAAATACAACAAGGCTTATAATAGAAATATTTTTAAAACTAATATTTTTTCTTTCTCTATATATTATAAATAAAGAGAAAATAATGATAAAGATTCGGTATGGTATAGAAAAATTCCTGGGGTTCATCTCCAAAGGTTTTGCAAAGGAGATGGCAATAGTATTTCCCACCATAACAGATAACAGGAATAGTTTATAAATGAAATTATTATTAATAGTAATTTTCAAAATAAAGCCTATTTTTTATTTCAACCAGTGCAAAGCTACTTCTTTTGCTTTACGGAATGAAATAAAATAGCATCCATATATTTTTTTCCCAATACCGGATATGTCCTGTTTTCAAGAATCCATTTTCTGCCTTTCCCTCCAATCGCTATTCTTTCTTCCGAGCTCATATTAGCATAATATAAAATTGCGTTTTTTATATCTTCTGTAGATGTACTGTTGATAAATTTACCACAATCCGCTTCATTAATCATAGAAGGATATCCGGTATAAGAAGCAATAATTGGTTTCGCCGCGAGCATATATTCTACTACTTTGTTCATAGACTGCCCGTAGTCCCACACTTTTGAATCTTTGGTGGATAAGTATAGAATATCACAAACCTGGAGAAAATATTTCACTTCGTTTTGCTGGATTCTTTGTAAAAACGTAACATTAGAACAATCTTTTAACTGTTCTTTGTAGGACTCTCTGAGATCACCGCTTCCCACTAATACAAAATGGATATCAGTGTTCTCTTTCATCATCTGTATTGTTTCAATAAAAGGTTCCAATGCATTAGTAACTCCCATACTTCCCGCATAGCCAATAATAACTTTACCCGATGGTACTATTTCTAAAAAAGGATTTTTTTCTGTTAGGAAGTCTTCAGAATAATTTTCAGGATCAAATCCTAATGGTGAACAATGAAAAGGTTTTTTATATCCGAGTAATTCTTCTACGTGTAAATCCAGCCTTGGCATTGTTCCTGCAACCAGATCAGCGTTTTTATATCCAAACTTTTCTATAAATCCTATCAATAAAACAAGAGGATGCCATTTGGAAAAACCCGCTTCTTCTGTCATCGTTAAAGGCCAGATATCACGAATTTCAAAAACTAAAAAACTACCAAACTTTTTTTTCAGATAATAACCATATATGATCGTAAAAATAGAAAGTGATGAAATGATAACCGTATCAGGCTTTGTCATCCCGGCCAGTTTCATAGAGAATAGTTTTCTTTCAAAATCAAACCAGGACAATATCCTGTCCATTGATGCCGTTTTAGTATATTTTTTTGTTTTAATCCATCTTATAGCTACCCCATCTTCCTCTTCATCATTATAGATCTTGTCAGTTTCAGGACAATTGGTAAAATGATTAGAATCTGAAGTTATCATGAGGGTATTATTTCCCTGTCTTTTAAATTCTCTTGCCAAATAAAACAAACGAGATGGAACTTTTGCGTATTGTGGAGGTGAGGCATATTTGGAAATCAGCCAGATATTTTTTTTCATTTCCATTAGTGCAGGGTTGGTTTTTTAATTGGATCAATTAGGAAATCAAGCATGATGGCTTCATTCAGAATATTACTGTTATTAAGATTCTCAATTGTGAGATTGTTTTCAAGTCGACTGAAGTCTGATACAAAATCTTTTGCTTTAGATTTATTTTCTAAAATATTTGATTTTATTCTTTCCCCCACACCATCATTCACCCAATTCTGTGTGACATCAAAACCTCTCTTAAGACGGTTTTTAAGGATATATCCCGGTACGTCTTTTTTCATCATTTCACGTAATATCCATTTTCCGTAACCATTTTTAATTTTAAGTAAATCAGGTAATGCTAAAGCAAATTCCACCAACCTATAATCCATAAAGGGTAGCCTGCTCTCAATAGAAAAATACATTGAGTTTCTATCTTCATATCTTAAAAGAGAAGGAATACTATATTTTTGAATATCTGAAATCTGTCTGTTTGATAAAGATGAATTTTCAAACAGATTTAAAGAAATTTCCGGTAAGCAATCCAGGAACGATGTATCTTTCCCTGTTGTCTTCAGATATCTGTTTTTCTCATTCCAGTATGTTTTTATTTGTTTTGCTTCAAATACCAACATCAATGCTAATGAGTGAAAATATTGTAAGCCTGGTAAAACTTCTTTATTTTCTATTGCCTTTCGCAATGCTACTATGAAAAACTTTCTGTATCCGGCAAAAATTTCATCACCTCCCTGACCGCCTAATAATACTTTAATGCTTCTTGCTTTTACCTGCTTGTATACTTCATGCTGTGCTATAATACTCAATCCCAGAAATGGAGATTCCTGTGCCTCCATGGTTTGGTCATAGATATTACCCATCTCTTGTGCCGTGTAAGAATGGTGAATATATTCAACATTAATATTTTTATCTTTTGCAAACTTATTAATAACGGGACCTTCTGATTTCGGGTGATCGGGAGCTCCATAGCTGAAAGCCATTAGATGATCTACTTCTTTTGAAGCGATTGCTGCTATAGAGGAAGAATCTACACCTCCACTCAAAGAAATCGCCAAAGGAACATCACTTCTCAAACGTATTTTAGTTGAATTTCCCAACAAGGCTTTTCCTTGGGAAATGAGTTCTTCCGAGCTTAATAACTCTAGTTCTTTTCTTTTTTTTGCAACCTGCTCTTCCAGGGAATACCAGATTTTAGTCTCTGTTTTCAGTTCTCCTTCCAGCTTACATTTCATTAATGATCCTGGTAAAAGATATTTTACATTTTTGAAAGGAGTCCTGTCTTCATATCCTTCAAAAAAACCGAATCTTATCCCACTGGAACAATATTCCAGATCTATATCCTGATTTGTTTGTTTAGCTACAGAGGCTATAGACGAAGAGAATAATAATTGACCATCGAAAAAAGTATAAATTAACGGCTTAACTCCAAATCGGTCTCTTACCAGATAGAACTCTCCTTTTATCTTATCAAATAGACCGAAAACGAACATTCCATTCAGCTTATTCAAACAAGCTTCCCCCCAGCATTCCCAAGCTCTTAAAAGAACTTCTGTATCTCCTTTTGTTCTGAAGACAAAACCATTGGATATTAATTCTTCTCTGATTTCCTGATAGTTATATATTTCACCATTATAAGTGAGACTATATCTTTCATCATCAGAAATCATAGGTTGATTAGATGCTACTGACAGGTCTATAATCGCCAGCCTTGAGTGGGCCAAAGTTACTGACCAATCAGCGTATTCTGCTTTTTCAACGCCATAGTAATCCGGTCCTCTTCTTCGTATATAATTATGTAAATCACTTCCTTCTTTAAAATCAAGATTTTGTGATCTTTTAAATTCTATTGCTCCTGTTATTCCGCACATATTAGTTTGATAAAACTTTTTGATAAAACGTTAATAATTTTTCAGCCTGGCTTTCCCATGAAAAATTTTCAAAGACTAATTTTCTTCCCACTTCACCCATTTGTTTTGCTTTTTGCTTATTAAGCATAAAGTAATCAATAGCATCAGCAATTTCTTTAGGTTTTTGAGGATCTACAAAAATACAACATTCACTCCCTTTCAATAAATTTCTCCAATATGGAAAATCTGAGGCTATAAAAGGAATTCCTGCAACCATGTATTCAAACATTTTTATAGGCAGACTCACTAAAAATGTTGGGATAGGGTGCAAAGTAACCACTCCTACTAAGGACCGGTTATAAATATTTTCTACTTCTTCAGAATTAACATATCCGAAATCATTGACAAGGTGGTAATCTTTATGTTCTTTTATCTCTTTTTCCAAAGTGAGAGAAGAATACATACCTGCCAGATTCAATCTGGCCTGTGATTTTGTGAGCTCCAATGAATTCATCAGATCTTTAATCCCTCTTGTATCATCAATAGATCCTACATAACATACTTCATCCTGTTTTTGATCCCAGGAAATTTGTTCCAGTTTCTTATCAGATAAGATAGGATAGTTATTGATATTTTCAGTTTGTTTGGCAAACTTTTTAAAATAATTTTCAATATGAGGTGTAGCACCAATCACTCCATCTATCTTTTTACAGGTATAGCGTTCAAAATTCTCATATAATGTGGAAATAATATTTGAAACAGGAGATTTTAAATAGGGTGAAACTAAAATCGTGTTTACTGTATCTTCGTGGGAATCAAAGATTACTTTTTTATTTAATTTTTTCAGTTTTCTTGCTATTAAAAGCAATTCAGGATCATGAAGATGAAAAACATCTGCGTTAAGTTCTTTAGCTTTATTAAAGATTTCACCTGTAGTTTGTGTAATTCTCTTCAATCTACCAGCTGGGACTCCTATATCTATAATTTCTACATTGTCCACCGTCTCATTGCCTTTACCATCAGCAACTACCAACGTCATCTTAACATCCTTAGATGCCAGACTTTTACACATCTTATGAAATATTCTAGAATCGTTTCTTGGATGAACACTTGTCAGATGGCAGATGTGAAATCGGTATTTTTTATTCATTAATTGATTTTTGGAAAGTTTTCAATTTTCCTGTTAAACATTGATTATGTTTTTATTTCTTAATTTATTTGGTTCTCCGACTGAATCCGACAGGACTTTATACATAACTTGAAATTCAACAATGCTGCAACAAATCATTTCAGATTTACAATTTCTTGAAAGAAACCTTTATCATGAATGATATAAGCACTCTGTTCAGAATAATAAGGGAATTGTTTTGTTATTCTTTCATACATGACATCAACTTCATTTGTATTCAACATTTTCCACCATCCGATAAAAATATGTTCAAAGTTCTGAGAGGGCTGTATTCCTTTTTTTCCATCTTTAATATCACTTCGGAAACTACTGTTATTGCCATCTATATAATTATTGAAAGTGTAAACATTATTTTTGGAATCATAAACTGCAATATTAGTGGTCAACTGATTTGAAAGTAATGTGGTTAGTTTTTCCAAATAGCTGTATTTTGGTTTATCATCTTGAAAATTAAGTTTCAACAGATGTAAATAAGCAGACATTCTTGAAAAATGAGAAGCATCCCAATTGACACTTTGGCTTTTCTTAAGGGCTACATCCTGAAAATCCGGATGATCACGCCAAATATTGGGCTGTAAGTACCATGCTTTATTATCTTTAATACTTACTTCTTTCTTCAATACCTGATAGAATCTATCTTTAATGGAAACTAAATCAGGAGTTATGGTTTGCTTTGCCTCTTTTTCAATCAGTAAAAGACTTACGCCTGTTCCCATAACGTAGAGCTCAAAATCAGTAATTGCTCTGTAATAGCTTAAATTACCATTAAAGTTCCCACTTAAGATATAATCTATTCTCTGTTTGACCCCATAAAATTTCTTTGATTCCGCATCCCAAATGTTTGCAGGATTTTTATTCCAATAATATAATACTTCACTTTTTATGAAATTATACATTTTGATGTTTTCGGCATTGTCTTTTATTCCATTTCTTCTTAAATATTCTGAAACAGTAAAGTAAAAAGTTCTTTTAGCCAGATCATCTGCCTGAGAATTCTTTTTTACAATAAGTAAAGTATTATAAGTAAACAATTTTCGCAGCTTATTGATTAACTCCTGATTTTGGGTATCATAAGCATATTGTATAGGAATATACAAAAGTGCAGAACTATCATAAACAGAGCTGTACCACTTGGCCAGCTGAGTTTCTGAACTAAACACATCAGTATAAAAATCCAAGAGCTTAGAAATTTCTTTTACACTCAAGTTTTTGTCCGTAAATATTTGATCATCTGATGTAAATATTACCTTATTTTGTGTTTCTGGTGTACGCGCCAAACAGAAAGAATTACTATAAAACAAATAGGTAAGTAATAAAGTAACTTTAAAAATCAGGGTAGAGCTTTTCATTTACGAACAAAAATTTAAATTATTTTTCAGTATACAATTTCGGAATTCTATTCACGATTTTAATTACTCTTTCAAAATCGAGTCCTAAAGTATCCAGATACCATCTGATATTCTGATAACGGGGAGTATTTTCTATACCAACAAGTTCTAAAGCTCTTTCTCTTGTCATTTGCCCCTCTCTGATCTGATTACTTCTGAACGTATCATGCTCTGTAAAACCAGCTACAGTATAATATACATAATTATAAAAAGCTGCTGTACCATCACCAATTCTCCAGGTAGTGGTAGTATCAATTGCTTTCTCCCAATTATAATCATTTAAAAGAGTATTATCTACCTGCTCCTCATCCCATCTCCAATAATCAAAAATGTGATAGTAATCCTGTTTTTCTGTGAAGCTGCGATAGTATTCACCAGACAACGTATCCCAAAGTGAACTATTGAAATATCCAGGACTCTCCATCATCGCTCTGAATCTTTTGGAATGGTATCTCAGCTGTTTCATAGCACCATGACTGTATACTCTTTTTTCTTCAAAATCAGGTTCAATATCTAAAAATCCTGTTTTAAAGTGAGTTACTTCTAATGGATTTACTCCCCAAAGATTAAGATTGATTCCTGTTTGCTTTTTAATATCTTCTACATGTCTGAAGAAGTGTTTATCTCCAGCGGTTAGCATTGCCATCATTCCTAAATGGGGTGATTTCAGCCATGCTTCAAGGTTCATTCTGATATTCTTCCTTTTGAGTGAGATGTCTGCAGCAACAATAATGTTTTCTACGCCAAGATCTGCACACATACGGCTGATATTTCTTCGGCCAAGATCCGTTACCATTCCCCAATCATAGGTATAGGTAACAGGTTTCATTTCCAGCTCTTTTACAATAAGGTGCAGTCCATAGCAGCTGTCTCTACCTCCTGAAAAGGGAACAATACAATCCAGTTCTTTTCCTTTTCTTCTGTAGGGCTCAACCAGCTTAAATAATTCTTCTTTCGGTTTAGGATTATTTCTTGGTTTGTAGCTTTTACAATAATTACAGACCCCAGCTTCATCGAATTTTATAAAAGGCATGGTCTCAGGAAGAATACATTTGGTGCATCTCTTGATGTCGAGTTTTTTATATTCAAGTAGATTTTCTTCAATAGTATTAAATTTAAACTCAGGGATTAAGTCTTCTACTCTGCTTTTTTCATCTATAACCGTAAGATTTTCTTTTGAGACAGGAATATCCAGAATCAAGGATTCTTCTTTTATCTGGGTAATGTTTTCGCATCCTATAATTTTAAGTCCATAGCTTTCTGATGCAAAATAAGTTTTATCCTCATTGTATCCTACGTATAAGCTGCCATTATTAGAGAATAAAAGGAGTTTTCCTTTTTCAGGCAGAGCAAGAGCGCAGGCAATAACTCCCTGGCATAAAGAAAGTACTTCTTTAGGAAGGTCTTCTATTTTGTTCTCACTATGAGTAAGAAATTCTTCTGCAATAGCTACAATGGCTTCAGAATCAATTTTTAATTGTCTGCTTACTGATAACTTACTCCAGACTTCGTCTTCGTTAACTATAATACCATTATGTATTGCACATATATTACCTCTGATCACGGGTTGATTATCTCCCAGTCCGTTGGTAATTAATCTGCTATGTCCTAAGACAATATTGTTATTATAGGGTTTTACCTTATTCAGTAATTTTTCAATGCTGTAATCAGCTCTGTTTACTTTATATTGGTTATTTTGATAATAAATCAAACCACTAGAGTCTACTCCTCTTTGTTCGGAGTGTTTTACCAGAGTTTGAAACTTCTGTTTATTAATACTGGTGTTCGATACGACACCAAAAATTCCACACATTTGTTTTTTTTTTAAATTAAATAATATTTATAGGAACTTATATAAGTATAATCATGTTTTATAAAATTAATATTATACATTATCTAAAGTATTTCAAGTTTTTAATTAGCTATTCCAACTTTGTATCTCTTCTCGGATATAAAAAACATAATCCATATAATACTGCACCTCCAGGAATCAAAAGAGTTACTTTTATTGTCTTCAAGATAAAATAACAAAACAATAATAAATAAAATCAGCATATCCTTATTGTTTTTGGAGATAGAATAATTTCTAAGAAAGAATAATATATATACAGATAAGTATAATAACCCTCCTAGTATTCCCAATTCCATCATTGCCTCAACAAACAAATTGTGTGGATAGTTACTCACATCTACACCCTCCAGTATAATTCCTGAGCTTCCAATTCCTAATCCAGAAAAAGGATGATCTAATATTGATTCCAACCCAATCTCAAGAAAATTCCCCCTTATGGATAAACTTGCATCTTCGTTATAAGATTTAAATATGTTAAATCGTTCAAAGTCTACATTTTGAAATGCAAAAGTATAAATATTCTCTCCAAAAATAAGTATGGTAAAAAATAATGCACCTATTGCAAACCCTGTTTTATAATTTATTTTATAATTTTTAAGATTCAAAGTAAAGAAAACAATTAAGGATAGTACCAGATTAATGATAGGTCCCCTTCCTCCAAGTTGAAACAGTAAAAATAATATTGATAATCTGTAAACTGCAACATACCATGTTAATTTACTTTCCAGAGAAAAAACAAAACATGCACACAGCATAATTCCAATAACTAAATAGGTAGGAACTTTATCCACTAATAATTCAGAATCATGGAATATGATAAACATATTATTAAAATACAGATAAAACAATCCTACAATCATTAATCCACCAATAAGATACATCAATGATTTCAATTCGGAAAAAATTGATGTTTTAAATACAACAATGGGATATATTACGGTAAAAATATTTAAAATAATGGCAAGAGATTTAGACTGGGCGTAAATACTAGATATTGAATAAAAATTAGAAATAAGAAAAATAAAACTTAGTATAAGAATCAAAATAACTATGAGACGGTCTTTTACTTTTAGTGGAACTATTGTTCGTAATTCAAAGATCATTACTATAAAACACAACAAAAGAGACAATAGTGTCAAATCTATTGGAATAGGTAACCACTTAAGAGACCCCGAAAAAACAAAAATAAAATAAATGAATACTTTAAAAAATGTAAACTTGTCTGTAAATAATGACATACTTCTTAATTATATTTGTTTTTTAATCAAAATTAAATTTGTTTCTCGTCTATAAAGAATCATTAGTTTCTGAAATTTTGTATGAATTAAATACTAGTATTATATTAAAAACAGAAGCAGAAATCGTGAAAAACACTAACGACATATATGCGTCTGAAAAAATTAAATATCCTGTCAAAATCATTATGAAACCTAAAATTGCATTCAATAATTGAAGTTTCATAAGCAACTTTTGTTTGCCTCTTATATAATAGATTGAACTTAGGGGAGTGGCGATAAATTCAAAAAATAAAAAAATTGAAATAACTTGTGAATACTCACCAGCCACATACCATTGCTTACCAAAAACCCAACTAAATAAAATTTTACTTGTTAAAAATAGGAATAAATATGCAGGTAGTGAAAGAAATATTAGCTTCTTCAATGTAGAAAAGTATAAGTCTTTACAGTTTCCTTTTATCCTGATTGCATCTATTGCCTCATTTCTAAAAACATTACTGATTGCACTCGTAATTACAATATTCGGAATTCTTATTATCCTATTTGCCATAGAAAAAAAACCTACTACGGTGGTGCTGTATAGTAAAGAAAATATAATCGGTATAAATTGCTGGCTAGCCACTAAAGACAAATCCGAAAATGTCATATATTTTGGAAAAGAAGAGTATTTCAGTGCTACACCCTTCACTTCATTTTGTTTCATAACATTTTCTACTATTTTATTTTCAGTCAATATATGATAGAAAATACCAACCAAAATACCAACCATTAGGGATAATATAAGTCCAGATTTTACATGGAAAAAGCCTAATATTAAACTAACTAATGTGGTACTTATGATTTGTAAAGTAGTAGCTATCGTAATGGTTTTATATGCCTTTTGTCTTTGTTTCCAATAATTTAATGCTGAAAAAACAGCAACGGAAAAAATATAAAAAGGAGCCAGATAATATACGTTTTGGGATAAAAATAAATCTTTATCTAAAACTTTCAATATATATTTCGAAAGTATGATCAGTAATAAATAAATAAAAGAAACTACAGATCCGATAATTACAATCAATTTAATGATTTTATACGAATCTTCTTTTGATTTCGGCAACCCTACTGCTAATTCATATCTTCCTGTAGAAACAACAGCTAAAAAAGCAGTAACGCTCGTAAATATTGCCAAATTTCCAAAAGATTCTACCGGATAAATTCTAGATAAAAACGGAGAGGCCAGAATAACTAAAATTTGTCCAATTATAGTCCCTGAAGCCAGTGTTGTGACTCCCTTAAAAAAATTATCTTTGAATAGACGTAAAAGTTTCTCTCGCAAAATATCAGTTTAAAGTTTTTGGAATATTCCTTAATTGATCATCTATTTTTAGAATGTATTTAACCAGCTACTAAATATATAATTACTTAATATTATAAATCCTTTCGATAATATCCACCACTTTCAAGCCTTCTAAAGCATTAGTAGTGATGGTATTTCTGCCTTTTAATACATCCACTACATTTTCTATGATATAATGATGGTTTGCTGCAGATCCTTTATAAGCACCATAATCATTTCCAGGATTTGTTGGAGCTAATTCCGGCATTACATAGTCTTTTATATTACAGACTTCTACTTTGTCCATATACTGCCCACCGATTTTCACAGCTCCATGTTCTGCAATGATTGTCATTGAACTTTCAAGGTTTTGATTCCAAACAGAAGTAGAATAATTTAAGGAACCCATTCCTCCGTCTACAAAATCAAAGCTGACGAAACCTGAATCTTCAAAATCAGTAAGCGTTTCATGATTAAAATCTGCAAATTTCGCCTGAATATTGGTAATATCTCCGAATAACCAATACATGATATCTATAAAGTGAGAAAACTGCGTGAATAAAGTTCCGCCATCCAGTTCTTTCTTTCCGTGCCATGATTCCGGTTTGTAATATCGGTCATCACGATTCCAGTAGCAATTAAGCTGAACCATAAATATTTTTCCCAGTTTTCCGCTCTCTACCATTTCTTTTACCCAGACAGAAGGTGGCGAGTATCTGTTTTGCATCACTGCAAAAACTTGTTTATGTTTATGCAACGCCTGAAAAATAAGTTTTTCAGCATGCTGTTTCTTCAGCGCCATTGGTTTTTCTACCACAACATGCTTTCCTGCATCTATCACTTTATAAGACTGTTCAAAATGGAATCCGTTTGGAGAAGCGATATTAATAACATCCACTTCGATTCCGGAAGCTAAAAATTCATCCAGTGATGCAAAAAAGGGAACGTCATAATTTTCAATTCCCAATACTGATTTATCTTTAACATCAATCAGTCCTACCAACTCACATTCATCATTTCTTGAGATCATTTCGGCGTGTCTTTTTCCGATATGCCCGCAGCCTACTACTGCAAATTTTATTTTTTCACTCATTTGTATGTTTTTAAATTTTTGAAACTTTGTTATTTTCTAATTTGTATTTTTCTCCACTTTCTTCACAAACGGCAATATTTTCTGCATCAAATTGAAGTCTTTGCCCAAATTCGCTCATCCATCCCATCTGTCTGGCAGGGTTTCCTACTACCAATGCATAATCCGGTACTTCTTTTGTAACCACAGCTCCTGCTCCAATAAAAGCAAACTGACCTATATTATGGCCACAGACAATAGTTGCATTGGCTCCTATAGACGCTCCTTTCCCAACATGGGTCTTCAGGTATTCATTTTTTCTGTTTACAGCACTCCTGGGGTTTATTACGTTGGTAAAAACCATTGAAGGTCCTAAAAAGACATCATCATCACAGGTTACTCCTTCATAGATAGAAACATTATTCTGAACTTTCACATTCTGTCCTAAAACTACTTGAGGGGAAATGACAACATTTTGACCAATATTACATTTTTCGCCCAAAATGCAACCTGTCATAAGATGTGAAAAGTGCCAAATTTTGGTTCCTTTTCCTATTTGACATCCTTCGTCAATAACCGCCGTTTCGTGTGCAAAAAAATCTGACATATCTGCTTTATATTAATTAAAATAATTCTTAATTTCTGTAACAATAACATCCAATACTTCCTGATCAAATTCTGTATGCACAGGAAGGGAAATCACTTCGGTACAAAGTTGCTCCGTAACAGGAAGACTAAAACCTTCTTCTACATATTGAAGAAAGGCTTCTTGTTTGTAGAGGGGTAAGGGGTAATATATCATACTTGGAATATTCTTTTCTGCCAAGTATTTTTGTAGTTCATCTCTTTTCCCATTTTTCACTCTAAGGGTATACTGATGGAATACATGGGTAGAGTTTTCAGCTCTTTTGGGTGTTTGAATTTCGGCAATACCTGCAAGATTCTCATCATAATAATCAGCCATTCTGTTTCTGGCGGCTGAGTATTCGTCCAAATGTTTTAGCTTAACTTTTAAAACGGCTGCCTGAAGTGTATCCAATCTTGAATTACAGCCTAAAACTTTGTGGTAATATTTCTTTTCCTGACCATGGTTGGCTATCATTCTGATTTTTGAAGCCAGGTTATCATCATTCGTCATTAAGGCACCTCCATCACCATAACATCCAAGATTTTTTGACGGAAAAAATGAGGTACATCCGATATGGCCGATAGTCCCTGTTTTTTTTACAGTTCCATCAGAAAAAGTATAGTCAGACCCAATTGCCTGAGCATTATCTTCTATTACAAAAAGATTGTGTGTTTTTGCAAATTCAAGAATCTTCTCCATATTGGCACTTTGCCCATATAAATGAACCGGAACAATGGCTTTGGTATTGGGTGTCAGATATTTTTGTAAATCTTCCAGCTCAATATCAAAAGTATCTTCGTTTACATCTACCATTACCGGTTTTAGTCCTAAAAGACCAATAACTTCTGCAGTAGCTACATAAGTGAAAGCCGGGCAGATGATTTCGTCACCAGGCTGCAGATCAAGCGCCATCATGGCAATTTGAAGAGCATCTGTTCCATTAGCACAGGGAATAACATGTTTTACCCCCAAATATTTTTCAAAATCCTGTTGAAATTCTTTTACAGCAGGACCGTTAATAAATGCTGTATTGTCTATACATTCCTGAATACCGGCATCTACGTCTTCTTTTATTTTCAGGTATTGACCTTTAAGGTCAACCATTTGAATTTTCATATCTTTAGTTTTTTGAGTGCACGTAGAGGTGCATATTTTAATTCACGATAAGCTCACTGATCTTATTACCTATAGAAAGGCAGGAAGTGGCTGCCGGAGAGGGTGCATTTCTAACGTGAATGATATTTCCGTTTTTCACGATATCAAAATCATCAATCAATCCTCCATTTCTGTCGCAAGCCTGAGCTCTTACCCCTGAACCTCCTGCTACAAGATCACTTTCCTGTATTTCCGGTAACAGTTTTTGCAGGGCTTTTGTAAATGCGGATTTGGAAAGTGAACGATGCATTTCTCCCATTCCTGTTTTTCCATATTTTGCTACAATTTTCCTAAACCCCGGCCATAGCATAGTCTGCATTGTTTCGGTGAAATTGAAATCGAAAAAATGGTATCCTTCCTTTTTGAAAGCCAGCACAGCATTAGGGCCAGCTTCGATATTACCATCAATCATCCTGGTAAAGTGTACTCCAAGGAATGGAAAACTAGGGTCAGGAACCGGGTAAATAAGATGTTTTACCAAATATTTTTTTTCATCCTTAATTTTATAATATTCTCCTCTAAACGGAATAATGACCACATCGTTTTTTTCGTTGGTCATTTTGGTGATCTTATCAGAATAGAGTCCTGCGCAGGAAATAAGTTTTTTGGTTTTGAATTCGGAAATATTGGTGTTTACAATAATTTCAGATCCTTTATCAATGATGTTTTTTACTTCATTATTAAATCTTACTTCTCCTCCTAATTCCTCAAAAAGTTCTTTTATTTTTTTTGCTATTCCCGGATAGTCAATAATTCCGGTCTGTGGAACTTTGATTGCTTTTACGCCTTCACAATGGGGTTCAATTTCACGGAATTCTTCTCTTGAAAGGTATTTTAAATCCTGCAGACCGTTTTCAACTCCTCTTTTATAAATATTATCCAAGAGGGGTAATTCTTCCTGTGAAGTAGCTACGATTATTTTACCGCAAAGGTCATATCTTATTCCATATTTCTCGGCAAAATTAATTACCGAGTTATATCCTTCGATACAGTTTTTTGCTTTAAGGCTGCCTGGTTTATAATAAATCCCACTGTGGATTACTCCACTGTTGTGTCCCGATTGGTGTAATGCCACATCATTTTCTTTTTCCAAAATTAAAATTTTAGAATCAGGATTTTTCAGCTTAGTCTGATAGGCTGTAGCCAATCCTACCAAACCTGCACCAATGATTATAATATCATAGTTCATGATCTGTTACAGTCTTGCATCTACCAGATTTCTGTCTAAACATGCTTTGGTATCAAAAACCACAGCATTTTCTTTTTTAAGTTGATCCAGATCCATTTCCAGGAACTCATTATGAGATACTGCAATAACTAAAGAATCATACTTTTTACCTTCCTGAAGAGCATCCAGAATATCAATTCCATATTCATGTTTCACTTCCTCTTTGCTAGCCCACGGATCATAAATATCCACATTTACTCCGTAATCAGCAAGTTCTCTATAAATATCAACAACTTTAGTATTTCTGACATCCGGACAGTTTTCTTTGAATGTAACTCCTAAAATCAAGGCGTTAGAATTTTTGATCACTCCACCTTTTGCAATAAGAAGTTTCACTACTTTGGCTGCAACAAACTTTGCAATAGAATCGTTTACACGTCTTCCCGATAAAATAACATCCGGATGATACCCTAATTGCTCTGCCTTGTGTGCAAGGTAATAAGGATCTACAGAGATACAATGTCCTCCTACTAATCCCGGTTTATATTTAAGGAAATTATATTTTGTACCAGCAGCTTCCAATACATCATTGGTATCGATTCCTACTCTATCGAAAATTAAAGCTAATTCGTTCACAAAAGAAATATTAACATCTCTTTGTGCATTTTCAATAGCTTTTGAGGCTTCTGCTACTTTAATGCTGGGTGCTTTATGGGTTCCAGCGGTAATGATTTTCTTATATAGATTATCTACTTCTTCGGCAATTTTTTCCGTAGAGCCTGAAGTTACTTTTTTAACACTGGTAAGGGTATTTACTTTATCTCCCGGATTAATTCTTTCCGGAGAGTACCCTACAAAAAAGTCTTCATTAAACTGAAGTCCCGAATATTTTTCAAGAACCGGTACACATTCTTCTTCTGTACATCCAGGAAAAACGGTAGATTCATAAATAATAATATCTCCTTTTTTGATAATTTCGCCCAACATTTTTGAGGCAGAAATCAGTGGATTCAAATCCGGAGCGTTATATCTATCAATAGGGGTAGGAACTGTTACAATGAATACATTAGCTTCAGAAATATCAGACAACAGGCTTGTTGCCTTATAGCCTAAAGAGCCATTAGATTCATTATATTTTTTCAGTCCGTTATTTAATTTATCAACATCTGCTTCAAGCGTTATATCCTTTCCTTCATTAAGCTGATCAACACGCTGCGTATTAATATCAAATCCAAAGACAGGATAGTGATCTGCAAATTCAAGAGATAAAGGAAGGCCTACATAACCCTGGCCTATAACCGCTATTTTATATGTTGTTGTCATTAACTAAGTTTATTTTTTATTTTTTGAAACCAAGATTGTTCTGTATGTTGGTTATAACCATAACCATATTTGTTGCTGTATCCTAAATTTTCTCTGCTTACGTCATTAAGTACAAATCCAACATTTTTGATTTTTTTCTGATCAATATTGCTATTTGCAAATTCTAATAATGCCTTTTCTGTGTATTTAGATCTGGATACATAAATTGTGACATCAGAAAGTTCAGCAATAAGGAATGTGTCTGTAACAAGAAGCAACGGTGCAGTATCCAAGATTATATACTCATATTTATCTTTCAACTCGCTCAGAAGGATTTCATAACGGCCGTTGGATAATAATTCTGTTGGATTCGGAGGAATCATTCCTGAATAAATTACATCCAGATAAGGATTAAAAGATGATACATGAATGATATCTTCAAGTTTAGTATTGTCATTATAAAGATATTCTGTAAGTCCGGTAAGTCCCTTTCTTGCAGGATTATATCTTTGAAGTTGAGGATTTCTGATATCGGATCCTATGATAATTGCTTTTTTCTTAGGATTGGCCAATGTTAAAGCTAAGTTGACAGATGTAAAGGTTTTTCCTTCTCCTTTTACTGTTGAAGTGACAAATACAACTTTCCCTTTTTTCTCTTTTGAAAGCATGAAGTTCATATTGGTAATAAGAATTCTAAATGCTTCCGCCATAGGAGTAATATCATTCATTTTTACTATTTCAGAATCTCCACTTTCAAGACTTGGTAATTCTGCAATAATAGGAGCATGTATAAGCTTTTCAAGATCATGTTTAGTAATAACTTTATTATTAAATAACTGTAACATATAAATAATAATAAAAGGAACTAACAACCCTAGAAATAGTGAAGCAAATAAGATAGCTTGGGTCTTAGGAGCAATAGGATTTGCAAAAGCATAAGCCTCATCAATCACTCTTGCTTTTGGCGCTGTAATAGATTGCGCAACAGCAGTTTCTTCTCTTTTCTGTAATAATAATAAGTATAAGTTTTCTTTAATTTGCTGCTGTCTTTCTATTCCCCTAAATATTTTTTCCATAGAAGGAATTCTCGCTATTTTCCCAGTTACTTTATTTTGCTCTCCTACATATTCATTTCTGGCAAGTTCTAATCCCGTTTTATTTCTTTGCAAACTTTGAACAACTGAACCGCGCATTGCATTTATTTGTTTACTAGTCTCGACAACTATAGGGTTTTCTGTAGTTGCAGATTCCAGTAATCTCGCTCTCTGCAATATTAATTGGTTATAGGATGTAATCCCTGAAATAGCTTCGGGATTATTTAATCCAATATTTATTGGTAAAACCTGGTATTGTCCTTGCTTCGACATGAAGGAAAGTAAAGAATTTGTCAATTCTATTTGAGCATCAAGCTCCAGCTGCTTACCACGAGCTGTTGCAGAACTTTCAAGATCTATTTTAGCTTCTGTTTCAAGATCGGTAAGATTATTTTTTGATTTAAAACTTTCTTTTTCATTCTCAACCTGTCCCAGTTCTACTGAAAGTTTTCTTACTCTGTCTTCAATAAAATCCAATGTCTTCTTAGACTCTTGGTTTTTATCCAGGATAGCATCGTTATTATAAGCAACAACTAATGAATTAAGAATGTCTTCTGCTTTTGAAATTACCGGGTAATTCATTGAAAGTTTAAGAACGGTAGCTTCTTTGTTTGCCAAATTTACACTAAGAGCTCCTCTTAATGAATTAACCTTTGCTTCAACTGATGATATGATTAATTCTAAGTTCTTTTTATCAACTGTTGGTGATGCTTTTGGGTTATATCCTGTATTTTTAGTAATGATAATATTAGCAAAAGGAAGACTTATCATTCTTCCATAACCAGAAACAACATCTTTTTTCAGCCCTTCATAATGTATTGAAATTTCTTCTCCTTTTAATTCTACATTAATAAGGTTATTGGCGCTTTTAGATACTTTTTCATTTACAACTTTTACTTCAATAGGAGAAGATTCTTTATAAAGCTCAGCACGACTTACTTTTCCTTTAACAATGATATTGGTCTGAAGATTTTTATTGACAACTACATCCCTCATCAGTTTTTTTGATTTCAGGACTTCAATCTCATTAGAAATACTATTAGTTTTCATTCCTCCCAATCCTGATAAATCAGAAAGAACTCCCAAATCATTATTTGAAGAAGAATTTTTAGAATCTTTTATAAGTAATGTAGTTTCTACATAATAGACCGGGGTCATAAATTTTATTGCAAAATAACCTATCGCTAATGCTACCATGGCACAAAAAATAAACCATGGCCATCTCCTTAAATAAGGTTTGATTATTTCACTAAAATTAATTTTGCTTGAATTTTTTTCTTCTTCGGAAAATTGTGACGTTCGCTGGTTATCCATCAATTTTATTTCTTATTAAATAAACTTACTACTACGGCAACTGCTGTAACCGCAATAGAAATGGCGGTCAGATAAAGTCCAGTGTTGGGGTTCTGTTTTGCTATAACATCTTTTGTATTGTTGGAAGAAACAATAATAGCATCTCCTTGTTTCAGATTATAGTATGGAGAGTTAATTAAATTAGCATCCTGAAGATTAATACGTCCGTGAGAAACGACACCATTTTCTGTTCTGACAACTAATATATCTTCTCTTTTACCATACTGAGTCAAATCACCAGCTAACCCTAATGCATTTAAAATAGTTGCCTGTCCATTTGCAATAGTGTAGTCACCCTGTCTATTTACTTCTCCCAGTACAGTAACCTTAAAATTCGAGAGTCTCACATTAATTGTTGGATTAATAACATATTTCGTCATTTTTTCCCTTAAATCATCTTTAAAAGTTGTCAAACTTTTATTTGATGTATTCAGTTTTCCCAATATTGGAAAATCAATATCTCCATTGGCATCTACAATATATGTTGGACCAGACAGTATTGTTGCTCCTTGATTAGGAGTATTCCCTCCTGCTATAGCATTTGTCTGGATAAGTTCTGACGAAGAATAATTCTGATTAAAAGGCTTTACAACATCCATATCCTTTGCCGTGATCAGAATAATCAGCTGATCACCTGCCTGGATTGTATTTGCTGAATTTTTAGCAGAGGCATTGATTGCAACCTGTTCTATATTCTGCATATAATTTAAATCATTCTTAGCATTGGGATTGACTTTACAGGAAATCACTAAAGAGGACACCAAGATTACTGCTAATATTTTTCCTTTCATTCTATTGTTAAATTATGCAAATATACATTTATATTTTTTCTATTTATCCAGGGCCTCATAGATAGAATTATTGCTTCGGAATTCCGGCACTATTGTTTTAAGAATCCTTACTACTTCCACTTTATCTCTTCTGAGGGAAGCTTTAGTAATTTGTCTAGTAAGTGTATCTATTTCTTCGAATCCCGTAGAAGGGTCTTTAGAGATCATAATTTTGTCATTATGAGTAGGAAGTGTTTTCGCATCATCACTCAAAAGTTCTTCATAAAGCTTCTCCCCAGGCCTTAATCCCGTATAAATGATCTTAATATCAATATTAGGTTCGAATCCTGATAATTTGATCATTCTTTTTGCAAGATCAAGAATTTTAACAGGTTCGCCCATATCAAAGACAAAAATTTCACCTCCTTCTCCCATTGTTCCAGCCTGAAGTACAAGTTCACATGCTTCCGGAATCGTCATGAAATATCTTACAATTTCCGGGTGAGTGATGGTTACCGGACCTCCTGCTTCAATCTGTTTTTTAAAATGAGGAATCACAGAACCGTTGGATCCTAATACGTTTCCAAATCTTGTTGTGATAAACTTGGTAACATTACCCTCTACATTTTGAAGCGACTGTACAAAAAGCTCAGCAGCTCGTTTGGAAGCTCCCATAACATTGGTGGGATTTACAGCTTTATCTGTAGATACCATTACGAATCTGTTTACTTTATACTTGCTGGATAATTTTGCAACAATCTTTGAACCTAATATATTAACAAAAATCGCTTCATGCGGATTTTCTTCTACCAAAGGAACATGCTTATAAGCAGCAGCATGGTAGACCATTGAGAAGTTATATGTTTGGAATAAGGATTCCATTCTGTGATGATTAGAAACATCTCCTAAAACAAATTTGAAAGCAATATGAGGATACTTATCTCTCATTTCGAGTTCAATTTCATAAAGAGGGGTCTCTGCCTGATCCAGAATGACAATTAAAGAAGGGTTAAAGTTAGCAACCTGTCTTACAATTTCACTTCCTATGGATCCTGCTCCTCCAGTTACTAATACTGTTTTATCAAAATGCCTGCTCTTAACTTTTTCGTTCTGAATTTTGATAGGTTTTCTATTTAACAAGTCTTCAATTTGAAGATTTCTGATAGATCCTCCCAAATCACTGTCTCTCAATTTTTGTACTGAAGGCGCTTTAAAGACATTAAGATCTTTCTCTAAAAACAAATTCACCCACGTATTCATCTCATCTCTGGCCATCATCTCTTTTACAATAAGAATTCCATCAATAATAAGATCTTCTTTCGTGTTTTCTTCTATTTTTTGTTTTCCGTAGATGGGCTTTCCAAGTAGAGATGCCCTTTTAGAATCTGTTCTTTGAGTTAAAAAGCCCACTACCTGATAAGGCAGACTTGGATTATCAAGAATCGCACGTGCAATTGCAATGGATTGTTCATCAATCCCCAGCACCAAAATTCTTTTTTTCAATGCACTTCTTCTGTATTCCCTTACAATATGGAAAAACTCTTTCACATAGAGTCTGAAAAGGAATAATCCCATAAATGAAATTACAAAATAAAGCATCAGATAAGGAGTAAGTATAAACTTAGCTCCTGTAGTCCAGAAATAAAGAATATTGATAGTTCCAATGGCCAGCATTGTACAAAAGCAGGATATCAGAAGCTTAAATAAATCTATAAATGTTGAATGACGGATAATTCCGGCATACGTCTTGAAGAGATACATAAAAACAGTATTCGCCAGAATAATAAAAGCAAAGATTAAGCTTTTATCTTCATGGTATATAAATTCCTGCTTGGTAATTTTTTCGATAATGTAAGTGGAAAGAAATAAAGATATAACCAGAATAATAATGTCTATTACAAGAATTATCCATCTAGGAAGGTATCTTACGTCTGAGAGATTGACAACATTATCCCCTCCAAATATTGTTTTTCTAAGAGAATCGTACATTGTCTATATTGGTGTTCATATTTAATTAAAATTGTAATATCTGATCATCTGATCAAAGATAATTCTGATACAATCATGCAAAAATAAAATAATTTTATTTCAATATGTTGAAATCAAAAATAAATTTGATGTTATATTTATGAAATCTAATAATTCCATTACGATACAGCTAAGCTCACAGACAAAAATCATACCATATAAAGTCTTATAAAGGTGATATTTATCTGTAAAAAGTCTTTATTTCAGCTGTTTCATGTTTTAAATCATCATTAAATCTTTATGTATCAATCTCTTTCAATGAACTGATTGTTTTTTTGTCAAAAGTCATATTTCAAGTTTTTTTAAATTCATTAATATATTATTCAAAAATATCAATTATTTTCTCATATTCAAAACCTTTACTCATCAAATATTTTATAGTTTTGGTTTTTTTTTGATATTCTTTCAAACCATTTTGTTTAGAATAATACCCTTCGAAAATTTTTCTGATAGTCTTTTCATAATCAGAATCATCTATCTCATCAAAGCACGAATTGATCAGTCTTTCTGAAACCTGTTTTTGCTTCAGATTCATTTTTATTTTGGTCTTACCCCAGTGTTTGATGTAAAATTTGCCTCTGATATAGCTTCTTGTAAACCTTTCTTCATTCAGATAGTTTTCTTTCAGGAGGTATAAAATAATTTCTTCTTTAGCTTCATCAATAAGCAGAAACTCTCTCATCTTCTGTTCCACTTCTGCATGACAGCGGTCCTGGTAAACACAGTAATTGACCAGTTTCTGTTTGATTTCCTCAAAAGTATAAGATTTCTTTTCCATTTGAATAAAAAAAGAATGAGCAGTTGCCCATTCTTTATATGATATTGAAATGCCTGTTAGTAGTTAAACAAAGCTTTTCCTTCCATTAATTCGTTAACTTTCTTTCTTACAGAGGTAAGAACTTCTTCATTTTTGATATTGTCTACCACTTCAGAAATCAATCCTGCAATAGTATCCATATCATTTTCTTTCAATCCTCTTGTTGTAATTGCTGCTGTTCCTAATCTGATACCAGATGTTGTGAATGGAGACTTATCATCAAAAGGAACCATATTTTTGTTGCAGGTAATATCAGCAAGTACTAATGCTTTTTCTGTTTCTTTACCATTCACGCCCTTGTTTCTAAGGTCTACCAACATTAAGTGGTTATCTGTACCTCCACTTACGATATCAAATCCTCTGTCGATCATCGCTTTTGATAGTGCCTGAGCATTGGATTTAACTTGTTTTGCATATGTTTCGAAATGTCCGTCCAAAGCTTCACCGAAAGCGACTGCTTTACCAGCGATAACATGCTCAAGCGGCCCTCCCTGAATACCTGGGAATACAGCTCCGTCTAATACCTGGCTCATCATTTTGATTTCTCCTTTTGGAGTTTTGTGGCCATATGTATTTTCAAAATCTTTACCCATCATGATCATCCCTCCTCTTGGACCTCTCAGGGTTTTGTGAGTAGTGGTAGTTACTACATGACAGTGCTCAAATGGTGAGTTTAATAATCCTTTTGCTACTAAGCCAGCCGGGTGAGCAATATCTGCCCAAAGGGTAGCTCCTATTTCATCTGCCACTTCTCTGAATTTAGCATAATCCAAATCTCTTGAATACGCTGAGAAACCAGCAATAAGCATTTTTGGTTTTTCTCTTAAGGCAATTTCTCTCATCTGGTCATAGTCAATAAGACCTGTTTCCTGTTGAACTCCATAAGAAACCACATTATATTGGATGCCTGAAAAATTCACTGCAGAACCGTGAGTAAGGTGTCCTCCCATCGAAAGGTCCATCCCCATGATTTTATCACCAGGTTTCAAAACTGCAAGATAAATGGCTGCATTCGCCTGAGAACCGGAATGTGGCTGAACATTCACATAGTCTACTCCGAAAAGTTCTTTTGCTCTGTTGATAGCCAATGTTTCAACCTCATCTACAACTTCACATCCTCCGTAATATCTTTTTCCGGGATATCCTTCAGCATATTTATTTGTCAGTACACTTCCCATTGCTTTCATCACGTTTTCAGAAACAAAGTTTTCTGATGCGATAAGCTCTAATCCGTGAGTTTGTCTTTGTCTTTCCTTTTCAATCAGGTCGAAAATAATATCCATTTTACTTTTAGTTTTTGAAATTTCCACCCCAAATGTACGGAATTTTCATTGAGATTTCTCTATTGAAAAAATGATTTTAGACACTAAAAAATGAAAAAACCTGTCAATAAATCTAATATTATGATCCTTTCAACCTGATCAAAAATTCTTTAAAATTCTTCGTCTGCAAGTTCTTTATTAACCACAGCACCTGCAAAATTCCCCTGTGCAACAGCATTAGCTACGGAACGCATCATCGTTACATTGTCTCCACAGGCAAAAACTCCGGGAACATTTGTTTTCTGCATCATATCTACTTTAATAAATCCCTGTTCTGTAAGCTCACATCCCAGATCATCGGACACATTAAGATTTTGTTCAAAAGGAATTTTAGCATATAAAGCCTGTAAAGAAACTTCTTTTCCGTTTTTAAAAATAATTTTTTGAATAGATCCATTTTCATGTTTGATCTCTTCAATTTCATCTTCATTCAGCATGATTTTATTCTGCTTTAGCTTTTCAGTTTGTTCATTAGTAAGAACAGCTTTTCCATTGGTAAACAGAGTAAGATTTTTAGTCAGATTAAAAATCAGTTTTGAAAATTCGTAAGCCATTTCTCCATTGGAAAGAATTCCGGTAATTTCATTTTTCACTTCATAACCATGACAGTATGGGCAATGTATAACAGAAATCCCCCAGCATTCTGCAAATCCGGGAATATCCGGCATTACATCCTTTACTCCGGAAGCCAGGATAAGCTTTTTAGCATGGAATTTTTCTCCGGATGACGTTTCAATCCTAAAACCTCCGGTTATTTTTACTGTTTTGATGACTGTTCCGTTATAAAAGCGGACCGTGTTGTATTTTTCGACATCTTTTTTGGCCAGGTTTGCAATTTCTCCCGGTGTTTTCCCATCATGGGTAACAAAGTTATGGGAATGAGGAGTCTGCCTGTTACAAGGTTTTCCGTTATCAATAATCAGGACATTTCTTAAAGATCTTCCTAATGACATTCCTGCTGATAATCCTGAATAGCTTCCTCCTATTATAATGACATCAAATTTTTTATTTTCCATAGTTCAGTTGATAGTTGATAGTTGATAGTTGATAGTTGATAGTTGATAGTTGATAGTTGATAGTACAAAGGTAAAATAAATTTCATTAACGCAACAAAGTTGCTATAATATTTTATATCTATTCCTTTGATATCCTAACCAAATTATCGTTTACCAGAAGAAAAAACTATTTCCATTCATTTTTAGTTTCATCAATTTCATCGTGAATTCTTTTATTGATGTCTATTTTTGCCCCTTGTAAACTGAAAATAGAAGTCCCTTTTTCTCTTGCATATGGATTGGTAATGGAATCTTTCAATTTTGCGACTTCAAAAAAAGAACCGGATTCTTCAAGTTCTTTTCCTGCTTCGGGAGCATCTTTGATCCTGATAACATTTTTATATTTTTTGCTTACATCTATCCAATTGATATAATCCGCATGAAACGACATCGCTACAATACCACCCTTTGAATAATAATTAATAGCTCCGGTCTGCCCATAATTATCACACAGTACCATAGTATTTCCTGACTTCGACAATCGGGAATATTCTTTATCTACTTTTTGAGTCAATTCTTTCCAACCCTGCATATCGGCAAAATCCTGTGGCAAAGGATGGTCTTTTCCATCTTCCCAGCGAAGCAGTCCGAATTTTTTGTACTGCTGCGGATGAGATTCAATATATCCGGGACTTCTATTGGGAAAGGCTACATTATATAAAGGAAGAAATAAAAGTACAGGAATAAGGATGCTGACGGGTTTCAGGAATCTCTTCCTCCCTTTTTCAAATAGATGACCAAGAAAAACGGATCCAAAAGCAATGTACACCGGATAGAGTCCAATTGCATAATAATCTTTTGCTTTAAAAAACAAAAACAAAGCAATTGTGATGATATAGCTCCAAAAGAAAAATCTGAATTTATCGAAAGGCTTATACAATAACAATGCTCCCCAGCCTGCAATAATTACAAAAACAACTCCAATGAAGAATAATAGCTGAGATTTCATAAAACCCATTCTATCTACATGCACAAGCTGTTTTTCAGAAAGTTCTTTCATATGATGAATGACCGGAAAATGATTCTGATACTGCCAGAGAAGGTTAGGAAAAATAATGATTAAAGCTAAAAGTGCGGCCAAATACACATGAGACTGCATAAAAATCTTCCTTTGCTCTGTCAGCAATAATGCAGGAATAAGCCCTAATAATGAAAAAGCAATATTGTATTTATTTAATATTCCTATTCCAAAAATGACAGCTCCAATATAAATCCATTTTACTTTTTCCGAATTAAAATATTTAATCAAAGCATAATAAAGGAACAACCACAGAAAAATTTCTAAAGATGTAGGCTGAAACAGCATATTTACCCGAAGAAGTACTGAAAATAATACTCCCAAAGAAGCCAGTATTTTAGCAAACAAACTTCCCTTGAGTTCTTCAACAACTTTCCATGTCAGCACAATTGTCAAAGCTCCAAACAGGGCTGGAAAAAATTTAATCCAAAATATGGAATTTCCAAGCATTTTAATTATCCAGGCCAGCCAGGAATTTACCGGAGGAACAGAGAGATATCCCCATGCGAGATGATTCGCCTGATCGAGATGCAGATATTCATCTCTGTGAAGTTCATACTCAGGGCTTATCAGTGAGTATTGGAGAGCAAACTTTGCAATGATAAAAAGTAAAAGAATCCAATAGTCTTTTTTCATGGGATATAGTTTGGAATTTAAAGGTAAGACAGTCTAAACCTCTATTTTGTTACACTTATGTTATTTCAAACCTATTATCAATAATTTCAGTTTTTATCTTCTGAATATTTTCAGACCAATACTTAATTTCTTCAATCTTCTTAGGACATTCTTCCAGATGAATCTTCTGACAAGCAGTTAAATATTCCTGATAGGTTTTCAATATAGTATTCAGGTATGTTTCGTAGTCTTTAGGATTTTTAGGAATATACCCTATTCCATCGCAACCACATGAATGAAAGCATTTTCCTGTTTTAAAAAGACTTTCTACAATCCTCCATTCTTTGACTGCTGTTTTTTAGGAGCTTTAAAATCTTTCCCCAGATCAGCCATCACATTACTGCATTCAGGGCATTTTACCGTTCTGTTTTCAATATCTGAAACCATTTTTTCCAACTCCTTTGTTTCTGCTTTTGTGAAAACATGTCCTACTTTACGAATTGACTTCCCATTAGGGTTATGGTATATCTTTTCTTTTTCGATCCTTTGTATAATGTCATAGGCATCCGGCTGTTTAAATGATTTTCGGCATTTAAAACAGACATAATGTGATTTATAAGTTTTCCGTGCGTATCGACACATTTTTCATGGATTTATCTGATTCAAATATAGGAATTTACTCTTGCAAAAATTTTGATATAAAAAAAGAATCCCGGAGAAAAAAATTCCTCCGGGATTCACAGTTTAAAAGTGTATAGTGTAGTTTATTATTTTTTATTCGCTTTTTCTTTCAGCTCTTCTTTGTCTTTATCAGATGGATTCCAAACTTTTACTTCAGTGTCTTTTGTAATGTTTGATCCCGGAAGAATCTGAACGTTGATACCGTCACTTGCTCCCAATTTCAAGTATACTTTCTTGAATTTCCCGTCTTTTTGTTTCACTTCTACAAAAGGAACATCTTTACCTTGTTTCTTTTCATACTGAACTAAAGATTCATCCAATAATAAAGCATTTTTCTGAGAACTCAAAACAATTTCACCGTTTGCAGAAAAACCTGCTCTAATATACTCATTATTAGGATTAGTTACGTTTCCTTCTACCGGAAATTTAATAGTTCCTGCATTATCCTTTCCTTTAGGCGCGATCATGGTAAGTTTTCCTGGAAAAGTTTTGTTTTGTAAAGCACCGATTACGATATTCATATCCATGCCTTCGTTTAACTTTCCAGCTTGAGCTTCATCAATTTCACCTTTAAAAATCAAAACGTTCAGATCTGCCACTGAACAGATTGTAGTACCTGCGTTGAAGTTATTGGCTTCAATCACCTGGCTTCCTGCTTTTACAGGAACTTCAAGTACGGTACCTGAAGCTTTGGAACGAATTTCAGTGGTAGCTAAGCCCTGTCCTTTAAGTTCAGGAGTTGCTCCTGTTTTAGCGATCTGCAATCTTTTTTGAGCAGTATTCAATTGCTGTTGAGCATTTTTCAAAGTCTGCTGCTGAGAAAATAACTGCTGCTGAGAATTCAGGTATTCCTGTTTAGAAGCTACTCCCTGCTTGTATAATTTCTCCTGCATCTCAAACTGCTTCTGCATATTTCCTACATTCATCTGGGCGTTGCTGATCTGGATCTGTGCATTCTGAACTTCCTGCTGAGAAGCATTTACTTCAGAGATACTTGGGACAATTTTCACGGTAGCAATCAGCTGTCCTACCTCTACTTTATCTCCTTCTTTTACTAAGATTTTATCTATAATCCCTGCAATATTGGGTTTAATTTCAATTTCTTCTTTGGGAACAATTTTTCCTGTTGCCATTACTTTATCATCCATATTCTGAATAGTTGGCTTACGGGTCAGGAAAGCCTCCCCTTCTTTAGAATTTGATTTTATAAGATAGCCAAGCCCCGAGAACAATGCCACTGCAAATAAAAGCCCCAAGACAATATAAATGGCTTTTTTCCAGGTGAATTTCTTTTTCATATGTATAGTTTATTTTTTATTAAATAGATTGAATGATTTAAAAATTAAAAGATGGATTCTGTACATTTATCAGCTGTTCATCTTGATTTTCAAATTAATTATTCTGTTCTTAATGCTTCAATAGGTCTGATTTTTACGGCTCTCTGCGCGGGGATCATCCCGATTATCAGTCCTAAAATCACCATTACGGCCATCGCAGCAAATACGTTTCCATAATTGACTGTCGGATTATAGAATGGAAACGAATCCTGTCCCTGTGTAACGGCATTGAGAATCATCAGCACAAAAATCCCAGACATAAAACCTAGCAATCCCGAGGAAAGCGTAATCACAACACTTTCAAGCAAGATCTGATTTCTTACTTCTGACGGTTTTGCTCCCAATGCTCTTCTGATCCCGATTTCTTTGGTTCTTTCTTTTACCGTAATCAAAAGGATGTTTGAAATAGCAATTACTCCGGCAAGGATTGTCAGTGTCCCTACAATGATTGTTAATAACTGCATTCCCGTAAGGAAACCTGTCAGTTTTTTAAACTCTTTTCCGAGGTTGAAACTCCCGAAAGCATTGGTATCTTCAGGTGAAACTTTATTTTTTGTTTTCAACACCTGCTTTACATCTTCTTCTACGGAATTTACATTGGCATTAGGCTTACTTACAATTGCAAACATGTCTATCTGCTCTCCTGCATTATACATTTTTGTATAGGTAGAAAGTGGGATGAAAGCTGTTTGGTCATTTTCAAATCCGCCTCCTTTTTTTACCCGGAAAACTCCGATTACATTAAAGAACAACCCTTTAATATTGATTGATTTTCCAATTGGGTTTTCTTTTTTCTTGGCATCAAAGAAGTTTTTGTAAATTTCTTCTCCTATAACCACTACATTTTTATTTCCTGAAACATCGGCATCATTGATATAACGTCCGAAGATCAGTTTCTTTTCTGAAATTTTATTTCCCACAGAGTAGTCTCCGGTAAGCGAATACGTTCCATTCTTCCCGTTTCTAGACATCGCTTCCCCTGGTGTTCCGGTAAAGCTTCCTCTTGCATTTTGCGGCGATATATAATCTATGGCAGTTACTTTTCTTTTCAGCATTTCCATATCGTTTAAGTTCAGGTGAACTTCACGACCTTTAGGAAATCCTTCATAAGGAATAGATGTTTTCTGTGCCCACAGGAATATTGAATTGGTAGCAAAACCGGAAAATAATTTATCAAAACCATTCTCCATCCCTTTTGCTGCTCCAAGAAGGCTTACATACAAAAACATCCCCCATCCTACGCCAATCATGGTAAGAAATGTTCGGAGTTTATTATTCCTCAGTGAGTAATAGATCTCCTGCCAAGTATCTTTTTTAAATATGATATTCACCTTGTTGAATTATAAGTTATAAATTATGAATTTGCTTCATTTCTTTTTTTACACTAATTACTCTGTTCTCAATGCTTCGATCGGTTTAATTCTTGAAGCCCTGTATGCTGGTACAAATCCTGCGATCAACCCTGAGAAAATCAAAGCAATGAATGCCATAATAATAGCTCCCCATCCAACGCTCGGACTTTTGATGAAATATTCTTCAAGACCATCACCAATAAGACTTAATGTCAAAACCCCAATTCCTACTCCAATAAGTCCGGATACCACTGTAATCACAACGCTTTCCTGAACAATCAGGCCTACAATTCCACTTGGTTTTGCGCCAATAGCTTTTCGTACTCCAATTTCTTTGGTTCTTTCTTTTACGATATACACCATAATGTTACTGATCCCAATAATTCCCGCAAGCAATGTACCCATACCAATAAACCCGACAATTGCTGTAAGAACTGCCATAAATGCAAATGTATCATTCATGTTTTTCGCATTGTTCCAGACCCTCACACCGTTTTCATCATCAGGAGAAACACTTTTTCTCGCTTTTAATTTATCTTTAAGCTCATCACCATACTTAATGGCCTGATCCGGAGTCAGTTTATCATCGTATGTGATATAGGCTATATTTACTGTATCAGATCCTTTCTTCATCTGCTGTAAAGTGGTAATCGGAACGGTAATATGTCTTTCATCCCTATCTCCTCCATCATCTGAAAAGACACCAATGACCTTATACATCGTCCCATTAATATCGAGCTCTTTTCCTACCGGGCTTCCATTTTTGATCAAATCCCGCTGAACCATTCTTCCAATGACTGCAACATTTAATTTTCTTTCCAAATCCATATCTGTCAGATACCTGCCATCAATAATCTTTCTGTTTTCAATGACTTGTTCCCCGGGTTGAGCTCCATTGATCTGATAAAGGCCACTTTCTTTTCCATATTTCACCATTAAATTGGCAGTATATCTGGGACTGGAAGGTCCAGCTTTCTTCTTATCTGCATTAATTAAAAAGTCATAATCTGAGTTATTCATTGTTATATTTCGATCAGACTGAAGGCCTTTATAAGCTAAAGATGCTTTTCCTGTAGAAAAAATAATAAGATTTTTAGCATCTCCCGCAAATCCTTCAGAGAATGCATTCTGAAGTCCTTTTCCAATTCCAAAAAGTACAATGAAAATAAACAGTCCCAAAGCTACTGTGAACCCTGAAAGCACCGTCCGAAGTACATTACTCCGGATAGAACTGAATATTTCCTGCCAACGATCTAGGTCAAACATTTTTTATTGGTATTAAAAGATTTAAAAATTTAAAGATTAAAAATTGAATCGTTAAATTTTCAAATTATCTCGTTTTCAAATTTTCAAATTCCTAAAGCACAATTTGCTTAATAAACTCATCACTTTCAATAATCCCGTCCTTCAGTATTACATTTCTTTTGGTTTGTGCAGCAACATCCGGTTCGTGGGTTACAACAATGATTGTTTTTCCTTCATTATTGATATCCTGAAGCAGTTTCATAATATCATGAGTGGTTTTGGAGTCCAATGCTCCCGTAGGCTCATCTGCCAGCACAACTTTTGGATTTGTTATCAATGCCCTTGCAATAGCTACTCTCTGTTTCTGCCCTCCGGAAAGTTCACTCGGAAGATGGTTTGCCCATTGTGCAAGACCTACTTTCTCCAGATATTCCATAGCTTTCAGATTTCGCTCTTTTCTCGGTACATTCTGATAGTAAAGAGGAAGTGCTACATTTTCCAAAGCTGTTTTATAATTGATAAGGTTAAAAGACTGAAAAATAAATCCCAAAAACTTACTTCTGTATTCTGCAGCTTTTACTTCTGACAAGTGTTCAATAGGAACCCCATCTAATTCATAGGTTCCTGAATCTTTTTCATCCAGAATACCAATAATATTAAGAAGTGTAGATTTTCCGGAACCGGAACTTCCCATAATAGAAACAAACTCGCCCTCAGAAATATTCAGATTAATTCCTTTGAGAACATGAAGTTTGCTTTTCCCTGTATCGTATGACTTATTTAAATCCTGAATTACTAACATTAAGTGATGTATGTTTTATACCCAATAAGTAGATGATATTTTCAAATTGTTACAAGAATAAAAATTTATTCAAATATTTTTTTGTTTAATGTTTTAAACCTTTATTAATAATAATTTACATACTTCTGTTTAACTGTAACTCTAGATTTCCATGTATTTATCCTCAAGATAGTGGTCTAGCCTATTATTCTAGCCTGTTTCATGTAAATGTGGAAAACTTTTCAGGCTAAAAGTCAGCCTATTAGTATTTACCCCTTTCAAAATCAGTTCTTTTTTTCGAACTTTGCTATTAGTTCTTTACAAGAAATATGATTTTGCGAAAGTGAATAACTTTATTTCACAACATGCAGAAAAACAAAAAGTTAAGTATTTCCGGAACGTTATCCACAGAGATCTAAATTATTTAATTATAAAGATATTTAATATGGGAATTTTTGATAAAAGAGTAAGCTATAAGCCATTTGAATACCCGGAGGTTCTTCAATTTGTAGAGGCAATCAACAAATCGTTCTGGGTGCATTCGGAAGTGGACTTTACTGCAGATGTTCAGGATTTTCATTCGCAGTTGGAACCACATGAAAAGCACGCTGTGAAAAATGCGCTGTTAGCCATTGCACAGATCGAGGTGTCTGTAAAGACATTCTGGGGGAATTTATACAACCACCTTCCAAAGCCGGAATTCAATGGATTAGGATCTACTTTTGCAGAATGCGAGTTTCGTCATTCTGAAGCATATTCCCGATTATTAGAGGTATTAGGATATAATGACGAATTCCTTAACGTTATCGAAATTCCTGCTGTAAAAGGAAGAATCGAGTTTTTAGGAAATGCTTTAAAGCATGCGAATTCTGCTACTCCGAAAGAATATGTTTCTGCTTTATTGTTATTCAGTATTTTAGTGGAAAATGTTTCTCTTTTCTCGCAGTTTGCCATCATCCTTTCTTTTACAAGATTCAAAGGGTTCATGAAAAATGTTTCCAATATTATTGCATGGACTTCAGTAGATGAACAAATTCACGCGAATGCAGGAATCTATCTGATCAACAAAATACGTGAGGAACAACCTGACTTATTAACAGACAGCGATATTGAAGATATCTACACCTTGGTAGACGAGTCTATCGCAAGAGAAGGAGATATTCTTAGCTGGATCTTTGAATTAGGAGAAATCGACAATGTTTCTAAGGAAGACCTGTTAAACTTCATGAAATACCGTGTGGATGACAGTTTGAAGAAAATCAACATGAAAACAAGATACAACATCACCCCTGAACAATACAAGCCAATGGTATGGTTCGAGGAGGAAGTTTTTGCCAATTCATTAGATGATTTCTTTGCAAAAAGACCTGTAGACTATACGAAGCACGATAAGAGTATTACAGCAAACGATTTGTTTTAATACAGAGGCGCGAGCGAAGCGAGCGTCAAAGCAGTCAGTATTAGGATGATCCTTTTCTGATTAATAAGTGGAATTGCTGTTCAATTAATAATAAAGCACAAGTACAGAAGAAATGATCAATGTAATAGTAAGCTATACGGTAAACCCCGAATTTGTTCCAAACAATAAAACCAATATCCAAAAGTTCCTGGAAGATTTCAAGAATTTAGATCCTTCCACCTTTGAATATAAAGTTTATCTAAAGGAAGATGGTGTTACTTTTGTACATTATTCAAACTACATCAACGAAGAAGTTCAGCATGAAGTTTTGAATGTTCCGTCTTTTAAAGAATTTCAGAGATTAAGAGATGAAAGCGGACTGAACGGTTCCCACAAAGTAGAAATTTTACAATCAATAATATAAAAAACAAAATTCCGGAGTGATTCTCTCATTCCGGAATTCGAAAATATAACATCTATGGAAGAGCAAAATTCAAATATATGGTGGCTCAATGAAGAGTCTGAGCAGATGCTGAACAGAGGATATCTGTTGAAAGGTGAAACGGTAGATGGTGCTATCGACAGAATTACCACTGCTGCTGCAAAAAGGTTATACAAACCTGAACTTCAACCGGCATTCAAAGAAATGATTACAAAAGGATGGATCAGTTTCTCTTCTCCTGTATGGGCAAATATGGGAACAGAAAGAGGTCTTCCTATCTCATGTTTCAACGCTCACATTCCGGACAGTATTGAAGGGATTACTCACAAAATGGGTGAAGTCATCATGCAGACTAAAATCGGAGGAGGTACTTCAGGATATTTTGGAGAATTAAGAAACAGAGGAACAGCGGTAACGGATAACGGAAAGTCTTCAGGAGCCGTTTCATTCATGAAGCTTTTTGATACAGCTATGGATGTTGTTTCTCAGGGAGGCGTTAGAAGAGGTGCTTTTGCTGCTTACTTAGATATTGACCACGGAGATATAGAAGAATTTTTATCTATTAAAGATATTGGTAGCCCGATTCAGAACCTGTTTACCGGAGTATGTGTACCAGATTACTGGATGCAGGACATGATAGACGGTGATATGGAGAAACGTAAAGTTTGGGCAAGAGTATTGGAAAGCCGCCAGCAAAAAGGTCTTCCGTATATTTTCTTCACAGACAACGTAAACAGAAATAAACCTCAGGTTTATAAAGATTTAGGAATGACGGTGAATGCAAGTAACCTTTGTTCTGAAATCATGCTTCCATCTACTATGGAAGAATCTTTCATCTGCTGTCTGTCTTCCATGAACCTTGAACTGTATGATGAGTGGAAAGATACAGATGCTGTAAAATTAGCAGTATATTTCCTTGATGCTGTGTTATCCGAGTTTATTGATAAAACTGAAGGGAACTATTACCTACAGGGAGCAAGAAACTTTGCAATGCGTCACAGAGCTCTTGGATTAGGAGTTTTAGGATACCATTCTTATTTACAGAAAAATATGATTCCGTTTGAAAGCTTTGAGGCAACTCAGTTCAACGCAAGAGCATTCAGACATATTAAAGATCAGGCTGAGCAGGCTTCAAGAGAGCTTGCCAACATCTATGGAGAACCAGAAGTATTGAAAGGATACGGATTAAGAAATACCACAACAATGGCTATTGCTCCTACCACTTCAAGCTCTGCAATCTTAGGACAGACTTCTCCGGGAATTGAGCCTTTCTCTTCCAACTATTATAAAGCAGGTCTTGCTAAAGGAAACTTTATGCGTAAGAATAAATATCTTGCAAAATTATTGAAAGAAAAAGGATTGGATAACGAAGAAACATGGAGAACAATCATGCTCAACCATGGATCTGTACAACATCTGAATGAACTTACTGCTGAAGAAAAGGCAGTATTCAAAACATTCAAAGAAATTTCTCCAATGGAGATCATCTCTCAGGCAGCACAGAGACAGCAATACATTGACCAGGCACAGTCACTGAATCTTCAGATTCCTTCTACAATGCCTGTAAAAGATGTTAACTACCTTTATATTGAAGCTTGGAAAAAAGGAGTAAAAACACTTTACTACCAAAGAAGTTCATCTGTTTCAAAAGAAATGATGGTTAACTTCGTGTCATGTTCAAGCTGTGAAGCATAAGATCAAGTAATAAACACGCTATATTTAAAAAAGCACACTTTTTAGTGTGCTTTTTTATTTATCAGAACTTTTGAAGGTCATTTTTCCAAGATAACAATGAGAAAAGCCTTTCTTCCATACTAAAAATTGACATTAAAAATCAATATTAAATAAATAAAATTAAACAATAACGCTATTTTATTAATAAATATTACTTAAAACCAAGAAATAAATCTACAGACATCTAAAATGGATTTTTTTCAAAAAAAGAAATTATATTTACAACATCTGATTGTACACAAAGGGATTTGTAACATTATCTGATAACTAAAACTCAAATATGAAAAAACTTTTAATTACCTTATGGGTAAGCGGATTTTCTATCGCTTACTCTCAGAATCTGAACTTTTCTGATTCAAAATTTAAAGCTTTACTTCTAAGCTCAAATACAACTAACCAGATTGCACAAGACTTTAATGGTAATTCTATTGCCATAGACAGTAACGGAGATGGAGAAATCCAGCCTTCAGAAGCGCAACAGATTAAAGTTCTGACAATCAGGTTAGATTCTGACCAAATGTATATTGATCCTAATGGCAGCCCATTTGATCCGAATAATATCAATAGTACATACTATAACACCCATCTGCCGGACGGGATTTCGGATGCCATATTGTTCTCCAATCTCGAGGAACTTTATTTCTGGAACACCAGGACTGCCAACATCAGCTTTACCAATAATACTAAAATCAAAAAAGTACAGGGAAGACCTTTTTATTATGACTTATCACAGGGAGGTCAATATATGGCTTCTCCTATTAACCTTTCTTTTGATAACTGCTCAGGGATTCAGAATATTGCCGATATCATCGCCTATCAGATCTCCGGTAATCCATGGTATCCTGATGAAAACAGCTTAAGGATAAAAAACTGCCATCAAATAAACAATGATGCATTGATTAGTTCCGCAGAGCTTAGAGAATTGTATATTGAAAATTCCAGTATTCAAACTCTTACATTTGATTCCTGTAAATTTCTGGAAAAGATTGTCGCTCCTAATCTGAATACTTTGACTAGAATATCAGTAACAGGAGGTTTCACCTCTTCAGGCAATTCAGAACAGAATATTGAGCTGATTGCCAATAATTGCATAAACCTGCAGGAAATCATTGCAGATACGGATCATTATGAATCAACAGGGTCATATTTCTCCAATGTAAACCTTACTGGTTGCTCTTCCTTAAAGAAAATAATGGGCCTGAATGCTCCATCTATTGATTTTAGTATGGCAGGACTGATTAATCTTGAAGAATTAGACTGTTCTTTCTATAACAGATATCTATACTCTACCACTTCCGGAATTTATTTCGGAGATGTAAATAGCTTAAACCTTGCGGGTCTTCCAAAACTAAAAACCCTGAAAGCTTTCAATCAAAAGATCACCAATACTATCAACTTCAGTGCTGCCCAAAAATTGGAAAGCATTGATCTTACCAATTCCTGCGGATATATGAATACGGTAAACACCAATAACCTTTCCCATCTGCATACCTTAAAAACAGATCGTTTTATAACCAACGGGACACAAGGAGCAAACAATCTTCAGAACATTTTCACTAAAAACTGTATTGCACTCACAAATTTTGCTTTCGACAATAATAACGAATTAAAAAAACTCGATTTAGAAAACTGTCCAGGCTTGCAGAATTTATCAATCGGGGTTATGTTCTCGAACTTAGAAGAAATCAACCTCAGCCAATGTACCGGGTTTAAAGATATTGTGGTAAGCAATACAAAAATATCCGCTCTAGACACCAAAGACTGTGCTTCTCTGCAATCATTAAGCCTTTCTTACAATGATCTCCTTGCTTCAGTCAATACTTCAAATAATACGAATTTAGAATCATTGACATTGGCAAATCTGCCTTTGCTTGCCCAGATCAACACTTCCGATAATATTAATCTGAAGAATGTACATTTTAATACCTGTCCTCAGATTACTCAACTTGATCTTTCCACATCATCACATCTGGAATCTGTTACTGTATGGAATATGTCTAATCTTAATTCTGCTAATCTGAGAAATGGTTCAATAGAAGATTTCATTGATTTTACCAATAACAACTCTAATTTATCAGTTTGCGTGGATGATGCACAATTGAATGAACTTCAGACAATGTACCCTGATGTCACATTCACCACAAACTGCAGCAATTCTTTCCTGAAGAGCGACAATCCAAGCTTCAAAACAAAACAGATCAAAGTTTTCCCTAATCCGGTAAAAGACATCCTGCAAATCAGCGCCGATACTCCTATAAAAAACATTAAACTTATTGATTTTCAAGAAAGGATTCTTTTGGACAGAAACTTCAATCAAGCTAATGTAAGTATTGATCTTTCAGGCTATCCTACTGCTGTTTATATCATAAAAATCACGACTGATAAGACTCAGGTTACGAAAAAAATCATTAAAAAATAAGTAATTTCGATACAATTATTTCCATTAAAAATCATAGAAAATTCTATGATTTTTTTGGTTTATATTTGTGTTTATTGTTTAATACCAAAACTACAGATATGAAATTCGGACAAGTAGAAGACCCATCAAAAATAGATTTTACCTTACCAAAAGATCATCCTAAAACCAAGGATATGCTGGCTCTTAATAAAAAAGGACTGGAAAATATTTCTATCGGATGCGCAAAATGGAATAAAACGGATCTTAAAGGATTTTACCCCAAAGGAACTAAAGATGAACTGACCTATTATGCCACTCAGTTTAATTCTATTGAACTGAATGCTACTTTCTACGGAATGCCCACTCCAGATCAGGTAAAAACATGGAAAGAAAAAACCCCTGATAATTTTAAATTCTTCCCCAAGATCACCAATACGGTTTCCCATTTCAGAAGACTGATTGATGTGACTGATCCGGTGACTCATTTTGCTTCGGCAGTAATCAATTTTGATGAAAAGCTGGGAATGGCTTTTCTTCAGCTTCATGACAATTTTAAACCCAAGGATTATGACAGGCTGGAAAAATTTGTAAAAGAATGGCCTAAAGAAGTTCCTTTAGCTATAGAACTCAGAAATACGGAATGGTTTACTGATGAGGAAATCCTCAATACAACCTGTGACCTCTTTGAAGCTCATAACATCACCAATATCATCGTAGATACCGCCGGAAGAAGAGATATGCTCCATATGCGTCTTACTACGCCTAATGCATTTATCCGTTACGTAGGAGCCAATGCTGAAAGTGACTATGAAAGATTGGATGACTGGTTGAAGCATCTCACAAAATGGAAAAAAGAAGGTCTCCAGAATCTCTACTTTTTCGTACACCAGAATATTGAAAAAGCTTCTCCTCTATTATCCGCCTATTTCATCAAGAAACTGAATGAAGAATGGAAAACTGATATTCATGTTCCGCAAATGGCAACGGAGAGTACAGGAACATTATTTTAGAGCAGGAATGCGATAAAAGATTAAAACAAACTTCTTTTTCATAACGAAAAATTTCATAAATTAGAGTGTAATGTATCTCACGATACATTATGCTTTAAAACATAAATCATGGAAAAGGAAATTTGCAAAATCAGTATTGCCAGTAACTGGCTTGGTAATGAATATATCTTTTATGAGAACAGCACCATAAAAAGAGTATATGACCATCACAGTCTTAATTCCAATAAAACGGAATGGATTACCTCCAAAGAAATCAGTAAACAAAGTAAAGACAAACTTATCAGATCCTGTCCTGAGGAATTCAAGGAACAAATCATGCAAATCCTGGATTATCCTTAGCAGAAATAATAATGGGTAATGAGTACTCTAAAAAGGCTCATTACCTATTTTTTTATTTATTTTTCTTCAGAAGCAATACCAGATTGAGAAACAGAAGCAGAAAATCCAGTGCAATCCAGATCCCCAGTTTTGTATTCTCATAATTATAGGCATCTACCTGTTTTTTTGCCGATTCAGACAGTTTCATACTTTGGTTGATGTAATTCTGTACCTCCACAATCTGATCAATATTTTTATTCGGTACGGAATGCTGGGAAAAGTACACAAGGTTTTTCTTTCCGAGATAGCCTATGATCCAGTATTCATCAGACTTATCCATTTTCAGGTATTCTATTCTGTAGTATTCCGGACGTATTTTGCCAATATGCTTAGGCTCAAGAGTTGTATTTTTATCGGTTTTATTTACATTGATCAGATAAAAATCCAATGCCTGAGGAAGCTTATTGATAACCTGCAGCCCTACAGAATTATCCACAAATGCCACAGCACTTTTCTTGATAAACCAATACGTAAAAACAGAAATTGAAAAAACTACTGTTACAATACGGAACAGCTTCGCCCACTTTGCCATACTTCCTGATTTTACCTTAAACAGGACCAGAGAAAGAACAGAAGCCAGAAATATTATAAAAATAATGAGTGTCATATTCTACAAAGATACTTCTTATCTGTATTTTATCTATATCAGAGGTTATTTTTTTAATTTTAAACTACAGTGCAAAAATGTTTTTGAGACTTAGTTTCTTTGATATTTAGAGAGTTTACTGCATAAAAAAAACTATCCAGACACATGAAAGTCTTACAACATGGGTATGGATAGCTATGTTTGGAAAATACATCAATGTAAAATTGAATATCTGATTATGATGTAAATAGTGTGTCAATCTTTATAATCAGCTTATTACTAATCTAAATTCCATTCTTTATAAAACTGGTCGAGGAAATTCAACATATAATTATGTCTTTCTTCGGCCATTTCTTTTCCTTTTTCAGTATTCATCATCTCTTTCAGAAGTAATAATTTTTCGTAGAAATGATTGATGGTTGTGCCATTTGATTTTTTATATTCTTCTTTTGACATTCCCAGTTTGGGTTTCATATCCGGGTGATACATCAGGTTGTTCTTAAAGCCTCCGAAGTTGAACGTTCTGGCAATTCCAATAGCTCCTATTGCATCAATACGGTCGGCATCCTGCACAATTTTAAGCTCAACAGGTGGATTTATCGGTGCCTGATCCCTGTTTTTAAATGAAATATTTTCAATCACAAATAAAACCTTCAGGATTGTTTCTTCGGGAACATTCTGCTCTTCAAGAAACGCCCTGGATATTTTGGGAGCAATAGTTTCATCACCGTTATGAAATTTAGGATCTGCAATATCATGAAGAAGAGCAGACAGTTCTACCACCTCTTTATCACAATCTTCTGTTTCTGCTATTTGAACAGCCAGTTTCCAGACTCTTTCAATATGGAACCAGTCATGTCCTGCCTCTGCTCCTTCTAATTTTTCTTTTACAAATGCTATTGTGTTTTCAATCGTACTTTTCATTTATCTATCAGTTCATTTAAAATAATATCCCAGAGTTTTCTATTGTAGCTTCTAAAAAAATTGACATGTCCGATTTCTTTTTTATCAGATTCTGAAACAGCGATCAGTCTGTACGTTGGTTGAAGATTAGGATAGGTATTATTTAATAAACTCAATACGCCTCTTTCTGTCAGCCAGATATCATCTTCTGCGCGGATTACAAATACTTTTTGTGTCAAATTTTTAGAAAAGTTATCAATTTTCTCCAACAGTTTGTTGGTTGATTTCTTGTTTAAAATTAAGGTTCTCCAGTCATATGCGCAATTTTTTGGAAGACTTTCTCCCAGTCCAAACCAATGTGCAGGAAAATACCCTAATAATGAAGTGGTTAATGGCTGGGCAATTCCAAACCCCAAATAGGCTTCAATTTTTGTCATCCCTTTAAGATTGCCGACAAAAGCATTTTGTGTTCCAACAAAAAAGAATTCCTCGAATATTTCCGAATCTTCATTCATTCCCAGAATCAAAGCACCTACAGAATGGCCTAAGCAATACTTTTTGTGATCTTTAAAGTTTGTTTTGATATATTGGGTTAAAGCTTTATAATCCTTTGAACCCCACAATCTCATTGAACCATGAAATCCCCTCATATCTTTCGGCTTGGAAAGTCCTATTCCTCTGTAATCATAAGTAATCACTGTAAATCCCTGTTCAGAAAAATAACTGGCAAAAGAAAAGTACACCTGTTGTTTTACTCCTGTTGCCGAATTGATCAGCAACAGTTTTCCATTACTTTCTTCCGGTTTAAAGAGATGGACAACCAGAGAGATATGATCTTCTGTGGTAAGTATTAGCTTTTCCATAGTATAAAAAGAAAAAATCCACTATAAAAGTGGACATTTTACTTATATTTTTATGTTAAGTTTCAGACTTTTGATATGTCGTAAATAGTTTTAAGAAAAGAAATCTGACATTCTTGGCAGCCCTGTCTGAGAACCTTTACCGCCGGAAACTCTTGATGAAACTTCATTTCCAAACTTTACACATTCTTCGATAGAGTTTCCATGACAAAGTGCGATAGCAAATCCTGAAGTAAATGCATCACCCATTCCCATTTTATAAACTTTCTCATCTTTGTCGTTTCTGTAATATTTCATCTCAGTACCATCAAAATAAATAGTTGAGTTGGTATCATCTCTTACAAAAACTTTATTGAAATATTTCTTAAGAACCTCTTCCCTTTTTTCTTCTCCGAAAATGGTATATAATTCGTTGCTCTTAGCTACAATAAAATCAACCTTTTCTAAAATTTCTTCACTGACTCTCATTGCGGGAGAAGCATATAAACCTACTTTTTTCCCATATTTCTTGGCTTTTTTAACGGCATGCTCTACCACCTCCATAGAGACCTCAAGCTGTACCAGTACAAGATCTGCCGTATTAAAATACTTTTCAGCTTCGTCTATATGTGATGTGCTAAGATATTTATTGGCTGCCGGCACTACAACAATAGCTGCATTACCGTGAGAAGTCGTCACATAGGCTGTTCCTGTAGCATCTTTATCTGTTTCATGTACAAAACCTACATTCACATTTTCACTTACCAGATTTCTCATAATCTGCTGCCCAAGGGGATCCATTCCCACACATCCTATAAAATACACACTTGCCCCCAGTCTGGCAGTACCTACTGACTGATTGGCTCCTTTACCCCCAAAATAGCTATCTGACTTAACGGCTAAAACCGTTTCGTTGGGTGAAGGAAGTTTTTCGGTTTCAAGAACCAAATCTATGGATGAGCTGCCCACAACAATAATTCGGGGTTGTTCTGATGAGAAATTCATTGTGTTTTGTATTAGCTTTAAAATTTATAACTGACAAAATCGTGTTCCAAAAGTAACTAATTTTAAGTTAACTTATTTCTATAAATTCAGTAATTATTTTCACTGGTAATTGATTTTGATCATATGCTATATAACTGGCATAAAATCCTTCACCATATCCGGTTTCAAAAGCAAATATAGTTCCGGGATGTTCTTTTGCAGGTTTTAGGAACGCATATTGGTCAATAGCTCCATTTTCATCAAAGAAATACTCATGGAAAAATTCTTCATAGATTCCCATAAAATCTCCGCCTTTGTTTTGATATAATCTCTGTTCAAGCTCGTTGAGGCTATTTTGAGTATCAACATCCATAAAACATCCCATCCCACTTTCTACAGGATATCCAAAAATTTCTTCTTTTGCCAGATCTTTTATATTCTGCCCTGCTGTGGTTGCCAGCTTCCATTCTTTAATTTCAGAATTATTGAATATAATTTCGGCATAAGCCACACAGTTGCTGTCTCTTTCTTTATGTACTATCACAGAAAAATCTCCCTTCGGAAATTCTGTGGTGAAAGGCAGCATATCATTGGTGATTAATGGATCGCAGGTAACCAGCTTTCCACTGGAAAGATAAATCTTTCCTGCTTCAAAACTTTCTAACAATGGATTTTCTACAAAATCCTTCGAGAATAGTTTTTTTATGTTTTCTATATGTGTCATTTTATTTATTCTTTATTTTCAGTGTCAGGCTGAGCGGAGTCGAAGCCTTCAGGATTTTTATCTTTAAAATTATCCGCGTGGCTGTCATTCCGGCAAATAGATAGTTCTTTCAGTTTATCCCAATTATCATTTATAATTGCTTCCTTTTTTTTACGACTCCAGCCCTTCACTTGTTTTTCAAATACTATTGCCTGAATAATATCATTAAACAGATAAAAGAAGACCAGCTCAACCGGTCTTCTTTTATAAGTATAACTTTCAGGAAATTTTCCTGATTGATGCTGAGAAAATCTCAATTCAATATCATTGGTAACTCCTGTATAATAGGAATTATCGGAACATTTTAAAATATATACAAAATATTGTTTCATCTTTCAAAAAGGCTTCGACTCCGCTCAGCCTGACATTCCGACAAATTAACCTATTATTAGGCAATTTTTACAAACTTTTCAGTTTCTCTTCAAGGATCGCAATTTTATCCTGAGCATCTTTCTGCTTCTTACGTTCCACTTCTACAACTTCTGGTTTAGCATTGGCAACAAACTTTTCATTGGAAAGTTTCTTATCTACTGAAATTAAGAATCCTTTTAAATATTTCAATTCCTCTTCAGTTTTTACTTTTTCTTCTCCTAAATCCAAGTTTTCACTTAAAGGAATAGAAACTTCAGTTGCTCCTACCAGGAAGGTAAAGCTTGGCTTATCTGTTTTCTGCCCAAAATGGATCTCAGAAATATTAGCCAATTTTCTTACTACGGCTTCATTCGCAAATTCAGAAGCATTGGTATATACCTCAACAGTTTCTCTTGGCGAAATTCCTTTTGTCTGGCGGTAATTTCTAACTCCAGAAATCAATTCAGCTGTGATTTCAAAGTTTTTAATAACCTCTTCACTAAAGTTATCAGCATTCTTCTGCTGGGCAATAACAAGCGCTTCATCAATACTTCTTTCAGAAATCAACTGCCAGATTTCTTCAGACTGGAATGGCATGAACGGATGAAGCAGCTTCATCAATTCTTCAAAGAAATAGATGGTTTTATTATATACTTCTTTAGAAATTCCCTCTCCATAGTTAGGCTTGATTGCTTCAAGATACCAACCACAAAAATCATCCCAAATTAATTTATAGATCAAATGCAGCGCATCAGAAATTCTGAATTTCTCAAACTGATCATTAATTTCAACGATTGTTTTGTTCAGTTTATTTTCAAACCATTCAATAGCCTGGTGATCTGTAGCAATTGCAGGTTTATCTTCATGATTCCACATATTGATCAAACGGAATGCGCTCCAGATTTTCGTCATGAAGTTTCTTCCCTGAAGCATTAGATCTTCATCAAAAAGAAGGTCATTTCCAGCTGCAGAACTCAATAGAATTCCTACACGTACACCATCAGCACCATATTTTTCCATTAATTCAATAGGATCCGGAGAGTTTCCTAAAGATTTGGACATTTTTCTTCTTTGTTTATCCCTTACAATTCCCGTAAAGTAAACATTCTTGAACGGCACTTCTTTTTTGTATTCCAGCCCGGACATGATCATTCTTGCCACCCAGAAGAAAATAATATCAGGGGCAGTTACCAGGTCAGAAGTAGGATAATAATATTTGATATCTTTATTTTCTGGATCTAAAAGTCCTTCAAATACAGACATTGGCCATAACCAGGCAGAGAACCATGTATCTAATGTATCCTGATCCTGTCTTAGATTCTCCAGAGTAAGTTCCGGATTTCCGGATTTCTGTTTTGCTAATTCTAACGCTTCTTCAGCGGTTTCAGCTACTACAAAATCTTCATCTCCTGTTCCGTAGTAAAAAGCAGGAATCTGCTGTCCCCACCATAGCTGACGGGAAATATTCCAGTCACGGATGTTTTCCATCCAGTGTTTGTAGGTATTTTTAAATTTCTCTGGATAGAATTTCACATCATCATCCATTACCACGTCTAAAGCAGGCTTAGCAAGATCAGACATCTTAAGGAACCACTGTACAGAAATTTTAGGTTCAATTACCGCACCTGTTCTTTCCGAAGTTCCTACTTTATTTACATAGTCTTCAGCTTTCAGCAAAAGATCTTTTTCTTCCAGTTCTTTTGCAATCTGCTTTCTTACATCGAATCTGTTTTTCCCTGCATAATGTAATCCATGCTCATTAAGATTTCCGTCATCATCCAAAGCATCAATCATTTTCAGCTGATGTCTCTGTCCGATTTCGTAGTCATTCACATCATGTGCCGGCGTAATTTTCAGGGCTCCAGTTCCGAATTCAATATCAACATATTCGTCTTCAATGATTGGAACTACTCTGTTTACAATCGGTACAATTACATTTTTACCTTTTAAGTGAGCATATCTTTCATCATTAGGATTGATACACACTGCAGTATCCCCAAAAATAGTTTCAGGGCGTGTAGTAGCAACTGAAAGGAACTCTTCTGAGCCTTCAATTTTATATTTAAGGAAATATAGTTTTCCGTTCTGCTCTTTGAATATTACTTCTTCATCAGAAATATTAGTCTTGGCTTCAGGATCCCAGTTGACCATTCTGTATCCTCTGTAGATCTTTCCTTTATTATACAGATCTACGAAACTTATGATGACCTGTTTTGAAAGATTATCTTCCATTGTAAAACGGGTTCTGTCCCAATCACAAGAACATCCCAGTTTTTTCAGCTGCTCAAGGATGGTACCTCCATATTTATGAGTCCAGTCCCAGGCATGTTTTAGAAATTCTTCACGGGTAAGATCTGACTTATTGATTCCTTCAGACTTCAATTTAGCAACAACTTTAGCTTCGGTAGCAATTGAAGCGTGATCTGTTCCCGGAATCCAACAAGCATTAAACCCGCGCATTCTTGCACGACGGACCAGAACATCTTGAATTGTATTGTTCAGCATATGTCCCATGTGTAATATCCCCGTTACGTTTGGCGGAGGAATAACCACGGTATATGGTGGTTTGTCATTAGGTTCTGAGTGGAAATATTTATTTTCCAACCAGTAATTGTACCATTTCTGTTCTGTTTCCTGTGGATTGTACTTTTCTGAAATCTGCATAAATTCTATTTCTTTGGCTTGCAATTTGCAAAAATAGTCTAAAGAAAAAAATTTTTAAGCATGAATTAAAATAATTTTTAACTTTGTTTCACAAAATTTATCTAACAAACGTATTAACATTCAAGAATATGAAAAAACTAATTGCAGGAATTGCATTATTCGGGACATTTGCAATTGCATCTGCACAAACAATTACATTTGATAAAACAACTTTTGATTACGGTACTATTAAGCCCAATGCTGATGGTACGAGATTCTTTACTGTAACGAATTCAGGTGATAAGCCTTTGATTCTTTCAAACGTAAAGCCTTCTTGTGGATGTACAACTCCTGAGTTCAGCCAAGATCCTATCATGCCGGGTAAATCCGCTAAGATCAAAGTTGGATACAACACTGCTATTCCTGGAGGTTTCAACAAAATGATTGAGGTTTTCTCTAATGACCCTGTAAACAGTAGAAGTGTAATCTACATTAAAGGTAATGTAGACGCTAATGCTCCTGTTGCTGAGGCAAAAGTATTGACTCCTGCTGAGCAGAAAGAAGCTGCTAAAGCTGAGAAAAAAGCTGCTAAACTAGCTAAAAAGGCTGCTGCGAAGTAATCTCTACTCAAAAAAAATAAAGAAACCGTCTCCATAGAGGCGGTTTTTTTATTACATTTATGTTTGTTAAGGCAGCAGATGACAGGTAATGGGTGGGAGGAAGTGACATTTGCTGAAATCTTTGGGCCTATTCCTTCTTAAAATGGCTGGGCTAAAGCCCACCCCCTATTGAATTATAACAACAACATCTTTTAATCTTTTAAATATATGGACACCAATTTCTCAGATGACTTTAAGGTAAATGGAAAGTTTTCAATAAAAAAAACTTCAACATCTTATAAAGGAAAACTCACCAAAGAAGATGGAGAACAAATGCTGATTCAGGAGAAAGAAAAGCTTCGTGAACTGCAGGAAAGATTATATGCTGACGGAAGCCAGTCTCTCCTGGTTGTATTACAGGCTATGGATGCAGCGGGAAAAGACAGTATGATAGAACATGTTTTCGGAGGGGTGAATCCTCAGGGATGCAATGTGACCAGTTTTAAAACACCAAGTTCTAAAGAGTATTCCCATGATTTTTTATGGAGGCATTATCTCGCATTGCCACAGAAAGGAATGATTGGGATTTTCAACCGGTCCCATTATGAGAGTGTCCTGGTCTGTAAAGTACATCCTGAATATAATTTAAGTGAAAAAACATGGTCTTCAGTAAAAGATTTCGACAATAAATTCTGGGAAAACAGATATGAAAGTATCAGAAATTTTGAAAAGCACCTTTCACAGAACGGAACAACGGTTGTAAAGATCTTTTTACATGTTTCTAAGGATGAGCAGAAAAAAAGGCTTCTGGACAGAATCAATGAACAGGAAAAAAACTGGAAATTCTCTGCAGCAGATCTTCCGGAAAGAGCATTATTCGATCAATATATGGAAGCTTATGAAACAGCAATCAATGAAACATCAAAAGATCATGCTCCTTGGTATGTACTTCCTGCCGACAACAAATGGTTTGCAAGAGTGGCTGCTATCCAGATTATTATTGATACTCTTGAAAAAATGAATCTCAAATATCCTACCCTTTCTGATAAAGACAAAGAAGACCTAGAGCGGGCCAAAACACAATTAATGGGAGAATAATCAGTCATGGCTTATTTCAAAACCGATCTGTGATGAATATAATTAAAGACCTTTGAATGTAATTTTTCAAAGGTTTTTTTCCATGTGAATTGTCCGGTATTTTTTATCTTATTCCCATTTTCAGGTAATAGGAATGGTATAATTTCCTTTGGAATGCGCCAGAAAACTTCGGGTGGATTTTGCCTGAAAATATTGATGTACAGTTTTAATGTTTCCAGATACCAGTCCTGATGCTTATGATAATCATTAATTCCACCTACATTTGGGAAATGATGCAGCTCTCTTTCCAGGATCTTCGGACAGAATTCTTTCCAGTATTCAGTGGTATAGAGCAAATGCATATGCCATACTTTATCTACTACGATTGAAGGGGAGGCTCCGTTTTTTGAGATACAGCATAAATAAACAAACTTTTTATATTCTTCAATGGCAAGCAGACAGAATCTTCTCGTCCACCCTTCAGTCTGAGCTAATTTTCTGGAAAATGGAATGATGACGTGAGCCTGATCAATCTGATACGATGAAATCCTTTCCCACAAAGGATTCTGGTCATAATCTAACTGTGTGCTATCAAGTAAAACGGAAGTAAATTCGGGTTTCATGATGTCAAAATTTTAATGGTAATGCTAGTTATTAATATAAACTCAATCAACCTCCGCATCCACATGATGGAGGGCTATTATAGGTATAAATTTCTTTTTTGTAATGACATTGAAGTAATTTTGCAAAATCATCTCTGTTCATATCCGTATAAACATCTGTATCCCCTAAATTTAATTGAAAATCTTTTTCAGGATACAAATCTACTGTCACCGAAATAACGGCATCAATAATCTGAATTTCAGAAATTTCGTTCCAAATCAATTGCTGCTTTTTCTTATGGTTAAAAATTCCTGTTTTGGTGATGGATAATATTTCAACAGCTTTTTCTTCCGGCGTTCTCTGTTCCCTAATGCATCCGATTAAGATTTTTACTGAACCATAAAATAAGGCTGATATCAATACAAGTACAATAACCGAGATTAAAAATTTAAAAAAACTATTACTTGTCAGCAAAAGATAGATTATTGCACAAAGAGCAGCCAATAGAGCAAGTGATATGAGCGTAAAGAAAATAATCGCCACATATCCTGGTTTTCTTTGTCTGGATTTATATAAAGTGATTTCTGTTTTCATTTTGTATGTTAATATATTAAAATTAACAGCCACAACCACAGGATGATGGAGTAATATAGGTATAAATTTCTTTTTTATAATGATATTCCAATAGCTTTTCAAAATCTTCCTGCTTCATTTGCTTCTGAAGATCTGTCTTGAAAAGGTTAAGTTTAAAATCTTTTCCAGAATCAAAATCTACAGTTACAGCCAATATAGAATCTATAATCTGTATTTCTGAAATATTTCCCCATTCGGATTTTTTGTTTTCCGGATAATAAGTTATTCCTTCTTTTGAGATGGTTAAAGCAGGATAAATAACCGGACGTTTTCTTTGTTTTCTAATCAGATAAAGGAAATGTTTTACGATCAAATAATTTAAAAACATCAACCCGATCCATACCGTATTATTAAAAATCTTTATCAGTATAACATTGGTAACATCACTGAAAAAATAAACCAGACATTGATCTATCACCCAAAATAATCCGTATACAAAGGCAATGTAGAGTAGAATAAGAATATATCCGGGTTTTTCTTCAGGAACTGAATGTAATGTGATTTCTGTTCTCATTTTAATTTGTTTATACAAATGTGTGGTAACAGAAAAATATAAAAGTTTTCTATTCGTCTTATTTAGTTTCATATAAGTCTTATATTAGACTTATACAAAACAATACCCTTTTTCACATATAACTATGAAAACAGATTTGATTTTAAGAATAAAATTTGAGGAAGATTATATTGTAAAAAACGAGAAAATCTATAAGCCGGATTTTGTACTTCCGAAGAAGTGCCTGTTATTTATCTACGTATTACATTGCTGCAACACTTGAGCTGATTACCCCTCGGTTTTCAGGACGAGCCGCCCCTATTTCCATTACTGAAAAGAACCGATATACTTACCATTGCACCGCAAAGAGTTTACCTGGTTTCACTACAGCCGAACTGTACTTGCTTTCTGTTGCACTTGTCCTACCCTCACGGGTGACGGATGTTATCCGCTTTGCTGCTCTATGGTGTCCGGACTTTCCTACCTCCCGTAAAACGGGAAATCAACAAGCCGATTTTCTCGCGGATGCAAAGATACATAAATTTCGCAAAGAAAGTGGATAAAGCTAAGGCAGCAGAGAAATCTCAGCTGTTAATTCTCTTTGTTTCACATTTCTATGATTTTACATTATAATTTTCACCAATTACCACTTTATTATTATCTTCGTGCCATTATATATCTATGGATTCCAGAGAAAAAGAATTTGCGAAGCTTATTAAGGATAATCAGGGTCTGATTATCAAGGTATCGCGCCTGTATACCAATTCTCTGGAAGATGAGGAGGATCTTTTCCAGGAAATTGTTTTACAGCTCTGGAGAAGCTATGATTCCTTTAAAGGGAATTCCAAGATTTCCACATGGATGTATCGTGTAGCGCTCAATACGGCCATTACCCTCTTTAGAAAAAAAAGCAAAAGTCTTCCTACGAATGAGCTGGACATCAACCACAAGGATTTTGTGGAAGATGACGATGAAAAACAGCAGCAGGTATCACTTTTGTATACTGTAATCAAGACTCTTCCTAATGTAGAAAGAGCCATTGTCATGATGTATCTTGACGATCTGCCTTACAAGGATATTGCAGAAAACCTCGGTATCACTGAAGTCAATGCACGCGTGAAAATGAACAGATTAAAGAAAACCCTTAAAGAACAGATGGAAAAATATGCCTGAATTTGATCTAGATAGTTTAAAAAAAACATGGCAGGAACAACCTGTTCAGCCTAAATATGACGACAAGGAGATTCTCCAGATGTTGAATAGAAAATCACGTAATTACATAAAGTATATTTTCTGGATCAGCGTTGTAGAATTTTTGTTCTTTTCCGTATTAGGTCTGTTTTATCTTTTCCCGGAAGAAGAATCAGACAGCTTCCGCAAAATGCTGGAAAGATTAGGCGCTCAGGAAGCTCCGGAAGTAGAAAACAACTTCGGCCATGCTTATTTAGCTATAAAAGTTTTAAGTTTATTGATCACAGCATATTTTGTATTGAAGTTCTACCAGAATTACAGAAGAATCAAGATTGAGGAAAATCTGAAGGGTCTTATCACCAGAATTATTAAGTTCAAAACCACAGTGAATGCTTTTATTCTGATCAGCATTGTATTATTGTTGATATTCACGTTTGTATTGACTGCATTCATATTTTACACTTTAAATTCTCAGAATATACAGCCTAGCGGCTCAAATCTTACCATCATTATAGTAGGAATTGTTGTCAGTACCTTATTAGGCATATCTATGATCTGGCTTTATTACAGACTGGTATATGGTACAATTATTAAAAAACTTGATAAAAATTTAAAGCAGCTTAAAGAAATAGATTCTCAGGAAAGTTAATATACATAGGCATATTTCGGGATATAATTATTAATTTTAGCCCACCAAATCTTAAACTATGCCCTTATCTTATGTATATGGAACTTCTGAGGTTTCATTATTAGGACAGACCATCGGAGCCAATCTTAAAAGTACTGTCGAAAAACATCCCCATCAGGAAGCATTAGTCTGTGTTCATCAGAATTACAGAGCTACTTACCAGGAATTTTACAATCAGACAACCGCTGTTGCAAAAGCTTTACTGCTTTTGGGAGCAAAAGCCGGTGACAGAATCGGAATCTGGTCTTCTAACCGTTATGAATGGGTTCTTTTGCAGTATGCCACTGCGAGAATAGGAACTATTTTAGTTAATATCAATCCGGCCTACAGGACTCATGAACTCACCTATGTCCTTAATCAGTCTGAAGTTCGTTTCATTTTTTCTTCCTTAAGTTATAAAAGCAGCAACTACAAAGAAATGGTTGAGTATGCCAAAGAAGTATGCCCCACCCTTGAACATGAAATATTCTTTGATGAAACCTGGGAAGCTTTTGTCAATAAGGGTCAGGATATTTCAGATGAAGTTCTTCACAGTTTTGAAGAACATGTACAATTTGATGACCCTGTTAATATTCAATATACTTCCGGAACTACAGGTTTCCCGAAAGGCGTCACGCTTTCTCATCATAATATTCTCAACAACGGTTATTTTATCGGAATCAGATTAAAATATACTGAGAAAGACCGGGTCTGTATTCCTGTTCCCTTCTATCATTGCTTCGGTATGGTTATCGGAAATATATGCTGCACAGCCCATGGAGCCTGCATGGTAATTCCAAACGACAGTTTTGATCCGGAAATTACTTTAAAAGCCGTTTCTGACGAAAAATGTACTTCTTTGTATGGTGTTCCTACCATGTTTATTGCTGAACTGGCAGTAAAAGATTTTAATAAGTATGATTTTTCAAGCTTAAGAACTGGTGTCATGGCAGGATCAGTATGCCCTCCCGAGATTATGAAAAAGGTAGAAAGTTTGATGAATATTAAAGAAATGAGCATCTGCTACGGAATGACGGAAACTTCGCCTGTATCTACCCAGACTTTAATAGGAACACCGCTGGAGAAGCAGGTAAGTACTGTGGGAACTGTTCAGGATCACCTTGAAATAAAAATTGTGGATGAAAATGGCAGAACCCTGAAACGTGGAGAACATGGCGAACTTTGTACAAGAGGCTATTCTGTCATGCTGAAATACTGGAATGACCCTGAAAACACTAAAAAAGTACTGGACGATGCCCGCTGGATGCATACCGGAGATATGGCAGTAATGGATAAAGACGGATATATTACCATTTCAGGAAGAATAAAAGACCTCATCATCCGTGGCGGAGAAAATATTTCACCTAAAGAAATTGAAGACTTTTTATATACTTACACCAACATCCTTGATGTTCAAATCATTGGTGTTCCAAGTGAAAGGTTTGGGGAAGAAGTGATGGCCTGGGTAAAAGTGAGAAAAGGTTTTACCATCACCGCTGAAGAACTGCAGGAATACTGCAAAGGAAAAATTGCCCACTATAAAGTACCGAAATACTGGAAGTTTGTAGATGAGTTCCCCATGACTATTTCCGGAAAAATAAGAAAAGTAGAAATGCGGGAGATTTCTATGAAAGAGTTAGAATTAGGCAGTTTTAAAGATTGAGCATGTCTCAATTTGCATTGATAATTTTAGACACAAAAGTTTTAAATATTTAAGTTTTTTTAGAGCCAAACTTTATGTACAATAGTACACATTAGTTTTATAAAATGTTTGATTTTTCGTCTTATATGAGCTTTTCACCAGAAGCATTTTAGACTTACCAATTAAAATAAAAAAACCTGTTTAAAATGCTTAAACAGGTTTTTTTATATGAATTTGCTTTGAATAATTGCTTATCCTTTTGGAGCATTTTATTTTTAAATGGAAATGTACTTTATTCAGGTTCTGCAATTCCAAGGAAAATGACTACTCCGTCGCCACCGGGATTATCAAAAACATCTACAAGGGCTGACGGTTTCCAGTTGTTCATACACCACAGATTTCCGGCACCGTCAATATTTGTTGAAGTCAGTCTCATGATTGGCTGATAACAATGCATTTGTAACTCTTCGTGTTTTGATTCGTTCAATTTTGGTTTTCGCTGAGTACCATATAAAGGATATCCATTAGCTAAAGTGACCTCAGAACCGCCTGTAGGAAGAGTAAGCAGCATTGCCGTTTCCGGTTTTGACGGATTACGAAGCATCGTTACTCCAAAAGGCCCCTGCATATCCAGCGTAGGGTTATTCTTAAAATCCGTTTCATGACCAAAATTAGCCAGAAAAACAGTGTGGTTTTTATCTATTTTAACTCCCCAGGGAGCATAAGTATTGACATCATAATATCCCAAAACGGTTGAAAGGTCTTTGCTAAGAACTGTGGCACGGCTACTGCTTACTCCTACCACAACAACATCGCCATTACCATTTATTGCAATCTGACGAAGTGATTCATAACCTTCCTGCTTATTGGCACTTTCAGAGTAATTACTGAACCAGCTATTTGTAACCACCAGTTGATTTCCTTCAATTGCAACTTTATAAACTGCTGAAAAAGCACAATTTTCAGGAACATCTTTATCATAATTTCCGATACAGGAAACATAAGCACTTCCTTTATGATCAGGAATTACATCAAATATTTTTAAATAAGGGGTTTTGGTTGGTAACGGAGGTAAGTTTTGTGATCTTTTTACGGGAAATTCATTACAAATAAGAGTTAATTCCTTTGTGGGACCCTTTCCAAAGTCACCATCTTCCGGTTTTAGATAAACAACTACTGCACTCGGTTCGTTTTCAAAAGGATAAATTCCCGGTTTGGCAGGTGCGAAAGGTTCCTGGCAGCCCACCGAAGCCATCCATAGATTTCCCTGATTATCATATTCCATTCCCTGAACCCTGGAAAGTCCTAATGTAAAACCATTGGAAGGACTTACCGGTTTTCCATCTTTATAATAAAAACGGGAGATACTTCCTTCTTGTGGATTGTTATATTCCGAACCCCAGCCGAAGTTACCGAAGGAAATATATTTTTTATCCGGGCTCACTGCAGCTCCAAAAGCTACTCCAAGTAGTCCGCCACCCTGAACCGGAGAAAAATCAGCAGGTGTAGCATCGTATTTATAAACAGGACAATGCGTTCCGGAATCCGGAGAACCGGCCCTGAAATTATTGGCGATCCATGCATTATCATCTGCATCAAAAACAACAAATGCAGCACCACTTGGAATAAAGTTCTTAGCTCCCGAAGAATTACTTTTTAAGGTAAGTGTCCAGTTATTAGGAATTTTTTGATCATCAGTCATATTTTTCATTGAGACTAATGAATCCGGGTAAATTTCTTTCAAACCAATAAGCATTTTATAAATATTATCGGCATTATTACAAGGATCATGTAATAAATTTCGTACAGCCTGAAGAAAATTTTTGTTTGATTCAGAAGGTTCATGCCACGCATAATCCAAAAACTGTCTGTAAAAAGGTTTTCCTGTACTGAGGATTGGGTTTGTTAAAGAATAATAGTACAAATTACATAAAGAGTTGAACATCGGATAACTGTTCGTTTCAAAGCCATTCGGTGATGTGCTGATCATAGCCCCGATGACTCCTTCTGTTTTGTAAAGATTCTTCTTCATCCCATAAGCAATTTTCATATTTCGTTCGGTACCTGTAATATGAACTGTTCCGTTATCATCTACTTTCGACATACGTGCAAATGTATAGATTGAAGCAATAGAGGATTCAGGATTTACAATGACAGGAGCAGTGACATCAGGAAGATAGAATGTTGCCAATAAACTTAAGGGCTCGCCTTCAATTTTATATTTTGTATCTTCAATGATATATTCATGCACCCAAACGGTTACAGTGTAATATTCTGATTCTGCATTTTTAATTTCAACACTGAAAGTATTGTTTTCAAATGAGGTTTTGTTATTAACAGCGCCAATAAAATTTTCAACAATTCCAAAAACTTGGAAACTTCCTGAAGTGATGATCATATTTTTCACTTCAACACTAAATTGAACGGTTTTTGTTGACATAAGCAAATGATTAATTGGTTCAGTTAAAGATTAATCAACCAAATGTCGGGATAAAGGATTGAATTTTATTCAGTAGAAATACGGTACTGAAATTGTTGATAAAAACTTGTTATATTAAAAAAGAAGGAATGAAAACTTTAAACAAGTACAAATTCAATAATAAAAAAAGCATTTCAAATTGAAATGCTTTTTTATATTTTTAAAGTTCTTTTCTTAATCTTGCGACAGGAATATTGAGCTGTTCACGATATTTCGCAATCGTTCTTCTGGCAATATTATAACCCTGTTCCTTTAGAATTACCACTAATGCATCATCGGTAAGCGGCTTTCTTTTGTTTTCTTTACTGATTACTTCCTGAAGATGGGTTTTGATCTCTTTGGTAGAAACTTCCTCTCCATCATCATTCGTTAAGCTGTCTGAAAACAGGTCTTTAAGATATACAATCCCGTTAGGGGTATCTGCATACTTACTTTTTACCACCCTTGAAATAGTGGAGATATCAAATCCTGTAATATCAGCAACGTCCTTCAGAATCATTGGTTTCAGAGACTTTTCGTCTCCGGTAATGAAATAATCCTTCTGAAACTTTACAATGGCTGTAATCGTCTGTAATAAAGTATTCTGACGCTGATTAATAGCATCTATATACCATTTTGCGGCATCCAGTTTCTGCTTGATAAATAATGCAGCCTGCTTATGTTCCGATGAGTTTTTATCATGGGAATAAGTAGTCAAAATATCTTTATACTCTTCAGAAACTCTTAAAGTAGGTGCATTTTTGCTGTTGAGCATAGGAATCACCAATCCATCTTTTACCTGAATTACAAAATCCGGAATAATTTCCTGATTAATTGTAATTGTTTGTGTATCGAAGTTCCCTCCTACTTTCGGGGATAATTTTGAGATTTCTTCCAGTGCATCTTTCAGATCTTCTTCTTCAATATCATATTTCTGAATGATCTTATTGTAGTGCTTATTCGTCAGGGCTTCAAACTGATGTCTCAAAATATTGGCAGCTAAAGAAACTGCTTTATCTGAGCTTACTTTCTTTTCAATTTGCAGCAATAAACATTCCTGCAGGCCTCTTGCTCCTACTCCAGATGGATCCAGTTTCTGAACATAGTTCTCCAGAATATCCTCAACTTTTTCTTTAGTTGTGTAAATTCCTTGTGAGAAAGCCAGATCATCAACAATAGACTTGATTTCTCTTCTAAGATATCCGTCTGTATCTAAGTTCCCGATAAGGTATTCTGCAATCTTAAGATCTTCATCACTGATATTAATCAGGTGAATCTGTTCTGTAAGATAATCATATAAGGACTGTCCCTCTGTGAGAAGGCTTTCGTTGTCAAATTCTTCATCATCCGGAGAATAATTGCTGGATGCAGTTTTATAGCTCGGTTCATCGTCATAGATATATTCATTGACGTCGAAATCTGTTTCAATGCTTTCTGTACCCTCATCCTTATAAGCATCTTCCAGGGAAGAGTATTCATCTTCCTTAGAATCTTCTTTCGCAATTTCCAAAGCCGGGTTTTCTTCTAACTCTCTCTCCAACTCCTCTTCAAATTCAAGAGTATGAAGTTGAATAAGCTTCATCAACTGGATTTGCTGAGGGGCCAGCTTTTGTCCTAATTTGAGTTGTAAGTGTTGTTTAAGCATATTCTTATTTGCGTTTTAACATAACATATTCTACGAATTTAATAAATTTATTTGATAAAAAACGTATTTAGCATGATTTTTGCATGATACATCCCATCTTAATAAACTATTGAAAAATAAAAAAAGCCTTAACTTGTGATTAAGGCTTTTTTTTTTGTTCTAGAATTCAGCACTTTTCGGCGTTCTTGGGAAAGGAATCACATCTCTGATATTCGTCATTCCTGTTACGAAAAGAACTAATCTTTCAAGTCCTAAACCAAAGCCTGCATGCGGCACAGAACCGAATTTTCTGGTATCAAGATACCACCAAAGCTCATGTTCATCTACATGCATATCTGCCATTTTCTGTTTTAAAACATCCAGTCTTGCTTCTCTTTCTGATCCACCGATGATTTCACCAATACCAGGGAAAAGAACATCCATAGCTGCAACGGTTTTATTGTCATCGTTCAGTTTCATATAGAAAGCTTTGATCTCTTTCGGATAATCAAATAATACGACCGGGCTTTCAAAATGTTTTTCAACAAGATATCTTTCATGCTCAGACTGAAGATCTGTTCCCCAACTTTCAACCGGGTAAGCAAATTTTCCTTTTTTATTTTCTTTCGAGTTCAATAGGATTTCGATTGCTTCTGTATAGCTTACACGCTTGAAACGCTTAGCCACTACATTCTGAAGTTTTTCGATAAGACCTTCTTTTGCTCTTTCTTTTTCCGGTTTTGTTTTCTGTTCTTCTGCAAAACGGTTGTCTAAGAACTCAAGATCATCTTTACAGTTATCCAATACATACTGGATTACATATTTTAAGAAATCTTCCGCAAGGTCGATATTGTCTTCAAGGTTGTTGAAAGCAACTTCCGGCTCAATCATCCAGAATTCTGCAAGGTGTCTTGTGGTGTTAGAATTTTCAGCACGGAAAGTAGGTCCGAATGTATAGATTCTTCCTAATCCCATGGCTGCAGTTTCTCCTTCAAGCTGTCCTGAAACGGTAAGGTTTGTTTTTTTACCGAAGAAATCCTGTGCAAAATCAATATCTCCTTCCTCAGTTCTCGGCATATTGTTCAGGTCAAAATTGGTTACTCCAAACATTTCACCTGCTCCTTCTGCATCTGCTCCTGTAATAACCGGTGTGTTGATATAGAAGAACTGGTTTTGATTGAAGAACGAGTGAACCGCAAAGCTTACTGCATGGCGCACTCTGAACACTGCTCCGAAAAGGTTTGTTCTGAATCTTAAGTGTGCCTGCTCACGAAGTTTTTCAAGACTGTGTTTCTTAGGCTGAAGAATTGTACTCTGAAGTTCTTCTGTAAAATTATCTCCTAAAACAATAATCTTTTTAGCGATAATTTCCACAGACTGTCCTGCTCCCTGGCTTTCCACTACTTCACCCACTACTTTCAGGGAAGAAGCAGTACTGATATTCTTGATGATTGCTTCATCAAAATTTTCGAAATCAACAACTATCTGCAAATTATTAATCGTAGAACCATCATTAAGTGCAATAAAGCGATTTGCACGGAATGATCTTACCCATCCGTAAACTGTAATGTCATGATGTAATACTTTCTTGTAATCCTTTAGGACTTCTTTGATCGTTTGCTTTTTCATTTGTTGATGATAAATTTTTTATATAAAAATTAATGTCCGCAAAGTTACAAAAAAACAGCGCAACTTGATGATTGCGCCGTCTTTAAAAATCATTTAACGAGTATTTAAACTTTGAGTTCAGGGAATTCACCTGTTTTCTGCTGCAGACTCTTCTTCATTTTCAGGTTACATTTCCACTCAATATTGTCCTGAACTTCAATAAAATCCGTATTGACACGGAATGAACACACTTACACTATCACTTTTAAAAAGAATAAAATTTTATTTTACTCCGAGTTTTCATGGAATTAGTTTTATTGAAATGGTTATTAGTTTTTAAGTGATAACTCCGTGGTAAATTACCCGGTCATACATCCATTTTTAGACTATACTATACTTTTAAACTGTGTGGCGGATTCACCACTGGATTTTGTTTTTAACTGTTTATGATTTTTAATGATCACTACACTTTTATATTTCCAAACTTTTGAACAATTATCTCATTATTTACATTTTATTTTCTGGTTATTATCCACTTCATTATTAATTTTTATGATATAATTCCTGATTTGATTTTCTAATTAATCAATAGTCTGGAATGATATCTTGTATTGTGCACATACAAAATAAATGGTTGTGTTTTTACCTGAAGCAAAGATGCAGGAAGTGGAATAATGAAACAAGTATATGATCTATAGATTCATAAATTTATATACATAAAATCATGAATTTATAAACACAAAATAAATGAATACCAATAAATTAAACCTAATTTGAAGACATATTTTCAATCTCTTTCAAATAGATGGAAAGAGGGGTTCCGGTTCGTTTTTTGAAGGCTAAAGTGAAAGCCTGCTCATTATTATACCCTAATTCTTCTGCGATAAATGGAATTTTATAGGACCTGAATTTTCTGTCATTGGCCAATCTGCTGATGGCATAATCAATACGGAGATCGTTGAGGTACGTTGCAAAATTTTTCCCTTTGTAAGTATTGATAATTTCTGACAGATATTTAGAGTTTGTTTTTATCTTTTTGGCGAGACTTCCCAATGTAATTCCTTTATTTAAAAACTGGTCTTTGTTTTCAAAGATTTCAAGTTCTCTTAAAATGGTTTGGGTAATATCTTCTGAGATTGTTCTGGTAGTTCTGTCTTCTGAATTTACTGTATTTTCTATCGGAAGAGGCTCAGACAGGGTTTCTTTTTTGAATTCAGAATCTTTGTTCTTTCCTACTCTGTTTTCATTAACAGACTGGATCAGATCCTGGGCAATATTTTTATAATTTTTTTCTGATTTTTTGTATTTGAAATAAAAGTTGATAAATAATAAATGTGATATAAGCAAAAGACTTAAAACAATATAAAAGAGACTCTTTCTTTTTGTAAGCTCATTGGTAATATTTTCTTTCTCCTGCTGTAGTTCCGGAGTATCATATCTTCTCGGAAGCTCTCTGGAAATATATCTGAATTGAGTATCCAGAACCTGATCAACTTTTAAAAAGCGATCCACATAATACAGTTGTTTTTCTTTATCACCGTTTTCTTTATAATAATCAATCAGGTAAGTATATACATCTCTCAGCTCCGGATAGATATAATTTGTTTTAAGAACCATAGAATCAATCTTCCGGAAAAAGTCTACAGCTTTTTCTTTTTCCTGAAGCCCGGCATAGGATTTCCCTAAATATAAAAGAGTATAATGCTGGTTTCTTTTACTGCCACTACTATTGGTAAAAAAATATTTTTCACATTCCAATAAACCATCAATAGCTTTCTGATAATTTTTTGAATGCAGATGATAATATCCCAGCAGTCCAAGATTCTGATAATAACGGTAAACATCATTATTTTTTTTGGAATCCTGTAAGCCATTCTGTATCAATACATACGCAGAATCCATTTTATTAATTTCTATGTAAGCATCAGCCAGATTCAGTTTGAGAGAGTTTTTCTCAACTTCATTCATATAATCAGCATCATAGGCATAATGTCTTAATACTTTAGCTGTTTCCGCGTGTTTTCCAATATAATTATTCAGATAGGCAATACTGATGTGTGCCATGGCAATCTGCCTCTTATTTCCTTTTTCTTTTGCATACTTCAGCCCTAAGATATAATTATTCAATGCAGACTGAAGATTATCATTTCTAAAATAAAGATTTCCTCTTAAAAGATAAGTTCTGGCCGGATAGGTATTTTCTTTAGAATTTTGGGTGATATGCTGTAAGCTGTCAAGATATTTTAAAGCATTGGGTAAGTCTTCGTCAAAATGAAGCATAACATATCCCTCAGCAATATGACTGATATTTTTTTCAGATTTTGCCTTTTTAAGATATGAGTCTGCAATACTTTTACTGTTTTCTTCTCCCGCACGGCTGCCATAGAATTCTTTTTCCAATTCTTCATAAGTACGGTGTTCGGGGATATTTTTTTCTATATCATGGGTTTGTGAATGACAGAACACATTCCCGATAATCAAAAACAGTAGTAAAAGTTTTATTTTCATCATTCATCCTAGCTATATTACAAAAATATTATTTTTCTTCAGTAGATACACCAATCCTTTTATTTTTTTCCGTGAATGGGGAATAATTTTATTAAAACCAATGCTGATAAACTTACAAAAGAGAGTAAAGTCTTCATACTGTACTCTCTTCATCAATTATTTCCATTCTACTCTACCTTCCAGATAATACACTCTCCCATTGTTTTCATACAAAAGATCATAGCCCTGAGATGTCAGATAAAAATGACAGACTTTCATCTCTCCGTTTCTGTCTTTAAACTGAATAATAGCAGGACACATTTTCGCGCGGTCCATTTTCTTTACGATCAGATCAAAATTTTTCTGGACATTCTTTTTACCGTACAAAGACAGCATCCGGTCATCAATAAAACGGACATATTTTAAAGAGGAAAGAGGATAAGTAATCAACGTGAAGGGTTGTCCCGCAAGTTTGGCTGCATTTTCGTTAAAAAAATTCGTGATCGAAAGACTGTCCTGTGTAATTTTTTTCACTACACTTGATTCATATCTTTTCCCGTCATTAAATTCCATACTGTATATAGCTTCCATTTTAATCTCAAATCCTTTCCCTGATTTTCTTAAATCTGTAAGGTCTGTAAATTCTTTTCCTTTTTTGATCACTAATAAAACATTCCCTTCTCCAAAATCGCAGTCATAATATTTTTTATAATCAAAAGAATCTTCACTATTGGCCTTTAATGTATCGGCTGCAACATTTTGTGAAAAAATAAGCGCTGGCAACATCAATAAAAATAAGATCAGTTTATAATTTTTCATGGTTTAATTATTTATGGGTAACAAACTTTTTCATAACGTCTTATTTGTTTTCTGTTTCTTGAAATTCCAGTTGATCAGAGGAAGTTTTCTTTTGCCGTTTTCATTCCATCCGCCAATCTGTATCCCTCTGAAATCACTGCATTTATTGTATAAACCAATCTGTATTCCCCTGCATTTCTGACCAACATTAGCCAATGGCGCTACAGAAATTCCTTTCATTTCATGATGAAGATTAAAAAATGGAGAAACAGACATTCCGTTAGTCACCGCATGTGTATTAATATTACTAGAAACATTAATCTCCAGACCATTGGTGACGGTAGGTTCCATATTGATCAGAGACAATTGAAGTCCATTGATTTTATTCATCTTTTCACGGGGAACTACTACATAATCATCATCAAGGCTCCAGCTTCCTGGTGACTGTAAAGTGAAAAGCATCAGCGGAGGAAGGAAAATACCTACAACATTGAACCCAAGGCCTAATCCATTTACTTTTTTAGGCTTAAAATGATCTTCCTGATCATAGTATTTAAATAAAATTCCGTTGACGTTTCTTACATTCTTTGAAGGAGAAGCTGCTATCAATCTCGGTTTCAAAGAATCTGCTTTTAAACTGTCTGATGCATAAGCCAGACTATTGAATAAAAGAACTGCTGTAAATAAAATTCGTGTTTTCATAACTCATTATTTTAAAATTACATTTCAAAATTATCAGCAGAAAGCACAGTTCCGAATGTGAAAAAAAATTAAAAAAAATATTACATTTGTGAAAATCACAAAACTATGCACCAGGAAGCTCTATTGAAGGAAATCCGAAGAAAAATCGGGGAAAGATCTTTAAATGATGAGATTGCCAACATTCTCAATATCAGTTATGATGCGGCCCACAGAAGAACTTCTTTGAAAGCCAAGTTCAGCTTTGAAGAAGCGCTGGAGCTTGCCAAATACTATCAAATCTCACTGGATCAGTTCCTGGGAACAGAAAATCAATTGGTTGTCAAAAGAACACAACCGGTAAGAACCACCGAAGACCTTTTAAACTATTTTGAAAACTCATTGAAAATTTTAAACGTTTTTCAGGATATCACCAATTCTAAAGTATTTTATTCAGCAAAAGACATCCCGTTTTTTTACACCATTTCAGGTTCAATGCTATCCCGTTTTAAGTTTTATGTCTGGATGAATTTACTGAACCAGGACAAATTTCTAAGCCCTTTTCATGAGTTTAATATGGAATATCATTCAGTAAAAAATGACATGCTGAAAGATCTTTATGATAAACAAAACGTAACCGAAATCTGGAATGACACCACCATTATGAGCGCTTTGAGACAAATTTCCTTCTACTATGAAATGGGATTATTAAAGAAAAATGATGTAGATCTTATTCTGGATGACTTAAGAAAACTACTGGAAGGTCTCGAAATTAAAACACTGGAAAAAACTAATTTCCAGATATATGTGAATGATTTAGTAATTTTAAACAACAGTATTTTATTCAAAAATGAGCAGCAATGTTCCTTTTTCGTTCCTTTCAGCATGTTTGGATATATGATGACCAATGATAAAATCACCTGTGAAGATTCTCTGAGTTATTTTGAGCATCAGATCAAAAACTCCAGATCACTGAACGAATCCGGAAACCGGGAAAGGAAAATGTTCTTTAATAAAATGTATGAACAGATTGACCGATTAAAACAGAACTTATCATGAATACTCTTCGTAAAGGCGAATATTTTGGAGAAACCAATCAAATGCTCAATTTAGAAGGATTGACTATCACTGATACGGAGTATACACATCCTTTCGTAGACTGGCATTATCATGAAAATGCCTACTTCACCTTTTTGCTTCAGGGCAATATGACAGAAGGAAACAGAAAAGAAACTTATGGCTGTTCTGCTGGAACATTATTGTACCATCATTGGGAAGATCCGCATTACAATATTAAACCGGATATTTTTACAAGAGGATTTCACATCGAACTCTCACAAAGTTGGTTTGATCATTTTGACATCCAGAAAAATAAAGTGGAAGGCAGTTTCAATATAAAAGATCCCAATCTGAAACTATTGGTTTATCAGATGTTCAAAGAAACGAAAACCAATGATTTATCTTTTGAAATAGCCGTCAATCAGTTACTATTGCATCTTTTCAGTCAATTGACCCATCAGAAGAAGATAGTTGATAGAAAGCCAGTCTGGGTACGTCAGATCAATGAAATTTTACATGAAAGCTTTACAGAAAGTCTCAATCTTACGGAGCTTTCTAAAACCCTGAACATCCATCCTATTCATCTCAGCAGGGATTTCCATAAATATTTCCACTGTAATCTGGGCGAATACCTCAGAAAATTAAAACTTAATAAATCACTTGAACTGCTGACTTTGCCCCATTCTTTAACGGATATTGCCATGGAATGCGGCTTTTCAGATCAGAGTCATTTTATCAGATGTTTTAAAGAGAATATCGGAATCACTCCCTTGAAATACAGGAATCTTTTGAAAATTCATTAGAATCTATCTGAATTTAAATGATATAAAAACCACCATTCACGATTTGGATACATCATTCCCCGATTTGGATACATTTTCCCTTCTGTAACTTTTCATCTTTGTACCATCATTTAAACAAAAAAATATTTAAAAATGGAAACAAAAGAAGTATGGTTCGTGACAGGAGCTTCAAAAGGCTTAGGATTCGAGTTGGTAAAAAAATTATTATCCGAAGGATTTCAGGTTGCTGCAACAAGCCGTACCGTTGAATCCCTGATCTCCACCATCGGAGAAACTTCTGAAAACTTCCTTCCGCTTAGCGTAAACATCACAGACAACAACGATATAAAATCTGCTATTGCCAAAACGGTTGAACATTTCGGACGAATTGATGTAGTTGTCAACAATGCTGGTTATGGACAAATCGGAACCTTGGAGGAGCTTTCGGATGAAGAAGCAAGAGAAAATTATGCTGTGAATGTTTTCGGAACCTTAAATGTGATCAGAAATGCGATGCCTTATCTCCGTGAGCAAAGATCCGGAAACATCTTCAATATTTCTTCTGTTGGAGGGTATTCTGCTAATTTTCCGGGTTGGGGAATTTACTGTTCAACAAAATTTGCTGTTGCCGGATTTACTGAAGCTTTGGCTGAAGAAGTAAAAGATTTCGGAATTCATGCTACCGTTGTGTATCCTGGATATTTCCGCACAGATTTTTTAACTAAAGATTCTGTGAAAACACCTTCTAATCCTATTCAGGCTTATGAAGCGGCAAGAAATTCTGAACAGGCCCATCTTAATGACATCAACGGAAACCAGCCTAATGATCCGGAAAAAGCAGCTGATGTACTGATCCAGATCAGTAAAGAGAAAAATCCGCCTGTACATTTATTATTGGGTGTCGGAACGATAGAATTTCTGAATAACAAAATTGATATTTTAAAGAAAGACGCTGAAAAATGGGAAAGTCTGACTGTTTCCACTGCGATTTAATTTGATACTATCCTTCGACTCCGCTCAGGATGACATTCCTAATACTTACTATTTTAATTTAATCGGATGAATTAAATATAAAACTTTAGAAATCATCCTGACCGGAGTCGAAGACATTTGAATCAATACGTTATATTTTTTTCAAAAAACAACTAACTTCGCTATTATGAAACAGCCTGTTCGTTTTAATTCCATTTCAGATTTTCATGCCTTCTGCAGTCTTCCCAATCCTGAGCATCCGCTGATCAGTGTGATAGATTACAGTAAAGTCCGCTATGTTGTGGATAATGACGAATTGAAATGGATTCAGAATTTTTATTCGATTGGTTTGAAGAAAAATGTTACTCCAAAATTCAATTACGGGCAGCAGCAATATGATTTTGATTCGGGCGTATTATGTTTTGTTTCTCCACAACAGTTTTTAAGTCTGGAAATAAGACAGGATATTGAAGTAGAGCCTACCGGATTTCTATTGCTGATTCATCCCGATTTTCTGTGGAACACTTCATTAACCAAGAAAATAAAGTCTTATGATTTTTTCAGTTATCAGGTAAAAGAAGCTCTTTTCCTTTCTGATAAAGAAGAGAAAATCCTTGTTGATATTTTTAAAAATATTGAACGGGAATATCAGTCCAATACAGATAGATTTACGCAGGAACTGATCATTGCCCAAATTGAATTATTACTGGTTTACTCTGACCGTTTTTATGAACGTCAATTTTTCACCAGAAAAAAATCAAGCCACGAATTATTATACAAGTTTGAAGATATTCTTTCCCAATATTTCGAAAGTGGAAATCTTCTTGAAACCGGAATTCCATCGGTAAAAACCATTGCCGAACAAATGAATATTTCGCCCAATTATCTGGGAACACTTCTACGACTTCACACGCAGCAAAACACCCAGCAGCACATTCAGAATAAGCTGATTGATTCTGCCAAAGAACGTTTGAGTACCACAAGTTTATCAGTAAGTGAAATTGCTTATGAACTGGGATTTGAACATCCACAGTCTTTCAGTAAACTCTTTAAACAAAAGACGAATCAGTCTCCGGGAGAATTTAGAAAGCTTTTCAATTAGAATACACGGCAAATAATAAAATAGCAATGTTAATTTCATTCTATTTTACCATTAAGAAGTTTGCTACTTTTGTTGAAATACTTCCTGCAATGAAACCAGTTCTACTATTGATCTTTATTTTCACATTTTATATTTATCAGGGACAAAATAAAAATATAATTGATCCTGAAAAAATTGAAAATCCAATTCAAAAAAAATATACCGGAAAAATTGTTTTCCTTAACAAAGCCGTTGCCCTTGAAAACTTAAAAGATTCGGACTTTCTCACTTCTTCTGTGTTTCAGGAAAACGGAGATCTTGGAATTCATGCTTTTTTTGACAATTCTCTTGTCAACTACCTTCATCAGCTTGAACCCAATTGGGCTGTTGATGAACTATTGAAAAACGGAAATTATCAATTCTCATTTTATGCAGACGGAAAACTGATCTATAAAGAAAATCTCAATACGGGTGCAGGTACTGCAGAAAATAAAAAAGCCAAAACCACATTGAGAATTCCTCTTCTCAGCAGTAAAAACGAAGATTCGTGGGGAAGATATCTATGGATGCGCTTCTATATGGCCCACAACGGAATTGATGCTCTCACGGAAGGAAATCATATTTTAAAGATTGAAATGCGTCCGTATCTCAATACTTCTACAATCAAGACAGGACCTGTTATAGCAGAAGGTCAGATTAATCTCAGTATTCCTTCCCAAAATATTTCTGAAAAGCAGATCGCTGTTCAGTCCATCCAACCCAGCAGTGAATGGAAGGTTTCTCAGGCAAAGATCAATACGGAAACTATCAGAAATCTGAATAAGAAAATTGCAGAAAACAGGTTTAAAAATATAACCGGAATTGTCGTTGTAAAAGACGGAAAATTGCTTCTTGAAGAATATTTCAACGGATCCGGAAGAGATTCTCTGCAGGATACCCGTTCTGTAGGAAAATCGTTTTCTTCAGCATTAATGGGAATTGCAATCAAGGAGGGATATTTAAAAAGCGAAAATCAAAACCTGAAAGAATTTTATGACCTGAGACAATTTAAAAATCATTCTTCCCAAAAAGAGAATGTTACTATAAAAAGTTTATTGACAATGAGTTCCGGATTTGAAGGAAACGATGAAAATTCTGAATCTGCCGGAAATGAAGAAAACATGTATCCTACCGAAAATTGGGTGAATTTCACATTGAATCTGCCCATGACAGAGAATGTAACAGGAAAAAACTGGAGTTACTTCACAGCTGGCGTTGTGATAACCGGAGATATTTTGGATAAAACAGTTCCGCAGGGCTTAAAAAACTATGCGGATAAAAAGTTATTTCAACCGCTTGGAATCACCAATTATAAGTGGCAGTTTACTCCACAGCAAAAACCTTCTCTGGCAGGAGGACTGCGTATGAAAGCACTTGATTTCGCAAAATTCGGGCAGCTGTACAGCAACAATGGAGTTTGGGAGGGTAAAACTATTTTGAGTAAAGACTGGGTTAAGAAATCTTTTACCAATTATTTTTCCGATCATCAGGATTTTGAAGGCTATGGGTATTTATTCTGGAGAAAAGTTTATACTGTGGGAAACAGCAGTTATGAAGCTTTCCAATCCAGCGGAAATGGTGGAAACAAAATCATCATCTTCACCAGGATACCGGTTGTAATGGTGATTACCGCACAAGCTTACAATAAGTCCTATGCTCACTCACAAGTGGAAAAAATGGTACAGGAATATCTTTTACCCGCCTTGATGATGGATAGTAAAAATGAGTAATGAAAATGAGTAATGAGTAATATAAAGGGAGGAAGAAAAGCTTATTCGTCTTTCTTAGATGGAACCAGAAAAACATCAATAAGACCTTCAGGAAGTTCCATTTTTATGATTCTTTCTTCTCTGTCAACTTCAAGAATCCAGTCTTTGATCATAGGAATAACCACTTCTTTTCCATCCAGATTGGTAATGAAATACACCTGAGCCGTCTGATCGTTTACAGATCTGATCACTCCACAGTTATTATCATTTTGATCAAAAATTTCATACCCGATGATCTCGTGGTAATAGAATTGTTTTCCCGAAAGTTTAGGCAGTGAAGCAAGCGGAAGGTAAACATTTTTACCCAAAACCTGGTCAATCATAGCCTCAGAAGAATTTTTGAATGCAAGATTCAGAGCATCAGATTTGCTCCATGATGATCTTTCAATAAAAAATGGAACCAATAATCCGTTGATTTCAACGAATATTGATTCCAATTTATTGTAAAGCTCGGGTTGATCGGTATCCAATTTAAGGATTACGTTACCCGCAAGTCCATGTCTGCGTGTGATTTTACCTAAAAAATAGCAATCTTCTTTACGCATAACAGGATTTGGTCTTAAGCTTCAGTGTTTTCTTCAGTTTCAGCAGCAGGAGCTTCTCCTTCTGTAGCCTCAGCAACAACTTCTTCAGCAGGTGCGTTTGCAGCCTCTTCAGCAGCTTTAGCATCAGCATCAGCTTGTGCAGCAGCAGCAACTCTAGCTTCGTTTACTTTTACTTCAGCATCTAAAGCAGCTTTCTTAGCATCAGCTTTAGCAGTTGCTAAACCTTCTACTTTACCTTGTACTTTAGAATCTTTAGCCTCTACCCAAGCATTGAATCTTTTTTCAGCTTCAGCTTCGTCAAAAGCACCTTTAGCTACACCACCTTGTAAGTGTTTTTTGTAAAGAGCACCTTTGTAAGATAGGATAGCTCTAGCAGTATCAGTAGGCTGAGCACCGTTGTTTAACCACTGTACAGCAGAATCAACGTTCAATTCGATAGTTGCCGGGTTAGTAATTGGGTTGTAAGTTCCTAGTTTTTCGATGAATCTACCATCTCTTCTAGCTCTAGAATCTGCAACCACGATGTGGAAAAAAGGTTTTCCTTTTTTACCGTGTCTTTGTAATCTGATTTTTACTGACATAATGTTTGAATTTTACGGGAACTCGTCCCAGTTAAATATTTAAGAGTGCAAAGATAGTAAAAAAGTTTGAAGTAAAAAGCTCCAGGTAAAAAGTTTTATAAATTCAAATTATTTTTTCCAAAAGCGGAAACCTGCTCTCACTACTCGCTTTTTTCTTTTACAAAGAAAAAGAGCTTAGACAGGCCGCTCGATCAGGGCTATTTTAAGACAAACCTCCCATATAGAAAAGTCCCAGACACTTCTGGTTTTCTTCAATAGTAAGAGCATCCTTCAACTCTTCTACAATTTTGGGAGAACTCCAATAGCATCCGATATTATTCGCGGTGCAGGTAAGATACATGTTCTGAACCGCCATTGAAACAGCAGCTATTTCTTCCCATTCCGGAACCATTCCGCTGAAATTGACAACAATGGAAACTACGGCGTCAGATTTATTGATTTTAAAACCAATATCCTGGTATTTCTTCTCCAAAAAAGTCTGTTCAGATTGTGTAGCTTTATAGATAGCCTGCATTTCTGAAGCCAGTTTTGCTTTTTCTTCCCCTTTGAAGATCTTGAAACGCCAAGGCTTTGTTCTTTTATGATTCGGAGCCAGTGTTGCTGAATGTAAAATTTCATCAATGACTTCCTGAGATATTTCGGTATCAGTATAATCTTTTGGGAAAATACTTCTTCTTTGCTCTATGATTTCTTTTAAAATGGATGCTTTATTCATGTAACAAAATTACAAAAAAGATAGAAGCAGGAAGCGGGATGAAGGAAGTTTAATGTTTGGCCGGGTGATAGATGCTGGAAGCTTATCAAAATTACTTTTTACTTTTACAAAACCTCTATAATCTTCTGATGGATTTTATTTAAAGTAAACTCATCGCCTGATTTCATGCCCATCATTTTTTTGGCCATGGGGCTTTCAGGAGAGATGGCATAAAACCGGTCTCCTTCAAAAAAAAACTCTCCTAAAGACACTGATATATAAAACCGGGCCTTGTTGGTGATCACCAGTGAGCCAAGCTGTACTCTTTCCGTAGAGGTATTCAGGACTTTTGCCATATTTCTTTTAAGATCATTCAAAGCCCCCAGCTGTCGCTGCATCTGATAAATCTCCTCCTGCATCTCTTCTCTCATGCTGTCATATTTTGGAGTTTTTTTGATGTCACGGCTGGCCTCCAGGGTAAATTCGATAAAGTTTTTAAGCTTTTCAATTTTCTCTGCGATAGTAGTTTTTACAAAGTCTCTGATATGATTTTTTTCAAATACAATCTTCTCCATACAATCGATTCTTTATATAAAGATAATATTTTTGAATAATATTTCTTTGACTTAACATAAAAAAACGATTGCAAAATAGTTCATCCTTTTTAAAAATATTTTTTAGCTTTGCCTCTTTAAAACTACAACCATGTTTAAAGCACCATTTTCATTTGATGGGAGAATCAGAAGAACAGAATATGGATTATCATATCTTATATATCTTGTGTTTTCTGTTCCTTTCAATTTTTATTTTCAGACTAATGAACAGCCATCCGGGGGTGTTACTATAGTTTTCTTTCTTTTATTAATTCCATTTCTTTGGTTTCTTATTGCACAGGGAGCAAAAAGATGTCATGACAGAGGAAATTCAGGTTGGTTTCAACTAATTCCTTTGTATGGTTTATGGATGTTATTTGCAGACAGTGACCACGGACCCAATGAATACGGACCTAATCCTAAGGGTGAAGGAAACTATAACTCGATCAACGAGATTGGTAAGAAAGAATTGTAATAAAAAAGCCTTGTAAAATTTACAAGGCTTTCGTTTTATTTTTCAGCAAGTTTCTTCAGATCACCAAGACCTTGGCCAAACATTTTATCCATGTTACTGTCCATCATAGGCTTCATGATCTTCATCATGGTGTTCAATTCATTATCAATCATCCAGGTTACTTTTGTTCCGCTTCCTTCAGGAGTCAGTACAATATTACTTTTAGCCATACCTTCAAAAGGTTTTATGAAATGAAGCTGGGTACCTAGCTTTTCATTAGGTGTAATTTCAGTAATGGATTGCTCACCTTCGCTGTCATCCCCTGTCCAGTGATAGGAGTCGCCTATCTGGTCTCCTGCCCCTGAGTAGGTAACAGAGAAATTTTTTATTTCTTTAGAAAAAGGATCCCATGTATTGTATGCTTTTAAAGAGTTTGTATGCTGCCATACTTTATCTTTTGGCGCATTGATGACAATAGATTTTTCATAATGGTAATCTTTACTGAAAGCCAGCATAGCAATTACAGCATAGATAATAATCAGCGCGATGATGGCTCCGATGATTTTTAAGAGTGTTTTCATAGTCTATATATTTAAGGTTATTTATTTTAAATCTGTTCTCAAAATTAAATATTCCCACATCACTCCCACTTTCCATATGACAAGATTATTTAAAGATAAGTATTTTTGTCATAACTTGTGAGTAAGGCATTATTTTTGAGCATTTCAGCTGTGATTCCTGATGAATCATTACATTTACCTTATATAAAGATCAAAAAATGAATATTTTAACAGAAAAATTTACTACCCCATACCATTCAGCACCATTCAGTGACATTAAAAATGAAGATTATCTTCCGGCATTTAAAGAACTGATACAAAAATCCGAAGCAGAAATTGATACTATTGTCAACAATCCTGAAGCACCTACTTTCGAAAATGTAATCGAAGCACTGGCCTATTCCGGAGAGCAGTTGGATGTGGTTTCAAATATTTTTTTCAACTTAAATTCTGCAGAAACCAGCGATGAAATTCAGCAAATCGCTCAGGAGGTTTCTCCGATCTTAACGGAATATTCTTCAAAAATATCTCAAAACGAAGCCCTTTTCAACAAAATCAAAAAAGTATATGATGAAAAGGACAAATATAATCTTAATGAAGAGCAGGAAATGCTTTTAAATGAGACCTACAAAGGTTTTGTAAGAAACGGAGCTTTATTGAATGAGGAAGACAAAGAAACATTAAAGAAAATCAGCATGGATCTTTCTTTAAAATCTTTACAGTTCGGACAGAATGTTTTGGCTTCTACGAATGCTTATTTCAAACATATCACCAACAAAGAAGATCTTGCGGGAATTCCTGAGGCTATCATTAATCAATATGCAGAGGAAGCTAAGGAAAGAAACCTGGAAGGCTGGGTAGTAACGTTACAATATCCAAGCTATATTCCATTCATGACGTATGCTGAAAACCGCGAACTGAGAAAGGAACTGGCATTAGCAAACGGTAAAAAGTCTTTTGACGGCGGAGAGTTTGACAATCAGAATCTGATCAAAGAGCTGCTTACTCTAAAACAGCAGAAAGCTGAACTTATTGGATATAAAAACTATGCAGATTTTGTTCTTGAAGAAAGAATGGCCAAGTCTCCGGTAAAAGTTCTGGATTTTCTGAATGAGCTTTTAGCCAAGGCAAAACCATATGCTGATAAGGAAATTGAAGAATTAAAAGCTTTAGCAAAAGCTGATGGAATTGAAGAAATGCAAGGCTATGATCACGCATTCTATGCTGAAAAACTTCGTAAAGAGAAATTTGATCTGAATGATGAGGAATTAAAACCTTACTTCCCGCTCAATCAGGTACAGGAAGCTGTATTCGGACTGGCTGGAAAACTTTTTGGATTGACTTTTGAGGAAAGAAATGATATTCCGAAATACCACGAAGATGTAAAAGTATATGAAGTAAAAGAAGCCTTCGGCTCCGCTCAGGCTGACAGCTACAAGGCATTATTATACGTTGATTATTTCCCAAGAAAAGGGAAAAGAGCCGGTGCATGGATGACCAGCTACAAAAATCAGTATAAACAAAACGGTGAAAATTCCCGTCCACATATTTCAATTGTTTGTAACTTCAGCAAACCAACAAAAGATACACCGAGCTTATTGACATTCCAGGAAGTGACTACTTTGTTCCATGAATTCGGGCATGCTCTTCACGGAATGATGGCAGATACCCAATATCCTACGTTGTCAGGAACTTCTGTAAAATGGGATTTTGTGGAACTTCCATCTCAGTTTCTGGAAAACTTCTGTTATGAACCAGAGTTCTTAAAAACATTCGCCAAACATTATAAAACCGGGGAAGTACTTCCTGACGAGAAAATTGAAAAGATAGAACAGTCTAAAAACTTCATGGAAGGTTATCAAACCTTAAGACAGCTAGGTTTCGGACTTCTGGATATGAACTACCATACAAAAGTTGAAGAATTAAAAAATGAAAGTGTAAAGGAGTTTGAAGATAAGTATACCAAAGCAACAACTCTTTATCCTTCCAATTCCGAAACGGCAATGAGCCCAAGTTTCTCCCATATTTTCCAGGGCGGATATTCTGCCGGGTATTATTCATATAAATGGGCTGAAGTTCTGGATGCGGATGCTTTCCAGTATTTCAAAGAAAACGGAATCTTCAATCCTGAGATTGCTGCCAAATATAAAGTACTGCTTTCTTCAGGGGGAACAAAAGATCCAATGGAATTGTATAAAAGCTTCAGAGGCAGTGAGCCGAAAGTAGAGAGTTTATTGAAAAGAGCATTTGGATAGGATATACATTCAGATTGTGACAGAAAAAATAAATATAAAAAGGACAGCAATTGCTGTTCTTTTTTGTTTCATCGTTACGTGTATTGTGCTTTATGAAATTTTGTAAATTAGTCGCTCAATATACTCAAACCAAATTCCTGATTTCACATGACCATCGAAGAACAAATCAAAGACTATATCAACAGCCAGCCTGAGAAGAAACGAAATGATATGCAGGAACTTCATCACATCATTCTAGAGCTTATGCCGGCATGCCAGCTGTGGTTTCTGGATGGTAAAAACAGTGAAAATAAAACAGTTTCCAATCCCAATATCGGCTATGGATTCTATACCATACAGTATACCGACGGAAACACCAGAGATTTCTATCAGATTGGAATGAGTGCCAACACCACGGGAATTTCTATTTATGTTCTCAACATTGATGATAAAACCTATCTGTCTGCCACCTATGGAGATAAAATAGGTAAAGCCAGTGTAACCGGATATTGCATTAAATTCAAAGCGTTGAAAGATATCAACGTTGAAATCCTGAAAGCGGCCATCCTGGATGGGATTAAAGCATAAGTAGATCCTTTACATAAAATATCTTATAAATTTGTCTTTATGACACCAATCCAACAGCTTTATAAAACCTTAGATGAACGCAAACGTCCTGAAGATGTTGCGGAAATGATTGTTGATATAATAAAAAGCGATCTTAAAATTCATGAACATGCTATTTTAAGTAAAGCAGCCAACCATTCCCTGAAAAACAGTTTCTATGGGTACACCTCAATGCTTGAAACTTTTGGAGTTGCCATCGGTGCAGGAAAACAAATCAAAAAAGCGGTTGAAATTTTTAAAATCAGTGAAAAAGAAAACTCGGGATATAATAATGTGGATGAAATTGAAGCTTTTCTGAAAGAAGTTTCTTCCCTTATTCATAAAGATGTTGGACAAAATGATTTCAGAAAAGACCGTCTTAATAAAGATTTGAGAAAGCTCGCCGGAATGGATATTTCCAAACGGAATTATAATAAAAAATGGAGGCTTCTGAAAAGGATTGAAATAAGGCTTCAGAAATTTATTCACGAATCAAAAAAGATTGAATTTCAGAAAATTTCCAAACACGGACTTTCCCATACGATCAGTTTTGAAGATTTCTCTGCTGATCTGAATACAGCCTGCTTTATCGCTTATTTTAATGCACGCAGCAATCTGAGAAGCACCTTTACCAATCAAAGCCAGGACAGACCTTTTGATGAGATATGCGACATGCTTTTCAACCGATGCAAACAAAATTCGGAAGGAACAAATTGGTCAGCTATTTCCTATATCTACTCTTCCCGGGAAGTTTTACAGCATCTGACAGACGAACAGAAAGGAAATTTATTAGGAAAATGGACCGTTATTCTCGAAGAAATTTCAGGATTTCTGGAGATGCTTTGGTACGAAAATGATATTTACAGGAAAACCATGGCTGTCAAAAAAGGAAATGATTCCACCACCTGGAATAATACAGCCGGAGCCTGGAATAAAGCCAGAGATAATTGGATGAACCTGATTTATGCTTTAGGGCTGGATTCTATTCTTGAAGATCTTTGTTTTGGAAAAGTAATGCGCCTGATGGCAGCCGATGTGATCGCATGGCATTTATCTACTGGCGGCAAGATCGATCCCAATACAGAAGTCTGGAATAATGTACCTTTGCCATGGGAGGTTTTTCAGGAAAGAGTTTTCTGCAATAAGGAAATTATTGTCAATGCCTGTAAGGAGGCTGGCATAGATCCTGAAAAATCAGGATGGATTGCTCCGAGAATTCATGGAGTAAGCCCATTCAGACCTACCCCTGAACTGGTGCATGGGGTGATGGTTTCAAATCCGTTTCTTGCGAAAGTCTTAAGACAGAATAAATATTTTTCAGGAAAAATATGAGAAAAATAAAAGGATAGGTTAGCTCAGTGGCAGAGCACCTGGCTCTTCACCCGGGTTGACGCAGGTTCGAGCCCTGCACCTATCCTGATATCTGATATAGCTCAGTGGCAGAGCACCCGGCTCTTGGACCGGGAGGACACAGGTTCGAGCCCTGTTATCAGACCGAATTAATACAATAATGAACAGGAATACGAAACTTTCTGTTCTAAGAAGCTAAATTTGTACAGCATAAGCAAACATCCATTCTGTAATTTTAAATAATGAGTACTATACCCCAAAGATTAGAAAACGTAAAAAAACTTCAGGCTAAAAGATGGGAAAATGAAGACCATTGGGATACTTTAAATGACCTGCTGATCAAAGAACTGGATGAAATTTTACTGATTGAACCTGAAAACACACCGGCTTTAATTAATATTGGTGCTGTGTATTCCGATATGGGAGAAAATGAAAAAGCGCTGGAGTATTTAAAGACGGCTTTAGAATTAGGTTCTAAAGACAAAAACCTATTTGTAAACCTGGCTATTGTACTCGTTTATATGGAAAAGCATCAGGAAGAATATTTGGAATATCTTGAAGAAGCTGAAGATAAAATTGAGGATCCGCTTACTTTTAAAGCGTATTTTGATCCTCAATCCCGTTAAAAGTATGTTCAATTAAAATTTAAAACTATGTTACTAGCCATATTACTTCCTTTCTTATCCTTCATTATCCGTGGAAAAGTTCTCACCGGAATTATCTGTCTGATTTTACAGATTACGCTGATCGGATGGCTTCCTGCCGCCATTTGGGCTGTTCTTTCTTTAAACAATGAAAGAGCAGATAAACGCAATGACAAACTGATTAAAGCGTTTCGCAAAAATCAAAAGTAACTTTTCAATTCCCAATACAGACAATACATTGAGATTCTGATATAATTGTCGTAAATTTACATAGGCCCTATTCTCACCGGAGAAATTACTGGAACTAAAATTCCTTTGACTGAAATATTTTCAAAGTCTGAAACGTATTAGTTTAACATCAAAAAGAACAGCAATATTCCATGTCAAGGTTTTGAACCTTGACATGGATAATAAAAAAGTCAAAATGATTTTAATTAAAGAACCTCATTTTTTGAAGCTATGAAAGAAAATAAATACGACAATCCATCATTTTTTGACCAGTACGAAAAAATGCTCCGCTCACAGATAGGATTGGAAGGAGCCGGAGAATGGCACACCTTAAAAAAGATGCTGCCTGATTTTCAGGGAAAGAATATTCTTGACCTTGGCTGCGGTTTTGGATGGCACTGCCGGTATGCAATGGAAAATGGTGCAGAATCTGTGATCGGAATTGATCTTTCGGAAAGAATGCTGGCCAAAGCTCAGGAAATCAATAATCTGGAAGGAATTCAATATGAAAGAAAAGCTCTGGAAGATGTTGATTATCCTGCTGAAAAATTTGATATCATATTGAGTTCACTCACATTACATTATGTAGAATCATTTGATACTATTGCTCAGCATATTTACAATTGGTTGAGTCCCGGGGGATCTTTTGTCTTTTCAGTGGAGCATCCTGTTTTCACTGCTGAAGGCGGCCAGGACTGGGTGTATGATAAAAACGGCGAAAAAACCTGTTGGCCTGTAGACCGTTATTTTTTAGAAGGAAAAAGAAACACTACTTTTTTAGGAGAAAATGTGATCAAATACCATCGTACTTTAACTTCTTATTTAAATACACTATTAAAACACGGCTTCAAAATCAAAGAAGTTATTGAACCGGAACCAGGTCAGGAGATGTTGAAAGAAATCCCGGAGATGAAAGAAGAACTCCGCAGACCGATGATGTTGTTAATCTCTGTTGAAAAATAGCTTTTAAACTGGCAGACGGATAATTTTCCCTGCATGGAATCACCTGATTTTCGAAAGATTCGTAAGTGATTAAAATGTATAGACAAAGACGGCAAAAAAACAAAATCTCGCCTGAATAATCAACTTTTTTATAATCTTAAGTCTGAAGATCGTTAACTGTTTTTAGATGAAATCAATTTTAAAAATGAAAAAACAAATTACTATATTGTATAACATAGTAATAATAAATAATTATATCTTTGCATAACAAAGTATAAAAATATGATTATTAAAAAACTAATTTCCTTTTTGATATTGCTTCTGTTTGTCAGCAATGCAGCTGATGCCCAAATCCATACAAAAGGATATGAAAAGAAAATTGACAGTATTATCCAGACAGAATTTGGGAATGAAAATGAGCCTGGCGGTGTTTTCCTGATTACTCAAAACGGAAAGAATCTCTACCGGAAAGCATTTGGAAAAGCCAACCTTGAACTCAACGTCAATATGACTCCGGAGAATGTTTTCCAGATCGGATCTATGACTAAACAGTTTACCGCTGTGGCTATCCTGATGCTGGAACAACAAGGCAAACTTACGATCAATGATCCTGTTTCCAAATACCTTAAAGATTATCCTAATGGAGACAAAATTACCATTCATCATCTTCTGACCCACACATCAGGAATTAAAGATTTCACCAAAATGAAATCCATTTCTTCTATTGCCCAAAAAGAGATGAAACCTGAAGAAATGGTCAATTTTTTCAAGAATGAAACTGTAGATTTTGCTCCCGGAGAAAAGTTTGATTACAACAATTCCGGATACGTAGTTTTAGGCCATATTATTGAATTGGTTTCCGGAACTTCTTATGAAGATTTCATTAAGAAAAATATTTTCGATAAAGCAGGAATGTCTCATTCTTACTATGCTTCGGACAGAAAAGTGATCCCTCAAAGAGCTTATGGCTATCACAAAAAAGAACAGGGATTTGTAAATAAAACGGTCATCAGTTTCAGTGTTCCTTTTTCTTCCGGCTCATTGATGTCTACTGTAGATGATATGCTGAAATGGCAGCAGGCTTTACTTAAGAATACGCTGCTGAATCCGGCAGAAACCCAAAAAGCGTTTCAGAAATATAAACTGAACAATGGTGAAGAATTTACCTACGGATATGGATGGCATCTGAAAGATATCAATGGAACTCCTGACCGGGAACATGGTGGAAGTGTATTTGGATTTAAAAGCATGGGTATTTATATTCCCGGTGAAGATATTTATGTGATAGGATTCAGCAACTGCGACTGCCACTCCCCGACTGAGGTTACCAGAAATATTGCGAAGGCAACATTGAGCGAAATAAAAACCTCATCAAAAAAGCCATAAAAGGAGTCCTGGTTATTTTTTACACCTCATTTCAGGGAGAACATGATTGGGAACTCTAAAAACAGAAACAATCACAAAAATCAGACAGAGAATATTGATCAGTACGGCAATTGTGAATGCATTGTGATAATTTTGTACTGCGGGTTTTGTTCCCAAAAAATAATAGAAAATACTTCCTACAGCAACAATTCCAATGATGGCAGCAATCTGCTGGAAGGTGTTATAAACCCCAGATGCATTTCCAATCAGTTTTTCAGGCATTCCTGACAAGGCAATATTGGCCAGCGAAGGAATGATTGACCCTACTCCCAGCCCATGTAAAAATAACAGCAGCCATAAAACAGGAAAACCGATCTGTATTCTGAATAAAAACAGCTGAAGAATAAGAATAACAATAATAAAACTGAGCCCTGCAATCAGGGCTTTTTTTCCATATCTCAAAATCAATTTTACAGAAACAGCGGATGCGAGTATAAATCCAAGCCCTTGAAAAACAATAATTTCTCCGGCTTCTAACGGACTGATCTTTAATCCATCCTGAAAAAAAAGCGACAGAATATAAAAATAGGAATCCAACATAATGAAAAAGAAGGAAACTGCCACAATACCCAGATTGAAATTTTTATAACGGAACAATTCAAAATCAATCAGATAAGAGCGTTCGTTTTGTATTCTCTTCTTTTGATTTTTTATAAAACCAAAAATAATTCCGGCTGAAATAACCATCAACAAAGCGTTTTTAAAATGAAATCCTTCATGCTCAGACATTGTCAGGGCATAAGCAGCACAGAACAATCCTACAGAAAGTATTGCAACTCCACCCATATTGAGAAATTGCTTTACTGAAATTTTAGATTCATTCAATAATTTCAGACTCATGAAAACCGCCGGAAGACATATAGGAATATTCATCAGAAAAATAAGTCTCCAGGGTTCTTCCATGATTGTAAGAGATGAAAAGTATCCCCCGAGAAACTGACCTAGAATGGTTCCTATTCCAATAGTAATCCCGTACCATCCCATCGCTTTTGTACGTTCATGGTGAACAGGAAATAAAATCTGAATCATCGAAAGGACCTGAGGAGCCATCATTGCTGCACTTATCCCTTGTACAAATCTCGAAATGACCAGTTGTTCTGCTCCTATAGAAATTCCGCAAGCAATAGAACTCACCATAAAAGCTATTAATCCAATGATATAGATCTTTTTTCTTCCGTATAGGTCACCCAATCGGCCTCCTGTAATCAGAAAAGAAGCAAATCCGATAAGGTAAGCCGCAATCATAAACTGCATTTCTCCGTTGGAAGCATGAAGGTCACGCTGTACTGAAGGTATAGACACATTAATAATAAAAATATCCATGATCGTCAACAACTGACCAAAGAGTATCACCAATAATTTCAAATATTTATGTTTCATTTTTATATAGATATATCTATTTTTTAATATTTAAAAAAAAATTAGGGTAGTAAACCCTGAACAATTTTTTTCACCTGATCAAAAGAATCATTTTGTTTGCTGATTGTAGATGTTACGACCGCTCCTTCTATTAACAGGAAAATATTTTCTGCTGTTAAATCGATATCACTAAGTTGTCCCTGGGCTCCATATTCTGTTACGAGTGCTTTTATCAGATCTTTCTGTTTTTCTTTATGTTGTTTGGCAAAACCCGAGACAGAAGGGTTTCCTTCCCCTATTTCAGAAACTATTTTTATAAAATGACATCCTGCAAACTTAGAGGTCTGCTGCAGTTTCTTCCTATAGTCAATGAGTGCCAGAAGTTTTTCTTTGGGCTCCGAGATTTTGGATGTACTGTTTTCAAATCCTTCAAACCAGCTTAATTCTTCTTTGATGAGATATGCCTGAAGAAGATCATTTTTAGATGAAAAGTGATTATACAGTGAGCCGATAGCAATGTCAGCTTCAGCAATAATCTGGTTGATTCCTGTAGAATTGTACCCTTGTTTATAAAATAAATCTGAAGCAACCCTGATAATCCTATCGCGTACTTTTTCTTTTTTCATCGTGAAAATTTTTACAAATCTACACAAAAAATAGATAAGTCTATCTATTTTTTAAATACATATAAAAGCTTTATTTTAGATTAAAGAAATTCTCACTGTCATGAAATCACGGTTTTCATTTTTCTTATTACTTTTGTTAATCGCTGTATCGTGCAGTCAATCACAGAAATCTAACCCTGAAAAAAATATGAAATCGACCAATCCTGTTGTGTATTTTGAAATTCCTGTGCATGATCTGGAACGTGCTGAAAAGTTCTATTCTGCTGTCTTTAACTTTAATTTTGAGAAAGAAATTATTGACCGTTATGAGATGGCTTTGTTTCCTTTTGAAGAAAAAAACAGTGGTATTACAGGAGCTTTGGCTAAAGGAGATGTCTACAAACCTTCCAAAAGCGGTGTCATTATCTATTTTAAAACAGAGAGTATAGACCATACCCTGGAAAAGGCTGTACAACATGGAGGTTCTGTTCTTTATCCCAAGAAAACAGACGAAAAGTTTGGCTTTGCTGTAGCAGAATTTGAAGACACAGAAGGAAACAGAATTGCACTCCATGAAACGGTAAAATAGTTATACCATTCTCTGCATATTATTTTTTTAAATAAGATTGAGGCATATTTTGTATCTTTCAATAACCATTTTTAAAAGATTATTTGGTAAATACCTATGGCGGAAGAACTTTATTTCATCAAAACCAACCCAACTATTGCCAAAATTAATTTGCACAATAAGCTCGACCGTGAAGAGGAAAATATTCTAAAATTCCTGCCATCTGATGCAAAAGACACGCTTGAGAATATTAAAAACAAGGTAAAGGATTCTGTTGAAGAGCTTACTCAGGAGGAACTTCTGCTTATTTTTCAATGGTTTAGTAATATGTATTCTTCAGATCATGAGGAAGCTAAAACGCAGCTTTACATCAATGGTATTGATCTTTTTTATGAAATACCTACGACCATTCATGCCGAAAATTTCCTTCAGATTCTTTCAGACTATGAAAAACTGCTGAAACAGGACATGAATTATATTGTGGACTCCAAAAATTTCAATCAATTTCTGATCTACGGAATATTTCTCACAGAAATCATCAATAAAAACCAGCATCAGAATAATATGCTTTGTGAGTACCTGAAACCAGACAATCAGTCTTTATATCTTCTGGCAGAAAACCAATGTGGTTCAAAAGAATTTGACGGAAAAATCATTCCGGACCTTCAACATCATTTTGCTGATCTGTATGATCAGACTAAATTTTACAAAGGTTCTATTATTAAACTCGAGCAGTAATAAAAATCTTTCATTCGTTTTTAGCTGTTTTGATGACCCTTTCATTATGATTGGAATGAATTTCTTTATCCTTGTTTAAAATTTATTAGTTTAAAAAATATTATCCTGCTCATGTAACATTCTGGATTCAATAGTTGTCTTGTATACATAATCGAAAGAAAACTGTTGAGAAAAACAGTAACCACGATTAGGAAGAATTATTAAATCAGGATAAAAACTATACCACAGCCAGCAGCCTCCTTTACGATGTAGAACTGCTGGTTTTCTTATTTACTTACAGCCAAATTCTTTACGGTAACAAAATAATATATCATTCCTCCGGCAAAATAAGCAAATACATCAAAAATATCTCCGGTAAAGTGTTCAGATAGTTTCGGGCAGATCACTTCAAACAAAAAAGACAGATAAAGTACTGACGTCAATACAAATTTCAGATCTGGTTTCCATTGATAGCCTAAGATAGAATTCATCGTAAATTCTATCAGATAACAATACATCGGAACAGTAATACCATCTGTAACATAATCATTGATAAAGGGAATATAAATTCCGTTTCGTCTCAGTAAAATAATTGTTCCCCAGACTGCCAGTCCCAGCAGAAACCAATATGAAATTCTTTTTTTCATCACATGTGAAGTACTGCCATTATTATCCCAAGAAGTACCTGCAGTATTTTGGATATAACCTCCTGAGGATCTGTTTTGTTTTCTTTTTCAGTACTTTCTGCTGATTCATAATTGAATTTTGGTTTACCTTCCATTATCCTATGATTTTTATACTGCAAATATATTAAATTAGAACAATTGTTCTAATTTTAAGAATATGATTTATATCCATTCTTATATTCTTATCTTTGAGCTATGAAGACCAAGGATAAAATTCTGTCTAAAGCGCTGGAGTTATTTAATGACAAGGGATATAACAATATTACCACAAGGCATATTGCAGCTGAACTCAATATCAGTGCAGGCAATCTGCATTATCATTTCAGGCACTCAGAAGACATTATTAAAATTCTTTTCTCAGAGCTTATCCTGAAAATGGATGAACTGCTGAGCCAAATGAAAAAAATAGAGAATAAAAGCCTTGAAGATCTTTATCAGTTTACCTATTCTATCTGTGAAATTTTTTATTCTTACCGTTTTATATTTGTCAATTTTATAGATATCCTCAACCAGATTCCTGAAATAGAATCCAGGTATGAAGGGATCAATTTCAGTAGAAAAGAAGAATTCCAGCTTATCTTTTCAGATCTTCAAAAGAGTAATATTGTTCAGAAAGATGTGCCTCATTTTATCTTAGATTGTCTCATTGAACAGATTTTCATTATTGCAGATAACTGGCTTACTCATAACAGACTTATCTTAAAACTCAGTCATAAAGAAGCAATACAGCATTATACACTTCTGCAGATGAATCTTTTTTATCCACTTCTTAATAAAGAACAGCAAAAGCTTTATGAACAGCAGTACATCCAATAGTCAAAGCATTACGATCAGAAAAGGGATCAGGAAAGATCTCCCTGAAATGCTGGAGCTTTTTACAGCTACTATAGATGAGGTATGCAAAAAAGACTATAATCCCCTACAGCTCGAAGCATGGAAATCCGGTGCTGAGAACGAGGAAAGATGGATGAATGTGATCAGCAGCCAATATGTTTTAATTGCTGAAAACAGAAAGCAGATTGTTGGTTTCTGTACACTCGATAAGGGAAACTATATTGATCTGTTTTTTGTACACAAAAATTATCAACAGAAAGGAATAGCAGCGATGCTTTACCATGAAATTGAAAAAGAAGCTCTGCAACAAGATGAGAGACTGCTCACAGCGGATGTAAGCAAAACCGCCAGGCCATTTTTTGAGAAAATTGGTTTTCATGTGATTGAAGAGCAGACTGTTCATGTAAAAGGAATTGCCCTTATCAATTATAAGATGGAAAAAAAACTCATCTCTTAATTTCTGAATTATGAAATTACCACGGGAATACAATGAGTTTAGGATTTCAGTTCCTCAGGAATTCGAAAACGTATTTACTCATTTTTATTTTGCTGAAAATATTTCTGATATCTCGGTTACAAAAACTCTTTTACCAACATACCAGACTATTTTGCTATTCTGCTTTGGAGAAAGTGCCACGATGTCTACCCGGGAAAAGACAATTATTGGTGTTGATAAATGTATGATATTTGGTCCCGTGAGGCAATCTTTTGAATATACGCTTCCGGCAGGATGTTCTATTCTTGTAGCCAATTTTAAAGATGATGCTTTTTTCAGATTTTTTGGAAAAGTACCTATTGAACAATCGGTAAGGCATCCAGATGAACTGCTGGAGGAAAATTGCTTTACCGATCTTTGGTATAAGCTGAAAAAGCTAGATTCAACTACAGAACAAGTGAATCATATTATTGAATTCTGCAGACCTTATCTTCAGCATCAGGATACTACCAGCAAGCTCTTGAGCTGTTTTGAGAATAACCTCTTAAATCCAGTTAAAGTGATTGCAGAACAAACTCAGCAGACTGAAAGAAATATTCAGCGCAAACAGAAAGAGCAATTTGGATATTCTCTGAAAGAACTTAACCGCTATAGCCGTTTTTTAAAAGCTGTAAAAATCATTGAAGAGGAAACCGGAAAGCAGAATAAAGTGAAATGGTTTACTATCATTGATGAATGCGGTTATTATGATCAAAGCCAGCTTATTCATGATTTCAAACATTTTATGAACATCTCACCTGCTCAGTATTTAAAATTTCAGGAGGAAATTTGTAATCCAAAATCTAAATAGCCTATTTCGTTTTCTTACAATTTTTGAAAAGTATACCACATTACTTTTGTCTCATTAATCTTAATAAGAAAAACAATGAGACATTTAATAATTTACGCACATCCTAATGAAAACAGTTTAAATCACAATCTTTTAAATACGGTTGTTGAAACTCTTCAGTCCCGGAACGAGGAAATTATTGTGAGAGATCTTTATACCATAGGTTTTGATCCTGTACTTTCTCTGGATGATATGCAGGGACAGCGCATGGGAAAAATATCGGATGACATAAGAGTTGAGCAGGAACATATTTCATGGGCGGAGCAAATTACTTTTATTTACCCTATCTGGTGGACGGGGCTTCCTGCTATGATGAAGGGATACATAGACCGTGTTTTCAGTTATGGTTTTGCGTACCGTTATGATCAGGGCATACAAAAAGGACTTCTGACTGGTAAAAAAACCGTAATTATCAATACCCATGGAAAATCTCATGGAGAATATGAAAAAACAGGAATGGATAAAGCCCTCACTTTAACCTCAGATAACGGAATTTTCATCTACTCCGGGCTGGAAATCATCAGACATTTATTTTTTGATAAAGCAGATAAAGCGACTTCCGAAGATCTTGAAGTCTGGAAAGATCAAATTAAAAACTTATATTCTGAATATGTCTTTAATGATTAAATTTAAATAATAATTCATGAAAATAAACACAGACAGACCGTTAACCCGCCATTAATTGCCCTCAACAAACTGACGAAAAATAATAATAAAATACAGTCTTTACATCTTTATCCTCTATTTTGCTTTTAAAGGATTTATGGCATGAAATTAGCTTCAAAAATCGCAAGTAAAATTGTTTTGAACCATTATTTTAAGCCATTAAGATAGATGGATGGTTAAGTTTTTTCTTAAAAACAAATCTTGTTATAACCCTGCAATACGTCTTAATGGTTTAAATATTGGATCCACAGAAAATTTCTGGACAATAACAACATTATGAAACATTTAAACAGCATACTACGTCTTCCATTCTTCAGTGAATATTATGCTCCGGGCTATCGTTCGGGAAGACTTTCTATATCTGTAATTCAATAAAATAATCTAACGTATATATAGAGCCCGGACAGTACCTGTCCGGGCTTTTTCATTTTTAAAACTATTCAACATGATCCATTTATTACAAGAAAATGTAGCTATCATCCTGCCTGAAAATGGTTTGGAAGAAAAACTTACACAAGCCAAAGAGGAAAACAGAAAACTATCTATTAAACTAGGGTTTGATCCTACCGCTCCGGATCTGCATCTGGGACATGCAGTAGTGCTAAAAAAGCTGAAACAATTTCAGGACCTGGGACACCAGATCATTATAGTAGTAGGAAGCTTTACAGCAAGAATTGGTGATCCTACAGGGAAAAATAAAGCCCGAAAACCTTTAAGTGCCGAAGATGTACAGCATAATGCCCAGACTTATATCAATCAACTTTCCAAAGTGATTGATATCCAGAAGACAAAAATTGTTTTCAACTCGGACTGGCTGGATGCCCTCGACTTTTCAGAAGTTATCCAGCTGCTATCAAAAGTTACTGTGGCTCAGCTAATGCACCGTAACGATTTTAATAAAAGATTTACAGAAAATACTCCTATTGCCATGCATGAACTGGTATACCCAATTCTTCAGGGGTTTGATTCTGTAAAAATTGAATGTGACATCGAAATGGGCGGCACAGATCAGCTTTTCAACTGTACCATGGGAAGACAGCTTCAGGAGGTGCACGGAATGCCTGCTCAGATCGTCATGTGTATGCCATTACTAAGAGGCCTTGACGGCAAGGAAAAAATGAGCAAATCCCTGAACAATATTATCGGCCTGACAGATGGGCCGAATGAAATGTTCGGAAAAACGATGTCGATTCCCGATGCTTTGATTGAGGAGTTTATCAACCTAGCCACAGATTTTTCAGTGGAAGAAAAAACGATTCTTGTTTCAAAAATGGCAGAAGGCGAAAATCCTATGAATATTAAAAAACTCATTGCCAAAAATATCATCAGTCAATACCATGACGTTGCTTCAGCAGAAAATGCGGAACAATTCTTTATCAATCAGTTTCAGAATAAAAATTTTGAAGAGAAAGTGTATGAGCCTGTTTCTATAGGTTCTTTGAAGAACAGCCAAAATAAAGTATCTCTTGTGGAACTTTGCCATCAGCTTAAAAGTGACCTCAGCAAATCGGCGATCCGGAGACTGATTGAGAATGGAGGAATTCAAATCAATAACAGTAAAATAACGGACTCTAATGAAGAAATGGAACTGATCCCTCAAACCAAAATAAAGATCGGGAAAAGGGGCTTTTTTGAGCTGATATAAAGCGAGAAGATGGGAGCTGGAAGAGGGAAGTTTTTGAAAGACGATGAACTTATAAAGTTTTTTGATAGGAATATTTTTTAAACAGAAGTTAAAATTAAAAAATACAGAAGTTCCTTACAGTCCAAAAATAACTTCCAGCTTCCCTCTCCCATCTTCCATCCTTCAACTTATTTCAATATCTTCGTTTTCTAAAAACTATTTTCCAATGAGCTACATCATGGTAGACATAGAGTCAGACGGCCCGATTCCAGGAGATTTTTCCATGGTCTGCTTCGGAGCAGTACTTGTGAATGAGAAACTGGACACCACTTTTTATGGAAAACTGAAGCCTATTTCTGAAAAATTTAACCCTGATGCTTTAGCGGTTTCCGGTTTCAGCAGAGAAGAAACAATGAATTTTGATGATCCGGAAAAGGTAATGCTTGCTTTTGAAAACTGGATTAAAATACATTCTAAAGGCAGACCGATATTCATCAGTGATAATAATGGTTTCGACTGGATGTTTATCTGCTGGTATTTCCATCATTTTATCGGACGGAATCCTTTTGGCTTTTCTTCGAGAAGACTTTCTGATCTTTATTGCGGACTGGAAAAAGATACTTTTGCCCAATGGAAACATCTGCGTAAAACCGAACATACCCACAATCCGGTAGATGATGCCAGAGGAAATGCTGAGGTTCTGCTCTACATGAAGAAAGAGATGGGACTGAAAATAAGTTTTAAATAACCTTTATCAACTTATGGGAAAAGATACTTCAATTTATATGTTTGACAATGAAAAGGCGGCAGTGAATCTTTATGAGGATCTACGGCATAGAATGTATCATACCCAGACATTCAGAGGTTATATTAATGACAAAAGAAAGGCTCTGAATAATGATAAAATCAGCTTCGATAGAATACTGGAGACCATCAAAAATGATATCAACAGTATTACTCCTGACGATATGCTGGAAATCATGTTGTTCTTTAGAAGTCAGATTGAGCCTCTCTTTTATCATGATTCCTGGGAAGCAAGGAATGAATATTTTGAAACATTATATCAATATTTAGGAATTTTTTGGCTTTACGAGTTTCCTAATGCTGCAGCATATTATGGCTATATGCATCAATACGAAAATTACACTGAGTTCTTCCCCATTAGCATGCTGAAGAATTATCAGTCGGGTATCAGGATCTGCTCAGAAGATTTTCTGCTCTTCAACGATTATGTAATTTGGGTCACAAAGGAAATTCTTGATCGGTAGTCATTCTGTTCTCCATTCTTATTCTTTCTTCCGGAAATCTATAGAAATGAAATCCAGAATTGATGCAAAAAAATCCAAAAATTCTTATCTTAGAGTCTTATTAATGCTGATATAGCCTAAAATTGGAATTCCAAAAAACATGAGTACTTCCCTTATTTACCGAAAAGCTACTGACAACGACATCGATTATCTTCTTGATCTGAGAATGAAAACCATGAATCCTCATTATGAAACTTCAGGACTTTCTACCGACAGAGATACCACCCTGCAAAGAGTTCTGTACCAGTTTGAAAAAGCTGATATTATTCTTTTAGACAATCAACCCGTCGGACTGTTAAAAGTAGACCGAACATTTACCAACATTGAGGTTCTGCAACTTCAGATTGATCCCAGCCAACAAGGTAAAGGTCTTGGAAAAAAGATTTTGTCAGATATTCTGGAGGAAGCTTCATTAGCCGGGAAAACGGTATCATTAAGTGTTTTAAAAACCAACAAGGCACAGCATCTTTATATAAGTCTTGGGTTTAAGATTACAGGGGAAGATGAGTATTCCTATTTTATGGAAACGGAAAGGCAGTAAATAATTTTTTTTAAAATTTTGGCTAAAGCCGTTGAATGTTTCCTTTGATGAAATAATTTGATTTTTGTCATTCTGACGAAGGAAGAATCTCATACATAAACAGCATATGAGATTCTTCACTACATTCCATTCAGAAGGATACTCCCTGAATCAAGTCTTGATTATAGTTTAGTTTTTAGTGATTCGCCATCGTCACGTAGATGAGCCTTCCACCCTCTTCTGCAGATAACAGTATTTTTTTACCATCAGTGAGTTCAACCATAGAACCTGGTGGAATTTCTTTTTGTTCTGTAACATCTTTCATTCCGGATAACCCTTGATTCACCAATACCCATTTTCCCTGATGAAAGGTAAAATATCCTACAGGCATTTTATCCTGCATCGTCAGGTTTTCATTGCGTATTACCTTTCTGGAAACGTGCCATTTGAACAGATACTGGTTATGATAGACCATCAGTCTGTGATTCTCAGGTTTCCATACCTCATCGTCAAATTTAAAATATAAGTCTAAAACGGGTAAGGTTCCCTGATGTGGCGTTCCGCAAAACGGACATTTGGGACTGCTTGTATTATCAAAGACGTACCATTTTTCGGTACAGCCGGAATTATAACAAGGCTGTATCAGATCTACGGTTTTCAACAGCGCAGCTTCCCATTCATTGGCTGTGGGACGCCTGATGGGATCATGCAATCCGTCTATAAAGGTTTTTCTGAAAAGATCCGAAATATAGGGCCCGGTTATGGTATAAGGAATCTTTTGAGGATCACCCCAGAATGCATCCCATTTCCGGAGATGATCAGCTTTTACATGATTGGATAGATTTTCCGGATCTTCCACAAACATAGCTTTTTCTCCCATCGACAGAATTTCATCTTTTTCAGAATCCAGATCCCAGATTTTTCCCCCACGCAGCGGATGTCTTCTTAGCAGGTACATATAGATCAGAACAGCAAGGGCATGCAGATCTGTTTTTTGATTGGGCAGATGTCTTCCCGGATCCTGAAGGCTTAAATGTTTTGTTTTTAAAACTTCAGGAGCAATAAAATCTGCAGTTCCTATCACTTCCGGCGGAAAGAGTTTAGGAACAACCAGACCGTCAATATCGATAATACAGGCAGATTTTGTAACAGGATCTACCAGAATATTATTGTAAGATAAATCAGAATGTGCCAACCCCATCTGATGCAGTTTTTTCACTCCTCTGCTGATATTGACTGCAATCTGGAAATAACTCAGCCAATCTCCCAGCTCCGACTGATCCAGTCTCAACGGATACTGCTGATTCCTGAACATAGGAGCCGTAAACCATTTTCCCACTTTATCCTGTCCCTGAATATTTTCTGACCCGATATATCCTTTCGCAAAATAGAATTTATTATGGTAAACAGGAACCACAATTCCTGTGAGTTTATTTTTTTCAACAATATCGTAAGGCCACCTGAATATTTCATTCAGAAAGTACTCAGAAGCATTACTATTCTGTATACTCTGCAGATAGGTAGAAACAATTCTCATGATTCTTTCTTTTTGCCCTTCATCCAGCGGATTCCGGTAAAAAGCCACCACATAGTCTTTATCAGGAGAAAAATAAACATCTTTCATGCCACCTCGGATAGGGGTTTCATCTACATATTCATAGGATTTGGCTGTGTCCAGGACAGAAACAACCTTAATGGTCTTTTTCATGGTGTTAATAGATTATTGCCAATGTACGGTCATCGTGATTTCCTCTGCTCCAGAAATCGCTCCATATTAAAAGTTCTTCATGAATTTTTTCATCGTTGATAAAATCAACTTTTGTACGGTCATCATTGTTTCCGGCCAGGTCTTCAAAAAACAATTTCCAGTTTTCTGTATCTTCCAGTTTATTTTCGGTGATGAATTTCGGATCATAAATACCGTCAGTCATCAGCACGAGATAGGAAAAATCATCCACACAGGTAATTCTGAAACGGGAATCCATCTGATCGTTGAAAATTTCTTTCATGGTGATAAAACGGGTACCTCCGCTAAACTCACCCACATCCATCTGATTTAAAAGTTTTACTTCAGAAAAATCAGGATCGATAAGATTAATCGGGCAGTCTCCCACTCCAAAACTAAGAATCACATACCCGAAACTAAACTTTTTAAGTAATGTAAAAATCAGCGTAGCATGCAGATCACTTACGGACAGAACATTTTCTATCGCCGCTTTTTCTAATGTCTGATACACTTCTGCAACACTTTCTGATAAAATATTTTTGATATTTTGCTCTGCCTCTGAGCGTTCTCCAATGGAAGCCTCAGTACCATACATCCCATCAATACTGCTTTCAATTCCACTTAAAATCTCCTGCGAATTGAAAAACTGACTGATCGTTGCTGTTGACAATCTTGAACCTTCTCTTGCAGCCGCTGCCGAACCTGCTCCATCTGAAACAGAAACAATATTCCAGTCTCCAGGAAGGTTATTCACTGCAAAATCATCTTCACGAAATTTCCCTTCATGGGCGTGAGAACGTCCTCTTTTGGAAGCCACAACAATTTTTTTGTCTGAAAATGAACCTTTGAATGAATCTTCTTCCGACTTATAAAAAACGGCATTTCTATCGCTTGGAATATTTTTCCACAAGTCTTTCGGATCTGCGTTTACAAAGAGCTGTACTTTTTTAGTTTCAATCTGCTTCTGATCATGAATATGATAAAACTGAACATCCAGATGATACATATTGTTGGTAACCGGAGTTCCTGAGATTGTATCATTTTCAAAGGTAAGTTCCGTTTCTTCGAGGCCACTGATATTCTGAATTTTTATGTTCGGAAAATCTTCCATGTCAAGGTGAAATTCATAGAACTGTTTTGCACTGGCATTCTTCAATACCCAATGAACCTCTTTGAATTCTTCTATTTCTTTATAAATAACAGCTTGTTCCACAGTCTTCGGTTTAGATTCACCGGCTGATTTCCGGAAAAATTTACCCATCATTAACCCAAAGTTCTGTTAATATCAAATCCTCCACCGGAAAACCCATAGTAATCCGAAGTTCCACACCATGGACATTTGCTGTATCCTTCTCCCCTCAGACAGTGAATTCCGCCACACGAACATGTTGCCAACGCAATGGGATTGGCACAGTGAGGACATGAAGTTCCTCCATCCAGCTCTTCAATATTGATTTTAAGAAGGGTTTTCTGATTTGAAGAAAGTCTGTAGTAGGCTTTTTCATCAATTTTATAAGCCCCGTCCAGTCTGTAATATCTTGTTGCCATTCCCGGTATGCTGGATTCTGCAAATGCTTTTTTAAATTTCATCAGATAAAGCTTTTCAGTTTCCTGGCATTTTCCGTTCAATACTACAAAATTGTTATCCGGAAATCTCTGTTCCATTTCAGGATCTACTTTCTCAAGAATATGGGAATCGATCTTAGAAAGGTTGATTCCTTCTTTTTTGGCTTCTGTTACGCTTTGGCTGGTCGTTTTAATAGAATCTGTTACCCATTTGAAAAATTCTTTATAAGAATTCTCATCAGAGTTATTAAACAGCAATACATTATCGGCTAATGAACCGAGCAGTTTATAGTTTGTATTTTCACCTATAGATACGGCAATTGTATTGGATTTCCCGCTGTACTTGTTATTCCACCTCTCAATGGCTTTGGTGGCATCATCAGTGGGAACACCATCAGTAAACAGGAAAACGATAGGTTTCCAGTCACCTTTTCTTTCATAGGTGGTTTTCACAATATCCCTGTCAATACAATCCATTACTTTGATCAAACCCTGGGAAAGTGAGGTTCCGCTCCCGATTGGAATTTTAGGAGGATAAAAGCTGATAATATCCTGCAATGGAGTAATCACTTCGGCTTCTCCTGCAAAACCTACAACGGAAATATAAACGGTTTCCAGTGAATACGGATCTTTTTTTAAGTCCCTGATGATATTAGCGATACCTTCCTGTACCTGCTCAATAGGTTCTCCAACCATAGATTCGGAGATGTCTACTAAAAAATAAATAGGCAGTCTTCTCATGTTGTAAAGACAATTTTTTAAATAATAATAGTAAGCTCCGATGGTGGCGGAGGTAATGTGATATTTTCTCCCGTATTCTGCGACTGTCCTCCCTGTGTAATGGAAGAACTCACCCATTTGAAAAAGGAAGAAAGGGTAATAGCATCTGTAGTATCAAGCTTTACTACATGATCTGTCAGTTCTTTCAAAAACTGTTCATCAGCTTTCGGACCGGCTGCACAACCTACGATGGCACCAAACTCCAGTCCTCTGATTACAGGAATCATCTGTCTGTACTTCTGGATATCTGAAGGTTTCCCATCCGTAAATATAAAAAGTAGTGGCTGCCAGTCTCCTTTTGCTTCGGCAGATTCTTTTACAACTTCTTTCTGCACCAATCCTGAAACCATTTCCAGAGCAGCTCCCGTATGGGTTGGGCCACTGTCCGGGCAGGTAATTTCCATGGGATAAAAACTGGCCAGATCTGTTAAAGGAATAATATTTTTAACTTCTCTATCGAAGGTAATGACGCTTAGATGCAGGCTGTCCATCGCCTGCGGATCTGCACGAAGCATACTGATCAATCCGTTGAATCCGTTATTCAGTGCCTGAATAGGCTCCCCGTTCATAGAACCTGAAGTATCTAATAAAAAATAAGCTAATAATCTCCTGCTCATTATGACAAATATTAATTCTGAAGCCGGCGGAGGAAGTCGAAGACTTCCAAGCCGGCTTTTATTTGGTTTGATAAAAATTAAGAATCTAATTGGAATAAGCGTACTGCTGTTTCAGAATATCTATAAAGTTATCTGTATGATGCGGCTCACCCACAGCACGGAATTTCCAGTCTCCATTATGACGGTATGCTTCTGCAAAAACCATTGCACACATTCCGTTCATACTAGAATCTCCGGAAAGGCTGTATTTTGTAATTTCTTTTCCTGTAGCATCTACCGCCCGGATAAATGCATTTTCGATCATTCCAAAGTGCTGATTATTCGTTTTTCCCTGATAAATGGTAACAAGGAATACAATTTTCTGATAACTCTGATCCAGCTGATCCAGTTTTACAATGATCTGTTCATCATCGCCATCTCCCGCTCCAGTTCTGTTATCTCCTGTAAGCCATACATTTCCGCTTGGATGCTGCATAGAATTGAAGAAAATCACATCTCCCTGATAAAGCCCCATCTGTCTTCCGTCATTGGTCTGTACGGTTCTTCCAAGATTTGCTACTTTGCCGTTGCCATCTAAGAGGAAAGCCACTGCATCAAGGTCATATTCGGCTTCTTTACTGAACAGTTTTCCAAAGAATCCTCCACCTTGTTTTCTCACATCCCATCCTAAACCAATGGTTACTTTTGAAAGATCATAAACGCTTTCTCCGCGGTCATTCTTTCTTAAATCTATCGTTTGTCCTTTCTGTAAATTAATTGCCATAGTTATCGTTTTTGTGTATTTGGGTGTTTTTATTTGATGATCTGTCCTTTATAGTATTTCTCCAGGAAAAAGCCAAGATCTGCTCTGTATCCTATCCCAGAGGCTTCAAACTTCCAGCTTCCGTTTCTTTTGTACAGCCTTCCGAACTCTACACCGGTTTCAATGGAGAAATCTTCATCCAGCTCATATTTTGCAATTTCCTGGTTTGAATGATTATCAACAACTCTGATATAAGAATTTCTTACCTGTCCGAAATTCTGTCTTCTTCTTTCAAAATCTTCTATGGTTACTACGAAAAGAATTTCTTCCACTCTTGAATCTACTTTATCAAGATCTATTACGATTGCTTCATCATCGTCACCATCACTGTTTTTACCATTGGGATCATCACCTGTATGGGTAAGTGCTCCGTCCGGAGAATTCAGGTTATTGTAAAAAACAAAATATTCTTCGCTTACTAATTTTTTGTCAGAATCAATCATGATTGCAGAAGCATCCAGGTCAAAATCGTAGCCGGTTCCTTCATTGGGATCCCAACCTAATCCAATCGTCATTTTCGTCAATCCTATATCGATTTTTTGTCCTTTCTGTAGATTAATTGCCATAGTGTTTTATATTATGATTATTTTCCGCATTAAGATAGAAGTGATTTATGAATTGACCAAATTTATTTAGTAAAAAATGATCTACAAAGCCCAACTAAAGCTATTTAAGTCACAAATCGCCATAAAAAAAGGTTCAATTAAAAAATTGAACCTTGTATTGTTAAAAAGAATATTAAATTAATTTTCAAACCCCTTATCCGAAACGGCAGCATTTCTTGCTTTGGCCAGCATAGGAATAGAAATCAGTCCCATCACCAGCATAATAACAATCTGCAGCGGTAAAGAAATAAAGGAATAGGTCAATCCCATTTCACCCCCGAAGTCAGCACTTTTTCCTACTGATATAAAAAGAGCCATAAAACCATACTTCATGGCAAGGTTATAAGCTCCAATACCTCCACTGGCAGGAATAATCATTCCCAATGTTCCTACTACAATAATAAAGAAACCGTCTGCAAAAGTAAATGCGGATGTTTCAGGAAGGGCAAAACAAACCAGGTAGGCAGCTAAATAATAACAAATCCAGATTCCTAATGTATAAAGGATAAATTTTCCTTTTTCTTTTAGTTTAAAGATGGAAGTTAATCCCTGAAAAATTCCATCAATAAAGTTGACAATTTTTCCTAAAAACGGAATTCCTGAAAGTTTCTTCTTGAATACAAAAAATAAAACTGTTCCTACAATCAGAATTGAAAGGACCAGTAAAATCTTGTTAGGATTCATATTTATTCCGGAATTTTTGTAGAATGACAGAATTGCATCATATTTAAACAATAAAGTCAATCCTAAAAAACCTAGCATACATATAAGATCCACCACTCTTTCCAAAATGATCGTTCCAAAAGATTTGTCCACAGGTACTTTTTCTACTCCATACAGAGCCGTAGCTCTTGCCACTTCGCCACTTCTCGGAATGGTAAGGTTCATCAGATATCCAAATGATATTGACCAAAGGGAATTGGAATTTGAAATTTTGTATCCCATGGGTTCAAGCATCAGATTCCAACGAATTGCCCTAAACCAATAAGCAAGAAGGCCAAATACAGATGCAAACAGCACCCATAGGTAATTCGCTTTCGCCAGTGACTTCTGAATGACTTTAAAATCAAGCCCTCTTAAAGCAAGCCATAAAAAAAAGCCTGCAAAAGCAAGCGATATTACTATTGTTAATATTGATTTTACCGGACTTTTTGATGTTTTCTCCATGTCCTAGGTAAGAAGGTTTGTTTTTTCATCCGGGAAAACAATCTTCGGCTGAAAGTCTTTAGCCTCTTCCGGGGTCATCTGCGCATAAGCAATAACGATGATAATGTCATCTTTTTGTACTTTTCTTGCTGCAGGCCCATTCAGACATACTTCTCCGGATTTTTTTTTTCCTTTGATAACGTACGTATCAAAACGTTCTCCGTTGTTCACATTCACAATATAGACCCTTTCTCCTACTACCAGACCGGCAGCTTCAATAAGATCTTCATCTATTGTTATACTTCCTATATAATTAAGGTCAGAGGCAGTTACTCTCACCCTATGAATCTTTGACTTGAAAACTTCTATTAGCATGGTGCAAATTTATTAATAAAAATTAATAAAACAGGTCTTTAGTATCATTTAAAAACTCCCACAAACACAAGGGTTTAATTTTATAAAACACAAGGATTCTGAGGATTACTTATAAATTTAATAATCATATGGTTAAAAAAATTAAATGTTTATACTTAATTTAGGATTTAATAAATACAAGAAACAATATTAACTTTTTGCTAAAGTCAATAAGCATAAGCATTTGGCATGATTTTAGTAACGCGTAACGTAGATTTTCTGTGAAAAGTTGAATTATCATATTTCAACCAATTTCACCAAAAAGCAAAAAAATCTTACAAGTTTTAATAAAAAAATTGCACAATTAGAAAATAGTATTATATTTGCTATAATTACGAACTAACTTTAATATTAAAAATTATGAACAAGTCTGAATTAATCGACGCAATCGCTAAAGATGCAGGTATCACTAAAGTTGCAGCAAAGGCTGCTTTAGAATCTTTCATTGGTAACGTAACTACTACTTTAAAGAAAAAAGATGGAAAAGTATCTTTAGTAGGTTTCGGTACTTTCTCAGTAGCTGAGAGAGCTGCTAGACAAGGGATTAACCCTGCAACTAAAAAACCGATCAAGATCGCTGCTAAAAAAGTTGCTAAATTTAAAGCTGGAGCTGATTTATCAAATGCAGTTTCAGGTGCTAAGAAAAAATAATCATTCAGATTAAAAAAATTCAAGGGCTGTTTCTTAGAAACGGCCTTTTTTTGTATTCAATAAAGAAATTGAACCATTAAGCAATTTTAAGCGATTAAGAATTATTAAGTTGGCTAAAGCCACTTATTATTGATACAAATAAATAAGCGGGCTTTAGCCCGCTTCTATTTGATATTACTAAGTGTATATTTTCAGGATGTCAGTATCATTAAAAAAAATTATTAACATCTGGCTTCTAAACTCTCATTACGGTGCCAGTCTTGAAATTTTCCAATCCAGATCTTCCAGCTGATAAATAATTCTGTCGTGAAGACGGTTGGGTCTGCCCTGCCAGAATTCAATCTCATAAGGTCTTGCCAGATATCCACCCCAATTGGAAGGTCTTGGAACTTCAGTATTTTCATATTCCTTTTCCAGCTCTTTTAATTTTCCTTCCAAAAACTCTCTGTTGGGAATCACCTGGCTCTGCGGAGAAACTACAGCTCCCAGCTGGCTCCCTTTCGGCCTTGAATGGAAATAACCATCACTTAAGTTTTCTGCCAGTTTTTCAAGATCTGCTTTGATGATGATCTGTCTTTCAAGATTAGGCCAGAAGAAATGCAGACATGCTTTATGATTGCTTTCTATTGCTTTTCCTTTTCGGCTGTCATAGTTGGTATAGAAAATAAAACCTTCATGGGTATATGCTTTAAGAAGGACCATTCTTGTTCTCGGACATCCATCTTCCTCTACTGTGGAAACAGCCATAGCATTGGATTCTGAGATCATCGGGCTCTCACTGGCCTCCAAAAACCAGTCTCTAAACTGCTCGATTGGATTTTGTTTTATCTCACTTTCAATAAGTTGGGATTTATCGTACACTTTTCTTTTGTCGTGCAGGTTTTCCATAAATATTTTTTATTAAATTTGAGTATGAATCACTCATACAAAGGTAAAATATTAATCTCGACACCTGACATTTCCGGCGATATTTTTTCAAGATCGGTAGTGTTGGTTGTTGAACATAATGAAAGTGGTGCATTTGGTTTGATACTGAATAAAAAGAACAGCCAGATGAGCAGCAAGTTCAAAGATTTTTTTGACTTTAAAATTGAGGTGTATGATGGAGGTCCGGTGGAAAACGACAAAGTGTTTTTTATTGTAAAAGGTAAAAGAGTTACTGAAATCTATACAGACATCGCAGATGAATATTATCTTACAGAAGATATCGAACGTATTATAAATGCTATTTTGAGCAGCGAACTGGATATTGAACACATCAAAATATTCTCAGGCTATTCCGGATGGTCGCCAGGCCAGCTTGATACCGAAGTTCAAAGAAAAATGTGGACGGTAGTGGATGTTTATAACCTTGACTATACGCTGCCCAATGACCAAAGTCTTTGGAAATCGATTATGCAGAACCTTGGGGGAGAATTTCTTCTTTGGGCCAATTCACCTGAAGATATTTCGCTGAATTAAGTACCATTTTCATGGCAATCAGACAATTAACAAACTTTAAGATTCCTTTAACCAATTTTAAAGAAAGTTTTTCCGTTCTTTGAAAAACTAAAATCACTGATATGAAAGGTATTACATTACTTGCTTTATCAATATTTTCTACCGCATTTTTATCATTTAGCCCAATTAACAAAAAATACATTGTCATAGATGCCGGCCATGGTGGAAATGATTTTGGGGCTACACATGGTGAAATTCGTGAAAAAAATATCTCATTAAGTGTTGCTAAGGAAATCCAGAAGATCAATGAAAGCCAGAATAAATATGAAATCGTTCTGACAAGGGATTCTGACAGTTATCCTACTCTTTCCGAAAGAACAGATCAGATCAATAAACTTAATCCTGAAATGGTTATTTCACTCCATGTCAATACGTCTCCTGAAAAAGAGAGATCTGATAACGGATTTGAAGTGTATACTCAGAATTCTGATGTTTCAAAGGAATTAGCCGGAAAAATTTACAAGAAATTCAATGCCCGTAAAATATCGGAGAGTAATCTTCATATTTTAAGAGAAACGAAAGCACCTGCCGTATTGGTAGAACTTGGATTCATCAATAATTCTGAAAACAGAAATTATATAACGAGTGAAAAAGGGCAAAAAGAAATCGCACAGAAATTTGTTGAAATCATCAACGAATACTAAATAAAAAAAACAATTTCTGATTTAATCAGAATAAAACCCGGTAAAGGACTTCTGGAACTTTGTTGTTTACCGGGTTTGTCAATTTTTATTGATTAAAACTTTTCTTCCAGCTTTCTACCAATTCTGAGAAACGGGAGTTTTCAAAAGTCTTATTTCTTATCTTACCTACAGAAAATATACCTTTCTCTTCAGAAATCATTAAAATCTCTTCAGCTTTCTGAGACTCGAATGCAATAATCTCGTGTTCCTGAATATCAGCAAGGTTATTTTTATGTAAAAAAGTAACAAAATTTTCCATCAAAGGAGAAATGTAAGCTCCTTCAGTCTGCTTTGGCACTTTGATAATGTCACCTTCTAAAAAAAGAAGATTTCCGGCAGTAGTACGTGCTATTCTTTTATTTGGATTCAGAAGAATAACGTCATCAAGGTCATTTTCCTGAGCATAGATCGCTCCGTAGATATTTTCCGGACAGTGAACCCTGATATTGCTCAGAAGGTTGTTATTAACGTTAATTTCTTTAATCAGATCCAATTCTAAAGGTCTTTCATGAACTGCCAGTATATCTGTCATTTCTGAAATTTCGTAAAAATAGGAAACAGAAGATTTTGCCAATGTTACGCCGTCATTATTCCTGAACACCTGGAAATTGATAATTCCGTTCTTTACTCCTTTACTTTCAATAATTTCTTTTTGAAAAAGTGTCTGGAAAAATTCCAGGGTGTAAGTCAGAGGAATATTCATTCTCATCTTTCTCATGGAAGCCATCAGGAAAAAATAGCATTCTTCGTCCATGATCAATCCACCATTTCTTACAAAGAAAGAAACTTTCACTGAGTCGCCCCAAAGGAAGGCTCTGTTCTTTACATTTAACTCGTCTGATGTAAAATATTGATTTTCCAATTTTTGATGTGATTTATTTACAAAAAAATAATGAACGATAAATCGTTCATCAGTTTTATCATTTAATATAGCCCGGTATTATGCCGCACCCAGTTTTATTCTCAGGTTCTCAATAAGATTTTCCCAATACATTGCATTTTCCTCTTCATCACCTTCTTCACAGAAATCTGTAATATTTAAAGCCAGATCTTCTGTAATATCATCAATTGTAATAGTCATTTCAAAGAAATTTTTTGTTCCTTCATCTTCTTCCCATCTGAAACGCACGAAACCTTCAGGCTTATATCTGATCAAAGTAGCCTTCTCAGCAGGACCTCCACCCCAGCTAAAAAAGAAATCATCGCCTTTCTCTGTTACCTCATCCGCAAACCATTCAGACAATCCTTCTGCAGTCGCCAGATATTCATATAAAATCTCTGATAAACAGTGCATTGGAAATTCGTAATGGACTTTATGTTTCGCCATATAATCTTTGTTTTATCGTCCCGCAATATATAAATTAATTTTTTTATTACGCAAAAAAACAATTACTTTTTTAAAGAATCAGTATGATATTTATCACAGGATTTAAATCCTTATTCCATTAATTTTTACTGGCTAAAATTGTCATGTAAAGCATAAAAAAATCTCTCCTTTCCGGAGAGATTTTATCTTTAATTTTCGTTCAGTATATCAAGAATAATCTGACATCCTTCTCTGATTTCATTTTCAGATAATGTAAGAGGTGGTGAGATTCTCAGGTATTCATTTCTGTACAGCTGCCAGAAAACAACAAGTCCGTTTTCCATACATTTTTTGGCCACTTCCAGTGTATATTCTGGAGTTCCGAGATTCACGGCAAGCATTAAGCCTTTACCATTAATATTTTTAATTTTAGGATGAACTAAAAGTTCTCTGAACAATTTTTCTTTTTTTTCCACTTCATTCATAAGCCCGCTGTCCAGCACTTCCTTTAAAGTAGCGTAACTTGCCGCTGCAATCAATGGATTTCCGCCAAAAGTAGTAATATGCCCAAGCTTTGGTGAATGTGATAAGCTTTCCATAATTTCTCTGGAACTCATAAAAGCTCCTACAGGAACTCCTCCTCCCATTCCTTTCCCCATCACCAGGATATCAGGAACGATTCCAAAGTGTTCGAAAGAAAATAGTTTCCCTGTTCTTCCAAATCCGGGTTGAATTTCATCTAAAATCAAAAGAGCACCTACATCTTCACATCTTCTCTTCAGTTTGATCAGATAGTCGTTAGCAGGAACCAGAAATCCAGCGGCTCCCTGAATGGTTTCAAGGATGACACATGCTGTTTTCTCAGTAATCTTATCGAAATCTTTTTCATTATTAAATTCAATGAAAGAAACCATCGGTAATAAGGGACGGAATTCTCTTTTATGAGTTTCATTTCCTGAAACACTCAAAGCACCATGGGTATTTCCGTGATACGAGTCTTTAAAGGAAACAATTTCTTCTCTGCCTGTATATCGTTTTGCCAGCTTCAAGCTTCCATCAATAGCCTCAGCACCACTGTTTACAAGATAGGTAACTTCTAATGGATCCGGAGTAGCTTCCGCCAGCAGTCTGCATAGCGCTATAGGTTTTTCCTGCGCATATTCTCCATACACCATTACATGAAGGTATTTATCTGCCTGTTCTTTGATTGCATTCACAATCTTAGGATGTGAATGCCCCAGCGTATTGGCAGAAACTCCTGCTACAAAGTCAAGATATCTTTTCCCGTCTGTACCATAAATATAGCTTCCTTCTGCTTTTTCAACTTCAAAACCTGCAGCAAATTTTGTGGTTTGAGCCTGATATATAAAAAAATCTTTTTGCATTTCCATTGTCTCCAAAATTTCAGCAAAGCTATAAAAGATTCGGCACATGCAGAAATTATCCGACTTTAATAAAAAAATTACCCCTGAGCATGTCAAGGGTAATGGATTATCAATATTAAAAAGTTCTGACTATTCTTACAGTACTTTTTCTATAGTTACAAAGCTGTTATTGGTTACAGTATAAGAAGTGGTTCCTCCCACTTCGGAAACGGCTTCCAATGTGATATACTGTCCCTGCACTGCATAAACCGAGAAATCAAGATTGATCTTTCTGTTCGTTCCGTCAAAATTCACTGTATTTTCAAGCAGCTGGAATCTCTGTGCATCATTTACATAGAGTCCTGCTCCTAATCTGCTGCTGAATGAGCCTGCCGGTCCTGTAAACGTGATGTTCAGGTTAATTCTGTATAAACCGGTCTGGCGTATGTATAACCTGTTGAGATTGGCTCCGGATGTGGCTACATTGGTTTTAAGCTTAAGCGGATCAGCAAGAAAATTAGGTTTATCAATCAGAGAATTGATTGGAAGCAATACAGATCCTGTGGTGGTGGAGACGGCGTTAAGCTGAAATCTAGAAATATTATCAGACTCCACTTCAAAAGCCTTACTCCATACCAATCCGTTAAAAACCATTACCTGTCCCGTACTTTTAACGAAGAGAAGCATTCCTTTTAATTCTTCGATGGCCGTTACCGGTGCACTGCCTCCTGTATAGGGAAGTAACGCTTCTGTATCTACCGCAGGAAGACCAAAACCTTTGACGCCGGATGCCTCATTTGTATTGGTAATGTACATCATCACCTGATCATTTCCGCTCGCATTGGAATCCGGGTTGGGAATATTGGTGAAATTTACCTGTGCGCTGTATAGACTGCCCATGAGTATCAAACAGCTGAAAATATATTTTTTCATGATTAGTAAGCTTTAATTAAACGTGCCGCAAGATATGAGCTGGCCGAATTTGTATCTGTTCCGTAAGCTGCCAATGCACCTCCTGAAATGGCAGTGGAACTGATGGCCGGAACCACTCTGAGCTCTGCTCCCACCGGAAGAGAAATAGTCTGTGCAAAACTGGATGTCTTATTACCCTGGGTATCCACAATGAACACAATGGAATAATTGGTCTTTGACACTACGGTTTCCCAATCTGAAGCAGGTGTGTATTTAACCTGCAATGTGAGTTTAAATTCAGTAACTCCTGCAACGGCTCCAAAACTTCCCCCCGTAAAAACAAGAGCAACTCCTACATCGTAGATCCCCGCTGTTTTAACAGTAACGTTGCTTGCATTCTTAAGCAGTAAATTATCTACAAGAACCTGGCTTCTGTTATCGGCAGCAAGGTAGGCAGGTGAGCCTCCGGCAAAGCAGAATCCAATTCCAAATGAGATACAGGGAATGGTAATCCCTGCAGAAATTCCCAGTCTGGATGCCCTTAGCTGATAAATCCCTTGGATTTGTCTGGCAGGATTCCAGGCATAGCCGTCGTATTTATAATACTGTTCATCAGTCTTGTTATAAATAAGACTCCCTACAAGGTTAGCATAATCATCAAATAAATCCGGTGCGGAAGCATTATATCTTGGGAAGGCCGTATGTGTATTTGAATAGGGAAGAATGACCCCTTTCACACCGTCCTGAACTTTCACTATATTCCGGTTGCTAACAATATCGCTACCAATGGTCACCTGTGCTATTAAAGTGTAATGGAAAATAAGCACAACAAGTAATATTATCTTTTTCATCTTATTGCATATTTATTTTTTCAACAATAATTTCAGAAACCGCATTTCCTGTTTTTGACATGGCAAAAAACATATTATTTCCGCCTAATGCTCCTGTGCAGACCCCTGTACCGATATCCTGGGTTCCACCCATCGTCAGTCTTAATTTATCTCCTGCATTGAAGGTTCCTACATAAGTAAATGCCAGAGACTGACCCACATCAATAGAACCCGGAAGAAGGGTTGTAACAGAAAGAGCTCCTGCTGTGGAACCGCTGGTGGTGTTATTAATAGGTCTCCAGGTTGGATCTGACACCGTACTTATCTCAAGATCCAGTTTCGATCTGAGGTTAATAATCACCCCGATACACAGCGGTGTACTGATATCCAGCGCTCCACTTTTAAATGAAACCTTATACAGTCCTCTGGTATTAATATTAATTACATTGCTGGTGGCAGCATCCAGTGAAACATCAGTAGCAATCTCATTAAAGCTCGGGATAGCTGTTGTGAAATTGACGTTAGCCGCTGTACAGGTTCTGACCGTAAGTGCGCATGCGAGTCCGCACGTTCCACAGCTGGTTGTAACCGTACCTGATCGTATGAAACGCGCCATTTTATTGTTCTTCATGGTCGTTACGATAGGATCTGAAATTTTCCAGGTGGTTCCGTCATTCTGTACAATGCTTCCGGTTTCTCTGTTGAAAATAATGGAACTTTGGGTACCGTTTCCGGTGGTACCGACAGCTGATGCCGGCAGGACTGCTGCAGTGTTGGATCTCGGCATCCGTGCCGCATTATTGTCCTGTTTTACATGCAGAAGTGCTCTGTTGTCTGGTTGAAAATTAGGAACTTTCGAAATCCCAACTTGTGCATTGACCCTTATAAGACAAAATATAAGAGCCAACAGGGAATAATTGATTTTCATTTTCTGTTTTTTTTATCATTGTTGGTATTCTAAATTTATAAAATATTATAATTGAAATGATAACGTAAATAAAAAAAAATGTTAAATAAAAAATCGGGGTAAAAAATCCCGGTTTTAAAAGGAATTAAGTATCAGGTAGAGACTGGATGATGCAAAAAAAACAATATTTATAATTATTTTTTTTTTTAAAGAGCCATTTATATAAAAAAAAATCACCATTTCTGATTGAAAGAATGGTGATTTTTTATTTTTGGTAAAAAATATCCGTTATTATTTTCGAACCCTCTTAGGCTTTTTAGCTTCTTCTTTGGCTTTTTCGTCATCAATTGCTTTCTGAGCTTTATCGAAGAGTTCGCTGTCAGCGGTATACTGTATTTCTTCGTTATTCGGGCTGTCTACCAGAATATCCTGCCATTTCCGGATCCGGTCTTTGGTATTCCAGTTAAAATCGGGAAACTTCCTTCGTGCCGGTTCTATTTTACTCATCGGATAGGTATCTGAATTTGCTCCAATACTGCATGAAATAATCTGCAGGGCTCTTTCTTCAAATAATGCTCCGATAATTCCGCAGGTAGAAAGGGTAATACCTATTCTTTCCGGCTTTTTAGTTTCCTGATCGGTATCATCTACATAGACAATAGATTGAGCATTTCCAACTACTCTAGCTTCTTTAATATCATTTTTCTCATAGTAAACCGTCATGAATTTTCCTTTCACCTGATTGAATTCATCTTTGAGAGTAAGTGAATCTACTTTACTGATGGCAAAGGCATTTCCGATTACTTTTAATGAGTCTATATCTTCTGTCTTGGTATTAAAGTAAGCTTCTACTTTATCACCGGTTACCTGTTTTTCACCACTCCAAAGAATCGGGCTGGTGTACATATGCATAACTCCGTCTGTTTCATTGAAAGCAATAGAATCTGCTCTTCCCTGTGCATTGGATTTATAAATACGAGCTTTTTTAAAGGCTCTTAAGTAGCTTTTCTTAACTTTGATATCCAGTGAATCCGGTCTTTGATAGGAGATTATTTTTTCTGCTGCAAAATAAATGGAATCTTTTTCCATCACTTTTACGGCATAAGGATTTTTCGTCATCATCGCAGAGTCTTTTTTCTCAAAAATCTCTCCGTAGCCTCCTTTTATATACCTTCTTTCTTTGGGATCATCAAGGGTTACATTTCCGGTTGCTTTACCAAACCCTGAAATCTGATTGTAGTACATATCATCGCCGGTAAGGATTTTCTCATTATAAAAGATCCTGGAGTTTTTAGTTAGATAAGCCTCCTTGGAATCCATTTTATAGGTTCCTCTCTCCGTATAGATTCTGTTTCGGGGATTGGTTTTGCTGGTAATGGTTGTAGGACCGTTAAAATCTGCAATTTTTGTATTTTGGTTCTGCTTGATATTGGGCCCTTCAATGATATACTGAGGCGTTTCTATTTTCACATTCCCGGTAAGGTCTACCACTCGTGTATTGAGGAAGTAAGTTCCTACTTTGGCGTAGGTTACATTCTGCCCATCAGAGATGGTTCCTCCTGTATTAAAATAAGCCTGATTAGCCAGTCTGTCATAATACAGAATATCTGTTTTTATTGTTTGTTTGGGGTCAGTTAAGACCACATTTTTTCTGGCAACACCTTTCTGGGTATTGGCATCATATTCCATTTCTCCTGCTGTGATTACAGAGCCATCAGTATTTTGAAGTCTTGTATTGCCTATTGCTTTTACAAAATTCTCTTCATTGTACAGGACGACTTCATCAGCAGTAAGAATGGAGCCCTGATGTTCAATCTGAACATGACCGGTAAAATATTGATTCCCGTCGTATTTTTCAGGGTCTTTCTTAATTTCGTCTGCGTGGATGATCTTTACTTTATCTTCAGGTCTCATCTGTTTAGGCTGACCTGTTGAAGGATTCTGCAAATACGGATCTCTCTTCACGGGTGTTTTATCCTGCGCAAAGTTTAGCGTAGAAATAAAGATTAGCAGAAAAAGGATTATTCTCATTAATTAGTCATTCTTAGTGCCATAAAAATATAGCGAATGAGAATCAATTCTTACGCCAAACGCTTCTTCGATGGCTTCTTTGATTCCTTGGATTCTTGGGTCACAGAATTCAATAATTTCTTCAATCTCTTTGTCAGAGTCTTTTTTGTAGATCACCAGGTGGTCATGTTGCTTGTCAAAATAAGACTTCTCATAAGATGAAGAGGTCAATGTCTTTTCTCCGAACTGATGCTTACGGATCAAGCCTGCATCAAGGAAAATTTCAATAGTGTTGTAAATCGTCGCTTTGGAAACATGATATTTTTTCTGCATCATCAGAAGATACAGATCATCAACGTTGAAGTGATGATCCATATTATAAATTTCTTCCAATATCGTATATCTTTCAGGTGTGTTTCTGAACCCTTTTTCTAATAAGTAGTTTCTTAAAACATCCTTGATCAAAGCTATATTTTTTTCTTTTTGTACTGTATCCATTAAAAAAATTATCTACAAATTTATTGAATTTTATTTAAATAGATATTATGGTTAATACTAGTGGGTTAAGAGTTGTGGCGGAAATATCCGGACTGCTCTATCTTATTATCATAGACTGTTAATTCTGTGATTGGTGCAGATTCAACTTCAACGTTATGAGAAGATACTCCCCAAGCCTTAAAGTCATCACTTCCGATATACTTCACAAAGTTATAAATGTTAAGAATAATCTTTTGTTTAACAGTTAAAAGGATATCGTTGATATAGGTGTTATCTATGATCACATATTTAAGATCCGGCGGTATCTCATGAGATCTTAAAGAAGGATGGCTGCTTCTTGAAGGAATGGTTCCATCAGCCATTAAATCTTTAAGGACCATATTGAAGTAATCATTGATTCTTCGGTCTACTTTAAACCCTAAAAGGAAGTTGATTTTATAGACTGTTCCCGGAAGGATTTCGTCTACTGTATATTTAAAAGTATATGGATCTTCCTGGTTTACAATACTCAGGATAAAATAATGGTCTGCTCTTTTCGGTTGTTTTTTGATGATGGAATAGATGATTTTTGATTCTACTTCATCGTTTCTTTTTGCTCTGCTCAGATAAGCCAGGTTTGTAGCATATTTCGGAATGGTTTCATCCAGTTTCATGTCTTTAAGGATAGACACATATTTTTCTATTTTCACAAACTGGATAAATCTTGTTTTAATCAATCGTCCGTTATACCATGCATACATAGAAAGTCCGATAGAACCAGCCAAAACAACTGTGATCCAACCTCCTTCCAGGAATTTGATAATATTGGCACTGAAGAAACCTAGTTCAATAGCCATATAAACAAACGCGAAAAATAAAATCAATATTTTGCTTACTCTTTGTTTCAGTAGCCAGAATACCAGCAGGATTGTTGTCATCAGCATGGTAACTGTAATGGAAAGTCCATAAGCGGCTTCCATTTTTCCGGATTCCCTGAAATGCAGAACGACAATAATACACAGAATAAGAAGTCCCCAATTGATTCTTGGAATATACATCTGTCCTTTAACTCCGGAAGGATAATCAATTTTTTGATTCGGCCATAAGTTAAGAGACATTGCTTCTGAGAATATGGTGAAAGAACCTGTAATCAATGCCTGGCTGGCAATAATTGCTGCGGCTGTTGCTAAAATTACTCCCGGGATGATCATCCATTCTTCCATAATTCCAAAGAACGGGTTTACTACAGAAAATCCAGGTTTGTTGTAATTAGTCAAAAGCCATGCTCCCTGCCCAAGATAGTTTAGGATAAGCATCACTTTAACAAATCCCCAGCTTACTCTGATATTTTTTGCACCGCAGTGTCCCAAGTCTGAATAAAGCGCTTCTGCTCCTGTTGTACAAAGGAAAACAGCACCTAAAATAACAATTGCACTTGGTGAGTTGACAATAAGTTTGTAAGCATAGTAAGGATTGAAAGATCTTAAGATCTCAAAATTTTCGCTCAAATGCATTACTCCCAAACCACCTAATACCAGGAACCAGACAACCATTACAGGGCCAAAAAACTTCCCGATAAAGCTGGTCCCAAACTGTTGTACTACAAAAATTACAATCAGAATTCCAATAGTGATAGGTACAACCGGGGTGTGAGGGTTATAAATTTCAAGCCCTTCAATGGCCGACATTACGGTAAGCGATGGTGTAATTACTCCGTCTGCAATAAGGGCGGCTGCTCCTACTATAGCAATGAGATACAACCATCCTTTCTTAAGGTTTTTTACTAGTGAAAACAAAGCAAGAATACCTCCTTCACCTTTGTTATCTGCTCTTAAAGCAATGATTACATATTTTATTGTGGTCTGCAGGGTAAGCGTCCAAATAATACATGAAAGAGCACCCTCTATGTATTCATTGAAAGGCATATTACTCCCTTGGAATCTTGCATTCACAATTGCTTTCATTACGTAAAGCGGAGAGGTACCAATATCTCCAAAAACAATTCCTAGAGACACTAAAACTCCAATAAAGGAAAGTTTCTTTATGTCGAAGTGGTAGCCATCTTCTGTAACTTCTGCCATATCAGCTTAATTTATTTTAAAGGCGCAAATTTATACTAATTTTATGACGTCAAGAATTTTTCTTCATGAATATAATAAATGAAAAAACTTCCTTTCGGAAGTTTTTCTCTATAACTATTTTACGTACATCGCTTTTTTAATTTCCTCTTTTACTTTTTCAAGCTTAGGGAACCATTCTGCAAATAATGCTGCAGAGTATGGTGCAGGTGCATCAGGAGTAGTAATTCTCTTGATAGGAGCATCTAAATAATCAAATGCTTTTTGCTGTACCATATAAGTAATTTCAGAAGATATAGAAGCAAATGGCCAAGCTTCTTCTAAAATAACCAATCTATTTGTTTTCTTCACTGATGCCAGAATAGTATCAAAATCAAGAGGACGAACTGTTCTAAGGTCAATAACCTCTACAGAAATTCCTTCTTTAGCCATATCTTCAGCAGCCTGTAAAGCCAGCTTCATGATTTTACCGAAAGAAACCAAAGTAACGTCTGTACCTTCTCTCTTGATATCTGCTTTTCCTAATGGTAAGTAGTATTCTTCTTCAGGAATTTCCATTTTATCTCCATACATCTGCTCAGATTCCATGAAAATAACCGGGTCATTATCCTGAATTGCAGTTTTTAACAACCCCTTCGCATCGTAAGGATTTGAAGGAACCACTACTTTAAGGCCGGGAATGTTTGCAAACCAGTTTTCAAAAGCCTGAGAATGGGTAGCTCCTAATTGTCCTGCAGAAGCCGTAGGTCCACGGAAAACAATCGGACAGTTCCATTGCCCACCACTCATCTGACGGATTTTTGCAGCATTATTGATAATCTGATCAATTCCTACCAATGAGAAATTGAATGTCATATACTCTACAATTGGTCTGTTACCATTCATCGCAGCCCCCACAGCAATTCCTGTAAAACCAAGTTCTGCAATTGGAGTATCAATTACTCTTTTAGGACCAAACTCATCAAGCATTCCTTTTGAAGCTTTATAAGCACCATTGTATTCTGCAACTTCCTCCCCCATTAAAAAGATGGATTCGTCTTTACGCATTTCCTCGCTCATTGCCTGTGCAATTACCTCACGAAAAGTATATTCTGCCATATTTATTCGAAAAATTTAGACTACAAAAATAGTGTTTTTTTATTATACACATCATAAAAAGGCTTCTCATTTGAATGGAAAACTTTAATATTAATTTTATTTAAAACGGTTTTTCTTCGTGATTATACAGTTATTTGCCGTTTATCTAAAGCTATGAAGAAATTCCAAGTAATTCTTTTGCATACAAAAAATGACATCTCATTTCTGAAATGTCATCTAAAATTCTATTTAAACTTAAATCAATTAGCTTTCTCCCAAGTTTGGGTTTTTCCAATAAGAGATATTCCAATATATCCTTTTACAGTCAGTTTATCTCCTTTTCTGATGATAAAACACTTATATGTTTTACCATTCTTTGGATTGGTAATGGTCCCTCCATTGAACTCATTCCCGTCTTTTGAAAGTCCTCTAATCACTTCCATTCCTAAAATAGGTTTGTTTTTTCTGTCATCTTTACATTCAACACAATTAGGGTTTTCTGGAGTGATCAGCAACTGAACAACTTTCCCATAGTATTTCCCATCAGATTTTTTAAAAATCTCAACAATAGACTTTGGTTTTCCAGTTTCATCATCTATTGTTCTCCACTTACCTTCTATCTGCGCAAACGTGAGTACACTAAACAAAGAAAGCGCGAACGTTAACAATAATTTTTTCATATTTCTTATAGTTTTAATTTTTATACAATATTCTTATCTACGTATTGATAAAAATATAAATTAATTTTCAACGAACAAAAACTTTTGTTATACAAAGCATAAAGAGGTGTATAAAAATAAAAAGCTGATTCACCTCTTATACTTTTTGTTTTAATTGAGCTTTCTGTTAATCACCCTATCCATATAATCCTGATACCAGGCTTTTGCCGTTTTCTTTCCAGCTTCAACTTCAGGGTTTTTAACCTCATTTAGAAGGTTTTTTTCAAGGCTCAGATCAGATTGAGCATATACTCCGATGATTTCTTTTCCGTCAAAACGATAAATATAGTTTCCAATCATGAACTGATCTGTACTTCCATCTGAATTTACGATTATAAAAGGATATTTTTTATCACTTACCAAACTTCTGCCCCAGCTTCTGATTGGTTTGTTGTATCCTATAAGATCCGCCAATGTAGGATAGATGTCTGCCTGCTGTGCTATTTCCTGGCTCACTCCTTTTAACTGATATTCAGGATTCGGAGAATAGAAAATCAATGGAACTGCATAACGGTTCATCGCTCTTTCGTATTCAGGATAATACACCTGATTGGTATGATCTCCGGTGAAAACAAAGATCGTATTGTTATACCAGGGCTGTTTTTTTGCGGTTTCAAAATATTGTTTGATCGCATAATCCGTATACTGCATCGGCTCATGTATTTCAATTTTCCCTTTTTTAAATTTACCGTTATATTTTTCAGGTATTTTAAAAGGATGATGTGATGAAGCAGTGAACACCGTAGTCATGAAAGGTTGTTTCTTCCCGACATTTTTAGCAAAATACTGAAGGAAGGGCTCATCCCATATCGCCCACATTCCGTCGAAGTCTTCATCATGATTGTATTCTGTTTTTCCGAAATAGTGTTTAAATCCTAAAATATTTCCAAATCCAAGGAATCCCATAGAACCATTTGGTGCTCCATGATAAAAAGAAGTATCATACCCCAGATCATTACAAACAGACACAATAGACTGAATTTTCTGGTTGGAATAAGGCGATCCGGTAAAAGCGTCAGTAAGACTCGGAATTCCGGCCAACACGCTGCTCATCCCGTGAATCGACTGTCTTCCATTCGCAAAAGTATTGGGAAAAATCAGACTCTGGCCAGCAAGGCTATCTATAAACGGAGTGTAAGAAACGTAATCTTTAATATTTTTATCTTTATTAAAAGCTCCGGAATATTCTCTCCCGAAAGACTCTACAATGAAAATAACAATATTGGGACGATTTTCAACTTTTCTGTCATATACTTTATAAGGCTGTACATTTTCTTCAATATATTTTTGATCTACGAAATGAACTTCCTTAAAATTATTGGTATTTAAAGTCCTGAAAAAGGAGAATGTACTGTTGAGCACCATATTTCCCTGCAATGGATTCGTTACAAAACGGGTAGCATCCACCATATTAATAGGTCTGGTACTGTGTTTAAAATCTCCTCTGATTCCTCCTACAACCAAAACAGCAGTGATACACAAAGTAATAATGGACGTAATAAAATAAGGAAGCAGTTTCACAGGTTTACTATCTTCTATTTTTACTCTTTTGTAAAGGAAAACCCACAATCCCATTAAAACAATAAACCAAACCAATACAAAAGGATGCTCTCCTACGGAAATCATCATCGTTTGGGAAACATTGGATTCATGCTCAGCTACCTGAAATACTGCAGAAGTAAGTCTTGCCTGTGAAAATTTATAGTAAATAAAATCCCCGAAATTCATGGCATACGCAATTCCGTTGGTGATAAAGTACAGCCAGAAAAGAATTTTCTGAAAAATCTTTTTTGTATTGATCACCAAAGGCAATAAACTAAGGAGTATAAATAATGCATTGACGTATAAAATAGCAGTGGTATCGAAAGCTGTACCATGGAAGGCCAGCTTTATATATTCTGAAACAGAGTCAACTTTAATCAGATCTTTATTAAAATACCAGAATAAAAGTCTGGCAATCTGATAAAAAACATAGGCTAAAAAAATCCTGTAAACCAATACCAGAACTTCCTGTTTTCTCAATCCTTTTAAAAATTTCATGGAGCAAATTTACATCAAAATCACTTTAATGCATTTTTTAGTGCAGATTATTTTGAGTTAGAATTTTTAAAAACTGTAATTTTGTGTTTATGAATTTTATAAAGAATAATCTGGCCAATGCCTTAACCCTGGCTAACTTATTTGCAGGCTGCATAGGAGCAATACATCTAATTTTAGGAGATTATCAGACTACAGCAATCTGCCTTATTCTCTCTTCGATTTTCGATTTTTTCGACGGCTTTGTAGCGAGAGCATTAAAATCAAATTCCAATCTGGGGCTTCAGCTGGATTCTCTTGCGGATATGGTAAGCTTTGGAGTAATTCCGGGACTTACGATGTATAAAGCTCTTGAACCCTTTGGTGCTGAGCTTCTTGGCATTCACTTTCCGTTTGAAATCAAATATCTCGGATTGATTGTTACGGTATTTTCATGCCTGAGACTTGCCATCTTCAATCTTGATGAAGAGCAGCGTTATTATTTCAAAGGATTGAATACGCCTACCAATACTGTTTTACTGTTTGGTCTCTACTATGCGTTTAAAGAAACCGGAACTTTTAGCTTTTTGTTCGATAATGAACTGTTGCTGATTTTACTGACTCTTCTTACGTCATGGCTTCTGATCAGCCCGATCAAGATGATGGCCATGAAATTCAAATCCAAACAATTAAAAGACAACTATCCTAAAGTAGTATTACTGGTAGGAGGAATTGCCATTCTTGCGATATTCCAGGTAGTAGGAATCCCAATGCTCGTTATTTATTATATAGTAGTCTCCCTTGTTTTTCAGGGACAGTTAAAATAAAAATTAAAGAATTTACATAAGGTTTTTACAGCCTGATTTTAAGTAAAACACATTTTCAAATTATTAATGATCAACATGAATTTAAAACTCCATAAACCACTTTGCATTTTTGACCTTGAAACAACAGGAACCAACATCGGAAAAGACAGAATTGTTGAAATCTGCATCTTAAAAGTAAATCCTGATGCCTCCAGAGAAAGCAAAACATGGCGCGTCAACCCGGAAATGCTTATTCCTAAAGAAACCAGTGAGATCCACGGAATTTATGATGAAGACGTTAAGGATGCTCCTACCTTCAGAGACATTGCTTCTAAAATTATGGAAATGATTACCGGAAGTGATCTAGGAGGATTTAACTCCAACAGATTTGATGTTCCGCTTTTGGCTGAAGAACTTTTACGAGTAGGAATGGATTTTGATCTGAGTAAATTCAGATTGGTAGATGCACAGACTATTTTCCATAAAAAAGAACCTAGAAACTTAGGCGCTGCTTACCAGTTTTACTGTGGAAAAACATTGGAAAATGCCCATTCTGCGGAAGCTGATGTAATGGCAACCTTTGAAGTTCTGGATGCACAAGTAGGAAAATATGATGATATTCCGAATGAGATAGCACCGCTAAGCGAGTTTACATTCCATAATAAGAATGCAGATCTTGCCGGATTTATCGGATATAACGAAAAAATGGAAGAAGTCTTCAACTTTGGAAAATATAAAGGCCAGGGTGTGAAAGCTGTATTTCAAAAAGATTTAGGATATTTCGGATGGCTTCAGAATGCTGACTTTCCGTTGTATACGAAGAAGGTTTTTACAAAAATTCAACTCTCAAGCAGATTTTAAATATGTCTGATCTCGTTCGTTTTAAATTTTATGAAACTGCCCTTGAAGCTAACAGGGACAAGCAGATATTGGCTGAAAATGATATCAACAGCTTCATTGCGAATGAACAGCTAATCCAATCGGATTGGCTTCTGTCGCAGGCCGTAGGCGGTATACAGCTTCAGGTATTTGAAGAAGATCTGGAAAAAGCCAAACAAGCATTACAGGATTATAAGGATAATGAACAGTATTCGCTGGAAGTAGAACACACTATTGAAGATCCTGAGTTTGATTTTGTATGTCCAAAATGTGGTTCTAATCATATTTACAGAGATGACAGCGCAACCAGTTTCTTTGGAATTTCTTTTCTGACGAGTCATAAATTCAAATGTTATTATTGCGGGAATGAATTCACCCATTAATCAATAAGAATTAATACACTTTACCCCATCTGATAAAAGATTACTTCGTTTCTTGCAATGGCGAAGTCAAAAAAATAAATAAAAAGAGTTATGAAAATTATCTGCATAGGAAGAAACTATAGTGAGCATGCAAAAGAATTAGGGAACGAAATTCCTGAGAATCCTGTTATCTTTATGAAGCCTGATACAGCGGTTCTGAAAGGAAATGATTTTTATATTCCAGAATTCTCAAATGATATTCACTACGAGCTTGAAGTGGTATTAAAAATTTCCAAGGGAGGAAAATATATTCAGAAAGAAACAGCAAACAAGCATTATGAAGAAATAGGTCTGGGAATAGATTTCACAGCCAGAGATCTTCAGAGTGAGCTAAAATCAAAGGGACTTCCGTGGGAGCTTGCCAAAGGTTTTGATGGTTCTGCTGTGGTAAGCAGTTTCTTTAAAAAAGAAAGTTTTACTCTTGATAATCTTCAGTTTTCATTATTAAAGAACAAAGAAAAGGTACAGGATGGTAACACAAAAGATATGATGTTCAATTTTGATGATATCATTGCTTTTGTTTCTCAGTATTTTACATTAAGAGTGGGTGACCTTATCTTCACCGGAACTCCAAAAGGAGTTGGAAAGGTAGAAGAAAATGATATTCTGGAGGCTTATCTCGAAGAGGAAAAAATCCTTGATATCCGAATATTATAAGTATTTAACATCAGAGTTTGGCAAATTTTCCCTATCTTTAGGTAACAAAATTAGAGGTTATGATAAATATTGTATTACCCGTAGATTTTGGGGACAAGACAGACCAATTGGTAGACGGTGCCATAAAATTTGCAAAACAGCTTAACGGCAGAATTTACCTTATCCATGTAGCGCCATCAGATATCGGCTTTGCCATTGGTGATATGGGATTTCAATATTTTCCGGAAGTGGAAGCCAATGAAATCAGAGAAGAACTGGTACAGCTTAATAAAATTGAGCAAAGAATCATCGCTCATGATATTGATTGTGAGCACCTTTTAAAACAAGGGCTTGCCAAAGATATTATCCTGGAACATGCAAAGGAAAAAAATGCAGATTATATTGTGATGGGATCACATGGCAGAAGCGGAATTTATGATGTATTTGTGGGAAGTTTAACCAAAGGAATCACAAAAAGTTCAAATATTCCTGTATTGGTACTTCCAATTCACGACTAAGAAAAAGAAATTTTAATCGTTAGTAATAAAAAAACCGATCAAACCCTATTGTTTGATCGGTTTTTTACTATATAACCAATTAATTAACCTTCTTTTTTGTAGATATTCGGATCGTAGTAAGGATTCTTACCTTCCGTTGGAGAATAATAGTCTTTGTCTTTGTCTCCACCTAGTGTTACTACAAGTACATAGCACCAATAAGTAAATAATACACAGCAAACTGCAAATAAAATCCAGTTTAAAACATTACCGAAAGTATCAAAGAAACCGAAAGTCCATTTGAAAACTTTACTTAAGAATAGAAAGAAAGACGTCATTATTTTCCTTTTTTAAATTAACTTTGTACAAATTTATAAAAAATGTTTAAATTACTTTCAAAAGAAAGCAATATTTTTTCAATTCCTGTTTATATTGGTTTTCTTCTTTTAGTAGTCATAATATTTAACATACTGAATTTCAACACTTATGAAGCTATTGTTGCCGGAATAACTTTTCTGGGAATTGCTTTGGGATATTTTTGTTTTCACAGTATTGCCCTTAATTATCAGACTCATCTTCCATTATTCTTATATACTTTTTTCATTTTCGGGCTATATCCCGGAAATCTGGATATTGGGATTGCTGTTTCGCTGCTTACAAACTCCTTTCTTATCCTTCTTCTGACAAGTGCGGATGAAGATATCAGAAAGAAGTCGTATGTATTGGTAGGATCTATTGTGGCATTGAATTTTATTTTCCTTCCTACCACCTGGCCGATGGCTGTTTTTGTGATCATTCACGTGATTGCTACCTCTGCCAAAATCACTTTGAACCTATTCAGATTCCTGCTGGGAACTGTTCTGATTACCTTCAGTTATTTTTCTGTGATGTATTTTTTTCAGTTCACTTCCTGGAATATAGATTATTTTCCGTTTGGAAAGATGAAACCCGTAACGGATTACACGGAGCTTCTGCCACTGATTCCTGTGGTTCTGATGCTTATTTACGCGGTATATGACCATTTTAAAAACTATAATAAGAAAAGCCCGATAAGCAGGTACAAATATACTTTCCTGTTGGTCTTTTCGATGGCACAGCTTGTTTCCATCATCCTGTATATGAATAAGAGCTATGAATATCTGCTGCTTCTGGCGTTCCCTTCAAGTATTATTTTAAGCAGAATGATGAGGTTTTTACCTAAGTACTGGATGCGTGAAGCCAGTGTATGGCTTATTATTATTAGCTTACTGACCTTTAAAGCAGGTACAGTTTTTGATTTATTTTAAAAAATTATGATTCAGATAGACGATAAATTGATTTCTGAGGAAATTTTTTCCGAAGAATTTGTTTGCAACCTTACGAAATGTAAAGGTGCATGTTGTGTGGAAGGAGATGTAGGGGCTCCGTTAGATAAAGACGAGCTTGAGATATTGGACAGTATTTTTGATAAAATAAAACCTTATCTTACTCAGGAAGGCATCAAAGCCCTTGAAGAACAAGGAACATGGACTACTGATCCGCACGACGGAATGTATGTTACTCCTATGGTGGAGGACCGCGAATGTGCTTATGTAACGTTTGACGAAAAAGGGATTACCAAATGTGGTATTGAAAAAGCCTATGAAGATGGTGCTGTAGACTGGCAGAAACCAATTTCCTGCCACCTGTACCCTATTCGTGTTACAGAATATTCTGCATTCACTGCTTTGAATTATCATGAATGGAATGTATGCAGCGATGCGTGTACACTTGGAAAAGAACTTCAGGTTCCTGTCTATAAGTTTTTAAAGACGCCATTGACAAGAAAATACGGAGAAGAGTTCTACAATGTTCTAAGTGAAGCCGCTGAAGAATGGAAAAAAGAATATGGTTCTTAACCAATCAGGATTTGAATGAAATAACAAAAACCGCAGATTTCTCTGCGGTTTTCTTATTGTAGGTAAAAAAGTACGGCTAGTTAGCTGCTCCTACTTTTACAGCAGTTACTTCTGCTTTTTTAGTTTCATCTTTTTTAGCTTTTTCCCAACCGTCTTCCGGCATCAAAGTCGCTACAATTCTACCTTTTGTAAGGTATTTTTTAGCAACATCCTGAAGATCTTTTACGGTAAGTGCCTTTACTTTTTCCTGGTAATTCAGGATGTCATATTTATCACTTCCGTCTAATTGGTTTTTAGCAATAGCATTCATCCAGAACATATTGTCTTTAAGTTCTGTTTTATTATCATTGTATTCTCCTTCTTTATACTTATCCAGATCTTTCTGCTCAGGGCCGTTATCAATCAGCTTCTGAAGCTCAGTAATAGCACTCTTGGTCAGTTTATCTGCATTTTCCGGACCACAAGGAAAGTTAATTCCAAAGCTGTAAGTACCATAAGGAATTCTGTTCATTCCTCCTCTTGCACCTCCACCGTAGATACCGCTTTCGTCTTCTCTCAATTTCTCGATAACTTTTATGGTAGCGACTTCTCCAAGAGCAGATAATGCTAAAGCTTCTTTTTCGTTGTAAGGTGCTTCTCCACTATACGAGATAGATACCATACTCTTAGGATCTTTTCCTTTTTTATACACTTTTGTATAATCTCCGGTGATTGTTCTGTATCCGGTATCTTTGAACATTGTAGCTTTTCCTGATGATGGCAGGCTTGCAATATACTGAAGGACTTCATTTTTAAACTTCGTTTCGTCAATATTTCCTACGAAATAGAACTGGAAGTTTCCGGCATTGGCAAATTTATCTTTATAAATATCGTATGCTTTTTTATAGTCTGTATTCGCCCAGTCTTTTTCCATTGGGAATACCCCAATAAATCTAGGGTTCTTCTGATTCATAAATTTTGCATGCTCATTAGAGAAATAAGCCTGAGGATTAGACAACAGGTTATTCAGCATTGCAGACTGTTTTTCTTTATATGCATTGAAGGAAGCCGGATTGTAATTTAAGCTTGTAAAATAAGCATACATAAGCTCCAGGGCCGTTCCTAAATCTTTTTGGCTTGTTCTTCCGGAAACACCTTCAAAAAGAGAGGTTACCATTGGATTTACATTCACCTGTTTACCTGCAAGATAATTAGTAAGGTCTGCTTTAGAGAATCCACCCACTCCTGCTTCTGTTAATGCAGAGAATGCAAACTGTGTCTTATTGTAATCAACATCCGGAATAAGAGAACTTCCTCCTAAGCTTCTTGCAGTAAATACAATTTCGTCATCTTTAAAGTCAGTTTTCTTGAAAGTCACTTTAGCACCGTTGCTTAATGTCCACGTTGTTGTTCCCAACTTGGCATCCGTTTCTGTTTTAGCAATTTTCCCTTCAGATTTGAAAGGTTTTACTAAATTTTTGATAGTAGCCTTTTCTTCATAAGGTTTTAGATCAGCCATTTTTACAGCTTCGAATGTATTCATAACCATGGCTTCTGTAGGCATAGCTACATTATCTTTCTTAGGCCCTGTGATGACAATGACCCTGCTGTCATCTTTCACCATTTTCTTGATGATTTCGTTGGTCTGCGCAAGGGTAACAGATGGCAGGAAAGACTTGGTATCTTCATATTCCCATGCAATTCCAGGCATTGGTTCCTGCTCCAGGAAGTTTCTTACATACTCATCTACAAGCATGTCACTTTCTGTTTTATCTTTGTTATTATAAGATCTTTCAAGGTTGGAAAGCACCTGAGATTTCGCTCTGTCAAGTTCAGACTGTGTAAATCCGAATCTTTTTGCTCTTTCAACCTCTTCCAATAAAACTTTTAACGCATTCAGCTGGTTTCCTTCTTTCACCATGGCAAATCCCTGGAAAGCTTCCTTGCTTCTTGCATAGGTTCCTCCATGATATACTGATCCGAAAGTAAAAGGTGGATTTGTAGAGTTGATCAGTTCTCTCAATCTGTTGTTCAGCATCGTTGTTGAAAGATTTTCCACAAGACTCTGATTGTACTGCTCTACTGTTACATCCGGCTTGTAGGCATCAGCATCTTTCATGATAAACTGTACCATAGAATTGGTAGCATCAGGATCTGTTTCAATCGCTACCAGTGTTTCTTTATGATTCGGAAGATCAAAAGATTTTCTTTCTCTCGGTTTTGAAGGGTTTTTATATTTACTGAAATTATCCTTGATCTTTTTTTCAATTTCATCCACGTTGATATCTCCTACTACTACAATTGCCATCAAATCCGGTCTGTACCAATCCTGGTGGAATTTTCGGATAACATCAGGCTTGAAGTTTTCCAATACTTCTTTTTTACCGATTGGAAGTCTTTCTGCATACTGAGATTTATATAAAAACTTCGGAAGATATTTATCCATCATTCTTTTATCTGCTCCAAGACCTAATCTCAGCTCTTCCAATACCACTCCTCTTTCTTTATTGATCTGTTCATCAGAAAGGGTTGCATTAAAAGCCCAGTCCTCCATTACTTTCAGTCCGGCATCCAGATTTCCTGGTTTATCCAATGGAACAGGAAGCATATAAACCGTTTCGTCAAAGCTGGTATAAGCATTAAGATGCTGACCAAACTTTACGCCGATGGACTGTAAAAAGTCTACTAATTTATTATCTGGAAAATTTTTGGTTCCGTTGAAGTTCATGTGCTCCATAAAGTGAGCCAATCCCCTTTGATTTTCATCTTCAAGAATAGATCCGGCATTGATTGCCAAACGGAAATCTACTTTTTTTTCCGGTAAGGTGTTTTTTTTGATGTAGTACTTCATTCCGTTGGAAAGGGTACCAATTCGTACAGAAGGATCCACCGGAATATTCTGTCCAAAGGCATTTGCCGACATCAAAAAGATGACCGCAAATGAAGATAAGACTTTTTTCATGGTATTTGATTTTATTTACAGCTTAAAACTACCATTTATTCACAATGTGAGGAAATTATAGATTCTATTTTATAGTTAAATTTGAGTTAAATTTATTTATATACTAAAAAAACCGGGCAATACCCGGTTTTAATATCTTAAAAAGCAATTTTCTATTTAAAATCAGCATCCGTAACTCCGGAGTTGATCACAATTTTGGTAGTTTTAATTGTCATTTTCTGACCTCCACCTTCAGCATCTACTTCGGCAGGGAACTGTATTCCATCTACGGTCATATAGCTTTTGATGGTAGCATTTCCTTCTCCTGCATTGGTTTTATACAAAAGTCCTGTTCCTGCATCGAAATAAAATTTTCCTTTATCTGAAGACAATACATTATAGTCTTTTCCGTCTAATTTTTCTGTGGATACATTTGGAAAATTAGAAGCATCAAAAGCTAAAGCATCAATTGGCTTTCCTTTTTTCAGCTCAGCAATCTTATCAGCAGGAATATCTGTTTTATTTCCCATCTGATCAAAGTACCCTTTCTCACCGTCAAAAAGCTGAATCATTTCTTTCCCCATCAGCGATTGTACAGACTTGAATTTATTTCCTAATTTTTTAGTCGTCATTTGAATTTCCATTCCCTGCACAGAAACCGTGTTATCAGTAATGGTAGATTTTATAGCTTCCAATTTATCTTTTCCTCCTAATGCTTTGAAATAATTGTCAACAACTTCTTTAGAGGTAAGTTTGGATTTTACAGCTTCTGTTTTAGCAGATGCAGCCCCTTTCTTCTGAGCCGCTGCCGGTACTGAAAAAAGTACAGCACAGAAAAATGGAATGATGATCTTTTTCATATTTATAATAAAGTTTAAAGGGTAAATATAGGAATATTGGCGGACATACATACCGGAGCAGAAATAAATAATACATGAGCGTTGATGAATGATCAATAAGAACACATGAAACAAAAACAAGAAAGATCATCTCACCAATAATCATGATACATTTGGTGTAATTCCTATACATAGATTTATAACAAAAAAACCGTCAAAAAAATTGACGGTTTTCAAATATTTATATCTGAGTATAATTATTTCTTAAGTTCTTCTAAAAATTCGTCGTGAGAAATTTTAGTTTCTTTTTTGCTCGCTTTTTCAAGAATTACATCTTTCAATTTAGCCATAGCTACTTCAGAAGAAATTTGTCTTACCTGCTCCTGGTCTTTCAACATTTCAACAGCATATTTTTGGATTTCTTCATCACCAAGGTGGTGAATTCCATAGATTGCCAATTGATTTTTAACTAACTGCTCAGCCTGAGCCAATACATCAGCATAGTCAAGGTTGATTTCGTTTTCAGTCATCAATTTACCTTCGATGATCTGATATCTCAATTGGTTTTTCTCAGCTTCAAGAATTTCCTGAGCCTGTGCTTCAGACTGGATGTTCTGGTTAGAGAATAATAACCACTTCACAAGGAACGTCTCAGGAAGTTTTACTTCTTCTTTATCAGTTACCTGCTCTAATACTTTATTCACAAAGTGAACATCAGCATTTTGCTGGAAGTACTCGTCTAATTCAGTTTTCACTTTATCTTTAAGCTCCTCTTCAGTCTTAATGTTTCCTTCTCCGTATACTTTGTCGAATAAGTCCTGGTTAAGCTCAGCTAAATTTAATGTATAGAAGTCTTTTACTTTTACTTCTAATTCATTGTGGTGTAAGTGCTCAACTTCTTCTTTGCTGAATCCTAATTCTTTAGCTAATTCTTCGTCACCTGCAAGAGTTTCTTTCGTTACTTTTACAGAACCTTCCATTTTCAAACCTTTTACCAATTTGAAAGCTTCTTTGTTTTCAGCAGTAATGGTAAGGTTTTTTGGGTGGTGGTGGTGCTCTCCTTCAGCATCTTCTTCCACAACCTGAGAAACTTCTAAAGCAATGTAAGAATCTTTAGTGATTTTATCTTGAGGAACCTGCTCAGCGAAACGCTTCTGCATGTTTTCAATACTCTTGCTGATTTCTTTGTCAGAAGCTTCTACTTTGTAGTGAGGAGCTTCATACTTAGCTAAATCTATAGTGAATTCAGGCTCATATCCAACTTCGAAAGCAACTTCTAATTGATCAGCATTGTAATCTAATTCGTTTACTGGCTGAGGAACAGGCTGACCAACTAATCTTAATTTGTTTTCATTAACATAGTTGTTTAAAGCATCAGAAACTTGTCTGTTGATTTCTTCGAATGCAATACCTGCTTCATATTGTTTTTTAACCATACTCAAAGGCACTTTCCCTTTTCTGAATCCAGGAACTTGCGCATTTTTAGCATAATTAATCAACTGCTTCTCTACTTTTTCTTTGTAGTCAGATTTTTCCAATGTTACTGTAAGCAATGCACTTACGTCATCATGGTTTTGTGCGGTAACCTTCATTATTGATTAAAATTTTAGGTTGCAAAAATATGAATTTTTTATGAAAATCACCCATTTAAAATCAACTTATAACGCCAAATATTGTTAAATAAAAAACCACCGGAGAATTCCGGTGGTTCAAACAAGATTAAAGGTATATTAATTAATAATATTATAGTTGGCTTGTGCATCAGTTTCACCTCCTGTATGAGTTCCGTAAATCACTCCGTTTCCACTTACAGCAGAAGCTTCAGAAACGGTTACAGGCTCATGGAATAATGTAAGAACCAGCTGACTAGGTACAGATGTATTTTTTACGGCAGTATTTACCACCCATTTTGTTTTTAATCCAACACGGCTACCATCACCTCTTGTAGAGCTGGCATCGTCTGTACGGGTTAAAGTGATATCAGAGTTGGGAAAGTTATATACCAAGAAATGTTCGTCTTTTGCATCTTTAATTTCCTGAGTAGCATCTTCGTCACCATTCTTAAAAATAACTTCTACATTATAAGTATGGCCATTTATTAATTTAACATTAGGATTGGTTGTACTATTCACCTGGTAGTCATATACAACGGGAGTTCCTGTAGCAACATCTGTAACTTTTAAGAGAACATCTGAAAGTTCTTCCTGAGGAAGATCATCTGCTTCATCATCACTTCTGTTGCATGAAGTTAAGCTTAAAGAAACAGCTAAGAATAAAAGTCCTAAGACAAGTGTTGTATTTTTAAAAATATTTTTCATTTTTTTGATTTTAAGTAATTAAAATTGATATTTAAAAGTTAAAATAAAGTTTCTTCCCATTTCGTTGGAAAAGAAACGAAGTCTGTTCAGGTAATCTCTGTAAGACTTATCGAATACATTTCGAACTGAAAAATCAATTCCGAAATTTTTAGACAGATTTACCCCTGTCTGAATGTTCCAAAGCGAATATCCGTTTGGAGGTGTAGAAATATCTACTTCCTGGTTGTAAGCATTTCCGTCGGAATCAAATAATCTGATTGGAACGTTATAAGTTGGAAATCTTGTTTGCTTTAAATAAGTATTATTACTTACTGTAAAATAAAAACCTTTCCATTCTTTTTTATTGAATTCCAGTGAATTATTAAAATTCGGAGGCATCATGAGAATAAGCGGGACATTGTGAGTTGTATCCTGGCCATAAACATAAGATCCGCTTCCTTTATAAGTCAGATTATCTGTAATTTTAAGCTGGGCATCAATATCTAACCCATACATTCTTGCATTGATCTGCTGATAGTTATACACTACAAAAGCTCCTCCCCACTGTGTATTCTGATATCCTGTAGGAATTTGATTGATAAAATTCTGAGTATAAAAGAAGTAAGGGTTTACCGAAATGTTTAATCCTTTCAAGACATTTGCTTTTACATCTGCCACTAAATTAAACTGATGTCCTGTTTCACTTTTCATTCTCATATCTCCTCTTTCAATAATGGCTGCTGAATGGTGAAGTCCGTCTGCAAAAAGTTCTGCAATATTTGGAGACCTTGAAACTCTTGCATAATTGAATTTCAAATCAAAATATTCAGATGGATGATAGACAATTCCTCCGTTCACTGAAATATTATTATAACTTAAAGATGGCTTTGTAAGAATTCTGTTTTGGTTAATTCTTACAACAAAGTCTGAATAATCTGCAGCATATTGTTTATTCCAATCGCTCAGATCATACCATTTTGTTACATCATAATGATCATAATCGTATCGGCCTCCCAATTCAAAATCCAATTGAGGAGTAATTTTATATTTTAGTACAGAATAAATTCCTGCATAATATCTGTCATAGTTTGGAACAAGGCGTCTTGCCTCCGTCTGAGTATTGGAATAGTTGTTTTGATATCCTGCATTAATTCCTGTTTCAAGATTCCATTTTCCTCTTTCTATCAGGTGATTCACGTTCAGATCATTGGTTATAAGCTCAAGATCCAATGCCGGTTTTTTACTAAGCTGTTCCGTACGTCTGATATCATATTCTTTTCTATGATTGTACTGAAAACTATAAGTAGCCGTTATTTTTCCGAAATTTTCAAACCTTTTGTAAGCTGATACTTTGGCAATATGATGTTCAATTTCCTGTTTAGGATTATCAATATCATAACTAAAATCTCTTTGGTAAATTGGCTCTGATTCAGTAAGAGCATTACGCAGATCTTCTGAATTTCCAACATGAGAGCTTCTAAGAATTCCAACAGTGCTTTTTGTCAGATAATAATCAAAAGAGAACCCTTTTTCAAATGTCATCTTCTGAACTCCAAAATTAAATCCGGAACTTTCAAGCCCTGTATTCATCAAGCCATAATCCGGCGCTTCAAGATCTCCCAGTTTTTTATAGCTCCCATTAGTTTTTATTGCCCAGCCATTTTCCCAGGTTTTTGCAAGTTTTACATTAAGGTCAGCCCCTCTTCCGTTAGAAATCCCGGAAAGAGAAACATTTCCCATGATGGTATCTTTTTTAGGCAAGATCTGAGGCTGTAAAACAACAACTCCACCTATGGCTCCACTTCCATATTTCAAAGCAGATGCTCCTTTTATTACATCAATATGTTCAAAATTATTAACATCTACATTGGGAGCATGTTCTACTCCCCATTCCTGTTCGGCAAGTTTTACTCCATCATTCAGAATGGAAACTCTACTTCCATAAAGCCCATGAATAATAGGTTTTGCAATATTGTTCCCCGTTTTCAGAACGTTAACACCAGAAATATTGGTTAATAAATTCCCTAGGTTTTCGGTAACATTTCTTGAAATCATTGATTTATCAATAGTTTTCACAACCATGCTTCCATTGTTCTTGTGACTTCCGTGAACTGTAACAGTTTCGATGTCTTTGACGTGATGTTCCAGTGTAATAACCAGCTGAACATTCTGATCAACTCCTATATTTTCAGTATAATCATTGCAATCAGGATGTTGTGCAATGAGTGTATACTTTCCTGCAGGAATTTTGTCAAAAGAAAATTGACCTTTCTTGTTTGTTTTAGCTGTAAGGTTTCCGATTTTAATCACAGCATTTTCCAACATGGTTTTATCATGAAAATCCTGAACGGTTCCTTCAACAGTATAGGTTTTTTGTGCACTTATAAATACTGATCCGCAAAAGATCAGCAGCAGGCAATATATCAATTTCATTGTAAATAGATTGATTGCGTACCCTTTTCAATAGGGTACATTTTCGTTAAAATTTGTGGGAAGGGTTAATTTAATTGTAAAATGTATTAATGATGAGAAGTTAGAGGTTAGAAATTAGAAGCTAGTAACTGGACATTATTTAATATTAATTACAAACTATCAGTTGTTTTCCAACAACTTAAAACTTTAAACCTAAAACTTTAAATTTTTAAGCATTAAACATTGAACTTAAAGTATTAAACTTTAAACCCTATAGAATCTATGAATTATGAAATTGTGGGAGGTCCCCGAAGCTGAAAATTAAATTTGGTCTGTGACCAGATTTTCTCCTGAATGGCGATGATTTGTTTTACCTCATGGCTGTAATGCTCAACAGTAAAACTGAATTCTTCAGGAGCTAATGTATGTCCGGTAACCAAAAAGTGGCAGGCCAGACAGTCGCCAGCTTTCTCTTTAGTAACTGCTTTCGTCACCGTATTCTCTGTTTTTTTAAGATTGAAAACCTTAAAATAATCTACAGCATCGTGATGGTGAAAGCTCTGAGAAAGCAGCGCGAGGAAATATACTCCAAACAATAGCTTGGAGATAAAACTCTTTAGGTTTCTGCTTTCTTTAAAAATCATGGTTCAAAATTATGAAAATAATTCAATTGTTTCCTTAAACTTTTATTAAATTACTTATGACTTATTGATAATAGGTAGAAATGAAAAGTATTTTGTTACAAAAAAAATGCTTCATAATTTTTAGTTTATGAAGCATTTCTATTTTTTTAATCAAGCTGTGTACCAAGATATTCCCACTCCTGTAGAGCTGTATCCAGGTCTTCCTTAGTTTTATTGTATTTTTCTAAGGTTTCATCTGAAGGATTTTCTTTGGCAAAAGAAGCTTCCATTTCCTCTATTTTTGTTTCGAGTTCGGAAATTCTCTCTTCTACTTTCTTGATTTTATTCTGAATATTTTTCTGCTCTTTACTAACGATATTTGAAGATGGGGTGCTAACAGCCGGTTTTTCTTCCACTTTCTTAGGTTCTACCTTTACTTCCTGATGAAGTTTGGCTTTTTCTGCAGAAATCTCTCTGATTGTTTCCTTTTGTCTGTATTCAAGATATTCATTGATGTCTCCAAGGAATTCTTTCATTTTCCCGTCACGGAATTCATAAATCTTATCACAAAGTCCCTGAAGGAATTCCCTGTCGTGCGAGATCACAATTAAAGTCCCTTCAAAATTCTGCAGTGCAAGCTTGATAATTTCCTTAGACTGAATATCCAGGTGGTTGGTAGGTTCATCCATGATCAACGTGTTGAAAGGACGAAGCAACAGTTTACAAAGTGCCAGACGGTTTCTCTCCCCTCCGGAAAGTACTTTTGTTTTCTTTGAAACAGCATCCCCCTGGAAAAGGAAAGATCCTAGTAAATCTCTTACTCTAGGTCTTGTTTCTTCCGTTGCTGCATCCTCCGCTTCTTCAAGAACCGTTTTATTAGGAGTTAAAACCTCTTCCTGATTCTGTGCGAAGTATCCGATATTAACGTTATGCCCAAGATTCCATGCTCCTGAATAATCTTTGATATCTCCTGCCAGAATTTTAGCCAAAGTTGTTTTTCCCTGTCCGTTTTGTCCTAACAGAGCAATTCTGTCTCCTCTCTGGACGATGAAATCTACATCATCAAAGATCTGTTTCTGTCCATAAGATTTTCCAAGATTCATTGCTTCGAAGATCACTTTCCCCGGAACCATAGACTGTACGAAACGGATATTGAATTTTGAAACGTCTTCATTATCAACTTCGATACGTTCTATTTTATCTAATTTCTTAATAAGTGACTGCGCAAAAGATGCTTTTGTAGCACTTGCACGGAACTTATTAATATTGTCTTCCATCTGTTTGATCTCCGCATCCTGATTCTTTTTAGCCTGAATCAGCTTTTCACGGCGATCTTCTCTCATGACAAGATATTTGGTATAATTGGCTTTATAGTCGTCAACTTTTTTATTATTAATATCAAAAGTACGGTTACAAACAGCGGTCATAAACTGCTTATCGTGACTTACAAGAACAATAGCTCCCGGATAATCTCTCAGGAAGTTTTCAAGCCAGATGATAGATTCCATATCCAGGTGGTTGGTAGGCTCATCGAGAAGCATAATATCATTCTTCTGAAGAAGTAATTTTGCCAGTTCGATTCTCATTCTCCATCCTCCTGAAAACTCATCAGTAACCTTTTGGAAATCATCTGCTTTAAATCCTAAACCAAATAACACTTTTTCCATATCACCTTCAAGATTGTAGGCATCGTGGTTCATTAAAAGGTCATTCAGCTCGGTCATTTTATTAATCAAATCCGTATAGGAATCACTTTCGTAATCTGTTCTGACAGCCATTTGGTGATTCACTTCTTCAAGCTCATTTTTCCAGGCATTAATCTGCTCGAAAGCCTGCATTGTTTCGTTCCAAACAGTTCTTCCTTTTACAAAATCAAGATCCTGTTTCAGGAAACCAATGGTAACACTTCCTTCAGTGACCACTTCTCCTTCGTAGAAATTAATTTCTTTGGACAGCATTTTCAATAAAGTGGATTTTCCCGCTCCATTTTTTCCTACGAGGCCAACTTTATCATCTTTTTTGATGGTAAAATTGACATTTTGAAATAAATAATTTCCTGAATGATGTAATCCTAAACTTTGAACCGAAAGCATTTTAATTGATAATTAGTAATGAATAATGAATTTTCGGGTGCAAAAATACGGAAAAAGAAATGAATAGCCCAGAAATAAAAAAAGCTATCCAAAACGGACAGCTTTCTTTTGGATATGAATTGATTTTATAAGGTCTTATCCCGGAGTAAGCGGTGGGGTTTTCTGCCCTGCTTCTACCATAGCAATCATTTCTACAAGGGTTGCTTCAGCTTCTTTATATTTTACCTGTTTGATCCCGTGGTTGGACCCTATTGCAACTTGCAATTCATTCAAAGTCTTAGCTTCTGACATTGTAATGGGTTTACTCCCATTTTTAATACTGATTTGATATTCACAAGTATCTAGAAGTTTATTTGCTTTTTTAAGCCATTCTGAAACTTTCATAATTATTTTGTTTTTGGTGATTGATATAAAATTATTTTATCTATTGAGAAGCTCTCTCAAAGATTGTCCTGAAGATACTTTGTCCACGAAAGCTCCTCCTGGTGCATTTGTAATACCATATGTTCCCTGAATCATCTGTAAATCATAATCTGTATTTTTATCACTGAACATAAATTCACATCCTGGTGCTAGTGCATTACTTGTAACAGTACCTTCTCTCATATTTGTTTGAGCAGCAAATAAAACTATATTTTCATTAGGCTCCACACTCACCTGTCCCTGGGCATTAGAAGTAAATGCACAAAAGGGTAAAAATTGTCCATCTACTCTTGCTGCAAGTCCTATTGTGAGATCTGGAGTACCCAAAGGTCTTTCATTTCTTACCGTAATTACTCCTTCGGGGGCTGTCCCCCTAATAGAAAATGAGCCATTTGGATGGAAACTTACAGCTGTTCCTAAAGGTATTTCCTGTGATAATGCCTGCATTTGAATTGTCGTATTGGGAGCAATCATTGATTTATTGAAAACATATACTTTATATTCCGGTTCATAATCAATATCCACCATGCCAAACATATTGCTATAATCAATAGCAAACCAAGCCGGCACTCCTGAAGTAATCTGGTTCGTACCCGTTGCCCCTTTGTATCCCATTAATCTATAAGCATTTGCCTGCAGATATTGTAAAATTTCGTTCTGTTCCCCTGAGGTAAAATCAAAGTTAATTGAGAATATTCTAGTACCTGCTCTTTGAATGAGTGTCTTTTCCATTGTTTTAATCTTTGGTGTTCTTACTCTTTTGATATTAGGCTTTTCAGAATACGCCTTTGTTCCTATTATATTTTGAAGCTTCGCGAAATGAACAATTCAAAGTAACGAGATTTAACATCCAAAAAATACCGTATAAAATACCAAATTTAAAATTCAGTAATTGTACTCACTGATAATCATTAACTTATAAAAAAGGGAACATCTAACATGATGTCCCCCTAACCTAAATTTAAAACTGAGAAGCGTTGGCACTAATTCTTAATTTCATTTAATGTAATGGCTGCCGGTGTTTTTAAAATAGAACGATCCCAGACATCATTATTGGGAACACTGGTCCCATACAGAAAATCTGCAACAAAACTGTCTTCTGGCAGATGAAGCTCAGCGGAAAGCCTTGTCCGGCTGGTTTGATCAACGGAAGTACAGCTGGAAACATTTAATCCGTTATTAATCAATTCAATAGTAATTTCCCGCTGGGATCTTTTCAAAAAGCTGTTACTATATAACCCGAAATTTGCTGAAATATGGGTGTAGTCTGCAAATTTTCCGAAATCATAGATTGGCTTTTTACCCACAGAAAGATCTTTTATATATTCTTTTATCTTGATATAAAAACGACTGAGAAAGGGATGCTTATTATAATCTGTTCCAAAATAGGCATCGTTTTCTGTACTGAAAACGGATACTTTAGCATTGGTTTCTTCCAGCATCAATTTCCCATATACTTTTGAAAGGTCATTGTATACCTTATCCCGGCACACATATGCCTGTGAAAAACCATTGGCAGTCTCAATTTCATATCCGGAAAGCAGAGCATCCCAGATTTTATTGCCTTCAGCATTGGTTTTTTCATTCCTGATATCTGAAACATAATGATGCAGATCATCAATATGAATGAAGTCTGTAGAAATATAAACAGACTGCGGACCTTCAAGATATCCTCCTCCGATATCGGCGTGATCACCCGGCACAAAGATTTCTTTCCAAACGGAAGACACATTTTCTGATTTCTGATCTTCCATTATTTTTGAGTTCTCAAAAAAACCGGTAAGTGGAAAGAAAAAGCGGCTCTCATTTACTGCGCAAATATGCAGAGCATTCTCTACCTGAGCAGGGATATTCAGATTATAAGTATTGAAAGGTTTGGATTCTACCGTATCAAAAGCTCCTAAAAATTTTATTCTGCAGTTTCCCAGAGAATAATGAGTTAAAAGCTGATTACAAAAAGTTCTTGCCAGCATTCCTCCTCTCCCGAATCCATATATATAAAAATGGTATTCTATTGTCTGATCATGGATCATCTGCTGTGCAAAATCTCCTGCTTTCTGAAGTTTATCATCAGAAGAATATCCGTTGCCATAGGGTGGATTTGCACATGTTGCCATAGCAAAATTATTATCTTCACTGCCCGTTACGGTTCCAATTCCTTCGATATATATTTTTTCATCACCAATAAATAAGCTGTATAATTTATAGATATTGGTGAAAGTACCATAATAACTCTTATTGTTGTTCAGCGGTTTATCCGGTGAAAGAATATTTACTCCATTATTTCCTGTACCGTCAAAGAAAATCCCGACGGAAATCACTCTACTGCCATTCATGTTTTTACTTTAATTTTTTATTACAGATCTTGTTTGTGTTTTTTTGAATAAAATCCCTAAAAGAGACATTCCAAAATAACAGAAGAAAAACAAGGTTAGGTAGAGTGAAAAGTACCAAATAAAAAATTCCGTATTTCTACGGAATCAGATTACATTTTTTCAAGGGAATAAATATTGTTAATAATAGCATAAATCACTATCCCTACAGTATTTTTGGCTCCTATCTTCTCCAGAATACGCTGCCTGTGGCTTTCTACGGTTCTGGGGCTGATAAAGAGCTTTTCTCCTATTTCATTATTGGTAAACTCCTGACAGATCAGTTTTACTACATCCTTTTCTCTTTCAGACAGCTCATCTTCTGTTTCAAAAAGAGAATTTTTCTTTGCAGAACCATTCATATAAGTAAAAAGCATCTGATGGTCTTCTGCCGTAAAGAAAACTCCATTTTTATCAACCATCGTGATGGCATCAATAAATGTTTTTTTATTTGAATTTTTGGGAAGAAATGCCGATACTCCCAGCTTGACCATATATCCTAAGATAGAGGTTTTATAATGAGATGAAAGGATAATGATTTTGAGGTCAGGATATTTTTCCTTCAGGATTTCTACCAGTTCAAAACCGTTCATAGGTTTCATCTGAACATCTACAAGAGCAATATCAGGAAATTCATCTTTTGAAAGTTTTCCGAGGTCATCTATAAAATCGGGCCCGTTATCTGCGGTAAGGCATACCGATATATTTTTTTCATTAGACAGCAACATTTTTACCCCTTCGAGGATCAGCTGTTCATCATCAATCAGTGCTAGTTTGATTTGGGAACTCATGATATTTTGGAATTTTTATGATTAAACGACTTCCTTTATTTAAAAAAGTTTTTTTCCATTTGTGTGTTGCGTTCATTGATTTGATACGGGATTCTATATTTTTTATTCCCATTCCTTTTTTCACTTCTTCATATTCAAAACCCTGTCCGTTATCAGAAATAATGACAGCCATATTTTCAGGATAATCTTTAATATAGATCCAAAGATCTGCTGCATCTGAATGCTTGATCACATTGGTGGTAAATTCCTGAATAATCCGGTACAGCTGAACTTCTACGAAAAGATCTTTCTTTTCATATCCCGGCATTACCTGCAGGGATATATTAATTTTATGGGAAAGGTTGGCTATTAATTCTTCAACGTATAAAACCAATCCTACCGATTCCAGATTTACAGGGTACAATGAATGGGAAATACTTCTGGCGGCATCAATCAGGGAAGACATCTGGCCATAGATATTTTTTTTAATCAGATCATCACCCTGGGTATCGAGGTTATTCAGCCATAAAGAAAGAATATTGAGGCGGTTTCCGATATCATCATGAATCATTACTGCAATTCTTTTCCTTTCTTCTTCCTGGGCTTTGATGTTTTCCAGTACTAGTTTTTTCTGGTGAAGAACTTCAGCCTCATGTTGTACACTCTTCTCTTTAATAATTCTGGTTATAAAAGCTCTGTAGGCAAGCAGAATAAAGGATACTATAACTGTTATGGTAACAATTATAAGGATCAGCAGATTGATATTTAAAGTTACTTCTTTAATTTGATAAAAGTATATAAAAATGAACAGTACAAAATACTCGAAAGAATATTATTGGCACTGAGAATAATATAATAATCGTTTTCCGACAGTTCTGCAATCTGATGTTGGATGATAAAAATAAATACCGAAACAGAATAGTAGAAAAAAATACTGGCATCTACCAGAATAAAACGATTCTGATTCTGTACAGAGGTGTTTTTAATCTCACGGATCAGGGTAAACCCGGAAAGGCAGATGATAACAATATTGGAAACCACTTTTGCAATATCGGCATTGGACGGATAATCAAACCCATATTTTGAAATCATAAAACCTCCCGCCAGCAGGCCTGTAAGTCCCAGAACATATTTCGGCCAATCCAGTTTTCTGATAAATAAACCTGTCAGCAAGAAAAACTCTCCTGCAATATAAAAGGGATAAAGAAATGATGTATCATTGAGTCTGAAGATATAGGGCAGCGCCAGATTCAGCAGTTCAATAAAAAAAAGAAAAGCAATACAATAAAAATACGGCTTTTCTTTTTGGTTTAATATGCGGTATTTTGCTGCTCCCAGCAGTATAACAGATAGAAGCAGTGCATAATTCAGGAATAAAATTGCCTTATAAAGTTCAGCCATTCCTCAGTTTATCGTTTTTAAAATCCACTTCCGACATCTACGTCCGGAATACGGCAGATAGGAGGGCATGGTTTTGCCCAGTCATATGTATTGGAAATGGTCTCTGCTCCCAGCTCCGAATTTCTAAGATTTGATCGGGTAGAAATAAAAATAAGAGTTACCAGCATTTTCCCATAGATATCATTGTATCTAAGGCCAAAAGAACAGGTAATACCCAGCAAACCATCATCCTCAAGGCAAAGGTCTGCGGTAGGAACATAGAATTTTCTGAAAATTCCAATACCTTCATTTTCTCTACATTCTTTATAAAACCACTCCATACCTTCGTTTCTCCAACGTTCAATAGCTGATACTGCTATATCCTGCTCAAGAATAGGTGTATTGGAAACCGGGAATCCCATATTAGCATTCTTCTCTGTGCTTTGAAGATTTTTAGAAAGAACAGCATTTCTAACAATAGTGTATTCCTGAATCTCCTGCAGTCTCAAGTCTCTGTCAAGCTCGGTAAGGAAACTGTACGGATATTCTTTAACGTCTATTTTTACCCCTTCGTTATTCATAGGGTAAAAAATAAGAATCAGACGATCTCTATAAACTCCTACTGCTGCACAAAAGTCTTTATAGTCCTTGAACTCCTTCATCCACTCAAGGTGTTCACTGGAAATATTAAAAACATAGTTGGTAGGAATCAGCTTTTGAATTTTGGAAAAGTCAGAGAAGTACGCTTTCCATTCGTTTGATGCTGCTTTGCATTCTTCTACAGGCAGCATATAGTCTACAATGTTTAATGTTGACATAAGCATAGTTTTTAGTTCTATAAAAATATATAAACTAAACATGCTACGCAAGTAAGATTTTAATTAATAATTTTTCACTGTAATATGATAACAGCTCTGTTGTCTTTCTTTAATGTAATATATTCTACCGATATTTTGATAATACTTTAAAACTTTCTCCAGAGCGATTTCCATTTTCGGATTGTACTTCAGAACATTGTTGAATCTTACATAAGAAATGTCAAAAGAGTTACCATAATTGTGAGAACTAATCCCTAGTGAGGCATTAGAATTTACTCTTCTCAACCGGCATTGGTCTTCAAGAGTCCGGGTAATGGATGAAACGGTAAAAGTACCTCCTTTTGTATCTTTACTGAACTTTGAACCCATCTTCTCAAGGGTAGTTTTGGCCTTGGATACCATATAAGCCCTGCTGTAATCAAGTCTCTGAACCTGATATCCTTTACCAGATTTCTTTATTTTATGGAATTTACCTTTGTTGATATACTTTTGTACTGTTTTGGAGTCTTTCAACAGCTGTATTCCAAAACTCTTTGAGGCATCAAGATGGGGTTTGTAAAGCGGTGTAGGTTCAACCTTCAGTACAGTAGTAAGATCATAGCAGGGAAAAGCCTTTTTTGCTGCCTGCGAATAATGTAAACTATAAATAAAGGGTACAAAGACCACACAAAGAAACTTTCTCATTCACCATCCTTTTAAATTACAAATGAAAGATAAAACATTTATGTTATATCTTTCAAAACCGACTATAATACTGTATAAATAAATTCCAAACAAACTTTACACCAAATTATCGATTTTATAATTTTTGTTCATTCTTTTTTGAGTTTTTTTTTCAGTTTTAACTTTTTACTTTAAGATTTAAATTTTACATTTGAGATACATAAATAATAAACAACATGATAAAAAAACTTTTCGCTGAATTTTTCGGCACATTTTGGCTTGTTTTCGGAGGGTGTGGAAGCGCTGTTTTCGCAGCCGGTGTTCCCGACATTGGCATCGGACTTTTAGGAGTTGCTTTGGCATTTGGTCTTACTGTTCTTACGATGGCTTACGCTGTAGGTCATATTTCAGGAGGACACTTTAATCCGGCAGTTTCTTTTGGACTTTTAGCCGGGGGAAGATTTCCTGCCAAAGATCTTATTCCTTACATCGTAGCCCAGTGTCTGGGAGCCATTGTAGCAGCAGGATGTCTGTATACAATCCTAAATGGTGCAGGAGCGGTAGAATTCTCAAAACCCGGAGATTTTGCCACGAACTTTTACGGAGAGGCCGTTTACAACGGAAAAGCTTTCAGTATGGGAGCTGCGTTCCTGGCTGAGTTTTTATTAACTGCCTTTTTCCTTATTGTGATCATGGGAGCTACAGATAAATGGGCCAACGGTAAATTTGCCGGTCTTGCTATCGGTCTTGCTCTTACTTTGATTCACCTGATTTCTATTCCTATTACAAATACTTCAGTAAACCCTGCAAGATCACTTTCACAGGCTGTCTTCATGGGAGGAATTGCCATGTCACAGCTTTGGCTGTTCTGGGTAGCTCCTATTTTAGGAGGAGTTGTAGGAGGATTGATTTACAAGTTCTTGCTTCAGAGAGACACCGCAGAAATTGCAGATTAATTTTAAAATCATATTCAATGATAAAATCCTGTCAGGCGGCAGGATTTTTTTATTTTATGATCACAAATACACTATTCTAAATTTTTAATATAGAAAATTGAACTTTGCGTTAAAATTATATCATTTTATTTACCATAATCTCCTGGCTTTATTTCAGTTTTTTGATATCAAAAGGGTTTTTGAAGATCAGTTCTTCATGCTTTCCTTTGATCTCCATTTTACGCTGAAGAAGATTGAGCGCCATTTTCCTTATAAAAAAATCTTTATCATTCAGTTTCCAGTAAGAATCTTCATGAAGTTTTTTGGGTGGGCGGATCAGATAAAATTCGGTTTCCCAGGTGTCTGCGTTATGGTAAAATTCAATAATTCCACAGTGTTCGGGGATAAGGGCAGCATCTATCATTCCCATCGGAAGTAAAAAGCTAAAAGAATTACACATATAATCTCCACAGGAAATTTTATCGTGCTTCAAAAATTTTTCTCCGGTATCTTTATTGAGATATGATTTTTTGAAATCATTTTTAAAATCACTTTTCGAAAACTTAATCTCGATTTCATGACTTCCCCCTTCTGAATCTATGATCAGAATATCTGCTTCCCAATCGGCCTGAAAATAATTGGTCAGTACGATTTCTTTTTCAAAATCGCAATGGGAATGGATATAGGCGTGTATGAGTTCTTCTATTTTGATCATTGTTAAAATATAAACACAATGTTTACAAAGTTCTTTATTTACTTGCTGTTTAATGTTCGCAAAGACGTTTCACTCAGCAAAAGTCGCAAGCTATTTATTATGATACAAAATTGACAAGCAAAGCGAATTGACTATTCACAATTGTCTTGTTATATTCAAAGCATTAGCTAACCAGCAGACTGCATCCTCTGATATCAGAATGATCTATTCTTCCCAGTACCTGAAATTTATTACCTGTAATTTTACCTAAATCCTGCGTCGCAATAAAAGAGCAGGAATGGGTATTGGCAAGATCAATGATATTAATAGCTCCGGTTTTTCCTTCTTTTTCATAGGCCAGAGGATCTTCTGCATTCCGAACCATGATTCTCATCCAGTTAGGACATACATATTCATTATTCCCAAGGGAATACGCTTGTGAAAGCAACTCTGTCATGGAGTATTCTGAGTAGATTTTATCTGTTTTAAGACCGTCCTTTAAGATTTTCAACAATTCATCTTTCGTCATTTCTTCTTTTCTGCCTTTCATTCCTCCGGTTTCAATCACTATTAAATTTTCAAGAAAATTCAGAGATTCTTCGCTTCTTTCGGAATGACAGTAATCCAGGAAGTCAAGAAGAGCAAAGGAAACTCCGAAAAGAATGACTTTTTTATCCTGAAGTTTATTCAATAACTCAAAAAGATCAGAATGGTTATAAAGGAAATATCCGTTTTCAGGTTTGGCAGATTTTTTCATCAGATAATCTACCATATAGATCAATGACGAATGCTGTTTTTCCAGATAACTTGGAAGTAAACCCAGAAAAATAAAGTCTTCCGGCTTCCCAATAAACTGTTCAAAACTTTTATAAATACTTTCTTCATAAAGTTCCGGATCTGCAATGAAATGTTTTGACAGATTCATCTGCGTTGTTCCTGAACTCTGAAAAAACAGATCGGTTGTTACATTCTTATCCAGAATCTGATGATTTTTGAACATTTCGATAGGCAAAAACGGAATCTTCACCAAACTATCCACCTCATCAGGATTAACATTCAGAAAGTCGATGAATTTCCTGTATATTTCAACATTTTCATATTGATAGCGAAATGTTTTCAATGATGCATTCAGGAAATCCTGTTCAGTCTGTATATTGAATATATTTTTTAATTCCATAATCTTTTGAGCGCCTTATCACTTCAGTATAAAGCAATTATAAAGATAAAATATTGATATTTAATATTTTTTTAATCTACAAATTACATTTTGGTAAGCTTCTTGCACATACCACAATGGAATATGGATTAAAAACAAGAATGGATTTCGGCCCGTTCGAAAGTTACCTCTTTTTGGGGGTAATTTTTTTTGCTTTATTTTTCAAAAGTCTTCAGTTCAAAATCCTTTTCAAAAACCCCATAGGTAAAATAGGAAATCCAGTCTCCAAGGTTGATATATTTTGAACTCTGCTCCAGATCAAGCACCATTGGGAGGTGTCTGTGTCCATAGATGAAATAGTCTATCTTCTCTGACTTCAGTTTTTCTTTGGAATAAATGATCAGAAATTCTTTATCTTCTCCCAGAAATGCTTTGTCTTCTTCTCCGGAGATCATTTTATTTTTTTGAGAAAGGTATAATGCAACTTTCATCGCAATATCGGGATGAAGCCATTTGAAGAACCATTGTGCCACCGGATTTGTGAATAATTTTTTCATTCTCTTATATCCTTTGTCACCAGGTCCCAGCCCGTCTCCATGGGCCAGCAAAAACTGCTTTCCTCCCATTTCAAAATATTGTTTCTGATAAAAAACAGTACAGCCAATCTCCTCTTCCAGATAATCTTTCATCCACAGATCATGGTTTCCGACAAAGAAATAAATATGAATTCCTCTGTCTTTAAGTTCTGCAATTTTTCCGAGTACCCGGATATACCCTTTGGGAACCACATGTTTCCACTCATGCCAGAAGTCAAAAAGATCGCCCATTAAAAACAAAACCTGAGCATCTTCTTTGATCTCATTCATCCAGCGTATAAATTTTTCTTCACGCACTTTGCTCTCACTTGGAGTGGGAGCTCCAAAATGCTGATCTGAAGCGAAATATACTTTTTTTCCAGGTTCTAAATTAATTGTTGTCTTTAACACTTTCTGAGTTTTGGGGTAAATTATTAATTATCTTCTGCAAACCATTCTCCATAAGAGTTTTCTGTCTCATGAAGTTTAAGATAGGCTAAAGAAATTCCATCAGGAAGTTTTGATTTTACTTTAGCAGCAATAGCATACAACATGTTTTCACAGGTTGGCTGGAAACTGCAATAGATTACTTTATGCCCTTTCTGTTCCAGGTCATCTCCCAATTCTTTGTGTGGAGACAGAGCATTTACAAGAACCGCATGGTCCCATACATCTACAATTTCGGAATTTACGATACTTTTGATATCTCCGAAATCTACCACCATTCCATTTTTAGGATTTTCAATATCATTGATCGGTTTTCCTTTCACTGTTACAAACAGCTTATAGGAATGTCCATGCATATTTTTACACTTCCCATCGTAGTTGTAAAGCACGTGAGCTGTTTCAAATGTAAAAATTTTTGTAATACGTATCATACTGCAAAGATATAATAAAACGGCCTAACTTGGAAAGCCAGACCGTCTATAAATTGATTCACAAAATCTATTGAAATTCTCAGGATTTAATCTGTAGATAAGTGTTCTGCGGCATTTGTATGTTTTATAAAAATTATTCCATCAAAACATTCGTTTAACTTAAGGGGTTCTGTGATGGTAAATTTTTCTGTTGCTGGTGTTATAGGGTTGTATCCCAGAAGTCTCATTTTAAAAGCCTTTCCATATATTTCTTCATTGCTGCTGCGGAAGTCTACAAAATAGTTTTCACTTTTTTTGCTCCCCAATTTCTCTTCCCAGCTATTTTCCAATTGTTTTGGCAGTGGATAAGAGCTGTATTTGTTGTTCTTTACTGCACGGGGATCTGCAGTAGCACTATAGGTTCCTAAAACAGTAGCTGTTGCCAGTGCGTAATATTTGTTTCCGTATTTTTCTTTTAAATACCCTCCCATACCATCTACCAGTATAGGTTTCAATGCAACATGTCCGTCATGTGCAAAAAGAATCATTTTTTTATCATACCCTGACTGAATGTTTTTAATCATCTCGGCCATGATAAAATCTCTGGAAACATCATAATTCTTTTTACTCGCTTCATAAGGTATTTTAAATCCAAGTTCGAGATGCTCTAATGCCAGTTTTGAACTCAAATCCATTTTCTTACCATATAAGCTGTCTACCTTTTTAGTGAGTATATATCCTTCTGTCCCATTTTTTATTACTTCCTTCATATTCAATCTGAAAGATGGATCATTTTGTTTTTCCCACATTCCATCCTGTAACATGGCTTTTTTTTGAATTTCTCCTGTCATCTCAGAATAGTCCTTTCCAAAATCATCGGTTTTTTTCAAAATTTCAGCACTCTTCGTGAGAGAATCAGTATCGAATCCGGAAATGATTACTTTGTCTTTATGATTCTTATTGTATGCTCTGATCCACTCCAAAAGGGTATTAATTTCTTTTGTCTGCCAGATAGAAGTCATATATTTTTTCAATGCCTCTTTTAAATCAACATCAGAGTTCACTGCTTCATTAAGGAATACGGCATCACCATAAGAACTTTCAAAGGCTACAATTCTAAAATCATTTTTGCTAATCAGCTGTTTTGAGATTTCACTTCTTATTTCATTAAACTCTTTGGTTCCATGTGTACCTTCCCCCAGTCCAACGATTACATAATCTTTTATGTGTTCACTAATTTTTTTTACAGCCTTAGTTTGGCTTGTAGAGTGAGTTTGAAATTGTATTTCTCCTTTTGTATTCTGTGAAAATCCTATGGAGGAAATTAATATGAGATTGAGTAAAAAATATTTCTTTAGCATTATATAATTTTCAATGGCTTGTTCTTACCTAAAGACAGCATAAAAGCCTTATTTGTTACGGTAAATTTAAAAATAAGTTATACAAATTTCTCTTCAGAACATGACATTAACTCTTCATTAACTCACTCAATCTTTACTTTACTGGTTATCATAACAACCTATTCTGATTGCTCTCCTAAAACTTTTATTTTTGTGTTTCCACGTTCAATATCTCCCTTTTTTAATCTATTTTTAAGGTTAAATTATTATCCGGAGTTCCATCAACGTTGATTGCATTGTAAGGTACAGTAAGCCAGCCGTTCTTATTCATTATAAATTTGAACTGATACGTTTTTCCTTTTTCAAACTGAGACTTTGGTAAGACCAGCTCAAAAGTATTGTTCTTTTTCAGATTCATATAATAGGTCTTATCATCCGGATTCCAGTCATTAAACGAGCCGGAAACCGAAATATTCCTGATAAATTCTATACTTTGATTTTCAGGAAATTGATAAGAAAAAACAACATTCTCTTTTTCTGTACGATACCCATAGATTTCTTTTTTAAGATTGGGATGAACAAGAGGTTCAGACTTTGTATATTCTTCTGCCAATGTGTAAGGATTCAGCAAATGCTTATCCATAATACCCGCAATCTGATTGATCACCTGATACATCACTGCAAATTCTTTATATCCGTTGTACATCAATACAACAGCCATATTTTTGTCCGGGAAAATTCTGTATGCACTCACATTTCCACCAGAAAAATGATAGGATTTTATATTATTAAAAGTTCCCATATCCCAGCCATGAGTGAAGGTGATGTCTTTATTTTTATATTCAAACGGTTTCCACATCAATTCTTGTGTGGCAGGTTTTAGAAAATCATTTTTGCTGAGATGGATACTCCATTGTAAAAAAGCAGGTAATGTAATGGCCAAACCATTCGCGGGATGTGCTCTTCTCCCTTCTACAAATGTAGATTTATCATATTGATGTTTCTCCTTGTTGTAACTATATTTTACAATTCTGTTGGGAATTTTTTCAATAGAATTGGATGAAAAGACCACCTGATTTTTAGAGTCCGAAAACTGATTCTTCACGATATACTCTTCAAATTTTTCTCCGGTTACTTTTTCAATGATCATAGATATCAGCATATAATTGGTCTGGTTATATCTGTAATCAGTTCCGGTTTCAAATTCCATTTTTTCTTTTGACAGCCTGGCAATCACTTCATCATTGGCTGTATCTGCTGCAATATCACTGAAGTTAATCCAGTCCGGTAATCCTGAAGAATGTGATAAAAGATTCTTCACCTGAATATTTTGCCATTCTGTGGGCACATGGTCTATATATTTTGAGATTTTATCTTCCAAAGATACTTTTCCCTGCTCAACGAGCTGAAAGAGCCCAACATTTGATATCAATTTTGTAGTAGAATATACCCTGAACATGGAATTGGCATCTACTTTTTTATCAGTCTCTAAGGTTTCCGTTCCATAGTATTTCTGGAAGGTTACTTTATTATTTGTAACGATTCCCACGGCTAATCCTGGTATTTCATTGATTTGGATAACCTTTTTTATATAGCTATCGATTGTTTTTGACTGGTCTGCGGTCTGGCTATGACCCGTAAAGAAAAAATTCAAAAAAAGTATCGTTAAAATGGATGGTTTCATGGTAATGTTTGTTTCTTACTACTCTATTAAAAACAATTATTAGTCTTATTATATTACATTGAAGAAAAAAACTTTATTCTCCGGGAATTAATTTGTCTGTTTCAAAACCTAATTCATTCAAATAATGAAGTCCGTTTTGTATTTCTATTGAATGAGTTCCCAACCATCCTTTTTTTAATCCCAATAAAATAAACTGTTTGATGTATTTGGGCTCATTAAGATTAACCTCATCTTCCGAGCCTGTAATTTTATTTATCAGCTTAACACCCGATTTTAAAGGCTGTCCCATCATATAATAATCGGCCGTCAGGAATTTAATGATTAAAGGAGTTTTTTTCTGACCATTTAAAAAAATTTTTACAGTCAGAGTATTGGTTGCTGTTTCAGAATGGAACTGGTCTGTCACAGAATACAGATACTCAATAGTATTAATGGTAATTTTCCTCAACTTATTTTTCATTGTCTCATTTTACCCAACTGATTTCTGCCTGAATTTTATTTTATTCTTTTTTCAAATCTATGAATGATGTTGTACTCTTTATCTTTAATGACAATATCATAATTTCCTTTATCAAGGATTAAAAAACGATGGTCTTGAGGCGTGTTGAGTTCAATGATATCGGCAGGAATTCCTTTTTGTTCAAATTCACCTTTTCGGTATGCAAAAACCATAACCGGATATGTTGAAAGTTGAGCAGCTGGAATTTTATAAAACTTTCTGTTTTCATGCAGCATCCAACCTGGCCTGCCTTTGATGTATTTTGTAACGGGATGAATGATTTTAATATCTGTATACAACTCTTTGTCCTCACCATTATAGATCATTTGGTTTTCATCTTTCAAAACAACTGGAACAGTATTATTTACCAATTTCAAAAGCGGTTCATTATACTTCAATAAGCTTTTTTCTGAAAACTGAGTTTGGTCTATGGTCAATGGATTGATCCCTGTCAAGTCTGAAAGCCGCCCAGCCATTGTCTTTTCCCAGGATTTATGAATACCTTCATAAGCATGCTGATACCCACAGTAAATCAGATATTTGCCTTCTTTATTTTGCTGCATAAAATTGAAAATATTTTTGGCTTCTCCAATTTCCCTTTCTTTATTATTGCCTTCAGCTTCGTAAGGAAAAAGCTTGAATCCAATTTTCAAAGCATTATAAATAAAGTTTCCGAATTCCGGTTCCTTAGAATAATATCCGCTGTTGAGGGTAGCAAATTTTACAGTATTTAGAGAATCTCCTTCCAGTGTTTCGATTCCTATGTATCTGTAGCCTCTATCATATAACCCCTGAAGTAAAGAAGATGCAAAAGTTCTGTGACTTGCATTGTGATGAGCCTCATTGATGATGATTATTTTCTCATCGTCTGCTTTTTTCAGGATATATTCTTTTGCATTGACCGGGATTAATTTTGTGAATTTCAGACTATCGGCAGTGTTTAGCTTTTTCACCCTTCCGAAAGTCTGGTCCCAACTTTCCAGTGCAGGTTTATAGTGTCCGCTTATGGAGTAATATGTTGCACCCATCTGGCTTCTCCAGGATTGACTTTGAGCAGGATCTTCCACCTTCTTTTTAATATCATCGGAAAACAGGTAAGGATTGTCCTGGCTATGGGCTGCAATGCTCAACAATAGTAAAGCCAGCGAATAAAAGAATTTCATGTTATGTAGTTTTTTATTGAATATTGTAGGTTAAAAATAAAAATTCTATTTCCTACTTTGATTTTAATCATTTTACGATCTAGAAAAATTTCTCGAGCCAGTCACTTCCCAGACGTTTGATCTTCTTGGTTTCCGGATCGAAGAGAATCCAAAGTGTACTTGAATCTACCACCAGCTCATCATTGCAGTAAAATTCCACTTTTCTTGGCTGTTTAGCTCCTTCAGGGACCATAGGATAGGTTCTTACTGTGATAATATCATTCAGATAAACCTGTTTTTTATATTGGATATGGTGATCCAGGAGCATCCAGGCATCGTTTACATATTCGGTTTGATATTTTAGAAGATCCCAGTGCTCTGCGGCCACTTCTTCCACCCAATGTACATATTGTACATTATTTACATGGTTGTTCTGATCAATATGTTCTTCTGTTACCTTTATCTGTTTTTCGTACATTAAATTCATGCTCATGAAAAGTTTACTCAAATTTATCATTTTAAAACAGAACGGTCTTCGTTCTATAAGAGCAAAAATTTATTTTCTAAAATAAAAACGGAATCAGATGCTCTCTGATTCCGTTCAATATTCAGTATATTGAAATTATTATTTAGATTTTCCAGCAGGCTTAGCAGCAGTTGCCGTAGCACCTAATTTGGTTTTTACAATAGCCGTAATATCCTCACTTCCGTCCGTATAAAGCAGGTTATTAGCTTCCTGTGCTGCTGTATCAAATACATAGCTTAGATTTTTTTCTTTAGCAACAGCAAAAATAGCATCTCTTACTTTCTTTTGCAGTGGAGTAAGCATTTCATTTTGCTTGGCAGAAATATCTTTAGCTGCCTGCGCTCTAGTTTCTTCTATTTTTTTACCTAAACCTTGTAATTCTGTTTGTGCTGCAATCAGTTCTTTAGTTACCGCTTCTTTGTTAGACTCATTTAAGGTTTTTTCTTTATCCTGTGCCGTTTTCAGCTTAGTCTGATAATCATTGATCAGCTTTTCAATTTCAGTCTGTTTTGTTTTAGTCAGATTATCAATGGTAGTTCCTATAGTTTTTACTTCAGATAAACTTGCAAAAACATCTTCTGTGTTTACACTTCCAATTTTCTGTTGAGCATTTGCAGCATTTGCAGTAAGCGTTAATCCTAATGTAATAAAAAGTACTTTAATTAAATTCATTGTTTTAATAATATTTTTTCGTCCCCAAATATAATTCAAATTTTAATTACTTATCATATAACATTTATTCCTGAAAATCTGAATGAATTAAAAGCAGGCAAACAAAGAAAAACCTCCCCAATAAGGAAGGTTTAACATCAAAAAAATATGGAAAAAATGACTAATGGAATTGTGCGGTTTCTGTAGAATCTTTCATTGCTACAGTAGCTGAAGAACCGTTTGTAACAACATTCTGTATTTCATCAAAATATCCCGTCCCTACAAAAGACTGATGCTTCACCGCTCTGAATCCTTTCTGCTGCAGGGCAAACTCACGTTCCTGCAGTTCTGAGTATCCAGCCATTCCTCTTTCTTTATAAGCTAATGCCAATTCAAACATTGCTGTATTCAAAGCATGGAATCCTGCCAATGTAATAAACTGGAACTTGTACCCCATTTTTGCCAGTTCTTCACGGAAAGTAGACATCTCTTCCACGCTCAGCCTTGCCGCCCAGTTGAATGAAGGAGAACAGTTATAAGCAAGCATTTTCCCAGGGAATTTCGCATGAATTCCTTCTGCAAATCTTCTTGCCTGCTCCAGATCAGGATTTGAGGTTTCCATCCAGATCAGATCTGCATATGGAGCATAGGACAACCCTCTGTCGATTCCCTGCTCTACTCCGTTTCTTACTACATAAAATCCTTCAGCAGTTCTTTCTCCTGTTACGAATTTCTTATCTCTGTCATCAATATCAGAGGTCAGTAAATCCGCTGCATCCGCATCTGTTCTTGCAATAATAAGACTCGGAACTCCCAGTACATCGGCTGCCAGACGTGCTGCAATCAGTTTGTTGACTGCCTCCTGTGTTGGCACCAATACTTTTCCGCCCAGGTGTCCGCATTTTTTTGCAGAAGAAAGCTGATCTTCAAAGTGTATGGCAGCAGCTCCCGCTTCTATCATCTGCTTCATCAGTTCAAAAGCATTCAGGTTACCTCCAAAACCTGCTTCTGCATCTGCAATGATGGGTACCAGATATTCTTTATCTCCAGCTCCGCTCACAGATTGTACCTGATCTGCCCTCAGCAATGCATTATTAATTTTCTTTACCACAGAAGGCACTGAATTGGCGGGATACAGTGATTGATCCGGATACATTTCTCCCGATAAATTGGCATCTGCAGCCACCTGCCATCCTGAAAGGTAAATAGCTTCCAGTCCGGCATCTACTTCCTGCACGGCCTGATTGCCTGTAAGAGCTCCAAGTCCTGCCACATAATCCTGGTTATTTAATTTATTCCAGAATTTTTTGGACATTTCCGTAGCAATGGTATATTCTATGGTATAAGAACCGCGAAGTTTCAAAACTTCTGCTGCTGTATAGGGCCTTTTTACACCGTTCCAACGTGGATTTGTCAGCCAGTCTTGTTCTATAGCCTGGATTTGTTCTTGTCTTGTTTTCATAATATTTGGATTTTGTTTGATTAGATTTGAAAGTAATTTTGTTGCTAGATGCTGGTTCTATTGTTGTTTGTTAATTGATGATCTGATTTTCAACCAGCAACTATAAACCAGCAACCAATATTTTCACTAAATAAAAGGATAAGCTTTAAGGGTTAGAAATTCTTCAAAATTCTCAGAGAAGATCAGCTCATTGAAAAGTTCTTTGGCAAGGTTGAATTTTCCGTTTTTGAAACGGGTTTCGCCTACATATTTTTCAATATTGTCCATTTCTTCGCTTTCCCACTGTAAAATCATACTTCGGGTCAATGTTCTGTCATCACTTAACACCGCTTCATTTTTCAGCCATTGCCAGATCTGTGTTCTTGAAATCTCTGCTGTAGCAGCATCTTCCATCAGATTATAAATAGCAGCAGCACCGGTTCCCATCAGCCAGCTTTCGAGGTAGAGAATTCCTACGTTGATATTTTTTCTGACTCCTTTTTCGGTAATCTCACCTTTGGGAATTTCCAGCAGATTACTTTCTGTTATGTGATATTCAAATTTCTTGTCAATCTGATTTTTGGAAGGCATATGCTTGTCAAAAATTTCTTTTGCTACTGAAACTAAGGCTGGATGTGCTACCCAGGTTCCGTCATGACCATTTTTCACTTCCCGTTCTTTATCACTTCTTACCTTTTCAAAAGCAATATTATTGGCTTCATCATTGTCTTTTACAGGAATTTGAGCGGCCATTCCGCCGATAGCATGTACATTTCTCTTATGGCATATTTCGATGACTCTTTTTGAATAGGCACTCATAAAAGGAGAAGTCATGGTCACCTGATCTCTGTCCGGTACAATAAACTCCGGAAGGTTTCTGAATTTTTTGATATAGGAAAAAATATAATCCCATCTGCCGCAGTTCAGTCCTGCACTATGTTCTTTTAATTCAAATAAAATTTCATCAATCTGAAATGAAGCCGTAATGGTTTCGATCAAAACTGTGGCTTTAATTGTTCCCTGCTGAATTCCCAGATAGTTTTGGGCAAAGACAAAAACCTCATTCCACCAACGGGCTTCTTTATAATGTTCCAGTTTCGGAAGGTAGAAGTAAGGACCACTTCCCTTTTCTAAAAGCGACTTTGCATTTCTGAAAAAATACAGTCCAAAATCAATCAGCGAACCGGAAGCTTTTTCACCATTGATTTCAATATGCTTCTCCGGAAGGTGAAGACCACGTGGACGAACCTGTAAAACTGCAGGTTTTTCGTTAAGCTTATAAGTTTTTCCTGCTTCGTTTACAAAATCAATAGTACGGTTAATAGCATCAGAAAGATTAATCTGTCCCTGAATACAGTTTTCCCATACCGGCGAGCTGCTGTCTTCAAGATCTGCCATAAACGTAGAAGCCCCTGAATTTAATGCATTGATAATCATCTTGCGGTCTACAGGTCCTGTAATCTCTACTCTTCTGTCTGACAAATCTTCCGGCAAAGAGGCACATACCCAATTCCCATTACGGATTTCTTCTGTTTCTTTTAAAAATTCAGGAAGCTTTCCTTGATCAAAATTCTGCTGGGTATTTTTTCTTACTTTTAAAAGTTCCAGTCTTTTATGATTGAAGTTCTGATGAAGTGCAATCAGAAAATCCATCAAATCTGGAGTAAAAACTGCTTCAAACTGCTTCTGAGCTTTTATTTCTAATTGAGTCTTGGTTTCCATAACATATTGATTTTGTGATTTGATATTACAAACATAAATAAAAATTTTCACAAACAGCGAACGTTCGCTAAATTTATTCAAAAATTATTATGCGAATAATCGCATCTAATTATTTATATTTGAGTAATGAATTCAGAAAGTGACTTTATCAAAACAGTTTTCGGGTTAAAACTGAAACAGCAGAGACAAAAGAAAAACTGGTCTCTGCAGGATCTTGCTGTAAAGACAGGATTATCAAAATCTTATCTTAACGAAATTGAAAACGGAAAAAAATATCCCAAACACGATAAGATCATCCAGCTTTCTGAAGCACTGAGCTGTACGTTTGATGATCTGGTGTCCACCAAACTCGATAAAAGTCTGGCTCCTTTCAATGAAATTCTGCAGTCTGATTTTTTCAAAGAAGTACCATTGGAGCTGTTCGGAATCAACAAAAACAATCTTATCAGCATTATCAGTGATGCTCCCAAAAAGGTGACGGCTTTCATCAATGCCCTGATTGAGATTTCCCAGAATTATAATCTTGGCAAAGAAAGATTTTATTTTGCCGTATTAAGATCATTCCAGGAATTATATGACAATTATTTTCCGGAAATTGAAGAAAAAGTAAATCTGTTTACTCAGGAAAATCAGATAAAACCCGGCAAAAATTTAAAGTCTGAAATTCTGGAAAAAATTCTTACAGAAAAATTCAGCTATACGATTCAATCTGAAGATTTTGAAAAATATGGAACGCTGGATAACCTTCGTTCGCTTTTTATTCCGGAGAAAAAACTATTACTACTGAATCAAAAACTGGAAAAGGATCAGAAAACATTTATCCTCGCTAAAGAAATCGGCTTCAATGTTCTGGAACTAAAAATACGTCCAAACACCTATTCATGGCTTGACTTTGGAAGTTTTGAGGAAATTCTCAATAACTTTTATGCTTCTTATTTTGCAGGGGCTTTATTAATTTCAAAAGAGCCTGTCATTGAGAAGACATCAGAATTTTTTCAGCACAATACATGGGAATCTGAAAATTTTGAAAATCTTATTAACAGTTTTACCCGTTCCCCTGAAACGTTCTACTACCGACTGACTAATATTCTTTCGGCTGAAATGGGAATTAAAGATTTGTTTTATCTGTGTCTGGTAAAAAAGAAAAATTCGGATAAGATTCAGATTTTAAAAGAACTTCATCTGAACCATCAGCAGGCTCCTCATGCCAATGCAACCAACGAGCATTACTGCAGACGGTGGATTGCCGTGAAAAACCTTGATCATTTAAAAGAAAATGAAACATTGACGGATGCTCAGATCTCCCATTATAAAGACCAGGGAATAAGTTATCTTGTCATTTCCACTTCGCAAAAGAACCCTTTTTCAGACGGAAGCAACAGAAGCTATTGTTTGGGAATTTTATTGAATACTCAAACGATCAAAAAAATAAGCTTTATAAAATCTCCTTCTTTAAAAACGATCAATGTTGGAGTTACCTGTGAATCGTGCAGTATTGCAGATTGTGAAGTGAGGCAGGCTCCTCCGGTAAGGCTGGAAAAGGAACATTTTAACCTGAGTATGAAAAGTTCTGTGGAGAAGATAAGGAAGAGGTTTGAGAATTAAGGGATGAATGGTGAATCGTCAATCCGCTTCGCTTGCGAATTTTAAATATGTTTTGAGATACGTAATACATGTTTTAAATCTAAGAATAATACGTAAATCTTAAACGCAGAGTTCGCAAAGTTTTTATAATATTTTATAGTTTTTTCGGGCGCTATGGCGTTTCACTCAGCAAAGAAAAGTCTGTCCATCTGCTTAATGAAATGCCTTTACGAATAAATAATGTAGATTAATAAACATTCCGAACATTAGCGTTAATAATTATTCACTATTACCTTCGGAAAGCAAAAGTTGATTAGTACCAATACAAAACTAAATGATGAATGGTGAATCGTCAATTCGCTTCACTTGTGAATTTTTAATACTGCTATGAAATATTCGTTTATGAACTTTTTCACCTTCAATTCACTTACGAAGTAAAATTCACCATTGACTTAATTGACCTTTATTTCCTATCTTAGTACAAAACACAGTCATGATAGTAGATTTATTGTTTCCGAACCGTTGTATCCACTGCAACAAAATCATTGATTCTGAACTTTTGGTATGTGATCTTTGTTTTAGCCAGCTCCATTTTACCCACTATTCCTATTTTGAAAATAATCCGATTAAGGAGAAATGCAGTTTGTTTTTTCCTATTGAAAACACCTTTGCTTTACTGCAATTTGAAGAGGAGAGCTTAAGCCGGCAGATTATCCATGAGCTGAAATACAAAGGCCGGGAAAAAGCTGGAAAGATCCTTGCAGACTGGACCACAGAACGCCTGGACTTTAAGAACGAGAAACCTGATCTTTTGGTAAGTGTACCGCTTCATCCAAAAAAAATGAAGGAACGTGGATACAACCAGCTTCATTTATTCACAGAAACCTTAGCGGCATTTTATGACATCCCCTTTGATCATCAATTAATCAAAAGAAATCATTATTCAAAGGCACAGGCTTTAAAGGATAAGAAACACAGATTGGAAGCTGTCAACACATTCTCTATCACACAATCGGTTTCAGGAAAACATATTCTTCTGATTGATGATGTTTTTACCACAGGGAATACCGTTTCATCGGTTGCATGGGAAATTTTAAATGCCGGAAATAACAAAGTGAGTGTATTAGTAATAGCAATAGATGTTTAAGATAAGAAATGAGTCAGGAAATCTATTATGAATACGAGATTCAAATATGTAAAACCTTTCAATCACCCGACATTTTCATCGTTCAAATCTTTTTCTTAATTTTCCGGAAACTAAACCACTATGCCACATCTGCTTTTATTACACGGAGCTTTAGGTCACAGCGACATTTTCACGCCTTATCTGAAAACTATATCTCACTATTTTACAGTACACACTCCTTTGTTTTCAGGACATGGAGATCTGGAACTTCCGGCAGAGGGTATTAGTATTGAAAAGTATACTCAGGAGCTATCAGAATATTGTGAAGCAAATAATTTGACAGATGTATCTATTTTCGGGCACAGTATGGGTGGTTATGCGGCACTCTGTTACGCGATGAAGAATCCTGAAAATGTAAATTCTATTATAACGCTGGGAACAAAGTTTGACTGGACTGAGGAGCAGGCTTTAAAAGAAAGTAAAATGCTTAGTCCTGATGTCATTCTTGAGAAAATTCCACAATATGCTCAGGTTTTAGAATCACAACACGGATCAAAATGGAAGCAGCTTCTTCCTGCTATTGCTGATTTGATGATTGATTTAGGTAAAAATCCTCCGTTGGAAAATAATCTTGCGACGATTAATATTCCCATTCAAATCATGGTAGGAGATAAAGATAATATGGTAACTCTCGAAGAAAGCTCCAGGGTTTACAGAAGTCTTCCGAATGCAAAATTGGCCGTACTTCCAGACACAAAACATCCACTGGATAAAGTACGACCAAGTCTATTGTTGAACTTAATAAAAGATTTCTGGAATCTTTCTTAAATTATCTTTGAAGTTTTTCTCCGTAACTAAGATCTCCGGCATCTCCTAAACCAGGAGTAATATAACCTTTTGATGTTAACTCTTCATCAATAGCTCCTACCCAGATGTGAGCTTCAGGATAGGCATTCTGAATGGTTTCAACGCCTTGTTTTGATGCAATGGCTGCAACAATATGAAGCTGGGTTGGATTTCCATTGGTTAACAGGTCTTTGATTGCTTCAATTAAAGAAGCTCCTGTTGCCAGCATTGGGTCTGCTACAATCAAAGGTCTGCCTTCGATGCTTGGGCAAGTCAGATAATCCTGCTTGATTGAGAAATAATCGTTGGCATCATGTTTTCTGTAGGCAGCTACAAAACCGCAGTCGGCTCTGTCGAGATAGTTCAGAATTCCTTCAAACAATGGAACTCCCGCTCTTAAAATGGTTGTAATAACAGGCTGTACAGCAATTTCCCTGCTTTTAATTGTATCTAAAGGAGTTTGAATTTCAACTTCTCTGTACTCCAGACCTTTACTGATTTCAAAAGCGGCAATCTCCCCGATTCTTTCCATATTTCTTCTGAATCTCATTCGGTCATGCTGAACATTAACGTTTCTAAGTTCGTTAATCCATTCATTGACAAGAGAAAAGTTTTGCGATAAAATAGTAAGCATGAAAATTTTATTTTTAATTTCAGTTAATTGACATTAATTCCTACAAAATTACAACTAAAAAACGAATTGAAAGATTGGGCTAAATGAGAAACTCTGATCTGATTTTATAAAAAACTCCGGCAAGCTTCGCTTGCCGGAGTTTCCAATGAACACTTGTTCTTATTATTTTTGTCTGAAATATACTTCAATCGGAACTCCGGTAAATCCGAATTGTTTTCTCAACTGATTTTCAGTAAATCTTTTATAAGGTTCTTTCACATACTGTGGAAGGTTACAGAAAAACACAAACTGTGGTGACGGCGTAGGAAGCTGAACACAATATTTGATTTTAATATACTTCCCTTTCAATGCAGGTGGTGGCGTATTTTCGAAGATTGGAAGCATTACTTCATTCAGTTTTGAAGTTTTAATTTTCTTCTTACGGTCTTCATAAACCTCCATGGCTACTTCTACAGCCTTTAAGATTCTCTGCTTCGTTAAAGCTGAAACAAATAGGATTGGAATATCCTGGAACTGACCGATTTTATCTTTGATTGATTGTTCAAAATCACGCATTGTATTGGTCTGCTTGTCTTCAATCAAATCCCATTTATTCACAAGGATTACAATTCCTTTTCTGTTTTTCTGAGCCAGTCCGAAGATGTTCATATCCTGAGATTCCCATCCTTGTGTAGCATCCACCATAATGATTACTACGTCAGAATACTCGATAGAACGGATAGATCTCATTACAGAATAGAATTCAAGATCTTCGTTTACCTTAGATTTCCTTCTCATCCCTGCAGTATCTACCAATACAAATTCATGTCCGAATTTGTTATATAAAGTCTGGATACTGTCTCTTGTAGTTCCTGCAATATCCGTTACGATATTTCTTTCAACATCCAATAAAGCATTTGTCATTGTAGATTTTCCTACGTTCGGACGGCCTGCAATAGTGATTTTAGGTAATCCTTCGAAAGGATCTTTATATTCTGTTGTTGGAAAGTCTCTAACGATATCGTCTAAGATTTCTCCTGTTCCTGAACCGGTAGCAGAAGAAAGAGTGTAATATTTATCAATTCCTAACTGATAGAATTCTGTTGCCGGAAGTTCTTCTTTTGCAGAATCTACTTTATTGATAACGATATAAATCGGTTTATTGGATCTTCTTAATAAACTGTAAATTTCGTAATCTGTATCAGTAAGTCCCTCTTCCACGTTCATCATAAAGATAATGGAAGTAGCCTCTTCTACAGCCAATTGTACCTGCTTACGGATTTCTTCTTCAAAGATATCATCTGTACCTACATCATAACCTCCGGTATCAATTACAGTAAAATCTACCCCGTTCCAGTCTGATTTTCCGTAGTGACGGTCTCTGGTAACACCGGCTGTAGAATCTACAATAGCTTCTCTTCTTTCTAATAAACGATTAAAAAGCGTGGATTTTCCTACGTTTGGACGTCCAACGATTGCGACAATATTTGACATAAAAAATGTTTAATAATCCTTCTGCTTATGCTCAGGATATGTTATTAATGGGTTACTCCAACTTTTGGAGCCCAATTTTTTGCAAAGATAAGATTTTATTATTTAACGAGGCTTTTAAGGATGGGAGCTGGAAGAAGAAGGCTGGAAGTTGCTATTCACCGGATAAAATATCATGTTCGTTAAGATTAAAATTGAACTGACAACATCTGTGAGTCTCCTATTTCAGGCTAAAGCATATTTTTTTGAAGATTTTTATCAGAAAATAATTATTTGGCAATCAATACATAAAGCAATTGCCCATGTATTATGTTAATTAATCTTTAATTTTGATTTTCATATTTAAAATAAATTCTATAATTTCGCAACATAGAAACAGACCTATAGTGTAACGGTAGCACTCCGGTTTTTGGTACCGTCAGTCGGGGTTCGAATCCCTGTGGGTCTACAAACCATCCTTTTTTAAGGATGGTTTTTGTTTTTTATATCTTTATGACAAATTCTTAAATTGTAATCCCGATCACGAATAACGACAGAACAGACCTATTTTTTTAATCCAGCACTCAAAAAATCCGAATAAAACTGAGTAAAATGACAGAATCAGAATTAAAAAACATCATGGAAGTATGTAATAACGCTACCCCATCTCCATGGACATCATATATTGAAGGCAGAGATTTCGATTCCGGATCCAGTTTTATAATGACTGGAGAAGAAAAGAGAGACTATGATATAGAATTCATTTCAATAAAACCTGAAGATCAGGATTTCATTGCTATGGCAAGAAACGTAATTCCACTGTTAGTAGAAGAAATTATTAAATTAAAAAGAAACCAATAAATAAAGTTTCTCCTGACCTTCATAGTCAACAATATAAAATAACAGGCTGCCTTTTCAAGACAGCCTGTTATTTTATATGATTAAAAAAGATTAAACCAGATCAAACCTATCCAGATTCATCACTTTCGTCCATGCTGCCACAAAGTCTTTTACAAATTTACCTTGTGCATCGGCACTTCCGTATACCTCAGCAATCGCTCTCAATTCGGAATTGGATCCGAAAACAAGATCAGCTCGGGTAGCCGTCCATTTTGGCTGGCCGGTTGAACGATCACTTCCCATGTAAAGCTGCTGATCGTCTGACATAGCTTTCCATTGAGTTCCCATATCTAAAAGATTCACGAAGAAATCATTGGTAAGAACTCCCGGACGGCTGGTAAATACACCATGTTTTGAACCATCAAAGTTGGTATCCAAAGCACGCATACCTCCTACTAATACAGTAAGTTCCGGAGCTGTAAGACTTAACAGTTGGGCTTTATCTATTAGTAAAGATTCTGTAGATACGGTAAATCTTCTTTTCAGGTAATTACGGAATCCATCGGCAATAGGCTCTAGATATCCCATAGATTCTACATCGGTTTGTTCCTGAGAAGCATCCATTCTTCCCGGAGCAAATGGAACTTTCACATCCTGTCCTGCATTTCTTGCAGCAACTTCAACCGCAGCATTACCTGCCAGAACAATAAGATCAGCTAAAGAGATTTTCTTACCTCCGTTTTGAGAATCGTTGAATTCTTTCTGGATTCCTTCCAATACTCCTAATACTTTATTCAGCTGTGAAGGATTATTCACTTCCCAGTTTCTTTGAGGTTCCAATCTTATTCTGGCTCCATTGGCACCCCCACGCTTATCACTTCCTCTGAAAGTAGAAGCAGAAGCCCAGGCTGTAGATATCAGTTCAGCATTGCTTAATCCTGAATTTAAAACTTTTGATTTTAATGCTTCCACATCATTTCCGTCAACCAGTTCATGATTCACTTCCGGAATAGGATCCTGCCAGATCAGTTCTTCCTGTGGTACATCTGGTCCCAAATAACGGGCACGCGGTCCCATATCTCTGTGTGTAAGCTTAAACCATGCTCTTGAAAAGGCATCGGCAAATGCATCAGGATTTTCGTAAAAATGTCTAGAAATTTTTTCATAAGCAGGGTCCAGTCTCAATGAAAGGTCCGTTGTAAGCATTGTTGGTTTATGCTTTTTAGAAGAATCGAATGCATCAGGAATAATATCAGCACCATCCTTTGCTACCCATTGGTGAGCTCCGGCAGGACTTTTTGTCAATTCCCATTCATTTTCAAAAAGGTTTTTAAAGAAATAATTACTCCATTGAGTCGGCGTTTCTGTCCAGGTCACTTCCAGGCCACTGGAAATAGCGTCTTTACCACTTCCGGATTTATAGCTGCTTGACCATCCTAATCCCTGCTGTTCAATTCCTGCTCCTTCAGGTTCTTTGCCAACATGATCTGCAGGACCAGCCCCGTGGGTTTTACCAAAAGTATGTCCTCCGGCGATCAAAGCAACCGTTTCTTCATCGTTCATTGCCATACGGCCGAAAGTATCACGGATATCTTTAGCGGCAGCAATAGGATCTGGATTTCCGTCCGGACCTTCAGGGTTTACATAAATAAGTCCCATTTGTACGGCTGCCAATGGATTTTCAAGGTTTCTTGAATGAATATCTCCGTCTGCATTATCATCAGTAGGAAGAACTGCTGAATGTCCTTCTACAACTCCTTCTGAACCGTGGGCATAACGTAAGTCACCTCCCAGCCACGTCTTTTCTGATCCCCAATATACATCGGAATCCGGTTCCCAAACATCGGCACGTCCTCCTGCAAACCCAAATGTTTTGAAGCCCATTGATTCAAGGGCAATATTTCCGGTAAGAATCAAAAGGTCTGCCCAGGAGATATTTCTGCCATATTTCTGCTTAATCGGCCATAATAATCTTCTCGCTTTATCAAGGCTTACATTATCCGGCCAGCTGTTTAAGGGTGCGAAACGCTGTTGACCAGCCCCTGCTCCGCCTCTACCATCTCCTACCCGATAGGTACCTGCGCTGTGCCAGGCCATACGGATAAATAAAGGACCATAATGACCAAAATCTGCCGGCCACCAGTCTTGAGAATCTGTCATTAATGCATGAAGATCTTTTTTTACGGCCTCCAGATCCAGGCTTTCGAATGCTTTGGCATAGTCAAAATCTTTGTCCATAGGATCTGAAAGGGAAGAATGCTGGCGCAGAAGATCTACTCTAAGCTGATCCGGCCACCAATCAGAATTTTGGGTTCCACCGCCTGCTACACTCTTCTTCATTGTTCCGTTATGAAACGGGCATTTACTGATGTCATTCAAATCGTTTTCCATTGTCGTTTATTTTATTTTTATATTGATTAATACAGTTTAAATTCTCTGTTGTAAGAATATGACAAACCTACAACGTTTGGGTAATAAATACAATCTATTAATTTTTATTTCAACGATAGTTAAAAACTATAAACATATATTTCCGACTGCATGAGAATTAAGACTAAATTGTGGTATTAAGTTAATCATTTTTCAGATTAACTTAAATAAAAACAGCAGTATAGGGCTCAATTTAGAATTACTCAACGTAAGAATTTTATGGAAAAAGGAAGAAAGGAAGCTTGAAGAGGAAAGTTTGATGATTGCCGGAAAATATTTGATTAATATTTATAAAAATTGAAAAAAACGAACTATTTCAAGAACTTCTAAAAGCACCTCCAACCTCACTCTTAAAGCTTCCGATTTTATCTCACTAAAAATAAATTAACTACCTTTATCATTACCAAACATGAAACACCTGCTATGAAAAAAATAATTGTTATCATTCTTGTTGCTTTTATCATCATTCAGTTTTTTCCTATTGACAAAACAAATCCGCCTCCTACACCCGGCATGGATTTTCTTAAGATCAAAAACACTCCGGAAAAAATTGCCCGTACCATCAGAACTTCTTGTTACGACTGTCATTCCAATGAAACAGCATATCCATGGTATACCAATATTTCCCCGGCTTCATGGTGGGTAAAAAATCATATTAATGAAGGCAGGAAACATCTTAATTTTTCTACCTTTGCAGTATATGAACCTAAAAGACAGCTTCATAAACTGGAGGAATCTATAGAAATGGTTGAAAAAAAAGAAATGCCGCTTGAGTCTTATTATTTAGGACATCAGAATGCCAAACTCTCGGATGAACAGCGTGCAGAACTTATCCAATACTTTAAAAAAGTAAAAGAAGATACCGAAAGAAGAATCATGTTTAATAAATAAAGTCGTGGAAAACTGGGAAAATAAACATATTGTGTTTTTTGACGGAGATTGCGGAGTCTGTAATTTCTGGGTACAGTGGATTTTGGAGCGTGACAAGAAAGACCAATTCATGTTTGCTTCTCTACAATCTGATTTCGGGCAACAATTTTTATCCGAAAGAGGCCTGGAAACTAATATATTCAATACCATGTATCTATGGAAGCCCGGACGGTATTATCAAATCAAATCAAGGGCAGTACTGGAAATCGCTAACTTATTGGGAGGAGTTTATAAACTTTCCTTTATTGGAAAAATTATACCTGCTTTTTTAAGCGACAAAGTATATGATACTATTTCCAGAAACAGGATGAAACTTGCCAATCAGAAGTGTTATTTACCGGATCAGCATCAGAAGAAAAAGTTTATTCAGGTGTAGTTTCTCTTATATACAATTTCCTTCAGATTATATAAAATACCATTCCGTAAGAAAAACCGGACAACCTAACATTAAAATGATGTGTTGCGGAGATTCCTACGGAATGACAAACTTGATGGATAAGTAAACAAACTGGGATTGATTATAAAAATAATTCTATCACCCGCTTATTACTTATTACTTATTACTTATTACTTATTACTTATAAATTCAGTGACCACACAGAATAAGAGTTTGGCGGGCATTGAATTTTCACCCATTTATCTCCCTGAGTTGTAGGATACCAGCCTGAGTGTCCGGTGAAATCTTTGATCTGCTGGCTGCTCCAATTGGTTTCTACCCATCTTTCCTGCCAGCTTGATGATGTATTGATATAAACAACCAGCCCGGGATTTCCATTATATCCGTTTCGTCTTGCGATATATTCATCATTATCGGTATACAGAATAGAAGTTGTTCCGGTAGCTTTATTGTTATGAATCCAGATCAGGTTATTTAGTCTTTCTTTGTTCAGCCATTCTTCATAATCTCTGTAAAAAATGGTTGGATATCCTTCATGAGTCAAAATATAGGCATAGGCCGGCATTTTATTGTTAATAATATCTGTGTCGTGATTGGCTACAAAAGTGACTGCTTTGTATGGATTTCTTTTCCACATCATATCATCATTCAGAACATTCAAATTTCCGTTGTCAAATGCCTCGTCCATTTTATAATAAGCTGCAAAATCAAATACAGAGCTGTTCGCATTATTGGCCCACCATTCCAATGTATTTACGTTGGAATCCCATAGTTCACCAACAGAAAATCCACCTACATTAGAATTCCAGGTATTGACAACCCAAGGACCGAAACCTTTAACGTAATCGAACCTCCAGCCATCAAATTTCATCACATTCTTATAATATTTGGCAACAGAATCGTCTCTACCCCAAAGCCAGTCCTGCACATGAGGGTTGGCATGAGACAGATCGGGAAATCCACCAAAAGCTCCTTCATCATTGTTTCCGTAAGCATTTTTATAAAAATCATTGTAGTTTCTCTGAAATTTTCCGGAAGCAACGCCTGAAAAATCAGTCCAGGTATTCGTTCCTGTAAAAGGATTGGCTTCGGATTGTCCGCCACTATTATGATTGATCACAATATCTGCGTACACCTGCATACTTTCTGCGTGCGCTTTTGTAATCAGTGCTTCAAGTTCTGTTCTTGATCCGAAACGGGTTTCCACGCTTCCATTTTGATTAAAATTTCCAAAATCATAATAATCTGTAGGATCATATCCCATAGAGTAAGCTCCGTTCTGCGCTTTTGAAGCTGGAGGCAGCCATACAGCACCAATTCCGGCATCGGACCATGCAGTTAATTTATCTTTAACAGTGTTCCACCAGTTTCCCCCTTCAGGAACATCCCAGTAAAAGCCCTGCATCAAAACTCCTCCACCTGGTCCTGCTATAAACTTCCCCTGCATAGATCCGGAATCATTTCCGGTACTGAAAGGTCGGCCGTCATGATGAGTGACATTCACAGTTTTGTTATGAACTTCTTCCTGCCCGGAAGTCTCCGTAATCAATTCATCCCTGTTCTGACAAGAGTTAACCAGTGCTAAAGCCAATAGGGAAAGGAAAAAATATGTTTTTTTCATCGTAATAATTAATTATCAATCTATTAAACAAGATACAATTTTATTGAAAACAAATTCAAACGAATGGGAAATATTTTAATTTTTAATAATAAATCAAGAAGAAAGCCATTTAAAATTTTCATTAAAAAATCATAAATTTTTCAGATTCTCGAAACAATTTTTCTTTTAATCCATATATTTGCATACTATGGAATACAATACCCAAAAAACTCAGCTTAATATGCCGGAATATGGCAGAATAATACAACAGTTGGTTGAGCGCTGCAAAGAACTTCCTACCAAAGAGGAAAGGAATGAAATGGCTATGGCAATCATCGATTTTATGGGTCAGAGAAACCCACAACTTCGCGACGAGGAAAATTATAAACATAAACTTTGGGACCATCTTTTTATTCTTGCTAATCATGATCTGGACGTAGATTCTCCTTATCCGTTCCCAACTCCGGAACAATTGGCAGAAAAACCTAAAAGAATGGAATATCCAAAACTTCAAGGTGACTTTAAGTTTTACGGAAAGAGTATTCTTCAATTGATAGAAAAAGCAATCGAACTGGAATCTGGTGATGAAAAAGAGGCCCTTATCGAAGTGATTGCCAACAATATGAAGAAGTCTTATAATGTCTATAATAAAGAACATGTGACGGACGATGTTATCTTCCGCCACCTGAAAGAACTGTCTGAAAACAGGTTGGACCTTACGGGAATAGATTCACTTGAAAAAAGTAAAATCTATTACACCAGCAATAACAACAACCGAAATAATAACAATAACAACAATAGGAACAGCAACAACAGCAATAATAAGAACAATAACCAGCCTAACAAGAGAAGGCATAACAACAACAATCATAAAAACAGGAAGTAATGAGTGGAACATTTCAGATAAGAGGAGGAAAAAGACTGCAGGGCGAAATAACTCCACAAGGAGCCAAGAATGAGGCTCTACAAATTTTATGTGCGGTTCTCCTTACGGACGAAGAAGTAAGAATCAAAAATATTCCGGATATTCATGATGTAAACAGACTGATTGAAATTCTTGGAGATTTTGGAGTAAAAATTACTAAAAACGGACAGGGAGATTATACTTTCAAGGCTGATCAGGTAAATTTTGATTATATAAAATCTAACGAGTTCAAAAAAGACGGCGCAAAACTGCGTGGATCTATTATGCTGATGGGCCCGATGCTTGCCCGCTATGGAGAAGCTTATATGCCGACTCCGGGAGGTGACAAAATCGGAAGAAGAAGACTGGATACTCACTTCCAGGGGCTGGTTGAACTGGGTGCTGAATTCAATTATGATGAAGAGGAATATTTCTATTCTTTAAAAGCTAAAGAATTAAGAGGAAAATTCATCTTATTGGAAGAAGCTTCTGTTACCGGAACTGCTAATATTGTAATGGCAGCAGCTCTGGCAAAAGGAAAAACAAGAATCTACAACGCGGCATGCGAACCTTATCTTCAGCAATTGTGTAAAATGCTGAACAGAATGGGAGCCAATATCTCAGGAATCGGATCTAACCTTCTTACTATTGAAGGAGTAGATTATCTGAGAGGAACGGAGCATACAATGCTTCCGGATATGGTAGAAATCGGATCCTGGATTGGTCTTGCGGCCATGACGAAATCTGAAATTACCATCAAAAATGTAAACTGGAACCAGCTTGGTGTCATCCCGAATACATTCAGAAAATTAGGAATCGAACTTGAGCAAAGTGGTGATGACATCTATATTCCTGCTCAGGAACATTATAAAATTCAGAAATTTATTGACGGGTCTATCCTTACTATTTCAGATGCTCCCTGGCCAGGATTTACGCCGGATTTATTATCTATTATTTTAGTGGTAGCTACTCAGGCAAAAGGAAGTATTCTGGTTCATCAGAAAATGTTTGAATCCAGATTATTCTTTGTTGATAAATTAATTGACATGGGAGCTCAGATCATTTTATGTGATCCACACAGAGCAACGGTAATCGGATTGAACCAGGAAGCTCCTCTAAGAGGCACAACGATGGTTTCCCCGGATATCAGAGCCGGAAATGCACTTCTTATTGCAGCACTTTCTGCAGAAGGAAAATCTATTATCCATAATATCGAACAAATCGACAGAGGATATGAAAATATCGATGGAAGGCTGAAAGCAATTGGTGCTGATATCGAAAGAATTTAAAATTATTTTATTTAATATGGAAGCGTTCAGAGTAATCTGAGCGCTTTTTTGTTTGACTTTTGTCATTCTGACGAAGGAAGAATCTTATTATCAGTCAAATACATGAGATTCTTCACTACATTTCATCTCGTTCAGAATGACACTTTTGAGGCAACCTCAATTCTGTACCGATTAATTATTGTTTTTTTATATCTGCTTTTAATAAAAAATAAAAAGTGTCCGGTAAAAGTACCGGACACTTTGAGTAATTAAAACTATATGAATCTCACTTAAAAATACTTTCTGCAGATATACTCCACCGTCGTATTCATAAGTTTATTTTTATTCAGATAGATTTCAAGCTGCTGAAAATCTTCTGAACTGACATTAATATATAACTGCACTGAACCAAAACTATATCCGTTCACATACTCTACATTAGCGGATAGCACTCTATGACAGATCCCAAATTGATTGTAGATGGTATTCATTAAATGTTCAAATTTCATTTTGCCATTCAACTCTATTTCCAATAACAATTCTTTTTTAGGCAGGTTAATTTTATTTTGTAAAACCTGCAGGCCCGGATTAGGTGTAATCATCGCTAAACATTTTTTGGTTAAACTTCTAAGATCATATTGCGTTCTGCATTTAAATCTGTGACAAAAATATAAAAAAATATTAGTCCACCAAATTAGTAGACTAATATTTTTTAAATTTTAACATAAAAAAAAAGAAGCCTCTTCAGCTTCTCTCAATATTTTAATAACTCCCTACTCGTTCTAATCTATCAGAACCAGCAAGTCCATTGGGGTTACAACCAGGCTCTCCTTCAGGGATCTTCAGATTTTTCCTGGTATAAAATTCTTCCCAGAATGCATTCGTTTTTCCTGTTTTAGGATCAATGAATGTCATGGGCTCCAGTTTGAAAATATTTTCTGCCCTAAAAGCTCTTTCAACGAAATCTGAACAGTAATATGAATTTTCATCCAGGATGTAATTGAAGTTATAAGGTTTTCCAAGCATAGAATTCGCTTTTTCAACAGCTTCAGGAATTATTTTCTGGTATTCGGTCTTCAAACGATAAACAATTACCTCCTGCCCATCTTCTTTCTGGTCTTTGATAAAATCTTTCAGATCCTGTTTCTGAGAACCTCCTTTTGGCGCAGCATGCAAAACAAACATTTTGTTACCATCTTTTTCCAGAATTCCTATGTGATCAAATGAAGCTATTTTTTGTTTTTGAGTCACATTATTAATAGCACCGGAAAGCCCCGATTCTTTAGCCGTTACGAAAAGCAGATCTCCATTTTTGAGCAGTACATTACCGGAATAAGTATTTTTGCACTGTATCAATAATAACATCAGACAGAACAAAAACCCAACAACAGTATTTTTTCTTTTTTTAATTCTAAATTCAGACATTTGATTATACTTTCGGTGCCAAAATTACAAAATAGAAATCATTACATTTGTGGGAATATTGATCTATTCTTCACATCAACCCAAACATTTCACAGATTCTTATGCCACATATTTTATTAGTTGAAGATGATGACAGACTTTCAAAACTGATTGCAAAAGGATTTCAGGAAGCTGAATTTGAGGTAACCGTAGCATATGACGGAATCATAGGTTTGAAACTGGCTTTGCAGACCAATTTTGATCTGGTAGTCACAGATATTGTCCTGCCTAAAAAAAACGGACTTGAATTCTGTAATGAAATCAAAGCATTACAACCGAATCTTCCTGTAATTATGCTGACTGCACTGGGAACTACTGATGACAAGCTGGAGGGATTTGATGCCGGAGCCGATGATTATCTTACCAAACCTTTTGAAATGCGCGAACTGACAGCAAGGATCAAAGTACTTCTGAAACGCTTTTCACAACAGAGACAGCAAAAAGTGTCTGTTCTTACCTATGAAGGAATTGAAATGAATCTGGAGCAGAAAACGGTGCGCAGAGATCATACTCCAATAAAACTGACTCCGAAAGAATTTAACCTCTTAAAATTCATGCTGGAAAATTCGGAAAGGGTTCTTTCCCGAAGTGAAATTGCAGAAAAAGTGTGGGAAACCCACTTTGACACAGGAACGAATTTTATTGATGTATACATTAATTATCTCCGAAAAAAAATTGATAAAGATTTTGAAGTTAAGCTGATCCACACCAAAGCCGGCATGGGATTTATCCTGAAAAAAGACTATGAATCAGGCTTTGTGCAGTAATCACTGAGATAAACTAAAAATATCAGGATGAAAATAAGAACCCGACTTACGCTGCTTTTTACTTTAATCACTGCAATGCTTTTAAGTGTTTACAGCGTTTCGATTTATTATTCATCCAAAGAAGCCAGAGAAAAATCTTTTTACAGTGAGCTTCAAAATGAAGCGATTGCCAAAGCAGATCTGTTTTTCCGAAGTTCACTGCCGGAGCAGGAAATGCACAAACTTTATAAAAACAATACCAGAACCCTAAATGAAGTTCAGGTAGCGATTTATGATATTAATAAGCAGCTCGTTTATCATGATGATGCCAAAGTGGATTATGTAAAGGAAACCCCGGAAATGCTTTCCCAGATATTCCAGAAAAAGAGAATCAATTTCTTTTTAAACGATTTGCAGGTGATCGGAATGGTATATCATTATGAGGGAAAAACTTATGCGGTAACCGCTGCAGCTTATGATCAATATGGATATGAATATCTCACTCATCTTCTTACCATCAGCATTATCTCTTTCTTCAGTATTTTAATATTAATTTATCTGGCCGGAATATTTCTTTCCAAAAAAGCATTGAATCCGCTCAGTGAAATGGTCACTCAGATTAAAAAAATCACGGCCGGAAAACTACAATTAAGGCTTAAAACAACAAAAGAGAAAGACGAACTTAATGAACTTGCTCAAAACTTCAACGGAATGCTGGAAAGACTTGAGAACTCTTTTGATTCACAAAAGCATTTCGTATCCAACATTTCACATGAACTGAGAACACCTTTGGCTGCTATTATTACCGAACTGGAACTGGCTTCTGAAAAAGATAAAACCAAAGAAGAATATCAGGAAACCATTCAATATGCGCTTGAAGATGCACGAAATATGGTAAAACTGTCCAATAGTTTGATGGATCTCGCTAAAGCCAGTTATGACCCTAACGAAATCAGTTTTTCCGAAGTTCGTCTTGATGAGGTTCTTCTGGAATCTTACACCAAAATCATAAAAGAAAATTCAGGATATAAAGTTTCATTAAATATAGATGAGTCGTTAGAAGAGCATCAACTGGTCATCCAGGGAAATGAATATCTTCTGCAGGTCGCTTTTAATAATCTTATTGACAACGCCTGTAAATATTCACCAGAACACATATGTTCAATAGATGTCAAAAGCAATGCGAAAATCCTTTTGATTAGTTTTACCAACAAAGGAAACATGATTCCTAGCGAAGATTTAGAACATATTTTTAAACCTTTTTACAGAAGTGAAATACCCAAACCGGAGAAAGGACATGGAATAGGGCTTTTCCTTACTGAGAAAATTATTCTCCTTCACCACGCAAAAATTACAGTCGTATCAGATCATAATGATACTATTTTTACCGTGATATTTGATATCATTTAATTTCTCTATTGCTTATTCGTGAGAAAGAGATTTTTTATTGAAAACTGTAGTTCCAATACTGGCTGCAATTACACAGGTAATAGAAATCCACTGTAAAAAAGATAATTCTTCAGCAAGAAAAACCAATCCTGAAAGCGCTGCAAATGCAGGTTCCAGACTCATCAGAATACTGAAAGTTTTTGCAGGAAGTTTCTTCAAAGCCATCATCTCTAATGAAAATGGCAAAGCACTTGAAAGGATAGCAACCCCAAGCCCTTTTACAAAAATAACCGGAGTAAGATTGAAAACCGCACCATCCCATATTGTAAAAGGAATAATCACCATACTCGCAAATATCATTCCGGTAGTCACGGCATCTTTTCCGTCCATTATTTTCGAAACCTTTCCACCCATTATGATATAAAGAGCCCAGAACATCCCTGCAAGAAAGGCAAGCCCAAGTCCTACCAAATCAACATGATCATTCTGCCACGGAACAATCAGCAAGATTCCCACACAGGCCAGCAAAGCCCAGACAACATCCAGCAGTTTACGGGACAAAGCTAATGCAAGAAATAAAGGTCCCGCAAATTCCACAGTAACCGCCAGCCCCAAAGGAATTCTTTGAATCGCCATATAAAAAATAAGATTCATCGCTGCCAAACCTATTCCGTATATCGCACAGTATTTCCATTTTTGTCTGTCAAACTGCAAAAATTTCGGACGGTTAATCAACGTAAGCAAAACAGCTGAAAGTACAATTCTTAAAGTAACCGTTCCAATAGCTCCAATGGCAGGAAAAAGCTGCTTGGCAATGGAAGCTCCTCCCTGTACACATATGATCGCTAACAATGTAGCGGGTATCGCTATGTTTGATTTTTTCATTTCTAAATATATAATTCAAAAGATTTTGGAAAGAAATTTCCGCGATTAAACACACTTTTATTTACATGATAAATCGTGAAATTCATCATGTAAAACTGCCTGCCCCAAATGTATTGAAATTTTATCTTTTACAATGGGTACAGTTTACTCTTATTAATAGGGTCTAATCAATAATTGACTCTTTCAGGATCAACTTAAAAAAGCAGAAATGATTTTCTCTAATGATTTTCTAATAACATTCTAAAGCTTTTCTAACGGTAAAAAAAGGTAGGCTTTTCTACTTTTGCACAGTAAAAAATAAAGCATATGGACTCAGATCCTTACAGTAGTTATCAATCTTAAAGTTTTAGTTGTACTCACTTTTCCCGTACAGCTGCAACGCTTTATAAAAACAGGAAAAGTTATGAATACATTTGAATTTACCCTTCGTTTACTGACTGCATTCTGCCTGGGTGCCGGTATAGGTTTTGAAAGACAGTGGCGAAAAAAAAATGCAGGACTCAGAACCAATACTTTGGTTTGCATTGGCTCTGCAGCATTCGTATTGATTGCCATCAGAATTGGTGGCGATGCAGCCGGAAGAATCACCTCTTATATTGTCAGCGGAATCGGTTTCCTGGGCGGCGGCGTTATCATGAAAGACGGCCTTACCGTAAGAGGATTAAATACAGCAGCCACATTATGGTGTTCTGCGGCCATAGGCGCATTATGTGCACTGGGATATCCTGCAGAAGCCCTCATCACAGTTTTCTTTATTGTCTCTACCAATATATTCCTTAGACCTACTCTCTCTTCTCATAAAAAAGCAAGGAGCAAAAAATGGTTCAGTACCAAGAAAAATAACAACGAAAAAGTAAAAATCAGTAACAGCACTCAATTGTATTAAGATCATGAAAAAGATAATCTTAAGTAGTATTATTCTCTTTGCAGCCTCTTGTAAAGACAATACATCTCAACAAAATAAAGAACCGGAAATAATGATAAAAGGTAACCAGGTAACTGTTCCGGAAAACAATCCCGTTTTCAAAAAAATTAAAACACAGGTTGTTACCGAACAGGAACACAGCGATGGGGTAATTTCAGCGGGAACTATTCAGGCAATTCCTAATCATTATGCAGAAATTGCCAGTCCCTTTTCCGGAAGAATTACAAAATCATTTATTCAGCTTGGACAACATATTTCTGCCGGAAGTCCTCTTTTTGAGATTCTTTCTTCAGATTATTTTTCGGTTCAAAAAGATTATACGGATGCCCTGAATGATGTACAGCTTGCCGAAAAAAATCACAGACGCCAGCAGGATCTCGTAAAACATGGCGTAGGTATTCAGAAGGAGCTGGATGAAGCGGAAACGGATTTTAAAAATAAAAAAACATCCCTCTCCAATGCTTCTTCTGCCTTGAAAGTCTATAACAGTAAAGGTGGAGGTATAGGAAGTCCTCTTATTGTAAGAGCTCCCATCAGCGGAGAGATCATTTCCAACAAAATTGTAAACGGCCAATATCTGAAAGGAGATGCTGATCCGGTAATGATCATTGCAGAATTATCCAAAGTCTGGATTTCCGGTGATGTAAAAGAAAAGGACATCCGCTTTGTGAATACCGGAGATCAGGTTTCTGTAAAAGTAAGTGCGTATCCGGACAGAAATATTACCGGAAAAGTATATCACATCAATGAAATTGTAGATGAAGATACCCGAAGTATAAAAGTCCTTATTGAATGTGATAATCCAGACAGAAAATTAAAACCAGGCATGTATGCTACGGTCAACTTCTCCACGACTCCTGCAAAAGCAGTGATGATTCCCGTAACCGCTTTGATGCAGCAGGATAACTTCCAATATGTATGGGTAAAAACAGGCAAGAGTCAATATGTAAAACGTTCAGTGACAACAGGAGAGACTGATCAGAAAACAGTAAGAATCACTTCAGGGTTAAAACCCGGAGAAACCATCATGACTGAAGGGGGAATTTATATGCTGGATGCAAAATAATGTAAAATGATGCGAAATCAAAAACTATGAAGAAATTATTAACAATCTCTATACAGAAGAGATGGCTGATGCTTGCTCTCTTTCTTTTACTGGGATTCTTCGGGTATTATTCCTGGACCAGACTATCCATAGAAGCCTATCCTGATATTGCTGATGTAACCTCGCAGGTGGTAACACAGGTTCCGGGACTGGCCGCTGAAGAAGTAGAACAGCAAATCACCATTCCTTTGGAAAGATCTCTGAACGGACTTCCCGGAATGCATGTGATGAGAAGCAAAAGTACTTTTGGACTGTCCATTATTACAATGGTTTTCGATGATGGGATAGACGATTACTGGGCAAGACAGCGTATTCAGGAAAGACTGACGGATGTGGAGCTTCCTTACGATGCACAACCAGGGTTAGATCCCCTCACCTCTCCCATTGGAGAAGTATACCGTTACATAATCGAAAGTAACAACCACAGTCTGCGGGAATTGACGGATTTACAAACATTTGTGATCATCCCACGCATTAAACAGATTTCAGGAATTGCTGATGTTACCAATTTTGGAGGAATTACCACGCAGTTCCAGATCGAACTTGATCCCCATAAGCTTGAACAATACGGATTATCTCTGTCAGAAGTTACCGAAACAATCTCCAAAAACAATGTGAGTGCCGGAGGGAGTATGCTTTCCCGCGGAAACCTCGCTTATGTCATCCGCGGAATAGGTTTGGTAAAAGACTTAAATGATCTTGGAAAAATTGTAGTCAAAACCCAAAATGGCGTTCCTGTTTTTTTGAATGATGTAGGAACATTAAAATACGGAAACCTGGAAAGAAAAGGAATTCTGGGCTACACAGACCAAAAACGTAATTATTCTGAAAGCGTAGAAGGTATTGTCCTTTTATTAAGAGGGCAAAATCCTTCACAGGTGTTGGAAGGAGTACATGAAGCGATCGAAGAACTGAATAACGAAACACTGCCACCCGGAGTAAAGATTCATCCTTTTCTGGACAGAACAGACCTTGTAAAAACAACACTCACTACAGTTTCTCATACGCTTACTGAAGGAATTGTATTGGTTATTATCGTACTGATTGTATTTCTTGGAAGCTGGCGGGGAGCATTACTGGTGGCGATAACTATTCCGCTTTCTTTATTATTTGCTTTTATACTGATGCATTTTACGAATATTCCTGCCAACCTTCTTTCACTGGGAGCCATTGATTTTGGGATCATTGTAGACGGAGCAATCGTTATGCTGGAAACCATTCTGAGGAAAAGAGAAGAAAACCCGGAAGAAGTACTGGAAGAAAAAACAATCACCCAAAGAGTAATTGAAGTAGCAAAGCCTATTTTCTTTTCAACCATTATTATCATTACTGCCTATCTGCCTTTGTTTGCGTTTGAAAGAGTAGAAAAAAAATTATTTACCCCTATGGCTTTTACTGTTGGATATGCCCTATTGGGAGCACTTGCTGTAGCCTTGCTTCTGATCCCTGGATTGGCTTACGTGATCTATCGAAAACCACAGAAGATTTATCACAATAAATGGCTGGAAAAACTAAGCACTGCTTATGGAAAGAGCATTGAAAAAATAATGCAGACTCCTAAAAGAGTTATCATCCCTATTATGATTGTTCTCGTATCTGCCGGAATCCTCTCCTATCATGTAGGAAAAGACTTTCTTCCCGAACTGGATGAAGGCTCTATATGGCTGCAGGTACAGTTACCTCCCGGAATTTCTTTAGCCCAATCAAAAGAAATGAGTGATACGCTGCGTGTCCGTACTCTGAAACATCCTGAAATTACTTATATGATGATTCAGGCAGGCCGTAATGATGATGGTACAGATCCGTGGACTGCCTCACACTTTGAAGTCTCTATCGGGATAAAACCTTACAGCGAATGGCCGGCCGGGAAAACAAAAGCAGATCTCATCAAAGAATTGGCAGCAGATTATAAAAATATGCCGGGATTCACCGTAGGTTTTTCACAACCTATGATTGACGGAGTAATGGATAAAATCTCAGGGGCTCATAGTGAACTGGTGGTAAAGGTGTATGGAGAAGATTTTAAGGAAACAAGGCGTATTGCAGAAAATGTATTATCAACCCTAAATACAATTCCGGGTTCAGCAGATCTTGCCATTGATCAGGAACCACCATTACCTCAGCTGCAGATTATTGCAGACAGAGACAAGATTGCTCAGTATGGACTGAATGTAGCAGATGTTGCCGACCTTATTGAAGTGGCATTGGGAGGAAAAGCAATTTCCCAGATCTTTATTGGTAATAAAGTATATGATATTTCCTGCCGTTATACGGAAGACAGCCGTGACACTCCTGACAAAATAGGAAACCTAATGCTGACCTCAGCTTCCGGAGCGAAAATTCCACTTTCTCAGGTGGCAGAAGTAAAATTAAGTACAGGTGAAAGTACCATTACCAGAGAAATGAACAAACGCCACCTTACCGTAAAACTGAATTTAAGAGGTACCGATCTTTCTTCTTTCCTGAAAAAAGCACAGGATAAAATTGAAAAAGACATCAAATATGATCATGAGAAATACCAGATCAAATGGGGTGGGCAGTTTGAAAATCAAAACAGAGCGTATTCAAGGTTAGCATTTATTGTCCCGCTGGCATTGGCAATTATGTTTTTGTTGCTGTATGGTGCATTTGGAGATTTCAGACAGGCTTTGGTTCTGATGTCAATTGTTCCGTTAGCTTTATTTGGCGGAATGCTGGCACTCAATATCCGGGGAATGTCTCTGAATGTGTCTTCTGCAGTAGGATTCATCGCACTCTTCGGAGTTGCCATTCAGAACGGAGTCATTATGATTTCTCATATCAACGATCTGCGTAAGAAAGGATATGAGCTGAAACAAGCTGCCATCAAAGGAGCAAAAGACCGCTTCAGACCTGTACTGATGACGGCAACGGTTGCAGTAATCGGATTATTCCCTGCCTCATTGGCTACAGGAATCGGTTCTGATGTACAACGTCCACTGGCAACAGTAATTGTCTATGGGTTGATGTTCTCTACTATTTTAACACTATTCGTGCTTCCGGCTATTTATTTTATGGCTGAACGACGTAATGAAAAACAAAATTTAGAATCAGATGAAAATTAAAGTTCATATTATCATATTATCTGTAGTATTGTTGAGTATAACAGGTATGAAGGCACAGGAAAAAGAACTTTTACAATTTGAAGACTACCTGAGTCTTGTTGGAAATAAAAATCTTGGATATGCTTCCCAGAAATACAATGTAAGTATGGCTGAAGCTTCCATCCAGACTGCCAATATGTTTTCTGATCCTCAACTGGAAATGGAAACTTCCAATAACGGAGTGAAGCAGAATATGGGATATGTATATGGAGCTTCCATTGGCTGGACGCTTGAACTTGGCGGCAAAAGAAAAGCCCGGGTTAATCTCGCCAGAAACCAATCTGAGCTAAGCAAAATACAATTGCAGGATTTTTTCAGGAATCTCCGTGCGGATGCCAGCTTAGGATATATTGATGCTCTAAAATCCAAAGCTTTGCTTGAGGTACAGCAGGATTCTTATGAAAATATGCAGCAGCTGGCAAAATCCGACAGTATCCGTTACAAATTGGGAACTATATCATTAGTTACGTCCAAACAGAGTAAGCTGGAAGCGGCTTCTTTGCTCAATGAAGTATATCAGGCTGAAAGTGCAGAAGAACAGGCTCTCACCAGTTTATCAGTATTTCTTGGAGACAGCAAAATAGCAGGAAGAGATGTTGCCGGGGATTTTAATGCCTTCAACAGAGATTTCAGTATTGATGATTTGATTCTTCAGGCGTTAAACGAAAGAGCAGATTTATTGGCAGCCAAACAAAATACAGAAGTTGCCAAAAGTCAGATCAATCTGGAAAAAGCCAATCGTATGATAGATTTAGGCATCAGTGCCGGAGCAGAACGACATACCGAAGCGACTAATGAAATTGCTCCATCTCCAACCGTAAATGCTGTAAAAATGGGTATTAGTATTCCTTTGAAGTTTTCCAACAGAAGAAATGCAGGATTGAAAATAGCAGAAATGGCACATTCCCAGGCTGAGGTTGAATACAAACAGATCGAACAAGGCATAAAGGCTGAAGTAATGCAGGCTTATCAGCAATATACAGCAACGCAAAAACAGCTCAGACAATTTCATAACGGAATGCTTTCTGAAGCACAAAGTATTTTGGCAGGAATTACCTACAGCTACAAAAGAGGGGAAAGCTCTATCCTTGAAGTTCTGAATGCCCAGAGAACGTATAACAACGTAAGAAAAGAGTATTACCAGGCCCTTGCAGATAATGCAGCCGCTTTGATCGAACTTGAAAGGAAGGCTGGGATCTGGGATATACATTTTTAGCTGGAAGAGGGAAGCTGGATGATGGAAGTTTCCGGAAGCCGATGAATAACTATATATCAATTTTATTAACTTTTTAATATTCAGAATGCTCATCAAGGAATGACAATCGGTCGCTTTAAAACACAAATATAACTTCCAGCTTCCAGCATTTACGATCAGTGATTCTAAAAACACAAATATGACTTCCAGCTTCAAACCTCCAGCTTCCAGCATAAAAAAGAGCCCTTAAATCAAATAGATTTAAGGGCTCTTTTTTATCTTTTATACTGAGATTCATAAATTCCGATCCAGTCATCGGGAGTCATTTTCCGGCTCAGCTCGGCAATCAGTTCAAAAGGAATATCATCCACTTTTTTGAAGCGGATACAGGATTTCCCCATATCGAGTTTCTTTTTGGAATATTTTGGATATTCTCCTACGAACCAATCCAGAAGTTCCGGCTTTGAATACAGTCCCATATGATAGAGTGCTATAAAATTCTTCTGGGAAGCCAGATTGATGAATGGCAGCGGTGTTCCCGGTGCACAGTGATATCCGGCAGGAAAAGTTGCCAAAGGAACTACCCAACCTATCATCCCATAATTCGTAGCTTCTTCAAAACCTTTCGGAAGGTTATCATTCACCGTATCAAAAAGCTTTTTAAAAGACTCCTGTCTTTCTTCAGGAATCTTTGAGATATAATCTTCTATGGAAACTGACTGAATCTGCATATTTTAATTTTTTCTAAAATACGATTATTTTATAAAATTGTACACACTGAACATCTGAACGTCTTTACTACTCTTTTGAAGGAACATCATTTTGTTTACATTCGGAACGTACTGAATCATATTTCCATCTGCAAAACCATAGTTCTGGAAGAAATTTCGTCCTTTATAATCAAGGCTTACTTCCTGAGGTTTCAGATTGGCAAAATCAAAAACTTTCATAGAAAATCCTGTGTTTCCGAATGCTCCTTTAGGATAGAAAGCAGAAATATAAAGTTTGTCTCCGGCTTCAACGAGATGAATTCTTTTTCCTGTAGAAGTTCCTGCTGCAACAAATTGCTTTACTTCCCCTTCTTTATTAAATTTGATCAGCATTCCGGCATCCAGAGAATATACAGGATCAGGGAAACGATTCATTGTTGTAGGCATTGGTCTTGTCACAGTCTCCTGCTGAACAGCCATTAAAGTTTCATCTCCTTTCACAATGGTTTTGATGACCTTTACATCGTTCATGTCTTTACTTCCTGCTAAATTGGTATTGCTGATGACCGCTTTTCCAGATTTCATATCATAGTACATTACCGTTCCAAAAGTACTTGCGCCAATAGTAACCGCTGCATTTTTCCTTCCAAAAGTTACCAGATAGTCATTATCGTTTTTACTGAATGCATATAGTTTCTCAGGGATATATTTATCATCAAATGGAAGGTCTTTATCTTCAGTGTTGGAAACCAGTTCCAGCTTATAAGATTCCTTCCAGCCTGCAGCTTTACGCAGTACAACGATTTTCGCTGAGTTGGTCAATGTAAAAGATTTTTCAACATAATCATTACTCAATGTAATTTCTTTGTTCCAAACCGGAGAAAGGGTTCTCAGATCCATTACCAGAACATCGTTCACATTATCCGTTTTTTTGTTGGCAAACCGGTCATTGAAGATGGCTGCATATTTCCCGTTTTCTGAGAAAAGTACGTAAGTAGTTCCTGATCTATTGGTAGATTCAATACTGTATTTTGCAATACTCTTTGTTGTAAAAGTACCTTCTTTTCTGCTGAAAACATGCTGAAAGACTTCTTTTCTGTTTTCTTTTCCAAAATACTCTTCTGTAAATGCTATAAACTTATCATCATCTATCTGCTGTGATCCCAAATAATTGTGAAGTACTCCATTCGTTTTGTTGGCGTAATCTTTCACATAAGTATCTACAAGACTTCCGTTCTGATCCAGTTTTCTCATCAGTAATTTCTTGTGGGGAAAAACATTTCTCATCAGCCCGTCGATATTGATTGCGCTGAACATATAAGAATTGTAATCATCTGCCAACACCAGTTTATCATCCGTTTCAAGATTGGCATCCACTGTAAATTTTGTTCCTTCAGTCACTTTCGTCTGTGCATAAGCGTACACAGAAGCTGTAATTAATGCCGAAGCAATAATCTGTTTAATCATATAGTTTTCGTTAGTTATTATAAATTTTTTCTTCTAATCTTTTCAGTTCAAGATTAGCGTCGTAGGATAGTTTAATATCTACTAAATGTTCCTGTAACTCATTTAAATATTTCTCTGCTTCCTGATAGTTTCCTAAAGCGATATTCAATCTGATCAGGTTAAAATAAAGATACTCCCCGATTTTTTGGTTATAAAGCGCTTTCTTATCATTGTAATTCACTTTCGTCAGACTGCTTTTCCAAAGATCAATTCCTTTCTGCATATTTTCCATCGCTATTTTGTTTGGAGCATACTCTGACTTTGCCTGAAGTTTTTTCAGATTGGTTGTCACGTAGATGTAGGCTTTTTCCAAATCGTCATACTCTCCTTTGTTCTTTACAGTGGCTAGGGTCACCGTAGAATTGATGGTCTGATACCCAAAATTTTCATTGATAATATTCCTTGTACGGTCTATCGTTCTCTGAAGATATCTTTTTTCCTGAGCATTCAGATTAATTTCGTTGGTTGGAACACTTGCTATTTCCGAAAAATCGGAGAAATAGGTCTTATCCAGTTTTACAGCTCCATCTTGTTTTGCGATAATCCTTGTAGGCTGATTGGCAAAAGTTTTCCCTTGATTGTCCTGAAAGTTTGTTCGTTCCATTTCAATCACAATGTCAAGATAGTTTCCTCCTTTTGAAAAACCTGTTACATCCATTTGGGAAGCCAGAATCTTATTATCTACAATTAAAGCGTCTCTCAGGTCTGGCTGCTGATACACCGGAACCGGAGGAATATTAAGGATAGGTCTTGAAGGTAATCTCAGTGTAGGAGCTCCGTTAGTTGCCGCAATTTTTTCAACCGCTGATAGTTTGCTGTATTCTGCAGATTCAAGTTTGTACTTTTCCTGAAGTTTTTTTACTTCAGCATCATAATCCTTTAATCTTTCTCCGTGTTCGTACTTGGCATTTTCAACGTTTGCCTGATAATTATCTACCTTTTTCTGATGATCTTCTTTTGAAAGTCTTACAACATCATCTTTAGTAATATTATAAGGAGATTTTACCGTAATCGTATAGTTTCTGCTGGAAAGATCTGTAGGAAAAACCGGTTCTTTCAAAAGCTGAAAACTGATTGTTTCTTTATCAATTCGTTGAGCCTGCGAAAATTCGGAATAAAATAATGGTATTAAAAAAAGTAGTTTAAATTTATTCATGGATGTTATAGTTTTCGATGCAAATGTATAATAATTTCATCAACATTTTTTAAGAATAAATTGTCCAGTTATTATGAAATAGATCATAAAAAAGGCAGCCACATCAATGCAACTGCCTACAGAAATTATTAACTCAAAAAATTTTATTTTTTAATTGCCTTTACTGTTGATTTTGAACCATCTTTAAAGTTCATTGTCACTAAGTAAAGACCGGTATTCAACTCACCTAACTGAAGTTCTGTAGTTGGATTGTCAATAGTTTTCACTACTCTTCCTGCTACATCTGTAACCGTTACAGATTTAACATTTTTGATATCAGCAACATGCAGAACATCTTTGAAAGGGTTAGGATATACATTCACTTCTTTTTTCTTAACAGATGTTTCAGCAGTAGCTAAATTAGACTGTGTAAGAGAGAAATCATCAAATCCCATATAGTACGGATCTGTTGTTGTATTCAAAGCTTTAATTCCAAATGAATAGTCACCAGTAGCCGTTGGAATATAGGTAACGGTAACTTTAGTATAATTAGCACTATTACCTCCCCCTGCAGCTGTTTGATCAGCCGTAATAAATGTTGATAAGCTAGTTGCTCCAGTCGCTGTTTGTCCGTTGTTTACCAATACTTCATTCTGCCAACCTGAATAGCCATCTCCTACCCAGTAGAATGTAAAATCATACGAACTTCCTGCAGTTAAAGTAAATGTAGGTGTCCATAAATAAGCAGCATTGCTATATGGATAATAGATCGTTACATAATTCGGAGCAGATTTAGGATCATTATAAGCTTGCTGAGAAGCATTTGCTGAGGTAAAGTTATAAGTAGATGAACTTCCTCCCGGAGTTTGTGTCCAGCAGTTCGGAATGATTGCAGAACCTATAGTTGCCATTGCATCAAAATTTTCACTCCAAGGCAGTGTAGTTATTGGTACACAAAGAGTTGTAAATGATGTAGAAGTACTCCAGATACTCTTATCAGATGCACTACAGCTGGATCTTACCCATGCATAATATGTTGTAGAGGGCTGCAGTCCGCTTAACGGTGCAGAAGCTGTTGTAGAAGTTACAGAGTTTGTAGCATTTAAAACAGTAGATACATCCGGCGCAGTGCTGTTTGTGCTGTAATAAACTTCGTATCCGCCTGCAGGAACTGGAGATGGTTCCGTCCAACCGATCGTTGCTGTGTTCGCTGCTACATTTGATGATGTAACTGCAGTTGGTTCAAAACAAGAAGGAATATTCTGAACGGTAATATTATCAATATAAATAGAACGTGAAGAACCTCCTAAACCATGTTTAAATGCTAATTGTAAATCAGAACCTACAGGTATGTTAACCGTATATTGTGTATGAGTAGTTGTCAAAGCAATAGGAGAACCTATTTGTGTAAAGGAAGCAGGATCCGTAGGGTTTGATAATGTTCCTACTAATAATGTATAATTGTTTCCTCCGGCTTTTGCATAGAATCTTACACGTTTAGTACCATCTGAAAGGTTTACAGTTGGAGGCGCAACCAGCATTTGACTACCAGTAGTAGCACTTGAATTAGTCATGTAATATGCATTGGGTGCTGAATAGTTATTTGATGTCGTTACATATCCATACCCTGCAAATGATGCACTTTCAAGATATGCCCAACAGCTTGGCGCATTCGTATTAGTGCTGGAGCCTGTACTTGTTGTATCAAAGTTCTCTGTATAGGGAACCGTAAAAGTAGAACAAGCTGTTTTAAATGTTCCAACAAAAGACCATACACTTTGGCTTGTTGCAGTATTACAGTTGCTTCTTACCCAATAATAATACGTTGTATTTGAATTAAGACCACCAATAGTTGTACTTGTACCTGTTACCCCCGGATAAGTAGGCGTTACTGAACCCGCAGGTGTTGTGTTTGAAGTACTGTGGTATACATCATAACTGGCAGCATTGCCCGTCCATGAAACTAAAGCAGAATTAGCTGTTATTCCAGAAACCGCCTGTAATACGGGAGGTGCACAGTCTGAATAGACATCTGCTGAAAAAGCAAAGATATTCGGTAAACCTGAACCAGTGGTTTTGGTAACCGTTACACTTTGTATTGGTTTTGCCTGATTCGCGGCATCTATTGCCAGTTCAATCTGATATAATCTTGGGTTCGTTCCGCCCTCAGGAGAAGGAACATCATCACCAGCTGCAGGAGTAGCTCCTGGCTTTTTAACCCTTCCTATCCCCTGGATGGCAAAATTAGATCCATTATACCAGTCTGCAAGACTGATACTTGAAAATGTCTGCGAACTGCCATCTGTAAAATTTACCACTGCACTTACTGTAGAAGTACCACTTCCGCTTACAGCAAGCATATACAGTTTGGTAACGGGTTTGGCGGTTGTAAATGCCAAGGTCCCGTTATCATTTACAGCAGCCAATCTCAAAGAATTGTTAACATTCAAATCTGCTAACTGAAACTTCAATCCGGGAGTTGCCGCCACTACAGAATTAATAGTTCCGTCAACAGGAATACCATACGTAATAGCAGCACTTGTGGATGTCAGCTGAAAATCTTTAGCTACAAAAGCGTAAGAAACTCCGTCTACGTCATTATTTGTAGTAATTGTTGAAGAACCTATACCGTTTGCAATTACATCAGCTGTTAAGCCTGAAGCAATCGGCATGGTTTGATAATTTTGAGCCATTAGTACACTGGCTGAGAAGAGAGCGATAGTAGGTACCACTCTAGAAAATAAATTTATTGCCATTTTGATCACATTTGAGGCGAAATTTAGTAAAAATAACAATATGAAAATATTATTTTTACTAAAATCTTAAACTTTATTTAAAATACATAAAAAATTAATATTAAACATCATTAAAATAAGCAGATTTTAAATACAGTGTGAAACTTAATGAAACACCTTCTTATTGATTCTTAATTTTATTATTGAGAAATTAAATCCTATTTTTGTCATACAAATTTTTTGAACAATGCCGAATATTTCAAACAGAGCGCTGCATATGCCGCCATCGCCGGTAAGAAAACTGGTTCCCTTTGCATTACAAGCAAAACAGAAAGGAATAAAAGTATACCACCTTAATATTGGACAGCCTGATATTGAAACTCCGGAAACAGCTTTAAATGCTTTAAAAAACATCGATTTAAAAGTATTGGAATATGCACTTTCTGAAGGAAATATAGAATACAGAAAAGCCCTTACAGAATATTATCATTCATTAGGTTTTTCAGATCTTACCCCTGATAATTTCATTGTTACCAATGGAGGTTCTGAAGCCCTGAACTTTGCTATTTCTACTTTATGTGACGAAGGTGATGAAGTGATTATTCCTGAGCCTTACTATGCCAACTACAATGGTTTCACCAGCACATTTGATGTGAATGTAGTAGCGGTATCTTCTACTATTGATACTGGTTTTGCTCTGCCTCCTATTGAAGAATTCGAGAAAAAAATCACAGAAAAAACAAGAGCAATCATTATCTGTAACCCAGGAAACCCTACCGGATATCTGTATACCCGTGAGGAGCTTCAGCAGCTTGCAGACATTGCTTTGAAATATGATATCGTAATCATTTCTGATGAAGTATACAGAGAATATGTATATGACGGAAAACAGCAGATCTCAATGTTTGATTTCCCTGAACTGAGCGAAAACTGTATCATCATAGATTCAGAATCCAAGCGTTATTCTATGTGTGGAGTAAGAATCGGATGTATGGTTACCCGTTCCAACAAAATCCGTAATGCTGCCATGCTTTTTGCACAGGCGAGATTGAGCCCGGTTCTTTTAGGACAGATTGCAGCAACAGCAGCACACCAGAATGATGGGGCTTACATCAGAGCTGTAAGAGAAGAATATACCCACAGAAGAAATGTATTGGTAGATCTTTTAAATGCTATTCCTGGAGTTATCTGCCCAAAACCAAGAGGAGCTTTCTACTGTGTTGCTGAACTTCCGGTAGATGATACTGAAAAATTTGCACAGTGGCTGCTTGAAAAATATGCTCTTAACAACGAAACCATCATGGTAGCTCCTGCAGGAGGATTCTACAGTGATCCGGAATTAGGAAAGAAACAGGTAAGAATTGCCTACGTTCTGAAAGAAGAAGATTTAAAAAGAAGTGCTGAAATTCTTAAAGAAGCTTTAAAGAAGTACAGAGAAGAATTCAGTCTGTAAAATATATCCTATGCCGACAACAAAAAAACTCTATCTGAAAATACTGTTTTCGATTCTTTTGCTGTCGGCATTTTTTTCCTGTGATTCCAAAAAAACGGAACAGACTATTTCTCACAAAAATCCGCACGAGATTACTTTCATCAGTGTATCCGAAATCGGAGGACATCTTGGAAATTACAGAATTATTAAAGTCACAAAAGATTCCGTTTTTGCAGAAAAAGGAATGACAGCCACTCAAACTCATACAAAATGGGGGTCTGCCATCAATTCCAACACATGGAAACAGCTTATCTCATCGGTAAGGATTGTAGATCTTGACCATATAAAAAGTTCTCCCAGCCAGCAATCGGCAGACGGAACAGATGAAACTTTCCAGATCCGGACTCCGAAAAAATCACACATCTATGTGAATGCTTATGTGGATACTTTACATTACAAGCAGCTACAACAACTTAAAGAACAACTAGACAAAATTCTTCCCCAAGAATACAAATAAAACATGCAGGAAAATTTTTCATTAAAACCTTATAACACATTCGGTGTTGAAGCCAAAGCCCGCTACTTTACAGAGGTCAATACAATTGATGAATTAAAAGAGGCCCTTATTTTCTCGGAAACCCAATCTCTTCAGCTTCTGTTTTTGGGAGGAGGAAGTAACATTCTTCTTACCAAAGATTTTGATGGTCTGGCTATCAGACTTAATTTAAAAGGAATTACCGAAGAGAATGTCAATGAAAATGAAGCACTGGTAACCGCAAAAGCAGGTGAAAACTGGCATGAATTTGTGATGTACTGCCTGCAAAAGAATTTTGGAGGGCTGGAAAACCTTTCTTTAATTCCCGGAAATGTAGGAACTTCTCCGATGCAGAATATCGGGGCTTATGGGACAGAAATCAAAGATATTTTTGTCAACTGTAAAGTCTTGGATCTGGAAAATCTTGAACTTACAACATTCAACCTTGAACAGTGCAGGTTCGGTTACAGAGACTCTATTTTCAAACAGGAAGGAAAAGGCAGATATGTTATTCTGGAAGTCACTTTTAAACTTACCCGGAAAGACCATTCTATCAAAACAGAATATGGTGCTATCAAATCTGAACTGGAAAATCTCGGCATTGAAAATCCTACCATTCAGGATATTTCCAGAGCAGTAATCAATATAAGACAAAGCAAACTGCCGAATCCTAAAGAAATCGGAAATGCCGGAAGCTTTTTCAAAAACCCGACTATTCCTTTAATTCAATTTGAAGAATTAAAACGAAAGTTTGAAAATATTCAAGGCTACCCTAATGGTGATATGGTGAAGGTTCCTGCAGGATGGCTGATTGAACAATGCGGCTGGAAAGGAAAGCAGATTGGAAATGTAGCTTCACACAAACTGCAATCCCTGGTCATCATCAATGCAACAGGAAATGCTACCGGAAAAGAAATTTTTGACTTTTCTACTGAAATTATCAATTCTGTGAAAGAAAAATTCGGAATAGAGCTTGAACGGGAAGTGAATATTATTTAATCTAAAAAAAACATACAAGCTGTATTCATGATGAGTACAGCTTTTTTCTATTTGTTGGAAGGCGCAGAGTCCTTAATTTATGTTGAACTTTTAAGGCGCAAAGATTTTATCTTCGATAAAATTAAATATCGTATAATCTTTGCTACAGGATTTTATAATATTTACATGCTTGCTGAAAATCTTCGGTTTTCCTGCGTCTTAAAAACAGTCTGTTTTTCAAAATCTTTGCGACTTTGCGTTTTCCAACAAAATTAATTCAGAATCAATTCACATCCAGTCTCCGGAAAATCATTATTTTAGCTTAAAAATTACAACTCATGATGAAAATAGCTATTCTTGGAGCCGGAAATATGGGCCTTTCTTTTTCAAAATCATTTTTGAAATACGAACTGATCAAACCTGAACATCTGCATCTGATTATCAGAAATGAATCTAAAATCTCCAAAATAGCTGAAGAATTCCCCAAATCTAAAATTTCCACCTTTGAAGAAGTAAAGGAAATTGATTCTGATTTGATTATCATCGCTGTAAAACCTCAGGATTTTCAATCGGTTGCCCAAAATATTCAATTTACTTTAAAAGAAAACCAGATGGTATTATCCATCATGGCGGGAATCAATATTGAAAAAATTCAAAAATTACTGAACCATCCACTTGTTGTAAGAGCAATGCCAAACTCTCCTACCCTTCTGGGAATGGGAATTACGGGATATACAGCCGCAGAAGGAATTTCTTTCACTCAATTAATAAGTATAGAAAGATTACTGAACAGCACCGGAAGATCCGTTTATCTGGAAGAAGAAGAACTTTTAGACGGTGTTACAGCACTTTCCGGAAGTGGTCCCGCTTATTTCTATTACATCATTGATGCCATGATTAAGGCTGGCATTGAAATGGGAATTGAAGAAAATCTCTCTAAGCTTTTTGTAAAGCAGACGATGCTGGGAGCTTATCACCTGATCAATAACTCAGAAAAAAATCTTGAAGAACTGATTAACGATGTAGCATCTAAAGGCGGAACTACAGAAGCTGCTTTAAAAACATTTGAAGACAGCAGTTTAAAAGAAATTCTGAAACAGGGGATTCTGAATGCCGAAAAACGAGCCAAGGAACTTAATAATTAAATCTTTTTTCAAAAATCCTGCAAAATTCCCATCCCAGATACACGCCAAATGTATTCAGGATGATATCGTCTACCTCAAAGATTCCCATTCTTGTAAAGTACTGTAGAGCTTCAACAATAACGATACATGAGATAAAGCTAAAAATCAATGGTTTTAATTTTTTCAGGTCAGGAAAAATCCAACCCAAAAACCCAAAAGGAATAAACATGATAATATTTCCTAGAACAATCATCACAATATCTATCATCTTATTCGGGCCCTGGATAAATTTTATTGTAGAAAAAACAGGTTCTAAAGTAAGGAGATTTTCTTCATACTGAAATCTGCCCATTCCCAAAAACATCAGGTAAAGCAGAAACAGAGTATACGGAACAATAATGATTTTATATATTTTCTTTAACATTGAACTGCTAATATATTCATTTCAAAAACATTAAATTTGTGTATTAAAATAATTTAATGAAATACGTTCTACTTACACTTATTTCAGCAATGCTGCTGTCGGTTTCATGGCCAACTTATGGAGTTCCGTTTTTTATATTTTTTGCCCTTGTTCCTCTTCTGATGATGGAACATGGTGTTTCAAAATTTTCAGATTACAAAAGGAAAAGCTGGATTGTCTTCGGATTGTCTTATCTGTGTTTTGTGATCTGGAACATAGTAACTACAGGATGGCTGTATGGTTCAAAGAATCCTGATGGAAGCCATTCTCTGATGGCTGTTGTATTTCCGGTATTAGTCAATTCTCTTTTATATTCTTTAGTATTCCAATGCTATCACTGGTATAAAAATGCTCAGGGAACGTATTGGGGATTAGGATTCCTGATCGCGATCTGGATGAGTTTTGAAAAATTTCATCTAGGATGGGAGTTGACATGGCCGTGGCTGAACCTGGGGAATGTATTCGCTGATTATCCAAAACTGATCCAGTGGTATGACACTTTAGGAGCTACCGGAGGAAGTTTCTGGATTCTTCTGATTAACGTTCTGATTTTCTACACAGTAAGAACATGGGAAGCCGGAAGAAAGAGAAAAGATTTAATTAAAAATTCAACTATCGTTGGAGCTCTTATTATTCTTCCGATGATTATTTCAGTGATCAAATACAATAATTTTGCTGAAAAACCAACCGGACAGGTAAGCGTTCTGATGCTGCAGCCAGATCTTGATCCTTACGCCGAAAAATATTCAAAAGACAGCCTGACCATTGAGCAGGATTTATTAGCACTTGCTGAAAAAAACTCTACAGGTAAAATTGATTATTATATTGCTCCTGAAACCGCTCTTCCGGGGAGAGGATCTATTTCTGAAACAGCATTTGAAAAGAGTTTACTTCTCAATAATATCAAAGGATTTCTAGCCAATCATCCGGGATCTGTTTTTGCAACAGGAATTTCTTCACATCGTTTTTTTTATAATCCTGCCGATTTACCTAAAGAAGCCTATCAGATTAATAGCGGGGTTTGGGTGAGCAGTTATAATACTGCGATTCAACTTGTGCCTAATCAGAAAGTACAGGCCTACCACAAAGGAAAACTGGTACCGGGTGTTGAAATATTTCCTTATATGAATGTTTTAAAACCGCTTTTAGGAAATGCTATGCTCAACCTGGGAGGAACTGTAGCTTCTTTGGGAACAGACAAAGAAAGAGTTGCTTTTTCAAATCCGTACAACAAAGGGAAACTGGCACCTATTATCTGCTATGAAAGTATTTACGGTGAGTTTGTAACAGACTATGTGAAAAAAGGAGCCAATTTCTTAGCTATTATGACCAATGATTCCTGGTGGGGTGTTACAGAAGGACATAAACAGCTTTTATCTTATGCTAAACTTAGAGCCATTGAAACCAGAAGAGAAATTGCCCGCGCTGCAAACAGTGGAATTTCAGCGCATATCAATGCTAAAGGAGAAGTGACTGCTGATACTTTCTATGGAGACAAAACCGCTTTATTTGCGAAAGTAAACCTGTATGACACCAAGACATTCTATACCAGAGCAGGAGATATTCTTTCAAGGTTTTCCATATTTGCATTGGGGTTCTTACTGTTTTATTACCTTATTGAATGGTTCAAAAAGAAAACAAAGAAAGCATAGTTTTTAAACACAAACTGCACAAATCTTCACGAATAAAAAAGAGAAAAGCCAGCTGGACGTCTGGCTTTTCTCATTGATAGAAGATAGAATTGATTCAATTATTTAATCGTAAGCTTCCTTGTGGTTATTTCGTTTTTTATCTTCAGTTTTAATAGATACACTCCTTTAGGTAAATGGGACACGTCAATAGACTGATCTCCATTCACACTGATATTCAGTTTTTTTCCATCCATAGAATACATTTCAGCTTCAGAAACTTTTTCTCCTTTGATGTAGACTTTATCTGATACAGGATTCGGATAGATGACAAGCTGTTTAACAGATTTAATTTCGGATGTTCCCAATACACTTTGTACAGAAGCATCGGAATATACTTTTGAGGCATCAATAGATTTCACACTCCAGTATACATTCTGAATAGCCGGATCAAGGTCCAGAAACCATGATGGTGTCGTTACTATGTATTTTGCAATATCATGAGCTCCCTGTGTAGATCCTACCGTAATTTCATAGCGTAATGCATTCACCGGAGTTTTGTCATCAGATGCCCCACTCCATGCAAAATTAAAACGGTTTCCGCTTTTAGTCAGATTCAATTGAGTTGGCGCTGTGGGTTTCGCATTTTCAGCTGTAGAATTATTTTTAAAAACTTTAGTCAGTGAAGGCAGATCAGAAGCCGCCCAGTCAAATCCTCCCAATAAGATATCCAGATGATGATCATTATTAAAATCAAATAGATTGATCAGTCCCGGACCTCCCAGCGCAGTTATACCCGTTAAGATTCCTTCATTAAACTTATTATTGGAAACATCATAGATATACGTTTTCACAAAAGCATTATAGTCTTCATTCCCTGAAATGATAAAGTCATAATACCCATCATTATTAAGGTCACCAACACTTAATGCAACATCAGAAATATCACCTGCAGGTATTATCTGAGGAGTCAGTACGCCAGCACCGTCATTCATCAGAACAGCAAAATATCCGTCATCATTTCCATCTCTTCCAATCACTACAATATCCTGAAAACCATCCGCATTGAAATCTGCAAAATCTATTTTTCCTACCGCTACAGGAGCAAGGTCCTGCGTAGGAGTAAGAACTCCTGCCTGATTCATATATACTTTAGAAACCGGAGCACCATTGATATCCGACCCGATAATCACAAGATCCAGAAGTTTATCATTATTCAGATCTACTACTTTAAAGCTTCCATTCTGGGTTCCATCCACCCAGTTCCCTGTCATATCAAAACCATTACCTGTATTTTTATAATAGTCTAAACTGTTTCCAAAACCTCCGCCATGAGCATATTGAGTTCCGTTGATCGCATAATCTGATTTTCCATCGTGATTAAAATCAAAAACTTCTACAGATCCATAAATTTTCCCGGGAAGTTCAGCATCTTTTACAAAACCTGTTCCTGTATTTTTGAATCGGTACTGTTTATAATTCACAACATCCATATAGCTGAGTCCTGTGGAAATAATATCCATCAGCCCGTCATTATTATAATCAATAAATCTAATATCTCCAAGATGAGTCACATCAGCTCCCAATCCTGCATAAGGCAATAATGTTGTTCCATTGTTCTGATATACTTCATTATAAGTACTGTCTACATTTCCGTCACCATCAGAATCTATTGCTCCATTGAGCACGATATCCATTGTACCATTGTTGTCTATATCAGCAATATCTGCCGCAGAATAATAAAAATTATTCATGCTGGTCTGTACCTCAGTAAAATTCTGAGCCATCAGACTGACAGGCAACATAGACCATAAAATATAAATCCTCTTCATAGTTGTTTTTATTTAGATTAATTAAAAACAAAGATAGAATATTAAATTCTTTGCTCTAAAAAAAGCCTGTATGAAATATATCAGCACTGATTATCTGCTGTATCCCAAGGATTCTACTATTTTAAAAATTCATGATTATTAATCAGTCACTTATTTGCAAATATTTTCTAAAAGATTTGTCTATCTAAAAAATTCTTCGTTATTTTGCACTCTCAAATATTATACAAATAAGAACATCGAGATATGTCAAGAATTTGCCAAATAACAGGAAAGCGTGCAATGGTTGGTAACAACGTTTCTCACGCTAATAACAAAACGAAGCGTCGTTTTGAAATTAACTTATTAGAGAAGAAGTTTTACCTTCCAGAGCAAGATAAGCACGTAACACTGAAAGTATCAGCTCATGGATTGAGAGTGATTAACAAGATTGGAATCGAGGAAGCTATTGAAAGAGCTACTAGAAACGGATTGATTAAAAAGAATTAATAAATCATGGCAAAAAAAGGAAATAGAGTTCAAGTAATCCTTGAATGTACAGAGCACAAAGAAAGCGGTATGCCAGGAATGTCTAGATACATTTCTACAAAAAATAAAAAGAACACTACAGAGAGATTGGAATTGAAAAAATACAATCCTGTTCTTAAGAGATCTACCCTTCACAAAGAAATTAAGTAATTTATAAATAATAACTTACCATGGCAAAGAAAGTAGTAGCAACCCTACAAAGCGGTCAGTCTAAGAAAATGACAAAAGTGGTGAAAATGATTAAGTCTTCTAAATCAGGAGCTTACGTTTTCGAAGAAAAAGTAATGAATGCTGACGAAGTAGACGGTTATTTGAAAAAATAATCAGTACTTTGTTTACAATATAAAAAACTACTCATATTTTGGGTAGTTTTTTTGTTATCTTTGTGCACCAGATTAATAATCAGTAAAGTATGAAAAAGGTACTTGTTCTGGCTTGCACAGCAATTTTTCTATTTTCATTCAGTCAGAAAACAATGAGCCCTGTAGAATATAAAAGTTCGCCAAAAGTTTTCAGCATAAAAGGCCTGTCACAGTCAGTAAGTATTGACTGCGGGAGTTCTAAAATGATTTTATTATCTGGACAGGTGCCTCTGGATCCGGAAGGTAACCTTGTGGGAAATACTATAGAGGAGCAGACTCAGCAGGTATTCAAAAATATCGAAAGCATCCTGAAAGAATATGGGGGAACAGGAAAAGATATCATTAAACTTGGAATCTTTACCACAGATATCAAAAAAACACCTGATTTCAGAAAAGTCAGAGATTTGTATGTCAATCTTCAAAACCCTCCTGTAAGCACCCTTGTGGAAGTGAGCAGGCTTTTCAGAGATGATGTGCTTATAGAAGTAGAAGCCACAGCAGTGATTAAAAACAAATAAGAATAAACTAAAACTATGAGTTGGTTTAAAAATATTTTCAAAAAGGAAGAGAAAGAAACTTTAGACAAAGGATTGGAAAAATCCAGTCAGGGATTCTTTGAAAAAATGACAAAAGCCGTAGTCGGCAAAAGCAAAGTAGATGATGAAGTTCTTGATGATCTTGAAGAAATACTGATTGCATCCGATGTAGGCGCCTCTACTACTATCAAAATCATAGGAAGAATTGAAGAACGTGTTGCCAGAGACAAATATGTAAGCGTAAACGAACTTGACAAAATTCTTCGTGATGAGATTTCAGGACTACTGCTTGAAAATCCTCACGCCAGTACAGGAAATATTGATACCTCCAAAAAACCTTACGTCATTATGGTTGTAGGAGTGAATGGAGTGGGAAAAACAACGACTATAGGAAAATTGGCTCACCAGTTCAAATCAGAGGGTAAAAAGGTAGTTCTTGGAGCTGCTGATACCTTCAGAGCCGCTGCAGTAGATCAGCTTGTGATCTGGAGCGAAAGAGTGGGTGTTCCTATCGTAAAACAGGAAATGGGTTCTGATCCAGCTTCCGTAGCATTTGATACTGTACAAAGCGCTGTAGCACAAAATGCAGACGTTGTGATCATTGATACAGCAGGAAGACTTCATAACAAGATCAACCTGATGAACGAACTTTCCAAGATCAAAAGAGTAATGCAGAAAGTAATTCCTGATGCACCTCATGAGATCCTGCTGGTTCTGGACGGTTCTACCGGACAGAATGCCTTTGAACAGGCAAAACAGTTTACAGCAGCAACGGAAGTTAATGCATTAGCAGTTACAAAACTAGACGGAACAGCAAAAGGAGGTGTTGTAATTGGTATCTCTGACCAGTTCCAGATTCCGGTTAAATATATTGGTGTAGGCGAAAAAATGCAGGATTTGCAGCTTTTTAATGGTACGGAATTTGTAGACTCATTCTTCAAGAAAAGATGATTTATATCATGTTTTCCCTTATATTAGCAACAATCAATTTTAAATATTAACAATTAAAAAAATTTGCAACTATGGGAATACTAACATGGATTTTATTCGGTCTTATTGCGGGTGCAATCGCTAAAATGATCATGCCAGGAAGTCAGGGAGGAGGATGGCTAATCACTATTATCCTGGGGATCCTGGGAGCTTTTGTAGGAGGAGCTATAGGAGTTTACGTTCTACACTGGGGAGATGTTTCTTCATTCTGGAATCCAAGAAGCTGGATTCTTTCAATCGGAGGAGCTTTAATTATCCTATGGATTTATGGAATGGCTACCAAGAAAAGCTGATAAGTATTTATAAAAAATAAAATCCCGGATCTAAAATTTCAGATCCGGGATTTTTGTATACAATATAAAATTTAGTTTAGTTGTTGATTCTGATCTGATAAGGCATTTCCATTTTCACCTCAGACTGTAGTTTTTTATCTGTAATCTGCTGTAGAATCTCATAGTTGGATTTACCAATCTTATTTTTAATGATTCTGGCAGAAACATCTTCTTCATTCAGATCTTTAAAGATTTGTTCAAATGGTGACATTCTCTTAGGGAAAGCATCTATTTGATAAGATTTTAATCCTGCTTTTTGTGCAGCAAATTTCACCGCATCATTCAAAGTACCCAGCTCATCTACTAAGCCAATCTCTTTGGCACGAACTCCACTCCATACTCTACCACCACCTACATTGTCAATCTGCTCAAAAGTTTTCTTTCTGTTCTGAGTTACAAAATGTACAAATCTCTTATAAGTACCTTCTACACTTCTCGTCATCATATTTACTCCATAAGGCGTAACTCCGTTTAAGCCTGAATAATACATAGAGTTGGCATTGGTAGCTACAATATCCGCACGGATTCCGTTTTTGCTTGCAATATCTTTATAATAAGGCATTACCCCAAATACTCCGATAGAACCGGTAAGTGTATTAGGCTCTGAATAAATTTTATCAGCTGCCATGGCAACATAATATCCTCCTGAAGCCGCATAATCACCAAAAGAAACCACCAATGGCTTTTTCTTTTTCAGCTGCTGCAATTCAAATAAGATTTCATCCGAAGCATTGGCACTTCCCCCAGGAGAATTGATTCTGAAAACAACTGCTTTCACTTTATCATCTTCCTGAAGTTTTTTAATATACTTCACATATTTCTCAGAATGAATATCGTTATACTCATCTCCATTGTTAATAGATCCTGAAGCGTACAGTACAGCAATCTTTTCACCAGATTTATCTTCATCAGCATAAGAACTGATATAGTTTGTCAAAGAAATTTTATTAAGCTTTTCCTTATCTTTTACACTTAACTTCGTCTTAAGAAGATCTTCATATTCTGATTTCTGAATAAGTTTATCTGCAAGTTTATATTTTAAACTTTGTTCAGGAATCATTCCATATAAACTATCTGTAATTGTTCTGAACTGAGCGGTATCAATTTTTCTTGAAGCTGCCATTTTGTTGGACGTATTTTTCCAAAGGTCATTCAGAAGAGTGCTTAGCTGCTCTTTATTTTCCGGAGAAATATCATTCCTTAAAAAAGGTTCTACCGCAGATTTGAATTTACCGTGACGAATCACTTCAATTCCAATACCGTATTTATCAGCAAAATCCTTAAAGAAAGTAACTTCAGTAGAAAGACCTTTCAATTCAATACCACCTGCCGGATGAAGATAATATTTATCTGCTACCGATCCTAAATAGTAAGCTGATTGCGACACTCCGTTTCCGTAAGCATACACAAATTTTCCGCTCTTCTTAAAATCTTCAATAGCATTTCTAAGATCATCAATCTGAGTCAGACCTGCATTCAGATCATCTGCCTCAATACTGATCCCTTTAATATTATCATCGGTTTTAGCCTTATTAATAGCTTCCAGTGCATCATATAAAAGGACACTTTTATTTTGGGCGCCTATACCAAACAATCCCATCTGCTCTTCAGTAGGACTATCGATTATATTTGTTTTTAAATTAATCGTAAGAACCGAGTTCTTTTTCACCGCCACCGACTTATCATTTCCCATAGAACTGAACACAAGCATCATGATGAAAAAGATGAAAAATAAAGCGCAAAGTATGACAATTGCCACTATATTTGCCAAAACATTTTTAAAGAAACTTCTCATAAATCAATCAATTTTCTAATATGTCGCAGCATAAGGTCGTTTTGTTACTAGGAAGTAACTTAGGAGAGCAAAAAAAAAATGTAGAGCTTGCATTAAAGAGGTTAAAAGATGCTGGAAATAACATTTCACAAACCAGCGAATATTTAATGTCTGAGCCTGTAGAATTTGCCAGTTCCAATATTTTTTGTAATATTGCAGCAATAATATTCACACCTCTTTCACCAATTCAACTGCTTGATTGTATTAAGAATATAGAAGTTGAGATGGGAAGAATTAATGATTCAAAAGTATCTGGAGGCTATACTGACAGGATAATAGACATTGATATCATTAAGTATAATGAATTAAATTTTCAATCAGAAAGATTAGAAATCCCTCATAAAAAGCATCTTTTTGAAAGGGATTTTTCCAGAGTATTATTAAAAGATTTTATTTAAAACATAAAACATATTGTATGAAATTAGGTTTATTATTATTGGCTACGACATTGCCAATTGCAGCTTTCGCACAGAACAGCAGCACTACAGTAAACTCTTCCACAGAGTATCCTAATACATTCTCCTCAGGCTCCGCTAATGTACAAACTTTCGACAATAAAGCCAGACGCTTTAGAGACTGGTCTATTTCTGTCGGAGGTGGTCCTGCATTTATGGTTCACTCCGATTTAAAATCTATCCGTAAGGATAAGACCAATTGGGGGTACAATGCCTATGTAAGCGTAGACAAACAAATCACACATGCATTCGCTCTAAGCGTAATGTATATGAGAGGAGAAACGAAACAGACAGCACAGCTTCCCGGTGCTGCAGGAGTAAAATCAGGAGTAGCAACTGCAACAACACAGTTTGACAACATCTCTTTATTAGGAGATATCAACTTCTCGAACTTATTCAGAAGAGTAGACAACCACTCCCCTTACAGATGGGCATTCCATGGATATATGGGAATTGGAGTTCAGGGATTCAGAACGTCATTACATGATAATGATGAGTTCAGATGGAGTAATACTCCAAGAAGAGCCCCTTTATTCATTAAACAAGATATCGATATCAATTCTATCTTTTATCAGGGAGGTCTAGGAATAAAATATAATGTTTCAAAACTTATTGATGTTGAAGCAAGAACCATGTATATCATCAGTGGTGATGATGAATTTGATGGTGGCGGATGGGCTGATCCTAATGACTATGATCCTTCCACACCAGGTTCAAAATATAACATGCTAAACCCTAGAAGATCAGATAATGCCTGGACAGTAAGTTTAGGAGTATCTTTCAAATTAGGAAAGCAGTTATCTCACCTTGCATGGCATGACCCACTTCAGGAAGCTTACTACAGAACAAGTGTTCTTGAAAATGCATCAACAGATCTTGTTGTTTGCGAAAAAGGAGATGCTGATAATGATGGAGTATGTGATGATTGGGACAGACAGCTTGACACTCCTGCAGGAGCAAGAGTAGATGGTGCCGGAGTTGCTTTAGACATGGATCTTGACGGAGTTATTGACCTTTATGACAAGTGTGTAACTGTACCAGGACCTGTTGAAAATAACGGATGTCCTATCAAATAATTAATAAATCTAAAAATTCTTTTTCAAAAGAAATCAAATAATAATACACGATGAAATTAAGTTTAGCAATTGTAGCATTTGCTTTGGCAATTCCTTCTGCCACTTATGCACAAGACTCAACTGCTGATTCAGGTGGAAAATACCCAAATACATTTTCTTCGGGATCTGCCAATGTTGCTCCATTCACGAACCAGTCTAAGAGATTTAACGATTGGTCTGTTTCAGTAGGAGCTGGAGTCCCACTTCTTCAGTCAGCAGATTTAACCTCTATCAAAAATGGTAACGGTAAAAACCTTTTTGGATATTCAGCCTATGTAAGTATTGATAAAGCAATTACACATGCTTTCGGAATCAATCTACAATATGACAAAGGTGAAACCAGACAAGGATGGTTCAATACTAAAAACGCAGCACCAGATGCAACAGCAGTAGGAGCAAGAACTCAGTATGATGCGATCTCTATCTTAGGAGACATTAACTTTTCTAATTTATTAAGAAGAGTTGATAATCATTCTCCTTACAGATGGGCTCTTCATGGATATGCAGGTATTGGTACTATTGCCTACAGAGCATACCAGAAAGACGGGAATAACAAACAGACATTGATGACTGAAATTAAACCTTTCCAGTTAGGTTCTATGTTCATGCAGGCTGGTACAGGTCTGAAGTTTAAAGTTAACAGAAGAATTGATATTGAAGGTAGATTAATGTATGTAGTAACCGGTGATGACGAATTTGATGGTGGCGGTGATGCTTACAGTGCTATCAACAAGCGTTCTGAGCAGGTTTCTGACAACTTCTTCAATGCAACTTTAGGTCTTACTTTCAAATTAGGAAAACATGAGTCTCACCTAATGTGGCATGACCCACTTCAGGAAATCTATTACAAACTGGATGTATTGGCTAATAAAAACCAGGATATCGAAGTATGTAAAAAAGGAGATGCTGATAACGATGGGGTATGTGACGATTGGGACAGACAGCTTGACACTCCTGCAGGAGCAAGAGTAGATGGTGCCGGAGTTGCTCTTGATGTTGACCTGGATGGCGTAATTGATCTTTACGACAAATGTGTAACGGTTCCTGGACCTGTTGAAAACAATGGATGTCCTATCAAAAAAGACAACAAGGAGACTGCTGTAGAAGTAGAGAAAACCCTTAAAGATATTTATTTCAATTTTAATAAAGCGACTATCAGACCTGAATCTAATGAAAAACTAGACCTGGCTGCTTCAATTATTAAGGAAAACGGAGGTAACTATCTATTGACAGGACATACTGATATCAAAGGAAATGCAGCTTACAACTTAAGACTGTCTAAAGAAAGAGCAGCTGCTGTTGTAGGAGCTCTGGAAACCAGAGGTATCAATGAAAATGTACTGAAATCAAGAGGAGTAGGCTCTGCAGAAGCTACTATCCCTGCATCAGCTTCTGATGCTGAAAGAATGGCGGATAGAAAAGTTACGGTAAGATTTGTAGAAACATCAGAATGGGATTCTATCAAAAAGAAAGACTATGAAGATGCGCCTGTAAAAAAAGCAGTAAAAAAAGTACCTGCTAAGAAAAAGAAGAAATAATTTTCATAATACACAAAACCGAAAAGAATTACTCTTTTCGGTTTATTTTTTTTTTACTACGAATTATTTTACATACCTTTATCATTATTTTCAGGACAACGGTATGAAACACATTAAAAATCAACTAGTTTGATTTGAAAAAAAATAACATAAAACCGCTTTTTGGCGTAAAAAATCATTTAAAATAACTTAACTTAAAAAAATAACACTATGAAATTAAGTTTAGCAATTGTAGCATTTGCTTTGGCAATTCCTTCTGCCACTTATGCACAAGACTCAACGGCAGTTTCAAAAGGAGAATATCCTAATACATTTTCTTCGGGATCTGCTAATGTTTCCCCATTCACCAGTCAATCTAAAAGATTTAACGATTGGTCTATCTCTGCAGGGGTTGGAGTTCCACTTCTTCAGTCAGCAGATTTGACTTCAATCAAAAATGGTAACGGTAAGAACCTTTTTGGATATTCAGCCTATCTAAGTATTGACAAAGCAATTACACATGCTTTCGGAATCAATTTACAGTATGACAAAGGTGAAACCAGACAAGGATGGTTCAACACTAAAAATGCAGCACCAGATGCAACAGCAGTAGGAGCAAGAACTCAGTATGATGCGATCTCTATCTTAGGAGACATTAACTTTTCTAATTTATTAAGAAGAGTTGATAATCATTCTCCTTACAGATGGGCTCTTCATGGATATGCAGGTATTGGTACTATTGCCTATAGAGCATACCAGAAAGCAGGTAACGGAAAGCAGGCATTGATGACAGAAGTAAAACCTTTCCAATTAGGTTCTATGTTCATGCAGGCTGGTACAGGTCTGAAATTTAAAGTGAACAGAAGAATTGATATTGAAGGTAGATTAATGTATGTGGTAACCGGTGATGACGAATTTGATGGTGGCGGTGATGCTTACAGTGCTATCAACAAGCGTTCTGAGCAGGTTTCTGACAACTTCTTCAATGCAACTTTAGGTCTTACTTTCAAATTAGGAAAACATGAGTCTCACCTAATGTGGCATGACCCACTTCAGGAAATCTATTACAAACTGGATGTATTGGCTAATAAAAACCAGGATATCGAAGTATGTAAAAAAGGAGATGCTGATAACGATGGGGTATGTGACGATTGGGACAGACAGCTTGACACTCCTGCAGGAGCAAGAGTGGACGGTGCCGGAGTTGCGCTTGATACTGACCTTGATGGTGTAATTGACCTTTACGACAAGTGTGTAACGGTTCCTGGACCTGTTGAAAACAACGGATGTCCTGTAGCAACAACAGGACCTGTAGTAGAAACAGAAACTAAATTGGAAGGAATCGAATTTGATTTAAATTCTGACAGAATTTTACCTTCAAACACTCCAATCTTAAATAATGCTGTAAACTATATTAATTCTTCAAATGGTTCTTATAGTGTAATCGGAGCTACTGATACAAGAGGTACTGATGCTTACAACCAAAAACTATCTGAAAGAAGAGCAAACAACGTTAAGAACTATCTGATCAAAAACGGTGTTCAAACTGGTAAATTACAGGCAGTAGGAAAAGGTGAAAAAGACCTTAAATACCCTGAGTGTGAACCAGCAACAAAGTGCCCTGAATGGAAAAACAGAGCCAACAGAAGAGTATACTTCGAAGCTAAATAATAAACTTATTTATATTATATGAAAGTCACGCCAGGCGTGACTTTTTTTGTCATAATACTTTCCTTATTTTTACAACATGATTTCGCCGCAGGATTTTCAAAAGCTCAAATATGATACCCTTAAGTATTTCTGGGGTTACACCGAATTCAGAGATGCTCAGGAAGAAATTATTAATGCCGTCATTAATGAAAAAGACACGCTGGTTCTGTTACCCACAGGAGCAGGGAAATCGCTATGCTATCAGTTGCCCGCTTTATTGAAAGAAGGAACCTGCCTGGTAGTTTCTCCTTTACTTGCATTGATGAAAGATCAGGTAAATCAGCTTAAATCCCGTGGCATTGAAGCAGAATATCTTTCTTCCGAACTGGATGAATATGATGTTGAAACAATTTACAATCGCTGTAAAGAAGGCCTCACAAAATTACTCTATGTTTCTCCTGAAAGACTTACCAATAGCCAGTTTATTCAGAACATGCAAGAAATCCAGTTATCTTTTATTGCAGTTGATGAAGCTCACTGTATTTCAGAATGGGGCCAGGATTTCAGACCAAGCTATCAGAATATTAAAGGGTTCAGAAGCAACAATCCTGAGATCCCCTGCCTTGCCCTGACCGCAACGGCAACTCCAAAAGTTCTGGAAGAAATCAAAAATAAATTAGAACTAAAGAAACCTTTTGTTTTCCAAAAAAGTTTTAAGAGAGATAATATCAAAATATTTTCAGATGAAGTATCTGATAAATTCCAACGTGTTTTTGATATTTTAAAATACAGCAACGATTCTGGAATTGTATATGTAAGAACCAGAAAAGAAGCTGAACTGCTGGCAGAATTTTTGAAAAAAAATCAACTGAAAAATGTAGATTATTTTCACGCAGGCTTAACGACCAGAGAAAAAAACACCAGACAGAATCTTTGGAACAACAGTGACAACCATGTTCTTATTTCTACCAATGCCTTTGGGATGGGTATTGATAAAGATAATGTACGTTTTGTAATTCACTATTCTCCTGCCGCCTCGCTGGAAAACTATTATCAGGAAATCGGAAGGGCCGGAAGGGATGGAAAAGACAGTTTTGCCTTCATGCTTTGGAATAAACAGGAACTCCTGAATTTTGATCAGATCTTAAAAAATCAAACGCCCAACAAAGCAGAATTTTTAAAGATCATCAGCTACCTCTACTCTATTTTTCAGGTAGCAGAATTTGAACTTCCTGAAAAAACATTTCAGCTGAATACTCTGGGTATACAGAATTTTACCAAACTGTCGAAAGCAAAAATCAACAACATACTCAATTTTCTTCACAACCAGGAGATTATTTACTATAATGAAAATAAAAGTCTGTCCTCACTTGAACTGTTTATCAAAGCTGATGAGATAGATCAATTGCCACAAAAAGATGCTCATTTCATAGAGCTTCTTTTCCGTACTGTATCTGGCATCACTACTCACAAAGTAATGTTCAGTGAACAGCAGGTAAGCAATAAAATCAATGTCGGTGTCCCTTTGATCAAAGAACGTCTTAAGGAACTGCAGCAAAAGAATTATCTTGAATATATTGACGGTGCGCTTTCCAGTATTAAATTCCTTAAACCCCGTGATGAAAGAGCGGTAAATAGTGCTTATTGGAAGGTATTTGAACATATTCAGAGAAACAAAATCCAGAAATGGGAAGAGATGAAGTTTTACGCAGAAAATAATAAATACTGTAAAATGAAACTCATCCTAGCCTATTTTGGCGAAAAAAATTCAAAAAACTGTGGCCAGTGTTCTGTTTGTGAAAAAAATAAACAGTCAATGTTTGGCAAGAATATTTCTCAGCAGATCATCAATTTATTAACTAAAAAGCCGGCAACGATTGAAGAGCTTTCTATACAGCTGAGTTATCATTCTAAAGAGAATATCTTAGAAAATCTTATTTTCCTTTTAGATTCCGGAAAAGTAAGAATGCTGAACTTCAGGACTTACGAACTGAATCAGTAATGATAATGTAGTGCAATAAAGGCGCAAAAACACTTTAGTAAGCTATTCTCTTCTCTAAAACTCTCTCACCCTCGAACTTCAATATCTTCCGACTCTCAGATCAAAAACTTATCTTTGCAGCATGAAATCATTGAAAGTCGTTTTTTTAGGGACTCCTGAGTTTGCAAAAACTTCTTTGGAGGCAATCCATCAATCTCACCATCAGGTGGTAGGTGTTGTAACTGTAGCTGATAAAGCAAGTGGACGTGGGCAGAAAATACACCAATCCCCTGTAAAAGTTTATGCTGAAGAAAATAATATTCCTGTCTTTCAGCCGGAAAAGTTGAGAAATCCTGAGTTTTTGGAAGAACTTAGAAACCTGGATGCCGATGTTTTTGTAGTAGTGGCTTTCAGAATGATGCCCAAAGTTCTTTTTGAAATGCCTAAAATGGGTACCTTCAATCTTCATGCATCTTTACTGCCGGATTACAGAGGAGCTGCTCCCATCAATTATGCAGTAATTAACGGTGAAAAAAAATCAGGAGCAACGACTTTCTTTATTAATGAAAAAATTGATGAAGGTAATATTCTTCTTCAACAGGAAATAGAAATTTTACCTGACGAAAATGCAGGAAGCCTTCACGACAGACTCATGGAAATGGGTTCAGGACTAGTCGTTAAAACACTAGATGGTCTGGCTGAAAATGCCATTGAAGAAAAACCTCAGCCACAGGTAGAACATCCTAAGAATGCTTATAAAATTTTCAAGGAAGATACAAGAATCAAGTGGGATCAATCTTCAAAAACTGTTCATCAGTTTATTCTGGGAATGTCGCCTTATCCTGCAGCTTTCACTACTTTAAAAATTGAAAACGAAGAAAAAGGATTAAAAATATTCGGCGGTAAATTTGAACTTTCTGATCATGAAAAACCGGCAGGAACTTTAGATATTTCCAAAAATGAATTTAAAATCTATACTCAGGACGGAATTTATTATCCTCTGGAACTTCAGTTGGAAGGTAAAAAAAGAATGACTGTAAAAGATTTCTTAAATGGTTTCAGAAATTTTGATGGAATCTCATTAACATAAAGGACTACATTCAGTTCATCAACATAAAAAAGGTTTAGAATTTTTCTAAACCTTTTTTATGATAAACAGTCAAAGTTGACTATCCGTTTTATTATAGTTGTACCATCTCAGTAACCTCTACATCATATCCTCCAACCTGAGGCTTGATATTAGGGTTTTGAGTGATTACTTTGAACTTGTTGATTCCTAAATTCTTTAAGATCTGCGTTCCAATTCCATAATCTCTGTAATTGTATGCTAAAGTAGGATGCTGCTCCTGCCCGTCCTGATAGTTCAGGAACTGCTGAAGTTTTCTCAATGTATTTTCAGAGTTAGAAACATTATTGATGAAAATGATTGCACCTTTTCCAGCTTCATTTACCATACCTGTTACTTTTTCCAATAATGGCTTCTCACCGTTGTTTAATCTTGTCAATACATCAAAATAAGAATCTGAAGACTGTACTCTCACCAAAACCGGCTCATCTACAGTCCATGTTCCTTTTGTCAGTGCAAAGTGGATCTGGTCATTGGAAGTTTCTCTGAAAGCATAAAAATCAAACTCACCGTAGTGCGTTTTTACTTTTTTCTCCTCAAGTCTTTCTACCAGGTTTCCTTTTTTAAGTTGGTAATGAATAAGATCTTCAATAGAAACGATCTTCATATCGTGCTTCTGAGCGAATGCATGAAGTTCAGGCAGACGGGACATTGTACCATCTTCATTCATAATCTCACAGATCACACCGCCTTCTTTCAAACCTGATAAGTTAGTAAGATCAATGGCAGCTTCAGTATGTCCGGCTCTTTTCAATACTCCTCCTTTTCTTGCACGAAGCGGGAAAATGTGGCCAGGTCTCATAAAGTCTGTAGGCTTGGATTTTTCATCCATCAGTGCTAAAATTGTTTTGGCTCTGTCTCCTGCAGAAATTCCGGTAGATGTTCCGTTTCCTAAAAGGTCAACCGATACCGTAAAAGCCGTTTCTTTAGGATCACTGCTTCTGCTTACCATCACTTCAAGCCCAAGTTCATCACATCTTTTTTCAGGAAGCGGCATACAAATAAGCCCTCTTCCGTGAAGAGCCATAAAATTGATAATTTCCGGTGTTGTCAACTCTGCTGCACAAAGAAAATCTCCTTCATTTTCTCTGTCTTCGTCATCTACTACTATGATTATTTTACCATTTTTAAGGTCTTCAATAGCCTCTGGAATAGTATTTAATTTAATATCGGACATTTTTACTTTTTATTTTTGCAAAGATACTCATAAAAATAAGCATCTGCCAACTAATTATGAATGGTTTATTACGCTTTGGATAGAGTTAGCTGCCTCTCTGAAAATCTCATAAGATCTCAATCTTTTCTGATGATCATAAATATGCGAATTGATGATCAGTTCATCAACCTGGAATTTTTCCTGGAAACTTTTAAGCTCTTCCTGAACTTCAGCCTGATCACCAATAAAAGTATATCTCAACTTCTGTAAAACCATGGATTTTTCCATTGGAGACCAGATTTCGTCCATATCATCAACAGGCGGAGCGAAAGGTTTTCTGTCATTTCTTACAATATTGATGAAGGCCTGAAATAAAGTGGTGGAGATTTTATGAGCTTCCTCTGAAGTTTCTGCTGCTACACCGTTTACACAGGCAATGATATAAGGTTTATCCAGATATTTTGAAGGTTCAAAATGTTCTCTGTATATTTTAAAAGCCATTTCCATCTGCTCCGGAGCAAAATGTCCTGCAAATGCATACGGCAAACCAAGTTCCGCCGCCAGCCAAGCACTGTCTGTACTTGATCCCAGAATATAAATTGGTATATCCAGCCCTTCTCCGGGAATAGCACGAACCATAGCATCTGAATTTTCCTTAGAAAAATATCTTTGAAGTTCCAGAATCTGTCTTGGAAACTGTTCATTAATAATTGCAGGATTTCTTCCTAAAGCCTGAGCCGTCAATCCGTCCGTTCCGGGTGCTCTCCCAACTCCAAGATCTATTCTTCCGGGAAAAAGAGACTCCAAAGTACCGAACTGTTCTGCAATAATCAGAGAACTATGGTTGGGAAGCATAATTCCTCCAGAACCTACTCTGATTTTTTTGGTCCCATTGGCAATAAACCCAATCAAAACAGAAGTTGCCGAACTGGCAATACTTTCCATATTGTGATGTTCTGCAAGCCAGAATCTTTTATAGTCTAAATTTTCAGCGTGATTGGCTAATGATAAGCTGTCCTGAAAAGTATCGTGAATGCTTTTACCTTGCTTTACTGGTGCAAGATCTAAAACAGAAATTTCAAAATTTTTCATATTGAGATGTTAATTTTTCTTTGGTCTCGAAAAAAACCATACAAATTTAAAACATAAAAACTGCATTAGTTACTTTTTGTAATTAATAAAACCGATCAGTTAATTCAGGGAAAAACTATTGGAATTCAAATTTTCTTTACCTGATTTTAGTTATACAATTTTGAGTAAATTGCAACATCATTCAAGAACATGAAAACAAAGGTAATGTATATCGAAAACAAATCCTTCGGTCATCACGGTCCGGCATGGATTGGTTTTGTAGAATTTTCAAAATCCGGGCAAACTGTTTATTTTGATAACAAGGCTCTCAAAAAACTTAAAAAGCCAGGAATCAATGCCAATCATTTTGATATAGAAACAGGAGAAGAATACTGGATATCCGGTATTAAGCAAAATGGTCAGAACAGACATCAATTTGGTGGTGGAAAAATTATGATTGATAGAAATTCAATTGATGAATATTTGAAACTGGTAGATTTTAACCATATTGATGAAAAGTATTTTGAAATTATTGAGTTCTCCGGAACAGATAAAAATAGATTTAGGGAAATAGAAAATACCGAAACTGAATTCAGAGACAGAAGCTATCGGGCTACTTTCTATGACAACAATAAAAGAAAATTAATCTTCGATATTAATATTTAAATGAAAAATATTTATTAACTCTTTATCTCAGAGTTACAGAGTTAATCAGGATTTATTAAACGAATAAAATGAAAAAGGGTTTGAGTATTTTCAAAACTTTTTTTTATTTTACTCAAGCGAATTCTCACATTCAATAATTATCATATAAAAGTTTTTTTTAACATTAATAATTCAATAAAAAGAGAAATATTAATTATATTCGTATACCAAATCTTTAAAAACTTTAACATGAACAAAAAACCAAACAATCTGTTTTCCCGGCAGATTCTGACAGGAAGAACTGTCTTTATGAGCCTTGTTATTGCTGCAGTATTAACATCTTGTAGTAAAAACAATGAAGAAATAACCTCCGAAGCTCAAACTAATGCTTTTACTACTGAAAATGTCAAAAAAGGGCAATTGAATGGCCAGGAAATTAGTTATGAAAGAAAAAACGGAATGAATTTTTTCCAGGGAGACATTGTTCTCTCCGACAAACAGCTGGCAGAAGGCAGTGAACTCAATAAGGGCGGTGCAAGCTATTCAAGATGGCCAAGCAGTAAAATTTATTATACTGTTGCCAGTAATATGGGATCTATCAATGCTAATAAAATTACTTCTGCCGTGAATGAGTACAATACAAAAACAAATACTCAGTGGATTCCACGTACCAACCAAACAAATTATGTAGAATTTATTTTTGGAAGTTCATCAGGATCAGACGGCTGGGCTCATATTGGATATCAGGGAGGAAAACAAACTGTTTCTTTGGATCAATATATTTCTGTAGGATCGGTAATTCATGAGATGGGACATACGATAGGGCTTTATCATGAACACACCCGCAAAGACAGAGATCAATATGTAAAAATTCTTTGGAATAATATCCAAAGTGGGCAGTCATATAATTTCAATATTTATAGCTCGGGGACAGATATAGGACCATTCAATATCAATTCAGTGATGATGTACTGGCCGACTTCTTATTCTAAAAACGGGCTTCCAACTATTACAAGAGCAGATAATTCAAGCTTTACATATAATAGAACAGGTTTTACAACCGGGGATATCAATACCATTAATGCTATGTACCCTTAATTTTAAAGAATTTTTTGTGACCATCAAAAAAGAGAAGAATTCTTATGAATTCTTCCCTTTTTTATAATTATAATGATTAATCAAAATCCTGATTTCATTGAATTCAAAGTGACTTGGTAATGCACTCTTCCACTCAGTCAATGTTTCGTGTGGATTTTTGTAGAATTCATCTTCAAAAGCCTTGATCTTATCTGAGGTGATTACTCTGGAGATATCCAGCAATCCCTGTTCTGCAAATTTGGCAAGATGGCCAATAACCGTTTCTTTTACCAAACCTCTTTCCAAAGCAATTTCTCCGATAGTTTTTCCCTGTTCAAATAACTGAAAGGTTAAAACCTGAGACGGAACTTTAGCTATTTTCAGATTGATTTCTTTATCATTCTTTTCATCTAAAAGTTTAGTTTCCAGAAGATAAATTTCTCTTAAACTGTTCAGGTATTCTTCAATATCTTCCAGCCAGTTTTTGAATTCCTCGTTATATTGTTTTAAACCCTTCGCTCCTTTTATTTCAGCATAAAACTCTTTCAAAGGATCGAAAATTTTATTTCTGGTTTCTATAAAGAAGAAATTAACGGCTCCTTTCGATTTGCTTTCAATCTCAGACCAGTCTTCTTTTTGTTCAATAAAATTATTGACTTTCTGGAAAATGATTCGTTCCAGTTTTTCAAAGATTTTTCCAAGATTTACTGCTTCATGTTTCAACTGAAGATAAAGCTGTTTAGTCTTGGCATGATCTATATTCTTGGTCACAATAGACAGGTTATTCCATTCCTCTACTTCTTTTAAAAACCATGTGCAGTCAAGCGTACGAAGTACTTTCCTGATGCTGTAGTCATATTTTTCCTGATTCAGAATAGCCTCCACATGATCATTGGCAATAGTATCCGTATGGAAATGCAAAATCCTGTTATCCTTGAAAATAACTTCAGGGGCAATTTTTGATTTTAAAACAATTCCTTCCAATGTTCTGCAACGGGATAAAGCCACATATACCTGACCTGCCGTGAAACTTTTTCCGGCATCAATAATTACTTTATCAAACGTCAGTCCCTGGCTTTTATGAATAGTAACAGCCCAGGCCAGTTTTATCGGAAATTGTTCAAAACTTCCTAATACTTCTTCCTGGATATTTTTATCAGTGTCAAGGAAATATTTTTTCTGTTCCCAGGTTTCTCTTTTAACTACAATTTCATTTTCGCTTTCATCCAGAACAACACGAATTTCATTTTCATCCAATCCAATGATCTCGCCTAATTTCCCGTTGAAATATTTCTTTTCTCCGGAAATATCATTTCGGATAAACATGATCTGAGCGCCAATTTTCAATTCTAAAAACTGTTCGTTTGGAAACTGATTTTCTTTAAAATCACCTACAAGTTTAGCTTCATAAGTTTGAGGATCTACCTTTATCTCCGCCAGTTTTTCCAGGTTGATTTCATCAGCCATTCTATTGTGAGAGCACAGGTATACGTAAGATTCTTTCCCCATGTCAAAATTGGGATCGTATCTTTCATTGAGATGGTTAAAATCTATATTATCCACATCACCGTCACGGATAGCATTCAGAATCGCCAGAAATCCCTGATCAGACTGTCTGTAAACTTTTGTCAGTTCAATGGTAACAATCGGAATTTCCTTAATGGCATGACTGTCAAAAAAGAAGGGTGAATTGTAATACATTTTAAGAATATGCTCATCCCTCACCACAGGCGGAAGCTGAAACAAATCTCCAATAAACAGCATCTGTACTCCCCCAAACCTTTGATTATTCCTTCTGATAAACCTCAAAGAAAAATCCATCATATCAAGAACATCAGCTCTCAACATGGAAACCTCATCAATGATAATGATCTCAACTTCTCTCAGAAGCTTCAGTTTATCTTTACGGTATTTGAAATGGGGCATCAGATCGGCAATATTATTAGCCAAACTGGTGTCTATTCTTTCTGTCGTAGGAAGAAAAGTTCTCAACGGCAGTCCAAACATGGAATGAATTGTAACGCCGCCCGCATTGATTGCAGCAATTCCTGTGGGTGCTACTACAATATGCTTTTTCTTTGTACGTCTTACAAAATCATTGAGAAATGTCGTTTTACCTGTTCCGGCTTTCCCAGTCAGAAAAACACTTCTATTCGTATATTCTATTAAGTCAAAAAAATGATTGTTCATCGTTGTCAAAAATACGGAAATGAATTTGAATTTCTTACCTTGGCATAAGTTTTGAAAATTCTTAAAAAGAAAAAAGTTTATTGTGAAAAAAATATTCTTCCATTTCCCGGTGATAGTATTATGTACTACATTAACTATGGTTTCCTGTAACACATCAAAAAATGCCAATACCAATCTTCCTGTTGATATCGCGGACAGACCTGTTGACGAAGACAGTCAGAAGTATGAGCAGGCACAACTCGATAGATTAAAAGCTTCTATTGAATCTGAAGTGTCCGGAGAAAAATGTACGGATCCCAGTGAATGGGCATTTGCGCCTATGGGAGCAAAATCCTGTGGCGGACCTCAGCAATACATTGCTTATCCCAAGAAAATAGAAACTGCTTTCTTACTGAGAGTAAATGATTACACGGATAAAGTAAAAACTTTTAATGAAAAATATAATATCATGTCTGACTGTGTAGTAATCACACCTCCTACATCTTTGAAATGTATTCATGGAAAAATCAGACTGATCACTCCGGACAATAACTAACAATAAAACAAAGGTTCTATATCAAATCGAAAAAAGCTCTGTCTCAGGACGGAGCTTTTATATTTATAGGGTCAATGTTGAATGTTGACCATTCAAAGGTAAATTAGAATTGATGATCTTTCACGTTTTCTTTATACCACGATGAGTATTTTACATAGTTATCAGCGATTCTGTTAACTTCTCCTTCTAATAGCTGAGCATTAATATCTTTGATTTTTTTTGCAGGAACTCCACCCCAAACTTCTCCGGATTTTATATGAGTGCCCTGAGTTACTACAGAACCTGCCCCTACAATAGAATTTTCTTCCACCAAGCAGTCATCCATTACAATAGCTCCCATCCCAATCAGGACATTATCTTTAATGGTACACCCATGAACAATTGCATTATGTCCGATAGAAACGTTATTTCCGATATTCAGCGGATGTTTCTGATAGGTGCAATGCAGCATTGCATTATCCTGAACATTTACCTTGTCACCCATTTTTATATAGTGAACATCGCCTCTGATCACAGCATTATACCAAACGCTGCAGTCTCTTCCCATTGTAACATCACCAATAATAGTAGCGGTTTCTGCTAAAAAAGTATTTTCTCCGATCTGTGGTGCTTTTCCTAAAAGTTCTTTTATAAGTGCCATAATATTAATTTGAAAATTTGAAAATATGCCAATTGAAAATAATGATCTTCTGCTTATAGTCTCTGGTATCTAACTTCTAAATTACAGTGATAGCAAAAATCTAACTCTCAATTTTCAGCGTCTAACTTCTAATGCGTATTTTTGTATCTCAAATTTAACGAAAAAATGCGTACCGTACTTATAGAACCTACCGAAAACCCGAAAGTAATGAAATTTGTAGCAGATTACAATCTCATTCCAGGGTCTTTAGAGTTGGACAGAAATTCAGATATTTCAGAAATTCCTATGGCACAGGAACTTTTCAATTATCCGTTTGTAGAAAGAATTTTCATAACGGCTAATTTTGTAGCTGTGGCTAAACAGGATACCATAGAATGGGAACATGTAGCTGAAAGTCTGAAAAATGTGATTGAGGATGAATTATTGGCCAACCCAAGAATTTACCTTCAAAAGAAAAAAGAAATGTATCAGATCTATGCTGAAATGACTCCAAATCCTAATGTAATGAAATTTGTTTCAAGCAAATTACTGATGGATGGTTTTGTGGAAGTAAAATCTATTGAAGCCGCTGAAGAAGTTCCTTTGGCACAGGCAATCTTTAAAGAATTTGAATTTACAAAAGAAGTTTTCATTTCTGACAATTTTGTAGCTGTTACCAGAGACAATTCTGTAGAATGGCATCAGGTGATGATGACTGTTCGTGCACTTATTGCCGAGTATCTTCAAAATGGAGGTGAGATTTCTAAAGTAGAGCCTCAGAAACACGAAAACCCTGTTGAAAAGATCATCAACAGAGATTATACGGAAGATGAGCAGAAAATTTCTGACATTTTAAATGAATATGTGGCTCCTGCAGTAGAAAATGATGGTGGAAAGATTTCATTGATGGAATATGACCAGGAGAGCAAAACTGCAAAAATGCTTCTACAGGGAGCTTGTTCAGGCTGCCCAAGTTCTACGGCTACTTTGAAAAACGGAATTGAAAATATTTTAAAACAATTCGTTCCGGATCTGGTAGAAAAAGTAGAAGCTGTAAACGGATAATTCAGTTTGAAAATGCCTCCCGAAAAGAAAATTGTGGTTATCATTGGAAGTGCGTCGGAGAATTCCAGCAACCAGAAACTTATGGAACAGGTCCTGGAAAAGATAGGAAATACAGATTTTCAGATGTATGATAATCTTTCTGTTCTTCCTCATTTTGATACTGCAATAACGGATGACAATATTCCTGATGAAGTTCAGAAGATCAGAAAGGATATTAAAAACTCAGCAGGTGTTATATTTTCCACTCCGGAATATATTTTCAGTATTCCCGGCAGATTAAAAAATTTGTTGGAATGGTGTGTTTCCACAACAATCTTTTCTGAAAAGCCAGTGTCAGTAATTACCGCATCAGCCAGTGGAGAAAAAGGCCACGAAGAGTTATTAATGATTTTAAAGACTCTTGGAGCGGTAACAGATGATAAACATCAGGCATTAATAAAGGGGATAAAAGGCAAATTTGACAGCAATGGCTTACTGGAAAGTAATACCTTTGCTAAAGTATCAAAATTAGTAGCAGATTTTACAACGTCTGTTTCATAATTAAAAATTAGAATATTGAATAATAAAGGAATTTTACTGGTCAATCTTGGATCACCGAGATCAACCTCTGTAAGCGACGTAAAGGAATATCTTGACGAATTTTTGATGGATGAAAGAGTGATTGATTACCGTTGGATCTTTCGTGCTCTGCTTGTACAGGGAATTATCCTGAAAACAAGACCTGCCAAATCTGCTGAAGCCTATAAAACGGTGTGGACAGATAAAGGTTCTCCACTGATTGTCATTACTGAACAAATTCAGAAAAAACTTCAGAAAGTGGTAGACGTTCCTGTGGAAATAGGAATGAGATATGCACAACCAAGTATTGAAACGGGTATTCAGAAACTGGTAGACCAGGGAATCACTGAAATCGTTCTTTTCCCTTTATATCCTCAATATGCCATGAGTACTACGGAAACGGTAATTGAAAAGGCTGAAGAAGTAAGAAAAAAGAAGTTTCCAAAGGTAAAGATCAATTATATTCAACCTTTTTACAACAGAGATATTTATATCAACTGTCTGGCAGAAAGCATTAGAGAGAAACTTCCAGAAAATTTTGATGCCCTTCAGTTTTCTTATCATGGAGTTCCGGAAAGACATATTTATAAGACAGATCCTACAAAAACCTGTAATCTTAATGACTGCTGTTCCAGAGATGACAATCCAAGCCATCAGTTCTGCTATCGTCACCAATGTTATAAAACGACACAGCGTGTTATTGAAAAACTGGATTTACCAAAAGAAAAAACTATTGTTTCTTTCCAGTCACGATTAGGAAAAGACAAGTGGATCGAGCCTTATACTGATGAAACACTGGAAACCATTGGTAAAAAGGGAATAAAAAATCTGGCCATAGTTTGTCCTGCATTTGTCTCTGACTGTCTTGAGACTTTGGAGGAAATTTCTGTAGAAGGAAAAGAACAGTTTATGCACGGAGGTGGAGAGAATTTCCATTATATTCCCTGTCTGAATGATGAAGACCGATGGATTGATGTCGTAAAAACACTTTGCGAAGAAAAGCTGAATGATTTCTATCTGGTATAATCACTTTACTCAAAATATAAAAAAGGCTGCAAGAATTAACTTGCAGCCTTTTCGTTGAATATATTAAAATTTGATTTGGTCTATTTTTTAATCAGGTTTCCTGCTTTCTGTCCGTTTACCGTTACAATATATACTCCAGGAAGCATATTGGAAGGAAGCTGAACATTCAGTTTATTCGCACCTTCTGTAATTTCAACTTTTTCAGAAATTTCTTTCTTACCTGTAAGACTTACCACTTCTACAATTCCTTTTCCGGCTTTACCTTCAAAGTTCACAGTGAATCTGTCAGTTGCAGGATTCGGGCTGATTGTATAAGCTGAAACATTTGAAGCTGCTGCAACAAGTCCCGCAGAAGAAGTTCCTCCTCCTACACCTACTGCATTCCATGCATTGGTAACCTGTGTCACTTCATTACTGCCAGCTCCATATAGGTCTGCTGCCGCCTGAAGAGAATAGGTTCTTGTATTTGCATAGTTGGATGATGAAGTCAGGTAAGTAGTTAATGTTCTGTAAGCAATAGCTCCTGCTTTATCCAGTCCAATTCCGGAAACATTATAAGCGAAACCGTTATCATTCGTACCAGAACCTCCTGTTACCAATAAATAATACCAGAAATTAAGGACTCCTGAATTGGTATGAACTCCACAATAGTCATTAGTATTTTGGCCCGGCACTGCACATCCTGTGGTAGTTGCATCTTTCCAGTATGTACCTTTATAAGTATCCGGTTGGCGGTAGGCATTAGGGTTTGCCATATCTCTGATGACATAATTGAAATCTTCTCCCAAAGTCCAGCTTGCTTTGGTTGGTCTTGCCCAACGTTCTATTGAATTTCCGAAAATATCAGAAAACCCTTCGTTCAATGCTCCCGGCTCTCTCTGATACACAAGGTTAGCCGTTTTGGAAGTAAGCCCATGGGTAATTTCGTGTCCGCAGACATCTATAGCTGTTAAAGGTTTACCACCATTTGTTGTAGAACTTCCGTCACCATAAAGCATTCTCGAGCCATCCCAATAAGCATTGAAGATATTGTTTCCATAATGAACATATGATTTTATGGTAAAATTATTATTATCAATACTTTTTCTTCCGTATTTTGTATAATAATAATCTAAGGTTTTTTCAGCACCCCAATGAGCATCTGTAGCATATTGATCTTTATTGGTATTTACATTATTCCAGGCATTATCTGTATCTGTAAAATCAACAGCAGATGCAAAATTGGTCGTTTTCTTAAGATTATAGGTCTCTACAGATGTTCCTGCATTTCTTCCCGTTTCTCTCAGTCTGTAACTTCCGTTATAAGAATCAGTTACTATGTTTTGACTTCCACTGTAAACGGTTGTAGCCGTTCCCGGAGTATTTACTTCATGAATAATTGCATCTACTCCTAGTACTTTCCCGTTTTTAGCATCTACAAAAACATATTGTCTGCTTAATGGTTTGTCTGAGTAAATATCGAATTTATAAGCCAGCGTTAAATCATTCATTTTTTCATCCGTAGGATCTGAATAATACACTAATTCACCTTTAGGAGCAAAACTTGCATTGGCATCATTGGAGTCTCTTTTGATAAAATCTTCCTCTTCTTTATTCTGCCATTTATAGGATTCTGCCCCTACGAATGATAAAGCACTCTGAAGAGCGATAGTCTCAGAAATATTGGCTTTCTTTTCAGCTCCTTTTGGAATATTAAGAACCCATTTTCCTGACTGTCCCACAATTTTTCCTCCTTTTGTCTGTACAGCCATCATTCCGTATTCTACCGGAATACCATTTACAGTCTGTTGAAATCTGTGAGTTTCAAAACCTAAAGCATCTCTTTCCAGTCCTAACTTGAGCCCTTGCCCCTGAGAAAGTCTCTCTGTAGCTTCGTCAAATAAAACAGGACTTCCCTGAAAAGCAGGTGCATTTTTTTCGAATCGCATAAAGTCTGCGTGTAATCCACTTTTACCCGGATTTAGTTTTGATGGTGTGTTTTGTCCAAAAACAAAAGAGCAGGCAGCAACACTTGCCACTAAGATAAATTTCGTATTCATAATAATATTTGGTTGATTGTGTTGACGAATTTATAAACTTTTCTCAATAAAACATCATAAATTATAAATAAAATTCAATAGATATTATAGATCAATAAATAAAACACAATAATGATTTTAAAAAAAAGAAAAATATTTAAATATAATTTTTTTGCAATATAATTTTTGAATTAAAATATTTAATTAAAATCAAAATTTTGTGAATTATTTTTTTTCACCAAATAGTGCATTATAATCAAAAAAAAATAATTCTAATCTGATATTTTAAGGTCTGATATTTTTAAAATGGCAAAAAATAAGGACTATCTTAAAAGACAGTCCAAAATTATAGGGTATATTTTTATGTAAAATTATATCAGGTCATGATTTATCGTTTATTGGCAATTGGTGTCCTGAATTCACCATATCCCATCAAACCATCATAATTTCTTCCGAAAGGTGCATAATAAAGAAATGCCTGGTAAAGGTTTTCCGTCTGCCAGAAATTACCGTTTACTTCACCGAAATTCAATGTTCCATTTCCTTCTTTGGTCACCAAAACGTAATTATAGAAACCTTGTTTAAGGAATATTTTAGCCACATACTGTTTGGTAGCTGCATCATACTGCATCTGATTTTCTTTGCTTGGTTTATAATTATTAAATCCACCCAAAACATAAATCTCTTTATCTACCGGATCCGATTCAAGGTAAAAATGCACCCATGAATAGTCAGCTTCTCTTTCTGCATCTCTTTCTCTACCCAAATCATTTCTTCTGTAATACCATGCTCCGTTGACATCCGGCTGATATTGATAATTTAAAGGAAACGCCCATACCGGATGAAGATAGGTCTGGTTGACATCTTCTTTTATTTCGGTTGTACGCACCATATCTGCTGCCATATTCATATTTTTATTATCGAAATAATAAAACTCATTGTCTCCCGGAAACGTAAGATTCATCTGCTGGAAAAGCACCTGGTTTCCTAAAACACTGCTTGGCTTCAGATTAGCAATCACCATATTCGGGTTGTTATTCTGCATCACATTCATTGTGATTGAATTGACATTGGAAGAAATATCTCCTCCTTTCGGAGAAACATTCACCTCTACCCTCTGGTTAAGGTTAGGATTTTTTGCATCTGCAAATCTTGAAATATTTAAACCCACAGATGTTGCATCTTCAACCAGATAAAATCTTTTTTTGAAAAGAGGCTGATCTGCAGAATCTTTGTAAACAATCAGTTCATAATTCCCTGAGATCTTCAGCTGGATTTTATCATTGGGAAAAACAAGTTTATAGTGAGTATAAGCCTGTAAGGTATTGAATGAATACTGAAACTGATCCAAAAGCGCATTCATACTTCCCGCAGCAAATTCTGTAAAAAAAAGATTATCATCATTCCAGTTTCTGTCATAATGCTTGAATGTATATCTGTAGATCTGGCTGCCGTTTGTAAGATCGTCAAAGCCCAGAACCAGCTGTTCGCCAATTCTAATTACCGGAGTTTCATCATTGGTCTGAGGGTTGAACAACTGAACACTTTGGATATTTTGTCCAAAAACCAGTCCGCTCAAAGTAAGTAAGAGTATTCGCAAAGTTTTCATTATGACGAAGATAACGAAAAATAGCCATTTTCTTAATAATATCGTATTTTTGAATAAAAAATATTCAGATATGCTTCAGATTCAAGGTTTCGTATTCAACTTTGCAAGCGAAAATACTTACATCATTTATAACGAGAATAAAAACGCTTGGTTAATTGATCCGGGAAATATGAAAGGGCAGGAAACTCAGGCTATTGACAGTTTCATTTCAGAAAACGGACTGAAGATTCAGAGAATTCTTCTTACCCACGCACATATTGATCATGTATTGGGGCTTCAATGGGCTTTTGATACGTTCAAAGTACCTGTAACGATGCACCAGGAAGATCAGGAGGTTCTGGATATGCTTCAGGCAAGCGGAATGAGATTCGGAATGCAGGTAGATCCTGTAAAAGTAGATGTGGAATATATAAAAGAAGGGGATGAACTGGATCTGGATGGTGAAAAGTTTAAAATTTACCATGTTCCTGGGCATTCTCCGGGCAGTGTAGTGTATCACCATGAAAATCAGAAATTCATGGTTTCAGGAGATGTCCTTTTTGAAGGTAGTATCGGAAGAACAGATTTATATAAAGGTAATTATGAACAGCTGATTGATGGTATTAAATCGAAACTTTTCATTTTAGATAATGATACTCAGGTTTTCTCAGGACATGGAAATCCTACTTCGATTGGTTTTGAGAAACAGTATAATCCGTTCTTGAAATAAGTAAAAATAAAAACTCCCGCAGATTAAACAGAGAGTAACACTTAGCATTAAATTGGTGAAATTTGCTTTTGGGAGAACATAAAAATACAAAACCGTCAGTATGTTCGACGGTTTTGTTGTTATAAAGAAATAGAATTTAGAAATCCAGCGTGATTGAAGCTCTGGCGGCAGCTCCCATAATAGGTCTGGCCATAATGATTCCATCTCCGTTTGGAGAACCTGCTCTTGGATCACCTTCTGTGATTCCGATTGTATTAAAGATATTCGTTCCATCCACAGCAAAGCGTATTCTCCCCAATTGATAAGACATTCCTGCTCCAAATTCGGTGAAAGAAGGTAAAGTCTGTACATTCTTCTCATCCTGGAAACGCTTTCCATAGTAATTCATACTTACATAGGTTCTCCATGCTTTTGTAATATTGACTGCCGGAGAAATATTGAAGAAAAATTTAGGCATTCTTCTGACCACATTTCCTTCGAGAACACTTCCAGCCTCAAGGTTTTTATATTTAGGACTCTGGATTGTCCCGTTGAATGTTACTTCTAAAATATTATTGAATAAACGGGCGAAACCTTCTAATTCAACTCCATAGTTTTGTGTATTGGCGAAGGTATTTTCGGATTTACCATCAGAGAAAACATCTGTAAATGACAGGTTCTTCAAAGTAGAATAGAACGGAATTACTGCTATATCAAACGTACGCGAGTAATATTTATATCCTACTTCCAGCTGATTGGTTGTTACTGATTTTAAAGGTTTATCAGGGTTCGGATTGGAGAAATAATTGTAATATGCTTCTTCATTCGGTGATCTGAAACCATTGGAAAAACGGGCATACACTGCATTCTCTCTATTGATCTTATAATTTGTAGCTAATGTGAAAGATACCTTATCTACATTATAATTCCAGTAGGTATATTTATTTCCAAGTACACTCATATTATCATCGGCTGTAGTCGTGTTGAAACCATGAGTTCCATCAGTTGTTAACCCTGAATTATTTAAATTGGAAGAGGTTGTATTGGCAAAATTCCCTTTGTAATAATCATGGCTGTAGCGAAGACCTCCATTCACACTTAAAGCATCAGTAATATTATAATCAAGGTTTACATAAAGATCATTTAAACTTCCCTGAGTTTGAGTATCTCTCTGTAAAAACGTCATATTGGAAACTCCGTTATAAGTTTTAGAATATCCGGTATCTGATGGACTAAGGGAAGTATCTACGAGATTCAATAATTCTGGTCTGTCTGTGGCTGTAGTGAGGATATTACTCCAATTCCAGTATTGGTGGGATTTCCAGTTGGATTTATAAAAACCTGCCGTAACATTTCCTTGGTCAAATTTATAATTGAACTGCAGATCATTAACGAAGTTATTCATTTGTTTGTCAATTGCCCAGAATCCCAGTTTCTGTACATATTCAGGATTAACCACAGCTCCGTTGCTCACCAATGAATATTGATAATTACTGCCGGCAATTCCGTTGCTCTTAGCAAATTCCCCCATCGTCTGTGGACCTCCTGCAGGGAAAATCCCTGTATAATTCATGTTGATATTGGTGTATCTGGTCTTGTTTAAAACACTGAAATTATTTCCAAGATCATATTTAAACTCTGCTCCCAGTGCATCTACTTTCGGATGAATCCCGTCTTCAAGATTTCTGTTGAAAAATCCACCTCCTGCCTGTGGTATATTCAGCTGGCTGATTGCTCTGTAACTGTATGTTCCGTAATTAGGATCAAAATTCTGGAATCCTTTCAGCTTATTGCCATTTTGAACCAAAGGAATAGGAAGGAAAAATGTATTTCTGTCATCCAGTTTTTTATAATATACTTTTACATAGCCTTTATCAAATACATATTTCAGATTCATTCTGATTTGTCCGCCATTATTGGCTTTGAAACCTGTTTTTCTGATTCCGTCATCAGTTCTGTAAAAACCTCCTACATTAAAAAATAGTTTATCCTGAACCAAAGCTCCACCCACATTCACATCAGTACGCATTAATCCATATGTACTTGTTTCCAGTTTTGCTGTACCTCTGAAATCATTGGTTCCTTCTCTGGTAATAAAGTTGATTAAACCACCGGGAGAATTGGTTGCAAAAATAGATCCGGAACCTCCTCTCAAAGCTTCCATACGGTTTACCGAATTATCTACACGAAAAAAGTTGTCTGCATTGGCAAACTGAAGGGCACCGTCTTCAAAAACCGGAAGACCATCTTCCTGTACCTGCACAAATTCATAAGCTCCAGCAGAAGGAATCCCTCTTGCAAAAAGGTTGTTTCCTACTTCACCTCCTGAAGTTTCTACCGCAAACCCGGGAACTCTTTGTAATAAAGCAGCTGCACTGATTGGATTCTGCTTTTGAATTTCTTTGGAACTAAATGTGGAAATCGCTGTACTGGATTCTATTTTTTTCTTTGGATTTGAATTTCCTGTGATGACAATCTGATCGATAGAGGAAATTTTTGCAGAATCCTGCGGAGTTTCCTGGGCATAAGCATTATTAAAATATAACGTAGCTGTTGCGGCGATTAAAAAGATTGATTTTTTTTTCATAGCCTTATTTTTATTGTTAGTTTCAGTTTTGTTGTAATTGTAAATACACTCCATTGGTCCAACCGAATCCATCCTGATTAGGGTATTCCCCGCCGCCTGCTATTGTTTCTGTGTCTAATGCATTGTATTTTTCCATTAGTTTTCCGGTATTCTTGTAGACTCTTTCTACATTGGAACACCAATTGTTTTTTATCTTCTCAGCCAGTTCATCAAAGCCATAATTTTTCATTGCTTTAAAGCCCAGCCATTGATAAGGGGCCCATGCATTGGGAAGATCCCACTGCTGGCCTGAGTTTTTAGTGGTGGTAACCAACCCGCCTTTATAAAGAAATTTTTCGGCAACAGCTTTAGCAACAGCCTCCGCTTGTTCCTGATCTGCAATTCCAAGGAATAAAGGGTAAAGAGCAGCAATATGTTCAGACGGTGTTTTTGTGTTTTTTTTTGTGTGATAATCTTTATAATTGTTAGTATTTCTATCCCAGAAATATTTATTGATCATCTGTCTTCGGCTTGCTGCTCTTTCTGAAAAATAATTTTCTTTTTCACTCAGATTCTGAAGCGCTGAAGATTTTGCCAAAGTCGTTTCCAGATGCCACAAAAGGCAATTCAGGTCTATTTGGGCAAGATTCAGTGTTTCTATCGTCTGTATATTTTCTCCGTCTGCAAACCATCTGCTGGAAAAATCCCAGCCTGATTCACAGGCACTTCTTATATTTCTGTAAAATTCATCTCCTGAAGTTTTTTCATGATCTTCAATGTCGATCAGGTAACTTTCAGGGCGTGGTCCATTTTCTGCATCGTAGTAACGGTTCAGAATATCTCCGTCTATTGTTTTAACCACTCTTTTTACACTGGAATTGTTTTCCAGCCATTCATCGCCATTCATCCAGAAAGCATATTCTTTTTCCAGAGTGTCGTGATATTGTGTATAAATTCCTTCGTCATTCGTCGTTTCAAAAAGCAGGTCCAGCATTAATGAAAAATAAGGAGGCTGCGATCTGCTCAGGAAATGAGTTCTGCTGGCATTCGGAACAAATCCTACATTCTGAATCAGGTAAGAACAGTTTTCAATAATATTTTCCATCATTTCTATTCTGCCGGAAGCTTTTAATCCCAGCATAATAAAATAGCTGTCCCAATAGAAAAATTCATTAAAACGACCTCCCGGAACGATATAAGGTTTTGGTAATTTTAAAAGGGTTCCTTTTTCTTCAGAAGCTGTACGGGTCAATTCATCCCATAATTTTTCAATATGCTCTTTGATAGGAAGGTGCTCTTCTCTCTGAACAGAAACTCTGGCCCCTAAAAAATCAAAATGGGTCATCACAAAATCTTTAAGATCAAAACCAGGGATATCTTTTGCTTTTTCATACTTCTCATTGATTTTTGCAATGGGAAATAATGGAACTGCATCCGTCATTATTTTCTGATCTTCAAAAATTTCAGATCTCTGTACATCATCAAAAAGAGTTTGAATTTCGTTTATGTAAAGCTGATTACTCATTGTTATTTTTTAGGATTAATTTTTAATTTATTCATGAAAATTGCCGAAGTGATCAGTAATGAAAGCGGAATCAGGGAAAGATAAAATGCCTGCTGACCGCTGAATTCCTGAAATACAAAACCGGTAATAATAGAACCTATCGTTCCTCCAATTGCTGAGAAAACAACAATTAAACCTGACATTGCGCTGTGCAAATATTTCGGAATAGATGCCAGAATTACAGAATTAATGCTTGGATAAATCGGTGCCAGCAAACCTCCCATCAAAGGAAATAAATAAACGACCAAAGGTGCATTCATCCAACTGGTATTTGTATCTATATGAATATTATGGGTAAGGGGTAAAACCAACAATAAACTGATAGCAAAGCCTATCACACAAAAAGAAACTACATAGATCCAGTTGAACTTCTTAGAAAAGAATCCCGACAAAAATCTTCCCAACGCAAAAGCTCCCGCCAAAACGGCTCCCGCCTGAATACTCATTGAGGTAGGCACTTTTAAAATTTCTCTATAAAAAGTAGGTGTCCATGTTTGAAAACTCTGCTCTACCAGTACAAAAAGGAAAGCACATAATAAAAAGAACAATACTTTTTTATAACTGAACAGGCTGACGCTGTTTCTTAAATCTCCCAATAAGTCTGTTTTCTCACTTTTGGCTTCCTGCTCATTCAGTTTTGAAAAGAACAAGAATAAAAAAGATAAAGTGGAAAGCCCGCCCAGAATCCAATAGACATCCAGCCATCTTGTAGATTTCGGGTTATCATCATCAATATATAAACTGAATAATACATTTCCTGCTAGAACTCCAATCATGAAAAATCCTTCCAGAAATCCCATAAAACTGGAATGTTCTTTATCTGTTTCCGTTACCAATCCAATAGAGGTAAAAACTGAGATTTTAATTAAAGCAAAGGAAACTCCTACTGTTGCAAATAATAATTTGAAAACCCAAAAGGTATTGGTAAACGGCATTATAAAACACATACAGCTTACCAGAAATAAAGCAATCAACATGGATTTTTTGATTCCTATTTTGGGAAGAAATGAAGCAAGAATGAATGAACATATTGCAATGGGAAGATCTTTGAACCCTTCCAAAACACTGGCCGAAGATTTTGAAATCCCAAAATTCTGCTGTACCTGTAGAATAACTGTTCCTACAGAATTCAGAAGAATTGCGAAGACAAAATAGTTTAAAAATAAAATGGCCTTGATGTTAAGATTTTTCATTCAGGTTATTTCTTGTCGGCTAAGATAGAAGCATTTGTGTTAACGATAATTTAACACAGTAAATCAATATTTGAACTATATTAATATAATTAGTATTTTTAGTAATTAAATATGATTAATTAAATGAAAGTTACTTTTGAAAGGGTAATCCCTAATGAAAAGAGCTCGTTCCGCACGATTCATAACAACTCCCCTATTTCAGAATTCAAATGGGAGTATCATTATCATCCCGAAATTGAACTGGTATGTGTCATTTCCGGGAACGGAACCCGCCATGTGGGTTATCATAAAAGTAATTACACCAATGGAGATCTGATATTAATCGGGTCCAATATTCCGCACTCCGGATTTGGACTGAATTCTATTGATCCTCATGAAGAAATTGTACTTCAATTCAAAGAAGAAATTCTGCAGTTTCCCCAACAGGAAGTAGAAGCCAGATCTATCAAAAATCTGTTGGAACTTTCAAAATACGGGATTCATTTTCATCATAAAGTAAAAAAAGTAATGCTTCCAAAATTGAAGCTTATGCTGGAATCGGAAGGTTACAAAAGGTATTTGCTATTGCTTGAGATTCTTTTCGAGCTTTCAAAATGTGAAGATTATGATCTTTTGAACAAAGAAATCATGCCTTACACCATTATTTCCAAAAATAAAACCCGTCTTGAAAATATCTTCACGTATGTAGAACATCATTATGACAGGGAAATTGAAATTGAAGAAGTCGCCAGACTCGCCAACCTGACATTGCCAGCTTTCTGTAATTTCTTTAAGAAAGCAACCCAGATCACTTTTACAGAATTTGTCAATAGATACAGAATCAATAAAGCTTGCCTGCTGATGGCACAGGATAAGTCGATTTCAGAATGCAGCTATCATTGCGGCTTCAATAATGTGACCTATTTCAATAGGATGTTTAAAAAATATACCGGGAAAACGCCTTCAGAATTTATTAAGAATTATTCTCACAACAACATCAATGTAGATTTGAAAGTTGAAAAAGAGACTAAAGCTAAGGTAAGTTTTTGATAATGACATGTTGAAATTCCTCTGTCAACAAACTTTTCTGAGACTTCTACGGAGTGACAAAGTGGATGAAGAAATATGCTATGAATTAAACATCTGCCAAATCCACGAAGGAAAGACCAGATCTATAAATAAACAAGAAACAAAAAAAAGCCACTCAAAAAGAGCAGCTTTATATTAGTATGAATAAGAACCAGTAACTGAATAACCAGCAACTGATCATTACTTATTTCCATTTAATATTGCATCCCATACTTGGTCTTTGAATTTCTTCCTGCGCTTCTCCAGCCAAAAGATTTTCAAAAGCAATAATCAGATCCTCACCTGTAACATCTTTATTATTTCCCGGTCTTGAATCATCCATCTGACCTCTGTACACAAGATCCAGTTTATCATCAAAGAAATAAAAATCCGGGGTACAAGCCGCATCGTAAGCTTTTGCTACCGCCTGGCTTTCATCAAATAAATAAGGGAAATCAAAATTTCTTTCAATCTGAAATTCGATCATTTTCTCAGGAGAATCTGCCGGATATTTCTCAATATTATTAGCATTGATAGCGATGAATTCTATTCCTCGCTCGTTATAATCTTCGTATAATTCATTGATCTTATCAATCACATGAAGAACAAATGGACAGTGGTTGCACATAAAGATCACCAAAGTACCATTTTCTCCTTTCAGTTCTTCCAAAGACTGAAGTTCGTTCGTTTTTGACGGGTTAGGAAGTTCAAAAAACGGAGCCTTTGTTCCTAATGCCAGCATATTTGATGGAGTATTCATATCCTTTTTCTTTACCGGCAAAGATAGATATTTCTTTTATTAATTATGAAGAAGACATTTCTATTTTAACTTTAGTAAAGAAGATTGAAGCTGGAGGAGGGAAGATTTTAAGGTCTCAAAAATAGTTATAGTCAAATTCTATTAATATTTTTTTTTACCACAAATCAACTTCCAGCTCCCATTCTTCCAGCTTCCAGCCATTGAATGAAATCTTCAATACGTCCTCTTTTGAAGTTAAATGTATAATATCCTTTGGAAGTTATATTAAAAAGTTTGTAGTTTTGCTAACGCTGTTAGTAAATAAATATCATGGGTCTACATGAACGCCGTCAACGAGAAAAAGAATCCATCCGTGCAAATATTTTGCAGGCTGCTTTTACTTTGGCTAAAACTGAAGGCTGGGGTTCACTGTCTATGCGTAAGATAGCTGATGCTATTGAGTATAGTGCTCCTGTAGTCTATGATTATTTTGAAAATAAAGAAGCTATTCTATTTGAGATTTCTTTAGATGGCTTTCATAAGTTACACATAGAATTATTAAAAGCTCAGCAGAAGCATGATACTCCGGAAGAGCAAATGGTTGCTATTGTGGATGCATACTGGAACTTTGCTTTTAAAAACAAGGAATATTACCAGCTTATGTTTGGTCTTGGAATGCAATGCTGTGGAAAAGGGCAGATGAAAAAAGAATTCTCATCATTCCAGGAACTGATCTATGAATGTACCTATGAGATTATTAAGAAAAACGGATCCAATCCTGACAATGCATGTCATATGTCTCATGCTCTGTTTTCTGCCGTTCACGGAATGATCTCTATTATGATGATGCGTACTGCTGATATCCCTTCCACAATGAACAAGACGACATTGGACGAAACTGTTTCGGCTTTTATTAAGTCTTTGTAAATTTTTTTTGAATTTAAAATTAACACCGTTAGGAAACTTAACGCCTAATTAATTTAGATGATTCTGTAATTCCTGATTAAAAATGAAACCATTTATGAAGCAATTCATAGTATTCAGCTGTTAAAATTAGTCATTTTTTTGCTTATTAATTAACACTGTTAGTAAAATTAACACACCTTACACCATCATTATACACTTAAATACATTAAAAACAATTTTCAATTATGGAAACAATCGACTTCATCGGACATTAAAAATTCTGTAATTTTTTTTGAACTAATCATTAACACTGTTAGGAAAAAAAACAGCATTTATTAAAAAGAACTTTACTTAAATCTAACACTTCATTAAAAAAATTAAACCACAATGAAAATACCTGGAAAAACAAGGTTTATTGTACTTATTGCAAGTATAATTCTTTTACAGAGCTGTACCAAGGCTGCAGAAGGATCCAATGCCGCGCCGCCAGCTCCAGAACTTCCGGTTTATACCGTTCTCACATCACCCGCTACTACATATCAGGAATTCCCTACTGCCTTAGAAGGGAAAAATAATGTTGAAATCAGATCTCAGGTAGATGGCTATCTTGATAGAATCTATGTAGAGGAAGGATCTTACGTAAGAGCCGGACAGCCATTATTTAAAATAGACTCCAGAAGCTATGGTGAGCAAATGAATATGGCACAAGCTAATCTACAGGTTGCCAATGCTAACATCCAAAAGGCAAGAGTAGAAGTAGACAGACTTCAGCCATTGGTTGCCGCTAAAGTAGTTTCTGATGTACAGCTAAAAACAGCAAAAGCCAATTATGAAGCCGCTGTTGCTGCTGCCTCACAGGCTAAAGCTTCTGTAGGGAGCGCAAGAATCAATGTAGGATTTACAACCATTACAGCTCCTGTAAGTGGTTATATCGGAAGAATCCCTTTCAAAAAAGGAAGTCTGATCTCCAGAACAGATGCAAGTCCATTGACATTATTATCTGACATCAGTGAAATTTATGCTTATTTCTCTTTGAGTGAACTGGACTTTATTGCTTTTCAGAATAAATATCCTGGCGCTACTTTGGAAGAAAAACTGAAAAATATGCCAATGGTAGAATTGGTGATCGCTGATAACAGTACATATCCTGAAAAAGGAAAACTGAGTATCGTAGACGGGCAGTTTGATAAAACTACCGGAGCCATCAGTGTACGTGCCGTTTTCCCTAATGCCAACGGAGCTTTAAGAACCGGAAACACGGGAAGAGTACGCATGCCGCAACTGATCTCGAATGCTGTAGTGATTCCACAGGAATCTACTTTCGAAATTCAGGATAAAACATATGTGTATGTAATGGGTAAAGACAAGAAAGTAACCGGAAGACCTATCAAAATATCTGGAAAAACAGATAGCTATTATTTTATTTCTGAAGGGCTTGCACCTGGAGAAAAAATCGTATTCACAGGAATTGGAAGCTTGAAAGACGGGGCATCTATCAGACCGAAAAATATTTCTTCTGACAGCTTACTAAAAGCAAAACCATTATAGTCCATTCCGAATACAGAAGACTTTAAAAAATAAACTTCTTATGTTAAAACAATTTATAGAAAGACCGGTCCTTTCAACGGTCATCTCCATAATACTCTTATTATTGGGAGCCTTGTCTCTCTTTAATTTACCGATTGCCCTCTTTCCGGACATCGCCCCACCAAGTGTACAGGTAACTGCATTCTATCCGGGAGCCAACGCGGAGGTTGTAGCACGTTCGGTTGCTACCCCAATTGAGGAAGCCGTGAACGGAGTTGAGAACATGACGTATATGACCTCAAATTCCAGTAACGACGGTACAATGACACTGAGTGTCTTCTTCAAACAGGGTGCTGACGCTGATAATGCAGCTGTAAACGTACAAAACCGTGTATCGAAAGCGATGAGCCAATTACCTCAGGAGGTAGTACAGGCCGGGATTTCTACCCAGAAAGTACAGAACAGTATGATCATGTTCATGGGTTTGACCAGTGAAAATGAAAAACAATATGACGAACTATTCCTTCAAAACTACCTGAAGATTAATGTTATTCCTCAGATACAGCGTATTCCAGGGGTAGCACAGGCTCAGGTATTCGGTACAAGAGATTACTCGATGAGAATCTGGCTGAAACCGGACAGACTGGCTGCCAACAACCTTTCTCCTCAGGAAGTTCTTGGAGCTATCAAAGATCACAATCTTGAAGCCGCTCCGGGCCGTTTGGGACAGGGAAGTAAGGAAACTTATGAGTATATCCTTAAATACAAAGGAAAACTGAATAAGAATGAAGACTATGAAAATATTGCTATTAAAGCCAATAGTGACGGTTCATTCTTAAGATTAAAAGACGTAGCAAGAGTAGAATTCGGTTCTTATACTTATACGGCAACAAACAGAGTAGACGGGAAACCGGTTGCCGGATTTGCAATTTTACAGACTGCAGGTTCCAATGCGAATGAAATCCTTACTGAAATTGAAAGTCAGGTGAAAGTAATGGAAACTACCCTTCCAAAAGGAGTAAAGCCAATTATTATGTATAATTCCAAAGACTTCCTGGATGCATCTATCCATCAGGTTGTGGAAACTTTAGTCATTGCCTTCATTCTGGTATTTATTGTAGTATATATTTTCCTTCAGGATTTCAGGTCTACATTAATTCCGGCTATTGCAGTACCAGTTGCGATCATCGGAACATTCTTCTTCCTTCAGCTCTTTGGTTTCAGCATCAACATGCTTACGCTGTTTGCATTGGTTCTGGCCATTGGTATTGTAGTGGATGATGCCATTGTAGTGGTGGAAGCCGTCCATTCTAAAATGGAACAAACGGGAATGCCTGTAGAACATGCTACAATGAACTCGATGAGTGAAATCTCAGGAGCTATTATCTCCATTACACTCGTAATGTGTGCGGTATTTATTCCGGTTGGTTTCATGCAGGGACCTGCAGGAGTTTTCTACAGACAGTTTGCGTTTACCTTAGCAATTGCGATTTTAATTTCAGCAGTAAACGCATTGACATTAAGTCCGGCGTTGTGTGCAATGTTCTTAAATGACCCTCAGGGAGAACATGGAGAACACGGTCATAAAACAGGTTTTGGAGCAAGATTTTTCAATGCATTCAATGCAAGCTTCAACAACATGACCAGAAAATATATCTATAGCCTTAAGTTTTTAATTAAAAATAAATGGGTTGCGATAGGAGGACTTGTAGTCATTACAGCAGCAAGTATATTCCTGATTAAAAAAGCACCGTCAGGATTTATTCCTACGGAAGACCAGGGATTCGTATTGTATGCAGTAAATACTCCTCCGGGAAGTTCACTGGAAAGAACGCACAGAGCGACAGCACAAATTGATAAAATTATCAATGGTGAGAAAGCAACCAACCACCTTTGGGTAGCCGATGGGATGAACTTCATCAGTAATGCCAATGCTTCTCCATATTCTGCAGGTTTCATTAAGCTTAAAGATTATGACAAACGTGGTGAAATGAAAGATCCTGATCAGATCGCAGGAACTTTAACAGGAAAGGTAAGCCAGGTGAAAGATGCCAATGCATTCTTCTTCAACTTCCCTACTGTTCAGGGATTCGGTAACGTTTCCGGATTTGAATTCATGCTTCAGGATAAAACAAATGGTTCCTTTGAACAGCTTGGAACAACCACCCAGCAGTTCATTGGTGAATTGATGAAAAGACCTGAAATTGCATTTGCCTTTACGACATATGCTGCAGGAAACCCTCAGTATACCATTGATGTAGATACTGATAAAGCCAATCAGCTGGGTGTTTCTGTAACAGAGCTGATGCAGACGATGCAGATCTATTTCGGAAGTAGCTTTGTATCAGATTTCAACAGATTCGGAAAGTATTACAGAGTAATGGCACAGGCAGATATTCCTTATCGTACTGACGTCAACTCTCTGGAGGGGATTTATGTAAAAAATAAATCGGGAGAAATGGTACCTGCAAAAACACTGGTAACGTTAAAAAGATCTTTCGGTCCTGAAACGGTAACAAGAAATAACCTTTTCAACGCAGTAACAATTAACGGAACTCCAAAACCTGGCTACAGTACCGGAGATGCCATCAAAGCGGTAGAAGAAGTTGCACAGCAATCATTACCAAGAGGTTATGGATACGAATGGACAGGGATTACCCGTGAGGAGATCAAAACAAGCGGGCAGACTGCATTTATTTTCTTCTTAAGTATTTTGTTTGTCTATTTCTTACTCGCAGCTCAGTATGAAAGTTATATTCTTCCATTTGCTATTATTCTTACGATTCCTACAGGGATTTTCGGAGTATTTGCCTTCACAGGACTGGCAGGAATTGATAACAACATCTACGTTCAGGTAGGATTGATCATGCTTGTCGGGCTATTGGCTAAGAATGCCATCCTGATTGTAGAATTTGCTGTACAGAGAAGAAAAGCAGGAAAAACTTTGATTGAGTCTGCACTTCAGGCATCAAGATTACGTTTAAGACCAATCTTAATGACCTCTTTTGCCTTCATCGTGGGGATGCTTCCGCTGGTATGGACACAAGGTGCCTCTTCAAAAGGAAATCACTCTATCGGGTACAGTACCGTAGGAGGAATGCTTACAGGAGTAGTATTCGGAATTTTTATTATTCCGGTAATGTATGTGATCTTCCAGTACCTGCATGAAAAAATGCCAAGCAGAAAACAGAAAAGACTTCTGAAAAAACAAATGGAGGAAGAACTTTTAACTGCTACTCACTAATAAAAAAATGAATTACAAAAACTTAGAGAAAACTTTAAGATCACAAAAGATTAACGAGTCTCTTATTTGTTCTTAATGGTTTGGAAAGCTAAATATTTTCTCCTACTAAAGACAATTTTTGCATAACAGAAAACCTCTCTAAGTTTTGTATTCAATTAAAAGTTAAAAAACTATGAAAAGAGTAAAAAATATTATTCTAACATTTGCGGTGGCCATAGGCTCTGTTTCGTGTGTGTCAAAACTGGCATACACGGAGCCGGAGCTTCCACTTCCGGAAAAATTTCAGTACACCGCAACTGCAGATACTGCCAGCATAGCCAATCTGGAGTGGAAACAGTTCTTCAGCGATCCTATTTTACAGGGATTGATTGAAAAAGGAATCAAAAATAATTATGACCTTCAGATTGCATTAAAACAGGTTGCCTCTTCACAGGAAAAACTGAAACAGGCAAAATATCTGCAATATCCCGATGTAGGATTCGCTGTTTCTGCACAAATTTCAAAACCTTCAGAAAACAGCATGAACGGAAAAAGCTTAAATTCATTTTTAGGACAAAACCATGTTGAAGATTACAATGCAGCCTTCAACCTTTCATGGGAAGCTGACATCTGGGGGAAAATTAAAAACCAGCAGGAAGTTTCAAGAATGCAGTATCTTCAGACTTATGAAGGATCAAAAGCAGTTCAGACTCAGGTAGTAGCAGCTATTGCTCAGGGATATTATAACCTGTTGATGCTTGACAGACAACTAGCTATTGCAAAATCGAATCTGGAGCTAAGCAGCAATACCCTAATGATCACACAAAAAATGTGGGAAAGTGGTGATAATACCTCTTTAGGCGTACAGCAGGCCGCAGCACAGAAACAGGCAACAGAACTTCTGATTACTCAACTGGAACAGAATATTGCTATTCAGGAAAATGCATTGAGTATTTTGGTGGGAGAACTGCCTAATAAAGTAAACAGAACAATTGAAATGTCTGATACTTCTTTACCTCAGAATATTACTGCAGGACTTCCGGCAGCTATGGTAAGCCGTAGACCTGATGTACGCCAGCAGGAACTTGTTTTACTGGAATCGAATGCTACCGTAGGAATTGCTCAGGCCAATATGTATCCGGCACTGAAAATTACAGCTAATGGAGGAGTAAATTCATTCAAGTTTGATAACTGGTTCCAAATTCCGGCTTCTTTATTCGGATCAGTTTTAGGAGGACTTACCCAGCCTATTTTTCAGAAAAGACAGTTGAAAACAGATTTGGAAGTAGCTAAAATTCAAAGAGAGAAAAATGTTCTGGCATTCCGTCAATCAGTATTAAATGCTGTAGGTGAGGTTTCAGATGCTTTGGTATCCAATGAAAACTTAAAAGCTCAGGAACAAAAAGCTACTGAACAGGCAACGACTTTGAAAGACGGAATAAAAAGTGCACAGCTTCTTTACAAAGGAGGTTCAGCCAATTACCTGGAAGTGATTACAGCACAGGGAAATTCCCTACAGGCAGAGTTGAATCTGGCTTCCATTAAAAGACAGAGATTAAGCAGCATTGTAGATTTATACAGAGCTTTAGGCGGCGGTTGGAAGTAGTAAATTAAATTATATTTGTTTTAAGATGCGGTTCTTTTTAGAACCGCATTTTTTTGTATTGTTTCTTTTTATTACAATATGAATTTAAACTTAGATTCCTACGGAATGACAAACTGGATGCTTAATTTATCCATACACTGTGTCATTCCGTAGGAATCTATATTTTCAAAGCTTATTAAGTTTGTATAAGAAAGGCTGTCTGATAATTTAAAAAGTATTTATTTCTGAAACTGCTCAGCAATCCATTTTAGTAAATTTTCAAAATCATTTTGAGCATACCCCAACTGCAAATAATGAATATCATCCGCCTTTCTGTACCATGTCAGCTGACGTTTGGCATACCTACGGCTGTTCTTTTTAATTTCTGAAACCGCAAAATCAAGATCCCATTCTCCATCAATATATTTGAATAATTCTGCATAGCCTACTGTATTTAAAGCAGTCAGCTCTTTGAATTGTTCAAGACCTTTCACCTCATCCAGCAAGCCGTTCTCCATCATAACGTCTACTCTACGATTGATTCTGTCATACAGTTCTTCTCTTGGAGCTTCTATTCCGATTCTGATGACATTAAAATCCCTTGAATCCTGGGATACTGCAATCAATTCAGAATATTTTGTTTCCGTTTGCCAGATCACATCTATGGCCCGTAGAAGCCTGCGGTGGTTGTGAATATCCACCACATTGAAATATTCGGGATCGAGTTTCTGTAGAATTTCCTGAAGTTTTTCTATCCCCTCCTGCTCCATAATCATCTGAAGCTTTTCCTGATTTTCAGTATTGGCTTCAGGAAGATCATGCAAACCTTCTATCACTGCTTTTTCATACATCATACTTCCACCGACAAGAATAACGGTATCATGAGTTGCAAAAAGTTCATTGAGTTTCTGAAGGACATCTTCTTCGTATTGCCCTATAGAATAATATTCTTCAACTGAAAGATTTCCGATAAAATGATGAGGTGCCCCAGCCAGTTCTTCTTCTGAGGGTGCAGCGGTTCCTATTTTCATTTCCTTAAAAAACTGGCGGGAATCACAGGAAATAATCTCAGTACTGAAATGTTGAGCCAAATCAATTGCCAATCTCGTTTTACCAATTCCGGTGGGTCCTACTACAGAAATCAAATTTTTCTTTTTCACCGCGCTAATTTACGAAAATGCATTCATTTGAATTTTTATTCTGCAAAAGAAAGCTGTTGTTATTTTGAACCATTAAGATTTTATGAAGAAGTTAAGAATATTAAGATGAGCTTCGCTTTTAGTATAACGCTTATCAAAATCTATTAGATTTTTTTTTAATTAAACGGAACGGCTTAAATCTTCTTAATGGTTCAAAAATAAATTTAGAATGAATAATCAGATTGTTTACGTTAAAGTTTCATCTTATTACATTATACACTTAAATGTTTATCTTTGTAGAACAATAAAAAACTATGATTTTATCAATGACCGGATTCGGTAGAGCCGAAGATGTTTTTGAAGGAAAAAAAATTACAATAGATATTAAATCATTGAACAGCAAGAGCTTTGATTTGAATATCAAAATTCCTTTACGCTATAAAGAAAAAGAATTTGAAATCAGAAAAATTCTTAATGATAGAATTATCCGTGGAAAAGTAGACTGCTACGTTAATATTGAGAACCTTGAAGAGTCAAATGATGTAAAGATTAATAAAAATTTAATTGACGCTTATATCAAAGAACTTAAAGGCATAGCTTCTGACGGTCCCGATTTCGAATACCTTAAAATGGCGGTAAGACTTCCTGATGCCATCTCATCAAGACCTGATGAACTTACAGAAGGTGAATGGGAATCATTGGCAAAAATTGTCAATAATGCCGTGGACAGATTTGAAGAATTCAGAAGAACTGAAGGCAGCATTCTCCATGAAGAATTAAACAGGAATATTCAGAATATTGACAAATATCTTGGAGAAGTGATTCCTTTTGAAGAAGAAAGAATTGTAAGCGTGAAAGAACGTTATCAGAAATCTTTGAAAGAATTTGAAAATGTTGATGAAACACGTTTTTACCAGGAAATGGCCTATTTTACTGAAAAGCTTGATATCTCTGAAGAAAAGGTAAGACTTACCCAGCACTTGAAATATTATAAAGAAGTAATGGACAATGAATCTTTCAACGGGAAAAAACTGGGCTTTATTTCTCAGGAAATCGGAAGAGAGATCAATACATTAGGTTCTAAAGCTAATCACGCAGAAATCCAGAAACTGGTAGTGATGATGAAAGATGATCTGGAAAAAATTAAAGAACAAACGTTAAACGTATTGTAGGTACGAGGTATGAGATTGTGGTTATTACTTGTAAGAATGCCCCGGAACTCAAAACCCGTAACCCGAAATTGTAAAAAATGGATAAAGTAATTATATTTTCAGCACCATCAGGGAGCGGAAAAACTACATTGGTAAAACATTCTCTGGAAACATTTCCGGAACTGAATTTTTCAATCTCATGTACCACAAGACAGCCGAGAGGAAGCGAAGTTCATCAGGTGGATTATCATTTTCTGACACCTGATGAATTCAGACAGAAAATTTCTGAAGGTGCTTTTGTAGAATATGAAGAAGTATATACTGACAAATATTACGGTACTTTAAAATCTGAAGTAGAAAAAATCTGGAATCAGGGAAAAGTAGTTATTTTTGATGTAGATGTAAAAGGAGGTATTTCATTAAAAAAATATTTCGGTGAAAAAGCCCTGTCTATTTTTATAGAACCGCCTTCCATTGAAGAATTGGAACGAAGATTGATTTCAAGAAATACAGATGATGCAGAAACCATAAAAACCCGCGTAGCAAAGGCAGAAGAAGAAATGTCCTACGCCAGCGAGTTTGATAAGATCGTGATTAATACCGATCTTGATGTAGCTAAAAAAGAAATAGAAAGTTTAATAAAAAGTTTTATCAGTAATTAATGGCTGAAAGATGGAAGCAGGAAGATGGGAGCAACCGAAATACTCTCAAAATCTAACTTCCAATTTCTAACCTCTAACTTCTGATACTAAAAAATTGAGGTTGATATGAGTACCGAAACATTAGAAAAAGCTAAATCTGCAATTCCTGTCAGAGGATTTCTGGATATAAAAGATATAGCTATTCCTCAGGGAGAAGAGTTGGTAAAAGCCATTCTTAAACTTAAAGAGGAGAAAAATGCTGTTATTCTTGCCCATTACTACCAGCCGGGAGAGATTCAGGATATCGCTGATTTCCTGGGAGATTCCTTACAACTGGCAAGACAGGCAAAAGACACGAATGCAGACATGATTGTATTCTGCGGTGTACATTTCATGGCGGAAGCGGCTAAAATTCTGAACCCAACTAAAAAAGTAGTTCTTCCTGATACCATGGCCGGATGCTCTCTGGCAGACGGTTGTTCTGGAGAAGGGTTAAGAAAAATGCGTGAACAGCACCCGAATGCTTTAATTGCAACTTACATCAACTGTAACGCAGAAACTAAAGCAGAAAGTGATATCATCGTAACCAGTTCAAATGCTGAAACCGTAATAGAAGCACTTCCGAAAGACAGACCTATTATTTTCGCACCAGACAAAAATCTGGGAAGATATTTATCTAAGAAAACAGGTCGTGATATGATCCTTTGGGATGGAAGCTGTATAGTACACGAAGCATTTTCAATGGAAAGAATTGCCCAGCAGCTGGCAGATAATCCAGATGCCAAGCTGATTGCACACCCTGAAAGTGAAGAAGCTGTTTTGAAACTGGCTCACTTTATCGGTTCTACTTCTGCCCTGTTGAATTATGTGGAAAAAGATGACTGTCAGAAATTCATCATTGCTACAGAAGAAGGTATTCTTCACGAAATGAGAAAACGTGCTCCTCACAAGGAACTGATTCCAGCATTGGTTTTTGATGAAAGCTGTAACTGCTCGGAATGTTTCTATATGAAACGTAATACAATGGAAAAATTGTACTTATGTATGAAGTATGAACTTCCGGAAATTCTTATCGACGAAGAATTAAGATTAAAAGCATTGAAACCTATTGAAGCAATGCTTGATCTTTCAAAAAGCATAAAATAAACAAAGAGGCTGTCTCTGAAAGAATTTACTTTTGAGACAGCCCTTTTTATTTTTAGTCCGCAGTAATTGCAACAAAACAATCTGCACTTACAACAACGCACATTCTGCAATTCTCAGACAATCTCCAATATGCCTCGCATGAAGGATCACTGGAAGAGCCTGGGCCAAAAACCAGATGGGTAGGACAGCCGTCACATTTTGATACACCAGCCCCTATCATCTGTTCCAAATCTCTTCTGTTCAATTTCTTTAAATCTTTCATAAAAGTCTGATTATCTTTTAAGAAACTCCTCCGTCCACACATTCCATACTTACCAGAACACACATCTTGCAGTAGTCGGGAAGCCCCTGATAAGCAGAACATGGATACTGATATTCAGGACCATCTCCGAATGTAGCATGTTGTGGGCATCCTGCACATCTTGAAGGGCCTGCTGCTCCATTTAATTGTCCAAGCTCTTTTCTGTTTAATTTCTTTAAATTTTTCATAGTAGTTTTAAATTAAATGTTGATTATATGTTTTACAACAAATTGATGGTTTTTAAATAATATATTTTCTAACCCTCCAGAACCATACAGCTTCCTGGAATAGATGGATCATAAGGGAAAAGATAAAGACAAACTTTACGCCCTCTAAAATCTGTACATACCGCACAACCTTTCGGTCCGCAATCAAGATCTACAGCACAGGTATCTCCTCCACCTCCAATAATAGCTCTTAAGCTTTCTCTGTTTAATTTTTTTGAATTTTTCATGGTAGTTTAATTTTAAAATTAAGTTTTAATTTTTTTCATTGGATTGTATAAGCAGCAATACTTACAGCATTGGTGCATAACAGGTTCCTCCCGGTTTCAGCCAGCATCCCCATTTCCCCCCTCCTCGGAAACATACAAATTGTTCACCACCACAGGCTTCAATCTGGATATCGGTAAATCCTCCAGCGATGTTTTTCTTTTCTTCGCGTGATAATTTCTTAATTGTTTTCATATTGTAATAATTTTAGTATTCTGTAATAAAAAACAACAAACTTTTTGTCATTAAAAATTAATAAGGACCAAAGCATTCAAAACTCACTAATACTCTTCCTTTACAACATTCTGGTAAGGCATGATAATCAGCACATGACCTTGGTTCACCTGGTCCGTAGGGTCCGGCAGGACAGTTCGCATTACAAGGGCCTATTCCACCGTTGACAGATTTTAAATCATTTCGATTGATTTTCTTTAAATTTTTCATATTTATTTTTTTGATTAGATTTCAGGATAGATACATAATGAACTTACGAATACACAGGATTTGCAGCGTCCCGGTAATGCATCATATTCTTCACAGGAATGTGCAAATTCAGGGCCTGGGCCGTATCCTCCACCTGTAGGACATCCGTCACATCTGAATGCCGCTCCACTGATTTGCCCTAAACCTTTCCGAGAAATTTTCTTTAAATTTTTCATGGTTATGTCGTTATTAGTTAATCTTATAAATATAACATTTTTAATCAATTACAACAAATATATCTCTAAAAAAGGAAATATATTTTATTATATTAAAAACTTGGCTGTTTCAAAATAATTTGTACATTTGTTCTGTTACAATGAATTTGTTAAGAAACATATCTGATATTTCTGACCTGAGATTACCTATTTCAGGCATATCTTCCGTTTCTACATTCACAACTACAACAACTACCCCATAACGGGGTAAATTTTCACATATTATTTCCGGCACCGTACTCTTTTTTTAAAGAGTAACCATTTCTTTTTACCCAACTTCAAAAAAATAATTGATGAAAGTTTTAAAATTCGGCGGAACATCAGTCGCCCATTCTCAGAATATTCTACTGGTGGAAAAAATCATAAAAGATGAATCTTTAAAAAACAAAATAGTTGTTATTGTATCAGCACTTCATGGCGTTACCGACCAACTGATCAGGGCAGCAGAATATGCTTCTGTAAAAGATGAAAACTATGTTCAGATTATTCAGAATCTGGAAGAAAAACATATCAGTCTGGTCAAAGATCTTTTTCCAATCACAGAACAAAGTTCATGGCTAAGCTTTGTAAAAAAGCATTTCAATGACATTGAAGATCTTTGCAACGGAATTGCCGTTCTTGGTGAGCTGACAAACAGAATAAAAGATAGAATAGCTTCTTATGGAGAGCTTCTGTCTTCAAAAATTATTGCAGCAAGACTTCAGCATAAAGAATTAGACTCTGTGTGGATGAATTCCGCAGAACTGATCAGAACAGACAGCAATTTCACCCATGCAAAAGTAAATTTCGACGCTACCGAAAAAAATATTATTCATTTTCTGAATGAAAATCAGAACCGTATTATTATAGGTCCGGGGTTTGTAGCTCATGATGAAAAGAACAACCCAACAACATTAGGAAGAGGCGGTTCGGATTATACTGCTTCTATTATTGCTGCTTCCGCTCATGCAGAAGAACTCCAGATCTGGACCGATGTAAGCGGAATGATGACCGCTGACCCTCGTCTTGCTTCCAATGCTAAACCTATTTCAGAAATATCTTATCATGAAGCCATGGAACTTTCTCATTTTGGGGCAAAAGTACTTTATCCACCTTCCATTCAGCCTGTAATGATAAAAAATATAGACCTGATCATCAAGAATACTTTTGATCCTGAATCACCGGGAACTTTAATTTCTCATCAACAGAAATCTTCAGACAATGAAAAACAGATTGCAGTAGGTATTTCAAATATGAATAATATTGCTCTGCTTACATTGGAAGGAAGCGGTATGGTAGGAATTCCGGGTATTTCTGCAAAACTTTTCCAGTGTTTAAGTAACGAAAAAATAAATGTAATCCTTATTACACAAGGATCATCAGAACATTCTATCACTATAGCTATTGAAGAAAAAGAAGCTTTACGTGCTGAACACGCGATCAATTCTTCTTTCGAAGATGATATCAATCTTAAAAGGGTTTATGCCGTAAAAATTGAAACAGGACTTTCCATTGTAGCACTTGTAGGAGAAAGCATGAAAAGCAGAAGCGGTGTAAGTGCAAAAATGTTCGGATGCCTGGGAAATAACGGAATCAATATAAGAGCGATCGCACAGGGTTCTTCGGAAAGAAATATCAGTATTGTTATTTCAGAAAAGGACAGTAAGAAAGCTGTGAATGTACTTCATGAAGAATTTTTTGAGTCTGAAATAAAACAGATCCACATCTATATCTGTGGAACAGGAAATGTAGGCTCAAAACTGATTCAGCAGATTTATGACCAAAACGAATATTTAAAGGAAAACTTTTTGATCAACTTGAGAATTGCAGGGATTTCCAATAGCCGTTATATGCTGTTTTCAGATCAGGGAATATCAAAGGAAAACTACCTTAACTGGAATCAACAGGGAGAAAAAGCCTCTGCCAATGAATTTGCCAATGAAATTATCCACAGAAACCTTAGAAATTCCGTTTTTGTTGATATAACTGCAAGCCCTGACGTTCCTGAAGTGTATCAAAGCCTATTGAAAAGAAGTGTGAATATCGTTGCATGTAATAAAATTGCGGCTTCTTCAGATTATAAAAAGTATAAAACCTTAAAAAATACGGCGAGAAACCACAGCTGTAATTTCTATTTTGAAACCAATGTAGGAGCTGGGCTTCCTGTGATAGGAACGATTAACGACCTCATCAAAAGCGGAGATAAAATCCAATCCATCCAGGCCGTTCTGAGTGGAACATTGAATTTTGTCTTTAATGAATATGATGGCAGCAGAACATTCTCTGAAGTAGTAGCTCAGGCTCAGAAAGAAGGATATACAGAACCGGATCCGAGACTCGATTTGTCGGGAACTGATGTAGCAAGAAAAATTTTAATTCTGGCAAGAGAAGCCGGATATCCCCTTCAGTTTGACGAAATTGAAAACATAGGTTTTCTGCCTGAAGAATGCATGCAGGGAAGCGTTGACAGTTTTTACGAAAAACTCTCAGTGTATGAAAATCACTTTAAAAACTTATTTAACGAAGCTAAAAACGAAGGCAAAATATTAAAATACGTTGCAAAGTTTGAAGAGGGAAAAGCAAAAGTAGGTTTACAGCATATCGCTCCGGACAGTGATCTGTTTCATCTTTATGGCAAAGACAATATTGTCATTTTTAAAACCCTTAGATATTCCGAGCAGCCTTTGGTCGTAAAAGGAGCCGGTGCCGGAGCTGATGTAACGGCAAGCGGAGTTTTTGCAGATATTATTCGTTCTATTTAAATACAATTATGAAAAAAGTAAAACTAAAAGTCCCGGCTACTGTTGCCAATCTGGTTTGCGGATTTGATATTCTGGGAATGGCTGTTCATGATCCATATGATGAGATGGAATTCAGATTGTTGGAAACTCCTGAAATCATTATAAAACATACCGATTCTTTTGGACTTCCCGAAGAACCTTCCAGTAATGTTGCAGGTATTGTCCTTTTAAAAATTCAGGAATATTTTAATCTGAAGAATGGTTTTGAGGTGATTATCCGTAAACATATAAAACCTGGAAGCGGGCTCGGCTCCAGTGCGGCAAGTGCCGCCGGAGCCGCCTTTGGAGCCAATGCATTATTAGGAAACAAATTGTCACAAGAAGAGATGATTCATTTTGCCATGTTTGGAGAAGAACTGGCTTCAGGAGTACGTCATGCAGATAACATTGCTCCGTGTATCTATGGGGGAATTACCCTGGTAAAATCTACCAATCCCATTGATATCATTCCGCTGAACAGTCCAGATTTATTTGTAACAGCAGTACATCCGCAGGTGGAAGTCAAAACTTCAGATGCAAGGCAGATATTAAAGAAAAATATCAGTTTAAAAAGCGCTGTAGAACAATGGGGAAATATAGCTGGTCTTGTAGCAGGAATTCAGAAAAATGATTTTCCATTGATTGGCAGGAGTCTTCACGATGTCATTATAGAACCAATCCGTAGTATTCTGATTCCGAAATTTGGCGAAATTAAAGCCAAAAGCTTGCAATTGGGAGCTCTGGGAGGAGGAATTTCCGGATCAGGACCTTCTATTTTTATGCTGTCTCAACAAAAAGAAACGGCAGAAAAAATTGCTCAGATGATGAAATCAGTATATGATGAGATTGAAATAGAAAATCTTATATATGTTTCAAAAATAAATCCAACAGGCATTCAAATCGTTGAAGAAGTTTAACCTAAAAAACAGAAATGAAATATTATAACTTAAAAGATACTCTGGAAAAAATTAACTTCAGAGAAGCAACAATAAAAGGTCAGGGAAAAGAAAAAGGATTGTTTTTCCCTGAAAGTATTCCTCAGTTTGACGACAGATTTATTCAAAATCTTCATCAGTATTCTAATGAAGAAATTGCTTATCAATGCATGAAAGATTTTGTGGGAGATGAAATTCCTTCAGAAGTCCTGAAAGAAATTGTGGCAGAAACGGTCAGTTTTGAAATTCCTCTGGTAAAGATCAATGAGCATATCTCTATTTTGGAATTGTTTCATGGTCCCACTCTTGCCTTTAAAGATATCGGTGCGAGATTTATGAGTCGTTGTCTGTCTTATTTCCTGAAAGATCAGCAGAAAAAAGTTACTGTTCTTGTGGCAACTTCCGGAGATACAGGAGGTGCTGTTGCCCATGGGTTTTATAAGATTCCACAAATCAATGTGGTCATACTGTACCCTAAAAACAGAGTAAGCCCGGTTCAGGAGAAACAATTGACAGCACTAGGAGAAAATATTTCAGCATTGGAAGTAAATGGCAGTTTCGATGACTGTCAAAATCTTGTCAAGCAGGCTTTTTCTGATGAAGAAATTAATAATCAGTTATTTCTGACCTCAGCCAATTCTATTAACGTTGCGAGATGGCTTCCTCAGCAGATTTATTATTTAATAGCTTTAAAACAATGGATCCAACATCATAAAGAAGAACCGGTAATCTGTGTTCCGAGTGGAAATTTCGGAAATATCTGCGCCGGGCTTCTTGCTCATTTCAGAGGTCTTTCTGCCAGTCATTTTATTGCAGCCTGTAATTCTAATCAGGTAATTCCTGATTATTTTAAAACTCAGAACTACCAGCCACAAAAAGCAGTTGCTACTTTATCTAATGCCATGGATGTGGGAGATCCGAGCAATTTCGTAAGGATTTTAGAGCTTTTCGGACATCGGTTTGATGCTTTAAAAAATAAAATATCTGCATATTCCATTGATGATGATAAAACAATGAATATCATCACAGAAGTGTATAAGAAATACGCCTATATTCTGGAGCCTCACAGTGCCGTAGCATTTGCTGCTATGGAACAGTATCTGCAAAAAAATCCTGGTCAAAAAGGGTTTATCATCGGAACTGCACACCCTGTAAAATTCCCCGATGCTGTGGAAAAAGCAATCCATACTCAGATTGAAACTCCTGAGTCATTGAGTGAACTGATGAAAAAGGAGAAAAAAACTGTAGAAATAAATTCAGATTTTGAAGAATTAAGACGATTTTTGCTTCATAAAATATGAGGCAATGAGCAAAATATATCTTGAAGATGTACGAATATATGCGTACCATGGCGTACTTCCTGAGGAAAACATTATCGGGACGTCTTATATTCTGAATGTAGAACTTCATACTGATCTGTGGAAAGCAGCAGCATCTGACGATTTGCATGATACCATAAGCTATGCGGATATCAATGATATTCTTCACAAGGAAATGAAAATAAAATCCAGATTACTGGAACATGTAGCCGGAAGAATAATCTCAACCATCCACAACAGCTTTCCACAGGTTGATTATATTAAATTAAAAATTACCAAAACAGCTCCCCCTATGCAGGGAGAAATGACAGGTGCCAGCATTGAGCTGGAAAAAAGCTTTAAACCGGAAAATTAAAATTCTTATTTTCGTTCATTAAAAAAACATACAAATTGAAATTCGTTAAAATATTATTTTTAGTAGCAGGTATCAGCGTTTTTGGTCAGGCCGGCGTTGATAATCAGTTGGCAGCTTATAATTTTCCAAAGATAAAGTCCAGTATTACGATGCCTGTGACAATTCCTCTTTCGGAACTGAGCAATATGATCAATGCTTCTGTGAAAGAGCTTGTTTACCAGGATGACTCTTATACTGACAATAACAATGATCAGTTTAAAGTAAAAGTATGGAAAACCAGGCCTATTCGTCTTGTTGGCGGAACCAGTCAGAATTTACTGATTGAAGTTCCTTTAAAAATATGGGCAGAAAAAGGAATCGGAACTTTGGGAGTATACACATATCAGAATACAACTTTTGAAACGGTAATGTCATTCAATACAACTGTTACTTTTAAGAATAACTGGACCATTACTACCAATACACAGCCCAATGGATTCAGGTGGGTAACAAAACCCGTTCTTGATTACGGAAGAATACAGATTCCCATTACCTCTATTGTTGAAAAAAGCTTAAAAGAACAGCAGGAAAAATTCTGTAAGACGATAGATCAGCAAATGGCTACACAGCTGAATTTCCAACAATATGCCTTAATGGCCTGGAATACATTTCTGCAGCCTTTCAATATCTCCGAAGAATATAATACATGGCTGAAGGTTAGCCCGGTGGGAGTCAATATTACTCCTTTGAAATTTTATGGTAACCAGATCAATGCTACGCTTGGTGTTGATATTTATTCCGAAACTTTTACAGGAAATAAACCTGCAGCTTCTTCACCGGTAACCAGTGTTGCCAATTTTAACTCCACTCCTACTGTTGCGGATAAGTTTATTTTACAGACTACAGCCAATATCCCTTTTACAGAGGCAAGCAGTATGGCAAGAAAAACATTCCTGAATAAGGAATTTGATATTCGTGACTCTAAAGTGAAAGTCACTGATATCAGAGTATATGGAGTTGATAACAGAGTGGTTATCGAAGCTCAGACCGACGGCTATATAAAAGGTACGGCCATTATTTCCGGAATTCCTGTGTATGATGATACAAAAAGAAAAATTGTTTTATCAGAGACCAAATTTAAACTGAAAACTACCAATATCCTTCAGAAAACAGCTTCTCTCCTTTTCCAGGGAAAAATTGTAAAAATGATTGAAGATGAATATGGTATTCCAACCCAGGAGCTGGAAGAAGCATCAAGAAAGAGTATTGAAGAAGCTTTTAATAAAGAATACTATAAAGGTTTAAAGATGAACGGGAAAGTTTTCAATCTGAAACCCAGTAAAATTCTACTCAACAATACCGGAATTACAGCAGTGATTGACACGAATGCCTCATTAAAATTACTGGTCAACGGATTTTAAAATTTCAATAAAAAACTAAACTAAAAACTAATAACCGATTCATGAGAAAATATTTAGTCGTTGTAGACAGAAACAGAGCCCAAAAGGGGATAAGACTTGCTAATCTTATAATTGACAGAGCTATTATCACCATTATCTTTTTTGCTTTTGGAGTTATTGCAGCCCTGACATATAATCTTACCAGTAATGATTTTCTTCTCAAAATTGTGTATAAAATGTCAGAAATAAATAAATTCCTGGATATACTGATCACCTCTTTAATCTATTTTATGTACACTTTTCTCATAGAATATTTTACAAAAGGTAGATCTATTGGCAAGTATATCACAGGAACTAAAGTTATTTGTATTGATGGTACAGAGCCTACTTTCAATGATTATCTTATCCGGAATATTTCCAGGTTCGTTCCCTTTGACGGTCTTTCTTTTTTAGGAGAAAACGGCTGGCATGACAAATGGAGTGAAACAAGAGTTATCAACATCAAAAATTATCAGGCTGAAATTCAAGCAAAAAGCGAAATCGAGGCTCTTGGAAAGAAAGAAATTGCTTAAAAACTTTTGTTCATAAAGAAATTTTGCTATATTTGCACACCTCAAAAATGGTAAAAATGGTACTTTGGCCGAGCGGCTAGGCAGTGGTCTGCAACACCATCTACAGCGGTTCGAATCCGCTAGGTACCTCAGAAAAAACCTCTAAGTTATTTAGAGGTTTTTTTGTTTTTATACCTTTAATCTTTTCAAATATTCCATTCTTTTATCATCAAAATTACTTTATCAACATCAGTAACTTATTCTTCACTTCATTCGCTCTTATCTTTTTGAATGAATATCTTTTTATTGCATTAGACTTTTCCTTTTAACAATAGAAAATAAGCTCTTTCAGATCAAAGAAGAGTTTGATAAATAATGTAAAAAGATGATGGATAGAAAATTATCTTACTCAAAAATAGAAGGTTGATCAATTTACGTTTATGAGCATCATCATATTAGAACAAAAAAATCCTCGGAAATTCCGAGGATAAAAACTAATAACCATGAAAACTCAAATTAAACATGAGTTACATTTCTATATTGAAAAATCGTGCCAAGAATGCCAGTTTTGAGAAAAAAAAGCATTTTACTCTGGTATTATTCATTTTGAAATTTTAGCATTTTAGACCGTTTTTACTAATGTTTTAAAAACCACTTCATAATTAATTATAATTAATTAAAATAAATCCAGCATGCCGATAAAAACATTAAAAATAAAATAATTTACATTTTGATAAAATACAATTCATATTCAGGAAATAAAATTGTCAAATATTTAGTCAGAGATCAAAAAACCTAAATCAACACCAAATTGGCATAATTTATTCTTCATATAAATCAATCCAATAAATTTAAATAGTCATGGCACAAATAATTTTTAGTAAAGAAGATTTTACGAAAAGAAATGAAAAAGAATATCAGTTGGAGTATAACGTAAATGAAATAGGCAAAGGTTCTGACCTCATTGTAGAAAGATTAACCGAAAAAGGAGACTATGAAATCATTCAGGCTCCCCTGCAAAAATCAAATGACAAAATATTCATCATTTGGGATACTCCTTTTTACGGTAGAATACTCTTTGATCTTTAAAACATTTTGAGATTATTATATGAAAAAAGCCCCCAAAAAAATGGAGGCCTCAAAAAACACAAATGATGAAAAAAAATTTTATATCAGAGATAAAAATTATTTTATCTATTAATTCTTAACCAAAGGTATACCAGTCTTTTTTTTTATTTTATGAGTACAATCATAAAATTATTATTTCTTTTAAATAGTAAGCTATCCAGCCAGCACACAATATTTCTCAAAAAAAGACAATAAACAATACTGTTTTAATTCCTATTCTTCGGCTATTCTCAAATATTCCAAAACTGATTCACTGAAAAAATAGTAGTTAAGATATAATTCACACGCATAGATTTCAAAATATAATAAAAAATATCAGATATCTTATGATCATAGTAATATTCTTCACATATCTTATTTTATAATTTCGCGTAATTAATTCAAAATAACGTGATAATTTTTTCTATACTTATAGCCAACTATAATAATGGAAAGTATTTCAAGGAATGCTATGATTCATTAATCAATCAAACCTATAGAAACTGGGAAGTGATTATTGTTGATGATGCCTCTACAGATGATTCAGTAGAAATTATACAGTCTCTTATCCAGGATGATTCCCGCTTCAAACTCTATCGTAATGCAACAAATAAAGGTTGTGGCTTTACAAAAGCTGCCTGTATGAAATATGCCCAGGGAGATTTGTGTGCCTACCTGGATCCTGATGATGCACTTTATCCGGAAGCATTGGAAAAAACAGCCCAGGAATTCGTTGATAGAGATGATCTTGCAGCTGTTTATTCCCAAATGATGCTATGTGATGAAAATCTCACTCCTGAAAGAGTATATGCCGGCACCAAGCAAATTTACAACAACCGCCATTTTTTCAACTGTCCCATTCAGTTTGCACATTTCTTTGCATTTAAAAAAGAAACTTACTCAAGAACAACAGGAATTAATCCTAATTTGAAAAATGCAGTAGATCAGGATCTGTATTTAAAAATACTGGAACAGGGAGAAGCTAAATTTATCAAAGAACCCTTATACTTGTACAGGCTTCATTCTGATGGAATTTCCCAGGACAAAGCAAAACAAAGCGCAAAAGAATCGTTTGCCAGAGTAATACATGATACAATGAAAAGACGGGGAATCAAAACCATCAATAACCAGACTGTTCCTGAGGTTTTCACCAGTTCACAGGAAATCTATAGCCTTATTGGGTATCAGACTAAAAAAATTCACCGATTAATCAGTAAAATAAAAGTCACCTTAGATAATATATAATACAAAAGACTCTTCGAAACGAAGAGTCTTTTTGATAAAATATGGAATGAAAATATTCTTATACTCAAAAATACCATCTCCCTTCCAATTATTATATGAGCAGAATCATAAAGCTTTGATAAAACTTAATACATAGAAACGGCCTCCTGACGGAGGCCTAAAAAACACAAATGATGAAAAAAATCTATTTAGAAAAATCCAAACAGAATATCGTAGAATCGTTCAATACAACTATTACTATTACATTTCTTCAGAAAAATATAATACAACATAGAAATAGAGAATGAATACTTCTATAGAAACCTAACAGCATCCTGAAAATTGTATTAATAATATTTTACACAATTATAGCAATTTATTAGTTTTTATTCAATATAAAATTGATAAAAACAAAATAAAAAATGCAATTAATTATTTAAATAATTAAAAAACATTCATTTTCGAAAAGGGTAAATTTAGTTAAATAATTTCTTGCTCACAAGGTCTACTCCTCCCAAATGATCGGAATATACACCGTAATATATCCATCAGAATCTACCTGTGCGTCCGAAACCGTAGCAATTACCGTTCCATAACCTACCCAACCACCTTGTCCCTGCATAGCAGAAAAAGTATAAGTTCCTGCAGGAAGACCATTATAATATTGTGGCACAGACTGAAATCCACCACTGTAATAGGTATCATAAACTTCTCCGGTAACCATGTTTTCTGCAAGGAAACTTCCTACATCATAATTTCCGGAAAGAATTTTTGCCCCGCTTTTTGAAAGAAGACCATAACGGATCTTATACGTCTGGGTCTTTGGTGTGGTATCCGCTATTTCTGAACAGTTTTTATTGTTCTCTGTTATTTCATTAGAGGAAAATGAGGTTGCAACAGCCAGCAGTCCGATACATGCTGATACTGTAAAAATTGATTTTTTCATATTAAAAAGTAATTTGGTTCTCAAAAGTAATCAACTTATATGAATTGAGTAAAAACAATCAATGAACTAAAATTTACAAATCCAAATTCCGGAACGGTCTGAAATACTAATGATAGATTTACTTAAAGAATCAATTTCCCTTTTCTGAAGAAATTTTTAACATAAAATAAAATTTCAATAGTAAACGCATAAAATCCCCATCAATAATACAAAAGTGAACAGTATTTAAAATTAATTCACTTTTCTCTGATCAATTTTAACACTCCTTAACTAAATTTTGGCTTCATAATTGAAAATACATTTAAATCAAAGTCATTTTGGCTTTACCTTATTAAAATTTGAATTATGAGAAAGATAGTATTAGCAGGTTTTTTATCCGTCTTTTTAATGACGGCCTGCAAGAAAGATGACAGCGTTGCTGAGAAATCACTGGAAGCACAGAAACTTGAATTTCAGGCCAGACAACTTGAAATAGAAAAACAAAAACTGGCTATTGAAAAAGAAAAGATGGTCTATGAAGCTCAGAAAAAAGCAGACAGCATATCTGAAACCAAAAAAGCAAGAGCTGCTGCTGAAAATAATTCAAGACCACAGGTAATCAGAGAAACAAGAACAATATATAGAGACAGAAACTCAAATTCCGGCTCATCAGGAAGTAACGGAAGTTATGCCAATAACGGAAGTGGAACTTCACAGGGAACTACCCAGAAAAAAGGATGGAGTAAAGCAGCCAAAGGAACCGTAATTGGTACTGTAGGTGGAGCTGCGGCAGGAGCACTCATCGCTAAGAAAAACAGAGGACTCGGAGCTGTAATTGGTGGTGTTGTAGGTGGTGCCACAGGTTATACCATCGGTAGATCGCAAGATAGAAAAGACGGAAGGGTACAACCCCGTTAATAAATATTTTCACAATAAATATAAAGATTGCTTATTTTTAAGCAATCTTTTTTTATGCTATTGATTCTGTTTTCTTCAATTCTCATCATTCCTGTCTTAATGGGTTGGGGGAAAATCATGGAAAATATCTCAGGGGTTTTATTCCAGGGAATCTCAGGAAAAATCCTATCCGGAATCTTGGGAATAAGCCTGATATGGACACTTATTTCATTTTTTTTTCCTTTAAATATTTATATAGAAACAGTTTCAATACTTTTGGGATTATTCTTTTTCTTTAGAAACAGACTCTACAGGGAGTTTTATCAGTTTTCAAAAAAAGATTTCACATTAATGAGTGCTGCAACTCTTATTATCATACTCGCAGGCTCTTATTATCCTTATATACTAGATCATTTTGGCTATTACATCCCAACTCTTCAGTGGCTTACAGAATATGGGCTGGTAAAAGGAATTTCAAACGTTGATCTCACGCTGGGACAAATGTCTGTCTGGCATATTTTCCAGGCTGGATTTTCCAATTTCTCTGACCCGTTTTTAAGAATCAATGCTGTATTACTGATTATTTACACCCTTTATATCATCGAACGGAAAAACTGGATACACCTTTGTTTCCTGCCGGTCTTATTATTGTTTACGCAATCTCCAAGCCCGGACCTTCCTGTTATTATTTTTTCACTGATTATCTTAAATGAGCTCATAGCCGGAAACAGAAATACAACTCTTCTTTTTGCCTTTTCAGTTTTTGTTTTTGCTATAAAACCTACCATGATATGGCTGCCCCTATTAGTATTTTCAAGCTCTGTTTTTATTTTCAAAAACAATTTCAGACAATTACTTTTAGGAATTCTGATTCTTTTACTGTTCTTTATTAAAAATATATGGACATTCGGTTTTCCTGTTTTTCCTGTAGCAATGGGTGATTTGGGTGTATCCTGGAAACCCAATCCGGAAGTACTAAAAATTTCGTCACAGTTTGCCATCATGAAGACCTATGATATGCAGTATACCTATGAAGAAATTCAAAAATTTTCAACAGCAGATCATATTAAAAACTGGCTTTCTCTGGAAGGAATCAAATCAAAGATTAATATTCTTTTTGTCCTGAGTTTAATTATTTTTTCTGTATTTGCCTGGATAAAAAAGAAAAAACTCATCACGCTGATCTGTATTTCTTTGTTGGTAAAAAGTATATTGATCCTTGCGTTTTCCGCTCAATACAGATTTTTTATCGATGTTTTTTTCGTGATGTTTTTTGTTCTGTTTCATGAATATTTTAATCAGAAGAAATCCATTATTGTTTTTTCAGTTTTAAGCTTATTTTTCATTTCAATGTTATCCTTTCCGGCATTTATTCAAAAATATATTCCGAGTTTCAGGGTAGGAAGCTTTATGACAGGATTTGAAAAAGAACAGATTTACAAGCCTTCAAGCTATGCATACCATCAGTTTAATACATTTAAAATCGGCAATTTTAAATTTAATGTTTCTCACAATTACCCTTACAGTTTTGACACTCCTCTTCCAGCCGTTACTCCGTTCTATATTTTTGATGATGTAAAAGCAGGTATTTTCCCCCAACTTTCAGACAAAAATGATCTCAAAAAAGGATTTATCTGGAAAAAAATGACCTCAGAAGAAAAAAAGGAAGCCCAAAAGGTTATCAATAATATCAAAAACACCGATAAATAGAACAAATCCAGAAACTTTATTATCTGAAGAAAAAAAGGTAATTTTGTACTATGTTCAACACATTAGGTAATCTTCTTAGTCTTACAACATTTGGAGAAAGTCACGGAGTGGCTTATGGCGGTATCATCAATAATTTTCCGGCAGGTTTAACGGTAGATCTCGATAAGGTTCAATACGAACTGAACCGAAGAAAACCTGGCCAGTCAGCAATTGTTACTCAAAGAAAAGAAAGTGACACAGTAAAGTTTCTTTCAGGAATCTTTGATGGAAAAACAACAGGTACCCCAATTGGTTTTATCATTGAAAACGAAAATCAGAAATCGAAAGATTATGATCACATCGCAGGGGCATATCGTCCAAGCCATGCTGATTTTACCTATGACCAGAAATTTGGTTTCAGAGACCATCGTGGTGGCGGAAAATCTTCTGCAAGGGAAACCATGAACTGGGTGGTTGCCGGAGCACTTGCCAAGCAGCTTTTACCAAACATTGAGATCAATGCTTACGTTTCTTCTGTAGGTGATATTTTCTGTGAAAAACCATATCAGGCTTTAGATTTTTCCCAAACAGAAAGCAATGATGTTCGTTGTCCTGATGCTGAAACGGCTGAAAAGATGATTTCAAGAATCAAAGAAATCAAAAAAGAAGGTAACACTATCGGAGGAACAATCACTTGTGTGATTAAAAATGTTCCCGTAGGAATTGGTGAACCTATATTTTCGAAACTTCAGGCTGAGCTTGCAAAAGCAATGCTGAACATCAATGCCTGCAAAGGTTTTGAGTATGGAAGCGGTTTCTGCGGTGCTAAGATGACAGGAAAAGAGCATAATGATGCCTTCAATACAGATTTTACTACAAAATCGAATCTTTCAGGAGGTATTCAGGGTGGAATTTCCAACGGAATGGACATCTATTTCCGTGTAGCATTCAAACCTGTGGCAACTATTCTGAGACCTCAGGACAGTATTGATAAAGGCGGAAATCCTGTGATCGTTGAAGGAAAAGGACGCCATGATCCTTGTGTGGTTCCAAGAGCGGTTCCTGTAGTGGAAAGCCTTGCTGCATTTGTACTGGCAGACTTGTTTCTGATCAACAAAACAAGAAATATCAATAATTTTTAACATAAATATTTTTGGTAATGAAAAATTACTGGGATAAAGGAATTTCTTTTGAGGAATATCTTCAGATTGCAAAAGAAAGATTAGAGAATCCTGCCAACCAGCAGGAAGCTGACTATAAACAATATTACGAGCTGGGTCTTCAGAGAATGGACCGGACGGTAAAAAAATACGTTCCGGATGAAGATCAGCTGAAAGAACTTGCTGAAAAAAATTTTGACGGAAAGATTTTAATCATTTCTGAAGCATGGTGTGGGGATGCAAGCGCAACTGTTCCTGCTGTCTTTAGATTTTTTGAAGGACATAATGAAGTAAGAGTATTTCTGAGAGATAGCGATAAGAGCTTAATCAACCAGTTTCTGACCAATGGTACGGAATCTATTCCTAAGGTACTTATTCTGGATAAAGACCTGAATGTAAAAAATTCATGGGGCCCTCGTCCTAAATACGGGTATGAACTGTTGATGAAATATAAAGCTGATCCTGAAGCGTACCCAAAAGATATGTTCTACAATGATCTGCAGATATATTATGCTAAGAACAGAGGAAAAGATGCTGTTCAGGAAATTTTAGATCTTCTATAAAAACCAGATATGAAAAAAGGAATTATTTATCTTATAATTATTGCCGTCATTGGTATTGTTGCATTTGTTCCGGGAATAAGAAATTTTCTAAAGGATACATTTTTCCCTATTGCAACCATTGAAAACGCTGTACATATCAGTGAAGAAGATTACGACATAGAACTTAAAGGAATCAATGCACCAAGTACGAATCTCAAAAATTTTAAGGATAGGGGTATTTTCCTTAACTTTTGGGGAACCTGGTGCCCACCATGCAGAAAAGAATGGCCTTCTATTCAGAAACTGTATGATACCAGAAAAGATCATGTAGATTTTGTATTGATTGCCATGAATGATAAGGAAGATGATATAAGAAAGTTTTTGAAAGAAAATAACTATACCGTTCCTGTATATATTGCTCAAAGCCCAATTTCTGAGAAAATTCTTCCCAAGGTATTCCCAACCACTTTCCTGCTGGATAAGCATGGAAGAATCCTTATCAAAGAAGATGCGACAAAAGATTGGGACACAGAGACTGTACATCAGTTCATTGACAATATTATCAAATAATATTTTAACTAAATTTTATAATTTATTGGTACAGGATTTGTGAAATTTATAGCATTGAAAAATTTATTAAATCCAAACACAAAATGAAATATTCAAAATTAAATCTTGCAAAAGAAGCCATCAATCATAAGGGCTTTATAAAAAAGATCCCTGATATTTTCAGAATGGTCAAAATGTGGAGAAAAGGAATGTATCCGATGAAATCCATAGACATTATTCTTCCTTTACTGGGAATTTTATATGTACTCTCTCCTATTGACCTGCTTCCTGAATTTGTTATACCGGTACTTGGAGTCATGGATGATCTGGCAGTATTGTCGCTCACCATTCCTAAGCTCATCAAAGAGGTTGACAAATTTTTATTATGGGAAGCCGAACAAAAATACAGAGGCGCTCAATTGATTGATGCTGAAATCGTAAAATAATAGTTTATTATATTTTTCACACCATCCTGGTCTATTCGGGGTGGTTTTTTATTTACAAATGAACGATTAATTTTTAAGCTTTATTTCAATTCCTTAAATTTGCAATATCTAATAAAAAATAATGGAAAGTAAAAAAGAATTCTTCTTAGAGTGCTACAAACTAGGCATCATCAAATTTGGTAGGTTTACCCTAAAAAGTGGTATTGAAAGTCCTTTTTATGTAGACTTAAGACCTTTGGCTTCAGATCCTAAAATTTTAAAAAATCTTGCTAATTATTTACTGGAAATGCTTCCGCTGGATAATTTTGATTTAATCTGTGGAGTTCCTTATGCTGCTCTTCCTATGGCGACTGCAATGTCTCTGGAAAGCTACATTCCATTAATTATTAAAAGAAAAGAAGCTAAAAGCTACGGTACGAAAAAACTGATTGAAGGAATTTATCAGAAAGGACAAAACTGTCTTTTGGTAGAAGATGTGATCACATCAGGAAAATCTTTGTTGGAAACCATTCCTGAAATAGAGCAGGAAGATCTTAAAGTTTCTGATATTGTAGTGGTATTGGACAGAGAGCAGGGAGGAAAACAGCTATTGGAAAGTAAAGGATACAGAGTACACACTCTTTTCAATATTTCTGAAGTATGTGATATTCTTCAGGAAACTGGTGAATTGTCAGATGAAGAAGTAAAAAGAATTCAGGATTTCCTTCAGGGGAACCATATTCAGTTTGAAGAGGAAACAAGATCTTCTTACGAGCAGAAGCTTCAGACTGCACAACATTCAGTTTCAAAAAAATTACTGGAAACGGCTTTAGCAAAAAAATCAAACCTTATTGCTTCTGCAGATGTTACTACAACTCAGGAGTTACTGGAACTTGCTGAAAAAGTAGGCCCTCACATCATTGCTTTAAAAACGCATATTGATATTATTTCTGATTTTGATTACGAAAAAACAATCACTCCTTTAAAAGCTATTGCTGCAAAACACCAGTTCTTACTGATGGAGGACAGAAAATTTGCCGATATTGGAAATACTCAGGAGCTTCAGTTCACAAGCGGTGTTTTCAAAATTACAAATTGGGCAGATTTCGTAACATCTCAGGTTATCGGAGGTTTTGAATCACTAGACTGCTTCAAAAATGTAGGAGTGGTAGCAATTGTCGGAATGTCTTCCAAAGGAGCATTGACAACCGCAAGCTATCGTGAAGAAGCTTTAAAAGTAGCTTTATCTCATCCTAATGTAATTGGTGGAGTATCTCAGAACAAAATCCCTGAAGACCTTTTATTATTCACTCCGGGAGTTAATCTTGCAGACTCCGGTGATGGTAAAGGACAGCAGTACAATACACCGGAACATGTTTTCAAAACGCTGCATACAGATTTTATCATTGTGGGAAGAGGAATCTACAAATCTGATAATCCTGAAGCATCTGCGATTACTTATAAGACAGAGGGTTGGAACGCGTATATTAATTCTTTGGAAAAAAAAGCAATTCAGGGTTAAAAAACCTATAAAGTATATACAAAATAAGTTATATTTGGGCTTTATCACGAATATTTGAAAAAGATCAGCATTTGCCTTATTTTGTTCTGGGGAGTCGCACAGGTTTCTGCACAGAAAGACAGTATATATATTGAAGCTAAACTTTCTCCTGACAAAAAGAACCTTGAGATCAGTCAGGAAATTGTTTATTACAATCATTCTGAAAAAGACCTGCAGACCATAAAACTCCTGAATTGGGTTTCCGCTTACAACAAACGCGGAACCTCTTTAGTCTACAGAAAACTGGAAGACAGAAATACTGATTTGCATTTTGCAAAAAGTGATCAATTAGGAAAACTTCTTGAACTGAATGTTAAGAATTCTGAAAATGAAGCCATTCCTGTTAATACAATCTCAGATGAAAATCTTTTTATTCCTCTGAAAAATGTATTAAAACCTGGCCAAAGTGTTACTCTACAGTTGCAATACCGGATGCAGCTTCCCGACAAAACCTTTACGGGATATGGAACATCCACTCAGAATACTGTATTAAAATATTTCTTTATTGTTCCGGATCATTTTGATCCGGACAATATTTCCATAAGAAACTACCACGATATTGAAGAACCAGTAAGTTTCAATACTTTCTGGACCGTCAACTTTGATATTCCTGTAAATAATTTTGTGGAAGGTAATCTCCCACAGGTTCAGATGAACTCATTCAAAGGATATCTGGATTCAGACCCTGAGTTTTTGATTTCGCCCACGGAATATCCTTCAATAAAAACCAATGTTGACGGAGCTGAAACCGAAATTAAGTTTGGTTATAACCTGAAGCCGGAAGAAAAACAAAATCTGGAGTTCTTCCTTCCTTTACAATTAAAGTTCCTGAAAGAAAGAATTGGTATTCTTCCGAAAAGTATTTTTATTTCTGATAAATTCAGAGCTAAGGAAGACTTTTTCGGAAATAATGATATTACTTTCTGGAAATTCAGATTTCAGTTATTTACCAATGCTGAAAAGACAGATCTGGATTATTTTGGAATCATTGCCAAGAAAGTTCTTGATGAAAACGTTATTGCTGATAAAGAAAAAGACCACTGGTTCAAAAACGGTTTAAAATCTTATCTGGAAATTCAGTATCTGAAAAAATTCTATGCTGACACGAAACTTTTAGGGACACTTCCTGAAACCAGAATATTTGGACTTAAACCATTAAAATTTTTCCATGCATCCAAAGTAAAACTTCTGGATCGTTACGGACTTTCCTATCAGTATATCATGCTGCAAAATCTTGATCAGAAGATTGATGAGCATTTCCCTGTTTTAAGCAATTTTAATGACATGGCTGTCAGCAGTTTTGAAACCGGAAGTCTTTTTAATTATTCAGCTGATAAAATGGGGTATGACAACTTCAATGATATTCTGAAAGATTATATTACTCAGAATACCGGAAAAAAAATTAATCCTGAAAATTTCCTGACTTCTATTTCTGAGAAAAATAAATCAGCAGCCTATCTTTCAAACTTTTTTAAACAGAAAAACAGAGTTGATTTCAAGTTAAAAAACATTAAAAAAGGCAACGATTCCTTAGAAATAAAAATTACAAAAAATACAGACATCTCCATTCCTGTAAAACTGGAAACCGAGACCAAAGAAGGAGAAAAAAAGGTGTACTGGATAGATACTGAAGAAAATGAACGTATTACCAGTCTGTCACTTCCGGCTTCTGACAACATCTATAAAGTTACATTAAATAGTGGCTACACCTTCCCTGAATCGAATTACAGGGATAATTTTCTGTATGCAAAAGGAATATTTTCCAATGCAAAAAAAATCAAACTTAAATTAATAAAAGACATTCCGAATCCGGAATACAACGAAATCTATATCACCCCAAGAGTACGTTTCAACAATACGTATGATAAATTTCTTTTGGGGATTAACTTAAAAAACCAATCTTTATTTGATCAGAAATTCCTGTATTCAGTTACACCAACCTACAGTACCGGAACAGGAAAACTGACAGGTTCGGGTGCTGTTTCCTACTCTATTCTGCCTGCCGAAAGTATTATCCGAAGCTTAACCTTTGGTGTTTCCGGTTCTTATTTTCATTACGATTATGGATTAGCCTACAGAAAGAGTTCAATAGCTTCCTCTATCAACTTCAGAAAAAATCCCAGAAGTACAGTAAGCAGAAGCATCGGAGTTTCTTATAATTATTTTGAAAGAGATCTGAGCCCTAAAATGGTTGCCAATAATGACTACAGCAAATACAACGTCTGGACTGTTGGGTATGGCTATAGCGACAGTCAGATGATCCATGAAAAAAGCTTTAGTCTGAGCACGCAAGGAATGGAGGATTTTAATAAAATAACAGCTGAAGGCTTCTATAGATGGGAATTTGCCCCTAAACAAAAGCTAAGTCTACGTTTATTTGCAGGATATTTTTTAAGAAACAATACCCGAAACAATCTTTTCGACTATGGAATTTCAAGGGTTTCTAACTACTCCTTTTCTTATAATCTTTTAGGAGAAAGTGCCAGCAGCGGTCTCCTTTCACAGCAGTTTATATTAGCTGACGGTGGTTTTAAATCTTTTCTGCCGGGAACGGTAAACCAATGGATTACTTCTGCCAACGTAGATTCAAGTATATGGAAAATTTTCCATGTGTATGCTGATGCCGGAGTTTATAAAAACAAAGATCTTCCTGCCAAATTCATATGGGACACCGGAGTTAAAGTAAGAATCATTCCGGATTTCCTAGAAGTTTATTTCCCGATACAGTCTTCTTTAGGATTTGAACCTTCATTTAAAGATTATGGAAAGCGTATCCGATATACATTGATTCTTAATCTTGGTTCCATTATTAATGCCGCAAGAAGAGGCTGGTACTAAAATATCGGAAAAAAGATAGTCTCAAAAGTCAAATAATCTGGCTTTGTCATTCTGACGAAGGAAGAATCTTATGAATAGCCAAGCTTATGAGATTCTTCACTACATTTCTGAACTATGTTCGCAGGATTTCAGCCTGTGTTCAGAATGACATTTAACAAAGAAGCTATTTTTATTAAAATTAATCTTTTATAATTTTCTGTGAGATCGGAATATTATTAATTGTTCCGGTAACAATATAAGTTCCTTTTGGAAGCTCAGCAATATCAAGAGTTGAGGCTAATTTAGTAGGTGATTTCTTCACAATCTGCCTGAAGGTATCATAGATTTTCACATCTTTTACTTCAGTTCCGAAGACAATTTTACTGTCCTTTATAAAAGGGTTCTGCACAAAACCGGATTTCACGCTGCCTTCCAGAGAAAAATCGGCCCTATTATCATTACTGTCTACTAATGTTCTTTTTATAGCTGTGGTTGTAGTTGGAGAAGGAGCTGGCCCATCTCCTTTAAACTGATCTGCATTTGATCCGTAGCCTACAAAATCCAGGACATTAGATGCAAAAGGTCCGGTCACCTGCACTATATTTCCGGCTAAAGCAACTTTTCCGGAGACACTGGAAATTCTTAATCCTGAAGATTTATTGGGTGTTCCGTCAAAACGGGTAATAGTAGTTGCAATAAAATCCGGTGTCGGTAAATTCTCAACACCACCATCAATGGCTGCTTCCTGAATCAGAAAGGTTTCTTCAGGACCCAGAGTAAAATCCGGAAGTGTATGATATTCGGTAAAAGCCCCTATTGCCGGAGCATATTGTATACTTGCCCCAGTTAAAGAAACCAGGTTCGTTCCGACGTTTTTGAGCACAATATAATTATTTTTCAATACGGCACCTGAATCGGCATTACCGCCATAAATCTCATTGATTACAATCTGAGCATTCGAAAAGGCAGCTAATGATACAAGCCCGACAAGAGTAAAGATTTTTTTCATCGTAATAATTTTTAGAAATGGATTTGTAATAAAAACATCAAAAATAATACCACCAAATTAAGAAATAAACAAGATACAAAAATCTAAAAAACAGTAAATAACCATATAAAAAAACAGCCGTTTCAATGAAACGGCTGTTTGTATTTTTATTTCAAGAGATTAGTCTTTAAGAACTTTTTGAGAAACCGGCTGGTTGTTTACTGTACCTGTTACGATATAGTTTCCTTTTGCCAGTTCAGCAATATTTACCGTTCCGTTTTGTTTCACAGAACCTTCTTTTACAAGCTGTCCGAACATGTTGAAAACTTTTACATCTTTTACATCAGATCCGAAAACAATCTCATTGTTTTTAACAAAAGAATTCTTTACAAAGTTCCCTGATTTTGCGTTTTTAGCATCAATAACAGCCAGAGAAGCAGTAGACGAAGTAACAATTAAAGAAATATCATCTATTCTCCAGTTGGCAGTACCAAGAGATGGAGTTCCTGTACCAGGACTGTCACTTCCATAGATTCTTAAGGTAACAGGAGCTGATTCTGCACCTACTAAATTAGCACCTGCAAAAGTGATATTATTCAATGTCCATGTACTATTATTGTTAACATTTACAGTACCTATCGCCGTTGTATAGTTATCAATGCTGGAATATACTGTAATCTTTCCAGGTCCTGTAGATGTTCCTCTCGATCCTAAATTTAAAGAATTTAAAGTTACTTTATTACCTGCAACAGGAGTAACAGTTACACTAAAATAAGTACTTGCAGCAGTGGTAAGAGCTTCTTTAAAAGCAGCAGCACCAAAATTACTGGATCCGCTTGCTCCTGTATAGCCAGAAGACACAGATGAAGTGGTAATTAAATTAGTAGTACCATTATTATTTCCCTGAGTTGCTGCAAATGCTACACTTGAAATATTAGCATTTGTACCAGAAATAGGATTTACAGAACTGCCATCCCAAAGGTAAGTTGTTTGTGCAAAAGCAACTGCACTTATCATCGCTGTTGCAAAAAGAGAATAAAGTTTTTTCATGATTTAAATTTTTTGTTGTTAATAATTTTCTTTCCATACAAAACTACATTCTAATTTTTTTTTGGGGACAATAAAGAGGTTAAGTTTTTGTTAATTATAGTTGACCCCTTAATGTTAACATTTTTTAATTATTTTTACGAATTATTTTTAAAAGTTGCGGAATTTCATCATTCTATTCGTTTTATTCTTCTTAGGCATATTTTCAGGAAATGCTCAGGTATTTTCATGGAAAAATCCCAACGTTCCTGAAGACAGCATTAAAAGGGATAGTATTCTCGCCGCACGGCTGGAGCAGGATATCTTTGCCAAAGACACTCTGGATTTCATAAGAACACACAATAAGATCATTATCGATGAGGCTGTACTGGCAAAAAATGATAAAAAAAGATTTTTAGGAGAGCTTAATTCAAAAGGATCTATTATCCGTGGAATTACTTTTGGTAACAACCAGGGACAATCTGTACAAAGTTCTATGGATCTCCAGATTTCAGGACGATTGTCAAAGGATGTTACGATTTTAGCCAGTATTTCAGATCATAACCTTCCTATTCAGGCTGATGGTTATACCCAGACTTTGGAGGAATTTGACAAAATTTATATGCAGCTTAATATCAAGGAAAAGTCTATTCTCAGAGCCGGACACCTTGATCTTGTAGAGGCTAAAAATTATTTCGCGAAATACCAGAGAAGAAGTATGGGACTTCAGTTTCAGACAGAATTTGGAAAGGAAAATAAAACATTGATCGATATTTCTGCCGGTGTTGCACGAAGTGAATTCCATAGAATCCGTTTTCAAGGGGTTGAAGGTAACCAGGGACCTTACCGCCTGACCGGTAAGAATGGTGAGCAGTTTATTACCCTAATCTCAGGCTCTGAGCAGGTTTTCATTGACGGTATCTTAATGAAACGAGGAGAAAATCAGGATTATATCATCAATTACAATACAGGTGAGGTTACTTTTACCAGTTTCCGTCCTATTTTCCAACAGAATTTCATTACGATTTCTTATAACTACGCCAACAGAAATTATTCAAGATATTTATTTACCGGAAAACTTGAGCATCAGAGAGAAAAATTCAAAGTGGGCCTAAACTGGTTCATGGAAAATGACAACAAAAATGCACCTCTTTCTTTAAATCTTTCTAAAGAAGATGAACAGATCCTTGCTGAAGCAGGTAATGACCCCAACCTGATGTATGCACCATCAGGAGTTGTTACCGAATATGATGTCAATAAAATTTTATACAAATTAAACACTGCCGGGAATTTCTACGAATTTTCTACTGATCCTAACTTAACACTTTATCAGGTTTCTTTCACTTATTTCGGAGTTAATCTGGGAGATTATAAAATAGCACAGACCACTAATAATGGGCGTGTTTTTGAATATGTAGGGCCTAATGCCGGAGATTACAGAGCGGTAAGAAAACTTCCTTCTCCTCAGAAATCACAGGTATATTCCCTGAATTCTGAGTATTTATTAAATGAAGGAAAAATAGGGGCCGACATTTCCCTGAGTAATTATGATGTCAATTTGTTTTCATCAAAGGATTCTGATCAGAATATGGGCTATGCGTGGCGTATTTTCGGGAATAAAAGCTTTACGAAGAACACTTGGAAGGGAACTCCAAGTTTTGAATATCAGTATATAGACAGACAGTTTCATATTCTTGACCGTATCAATGATGTGGAATTCTCCAGAGATTTCAACCTTACACAGGAATTTAACAAGAAGACCCAAAACAGGTTTATTTTCAGCTTCCTGAACAAATGGAATAATAAATCTACCTTAAACTACCGTGTCAATTATTTAAATGAACAGGACTCTTACAAAGGTCTTAAAAATGACCTGGATTTCGGATGGATTACAGGGAAACTCTTTACCAAAGGGAATTTATCTTATCTGAGTACCAATGCCACTCTTCAGGATACTAAATTTATCCGTGGAGGAATTTCAACTGAATTTACCGGTAAAAAAGGAAGCTGGGCGATCGGTGGAAGCATGGAACACAATGAGAAAAAATACAATGACACTCAACTTATGGATGTCACAAGTTTCAGCTGGAAAGAAATCTTTTTGCAAAAGAAGATTGGTGACAGTACGAGAACCAAGCTATTGGCAAAAGTATACATGAGAGATAATGACTCTGTACGTGACAACAGACTTCAGAATATGAATAATATTTTAGGGTTCATGGCCGAAAGTCAGATCATCAAAACGGAAAAAACTACGCTAAATGCTTTAATTCACTACAGAAAATTTTTCTACTCAGGTGCAGAAGGTGATGTTACCCGAAATAATGACTTTGTAGTAGGAAATATTCTATACAATCAACAGCTTTTCAGAAACGGAATGCGCCTTCAGGCTTTCTACGAACTTGGAAACGGGCAGGAAGCGCAGAGAGAATTCCAGTACATTAAAGTAACGGATGGACAAGGTGTATATAAATGGACAGATTATAACGGAGACGGCATACAGCAGCTTGACGAATTTGAAATTGCCGAATATTCCGATCTTGCCCAATATATTCGTGTGTATACCAATTCCGTAAGGTATATTCCTTCCAATAAAAATAAATTACAGTTGGCATTATTTGTCAACCCGGCCATCGTTTTCAACTCAGAAAATGGATTTTTAAAGCGTTGGAATTTCAATATTTCATTGAATTCCCAAAACTCATTCTATAAAAAGGATAAAGTTCTTGTGCTGAATCCTTTTGAAAAAAACAGTGATCAGATCCTTAAAAATCAAAATATATTGGCTTCAGTACAATTCAATCCTACCGACAAATCAGGCTGGAACGGTAATTACAGATTCATCACAAATGATAATCTTATCAATGCCAATTTTAGTAATGAAGAGCGTGAGCAAACCTCTCATTTTCTGAATATCGGATACTGGTTCAATAAAGAATTCAGAGTAGATTGGGAAAATTCTGTTCATGACATCCAAAACTCCTCACAATTGTTTGCAACAAGGGATTACCGTCTCAATAATTTTGAAACAAAACCTAAGGCCACCTATAAGTTTACAGACGCTATACAGGCTGAACTGTCTTCCGCTTTCCGTCAAAAACAAAGGCTGGATGGTGAAGAACTTCTTAAAGCTTTTGATGTGACAGGAACCATCCAATGGGAGCGCAGAAAAACATCCATCCGCGGAAACTTCTCATTCATCAGTAACAATTTTACCGGAAACAATTTCAGCATTGTAGGAAACCAGATGCTGGATGGTCTGAAGCCAGGAAAAAACCAGGTATGGAGTGTATTTATTCAGCAGGCGATCAACTCATTTATCCAGCTGAATCTTAATTACGAAGGAAGAAACTCCGGTGACAGGACCATTCATATTGGAAGTATGCAGGTAAAGGCAAGTTTCTAAGATGAACATTTCCTTTTTTACCATAAAAAAAAATCCCCAATAGTGATATTGGGGATTTGTATTGGTTATCAGTTAATTTTTATTTTTTAATAATTTTAAGTGGCTGTGAGCCTCTTTCAGTATTCACTTTTAAGATATAAATTCCTGCAGGAGCACGTCTCATATCTACAGAGCCTTTTTCTGCATTGATTGTTTCATTAAGCATTTTTTGCCCTGAAACATTATATACTTCAACATCTTTTATTCTGCTGTCATTATTGATGTAAAGGTAATCAACAACTGGGTTCGGATAGAAACTGACTGTATTCTTTTTCGCTGCTTCATTTACAGCCAATACTGTTGCTGTAAATTCAAAACTTCCAAGATCCGGTGTTACAGCGTTTCTTGTATTGCCATCAGCATCCAATGTAACTTCAACAACCGGAGTTCCTTTATTATCAAGAGCTGCGTTTCCGGTACCAGATACATGGAAGTCTGTTGCTGATACAAATACCGGCAGAACATTTAAAGAATTTACATTACCTCCAAATCCTGACTGGATATCAGCAAGGGTAGCTTTTGCAACTCCCCCGATATAGCCAAGATTAGTTCCGGAAGAATAAAAATTATTATAATTAATAGTAGAAAAAACCGTACTGGCCGCACCGGCATAAATAGCATATCTATCTCCTGCCTGGGTCTGGGTATTTACAAAAAGATTATTTCTCACATCAATACCTCCTGCACCGGTTACCCCACTTGTAATGTTTAAAGCAGATGGCCTTCCTGCAACAGTCTGGCTTACATCCATCACAACAGTATTATAATAAAGCTTATAACCTCCTCCTGCAGTAATGACAACTCCGTTTCCGTTATCATTTACGCCTCCGGTTGTTGCATATCCATAGCCAGCTACACCACTTACAATGTTATTGGCTACTAAGGTATTGGAGGTAGGACTTGTTGTAGCAAGATATATTCCCTGCGCTCCATATCCGAATGTATTGGTATTTTTGATCCCGGATATTTTATTATTAGTGATAGTCATTCCATTTGTCAATGTGCCTCCTGCATAAATTCCCGCAAACAGAGACCCCGTTCCGGTGGAGGTAAAATTGGAAATGGTATTTCCTCTTACAATAATATTAGCTGCTACAGAGGCACCTGTATTACCGGAAGTAATAGTGATCCCGGAAGCTCCTCCAGCACCAGTTCCTGTATAACCAAGATTGGTAATGGTATTTGAAATAATTGAAGAATTCACTGTTGCTGTTGCAAACCAGATTCCTCTTTTTATTTCCGCATTGGTAGTTTCAAAATTACCTAAGGTATTATTACTTACCGTCACTCCATCTGCACCCTGGACATAAATTCCTCCAAGACGGTTCGCATCTGCTCCTGAAGCACTTATATCATTACCAGTAACCAATGTATTCCCTCCATTACCTGCTCCTATAGCTGCAAATAGATAGATTCCCATATAGGCTTTTTTCACAGAATTATTCTGAATGGTAACATTATTAAAAAAACCTCCGGTAGGTGTTGTAGCTCCATCATACATTACCAAAGCTGAAGAATTATTGATACCATTTATAATATTCAGGTTTTTAACCATAATATTAGTATTGGCCGCTGCTGCAGAAGCCGCAATAAATGTAAGGACCTGCGGTGCCGTAACAGAAGTATTGGTAAGGGTAAGATCTTTTGTAGTTCCTGAAGCAGCATTACTTCCATCTAAGGTAATATTACTGCCCAGTATTCTCACTAAGGGCGCACTGGCAACATCTCCTGAAATAGTAGCTGTAACTCCCACTGCCGGTTTGATCCCAACGGAAGTGTAGCTCGTTGCACCACCACTGGCATTCAGGCTGGCAGTTGCTGTTTCGGTTGTATTAGCTGTGATACTGATTGCAATTGCTCCCTGATGTGTTCCCGCATTGATAGCGTCAAATGCTCCCTTTAACGTAGTATAGGTTCCTGTAGCTGTACCTGCTGTAGCAGACACATTCACTTGTGAATAAAAATTTGATGCAGCAAAACCTGCGATCAAGCAAAATAGAATTTTTCTCATATTATTAATTTTTGTTTGTATTAAATATAAAAAATATTTTTCAATACAACACCAAAAACACTGAAAATCAAACATATAAATTAAATAAAAATTAAACAAAATATCATAAAATCCCTTAAATAAACAGTAATATGTGAAACACTTAATGTTTTACAAATAGTAAAATATTGTTTTTTCAGAATTTCGTAAATTTGCACCATGATAAAAATAGGCAACATAGAACTGCCGGAATTTCCACTTTTGCTGGCTCCGATGGAAGATGTAAGTGATCCTCCGTTCAGACGTTTGTGTAAAATGCATGGTGCAGACTTAATGTATTCAGAATTTATTTCTTCTGAAGGGTTGATTCGTGACGCTATCAAAAGCCGTAAAAAGCTTGATATCTTCGATTATGAAAGACCAGTGGGAATACAGATCTTTGGTGGAGACGAAGAAGCTATGGCCATGTCTGCAAGAATTGTTGAAACAGTAAATCCGGATCTGGTAGATATCAATTTTGGATGTCCTGTAAAAAAAGTTGTCTGCAAAGGAGCGGGAGCAGGTGTTTTGAAAGACATTGACCTGATGGTTCGTCTTACAAAGGCTGTAGTAAGTTCCACTCATCTGCCTGTAACGGTAAAAACCCGTTTAGGATGGGACAGCCATACTATCAATATTGATGAAGTAGCAGAACGCCTGCAGGAAACAGGAATTAAAGCTCTTACTATACATGCCAGAACCCGCGCTCAAATGTACAAGGGTGAGGCAGACTGGGAGCATATTTCCAGAATCAAACAAAACCCTAATATTGAGATTCCAATCTTTGGAAACGGAGATATTGATTCTGCCGAAAAAGCATTAGAATATAAACAAAAGTACGCATGTGACGGTATTATGATCGGGCGTGCTGCTATTGGCTATCCATGGATATTTAATGAAATCAAGCATTTCTTTAAAACAGGAGAGCATTTACCTGCCCCTACAATATCAGACCGATTATTGGCAGTTCGACAGCATGCGGAATGGAGTGTTGAATGGAAAGGAGAAAGATTAGGTTTGGTAGAAATGAGACAGCACTACAGTAATTATTTCAGAGGAATACCTCACTTCAAGGACTTCAGAAAAAAATTCCTGGAAGTTTTCACATTGGAAGAAATGAACAGCTTAATCAAAGAAACCCAACAGTTCTACGAAGAATATCAGGCACAGATATAAATAAAAACCATCAGTTTTGCTGATGGTTTTTTTATTATTTGAACCTTAGATTAATATCCTTCTGATGAGGATTCATTTTTAATCAACGCTAAAGCTGAAGAGGTACCTATTCTTTTTACTCCCATATTGATCATTTTCTCAGCATCTTCAGGAGTTCTTACACCACCTGCTGCTTTTACAGGAAGGTTTCCTGCGTTGTTGAGCATAATTGTTATTCCTTCAAAAGTTGCTCCGTTAGGTTTTCCTTCAGGAGTTTTGTAGAATCCTGTTGAAGATTTAACAAAAATTTTTGACCAATCATTTTCAGAGAAATTCTCTTCGGCCCAGGTAGAAATATTTTTGGTAAGATCTGCAATTTGTTCATCTGTCAAAGCGGCAATTTCAATAATCCATTTTGCTATTTTATGATGCTCAAGAGACAATCTTGTACATTTTACAAATTCATCTTTTACCAGTTCTATATTTCCTTGTAGATAAGCTGTATAATTAATAACGAAATCCAATTCATCAGCCCCATCCTCTATTGCTTTTGAGGCTTCAGCAAGCTTCTCATCAACAGAATAGGTACCTTCGTGAAAGCCTATTACAGTTCCTACTGCAACATTTGAATTTCTTTCCTGAATATATTTCCTGATCTCAGCTACATAATCCGGGCGAATCATTACAGCAAAAATACCATTCTCTATAGCTTCCTGTGCAAGTTCTTTATCTTTTTGAAGTGTTTCTTCATGAGAAATACCTGATTGTTCTGGTATTTTCAGGTAGGTTGAATCCAAATATTGGGCTATGTTCATATCGTTATACTTTCAATTGTCTGTAAATACCTTGTTCTAAAGATATAAAGGTTTCTGTTCTTGTTACTCCTTTCAGTTTCTGCAGCTTGTTAAGGATCTGCATTAAGTGATCATTATCTTTACACAGAACTTTCAGGAATATGGTATAGTTTCCTGTTGTGTAATGGGCTTCCACTACTTCGTTTATATCATGCAAAGATTTTACCACTTCTGGATAATGGCTTGGCTGATCCAGAAATACACCAATGTAGGAAATCACTTTATATCCTATTTTTTTAGGATTAAGAAATGATATTGAATTTTCAATAACTCCTGCATGTTCAAGTTTTTTGATTCTTTGATGCACTGCAGTTGTGGAAATCCCAACATTTTTTGAAATATGGGCTAAAGAAGTTTTAGCATTATCCATCAACATGTAGATAATTTCCTTGTCAATAGAATCTAAATGATAGCTTGTGTTGCTCGAATTTTTCATTTTCTACTTTTTTATTATTTATGTTTTTTTACTGTAAACTTTTAAATTTTACAAAAACCGGAAAGTGATCACTATATCCTCCCAAATACCTTGTACCAGCATAAGTTCGGAAAGGCCGTCCTTCAAAATTTCTGGTTCTGCTGCGGATTTTTTCAGAATTGAATATTTGGGCATCCTGAAAACTCAGCGTCTTATTATCAAGCAAAGATCTTGACATAATGATCTGATCATACAGCAATCCAGATTTATAATGAAAAGTAGAATAATTTCTTGTAGAAAACAATTGCTGAAAAGGATTCATTAAAACCTTCTCATGGTCATTGTTATAGAGAATCTGTACTAAATTTTCATCATCCGGGTTTTCGTTAAAATCACCACACAATATGACATGCTCTTTATCAGCATCTACAATTTTCATAATCCGTTGCCGGATTTCATTCAATATAAAGGCTCTTTTAGGTTTATTGATATCTTTTTCTCGCTTAGAGGGAAGATGGGCGATAAAGACATTAATAATTTCCCCTTTATATTTAATTTTTGAAAAAAGTACGTCTCTGGTTGTGTCGTAATTTCCTGTGTTTTTGTTTACTATTTCAAAAAAGAAAGTAATGGTTTCTGAATCTATTACCTCTACTTTATTTTTATCATACAACATGGCTACATCCACTTTTCTTTCGTCCATAGAATTGTAATGTACAATTCCATATTGCGAATCAAAGGGTTCCATCTCCACAAGATCTTCCAGTACTTTCCTTCCGGAAACTTCAGACAATCCTATTACAAATGGCATTACACCATTATCCTCCTTCATCAACTGAAATACATGGGAGATTTTGAAAAGCTTATTATTATATCTTTTTTCATCCCAATTCCTTAATCCTGACCGGGTAGGATCTAATTTGTGGACAGGTTTCGGATCGGGTAAAAATAAATTTTCAACATTATAAAAAGAGAACAGTTCCATCTACACTAATTTCTATACTTTTAATTTATTATGTTCTTTTTTTCTTAAGATGTAAAATTATTGTTTTTTCAAATTCCTTTGATTCAACTTAAGAAAAGCGAATCAATTTCCTATAAAAAACGATTCAAATATAATAAAAAATACCAATGAAATCAGCTATAATAAATTAATTTTTCAATTATTGGAGAGTTTTAACACATTAATCAAAATTGAGATAATACGTAAAAACCAGAATAATAGAAATAAATTTTTAATTTAAAATTAGAAATATTAATATTTTTCACATTTATTAAATCTACAACAAATATTATTCCATTTATCTTCATGACAAACGGAATTCAAAGCGGATAAAAATTAAATAAATTTCAACAATATTTGACTATAATAAATCGGGACGTTTTTCCCTGGTGATCCTTACAGCTTCATCATGACGCCATTCTTCAATTTTTCCTGAATTGCCACTCAGTAAAATTTTAGGCACATCCAGTCCTTTATAACTTTCAGGTCTGGTATAAATGGGCGGTGAAAGAAGATCATCCTGAAAACTATCCGTTAAGGCACTCTGTTCATCATTTAAAACTCCTGGAAGCAGTCTTATGACAGAGTCTGCAAGAACGCAGGCAGCCAGTTCTCCTCCGGTAAGAACATAATCTCCTATTGAAATTTCTTTTGTGATATGGAGATCCCTTACTCTTTGGTCTATTCCTTTATAGTGGCCGCAAAGAAAGATCAGATTTTCTTTTATAGAAAGTGAATTGGCTATTTTCTGATTTAAAGTAACCCCATCCGGTGTAAGGTAGATTACCTCATCATAGTTTCTCTGCGACTTAAGCTCTGAGATACACTTATCCAGCGGCTCAATCATCATGACCATTCCTGCTCCGCCTCCGTAAGGTTCATCATCAATCTGCCTGTGCTTATTAACAGCCCAGTCTCTCAGTTGATGAAAATGTACTTCTGCCAGCCCTTTATCCATTGCTCTTTTCAAAATAGAAGTTTTGAATGGACTTTCCATCAATTCCGGAAGTACGCTTATTATGTCAATTCTCATTGTAATGTTTCGTTTTTCTTAGTAGGTAGAATAATTAATCTTAAAGAAGAATCTTTGTTGATATAGCTCCACATCCAGTTGAAGAATATAGCCAGCTTATTTCGAACGCTCAAAATTAGCATTAAATGGAGAAACATCCAGAAATACCACGCCAGAAATCCCTGGAATTTTATAAATGGTAAATCAACAACAGCTCTGTGCTTCCCTATAGTCGCTAGTGAACCTTTATCATCATACTCATATTCTTTCCACTCGTTCTGACTTTTCTTTAATAAATTTTTACCTAAATTTTTTGCCTGATTAATGGCTACGTTTGCTACCTGCGGGTGTCCCTGTGGGTATTTTGGAGTTTCCATATAGGCAATATCTCCGATAGCATAAATATTATCGTATCCTTTTATTTTATTATATCGATCTACAATATATCTGTTTCTTACTAATTTTTCTTCGGGGAAACCTCCTACCACATTTCCGGTAACTCCGGCTGCCCAGATTACATTATTGGAAGCTATTTCTTTCCCGCTTTTAAGATGTACTTTATCTCCATCATAATCTGTCACCACTTCTCCACTCATAAAAGTCACCCCAAGGTCTTTGAGGTATTTTTCAGATTTTTCCTGTGCTTCACTGCTCATTACCGCAAGTGGCTTTTCTGTGGAACTTACCAGAATAATCTTCAGATGGTCAAAATTCATGTAGGGATAATCTCTTGGAAGGATGTCTTTTTTCATTTCGGCAAAAGCACCTGCCAGCTCTACTCCGGTAGGTCCGCTTCCTACGATAACGATATTCCAGTTTCCGTCATCGCTTCGGCTTTTTTCAATAATCAGTTTTTCAAAGGTCATCAATACATGATTTCTTATGCTGATGGCTTCCTGGGTATTTTTCATTCCGAAGGCTTTTCCTTCCAGATCTTTGTTCCCGAAAAAATTAGTTTTACAGCCCGTTGCAATGATAAGTTTATCATAAGTAAATTCTGCCTCATCGGTAATTACTTTATTGCTAGCAGGGTCTATTTCTTTCACCTCTGTCATACGGAACTGAGTGTTTCTGGACTGCTGAAAAATCTTTCTGAAAGGGAAAGAGATATTGGAAGGTTCTATCCTTCCTGAGGCTACCTGATAAAAAAGCGGCTGGAACATATGATGGTTCATTTTATCCAGAACGATTACTTTTTTGTTCTTGTTATTCAATGTTTTTGCAAGCTGCAGCCCCGCAAATCCTCCTCCTATAATGATGATTTTTTCGCGTGTTTCCATAATACACAAATTTACTGATTTTATTTTAGCATTTAGCAGTGAAAAAAGTTAGTTTTGCAAAACTTTATGACACCAAAAAAGTACACCAAAAAAACTGCCAAACAGCTCCATAAAACAAGACGGAAGAACTATTTTTTCCGCAGAAAGGTAATATTGGCTATTTTAATTGTAGCTCTTATCGGAACCGGCTTTTATTTAAAGCAATCCATCAGCTATTATTACGCATTGTACTTTAACAAATTTACCCACAAGAAACTCCACAACAGTGAAAGAGAAGCCGCAAGAATTCAGAGGATTTTAACGAGCAACCTTGATAAGACCTATGGTTTTGATGTTTCTCATTATCAGAACAGGGAAGATATCAAATGGGACAGTCTCAGCATTGGTAACAAAACCATTCCGCTGGAGTTCGTCGTAATGCGTGCTACGATGGGAAACCGAAGTGCCGACAAGCATTTTGAGGAGTTCTGGGAAATGGCTAAAAAAAATGATCTTATCCGTGGCGCGTACCATTTTTACAGAGCTGACGAAGATCCTGTTATTCAAGCCAACAACTTTTTAGCAAACGTAAAACTTGAAAGCGGAGATCTCCCTCCTATTCTTGATATTGAAAAAATTCCAAAACGTAAAACGAATAAAAAACTGATTGAAGATCTGAAAGTCTGGTGCAAAATTGTAGAGGAGGCTTATGGTGAAAAACCTATCATTTACACCTATTATCATTATCATAAAGATTTTCTGAAAGGTGAATTTGAAGGCTATCCATTATGGCTGGCCAATTACAATGATGTTCCGTCTCCGTCTCCCGATGACCAGTGGGATTTCTGGCAGTTTACAGAAAACGGAATTGTGCATGGCATCAACGCCAAAGTGGATCTTGATATTTATAATGGTAATTCCTGGTCGCTAAGAAGGCTAACTCTGGATTAGAAACAAGAAAGGAAGGTAGAAGCAGGAAGATGGGAGTATATATTCTGACTGATATAACTTCCAGCCTCCATCTTGCCACTTCCCGCCTTTAACTTAATTGCTTTCCCCTAAAAAATTCAGAATATCTGTATTGAGTTGATCAGTATTTTCAAAAGGAATCATATGGGTAGCATTGCTATAAATTTTGAGTTCCGCATTAGGAATTTCTTTGGCAATAAGTTCAGTGTGCTCTGGTTTAATAACATCTTTATCTCCGGCGATCACCAACACTCTGCTTCCAATTTTATTTAAATCTTTTCTGGCGATACGAGGCTGTGTCAGCATGATATTCAGAAGCCTTTGTTCATTAAACTTTTTAGGATCCTTCAGTGCTTTCATGACCAGCATTTTATTTTCAAAATGATCGGTAAGTTTATCATCTACTCCATCAGGAAAAGCATTTGCTCCGATGGTTATTAATTTATTAAGTCTTTCCGGGTATTTCAGAGCGAATTCAAGACCTGTATTTCCGCCATCACTCCAGCCGGTAATGTTTACTTTATTCAATTTTAATTGATCAATAAGTGCCTTTACATCATCAGCAAACATTTTATAAGTAAAATCCTTTTTTGAAGAATCTATACTTTTTCCCTGTCCTCTGGTATCTATTGCAATTACTTTGTACTGCTTTGATAAAACAGGAATCTGCTGATAGAAATCTTTTATACTTCCGGAATTTCCATGAAGCAGAATCAATGGTTCTCCTTCACCATAGATCTCATAATAAAGGTCTGTATCCTGAAGTTTGAGATATTTCCCGGCAGCTGCATTCTGACCATATACCGTCTGCTCCGATTCCTGAACATATTTTGATACATCAGGCATTAGTGCTTCAGCGCTGTCATCCACAAACCCGCCTTCGTTTTCTGGATTATTGTCTCCGTTTTTATCCATTTTTACATCAATATTAATCGCTGGTGCAGCAATGGTCATTTTCTGCCAGTCTCCATAAAATTCTCTTATAAATCCGGTTCTGAATAAAGCGGCACTTATTTTAATTCTGCCATCAAAATCTTTTAAAAACTGTATTCCGATAAAAAATTTTCCCTGAACCCAGATATTACGATCGTTGACATCCAGTGTATAAGTTCCATCTTTGATCATATTTTCAGTAAGTTCCACAGTAATCTCTTCTTCAAGAATATTTTTGTCCGGGAAACCATTTTTTTCACTGTAAATACTGTATCTCATTAAAACCGGCTGGGTAGAAACATAGCTGGCTATATTCAGATTGATATTTTTAAGCTTAGATCTTTTCTTAGCATTGAATTCTAAAGCCGTTTCTCCCAAAAAACTTTTCTTGTCAAATTCCGGATTAACAGAGTACGTGACGCTTTTTGTTTTTGTATTTACTCCCCAGTTTTTATCAACAAGTTTTTTAGGTTTAATGGTTATCTCTTTAATATTTTTAGTTTTCTCTGTTAAAAATATTTTTTGTTGATCATGCTTTTTAAAATCCTGGATTGTTTCCTGATAAATGTCATATCCAGGTACTTCGATTCTTACCTTTTGCTGCGGATCCAGATTGGAAAGATCTATTGAAAAATTTCCTTTTTCGTCAGAAATCGTTCCGGTTGTTTTCTTTTCAACGCCGATTTTCACATAAGAAACAGGTTGATTTTCATTTTTAGAAATAATAGTTCCGGAAATAATCTGTGCATGGAAGGAAGAAGCCAACAAAAGGAAGAATAAGGTATTACGTTTTTTCATGTTAAAAGTTTGATGCAAACTTATTTCTTTTAAACAGCCTGTTCTCACAACGTCTTATTAAATTTAATCTAGCTTTAGTTAAAATTCATTTAAAGCTTTCCGCTATTTTTATGATTATTCTAAAAAACATTTAAAATCCCTGTTTTTAAAGGATATTCATAACTTCTTCCCATGAATGAACTCTTTCGTAAGTCTCGTTTTCTATCAGTTCATTATGGGGTTGGGTAAATATTAATCTCTGCCCAGAAAAATGATCTAAATTTTTGGGATAGTCATCAATCATCACATCTCCGGAAACTACTTTTTTGCTTCCACAAAGAACGATCTGCTCCCAGGTGATGAATGGAAAATGTTCTGCAAGCCAATCATATTTTTCTCTTAAGCTGTTGGGAAATTCCATGCCTGCAGATACAATATACAGATCATATTTATTATTCAGATATTCCATTGCTTCACGGCTTCCCTCCATTACAGGCAAGGTTCTGAAAAACCCTATTTCATTAACGTGTTTTTTTCCATTCGGAAATGATTCTATTTCAGGCTTACCTGTCAAATCACTGATTTCAATTTCTCTTCCTGTATCTCTTTTTTCAAATTGTACCAGCTGATGATATACATCCGCCATTACCCCGTCCATGTCGACAATTACTTTTTTCATTACTTCAATCAGATTTTGTATTATTTATTATTAAAAATGTATTCATTGTGTTTTATCAAATTTACTGAATAGTTTTTTCAGCCCGCCTGTAAACTCTATTAAAAAATTATAAATATTCATTTTTATAAAAGAGGTTCCGGAAAATTTTAGGTTACATTTTCGTATTTTTGCGGTTCAATTCAAAATTAAAATCAAACCATTAATTTCCAATGAATTACGTTTCTGTAGAAAATCTTACCAAATCTTACGGCATCAAAGTTTTATTTGAAAACATCTCTTTTCACATCAATGAAGGGGATAAAATTGCTATTGTTGCCAAAAACGGAAGTGGAAAATCTACCCTTCTGAAAATATTAATGGGTAAAGAAATTGCAGACAGTGGAACTGCGATCATCAACAAAGATATCCAGGTGGTATTATTTGACCAGGAAATCGATTATGATCCTAAACTCAGCATTGAGGAGTTTATGATGGCGCTGGATTCAGAACCTATTCTTGCTCTTAAGAATTATCATCAATCACTTCACTCTACTGATACTGATTTTATTGAGAAAGCATTGGCTGATATGGAAGCTCATAAGGCATGGGATCTGGAAAATGAAATGAAACAGATTCTTTCCCAGCTTAAGATCACTGATCTGGATGCCAAGATGGGAACCCTTTCCGGAGGACAGGTCAAGCGTGTAGCGCTGGCTAAACTTCTTACGGAAACAAGAGCCGAACACAGACATACGCTTCTTATTATGGATGAACCTACCAACCACCTGGATGTGGATATGGTAGAATGGCTTGAAAACTATCTGAATAAGGCAAAAATCACATTATTGCTTGTAACCCACGACCGATATTTCCTTGACAGTGTTTGTGACATTATCTGGGAAATGGAAGATAGAAACCTTTATGTTCATAATGGTTCATATGCTACTTATCTTGAGAACAAAATGATTCGTGAGGAGAATCTAAATGCTACTATTGATAAAGCCAATAACCTTTACAGAAAGGAGCTGGAATGGATGCGCAGACAACCGAAAGCCAGAACCACAAAATCAAAAAGCAGAATTGATGCTTTCTACGAAACGGAGAAGGTTGCCAAAACTGATACCAGAAAAGATGGATTGGAACTGGATTTTGAGATGAAGCGTCTGGGAAATAAAATTCTTGAGCTTAAACATATTGATAAAAGTTTTGGACCAAAAGTTCTTCTGAAAGATTTCAGCTATCAGTTTCAACGTGGTGAAAAGGTTGGAATTATCGGAAAAAATGGAGCAGGAAAATCTACTCTGCTTAATATTATCCAAGGTTTGGAAAAAGCTGATAAGGGAGAAATTGAAACCGGAGAAACTATATCTTTCGGTTATTTCGCCCAGAAAGGTCTTACCTATAAAGAGGATGAGCGTGTGATTGATTTTATCAAGGAGATTGCAGAATTCTATCCTTTAGCCAATGGCAGAAGCTTATCTGCATCACAGTTCTTAAGGCTGTTTTTATTTGATGATCAGACTCAGTACTCTCCTATCTCCAAACTCTCAGGTGGGGAAAAGAGAAGACTTCACCTGATGTATATTTTGTATCAGAATCCTAATTTCCTGATTTTTGATGAGCCTACGAATGATCTGGACCTTCCTACGCTAACGGTTCTTGAAAACTTCCTTCAGCAATTCCAGGGATCTTTGATTATCGTTTCCCACGACAGATATTTCATGGACAGAATTATAGATCATGTTCTGGCTTTTGAAGGAGACGGAAAAATCAGAAATTTTGTAGGAAATTTCTCAGAATACAGAGATGCAAGAAGCCGTGAAGAAGCATTAGAAAAAAACACTATTGTAAAACCTGAGCCCGTTAAAGAAGTGGTTGCTGTAACAGAAACAGCTCCAGCTTCTGCCTCTAAAAAAAGAAAATTAACTTTTAAAGAGCAAAAAGAACTGGAAACTATAGAAAAGGAAATGCCTGAACTGGAAGACCAGCGTTCCAAAATTCTGGATCAACTCAACAATGAAGCTGATTACGAAAAGATCGCCAAACTCTCTTCCGAACTGGAAACAGTTTCAGAAAAACTGGAAAACCATGAGATGAGATGGCTGGAGCTTCAGGAAATCCTTTAATAGTTATGAATTAAAAATTAAAAATTATGAATTATGAATTATGAATGAATTTAAGGTTCAAAGTTTAAGGTTCAAGGTTGATAGCAGTCGTGATTAGAAGTTTCCAACCCGGTTACATTCAAACCCTAAAACTCTCAGACGATCTGATCCATTCATAATTCATAATTTATAATTTATAATTTAATTACTCTTTCTTCTTTTGCACTTTCCAGGGAAGCATCAATGATTTTCATATTCTGAATAACTTCTCTTCCCGGAGATGGCAAAGCATATCCAAACACAATGTGCTCATAGATTTGCTGGTAATAATCCATATAATTTCCGGCTTCACTGGACGTAAGGCTTCTTTCTGTTTCTGATTGATCATTCAGGAGGTTTAAAATTCCATCCGTTTCTTTCAATGGCTGGGTCCATTCTTTACCATATACAGGAATTGCACCTGCTACTAATTCATTTTCCTGATTATCTGTTCTTTCCTGTAAAAAAGTTCCTCTATCGCAGTGAATAGTATATGCGTAGTGACCTTCTTTACTGAAAACCGATGTTTTTAGTCTTACTCTCAGATCATTTTTATAGAATAGCAGAATCTCGAAATAATCATTTGCGAATTCTTTTCCTTTCATAGAAAATACATCTGCAAAAAGTTTTTCAGGATATCCAAAATACTGTACAGCCTGGTCTACAAGATGTGCTCCCAGATCATGAAGTGTTCCTGAACCTACCTGGTCCGGACTTTCTTTATGCTGTTTTCCACTAGGCGTTGTACGGAATCTGTCAAAACGAATTTCAGCTTCTTTAATATTCCCTATTTTTTTATCATTTAAAATCTTTTGAACCTGTAAAAAGTCCCTGTCAAATCTTCTGTTTTGATACACACTTAAAAACAATCCTTTTTCTTCTGCCAACTGCACCAGTTCTTCAGCTTCGGAAACATTTACAGTAAAGGGTTTTTCTACAATAATATTTTTTCCGGCTTCCAAAGCTTTTTTGGCATATTCATAGTGAGTCTGGACAGGAGTATTGATGATAACCAGCTCTACATCTGCATGCTGAAGCATTTCCTCTACAGAACGGTAAATGGTTGCTTCAGGATATTTCTCTTTAGATTCTTCCTTGCTTCTTTCCACTACAGCAGATATAAAAAATCCCGGATGTTCCTTTAAAAAGGGAGCATGGAATACTTTTCCACTCATTCCAAAGGCACAAAGCCCTGCTTTTACCAATTGCATATTATAATTTTCAACAAATATATTCATAAAAAATTCTCTATTCTCCAGTCTAAAGGAGGTATAGAAATAATCCATCTCATCAGCTGCAAGAATATGATTTAAATCATAAATTTATTTTTATCTATTCTAAACAAATACTTACATTTGCGCCTTATTTAAAACTGTTCTACATAAAAATAAAATGAAAAGACAACTACTTTCTTTAGGTCTTCTATTTATCGCTGTTTCAGCGAGTTCACAGATGAAAAATGCGGAAGCAGACACCATCAGAACTCAGACCATTGAGGATATTAATCTTCACAAAACAGGAAATCCTAACCAGGCAAGACCATTATCGACAAAATCAAACCTGACGGTAATGGAAAATCCACAGCCTATTGCTATTGTTACCCACGAAATCATTGAGCAACAGCAGGCAAAACAGCTTAGCGATGTTCTTCAGAATGTAAACGGAATGTATGTTACTTCATCCAGAGGAAATTCTCAGGATAGCTTTGGTGGACGTGGTTTCATTTTAGGAAATGATAATATCTTCAAAAACGGAACAAGAGTAAATAGCGGCGTTTTTCCTGAAGTAAGTGGTCTGGAAAGAGTTGAAGTTTTAAAAGGGGCAAATGCAATGTTATTTGGTAATGCTGCTGCAGGTGGTATCATCAACATGATTACAAAGAAGCCTAAATTCAATTTTGGTGGAAGTATTGGATTAAATGGTGGTAGCTGGAATTCTTATAAACCAACAGTTGATATTTACGGCCCTTTATCAAAGAATATTGCTTTCAGAATAAATGGAGCTTACGAATATGCAGAAAGTTTCAGAGATGTTGTAGAATCAGAAAAATATTACTTTAATCCTTCATTCCTTTTCAATTTAAGCCCAAAATCGCAATTGATCGTTGAAGCAGATTATCTTAAGAATAATTTTACTCCTGATTTCGGTCTTGGATCCATCACCAATCCTGATGGAAGTTATAAAATCAATGACCTACTCCCTAAAAATGCTTTCTTAGGAGCCGACTGGCAATATCAAAATGTAGAACAAGTTTCTACCAACATCACTTTTAATCATCAGTTTACTGAAAAATGGTCATTAAATACTGTAGCTTCTTATCAGAATTATACTAAGGACTACTATTCTACTGAAAGAGTACAATGGGGATATGAAAAGAACACGAACCGTCTTTTCTGGCAAAGACCTTTAAATAAAACATTTAACGAACAAAATTACACTTCATTACAAGTTAATATTAATGGAGAGTTCAATACCGGAAAAATCAATCATAAGGTTTTAATTGGTACTGATGGAGACTATGGTGTTCAAAATAACTACACTTATACCAATCCAACTATTTATGGGACTAATGGTAATACCTCTGCCATTAATAATAATCTTTATTTAGATGATCCATCAAGTTGGGCTAGTGGAAAAATGCCTGATGCTTCTTTAAAAGACAGAACAAGAATTCCTACACAAAGATTTGGTATTTACATTCAGGATTTCATAAGCCTTACCAAACAGTTTAAAGTAATTGCTGGTTTAAGATGGTCTTATTTAGAAACAATGACCAATACTAAAAACACATTTTCAAACGACCTTGGAGATGTTGATCAAAAAAATACTGCTATATCAGACAGAGCATTTTCTCCAAAAGCTGGTTTAGTATATATGCCAAATGATAACCTTTCTGTATTTGCAACCTACACCAATTCTTTTGCTCAAAATACTGGAAAAGACATTTATGAGCAAGCATTAAAGCCTACTACTATTGATCAATATGAAGCAGGAGTAAAAAAGAATTTTTGGAATAATGCTTTAGCTGTAAACCTGACAGCATATCAAATTGTTTACAATAACTATTATCAAACCGCACCTCAATTAGCAAATGGACAGGCTAATTCAGATTCATTCTATAAAGAATTCGCAGGAAAAATGAGAAGCCGTGGTGTTGAATTGGATATCACTGGAAATCCAACAGAAAATTTATCCATTATTGGAGGATTCTCTTACAACAACTCTGTATATCTTGATACACCAGACGGTTTTGGATATGTTGAGAAACAAAGATTGGTAAGAACACCAGCTACAACAGCTAACGCTTCTGTATTTTATAAATTCACACGTTTTGCAAAGGGATTGAAAGTAGGCGCAGGAGCTTACTTCATCGGTGATAGATTAGCTGGATGGAATGATACTAAAAATGGTTCTACCGGCTTAGGTGCGCGTAATGGAATCAGTAGATCATTTGCTTTAAAAGATTACACTACCGTAATGGTATCTGTAGGGTATGAGTGGAAAAAATTCTCAATCCAAGGGAAAGTGGGCAACCTGTTTGATGTCGAAAACTATAATGTTCACGAAAATTATTCAGTGAATCCTATCACTCCGAGAAACTACTATTTCACGCTGACATATAGACTTTAGAATTATTTTTTATAATAATTCTTTCATTAAAAGTGGAAATTGCATTTTTGCAGTTTCCACTTTTGAAATTTTAAAACAAAAACAAAACAATAAGATATGGATAAGATTAAAGACACAAGAAGTTTCATGAGAATTACGCACCGTTATCTGGGATATTTCCTTGCCGGAATTATGGCCGTGTATTCATTAAGTGGAATCCTTCTGGTGTACAGAGACACTGATTTTCTGAAGAACGAAAAAAAATATGAAAAGAACATTGCAGCCAATCTTTCTGAAAAAGAACTGAAAAAAGAACTGAAGATGAAAGGTCTTGAGGTGGAAAAAACAGAAGGAAGTATTCTTTATTTTAAACAGGGAACTTATGACAGTGCAACCGGAAAAGCAAAGTATACCAAGAAAGAATTACCTTTCGTATTAGATAAAATGGTTTCCCTTCACAAGTCACAGTCAAAGGATGCTATATCTCCTCTAAGTGTATTCTTCGGAGTTTCTCTTTTCTTTTTTGTAATTTCAAGTTTCTGGATGTTTAATCCTAAAACCAAAGCTTTCAAACGCGGAATCAAGTTTACTATTGCAGGACTGATCATATCTATAATCCTTTTATTTGTTTAAATAATCAGGAAACTGAACAAAAGGAAAAAAGCACTTGAAATTATTATTCTTTTTTATCATTTTCTTTTTAAAACCCACCTTTTATTTTCTTTATCATTATGGAATCCTCAGCGAATATGTTAAAAAGATGAATTATAACCTCCTGATAATATTAACGTTTATTTAGAAAAATTACCTAAAATTAAGAGTCTGGCACATTTATTGTTTTTTCTATAACACGTGAATAATAAACATTTAATTATTAAAATAATAAATTATGAAAAAACTTATTTTAACAGGGATATTAGCCGTAGCAGGTTTAACAGCAACCGCAAACGCTCAGATTCAAAAAGGTAATTGGATGGTAGGGGGTAACCTTGCAGGGGCAAATTTTGGTTTAAATGAAGGAGCAGGATACGACTTTGCAATTCAGCCAAAAGGAGCATATTTCATTGAAGATAATATTGCAGTTGGGGGATATGTGGATTTAGGCTTCAAAGGAGCTAAAGATGCACCCACTACTTTTACATATAATGTAGGAGCATTAGGGCGTTATTACCTTAACCCAGGAGAACAAGGAGTAAACAACTTGCTTCACCACGGAAGATGGTTCTTCGAAGGTAACGTAGGTGTTGGAGGGATGTCAATCTCTAAAGGAGGTTCTTCTTCTAACGGTCTTAACTTCGGATTCGGGCCTGGTTATTCTTACTTCATCACTCCAAACATCGGATTGGAAGGTTTAGTGAAATATGATGCAAATGCAGGATTCGGAAGCGGTGGATATACTAACAAAATTACTTTTGGTTTAGGATTCCAGATTTACCTTCCAACGTCTAAAGCAAAACAAATCATCAACGACGTTAAGTAATCACTGAAATACTTATAAAAAAATGAAAGCGCCCCGGAATTTTATTCCGGGGCGCTTTTCGTACAAATTAAAACTAAACTATAAAAAATCAAATAAATCATGTATTGGGCTGTGGCGTGTATCGTAAATAGGGTTTTATTTCCGTCACTCCTTTTGGGAATATCTTGCGTGCTTCTTCTGTAGAAATCGTTGGCGGAACAATGACATCTTCTCCATTTTCCCAATTAACAGGAGTGGCTACGTGATAATTATCTACCAATTGTAGAGAATCCAGCACTCTAAGGATTTCGTCAAAATTTCTTCCTGTAGAGGCCGGATAGGTAATAATCAGTCTTACTTTTTTGGAAGGATCAATAATCAAAAGAGAACGTACAGTAGCCGTCACCGAAGCATTAGGATGAATAAAATCATACAGCTCTGAAACTTTTCTGTCTTTATCAGCAATAATAGGAAACCGGACATTGGTATTCTGAGTTTCATTAATATCTTTTACCCAGTTTTGATGATCCTCTACTCCATCTACACTTAAAGCAATCACTTTCGTTCCTCTGGCAGCAAATTCAGACTGCAATTTTGCAGTATATCCCAACTCTGTAGTGCATACCGGGGTATAATCTGCAGGATGTGAAAACAAAATCCCCCAAGAATCTCCCAGATAATTATAGAAATTGATATCACCTAAAGATGACTCTGCCTGAAAGTTGGGTGCCGTATCTCCTAGTTTAATTGACATAATGCGTTTCTTTTATAGTCTACAAATTTAGTAGACTTTTTGGAACTGGCAAATTTTTGGATGAAAATTTATATCTTTAATTAAAATTTTATTCATGGAGAAGACCGGACTCAGGTATGTAGATCTTGTTTATAAAGTATTGGAAAACTGGTATGTGACATTTGCTGAGCTTACCCCCAAACTTATTGTCGGAATTTTAGTCTTTACATTTTTCCTGATTACCAGTAAATATTTAAGCCAGATAGCCGTAAAACTCTTCCACAAATTCTTCCCGAAGAGCAAAAAAGAGAGTTCATTAGTTACTTTAATCAGTATCTTCAGATTCCTGATCATGCTGATGGGAACTTTTATTGCCCTTGAAATAATGGGTTTCAGTGGCTTTCTCTGGAAGTTTATCGGAAGTCTGGGAGTTGCAGGGGTTATTGCAGGGGTTGCCCTGAAAGATCTTGTATCCAGTATTTTCTCCGGAATGCTGATTGGAATTGACAAAGCATATAAAGTAGGTGATTATATTACCATTGGAGCACATTCAGGAACGGTACAGGAAATCGGGTTTTTAACGACCAAAATTCTTACTGATGATGGAAAGAAAGCTTATATTCCCAATCAGGTTGTTTTCAATGCGCCGTTTTATAATATTACTGCTTCCCCACAGCGCAGGATTATTTTAAATTTTGAAATTCCAGCTGATGAAGATATCAGTATAGCACAGAAAGGAATTCTGGATGTGATTAAAAACCTTGACAATGTGGATAAGCTAGACACCATAGAAGTCATCTTTACAGACCTGAAACAAGGTGCATTTAATCTTCAGGTGAAGTTCTGGATAAAAGTGGGTGCTAACCTGGCTCAGGTAAGAAGTAAGGCTTATTTAGGGATTAAAGAGCGTTTTGATGTGGATAAAGTTCAGCTGGTAACGCCTACAAGCATCAGTATTACCAATGGGGAGAATAATTTACATGAAAACCAGGATAAATAAATGTTTTCATATTAATTCACCGGTTTAATTAAGGTATATACTCCCTTCGTTTTTGGATCCAAATTGTTATTACATAATTTCTTACTTTTATATAAGATCTTAATCCACAAAATAATGTCATCACAATCCAATTCATTCCTACCTATTGAATCAAAAACTTCAAAAGGGCTTGCTTTATTGATTAAGATGATTGGCGGATCTTTTTTAATTTTGACCCCTTCATCCGTTATAATAATGGCTGTAATGGTAATAAATGCAAAAGAAATCTCTGTAGAAATAAAGATTGTTTTAATTGTCCTTTTTATGGCAATCCTAAGTTTTTGCGTCTGGATGCTTTTTCAGAAAAATTCCAAAAATACAACTACCCATATTATTGTTGATGAAAAAGGAATTCACCATTACTGCAACCGGGACATTTTATATTCCATAACCTATGCTGAGCTTCATTCAAATCCGGAATCGGGGAAATATGATGTGTTATTGACTGAGTATGATGAATCTGCTCCTAGTTTATGCATTCATCTCTTTGAGCCCGCATTAAAGAAAGCCACCCGAAAAACTGTCAATTTAAATATTGATATAGTGATTACAAATGGGAATCTGTTACTCAAAAATTTTGTAAAAGGAATATTGATTTTCAGGCCGGATTTAAAAATTGCACCCAATGTTCTGGATCTTTACTGGCTGGAAGAATTCAAGAAATAAAATCATATTATTTTAATGTTCAACACTTAAAATAATAACAAAAAAAACCGTTCCATTTTTGGAACGGTTTTCTATTTATTTGAAAGTTTCAGATTAAGCTAAAACTTCTTTTACTTTGTTTGCAGCTTCTTCTAAAGTAATTGCAGAGTGTACCGGAAGACCAGACTCGTCAATTAATTTTTTAGCTTCTACAGCGTTAGTCCCTTGTAATCTTACGATCAATGGAACCGGAAGGCTACCCATAGCTTTGTAAGCATCTACAACTCCCTGAGCAACTCTGTCACATCTTACAATACCTCCGAAGATGTTGATCAAAATAGCTTTTACGTTTGGATCTCTTAAGATGATTCCGAAAGCAGTCTGTACTCTCTGAGCATCAGCAGTACCTCCTACGTCAAGGAAGTTAGCAGGGTTACCACCTGATAATTTGATGATATCCATAGTTGCCATTGCAAGACCAGCTCCGTTTACCATACAAGCAACGTTACCATCTAGTTTTACGAAGTTAAGACCAGCTTCACCAGCTTCTACATCCATTGGATCTTCTTCTCTTGTATCTCTAAGTTCAGCTAAATCTTTGTGACGGAACAATGAGTTGTCATCTAAAGTTACTTTAGCATCTACAGCGATAATCTTGTTATCAGAAGTTTTTAATACCGGGTTGATTTCGAAAAGAGAAGCATCAATTCCTGTATAAGCATTGTAAAGAGATGAAATAAATTTCACAAATTCTTTGAATGCATTTCCTTCAAGACCTAGGTTGAAAGCAATTTTTCTAGCCTGGAATCCTTGAAGACCGATAGCCGGATCAATAAGTTCATTGTGGATCAAATGAGGAGTTACTTCTGCAACGTGCTCAATATCCATACCACCTTCAGTAGAATATACGATTGTATTTTTTCCTTCAGCTCTATCTAAAAGAATAGAAACATAAAATTCTTTAGTTTCAGATTCTCCTGGATAATAAACATCTTCTGCAACCAAAACAGAGTGTACTTTTTTACCTTCAGCAGAAGTTTGAGGAGTTACCAACTGCATTCCGATGATATTCTGAGCGTTCTCTTTAAGTTTATCCATGTTTGGAGAAAACTTAACACCCCCACCTTTACCACGACCACCTGCGTGAATCTGCGCTTTTACAACCCAAGCCTGTGCTCCGGTTTCAGCAGTCAATTTTTCAGCAGCTGCTACAGCTTCTTCTACGTTGTTTGCAACGAAACCACGTTGGATAGCTACTCCATACTTTGATAAAATCTCTTTTGATTGATACTCGTGAAGATTCATATTATTTTTATTATTTTATTTTAATATTTAAAGGTTGACAAATTTACTAAAAAGACATGGAAGTTCAAGTTTATTGACTTAAAAATTAAAGTCTGATCGACTTGATTTTTAACATATCATTCAAATTTCCTTTATTCTTCCACTAATTTCTCAGATTGTGATCCGATGAACGGAATTCTTGGAGCCAGAAAATATCCTGTAAGACTCGCAAATAATATTGGTACAAAATAGGTAAACCCGGTAAGTGTTCCTAAGATAATGGTAGTACTCATCGGTGTTCTTGTTACACACGCATTGATTGCTGCCATGCAGCTTACAATCGCTAATGTGGTATCTACACCTGGAAATAAATTATGAATAATGAGTCCTAATGTTGTTCCTACAAAGAACAGCGGAATGATAAATCCTCCTCTCCATCCTGAAGTTACCGTAATGGCAATAGCCAGTATTTTAAAAACCAAAATCAGGATTAAAAAATTCAATCCGAAATTGCCACCGATCAGCTGATTGATCTCGTTATGTCCAAAGTATCTTGTAATAGGGAAATTATAGGCAATGATTCCTAAAATAATTCCTCCTACTAATGTTTTAATATATATTGGGAACGCTCTGTATTCGAAAACTTTCTTGAAAAATTTGACTACAAAAATGAAAATCCATCCAAAAAATGTTCCCACAATTCCGAACAGTGCAGCATATAGAAAATCATATACTCCTGTATAATGATACGCTTTCAGATCCCAGGTTGCCCCGATTCCTAAATGGATAATCAAAGCAAACATCAGATAACTGAAACAGCTTGCTACCAACGCAGGAATAATGGCTTTATAATATTCTACCGCATGTTTATGATGCAGTATTTCCAGGGAAAAAAGACTTCCTCCAAGCGGAGCTCCAAATAATGCGGTAAAACCAGAAGCCATCCCGGCAATACTCAAAGAACGCAGCTCTTCGCCTTTCAATCTGAAAATTTTCCCCAGCCAGGTTCCCGTAGATCCGGTGACCTGTACCAAAGGCGCTTCAGGCCCTAAACTTCCTCCTGATGCTACACAAAATAAAGATGAAAGGATCATTGATGGATTGTTCTTAGGCTCCAGTTTTCCCTTATTGAATCTGATGTTATTAACGATCAAATGAATTTCTCCCGGATCACCGATAAAATGAATCACTAACCCAGCCAATAACCCGCAGATTGCCATTGTCGGAATCACTTGCCAGCCTTGAAATTCGGCCAGGAATTCAGTGAAATGTTCCAATACGATCCAATATCCTCCGGCAATAATACCACCTACAAGGCCTGTAACAGCCCACATAAAAAAAGTACGGCTGAATACAAACGGATTGAATCTGATGGGTTGATCTAAGAGATTGAATGTTTTTATTAACCGTCTTCTTCTGTTAATTTTCATTCTTAAATTCTGTTTTTAGCAAAATAAAAGATAAGCATTCCCCAACTTAAGATCATCATCAGACCTCCAAGCGGAGTGATAGGTCCTAAGAATTTAAGGTTCATTCCCAAATAATCCTGCATACTCAGGAAATAGATACTCACTGAGAACAACAATGTTCCTGCAATCATTAAAATGGCAGTCCATTTTTCAGCAGAAGTTTCAAATTTTAAGATATACCCGATGATCAGCAGAAAAAAGGCTGCATACATCTGATACCTTACTCCTGTTTCAAAACTTTCCAGTCTTTCCACAGCTAATATTTTCTTTAAAGCGTGCGCTCCAAATGCCCCCAGGATCACAGACACCATTCCGTAAACCGCTCCAAAAACTAAAGTAATTGTTTTCATTTTATAACTCTTCTAATTCTAAGGTTAAATATTTCTTTGTCTTATAATCTTGCCAAGTTCCTATGATTTTATTTCCTTTCAAATCGGCTTCTATCAAAGCTCTTGGAATCCATTCCTTCAGTTCCTCGCTATGATAATCATCTTCTGTAATGGAAAAATGATCATGGATAAATTCTCCTCTCCAATTGATAGGTTTTTTATTCTTATCATACCAGTACATTGCTGAAAACGAATCATCCTCATTGATTCCGTTAATCAGAACTGTAATGGGATATTTACCATCAATTTTTCCTTTAAACAATTTATTGCCAGGACTTGTTTTGTTAAGTTTTTCAGAACCGGAAATCAAGTTTTTTGCATAGGAACTCCAATATTTGTCAAGCTCTTTATAAGTAAATTCTATTTCGTGGCTTCCCAGATCATCCAATGCCCTCATCGCATGATTAGAACATCTACCTGCTACAAAAGTAAGTTTATCCTTTCCGAAAAAATATTTGATACCGTTCAAAGTATACTCCATGAAACAATCTTCATACAGAGCAATTTGATCCTGAGTTTCTTCCGAAGGATTTTTTTCAGATTTCAGTTGGTTTAAAAAATCACCAACTCTTTTTTGAATTCTCTTTTGAATTAAACCATTGATGGTTTTAAAGCTCTCTGCTTGAAATAAATCTTCAGGGTTGATATAGTTTCCGGTTCTCAGGTCGAAATTTTTCCAGTCTGTAAACTCTTCCGGATACGCTCCCGAAGCTTCACCATCTATTGCAATACTCAGAATATTTTTAGGAGTCTCAATCTTATCCCAACTATAAAAATAAACATAGTTTGAATAGGAATTTGTTGCTGTAGAAGCCAGTTTAAAAGGATTACTGCCAGATCCGGGAACATATTCCAGCTGATCTACCTGCAGAAATGTATTGATTTTATTTTCTACTCTCGGATTTTCAGGATAAGAAACAACCGGAAAAACAGCGTTTTCAGTTTTTGGCCGCAGATTACTTATTTTCACTTTTTGCTGTTGTGAAAAACTTAACCCGGAAATCAGTAAGAAAAATACAATACTTTTTTTCACTATTTCGATTTTAGGTACATTAGAATAAACTTAGCAACCAATGTAGAAATTCCCAGTATGATAAACATATTGGCAAATCTCTTGGAGCTTCTGAAACCTTCATGATTTGTTTTCTTTAAAAATAACCCAAAAAGAAGGAATACAATGGGCAAAATGATCTGTAACATTAGTTTCCTCTCATTCTGTTAAATTCATTGATCACCTCATGGTGGCTCACTGTCTTATCTTTGAAATACGTTACAAAGTGCTGCTTTTCTTCTTCCGTAGCTCCCAACTGGTTCAGAATATTCAATAAGTGCATTTTCATATGACCTTTCTGAATTCCTGTAGTTACCAGAGAACGCAATGCCCCAAAGTTCTGTGCAAGACCTGAAACTGCCAGAATACTCATCAGTTCCTGTGCAGAAGGTTTTCCAAGAAGTGCTAACGAGAATTTTACCAAAGGGTGAAGATTCGTAAGTCCTCCTACAACTCCTACAGAAATAGGAAGATCAATCCAGAATCTGAATACTCCGTTGTCTGTTGTACAGTGTGTCAAAGATCTGTATTGCCCATCTCTTGCAGCATAGGCGTGTGCACAGGCTTCTGTTGCTCTGAAATCATTTCCGGTAGCGATTACAACAGCATCTACCCCATTCATTACTCCTTTATTGTGAGTTGTTGCACGGTAAGGTTCAATTTCTGCGATAGTGACTGCCTGTTTGAATTTAGAAGCGAATTCTTCAGGAGAAATTCCGCTGTCATCTTTTAAATCTTCCATTTTACAGGAAACCTCAGCTCTCACGATACAGTCAGGCGTAAAGTTGGAAAGGATATTCATCACAATCTGCAGTGAATTCTTTTCTTCCTGAGTGAAGTCCTCGCTGGTTGCCACTTCCTGTCTCAAAGTTTTCCCAAACTGCTCAAGACATGAGTTGATAAAGTTAGCTCCCATTGAATCCACGGTATCAAAACTTGCTTTCAGCTGGTAGTAATTAGGCATTTCTGCAGTTTTATCCACCAGACTGATATTTAAAATACCACCACCGCGTCTTCTCATGTTCGCCGTGATATCTTCTGTCGCTTCAAGTAATTTTTTCTTTAAACTGAAATTAAAGAAATGCAGTAATTTGTGAGGTTCAACATCAAAAATAAAATGGGTGTGGCCCAGTTTTTCAGTGTTGATAATCGTTGTTTTAAAACCTCCTTTATCGATCCAGAATTTCGCAGCTTTGGAAGCGGCCGCTACTACTGAACTTTCTTCAACAGCCATTGGAAGTGCCAACAATTTTCCGTCGATCAAAAAGTTCGGAGCAATTCCGTAAGGCATATAAAAATTGGAGATGGTATTTTCAGAAAACTCATCGTGAAGCTTCTGAAGATCTGCATCATCATTCCAATATTGTTTTAATATATTTTGATATTCCTGGTTTCCTTCAAGATATTCGTTTACGAGCCAGTCGATTTTCCCCTGCTTTGGAAGCTTGGAAAAACCTTCGATTGGTTTATGATTCATGATATAAACTTTAATGAGCCGTAAATATAATGATTTTGAGGCTCTTTTTTGTTGATAACTTCTATGAAAAAAGATTGACTTTTATCAATTTTGGAACTAAATTTGAACAAAATTTAAATACAATTCAGATACAAAACATATCAATCATTTAAAAATATGAATTTTGACCGTCTTAAAGAAAAACTGGAAATCCTTGCTGATGCAGCGAAATATGATGTTTCATGTTCATCCAGCGGTGGCTCCAGAAAGAATAAAAAAGGAGCTTTAGGAGACAGTTCCGCAAGTGGAATCTGCCACACTTATACGGAAGACGGACGATGTGTTTCTCTTCTTAAAGTTCTCCTGACCAATCATTGTATTTATGATTGTGCGTACTGTGTTTCCAGAAGTTCAAATGATATCAAAAGAGCAGCTTTTACAGTAGAAGAAGTTGTAGATCTTACGATCAATTTTTATCGCAGAAACTATATTGAAGGTCTATTTCTGAGTTCAGGAATATTCAAAAATGCAGACACAACAATGGAACGTCTGGTGAGAGTAGCCAAAAAGCTGCGCCTCGAAGAAAACTTTAACGGTTATATTCATCTGAAATCTATTCCTGGAGCGAGTGATGATCTGATGCAGGAAGCGGCTCTGTACGCAGATCGTTTATCAGTAAACATTGAAATCCCTACAGAAAGTGGATTAAAGCTATTGGCTCCTGAAAAGAACAGACAAGATATGATCAACCCAATGCGGTATATTCAGAAAGGAATTACCCAATATCAGGATGAAAAGAAAGTCTTAAAGAAAGTTCCCAAATTTGCTCCTGCAGGGCAGTCTACCCAGATGATTGTAGGAGCAACCAATGAAAACGACCTCCAGATCATTAAAGTTGCCGATCATTTTTATAAAAATTTTAATCTGAAAAGGGTTTATTATTCAGGATATGTTCCGGTTCTGGAAGATCAGCGGTTACCTTCTTTAACAACCGAAGTTCCTATGCTTCGTGAAAACCGATTGTATCAGTCTGACTGGCTGATGAGATTTTATGGTTTTAAAGCAGAAGAGATTTTAGATCCGAATATTCCTTTTCTCGACCTGGAAGTAGATCCAAAATTAAGCTGGGCATTGCGGAATCTGGACCAGTTTCCTGTTAACCTTCAGACTGCCGACTACCAAATTATCTTAAGAATTCCGGGAATTGGAGTAAAAACGGCTCAAAAAATCATCAGTGCAAGACGTTTTCAGATTTTAACCATGGATCAATTAAAAAAATTAGGAGCAGCTGTCAACCGTGCAAAATATTTTATTGATTTCAATGCAGGTAACGCATACTTAAGGTATTTAACAGATAAAAACTTCAGAAAACTGTTGATAGGTGGAAGCTCATCAAAGTTTCACAATCAATTCTCACAACAGTTAAGTTTATTTTGATTTCAACACAAATCACACAAATATTTTCACGAAAGGCCACAAATTTATAATAAACATTGTTGTCATTCTGACGAAGGAAGAGTTCTTCAGTAACCAGATTCTTTACTTCATTTTATATCGTTCAGAATGACAAGCCAACTAAATTTAATTTTAAGCTAAATATATGACAACCCTACTCTATGATGGAAGTTTCGATGGTCTTTTCACCGCGATATTTGAAGTTTTCGAATATCGTTATAAAGAGGTAGAAATTGCCAGTAGAGAGCGTTTTCATCAGGAAAATATTTTTGCGGAAATTCATGAAGTTATTACTCAAACGGAAAAATCTGAGCGGGTTCTCAACAAATTGGAACAGAATATCGGGAAAGTGGGCGTCCATAAGCTTTTAAAAGTTTTTTTATCAGAGGAACCCGATCTTGAAAACCTAATCTTATCTACTGTAAGGCAATCTATCAAGCATCCGGAAGAAAATATTCTTGAAAATTTTGCAGATTCTGATATTTTAAAAATTTCTAAAATCGGGAAATCTGTAGACAGGGAAAGACATAGAATGACAGCTTTTGTCCGCTTTGAAAAGATGAAAGATGATGTTTTCTTCTCTAAAATAGATCCCGACTTCAATGTTCTTCCGTTAATCCGAAAACATTTTAATGACCGGTATCTGGATCAGAAATGGATGATCTATGATCTGAGAAGAAACTACGGAATTCTTTATGATCTGGATACCTGTGACTTTTTTTATCCTGATGAAAAATTGAATTTCAGCCAATATCAACAGAAATTAAATGATGAAGAGAAAAATTACCAAACTCTTTGGCAGCGTTATTTTACAAAAACCAATATTGTGGAACGAAAGAATATGAAACTGCATATTCAGCATGTTCCGAAAAGATACTGGAAATATTTGACTGAAAAATGGTAACATAATCGGCAGCAGATAATGCAATTTTTACAGATAAGTTTATCTTGAATCCTTATCATATGAGCTCAAATCAAACTCAATAATTCCATATTGTGGATAACTTTTTTTTCCAACAAAGAAAAGACTGTATTTCAAGTCTTCATTTTTTAATTTTATTTAAATTATTAATTTAGTGACAGATAGAATCCACATTAATCGAAAACTCATATTGTGGATAACTTTTTTCAATTAACATATAGTTAACATTGAAAATATTTCAACATCAATTTTTATGTGAAAATTGAGTAAACAAAGTTATTCCCAAAGAAGAAAAGGAATATAAAAAGAGTATATAAACCTATGTAAATCTGTGACCTACGTATTAAAAAACGAATCAACATTTCTAATTTGTGGATAACTTTTACTTTTTGATAGTCCGCAAGGCTTTCTTTACGATGTACTGGGTTTCTTTTGTGAAACTTTCCCGAAGCCATTCATCACAGATTTCCACTACAAACTCAGGTTGTGATTTGCTGGCATCATTAAGCCAATTGCCGACACTATCCTGTACGTATCGGGATGAATCTGATCGTAAAGGTTCTAAAATTTCAAGGCCTAGTCCCGGATTTTGTTTTAGAGCATCAATATGTTCACACCAGACTCCTCTCGGCCGGGTAGATTCACTGGCAAAACGTCTTACATTTTCATTGTTATGCTGAGTCCATTCTGATAAAATAGATATACTTTCATCAAGGTTTTTTGAGATATCCGAACGCACAGTCATCCAGCAGATCTCTCTCACTCCAAAATGGGAATCAGAAGCGAAAGACTGGATGCTTTTTAATTTTTCTTTAAGTTTCAAGTCATTGTTTCTTCCAATGGTATAAGCTGCCCAGCAACGTACGAGATCTGCCGGATGTGTGGAGAGTCCAAACAAAAATTCGTCATCATTATTTCTCATGGTTAAATTTAAAAGCTCAACTCCAATAGCTTCCTTAACAGTGTTGACAGTTTGCTTTTTCAGTTGATCTACATTTTCTAAAACAGGTTTTAAATAGTCAATCCGGTTATTCTGCTGAAGTAAATTTTCCAACAAGAGCCTTTGATCTACTGCAAGCCATTCTGTAAGATTGGCGGTTTCAATTTCTCCCCGATTCAGCTGTTCCAGAATATCCGGTGGAATATCTTTAATGGAACGGGCCCCTTTTCGTTTTTCTGACATGCTGTTTTTAATGATTATCTTTACAAAAGTCTGAAACTAACCGGACAAAAGCAATACCGTATATTTTTCACCCATAGGGATAAAAAAGTCAATTTTATGGAAACAAAGGAAAGAGTTGAAGAAAATAAAATTTGTCCGTTGGAAGTAGCCGTTAATACCATCAGTGGAAAATGGAAAATTCCTATTGTGTGGCAGATCAATGAAGGAAAAAAACGTCCGAGTGAATTTCTGCGCGGTATCGCTAAAGTGGACCGAAGAGTTTTGAATCAGCAATTGATGGGGATGGTAGAAGACGGTATTCTAACGAAACAGTCTTATAATGAACTTTCCCCAAAGGTTGAATACACTTTAACAGAACTTGGCGAAAAGCTGGTGGAAATCCTCTGGCAATTGAATGATTGGGGAAAATTGTTGATTCCGGAGAAAAAAGGCCATTAAACTAACAGATTTTCAGATTATGTATTGGCAGATCTGCGAAAAAAAATGATATTTGTGTTCACTAAAAACACATGAAAAAGATTATCACTGGAATCACAGGATTTTTACTTCTCACAGGCTGTACAAAAGAAAAGTTATCAGACCGCTTACTGCCTGAACCGGATAAGAACGAACATTTAATCGCAGAAAATGCTTTAAAAATCCATAAGGATAAAAATACCATCCGTGAAAGATTTTCTCCTCCTGAAGGCTATGAATGGAGTGAAGAAAAACCGGATTCTTTCGGATATTTTATTGAAAATTTTAAGCTGAAACCTTATGCCAGTCAAATTTTAAAATATGACGGAACTCCTATTTCTACCCAGCATCTTCATGAAGCCGTTTTTGATATTGATACAGGAAATAAAGACTTGCAGCAATGTGCTGATGCGGCAATCCGTATGAGGGCTGAATATCTTTATAAATCGAAAAAATTTGACGCGATCAGATTTCATTTTACCAGTGGTGATCTTCTCAGCTGGAATGACTACAAAAACGGGACGAGAGCATTTGTCAGTGGAAATTCGGTCAGCTTCAGAAAAGCTGCGGCTTTTGATGACTCTTATCAGAGTTTCAGAAATTATCTGGATCTGATCTTTAATTATGCGGGAACGATTTCATTACATAAAGAAACAAAACCTGTAACAAAAAATTCAGATCTTAAAACCGGAGATATTCTGATCACACCGGGAAGTCCGGGACATATTGTTTTTATTTCCGGTGTCTGCCGCAATAAGGAAGGGAAAAGATTGTTTTTATTGAGTGAAGGATTTACACCGGCACAATCTATTCATGTACTCTCCAATCCTTTTAACCCCTATTTTACACCCTGGTATGACCTGGATATCGATGCTCAGGAAACTAAAACTGCACGATATTTTTTTAAACCTACAAACTTCAGAAGCTTTTAATAATTTATATTCAAAACTATTGGAAAGTTACTACGATAATCTGAACTTGTTTTTGTAAATTTGTGTTCGAAATTTTTTTCTTGATGAAAGAGAGTGCTGTAAAAAAAATTGCAGTTCTTACTTCAGGAGGTGACTCTCCGGGTATGAATGCGGCGTTAAGAGCGGTAGTAAGAACCGCCAATTACTATAATATCGAATGCTACGGGGTGAGAGAAGGCTACAACGGTCTTATCAACAATGATTTCCTGAAAATGGGAGCCCGTTCCGTAAAAAATATAATCAACCAAGGTGGAACAATTCTAAAGTCTGCCAGATCCGCTGAATTCAGAACAAAAGAAGGCCGTCAGAAAGCTTATGACAATTGCGTAAAGCTTGGAATAGACGGATTGGTTTGTATTGGTGGAGACGGAACTTTCACCGGTGCAAAAATCTTTAATGAAGAATTCGGAATCAGAGTAATCGGTATCCCGGGAACGATCGACAACGATATTTTCGGAACAGATAATACCATCGGATACGACACTGCTTTGAATACTGCCATGGATGCCATTGATAAAATCCGTGATACTGCAACTTCTCACAACAGAGTTTTCTTTGTAGAAGTTATGGGTCGTGATGCTGGTTTTATTGCGTTAAACAGTGGATTGGCAACGGGAGCTTTAGATATTTTAATTCCTGAGAAAAAAGACAGTATTGATGAACTTTTCGCGAAATTCAGAGATGCAGAAAAAACAGGAAAAGCATCAAGCATTGTGGTGGTTGCAGAAGGTGAAAAACTAGCCAATGTGTATGAACTTGCCGAAAAAACAAAACAGACATTCCCTGATTATGACATTCGTGTAGCAATTTTGGGACACATGCAAAGAGGAGGTTCTCCAAGCTGTGCAGACAGAGTTTTGGCAAGCAGATTAGGCTATGGTGCTGTAACAGGATTAATGGAAGGACAAAGCAATGTAATGGCAGGAATGCGTTCCAACGATCTGACGTATACGCCTATTGAAGAAGCCATTAAAAAACATAACGAAATCAATGAAGATCTTTTACTGATTTCAAAAATTTTAGCAATCTAATTATTTTTATAATCTAATAAAAACAAACTATTATGTCAACAATTAAAGTAGGTATCAACGGTTTTGGTAGAATTGGACGTCTTGTTTTCAGAGCAATGACTGAAAGAGACAACATTGAAGTTGTAGGAATCAATGACCTTATTAATGCAGAATACATGGCTTACATGTTAAAATATGACTCTGTACACGGTATTTTCCCAGGTGAAGTTTCTGTAGAAGGAAATGATCTTGTAGTAAACGGGAAAAGAATCAGAGTAACTGCTGAAAGAGATCCTAACAACCTAAAGTGGAATGAAATTGGTGCTGACTATATCGTAGAATCTACAGGTCTTTTCTTATCTAAAGATACTGCTCAGGCTCACATCAATGCAGGTGCAAAGAAAGTAATCCTTTCTGCTCCTTCTAAAGATGATACTCCAATGTTCGTAATGGGTGTAAACCACAAGGAACTTACTGATGATATCAAAATTTTATCAAACGCTTCTTGTACTACAAACTGTTTAGCTCCTTTAGCTAAAGTAATCCACGATAACTTCGGAATCGTTGAAGGTTTAATGACAACTGTACATGCTACAACAGCTACTCAGAAAACTGTTGACGGTCCTTCAGTAAAAGACTGGAGAGGTGGTAGAGCTGCTCTAAACAACATCATCCCTTCTTCTACAGGTGCTGCTAAAGCAGTAGGAAAAGTAATTCCTTCACTAAACGGAAAATTAACAGGTATGTCTTTCAGAGTACCAACTGTTGACGTTTCTGTAGTAGATTTAACAGTGAGAATTGAAAAAGCTGCTTCTTATGAAGACATCTGTTCAGTAATCAAAGCTGCTTCTGAAGGTGAATTGAAAGGTATCCTTGGATATACTGAAGATGCTGTAGTATCTCAGGACTTCGTAGGAGATAAGAGAACTTCTATCTTCGACAAAGATGCTGGTATCATGCTTTCTCCAAACTTCGTGAAACTTGTTTCTTGGTATGACAACGAAATGGGTTACTCTAACAAGTTAGTAGATATGCTTGTACACGCTGCTTCTTTATAATAAGCGATAAACAATAAGTAATATAAAACCTTCCCGATGGGAAGGTTTTTTGTGTTATAGTACAATTAGTATTTTTAAATAATTACTCTATAATAAAGACTTATGGAGAATTTGTTGCTTTTGGTGTATCGCTTGTACTACTAGAAAATAAATTCATTCCAATTCCTATAGCATAAAATATTTTTTTATTATAAACCCATTTTTTAGATTCCTCGTCATCTAAATTAATCCAATCAAAACCAGCACCAATCCCTATGAAAAAATTTTTGTAATTACATAAAATATTCAAAGTTGGGGATAGTGAAATTTTTTCAATGCTTTTATCAATTGATGGTGAAGTAGATAATGAATCAATTTTCGCTTTGCTAAATGAAATCCCTCCTAAAGCTGCAATTCCCCAATTCTTATTAAAATTCCTTTTTATACCATAAGCAAATCCCAAATTTAAATCAGTAGACCAATAACTGGGAATATCTTTTACAGAAGGCCTAATTCTTGCTAAATAAGAAATGGTTCCAAATACAAATTCATATTTTGGAAGATTATAAACCGATCCATTTAGTAATAAATCATCTTTTTTTACTAAAAAGAATCTTTCTGTTACATTTATAACATTTGATTCACTATCTACAATATTTTTTTTAACAGCTTTTCCAGTTTTTAAATCAAATTCTTCTGTTTTAATTGCGTCTAATATTTTAGTATTTTTCCCAACTTGTTTATAATAATACGTCAGATTATCTTCTAAGTGATCTTTTGATTTCCATATTGAAAATTTTATAACAAAACTACCATCATCATTTTCTTTTTCAATTGTAAAAATTGCATTTGTAGGCATATTTAATTCTTCTATACCTTCTAGTTTTATTCCATCTTTAGTACAATCAACTCCTTTTGTCGTTGTCAAGTAATCAAAAATAAATTGCGATTTTTCATCAATTTTATTTTTATTAATTTTTTCCTGCCCAAACACTATCCCAACCCATCCGAGCAGGAACAATAATAAAATTTTTGTTTTCATGGTTATTTATTTTTTTAGATTAAAATTTTTGAAGTGGTCATTAGTTTTATTTAAAGCTACAACACTTACCTACCACACGAAATACCACAAAAGGGTGATTTTTCAACATAATTTTATTATTTTTAAGAAAACACCAACCAATGGAGAAAAAACATTTGACTCATGCAAAAAAACCGCATCCCCTCACCAAAGTATGGAATGACTGTCCTGAAATTTTACAGAATGATAACAGAGCCCTGCCCGTTCCTGCTATTGAGCACCTTATCGGAGAAATCTTCGTGCCGGGAAAGTTCTATTATTATGTTATTAATTTCGCAGACAGCCCCATCTGCAATCATCATGAAGACATTCTGAAAATACACGGACTCCATAAGTATCCTGTACACCTGAAAGAAATCATAGACCTCACCCATCCCGATGACATTGAGTTTGTCATGGAACTTTTGAATGGGGATATCTCTAAAATCTTTATCGAAGCCTGACAAATCTCACCATAAAACTTCAGCATAAAACTTGTACTTTTATAGGTAAAGGAATGAACATGATACAACCACGATATAAAGATGCTCCTCATTTCAGAAATTTCTGGGAAAGTGGGAACGGAAAACTGCTTATTGAGTTTTCCGGAGCAGAAGTGAGTTTTGAAAAATTCGAGAAATTCGCTCCTTTTTTTCATCATGTTGATGAGGTCGGTGATGAGGTTGTAAGAGATGTGTATTTTACTAAAAAATTTCATGAGGCATCCAGAGAAATTGAGCAATACATCAGAAATGGAGTTTCGGAAACAGATTCTGTTCCTGAAAGTGTAAAAAAGCTTTTCACCCAAACTCAAAAAGTCCCGGAATGGCTTGATTACAATTTACTCAAAAGCGGTGCTGAACTCTGCATGAGAAGCAATCTAGACTCCCTGATCTCGTTGAGGGATTATTGTCTGATCGGCGGTTACGACTACGCTTACCTCAACAAACCCCTTATTGTCACAGAAGCATTAAAAAAGGGTGCGGTAAAACGTCTTTCGGAAACATTGGATTTCTGGGTAAACGCTACGCGCTATAATGCATTGGAAGTTCATGCAAAAGGGTATGAATTTGCTATAAAAACCCGTTTGATCCATTCTTATGCGAGACTTTCCATAAAAAAACATTATAAAGACTGGGATACCGAAAACTGGGGTGAGCCAATCAACTCCTGGGATATGATGGCAACGTATATTGGTTTTAGTCTTGTCTTTCTTCACAGTCTTCAAAAATTGGGAAATAGTTTTTCCATTGAAGAAGAACAGGGAATTTTTCACCTGTGGAAATATGTAGGCTATCTTTTAGGCATTCCGGAACAGCTTCTCCCTGACAACAAAAAGCAAGCTACTGAATATTTTTACTTATGGACATCTGTTCAGCCTCCTTCCGATAAAGATTCTGTACTCCTTGCCCACTCTCTGCTGAATGAATCTTTGGAAAATCCTATTTTAAAATTTGAGTTCCAAAGGAAAAATTTAAAATATCTCCACGTTTGCTGTACCTGGTTTCTGCTGGATGATGAAGTCTGCAAAAGACTGCAGATCCCGGAAGTTTCCAACAAAAACCTGTTTCCAAAATCAAAGATACTTTTCAACAAGATTTATGACAGAATCGTAAGTCGCGATGCCAGAATAAAAAGAGGAAATAAGGATCAGATGAAAGTACTGGAAGATTACCTGAATATCACCAAAAATTCAAATTTTCATTAAAAACTTTATTTTTGAAGGAAATCAAAAGCTGGAAGTTATTTAAAATAAAAATTGAGAGCCTCTCCATTTCATTGAAAAAGAGGCAATATTATATTTATTCTTTTTCCTTTACGTTTCCTGTAATAAGCTTTCTGTTTCTTACACTCCAGATCAAGTACAATAAAAGTAAGATGATCCAGACACCAATGACAACCCCTATAAAAATAATTGTAATGGAGGGATGAAGATAATTCGGTTTGTAGAACAATCGGTCAAGGGTTTCAAATTTTTCTTTTAACCTATTTCTTTCGTAAGTATTTCGTATTTCATTCAGAGGCTCCTGCTGATGATCTCTGTAATAAAAGACATCTTTTGTTAGCTGTTTCGGAATTATCTGTGTTTCTATATTGTATTTTTTTAAAAGAACATCCAGTCTCTTCAACGAGTTTAGCAGCGAATCCTGATTATCTTTATAAAGCAAATTGTATCTTTTGACGGCATTTTCATACTCCTGCTTCCGTTCAGGGATATTATGCAATGAAGAAAACAAGCTTTTATTTTCAAGGAAAATACACATTTTCTCATCATATTGAGGATGTACTTCGATTCCTTGAAATAGAATTTCAGTACTGTCCCCCATCTCTTTTTTAGAAATTAATCTTTTTCCCAGCTTCTCGGCATCAAGCCCCAGAATATCAAGCACCGATTTCGATTTATTGCTTAATTTTTTATAATCAGCACTCAGGATTCTCAAGGTATCAATACTATAATACCTGGATTCTGTTGAGAAATAATCCTTATTATTACCCGGCTCATAATATACCGTATCCCTCAGTTCAACTACTGGATAAGGTTTGGGGTATAAAATATTTTTGGGATTAAATAGCTTTTCGGAACTGTAGGAAGTATAGTTGTATAAAAAAGGCTGTAAGACGTTCAGTAGCGTTTTGTCCTTATTAAGATTCTTTTCAGGCAATTCAGTTCGTAGCTTTGCATTTAACCCAAAACTATAACTGAGGAAAAAAGTGAGGGATAAAAAAGATATAAATAACAATATAATGCCCATTCTCCAAATATTTAAAGGTTCATTTCTCTTTGGGGAATGATTTCTAAGGAGAAAAACAAAAAAGAAAAACAAAAAAAAACTGGTTACAAAAAAGTGAGAAATGGAAACATCATCATAAAATTTGAATCTGTAAAACTCTGTATAAATATCAATTTTTTGCAGACCTTCAAACTTTATATAGCCATAGATAAAGTAAGCGAGATGCATCACCGCTAATACAGCAAAAGATTTGATCAGGAATCGTTTTAATTTTCTGTTCATAGAATAATCTTTAAAAACAATTTTTTAAGATAAGCATTTTTTTATATGAATGGATAAAAAGACATTCGTGCTGATCAACATAAAAAATGTTGTAATAGACTAATTTAATAAGCAATGAAGACTACATCTCACAGAAATCCCCCAACCAACAGTAGCTTTAACCCTCTTGTCTTTTTCTTACAATGATCACTTTATCAACTTATTTTTTTTTAAAACATCCCATACCTTCACACCCCACATCTATCTCGTTATGAATGATATCACTTATAAAATTTTATCATTTTTTAACTCTAAAAACAGTTTTCAGGGACAAATAATATTAGTTTTTGATATTTAAATTATGTATTTTTGAGAAATTATTTTAATAGCGATGAGTAACATTGATGATAAGAAAAAAGCACTCGCTTTAGTGCTTGACAAATTAGATAAAACATACGGAAAGGGAACTGTAATGACTTTAGGTGATCAATCTATAGACAATACAATAGAAGTAATTCCTTCCGGTTCTTTAGGAGTAGATATCGCATTAGGTATAGGTGGATATCCAAAAGGAAGAATCATTGAAATATACGGTCCTGAGTCTTCAGGTAAAACAACATTGACCCTTCATGCTATTGCTGAAGCTCAAAAAGCAGGTGGTATTGCTGCATTTATTGATGCAGAGCACGCTTTTGACAGAACATATGCTGCTAAATTAGGAATTGATTTGGAGAACCTGATCATTTCTCAGCCGGACAATGGTGAGCAAGCTTTAGAAATTGCCGATAACCTTATCCGTTCAGGAGCTATTGATATCGTTGTGATTGACTCTGTTGCAGCTCTTACACCAAAAGCTGAGATCGAAGGTGAAATGGGAGATTCTAAAATGGGTCTTCATGCAAGATTGATGTCTCAGGCATTAAGAAAGCTTACGGCTACTATTTCAAGAACGAAATGTACAGTGATCTTCATCAACCAGTTGAGAGAAAAGATCGGGGTAATGTTCGGAAACCCTGAGACAACTACCGGAGGTAACGCTCTTAAGTTCTATGCTTCTGTAAGAATTGATATCAGAAAAGCCAGTGCACCTATCAAACAAGGTGACGAAGCTATCGGTAGCCGTGTGAAAGTAAAGATTGTGAAAAACAAAGTAGCACCTCCTTTCAAGCAGGCAGAATTCGATATCATGTATGGTGAAGGAGTTTCTAAAGTAGGTGAGATCCTTGATACAGCAGTAGATATGGGAATTGTGAAGAAAAGCGGTTCTTGGTTCAGCTACGAAGAGACTAAACTTGGTCAGGGACGTGATGCTGTAAAAGATGTATTAAAAGACAATCCTGATCTTTCCGAGGAATTGGAAAACAAGATCAAAGAGGAAATGAAAAATAAATAATTTTTCAGGAAAATATAGAAAAGGCAGTCTTAGGATTGCCTTTTTTTGTTTTTAAATGGTTACGTTTTTTAAATACAAAGTTTTTATTTATAAACTGTACATTTTAAAGGGAGCAAAGGCAGAATCAATTTCATTGATCCTTTCTAATGTATTATTTAGTACTTAAAGTCGCTCATCATTGTTTCCTAAAAAAAAGTATTTGAATTACATATTCTTTGCGTTTAAATAAAACTTTTCTTAGATTCAAAATAAAAAGAGGTTGTCCAATAGGTCAACCTCTTTTTAAGCTTTTATATTTAAAAAAAAATTATTCAGCAATTTTACCTTGAAGCTGAAGTGCACCAGTCACTTTCATTCCTTTTGTTGGAGTTTCAAATCTCATGTTCTCCTTATTAACGAAAGCATCGATAGTGAAGAAATCTTCATTCTCTTCATTTGTAATTAGTTTTAACTTCAGGATATATCCTTTAACAGTACCATCTTCTAGTAATTCTGTTTCCTTATAGTCTACAACCTGAGCAATAAAATCAAAACATGCATAGTTCGGAAGATCCTGGCTTGGTGCATAGGTTGTGAAGTCTTCACTCATTTTAGTCCCGTCAGGTAAATCAGTGTTTGTTTGAACATCAAGAATAAAAACAATTCCACTGATATTTACCTTCAGATGAGGCTGAGTCATGTATGTATTTCTATTTTCAGCATAATCTGTAGCAAAAAACCAAACTCCAAAAGTATCTCTGGCCGGACCCGCTACAATTGCCTGTAAGTTCAATGCATTTTCCCACTCTCTGATTGATCTTGTTTCAAAATCTAAAACATAATTAGTTTTTACCTCCGGAATTATTGTACTAAGCTCCTCTGTAACAATGGTTTTAAATCTTACATCTTCAAATTCTGTTTTGCTTTTATCTTCACCATCAGGATCTGCAACCGTGGACTGCATTAAAACAGTGGTAAGATATTGACCGTAATCTTTAGTCTGGAAATTCTCGTGACCAAAAACCCCGCTCCAGGTATTCACAAGATTATGAATATTTGATTTTCTTATGATAATTCCTGCTTCGTTAGTGGTCTCAGGAGCAGCAATTCCTTCTGTATTTGGAAAATAATCTTTGCCATCCACCAACTGATGATTCATGATTTCATTGTTTTCTTCGTGAGAAAACGATGCGAAACCTTTATAAGTGACATTTTGGTTTTCGAAAACATAAGGAAGTCCCGTTTTTGCCTTATCAGCTCCTTCAAAATGATAGGAAAGTGAAATCGCTTTGAACTCATCCTCTTTTGTCGCCGGATTATGATTATCATTATCATCAAACTGAGAGTGATATAAAATCATATAGGACTTAATCTTACCCTCCTGAAGTTCGTTTTCAAACTTTTCTTCCATTTGCCCGATCGCCTGTTGTGGAGCAAGTGCATAAGCATCTTCCGTTACCATATACGCAAAGCCTTCTACCTCACCATTTTCTTTTTCAAAAGCAGAAATAGGTGTATACTCGCCCCTTAACTGAAGCGCTATAGAATACACTATATAATCGTTATAAATCCTGATTTTTTCGTACTCATCATTTTTTACTTTTGGTTCTTCTACTTGTGATGAAGGGATTTCTGGTATTGTTTCTACAACTTCTTCCACCACTTCCTCTATTACTTTTTCCTCTGGCATTTCTATTTCCTGAACCAAAGTACTTATATTTTCCTGGTTGTTATTTTTCTTCTTAAAAAAATCAAAGATTCCCATACTGTTGTTTATAATTGGCGGTAAATATAATAAAAGTGTCCAACAGGCTCATCATAAAAAAAATGCCATTGTGTCAGTTTATCTTTTGTGATATATTTTTCTGAGAAAAATAAAAAACTCGGCGGAGCCAAAGGCTCCGCCGAGTTTTTTATTTATTAGGCTTATCATCTGTCAGCTCAAATCCCCAATCTTTTCCTTTTTGGGTGGCCGGGATACCTTTAGTCATCCAGACCGGAGCTTTAGCACCTTTAAGATAGTAATCAAAAAACTGCTGTTCACGGATTTGGATATCCTTTCTGTTCTGACGTTTTACAAGGTTGTGATCATCACCGTTATAATTCAGAAGCCATACCGGTTTTCCGAGACGACGCAACGCAGTAAACATCTCAATTCCCTGATACCATGGCACTGCTCCATCTTTATCATTACTCATAATAACAACCGGAGTTTGTACTTTATCAATGGTAAAAAGCGGTGAATTTTTAATATAAAGATCTGGAGCTTCCCATAGATTTTTCCCTAATCTACTCTGCGATTTCTCATACTGAAATTGCCTGTTCATCCCCGATGTCCATCGGATTCCGCCATATGCAGACGTCATGTTTACAACAGGAGCACCACTCCATGCTGCTGCATACATATTGGTATGAGCAATAAGATACGCTACCTGATAACCACCCCAGCTTTGCCCCTGAATTCCGATTTTAGTACCATCTACCCAGGAATTTTGTTTTACTTTTTCAACACCGGAATTAATGTATTCCATTGCAGATTCTCCGGGAAGACCATCGGTATATGAAATATCAGGAGTGAAAACCAGATATCCGTTGCTTACGAAATAAGAAATATTCAATCTTGAAGGCGTTGGAGCCGGTGCTACATAACGGTTCAGATTATCCGAAAGTTTTTCATAGAAATAGACAATCATAGGATATTTTTTATTCGGATCGAAATTTTCAGGTTTGTATAAAACTCCTGTAGATGTATTTCCTTTTGGTGTTGTCCAGTTTACCAATTCGTCTGTACCCCAATTATAATGGCTTTGCTGTGGATTGGTATCACTCAGCTTTTGTTGTTCTGAGAAATCTGATGTTGAAAAAATATTCGGAGAATCAGTGTATGATTCTTTTACTACAATATATTCTTCTGCATTTTTCGCTTTTTGAAGGCTTCTATATCCCCAGACATTTTCCATCTGGATTTTTACCGGATCAGAACTCGACTGAACAGATGTTTTAAAAATCCCATTCGCTTTGGATGTATTATCAAATGCTGATAAGTAAATGACAGATTTTCGGTTTAAGCTTTTAATATCTTTATCCAGATCGTAGGTATCAAATGTTATTTTATTTTTACGACCAAATCCGTTAGTGATATTTCTTGGTTTTTTTGAACCGTTCAGGAAAAATTCCCAAAGATCAAAACGGTCTTTGATAATCACAGATTCATCATTATTTGTCCATGATGCGATGCCATAAGAATTTGGAAAATCCGGCATATCAAACTCTTCATCCACAAAGGAAACAGGTAATCCGTTGCTTAAAGGCAGTATTTGCTTTGTTTTCACATTATAACTCAGCCATTTTCCTTTTTCTCTGTCAAAAATCACAACGAATTTCCCAAGTGGAGATACAGCAACCGAGCCATTCAGATTATGAATAATTTCCGTTCTCTCACCTGTTTTATTATCAATCAGAAAATACGTTTTCTTTGTTGCACCTTCCCATTGCGAAGAAATACGGTTATTCAAACTTGTAATACCCAATGCAAATTCAGCATTTCCTTCGTTTACCAATCGTAATGTATCCAGATCTTCAGCGTCAATATTTCTAAAGAAGTCCGGTTTTTCCGTCTGCATTACCGCAGCATAAGATTTTTTCAGATCATTTTTCAATTCTTTTAGCTGTACTGTTTGCAGATAATCATCTTTATAATTCCAGATATCTACAACCGCATGATCATTTGCAATCATCGCAGTATCTTTTGCTATAGGTTTTGGAGCAACGCCGAAATACAGCTGCTTTCCATTTTTACTGAATAAGGGTAAACGGTTTTCAGAAATCACCCAATTCTTCTTCATCTGTGAGTTTTCATTGGTGACCGTTTCTTTTTTATTTCCTTTAAAATTAAAGTAATACAGCTGATACAATTTCACCAGGTCATTTTGTGCAGAAGAAGTTCCTACAAATGCCAGCTGGTTACCCTCTTCATCAAAAGATAATTGTGAAAAATCCCCTTCCATTTCTGAAATATTAGTTACAGTCCCTTTTTGAAGATCTACAACCTGTACCGTTTGAAATGCAAATTTCTTTGGCTTTGATTTGTCGCTATCCTTCTTGTCTGCAGATTTTTCATCTTCAGAATCCTTCCCTTCTTTTTTATCCTTTTTAGGTTTTTCTTCCGGTTTTTTAGTCACAAAAACAAGCTGTTTTCCATTTTTGCTGAATTCATAACGGATTACATTATCATATTCTGTAGTTTTCCCGTCCAAAAGATTTCGCACAACCAGCTGCAAAGGTTTTACATTTTTATCTTCATCCTTATTATCATCCCCATCTTCTTTATCAGAAGTATCGTCTGAAGATTTATCTTTTGTGTTTTCCAGCAGATAAGCAACGTAGGAACCAGCTTTTTCAGGAATTTTAAAAGATTTTACATTAGGAATTTTCTCCGTTTTATTATTTAAAAAATCAACAACTGCAAGGCTGTCTTTTGTTAATTTATTTTTTTTAAGCTTTTTATCTTTTACCGCTTTTATATCTTTATACTGCGGACGGATCTGAAAAACAGCAAATCTGGAATCATTCGTAAAATCTACTTTTGTTCCTCTTGCAAACTTCTTTGTCATTTTATTTTTTACGGAATATAAAGAAAGGCTAGAATTTCCTTCCTGAGCATCCACAGAATAGGCAATCCATTTTCCGTCATTGGAAATTTTTCTTGCCCCAATATTTTGCCAACTGTCATAAACAGAATGGTCTAAAGGCTTTTTCTGTCCATAGACCCAGCAGGTCACCATGAGCAGAATAAAAACTGTACATTTCAACTTCATCTTTAAAAAATTTTTAATAATTAAAAGTAAGATATTTCTTTGACAAATCTATAGGATAAGACTGTTTCACGTTGAAAAAATGCCATTCTGTCACTTTCTTCCGCATGGTATTTTTTTTGAGAAGTATCTTGAACAATTAAAATATAAAATATGATGACTAAAGGAAATATTAATGTATCTGTGGAAAATATTTTCCCACTAATTAAAAAATTTCTTTACAGTGACCACGAAATATTCTTAAGAGAATTGATCTCCAATGCAACAGATGCTACTTTAAAATTAAAGCATTTAACAAGCATCGGAGAAGCAAAAGTGGAATACGGAAATCCGAAACTTGAAGTTAAAATTGATAAAGACCAGAAAACTTTACGCATTATCGACCAGGGTATTGGTATGACTGGTGAAGAGGTTGAAAAATACATCAATCAGGTTGCTTTTTCAGGGGCTGAAGAGTTTTTGGAGAAATATAAAGATTCTGCGAAAGATTCAGGAATTATCGGACATTTCGGTCTTGGATTCTACTCTGCGTTCATGGTGGCTGAAAAGGTTGAAATTGTTACAAAGTCTTATAAAGATGAACCGGCAGTACGTTGGATCTGTGATGGAAGCCCGGAATTCACTCTTGAAGAAACTACTGACAAAACAGACAGAGGTACTGAGATTATCCTTCATATTGCAGAGGATTCTGTAGAATTTTTAGAAGAAGGAAAAATCCGCGAATTGTTATTAAAGTATAACAAATTCATGCCTGTTCCTATTAAATTCGGGACAAAAACACATACGCTTCCATTACCGGAAGACGCTCCTGAAGATGCTGTGGCTGAAACAGAAGAGGTAGACAATATTATCAATAATCCGGTACCAGCGTGGACGATTGCTCCAAACGAACTGACCAACGAAGATTATATGAAGTTCTACCACGAACTGTATCCTATGCAGTTTGAGGAACCATTATTCAATATTCACCTGAATGTTGATTATCCTTTCAATCTTACCGGAGTTCTTTTCTTCCCGAAACTGAGCAACAACCTGAATATTGACATGGATAAAATACAATTATATCAAAATCAGGTTTTTGTAACAGATGAAGTAAAAGGTATCGTTCCGGACTTCCTGATGCTTCTGAGAGGCGTCATAGATTCTCCGGATATTCCTTTGAACGTTTCCCGTTCTTATCTTCAGGCTGATGGTGCTGTGAAGAAGATCTCATCTTACATCACGAAAAAAGTAGCCGACAAAATGGCTTCTTTAATCAACGAAAACCGTGAAGACTATGAGCAAAAATGGAATGACATAAAGATCGTTATTGAGTACGGAATTGTTACAGAAGAAAAATTTGCTGAAAAAGCAGACAAATTCACACTATATCCTACAACAGACGGAAAGTATTTCCTTTGGGATGAATTGGTTGAAAAAATCAAGCCTGTACAAACGGATAAAGACAATAAACTGGTTGTACTATATGCTACCAATGCCGATGAGCAGCACAGCTACATCCAATCTGCAAAGGATAAAGGATATGAAGTTCTGTTATTAGACTCACCTATCACTCCACATGTTATCCAGAAGCTGGAAACATCAAAAGAAAATATCTCTTTTGCAAGAGTAGATGCAGATCACGTGAATAACCTGATCAAAAAAGATGAGCCCGTAATTTCGAAACTGAATGAAACGGAAAAAGAGTCTCTGAAAAAGAATGTTGAAGAAGCTATTCAGGATTCTAAGTTTACCGTTCAGCTTGAAGATCTCGACAGTAATGATGCTCCATTTACCATTACCCAACCTGAATTCATGAGAAGAATGAAGGAAATGCAGGCTACAGGCGGAGGTGGAATGTTCGGAATGGGAGGTTTCCCGGAGATGTACAATCTTGTGGTGAACTCCAACAGTGAACTTTCTAATCAGATTTTAAAAACTGAGAATGCTGAAGAGAAAGAAAGCCTGATCAAATATGCTTTGGATCTTGCCAAGCTTTCACAAAACTTACTGAAAGGAAAAGACCTGACAGATTTTATACAGAGAAGCTATAAGCAACTTGAAAAATAATACACAAGAGACTGTTTCATTTTGAAGCAGTCTTTTTTTATCTTTTTAACCACAAAAGTCACAAAAGATCTTGGGCATTTAAGGTTTTATTAATTAAGTATCATACTGTTGGGAAGAGTACTTAAGCTTTTTGAAAATCTTAAATTTCCACAGATGTTTGTGGAGAATTTTTTGGAAAACGCAAAGACGCTATTTTTTATATAGATTATGTTTTAAGGCGCAAGGATTTTATCTTCGATAAAATTGTATCCTGCTAAGTCATGATCTATTATTCTTCCTGAAAATCTTCGATTTTCCTGCGTCTTCAAACAGTATAAAAATAGAAATCCTTGCGCCTTTGCGTTTTTCCAACAAGACAAAAACCATCTTAAAAATCATCATCAATTAACATAAATAAGATTCATATTATAAAGCTTTTCTGCATTTTCTATTCGCTTTCATTGTCTTGCTCTATATTTTTTCTGTTTTCTATTGTATAGATTATGCTTTTTTGCCATTTTTGTATAAAATGTAGGTCATGCAAAAAGAAAAATTACGCGTCATCAGAAAGCAAAAAGGCTATACTCAACAACAGGTAGCTGACTTTATCGCAACGGATGTATCCAATTACAGCAGAAAAGAAAGCGGTGATGTAAGAATCGTAAAAGATGAATGGGACAAACTTGCCCGTTTCCTGGATGTACCGATTGAAGACATTTATGAGGAGGAGGAACCAACAGTAGTTGTTAATAATGATCATCCTGTCTTTAATGACAGATCTTCTTCTGCAGGAGTAATCAGTAACCAGAATAATTATGATAATATTCCAGGAGCTATTATTGAGAATTTACAAAACTATATTACTTTATTAAAAGAAGAAAATATAAGGCTTAAACAAGAACTGAAAAGTCTCCCAAAAGGAGGAAAATAATACGGTTTAAAACTTTTAAAATATTAGTGTCACTCATATTAAATTATGGAGTGACATTTTTTTGTAAAATAATTTTAAAACAAAATGTATTTTTTGACGCAAAGAATGAATGATTCTAAGGTTTTATTTCAGGAAGCAAAGAGTTCTGACTTTGTAGCTGATGAAGCTTTGTGTGATAATGCATTCGCTTGAAAAATCAATGGAATTGATTTCGACTTTGTCCCCTTAAAATATTAAAGAAAACAAATAAAAACTTTGCGTTAAAAAATTCTTTTATTTAAGTCCCTTGAAACTTACAATTCCTCCAACGGATCCCAAAACAGCTTTTTGAAATTTTTTATTCTAAGATTTTCCACAACAATTCCTTCTTTTTCCAGCTTAGGCTGAAATTCCGGAACAGATAAAACTCCTGAGCTTGATATGACACGGTGAGCAGGAACATCTTTCGGGCATCCTCCCATCGCTTTTCCTACATGTCTTGAATGGTTAGGATAGCCAACTGCTTTTGCTATGGCACCATAGGTAGAAACTCTTCCTTTGGGAATAAGTCTTGCTACTTCGTATACCTGTTGTTTAAAAATCTCGTCCATATCAAATTGTTATTTTTAGCTGGCTTTCTTTTTTTGCATCATTTTTGAACTCTCTTAAGCTCGATGATGTTTCATTAAAAGATAAAGATATGAAAAAATCATTTTTCAGGCTGTTGAATGCAGTTAATAAAAAGGTGCTTCCGAAGTTGAGTAAGAAGGATCCTAATCAATTGACGAAAGTTGAGAAAGGTATTCTTGCGTATCGGTATTTTGTACTGGTGAATTCTTTAGATTGATTTTTTTATTTGACCACAGATGACACAGATTTTCACAGATGCTTGTGGAGTTTTTTGGAAAACGCAAAGACGCAGGGATATTATCTGAGATACAAATTGAATATCACTATTTATTTAAACCATTAAGCGCATTTAAGTTTTTAAGAATATTAAGAGAATAGCTAAAGCTATTTTTCAGCTGCCTGCTTTATTATTCATCAAAGATGAAACTTAATTCTTACTCTCTTCATTTTTTCTTAATGGTTTAAAGAGTTTAGTTTTCATAACATATCTATTTCCAAATCTAGCAAATAAAAAGCGCTTCAAATGAATTGAAGCGCCGTATTGTAATCTCTGGTGAGAATTTTATTCTTAAGCGTTTTCTAAGATATAAGAGAACATCAATGGTGCACAGATGGTTGCATCACTTTCAACGATAAATTTCGGTGTAGTGATATCAAGTTTACCCCAAGTGATTTTTTCATTCGGAACTGCTCCTGAATATGAACCGTAAGATGTTGTAGAATCAGAAATCTGGCAGAAATAAGACCAGAAAGGAATGTCATGCATTTCCATATCCTGATACAACATTGGCACAACACAGATAGGGAAATCTCCTGCGATACCACCACCAATTTGGAAGAATCCAACTCCTTTACCTCCTGAATTTTTAGAATACCAGTCAGCCAAATAAGTCATATACTCAATTCCCGATTTCATTGTAGTAGCTGTAAGCTCTCCTTTGATACAATATGAAGCGAAGATATTACCCATTGTAGAATCTTCCCATCCCGGAACTACGATTGGCAGATTAGCTTCCGCAGCAGCAATCATCCAAGAGTTTTCTCTAGGAATTTCATAATACTGCTCCAATACTCCTGAAAGGATCATTTTGTACATGAATTCGTGCGGGAAATATCTTTCTCCTTTAGCTTCAGCATCTTTCCAGATCTCAACGATATGTTTTTGCAATCTTCTGAAAGCTTCTTCTTCAGGGATACAAGTATCTGTAACTCTGTTTAAACCTCTTTCTAAAAGATCCCACTCATCCTGAGCAGTCAAATCTCTGTAATGAGGAACTCTTTCATAGTGAGAGTGTGCTACAAGGTTCATTAAATCTTCTTCAAGGTTGGCACCTGTACAAGAAATAAAATCTACTTTTCCCTGACGGATCATTTCAGCAAGAATCTTCCCTAATTCAGCAGTAGACATTGCTCCTGCCAAAGTAATCATCATTTTTCCGCCATCTTTAAGATGTGCAACATATCCTTTAGAAGCATCCACCAATGCAGCTGCGTTGAAGTGCAGGTAATACTTTTCTATGAATTCAGTTATCGGTTTGCTCATTTTTTTAATTTTTGCAAAGATAAAACTTAAAAACGGAATGCAGTCAAAGCACTTGAAGAAAGTGTGATAGAGGAGTCTTTTTTTATCATTTGTTAAATGCTAAAGTTATTTTGTTGGGAAACGCAAAGACGCAAAAAGTTCCCAAATATTGTGGATATTTTTAAGGCGCAAGAACATTTCGACTTCGCTCAATGTAAGTTTTTCAGCAAGGGTTGTGTATAAAGCAATCAACAGCACAAAATTTTATCGGAGATAAAATCCTTGCATCTTAAAGCATTTAGTATATGAAAATCTTGCGTCTTTGCGTTTCCAAAAATAGTTGAGCTAATAAAATAAAAAGCGCAGCTAAATAAGCCACGCTTTTATTATAATTCAACTTAATAATATTCAATATCTATTTATCCTTCCCAGGCTTCCACTTTCAGGATCTCAATTTTTCTTTCTCCGTCTCTGAAAGGCCAGTTGATAACATCTCCTACTTTATATCCCACTACTGCAAGGGCAATATCCGATAGTATGGAATGTTTATTCTTTTTAAGCTTTGCTTTGGTAGACGGCACAAAAATATATTCGTGTTCAAAATCTAAGGTATGGTCTTTCAAAGTCACCTTCCTTTCAACGGTTACGATATCAACAGGCAGATCTCTTCTCAATACCTGTTTTGCATTTCTAAGTTCTTCTGTAAGTCTTTTTTCTTCTCCGATGCTCACTTTTTTCCTTCTGAGTGTATCTTTTATAGCATCATAAATTCCGGTGGTTACAATAATATGATTGGACATTTTCTTCAATTTTTTTTAAATTAAAATGCAGTTATTCCCTAACGATCCAATGTAGAATCCAGGCATACAACAGCCTTCTTCTATAGAAAACCGCAAAAAAGCAATAAATAAAATCCGAAATGAGCCCCTGTCTTGGATCCTGACAGGGCTTAATTGATAAAGTCCTTAGAACTTTTCAGAAAAGAATCTGTGTGTAGATAAAGTAATGACAGCAACAATCCTGATTGTCTGCGTTCTGCTGATAAAGAGATTGTTGCTGCCATTATTATGAGATTATTTGTAATCCTTACAAATATAGCATTTAAAAACGGAATGTAGCGGCTGCACTTAAAGAAACTCTTGTAAGACCTTCTTTCTGGTCATCACCAAGATCAACGGTCTGTCCATTAACTTTCATTTTGCTCAAGGTTCCTGCAGTAATTCCCAACTTCGGACCTATCATGAAGTTTTTCGAAACTGCATATTGATAGGCTGCCCCCAGCTCCAGACCAAGATTTGAACCTGTACCTTTTACAGCTTCAGTTTTTGTAGTATAGGTAATCACTCCAAGAGATACATCAGCAACAATTTTGTGGTTTGTAGGTTTGGTATAATTGGAGAACATAACGGAAGGTCCAAAGAATGTAATATTATCTTTAGTACTTATAGAAGCTGTAACCGTCTGTCCATTCATATTGTATCCGCTCAATACAGCGCTGCTGGAAGCATTATAATTGGAAAATTTAGCACCAATCCCAATATCTTTCACATTATAATAAGCCGCAATTTCAAAATGAATTCCGTTTTTCAACCCTTTAACGTAATTTTTTTCCGCCATGGAAAGCCCAGGTGCTGTTTTAGCTACTCTCCATGCATATCCTACAGCCGGTATGATAGTTATTTTTTCCTGTGCAAAAGAAAGTAAAGAACTCGAAATAGTTCCCAATAGAATTAGTTTTTTTATCATGGTTTTAAAGTTTCCGGCAAAATTAAAATTTTCTCCGGGAGAAACAAGCTAAAATTTGAAGCGCCTGTTCTCTTTTTTATCGGAAAGCTTTTTCTTACCATCAAGTCTTTTTTGTTTCTGAGCTCTTGAAGGTTTTGTTGCTGTTCTTTTCTTCGGAATGACAAGAGCTTTATTTACAATTTCAATTATTTTTTCAATGGCTTTATTTTTATTCATCAGCTGAGTTCTGCTTTCAGAAACGGTAAGGAATAAAAAGCCTTCTGCATTGATTCTGTTTTTCAGTTTATCCTGAATCAATATTTTTTCATCATCATTGAAAAACTCAGATGAATCTACTTTCCAAAGTACGGTAACAGCAGTCTCTACTTTGTTGACATTCTGCCCTCCGGCCCCGCTGCTGCGGGAAGTTCTGAAGCTGAGTTCTTTTGAAAAGGTTTTCATTTTTTTAAGATTTTGAGATACTAGAATCAAGAGCCAAGACTATAAATTTACATTTAAACTTTTATATAGTTCTAATCTGTTTACTTTCCCGTTGGGTGTGCGCAGAATTTCACTGATAAAAATAATTTCTTTGGGTTTGTGAAAGCTTTTTTCAAACGGTATTTCTGAAATTTTCTTTATCACCTCATCTGATTCATACCCTTCTATAATCAATATTAATTTCTGACCCAAACTTTCATCTGGCAAGCCAATAAATACAGCTTCATTCGGAATTTCTTTTTTTATCAAAGCTTCAAGAGTTTCCGGAAAAATTTTTGCGCCTCCTGAGTTGATCACGTTATCAATTCTTCCAAGAAATTTAAATTGTTTTCCATTTCTAATATCAACTAAATCATTAGTTTGCAATTCTTCAGCATTTAAATTCGGTGCATAGATTTTCAGACATTCCCTTTCATCTAAAGAGATGGATACATTTTCAAAAACCGTGAAATAGTCTTCCTGTTCCGGCATCAGTTGTTTTAATCCAATATGAGAAAGGGTTTCAGACATTCCATAGGTTTCAAAAATACGGGTTGAAGAACTAAGGTTCATCTTCAGAATTTTATTTTTCAGACTTTCTGAAACGGCGGCACCACCAATGATCAGATTTTTAATCAGATGAAGTTTCTCCAGTGAATTTTCTACCTGAAGCGGAGTCATAGCACAAAAATCTATTTCTTCATTCAAGTTTTCAACAGGTTTTATGGAAGGTTCGGCAATTCTTAACTTCAATCCTCTTTCTATAGATCGCACAATCATCATTTTTCCCGAGATATATTCTACAGGCAGGCAGAGTAATGCAGTATCTCCTTTTTTTAATCCCAAAAAGTCACATGTCATCACCGCTGAATTGATCATTTTCTTTTTTTCGATTTCAAAGATTTTTGGCACTCCTGTAGAGCCTGAAGTCTGGACATTTACTCCACTTTTTTCTGAAAACCATTCTTTCAGAAAAATTTTCACTTTTTTTTCAAACTCCGTATGGAATGATAATTTATTAATATTGAGATTATTGAAGTCTATCAGCATATTTTCCGTAAATAAAATCCACAGTAAATTTAAAAAAAAAATCAAAAAGTTCTTGTATGTAAAGAAAAAAGCTGTAAATTTGCACCACCAAAATAAAACAGACCTATAGTGTAACGGTAACACTCCGGTTTTTGGTACCGTCATTCGGGGTTCGAATCCCTGTGGGTCTACAAACCATCCTTCTTTAAGGATGGTTTTTGTTTTTATCCTACTTGATTAAAAATCTATTTTTTTTAGGTAAACAGTAGAAAATTGAAAGAAGATATTTGTAAATAAGAAAAAAATATATAAATTTGCAACACCAAAAATAAAGCAGACCTATAGTGTAACGGTAGCACTCCGGTTTTTGGTACCGTCAGTCGGGGTTCGAATCCCTGTGGGTCTACAAACCATCCTTTTTTAAGGATGGTTTTTGTTTTTTATTCTACTTTCTAAAATTTTAAAATGGGTAATCAGCTTCTTTTATTATAAAAAATAACAACAAGATTGTCAAGCATTTATTAAAAAAAAATATCTTTAAAGTAATGAAAACCAAAATAATATATATCTGGCTTTTGATAGTAGGTACTTTCATTCCAATAAATGCCTGTACTATTTTTTTAGCCAATGACGGTAAAAATGTATGGATAGGCAATAATGAGGATGAGAGCCCTGATATGAAATACAGATTCTGGTATATTTCCAGAGAAGAAAAATCATGGGGATATATGCTGTGGTCTGAAAAACATGACGGATATAATGATATCATGTGGCAATATCCTCAGGGAGGAATGAATGAACACGGTCTTTTTTTAGATTATACCGCAATTGATAATATTCCTGTAATCGTTAATTTATCCAAAATAAGCAGAGAACAAGAGGTAGTAAATGATATTCTGAAAAAATGCAAAAGTGTAAAAGAAGCTCTTCAACTTATTGCTCCTTATAATTTATTAAAGCTTTCAGGAGCTCAATTATTCATAGCTGATTCTTCAGGAGATTACGCTACCATCCATGGTAATTATATTGTTACTAAAACAACCCAAAATTTTTCACTGACTAATTACTGCATTGCTAACGGACATCAGGAAGCCTGCTGGAGAAGAGAAACATCCAAAGATCTTCTGTCCCAGTTTCATTCTTTTACTGAAAAGAATATTACCCATATTCTTGCAGAAACTGCACAAAGAGAACCTGGAGACGTTACAACCAACTACTCAATGACCATTAATCTGAAAAAGCAGGAAATGATGCTTTATTTAAAGGGAGATTTTACCACGCCTGTCAGATTCAAATTGGCTAAAGAGCTGAAAAAAGGAAAACACTCTTCAGACATTACGGAATATTTTCCAAAAAATATCAGAACCTTTTTAAGTTCCATTTATCAGAATAAAGGAATGGACGAAACTATTCGGCTTTACAATTCTTTATTTAAAAATTCATCGGAGGTTTATAATTTAAAAAATAATGATGCTATTTATTTTGGAGCAGATCTTCTCCGAACAGATAAAACCGATGATGCCATCACATTTATTGAAAACCTGAAAAAGAGAACGGGTAAAAGCATACTGATTAATGACTGGCTTGCCATCGCTTATCAATATAAAGGAGATTCTATACAATCACAGAAATACTTTCGCTCTGTACTTAAGGATTCTCCGGATGATTATCTGGCGAATTTGTATGGAAAAAGAAATTCCCGAAAGGTTATTTTTAAAATCAATGCCTGGCCGGGTGCTCATAATGTAAAACTTATCGGAAGTTTTACCCAATGGCTAAAAGAACCAATTGTTCTTGAGAAGCAAAAAGGATACTGGTACGCGGAGGTTGAAGTCCCGAAAGGCAGACATGAGTATAAATTTCTCGTTGATGATGTATTTTATCTGGCTGATCCTTTTAATCTTATTTATATCTGGAACGGGAATAATGTGAATTCAGTTTTATCATTTTAAAAATAAAAAAAAGACCTTTCAAAAGGCCTTTTATATTGGTAAATACTACACTTATTTATTTTTTAAGATCATCAATCTCTTCCTGTATAGATTTGATTCTGTCTCTTAATTCCTGGCTTATTTTCCCTGGAATCTTTTTGACTTTTCTTAAATCCAGAGCCAGCATAATGGAGGCTATTCCCATAAAAATAAAAGAAACACCTGTAAGGGTAACTAATGAAAATCCTGTAAACACAGGATTAAATATCAGCAACAGGGAAAAGATAATTCCTCCGACGCTTGCAAAGGCTACATTTCCCCAACTCATTATTCTCATACTTTTCAGGTCGAAAGCAAAGCCCAACAACTGAAAGGAGCGAAACAGTAAAGTAAATCCTATGACAAACGGAAGTACTGTCATTGAAATCTGAGGATTTGCGATAAGATAAACTCCTATTGCAGTCGTTAATAATCCACTTACCAGAAACCAGCCCCAGCCCTGTAAGGACTTACTGTTCTGTAAGGAAAAGAATATTTCAGTAATTCCTGAAAATAAGAATGAAACACTAAAGAAAATAGAAAGTGTAACATAGGTTGCAAGCGGTACACTGAATACATAAAAACCACAGATCAGGAAAAGAATTCCGAAGATTAATGGAATATACCAATGTTTTACAGTGTTGGTAAGAGTTTGAAATAAATTAGCCATAGGTGTCTTTTTTAGTTCTGCCTACTTTTTGAAACGGGTTCGGCTTGTCCGCAGGTATTTCAAACAGATTAAAATTTCACCTGAATTTGAAATATAACCTCTTACTAATGTACAAAAAAATAACCGTAGAACATACCAGATTGTGTGAATTGTTCCCACAAAAAAAACACTTCATTCTATCAGATACAGAAACAAAAAGGTGAAAACTAAATAATTTTCACCTTTCCAAAACATGTTTAAATCTGTTTTATATTATTACTTCGGTTTGTACAATTTGTACATAACAAACAAAAAGCCAATCCATACCGGGATCAGAATAACCTGAATTTCCATTCCTGTAATACTCATCAATCCTAATATAAGAACCAAAAAGGCAATACAGATATAATTGGATATTGGATAAAATATAGATGGGAATTTTGAAAGAATTCCTGACGCATTTATTGATTTTTTAAATTTTAAATGGGTGTAGCATATCATCAGCCAGTTGATGATCAAAGTAGATACTACTAAAGCCATTAAGTATTCAAAAGCTTTTTCCGGCACTAGTTTATTAATGATAATACATATCCCGGCAAAGCATGATGAAATAAGAATAGCGTTGATAGGAACAGAGTTTTTATTCAGTTTTTTCAGGAATTTCGGAGCATTTCCCTGCTGAGCCAGTCCGAAAAGCATTCTGCTGTTACTGTAAACACTACTGTTATATACTGATAAAGCCGCTGTTAAAACAATCAGATTAAGAACATTTGCAATCAATGTATTGAACTGAATTACCTTACCAAAAATACTGAATTCAAGACCATTTAGATTTTGAAACACCATCACAAACGGGCTGGATCCTTCTGTAATATCTCTCCAGGGACTTAATGAAAATAAAATCACCAAAGCTCCTACATAAAAAATAAGGATTCTATAGATTACCTGGTTGGTAGCCTGTGGAATGGTTTTCTCTGGATTTTTAGCTTCTGCCGCAGTAATTCCGATAAGTTCCAATCCACCGAAAGAGAACATGATCATGGCCATTGCAGCAAATAATCCTGAATACCCGTTTTCTGTTTTATTAAATAATCCTTTCGGAAAGAATCCGCCATCGTTCCATAAATTGGTGATGGTTGCTTTTTCTCCTCCTGTACCGCTTATCAAAAGGTATACTCCGAAGATAATCATGGCAATAATAGCTACGACTTTGATGATGGAAAACCAAAACTCTGTTTCTCCGTACACCTTTACGGAAGCGAGATTAAGCGCATTGATCACAATAAAAAAGAACAAACTGGAAACCCAGAGCGGTATTTCCGGCCACCAGAAGTGAATATAATGCCCTATTGCCGTGAGCTCGGCCATACTTACCAGGATATAGAGAATCCAATAGTTCCATCCGGAAGCAAATCCTGGGAAATTTCCCCAATATTTGTAGGCAAAGTGGCTAAAACTTCCTGATACGGGTTCCTGAACAACCATTTCACCAAGCTGACGCATAATAAAAAAGGCAATAATTCCGGCTAAAGCATAGCCTAAAATTACTGAAGGTCCTGCCAGTACTGCAGCCGGCCCGATTCCCAGAAACAGCCCGGTTCCTATGGCACCTCCAAGGGCAATTAATTGTATATGTCGATTTGTTAATCCTCTAACTAAAGTCTCCTTTTCTCCTGTTTTATTTTCGTTGCTCATTGAATGAATTATTCGGTCGCTAAATATATAAAAACTTTTCAGAGAAATTCACATTCCATGGGGTAAATTGACAATTCGGGTTTCCCCTAACAGAAGAGCCCACTTTTCTTTTTATCTCATGATTGATAAAGCTTACGAGTTGTTGTCTATTTTTAGCACAAAAAAATATGATCTTCTTCGATAGCTGAAGAAGATCATTATTTTATGATGACTTATATTTAATGTTAAGCGTAAAACTAAAGTCTACAAAAACTCTTTCGGAATCGAAATATTATTCTTTTTCATATACTCCAAAAGATCCTGATATTTATCTTCATACGCATCTATTCCACATTTATGCGAAATGCTGCAGATATCGGATGGCTTGATGTCTAAAATAGTTGATATTTTATTCAGTATCTCCAGGTTGATCTTTACCTTGGAATTCTCAATATCGGAATAAGCTTTCTGGGAGATTCCCATTTCAAAAGCCATGTATTCCTGGGTAAAGTCTTTACTCCTGCGAATTTTTCTGATATTTTGTCCACATACTTTCATCGTTTTTGTTTTAGTAGTTTTCGGTATATTTTAGAAGATTATCTAATAGCCTCTAACAAAGTTAATAAATACCTTTGGCAAAACATTATACACGTTACATGATATTTATTTTCAACATAGAAAAGAGTCAAAAATAAGCCTTTTTTCAGAGAAAATATCACTTCGGTAAACACTATTGGAATTTATGGAGACGCAAAAATTTAATTATGACAATAATATTGTCAGAGCATTCCTCTATGCGACTATCGCATTCGGACTTGTCGGATTTCTGCTGGGGCTTACAGCTGCATTGATGCTTTTTTATCCTGAATTACCTGAATTTTTATTCGGTACGGATGATACAACTATTAAAAGCTTAGCTTCGGGCAATATTCAGGGACTGATCAATACTCAGGGAGCGATGGGCTTCGGAAGAATCAGAATGCTTCATACAAGTGCTGTAATTTTTGCTTTCGTATGTAATTCCTTTTTCTGTGGTGCTTACTACAGTATGCAAAGACTTCTTAAAACCAGAATGTATAGTGATACGCTTTCATGGATCCATTTCTGGTCATGGCAGCTGATGATCGTTAGTGTAGTGATTACTTTCCTTATGGGAATCAACACTTCTAAAGAATATGCTGAACATGAATGGCCTATTGATATTTTAATTGCATTCTCATGGATCGTTTTCGGGATCAATATGTTCGGAACTATTGCCAAGAGAAGAGTGAGACATTTGTATGTAGCCATCTGGTTCTACCTTGCAACCTGGATTGCCGTAGCAATGCTCCATATCTTCAATAATCTGGAAGTTCCGCTATCTTTCACAAGCTGGAAATCTTATTCTGTATATGCAGGTGTAAAAGATGCATTAGTACAATGGTGGTATGGGCACAATGCAGTAGCATTTGTATTAACTACCCCTGTATTAGGTCTGATGTATTACTTTATGCCAAAAGCAGCACAACGACCGGTATTCTCATACAAACTATCCATTATTCACTTCTGGTCGCTGATCTTTGTATACCTTTGGGCCGGGCCTCACCACCTGCAATATACAGCTTTACCTGCCTGGGCTCAGGCTGTAGGAACAGGATTCTCTATCATGCTTATTGCACCGTCTTGGGGAGGAATGCTAAATGGCCTTCTTACTCTGAGAGGTGCATGGGATAAAGTAAGAGAAAATCCAATTCTGAAATTCTTTGTAGTTGCTATTACCTGTTATGGTATGGCTACTTTTGAAGGGCCTTTATTGGCAACAAAATCATTAAATAAAATTGGTCACTATACCGACTGGGTTATTGGTCACGTACATTTAGGAGCTCTTGGATGGAATGGTTTCATGGCATTCGGAGTGGTATATTATCTGGTTCCGATCATGTGGAGAACGTCTCTTTGGTCTAAAAAACTGGCCAACTGGCACTTCTGGCTGGGAACATTAGGAATTATCTTCTATGCCGTGCCTATGTATATTTCAGGATTCACACAGGGACTGATGTGGAAACAGTTCAACCCGGACGGAACATTATTATGGAAAAACTGGCTGGATACCGTTACCGCGATTATACCTTACTTTAAAATGAGATTCTTAGGAGGTATTCTCTATCTGTCCGGAGCAATCTTAATGGTCATCAACGTTATCAAAACTGTTAAAGCCGGTTCATTCCAGAAAGAGGTTCCTGCGGAGGCTCCTGCACTGGCCAACATTGGTACTTCAAGAAAAGAAGGTGAAGGAGTACACCTGTGGTTGGAAAGAACCCCTACTCTCCTTTCTATATTAGCTTTTATCACGATAGCAATTGGTGGATTGGTGGAAATTATTCCGACACTCTCACTGAAGCAAAGTGTTCCGACGATCACGGCAGTAAAACCATATACACCACTGGAACTGGAAGGAAGAGATCTTTATATCCGTGAAGGCTGTAATTCATGCCACTCGCAGATGATCAGACCTTTCCGTGATGAAGTGGTAAGATTTGAAGGAAAAAACGGACAGTATTCCAAAGCCGGAGAATTTATTTACGACAGACCTTTCTTATGGGGATCTAAAAGAACAGGACCGGATCTTCACAGAGAAGGAGGAAGAAACCCAGACTCATGGCACTTCAAACATATGTACAACCCAAGAATTACATCTGCAGGTTCTATTATGCCGCGTTTTCCATGGCTGATTACCAATAAACTGGACCGTGATAAGATGGTAGATAAGATGAAACTGATGAAAAATGCTTTCGATGTTCCTTACACAAAAGCTCAGATAGATTCTGCCAACCAATGGGCAGACAACCAATCTAAAGCGATTGTACAGAGAATCTACTCTGAAGCAACAGATGTAAAAGATCAGATGGTAAAAGAAAAAACAGCAAAAGGATCTGCGTATGTACCGCTTGAACAGAGAGAAATTGTAGCAATGATTGCTTACCTGCAGAGATTAGGTACGGATATTAAAACAACACAGGTACAAACAGCCAGCGTAGAGTAACATTTAAAATTTAATTGCAATGAAAACGAGAACCCCAATTTCAATATATATCGCAGCAACGATAGGTTTAACGATCATGGCCTTTGAAATGTTCGCCAGTGATTCAGGATATTTTTCTTCTCCTTTTTTCTGGGCGCTGATATTAATTGCCATTATCCTCCTGCTGATCATGAATTCTATTGGAGATCTGGTGGAAAATGAAAACTTCAACAGATTATCAGAGGAAGAGAAAAAACAATATCTAACAGAGAAGAATGTGCCTTATTATCAGAAATTATGGAACTCTGCCTTCAAAAAACAATCCGTTACAGAAGAAAAGGATATCCTTATCGACCACGGTTTTGACGGAATTACAGAGCTTGACAACTCGCTCCCAAAATGGTGGATTGGCCTGTTCTGGTTCGGATGTATCTTCTGTGTAGTTTATCTGGTAGCTTTTTCTTTCACAGATTATGCCCATCCGGAAGTGGAATATACCAAAGAAGCAAAAACCATGTTGGCTTCTATTGAAGAGTATGAAAAAACAGCTCCTCAGATCAATCTGGAATCCGCAAAGTACAGTGCTGATAATATAGCAGAAGGCCAAGAACTTTTCAAAACGAATTGTGTTACCTGTCATGGAGACGGGGGAAAAGGAGGAATAGGTCCTAACCTTACCGATACGCACTGGATCAACATGAAAGAAAAAAGCCTGTTTAAAAATGTATTCTGGATGCTTGAAAACGGTTCTCCAAACAATCCTACCATGAGACCTTTCATCAAGGAAGGAACTATCACAGGAAGAGATGCCGAAAAAATTGCCGCTTACATTTACCATATCAACCAGGAAACCGCTCCTATTACCGCCGCACAAGGTGGTGCCGCTCCACAGGGAGAAGAGGTGAAATGGGAAAACGGAAACAACTAAAAAATTATTATCTATCATATAAACCATGCCAGGCCCCCTTTACAACTACACTAACATTTGAATTTCATTTTTGCTAACTAACCTTTTCAACATTAAAAATGATATAAAGGGGGCCTTTTTAAAATAAATATCCATGCCTTAGCTTGTCTTACTCAACTATTCACTTGACAACTACAAACTAAAAATTCCATAATAAGACAGCCAAGGCAGGATTTTTGCATTTGCAAAGGATACCACAACAAAGACTAAGTAAAATAGTATTATTATCTTTGTTAGAAACCACCTCGCATTTGAAACTGAAAATCAACACCACAAAAATTTTAAGGCGTATTGTAATAACCTTTATTTCAATATTGGTTTTTCTTACCCTGTTGATATTAAGCTTAAGGCTTCCTGCCGTTCAAAACTTCATTAAAGACAAGCTTATTGTTTACCTTGAGAAAAAAATCAAAACCAAAGTAAGCCTTGAAAAAGTCTACATTGGATTTCCCAATAGCCTGGTGATGGAAAATCTCTATCTCAAAGGACAGGATGTAGATACCCTTCTTGCGGTGAAGAAACTGGATGTGGGTTTACATATGCTGAAGCTTCTCAATTCTACAGCAGATATTACTTCAGTCAGCATGGAAGGAGCCCGTGCTAACGTCGTACGGAAACCGGATGGCAAATTCAATTTCGATTATATCATTGATGCCTTCGCAACCAGCGACAAAGAAGAAAGTTCTTCCAAACCATTCATTATTTCTCTTGATAAAATCAATTTAAAAGATATTGGGGTAACCTTCAATGACCAACAATCCAGGAATGATATTAAACTATATTTTAAGTCGTTTGATACCAGGGTAAAAACTTTTGATCTTAATAAAAACAATTACGCTGTTAATGATATTAATCTTGACGGATTAAAATTAAGGCTAAAACAGGGGCTTGTAGAAGAAGTTGCCCAAAAGGTTGAAAAAAAAGTAGACTCCCTCAATGAAAAAAAACCAATGAATATTGGATTGAGAGGTATTAAGCTTACTCATTTCGACATTGACTATGGTGATGAAAATACCAAAACATTTGCAAAAGTTATATTCAAAGAACTGAGCACCAAGGTCAATAAACTGGATCTTGAAAACAATGCCTACAACGTAGCGAATGTATTTCTTTCCGGTGCGGATATTAATGCCAACCTTTATCTTCCCGCTCAGAATGCCAATCCGAAAAAAACACAGGAACCTGAGGTTTCCAAAGCTTCCGATCAGGATAAAGCCATAAAACTTCTTTTAGGAAAACTTGTTTTGAATGATGTAAAGGCAAATTACAACAACACTGCTATTTCTCCTACCAAACAGGGAATGGACTTCAACCACCTTAATTTTTCAAAAATGAATGTGGAAGTAAGAAGCTTCAAAATGGAGAATAATACTTTTGCAGGCACAGTGAATTCTGCAGAAATCAAAGAAGGGAGAGGACTGGATATTCAGAAATTCAATACAGATTTCGTATATGCAGAAAAGGAGGCTTACCTCAAAGATCTTTACCTTCAAACCCCAAAAACAATATTGCGTGATGAGGTTATTTTAAACTATAACTCCATAGACCAACTAAGCTCAAATCTTGGTGCTGTAAAGATCTCAGCCAACATTAAAGATTCAAAAATAGGATTCTCTGACATTCTGAATCTGGTTCCTACTTTGAGAAATACAGTTCCATTTAATAAATATCCGAACGCTGTTTTAAATGTAAACGCTAATGTAAAAGGAAGCGTGAATGATCTTTTAATTCAGGATCTTAAAGTTTCAGGGCTGGATCAACTGAGGGTAATGGCATCCGGGAAAATTAAAAATGCGATGAATCCTGATCAGTTGTATTACGATCTGAGAATTGGAGAATTTTCTTCCAGTGCCAAAACAATATTCAATCTTGTCCCGAAAAATACAATTCCTTCCAATATTTCCCTTCCTTCCCATTTCAGCATCAAAGGAAATGCAAAAGGAACGACCAAAGTGGTGAATACAGATCTGAACCTCTACTCCACACTCGGAAATGCAGCCGTAATCGCACAAGTAGATATGCGTAAGAAAAATCATGAATTATATGATATAAAAGCAAATCTTCAGGGTATACAGGTAGGAAAAATTATTCAGAATAAAGATATTGGTCCTGTCACCGCACAGATTGCAGCGAAAGGTGAGAGTTTTGATTTTAAAAATGCCAATGCAGATCTGAAGGGACATGTTGCTTCTGCGGTGTACAAAGGATACCGTTATCAAAACATGAATCTTACCGGTAAGATCAACAAAGGGGCTTATCATGTTATTCTGGATTCAAAAGATCCGAATGCCAGTTTACAGCTGACCGCGTCCGGAGTGTATGATGAAAAAAATCCTACGGTAAAAGTGAATGGAGAAGTCATCAAACTGGATGTCAACAAACTTGGCTTCTATGAAAAACCGATGATTATTGCCGGAAAAATTGATGGTGATTTCACAAGTCTTGATCCGAATAATCTGAATGGGTATTTAAACCTTAAAGATTTTGCATTCTCAGACACCAAAGAAGTCTATCCTGTACAGGAAGTGAACCTGAAGGCTTCATCTACTCAGGACTCAACTCAGATTATTTTCAATTCTCAGGTGGCAGATTTGGAACTGAAAGGTAAATATAAACTTACCCAGATTTTTGGAGCTCTAACGCAAACTGTCAATCAGTATTATCAGTTCCAGAAGCCGGATAAAAGCCAGAAAATAGATCCGGGGCAGCATTTTACTTTTACAGCCAAAATCAAAAACGATGACCTTATCAGAAAGTTTGTTCCGGATCTGAAAGATTTTGAAACCATCAATCTGGCAGGAAACTATGATGCGGATTCTCAAAAAATTGAAATTGACGGACAGATTCCCCGATTATTGTATGGTGAAAACACCATTGAAAAAGGAACATTGAAAGTCACCAATGAAAATCAGGCATTACAATACAGTCTCAATGTCGCAGCATTGAAAAGTTCGAGTTTTTCTTTAAACAAAATTAATATTGATGGAGATGTTGCGGACAATACCATCCGATACAATGTTACAACTAAAGATGAGAAAGATGCTACTCAATTCCTGATTGCAGGAAATGCAAAATCATTGAATGATATTACAGAAATTTCTCTGAACCCGAACGGATTAAAGCTCAATTATACAGATTGGAACGTTGCAGAAAACAACAAAATCCAGATCAGCAGCAAAGGAATTCTGGCTGACAATTTCATTTTGTCCAATGGAAACAGTGAAATTGCTGTTCAGTCTGAAACCAATAGCCCAAGCAGTCCTTTGAACATTTCGTTGAAAGATTTTAAGATTGAAACCATTACGGAACTTATTAAAAAAGATACTGTTCTGGCAAGAGGAACTATTAATGGGACAGCACAGCTTCGTGATGTTACTAAAAATATGACCTTCACTTCTGATCTGAATATTTCAGATCTAATTGTCTATGGAAGCCCTGTAGGAAATCTTGCTGTAAAAGTAAACAATGCTTCACCGAAGGTTTTAAATGCTGATATTGCGCTTTCCGGAAATAATAATGATGTAAAAATCCTTGGTTATTATAATACGTCTTCCAGTACTTTCGATCTGAATATGGCGATCAATCAGCTTCAGATGAAGAGTATTCAAGGGTTTTCTATGAATGCCATCACCAATACCGAAGGTTATCTTTCAGGAAATTTAAAAATTACCGGAACTACCGATAAACCTAATATTTTAGGGAAAGTAAAATTCAATGATGCCGGACTAGAAATTGCAAAAACAGGAAGTGATTTCAGACATCTGAGTGATGAAATAGATTTTACGAACCGGGGAATCGAATTTGATAAATTTAAAATCAAAGATAAAGACGGAAATGCCCTTGTTGTAGACGGACAGGTTCTGACGCAGACCTACAGAGATTTCGCCTTTAATCTTAATGTCAATGCTAAAGATTTTAAAGTGGTCAATTCAGAGAAATCGAATGATGCGATGATGTATGGTGTTTTGGCCATTGATGCCGGACTTCATATCCGTGGAAATCTTGATCTTCCAAAAGTAGACGGTAGATTAAGCGTGGCAGATAACACAGATTTTACTTTTGTTCTTCCTCAATCCAGCCCTTCTTTACAGGAAAGAGACGGTATTGTAGAGTTTATAGATCAGGATCAGGTGGTTTTAAATAAGACCATCAAAGCAGATTCTCTCAATGCACAGAGCCGTATCAAAGGGATGGATGTAAGCGTTAATATTGAAGTCAGCAAAGAAGCAAAACTATCTTTGATCATTGATAAAGCCAATGGTGATTTTGTACAGCTTCAGGGTGAAGCAGAATTAACCGGCGGAATAGATCCTTCAGGAAAAACGACACTGGTAGGAGTATATGAAGTAGAAAAAGGAAGTTATGATCTTTCTGTAAGTTTCCTGAAACGTAAATTTGATATCCAGAAAGGCAGTACCATCACATGGACAGGTGAACCTACAACGGCTCAAATGGATATTACCGCTGTCTATAAAACAGAAGCTCCGCCTATTGACCTTGTAGAGCAGCAGATCAGCGGAGAAAGTGCTTCAACATTGAATCAGTTTAAGCAAAGAGTTCCTTTCAATGCATTATTAAAAATGAAAGGGGAATTATTGAAACCTCAGCTTACTTTTGATATTACTACCGATGAAAAAAATAATTCTGTATCTACGAATGTAAAAGATGTTGTAGATCAGAAGCTTGCCCAGATCAGAACTCAGGAGTCTGAACTGAACAAACAGGTATTTGCATTATTACTTCTGAACCGTTTTATCGGGGAAAACCCATTTGAAAGCGGAGCCGGAATGTCTGCAGAAACGATGGCAAGACAAAGTGTGAGTAAAATTCTTTCCCAGCAGCTAAATAATCTTGCAGCAGGCCTGATCAAAGGAGTAGATCTTAATTTTGGTCTTGATTCTTCGGAAGACTATTCCAGCGGGGAGAAAAATACCCGAACCGACCTGAATGTAGATATCAGTAAAAAATTATTGAATGACCGACTGAAAGTAACGGTAGGAAGTAACTTTGGACTGGAAGGGCAGGCCCGTCAGAATGAAAATATGACCAATATTGCAGGTAATGTTTCCGTAGATTACAGTCTTTCCAAAGATGGAAGATATATGCTGCGTGCATACCGTAAGGATGAATATCAGGTTGCTCTTCAGGGTCAGATTATAGAAACCGGAGTTGGATTCATTATTACATTGGATTATGACAAATTCCGGGAGATTTTCCAGAAATCTAAAGAGAAAAAGCAGAAAAAGAATCAAAATAACCAAGTGGTAGAATTTAAATAATGAGTAATAAGTTCCATATCTATTGTAAGTACCTGTTGGTTTCCGGAATGGCATCCACTGTGGTTTCGTGCAGTAATACAAGGTTTTTAAAAGAAGGCCAGATGCTCTACACCGGAGCCAAAGTAAAGATTGAAAATGATACGATTTCTAAAAAAGAAAAAAAAGATCTTCAGTCAGCACTGGAAGCCAATCTTACCCCAAAGCCCAATTCTACATTTTTAGGATTGCGCCCCAAGCTGTATTTTTATAATATAGCCAAAGAGCCTAAAAAAGATAAAGGTTTTAATTACTGGCTTAAATATAAAGTGGGTGAAAAACCTGTATTATTAGGAGATGTTGACCGTGAATTCAATAAAGACATTATTGTAAATTATTCTGAAAACAAAGGGTATTTCAATGCTAAAGTTTCTTATGATACGGTTTCAAAGAATAAAAAAGCCCAGGTCATTTACACCGTAAGACCGGGTTCAAGATATCTGATTGACGGAGTAAAATTCCAGAAAGATTCTACACTGGTCAATCAGGAAATTCAAAGTCTTACTGGTAAAACTCTTCTTAAAAACGGAAGACCATTTGACCTGGATGTTATCAAAGCAGAAAGAGAAAGGATTGATAACAGGCTAAAAGAAAGAGGTTTTTATTATTTCCACCCTGATAATATTATTGTACAGGCCGACAGTACGGTGAGCAAAAATCACAAGGTTGAACTTAATGTAAAACTGAAAGACAACACCCCTGATTTAGCAACTCAACAGTTCAGCATTGATAATGTTATTGTATTCCCCAATTACAACATTCAGGATGTAAAGGATGGCAAGTACAGTATCCCAATGAATAAAGATTCTCTTTCGAAATATGCTTTTGATGATATTTATGTCATTGACCCTCAGCATAAATTCAAGCCGAAGATTTTTGACAGAGCTTTATATTTCAAAAAAGGAGATCTTTACAACCGTTCCAATCATAATCTTACCCTGAACCGATTGATCAGTCTGGGTGTTTTCAAATTTGTAAAGAATGAGTTCGTTGTTTCTGATTCATTGAGTCATAAATTTGATGCGTATTATTTATTAACTCCAAGACAAGTCCAATCGCTTCGTCTGGAAGCATTGGGAAGAACCAACTCTGCCAACTATGCAGGTAGCGAACTTAACCTGAACTGGACTCACCGAAATTTTTTCCGGGGAGCAGAACAATTTAAAGCAGCGATCTATGGAGCATTTGATTTCCAGATGGGAGGTGCACAGAATGCTAATAATATTTTCCGTGCAGGAACGAATGTACAGCTTTCTATCCCGAGAATTGTAGCACCATTCCGTTTTCACTCATCTAGTGAATTTGTTCCCAGAACGAATATCACTTTGGGTTATGAATTCCAGAACAGGACACAATATTATACCCTTAATAATTTCACCGGATCATTCGGATATGTGTGGAAGGAAAATGCAAGGAAAGAACATGATCTGAAGGTAATTGATATTACTCTGGTTTCTCCTGCCAATGTTACTGAAGAATATAAAGTCAAATCCGATGGAAATCCTGCTATGAAAAGAGTTGTAGACAAGCAGCTTATTTTTGGCCCTACTTATTCTTATACTTACACCAATACCATGCTGCCAAGAACCAATACCTTTTACTATAAAGGAACACTTGATCTGGCAGGAAATATTACAGGTTTGGTTACCGGAGCAGATGTGAAAAAAGACAAGGAAAAGAAAATATTCGGTATTCCTTTCAGTCAGTATGTAAAGATTGAAAACGATTTAAGATTCTATCATAAGTTTACTGAAAAGTCTTCATTGGCAACGAGATTTATCGGAGGAATTGCTTATCCATATGGAAATTCAGAATTTATTCCTTTCTCCAAACAGTTTTTCTCAGGAGGTAGTAACAGTATCAGAGCGTTCCGTGCAAGAACATTAGGACCGGGAAGTTTTGATCCGCGAACAATAGATCCGGGAACTTATTTTGATCAGTCTGGTGATGTGAAGCTGGAATTAAATGCTGAATACCGAGCTAATCTATATAAATTTTTAAATGCTGCCGTTTTTGTAGATGCAGGAAATATCTGGCTGCTTCATGATGATCCTACAAGACCTGGAGCTAAATTTTCAAAAGACTTTTTAAATGAAATTGCGGTGGGAGCCGGAGTGGGTCTGAGACTGGATTTTTCTATCCTGATTTTAAGACTGGATCTGGCCATGCCACTGAGAGTTCCTTATTATGAAAAAGGAGACAGATGGGCCTTCGATAAAATTAATTTCGGAGATTCAAACTGGAGGAAAGATAACCTTGTTTTAAATATTGCCATTGGATATCCTTTTTAATATGATCAAAAATGCTAAATTTTTCTGGGAGGTTCTGAAAGACTCATTTACAGAATGGAACAACTCTACTGCATCAAAAGATTCAGCAAGTCTTGCTTATTATGCCATCTTTTCAATCCCGGGATTATTGATCATTATTATCTGGGTACTTGGAAATTTCTTTGGTGAAGAAGCCATCCGTGGACAAATCAGCACACAGATCAGCGGTATTATGGGCCCTGATGTTGCTAAAAGTATTGAAGGTATGCTGGCAGGGGCTCTAATTGACAAAAAAAATATTTTTATGAAAGCAGTGGGAGTCGGATCATTGGTTTTCGGTTCTACTACGCTCTTTTTTCAACTCCAGCATTCATTAAATTCACTTTGGGAAGTAGAAGCAGCTCCCAAAAAGGCATTGATTAAATTTCTCCTGGATAGAGCCAATTCTCTGGGGATGATTCTTATTATGGGATTTCTTTTGATGATCACTATGGTTTTATCTTCTCTGATCAGCCTTTTCAATCAGATTATTACCCGATATTTTGGTTTTGAAACCTATATGCTGGTAGAGTTTGTGAATTTTGCTGTAGGATTTGGCCTGGTCATGCTTTTATTTGCTTTAATGTTTAAAGTGCTGCCTGATGTTTTGATCAGCTGGAAGCCAGTATGGAAAGGAGCATTTCTGACGACCCTTTTATTTACCCTCGGAAAGTTTTTATTAAGTCTTTATTTTAACCAGGTGAAACCTACTTCAGCCTTTGGTGCTGCCGGAACGGTTATCCTGATTATGATGTGGATTAACTATTCCTGTATGCTGATCTTTTTTGGCGCCGTATTCACCAAAGTTTATACTTACAAAAAAGGATATAAAGCCATTCTTTCCAAGCATGCAAGATGGACTCCAGCTAAGCTATATGCGGATAGTCTGAAGCAGATGAGCAACCAGCAAACTTCAGAAATTTCAGATTCAAAACAATTCTAAAATATTCCATGTACATATAATAAAAAAGCCTCCCGAATTTCAGGAGGCTTTATTTTTACATTCTGTTTACTGTTCCGATTCCCAGTAGTTCCAACGATTTTTTGATTGTCTTCGCTGTGATATCTGAAATATTCAAACGGAATTGTTTTACATTTTCATCTTCCTGATTCAGAATTGGGTTATTCTGATAGAAAGAGTTGTAGGCCTTTACCAGATCATAAACATAGTTTGCAACCAAAGCCGGACTTAATGTCTCCGCCGATTTGGCTACTACAGTTTTAAAGTTTGTCAGCTGCATAATCAATTCCTTTTCGGATTGATTTAATTCAATATCAGCTGTTTCTGTTTGCAAAGTACCCGCTTTAGACAACAATGATTGAATACGGGCATAAGTATACTGGATGAATGGTCCTGTATTTCCGTTAAAATCAATACTTTCTGCCGGATTGAAAAGCATTTTTTTCTTAGGATCTACTTTAAGCATAAAATATTTTAATGCCCCCAACCCTACTGTTTCATAAGATATTTCTTTATCTTCTTCAGAAAGTGTCTCTAATTTCCCTAGTTCCTGAGCCTTAGACTTTGCCGTTTCATACATTTCCTGCATCAGGTCATCTGCATCTACTACAGTACCTTCACGGGATTTCATTTTACCTTCAGGCAATTCTACCATCCCGTAAGAAAGGTGGAACAACTGATCTGCCCATTCATATCCTAATTTTTTCAGGATTTTAAATAAAACCTGGAAGTGGTAATCCTGCTCGTTTCCTACGGTATAGATCAGCTTTTGAATATTGTTTTGTTTAAAACGCTCTACTGCTGTTCCAAGGTCCTGCGTCATATAAACGGATGTACCGTCTGAACGCAGCAACAGTTTCTGGTCAAGTCCTTCATCAGTAAGGTCACACCAAACAGAACCGTCTTCTTTCTGATACAGAACTCCTTTATCTAATCCTGCCTGAATAAGATCTTTTCCTAAAATATAGGTATTGCTTTCGTATTGAACCTGATCAAAGTCAACACCCAGTCTTTTATAAGTTTCATTGAATCCTTTATAAACCCATGAATTCATCTCTTCCCAAAGCGCTCTTACAGTTGCATCACCATTTTCCCAATCCAGAAGCATTTTCTGCGCTTCTTTCATTACCGGAGCATCCTTTTTAGCCTGCTCCTCTCCTGCTCCCTGTTCTACAAGCTCTGCAATTTCTTTTTTATAGTTTTTGTCAAATTCTACGTAATAGTTACCAACAAATTTATCTCCTTTGGTATTTGTAGTTGCAGGAGTTTCTCCGTTCCCGAATTTCTCCCAAGCCAGCATTGATTTACAAATATGAATTCCTCGGTCGTTGATAATCTGAGTTTTAATTACATCATACCCAGCTTCTTTTAAAATCTGAGCTACAGAAAATCCTAACAGGTTATTTCTGATGTGTCCTAAGTGTAAAGGTTTATTCGTATTCGGTGAAGAATATTCTACCATTACCGTAGCATTTTTCTTTTCTATAACAGAAAAATTTTTGCTTACAGATCTGAAGTTATCTACAAACAATTGGTTTTTAACCTTAACATTAAGGAACCCTTTTACAACATTAAAGCTTTCGAAAATTTCCGTCTGCTCTGTCAAAGCCTCACCTAATTCAACCCCGATACTTTCGGGATTCTTTTTCAATTGTTTCACCAACGGAAAAGTAACAATCGTAAAATCACCCTCAAATTCCGTTTTATTTTCCTGAACTTCCAGCTTGATGTCTTTTAACTGATAGACATTTAAAATAACTTCTGAAAGTTTTTCTTCTATAATATCTTTAATATTCATGTTTCTAAATTCTCTTTTAATGCTTATCGCTGAAACATCCTTACAGTATATTTCCGCCTTAAATCTGAGCTACAAATATACGGAAATAAAAAAACCGCCCGAAGGCGGTTTTATAGGTAAAAAAATATTTATTCTTTTCTGAAAACAAGGACAGCCTCGTCATTCCCTGGTGTATTATCCAAGTTTTTGCTGTTGTCATTAATTCTGAGTTCAGTAGTAGAATAGGAATCTATTTCCTTTTTCAATGTTTTGGAAACTCCAGCTTCTGTATAGGTAAGAGTTAATGTCTGATACATTTTATCAAAGGTCCATTTTCCTCCAAAGGAATCAAACAAATTACAATTTCCGGAAGAAGAAGAAACATCATATCTTTCATAAGATCCTGAGAAATCCTGATTTATAAATATGATTCCTTTCTTTTCGCAATCAGTCAGCATTATATCTTTACCTTTAAATTCATACTTATATGGTTTCCAGCTTCCATTAATACTTACATCTTCATTTACAACTGCACGATCATCATCATTGGAACACGATGCAATACTCATTAAAAGAAGAATTCCTATAAAAAATCTCATATCAAAGTTTTTATATTCTTCAAGCCATAAACTGGCCTGAAGAATTATTATTATTTAAATTAAAATTTATCCCAAAACAGTTTTGTTGATACTTTATCACCTCCAATTTTTGAAGCGGCAGCATTTACATTCTTAGCATTAAGAAGGTATTCCTGGTCAGAATATTTCATTCTTACCGGTACTGATTCTACTACAGAACCTCCTGGATTTTGAAATACAGGGAAGTCTAATCTTCTTGCAAAATTCCATGCCTGGAATCCTTTATTGAACATCGCTATCCATGCCTGCTCCCCAACAGATTTTTTCCAATTGGCAGCGTTATATGGGTTTGCTGCAATAAATGCATTTGCTGTAGGAGCATCTATACCGTACTCAGTCATTGATGCGGTAATAGCAGCTGTATATAAATTAGCAGCAGTATCTCCAACACTAAAGCCTCTCGCGGCAGCTTCAGTTCTTAAGAATTGAATTTCAGAATAATCTAATAAGAAGCCTTGTGCATTTTCACCTGAAATAACGTTTGTAAAGTGAGAGTAATCATTGAAAACATTCTGATCACCATATACTCCACCAACATAAGCACCAGCAACCTTTGTAAACCATGTTACTCTTCTCGGGTCAGATGTAGTATTCATGAAATCTACAAGGACATCAGACGGAACAAAGTCATTTCTACCAGATTGAATTACGTCCTGATAAACAGGGTTTGACAATAATCCTGATGGGAAAGTCTGCAATCCGAAATTATCTGCTTTTTCAGTTAATAATCCAGCGGTGTAAGCAGCTTCTGCATAAGTTTTAGCCAAAGCCGGATCAGAATCTGCTAAAGTTACTGCCATTCTGAACTTCAATGAATTACCCATTTTTTTCCATTTGTTCATATCTCCTTTGTAGATCAAATCATTAGTATATCCACTACCGGAAGTATTAATCATAGCGATTGCAGCATCAATTCTTTTAATAAGATCCAGATATACTGTTTTAGCATCATCATAAGGAATTTCTGCACTTCCCGGATTTTCAGCTGTAGCTTTTAATGCTCCAAAATAAGGAATATCTCCGTAGGTGTCCACTAAATTAGCCCATGCATACACATTTACCAATTCAATCATGGCAATATTATTGTTTTTGGTAACAGCATCTACGCCTTCACTCTCAAGAAATCTTCTTGCATCTCTTAGTGCAGATAATACTCCCGGAGAGTTAATGGTTGCTGATGCAGATGCCATCATACGATTATAGTGATTTCTTGGAATTGGTCTTGTCACCATATCGTAATTAGTCTCATCAGTGTAAGTCGTTTCTGACCACTGCTGTGTAAAAAACCTGGTAATGTTACGGTTTACATTAGCAGACAGTAACTGATCAAGAAGTGCATGTTCAGCACTGGCAAAAAGTACTCCTGATGGAACTTCAGTTGGGTGTTTAGTATCTTCATTCAGTGAAGTGATGTCTCTTTCACACGATGTAAATGTTAACGCTAATGAAGCTAAACCTATAATTAAAAATAATTTTTTCATTTTCTAGAATTTTAAAGTTAAATCTATTCCAATATCACGAGTAGTAGGTAACACTCCGATAGAATTACCTTTAGCCCCTAAACCATTCCCTGTACCCGCTTCCGGATCTGCATACGGTAAGTTTTTGTGGATAATCCAAAGGTTTCTACCTACAATTGAAATTTTTGCATCACGAATAGAAGTATTGGCAAGAATTGATTTAGGAAGACTATATCCTATACTTGCCTCTCTCAATTTTACGTAAGATGCATCATACACAAATCTTTTATTCGGCATTCTTCTATATCCGTCAACGTTACCAAAAGATCCAGGATTGATCGCAGGTGTTGTATTTACATTTCCATTTGGATTAACTCCCGGATGCACAAATCCTCCTTCTCTGTAGTCAGCAGTTTCTGCGTAAAGACCAGTTGCCAATCCGTAATACATATCGGTAGAGAATACGTCCCCGCCTTTTTTCACATCAATAAGGAAACTTACGGTAAAATCTTTATAACGGAAGCTGTTTCTGATACCTCCTACCCAATCTGGAGTGATATTACCAATAACCTGATTATTATTTCTTAAATAACGACCTGTTGCAGGGTCTATTACTCTATCCCCATTAGCATTGTATACATAATCTGATCCTACTAAAGCTCCAAAAGATTCTCCAACTCGTGCGTTAAGGGAAACTCCTCCCTGGTAACTTGCCATTAAGTAATTCTGAGAATCACCATTTAATGCAATAACTTTATTTTCGTTTTTAGACCAGTTCACGTTAACATCCCATGTAAAATTATCTGTTTTAAATGGAGTACCGTTTAACTGTACTTCAACACCTTTATTATCAATCTGTCCTGCGTTTACAAGGAATGTTCTATATCCTGTTGCAGAAGAAACCGGTAAGTTGATGATCTGGTCAAATGTTCTTGTTTTATAGATTGCAACATCAAAACCTAATCTGTTTTTGAAAAACTGAGCCTCCATACCGAATTCAGTTTCCTTAGATCTCTGAGGTTTTAAGTTTGGATTGGCAAGGAAGTAAGGCTGATCGAATAATCCTTCTCCTCTTGCTTTGAAGGTATTTACTAATCTGAAATTATTGGTAGAAGAACCTACTTCAGCGTAGTTTGCTCTCAATTTCCAGAAGCTTAACCAAGGTTGTTTTACAAATTCTGATAGAATAACAGCACCGGTAACGGAAGGATATCCATAGCTGTTATTTCCTTTTGGCAAGTTGGAAGACTGGTCTACACGATAAGTACCATCTACAAATAAGAAGTTTTTATATCCAAAAGATGCTGTAGCATATAAACTCGAAGTAACCCATTTTGCATAGTTTTCATCAGGAGGAAGGATTGTTCTTATTGAGTTTGATATCGCAAACAGACCTGGCTTAGACAAACCTCCTTCTGTGCTCATAAAAATATTGTCAACAAGATTTCTTCTAACGTTCCCCCCTGCAATTCCACTAACACTTAGGTCTGAAGTAATATCAAATTTATAGTTAGCAAATAAATCAAAGTTGATCTCAGTGTTTTTCACATTGGTTCTTGCATATCCCGAACTTACATTAAGCCCAGATGCACCAAACGCCTGAGGCAATGATCCATTCATTAATCTCTCTTCTACAACCATCTGTAAATCATCATAAGATAATTTCCCTGTAATTCCGAAGTTCTTAGAAACATCGTATTTCAACTGAGCATAACTGAATATTCTGGTTCTGTCATCAGACTGATAATTCTGATATCTCTGGAAATAGGGGTTATTCCAATACTGAGGAGTTCCATCTGCAGCGCTAGATCTGTTCCACGAAAAGTTACTGTTTCCGTTGTTAGCATAAGCATCTCTTAATGCCAACACATCTACGTTGGTCTGCCACCACTGTCTGAAACCAGAAACAATATTATCTGAATAGCCCGTTTCATTACGCCCTCTCGTATCTTGTAAAGTTAAAGTGGTAAAGACAGAAGCATGGAGCTTATCTGTGAAATCATGGTTAAATTTCGCTGAAATTGTATTTTTTCTCAGCTCTGAATTAGGCATCAAACCATTGGAAAGCATATTGGAATATGATAAGGAAAGGTTTGAAGTTTTATTTCCTTTTTCAATGGTAATTGTATTAATATAAGTGACTGGTGTTTCAAAGAATTTAATGGGTCCGTTTTTCGCGGCAACCCAAGGTGTAGCTTTTCCATAGTTTGGAGAAGAGGGATCAAATGAATCCCATTGGTAAACCAATTGGTTAGGATTAAATGCCGGTCCATAAGAGGCATCATCTACAAAGTTGGCATAATTGTAACCTCCAGGTCCAGGATCTTCGTTCCATGCTTGTCCTCCATATCCTGCTCCATATTTGGTTTGGTAAGTAGGGAAAGTAGATTTATCAATAAATCCGGCTGTAATTCCTGAGTTTAGAGTAACACCCCAACTTCCGTCGTTATTACCCCTTCCACTTTTAGTTACAATCAGGATTACCCCATCGCTTCCTCTTTCACCGTACAAAGCAGATGCAGCAGCACCCTTCAGTACGTTTACAGATTCAATATCTTCCTGATTGATGTCTGAAAGAAAGTTACCATAATCAAATGTAGACCCGGTTACGGTATTATTATTAACTGGTGAACCATCAATTACAATAAGTGGAGATCCTCCTGATAAGGATTTATATCCTCTGATCAAAAGGTTAGCAGATCCGCCAAAGTTGTTGTTTGTATTTACCTGTAGTCCGGCCACTTTTCCTGAAAGAAGAGATGCTACGTTACCAGTATTGGTCGTTCCACCGGTTAATTCCGCAGCTTTTACTTCTTCAGAAGCATAACCAAGAGATTTTTTCTCTCTTTTAATCCCGAGTGCGGTAACAACCACCCCCTCAATTTCTTTTGTTTTAATAGTATCATTCTTTTGCTGGGCGTTAGCAACAGCTATGGAAGATGACAGTACTAAAACAAGAAGACTTGCTGTTAGTTTCTTCATATCAAATTAATTTTTGTGACATTACAAATTTGTAAAACTTTCTTAATACCACAAAGCAAAATTTAAAAAAATTACAATCTATTCAATATTTTAGAAAAAAAATAGAAAATAAAGTATTAAAATTAGTTAAAAACAAAATATTTAACAAAAACAAATTACTTAATTGTTAATTTCATTTAAGAAATAATAACAATCATTTAAATTGATAATATCTATATTAAATTACAATCCAAGAGTGATTAAACAATTTGAATGTCAACAACTTGAAAACCGGGAAAAGATAAAAAACATTCATACTTAATACAGGTATTATGCTAGACATATTTTTATATTTAAAGAATTATTACACCTTAAAACAAAAAAACCGCCCGAAGGCGGTAAAATATATTAAAATTGTATTACATAAAAATTAGTTTCTAGCCCAGAATGGGGTAAATTTATTTTTAACAAAAACATCATCTGCTGCCATGTTTGGAACATTGTTTACATTAGATTGATATTCGGAGTTTGGATACAACAATCTATTAGGCTTAACAGATTTAAGGGAGATTGTTGGTAAAGGAGTTTCCGGATAAGATGTTCTAGTATAATCAAAATAAGATTGTTCGGGGTTAATTCCTGTTAGTGCAATCCATTTTTGAGTCATTATTGCCTCAATTTTATTTGTATCAGTACCAGCCCATCCTAATTTAGGCACAGCATTTACACTTGTAATATAAGCAGCAGCACCGGAAGCGCCTAAATAAGTGTAAGAAGCTGTAATACCAGCCTGGAAGTGAGATTGAGCTCCAGAGAACTGTGAAGGATAACGCAAAGCAGCTTCAGCTAATAAAAATTCTGTTTCAGCTTTCGTCATGAGAACACCAGCTTTTGAAGAACCTTTTTGAATTAATTCTGCTTTTCTTCCAGCTGCATCTGTAGCTCCGATTGTTTGAGATCCTGCAATTAATCCATCTCCAGCTCTTGAAACACTTCTAAGCGATGGTGCACCAGGTTGCCCAGGAGTAGCTCCTTGTCTTACTCCTTCAACATTACTTGTAGAAGTTCCTGTATTATCTTTAGTTGCAACCAATGTAAAGATTCTACCTCTTCTTCCATCAACAATTCCATTAAACTTCTGATATACGCTTCTAGAATCAGCAGCTGTAGCCTGTCCCTCTAAGTGAATAGCATTACCATTTAAAGCAATAGCAATATGCTCTGAAGGAACCACTAATGTCCAGTTTTGAGGCTGTGCTCCTGCGCTGGTATAAACATAATAGTTCATCCATGGATTTTGCTGAGCATCAGAACCTTGAGAATACCCCGGATTAACAGTTACATCAGTAGCATTAAATGTTGCTCCCTGTAAACTTGCTAGTTTTTGATCTCTATAAGTTGCTAAATCACCTGTAACATTAGACATTCTGATAAGATATCTAAGCTTTAACGTATTTGCGAAAGCTTTCCAGCTGTTCATAGATCCTTTGAAAACAACATCAGAACTACCTGGGTTAGCCCCTTTATTTGAATCGATCAGTTGAATTGCACTTTCAATATCTGCGATTGAAGCTTTATAAATATCCTCTCCCTTATCATATTTAGGAGTCAGATTTAATTCTCTTTTGAACGCTTCAGAATATGGCATATCTCCCCATAAATCTGTTAATGTCTGAACATAATAAGCCTTCATAATTTTAGACATCGCTTTATACTGTGTGTATTCGCCAGTTGGATCACTATAATCTAAAACAAATTGGAAATTGGAAACATTTCTGAACAATTGATCCCAAACATCTGCATAAAATGCACTGGTAATATTTGGAGAATATTCATCTACAAACGGTGTCCCATAGGAATAAGAGTTCCCCGCAACACTGTTCATCATTATTCCTGAAAAAAGATTTAATCTTCTTGCCTGCACATAATAACTGTTTGTAACCGCTCCTGGAAAAACAAAGTTAGGAGTTAAGTCATTTACAGAAATTCTATCTGGACTCTCATTAATATCAAGGTAATCATTACATGAAACAGATCCAAGTAATAAACTTGACAATGCAATTATATATAATTTATTTTTCATTTTCTTAATTAAAAAGTTGCGTTAATTTTAAAACCAAAGGTTCTAGTTGTAGGATATTGAGTTGTTAAAGCAATCCCTGCAGCATTATCATTACTACTTGCTGTTTCAGGGTCTGCAAAGTTTCTATTATCTTTTGAGTAAACAATAATAGGATTTCTTGCATACAAGCTTAAACTAAGGCTATTGACAAAAGTAGAATTTAAAACAGATTTTGGAACATCATATGATATAGCAATTTCTCTTACTTTAAATGCTGTCGCATCTACCACAAGATTTTCTCCAACGTTTCTGTAAATTGAACCTGACCAATATGTTGTTGCACCATTATAATCATCACCATAAGCAGGTGTTGTATTTGGAACATATGACCCATTAACAAGTTGCACAGAGCCTGGCACAACATAACCTTGAGTTCTATCCTGGCTTGCTGTTTCTTCAAGCGCTCCAGTAAATGCTAACAATCTTTTTGAAAATGATACAAACTTACCTCCTTTACGATAATCAGCTACTGCTGATAGGGTAAACGCCTTAAATCTAAAAGAAGTATTAAATGTCATCGTGTAATCAGGATTCAAACTTCCTAATACTTTTGTTGCAGAATTCACTAATGGTACTCCATTGGCATTCACGATAATGTTACCATTTGGATCTCTTTGATAAGTTGTTCCAACAATTGAATAGAAATTCTCACCTACAACTGCCGCCAAACCAACAGAAGGAGTGGTGTAAGTCAAGATAGGAACTCTCTCTGCGCCACTGTTTAGTTCTAATAACTTTGTTCTGGACATTGCATAACCTGCATGAAGGTTCCAAGTAATGTTTTGTGTTTTAATTGGAGTAATTCCTAAATCAACTTCAAATCCTTTCATTCTAGACTTACCAATATTATCTCTATATGAAGACAATCCAGAAGCGTTTGAAGGGGTAATACTACTAATCAAGTCCTGTGTAGTAGACTGATAAACAGATCCCTCCAATGTAATCCTATCTTTAAGGAATCCTAAAGCAATATTTAAATCAAAGGTATTCACGAACTCAGGTCTAATATTAGGATTGGTAATACTAGTAGACATAATATAAGAAGGCATAGGTCCAAAAGGATATCCTGTAGGAATGATACCAGTAGCATTAACATTGTATGGGTTAATACCTGATGAGTTTCCTACCTTCGTGAAACTTGGAGCAATTTTCATATAGTTCAACACACTTCCTCCAAAATCAAAAGCTTTAGTCGGAATAAAAGATACTCCTACTGAATAATAAGAATATGGCTTATTATCTGTCAATCTAGTATTTGTAAGTGGATCTCTGCTATTTACTGTATAAACAGAATTCTTTTCATATCTGAATGTTCCATTTAAGAATAAATAATCTTTGTATCCTAAGTCTACGTTTGCAAACCCTGCAAATACTCTGTTTCTGGTAGTATAATTATCCATATATCCACCATCGGCCTGAGCATCACTACTTCCGTATTGAGATGGATTGGATACGTTATTATAGTTATACCATCCTGGGATAAACAATCCAGTTCCACCAACTGTTCTTGCAGTATAATAACTGTCCTGGATATTGTTCCCAATATTAAATTTTAAATTTAGATCTGAAGTTAAATCATAATCAAAATTCAACATTAAATCTCCGTAATACTTCCTATCATTGTATGTTCTATTAAAGTAATAAGCTGTAACATCCGGTGATCCAAACTGATTTAAGGTATGTGAGTCTAGGAATGGTACTCCTGTATTAGAATAGCTGATAATACCTGTAGACCCATCATTCCAGTTATCCTGCTTAGTTGTAGTAAGGTTTAAGTTCCCTGTATAACTTATGTTGATATGCTTATTAAATTCGTACTGTAATGACAATATACCATTTAAATAATCTCTGTTGGTATTATATCTCGCGTGTTCTACAGTCCAATAAGGGTTTGTAGAATAAGCTGTAAGATATCCTCCAATTCCAGAATTTCTATACTTTCTGATATCATTACTAGACGGCATTTGTAAGATATCATCATATATACCAGAGTCAGTTTTATTAACTAGCCTTCCTATATAATTGAACTGACCATCAATTCTTAATTTTCCAAGCTTTTTTCCTGCTTTGAATAAGAAGTTGTTCTGTCTCATCTTATCTCCATCTACCACAAAAGTATTGTCAAGTCTGTTGATTGACATAAATGCATAACCGTCAGATCCACCTGCATTTACACTAACACCATTCTGGAAACTAACACCATTGGTAAAGAATTTTGAAAAGTGATCTTTTACCGGAGAATATCTTTCATAAATGAATGATCCATCAGCCTGTGGTAAACCACTAGGAACCAATGTTCCTCCAAATCCAGTATAGTCATAAGCAGCACCCCAAGACATGTTTTCCCATGGCACATAGTTTGTACCACCATAATCAGCATCACTATAACTGTCATCCTGAACTCCTTTTCCGTATTTCTGTTGTGTAAGTGGATATTTAAATCCTTGACTAACTTCTACAGCAGATGTAAGATTAACCTGAATTTTTTCAGATTTTGTTCCTCTCTTTGTTGTAACGATAATAGCTCCGTTAACCCCTTGAGAACCATATAAAGCAGCTCCCTGTAACCCTTTAATAACATTCACACTTTGAATAATTTCCGGAGGTAAAGAGTTAAGAACGGTAGCATCTGAAATCACATTATCAATAACAACCAAAGCCTGATTGTTACCTGTAATGGATTTTGATCCTCTCAAAATAATTTTAAAACTTGGATCTACAGCACTATTTGTATTGGTAATTTGTAATCCAGACACTTTTCCTGTTAATGCCTGAACTGCACCTGGAGCAGCAGCTTGGTTTAATTCTTTCGTATTTACTATTTGCTGCGCGTTCGTAACAGCATCAGCTTTTTTCTTAATACCCAAGGCTCCAGTAACAACTATCTCCTCTATATTTTTGGTTTTTAGAGTATCCTTCGTGTTTTGGGCTGACATCATCACAAATGATGACGATAGTACAACCGCGAAAACACTCGCAGTTAATTTCTTCATATCAAATTCAATTATTTTTACAGAATACAAATATGTGAAACTTTCCTAAAATAACCAAAAAAAATGTTAAAGTTTTATAATTAACAAAAACAAAGATGATTAAAACACATCAAAACTAACAACTTACCAAAGAAATACACATTATTTCATCAATTTGAAAATCAATCACAATTAACAACCCTAATACGAAGCCTAGATAATAATAAATTATACTCGTTATATTCATAAAAACAATAAAAACCACATAAAACCACTTCCTATAAAAATTCATACTTTTGCCTTTATATAAACAATTCATGGAGCTAATAAAAAACTGGTCGAACCTTTATATCGAGGCTGGATGTGATGAAGTGGGAAGAGGATGCTTAAGCGGCCCGGTAGTGGCAGCGGCGGTAATACTGGATGATGATTTCAAACAAAACCTAGTGAATGATTCAAAAAAATTAACGTTCAAAACCCGAATGGACCTTGATAGTTATATTAAAGACAATGTGAAAGATTACGCCATATCAGAACTTCCTCCTTCGTTTATTGATGAGCATAATATTCTTAATGCAAGCATTCACGCCATGCATCGGGCATTGGATAAACTTACCGTAATTCCAGAGCTTATTCTGGTAGATGGAAACAAATTTCATCCTTATAATTACATTCCACATCAATGTATTATTAAAGGAGATTCTAAGGTTTTGTCTATTGCTGCAGCATCAATTCTTGCCAAAAATTACAGAGATAAATTAATGATCCAACTTCATGAAGAGCATCCAGAATACGGCTGGGACACTAATTTTGGCTATGCTACAAAAAAACACCAGGAAGCCCTTATAAAGTATGGTCCAACATCATATCACAGACAATCTTTCAGACTGAAATATGATTGAAATAACTCATTCTCAATTATTAAATTCTCATGCCAAGATCAAAAATTTGAAATCATTCTAAATAAAATCCAAATAAAAAAAGAGAAGCAATGTCTAATTGCTTCTCTTTTTTTATTATAATTAAAGAATTATTTCTTCTTATTTTTTTGCTGTTCCTGAGTTTTTTGCTGCTCCTGAGCTTTCTCCATCATTTCTCTCATTCTCTTCTGGAACTTACCTTCTGCTTTCGGTTTTTCCTTGTTAGACTGAATCTGAGCGTGAATTTTCTTTTCATCCAGAATCACGTATTTAATCACCAGGATAATTAAGATGTTAATCGCATTCGATACAAAATAATACCAGGAAAGACCTGAAGCTGATGTATTAAGGAAGAATAGGAATGTAATCGGGAAGATATACATTAAAACCTTCATATTTGGCATTCCTTCCTGCTGAGGCTGCTGCATATTCCCTGAAGTCATTACAGTATATATCAAGATAACAACTGTACAAGCTAATGCAAAAATACTTAAGTGATCTCCAAGAAAAGGAACTTTAAACGGAAGCTTGATCAAATCATCATAAGCCGTTAAATCTTTTGCAAACCAGAACCCTTGTCCTCTAAGATCAATAAAGTTCGGGAAGAAACGGAATAAAGCATAAAAGATCGGAATCTGTACCAATGCCGGCAAACATCCCGCCATCTGATTCACTCCTGCTTTTCTATAGATCTCCATCGTAGCCTGCTGCTTCTTCATTGGATCCGCATCCTTAAATTTAGCATTCGCTTCATCAATTTCCGGACGGATCACCTTCATCATCGCACTCAATTTATGCTGCTTATACATAATTGGCGACAGGATCAATTTCACAATAATTGTCATTACAAAAATCACCCAACCTGCTGATAATCCCCACGCAGCAATAATGCTATACAGCCACATGAAGAAGTAACGGTTCATTGCTCCAATGAATGACCAACCTAACGGAAGAATTTCATCAAAGTTTTTATCATAGGATTTAAGCAATGGTAAATCCAATGGCATAAAATACCATGTGAAATCCTGGTTCAGCTCACTTCCTGTCATCTGAACAAAACCTTCATAGTTGAGTTTCTTCAAATATTCTCCTTCTTCAACATTTTCCTGATTTCCTTTGCTCTGAGTAAATCCGTTTTTAGCTTCAATTACTGAAGTAAAAAACTGCTGCTTTACACCAATCCAGTTAAGAGTTTCCTTTTCCTCTTCCATTGTCGTTCTTCCATCATAATCATAGTCTTTATAATTATTGAATGCATACGAGAATTCTGAGTGAGACTGCTCTTGAGCTCTACCTTTCTCTAGGTTTCTTACATTATAGTCCCAGATAAAATCAGCTTTATTGTCTGAAGTAATTTTGGAAAGCCCCTGAGTTCTTACTTTAAAATCAAGAGTGTATTTTGGAAGTAGCGTGTAAATGAATTGAATTACAGCACCATTATAATCTGCAGTTAAGGTTACAGCATTTCCATTAACAGAAGGTGAGAAAACTAAATCTTTAGTATTAACAATCTTTCCTGTTTTGTCTTTAAACTGAAAACCATAGTTTGAATTATTTTTAGTAATCAGATAAAGTGGTTGATCTGCATTGTCTGTTTTGTGGTTGTATGCTTTATATTTTAAAAGCTCTACTTTGGAAACCTGTCCTCCTAAGCTTGAAAATTCAAGTTTCAGTTCATTATTCCCAAGACTTGCAGTCTGGATGGAGTTAGGAGTTACATTTGGATTGATATTGTTTGCCTGAGTTTGCTTTACGGCATTTTTTACCTGTTCCGTTTTCTGCTGCTGAGCTTTTAACTCCTCTTCTTTTGCTTGTTTGTTCTGGAAATAGAACATAAAACCGAAGAGAACCAGGCATAAAACCGCGAAACTAATCATTTGTTTCTTATCGATTCCGTTGTTTTGTTGCATTTTATTTTATATTAAAATTTTAAACTTAGGATGTACCTGTAACGTACATAATTTTGAGCTGACAAAAATACTGTTTTTTTATCAAAACTCTATGCTTTACGATGTTACTATATAATAAACTCAAGCTGAGAATAATCAGCTTGAGTTTATGTATAGACGTTTATGATAAAATATTACCTTATTTCTTTTCGCAAGCCTTGATGAAAGCTCTGAATAAAGGATGCGGTGTTGCTACCGTACTCTTATATTCCGGGTGATACTGAACTCCTACATAGAATGGGTGATCAGGAAGCTCAAGTGCTTCTACCAAGCCTGTTTCAGGGTTTGTACCTGTAGCAAGGAAACCATTTTTCTCAAATTCCTGAAGATAATCACTGTTGAATTCATAACGGTGACGGTGTCTTTCAGAAATATTTTTGCTTCCGTAGATATCAAATAGTTTAGAACCGTTTTTCAAAGAACATTTCCAAGCTCCAAGACGCATTGTTCCTCCTTTATCAATTACATTTTTCTGTTCCTCCATTAATGAGATCACAGGATCCGGAGTTGCTGTATCAAATTCTACTGAATTCGCTTTTGTATGTCCTAAAACATTTCTTGCAAATTCAACAGTCATGATCTGCATTCCTAAACAGATTCCCAACATTGGAATTTTATTTTCTCTTGCATATTTTGCTGTAAGAACTTTTCCTTCAATCCCTCTGTCTCCAAAGCCAGGAGCCACAAGGATACCATTCACTCCTTTCAAAGTATCTTTAATATTTTCCTCTGTGATATCTCCACTGTATACCCATCTTACTTTTACTTCAGTTTCAAGGTCAGCACCCGCGTGTTTGAAAGCTTCAGCAATAGAAATATAGGAATCCTGAAGGGAAATATATTTTCCAACCAATGCAATCTCAACTGTTTTCTTAGGGTTCTGGAATTTCTTAAGGAAGTTCTTCCAGTCTTTAAGATCAGCTGTTTTATCACTTTTCAGATCCAGTTCTTTCAATACTACATCATCAAAGTTTTGTTTCTGAAGATACATAGGAACTTCATAGATCGTTTCCAAATCTTTACACTCAATAACGTTTTCTAAAGCAACGTTACAGAATTGAGCCAGCTTTGCTCTCTGATCTTTAGGAATTTTATGTTCTGTTCTGCAAACTAAAACATCTGCCATAATTCCGCTTTCCATCAATTGACGAACGGAGTGCTGGGATGGTTTGGTTTTTAATTCTCCACTTGAAGCCAGATAAGGCAGTAAAGTAAGGTGAATTACCATAGAATTGTGCTCTCCCAATTCCCATTTCAACTGACGAACAGTTTCAATGTATGGCAAAGATTCAATATCCCCTACAGTTCCTCCGATTTCCGTAATGATGATATCGTAATTCTGTTTTGAAAGGATTTTTATTCTACGTTTGATTTCGTTAGTAATATGAGGAATTACCTGAACTGTTTTTCCAAGGAAATCTCCTTTTCTTTCTTTTTCAATTACAGTCTGATAAATTTTTCCTGTAGTAACGTTGTTGTTTTGGGATGTAGGAGCATCAAGGTAACGCTCGTAGTGGCCTAAATCCAAATCCGTCTCCGCACCATCTTCAGTTACATAACACTCTCCGTGCTCATAAGGATTCAAAGTTCCTGGGTCGATATTGATATAAGGATCTAATTTTTGGATCGTTACATTAAAGCCGCGTGATTTTAGTAGAAGTCCCAGAGAAGCAGAAACGATTCCCTTTCCCAAAGATGAAGTTACACCTCCTGTCACAAAGATGTACTTTGTATTCTTTTTACTCATTAGATTAGGTTTGTGCAAAGTTATGGGAAAAAGAGATACAAAGCAATTATTTACATTTTGAAAATTCAAAAACACCACTCAAACAATTATAAAACCTGATAAAAATTTTTATCTATATTTGATATAAGCAAATGAAACAAAGCTATAGCCACTATGATTTCCGTTTATAAACTAACAGTGAATTTATTTCAAGTTAAAATATTTTTAATCCTCTCTCCAACTTCGAAGATAACACAAATATTATATCAGCTTTTATAAACAAAAAAGGTTTTCCATGGAACGGAAAACCTTTCTATCTTTTATATTTTACAATGTTATTGCTTAACCAATTCAAAGTAAGCCGTTACTTCAACATCTTTCGCAATCCCAGCTCCTGTAGGGTCATACTTGATTCCGTAATCCAGACGGTTTACTGTAAATTTCGTCTGAATTCCCATGATTTCTTTTCCGTCTTTATTTTTTGTAATTCCACCGAATGTAGCTGGAGCACTGATTTCTTTTTCTACCCCTTTCATAGTCAGTTTCCCTTTTACGATATAATTGTTGTTTTTATCTTTTGTAACAGAAGAACTTTTAAATTCAATAGTAGGATATTTAGCAACATCAAAAAACTCTTCGCTTATGAGATGTCTGTCTCTCATGTCTACTCCCGTATTAATGGTAGGAACACTGATTGAAAAGTTTAAATCGGCATTATCAAGATTGGCACCACTAGTCGCCGCTTTTCCGTCAAATTTATCAAATCTTCCCTGCACAAAACTAATTCCCATGTGCTTGATATTAAAATTGACCGATGAATGCATCTGGTCCACCTGCCAGGTTCCCTGTGCAAACGCCACAACACTTAAAAACGCAAATACGAAAGATAAAAATACTTTTTTCATTGTAATTATATTTTACATTAATATTTTAATTGAATGAAGCTAAGATATGAAAGATATTTCTACTGCGAATGGATTAATTTTTAATATTAAATCCATTTAGATTCTGAAAGAAAAATGCTTTTTTATAACTTCGCAGTATGGCAAAACTGAAAACAGCATATTTCTGTCAAAACTGCGGAACACAATATCCACAATGGCTCGGACAATGTAAAAACTGTGGAGAATGGAACTCTCTGGTGGAAGAAGTGGTTGAAAAACCTTCTCATAAAACTCCCCCTTTCTCAAAAACCAAACAAAATGTAATCAATATTGTTGAAGTGGTAACGAGTGAAGAGCCGAGAATAAAAACTCCTTCAGATGAACTGAACCGCGTTTTAGGAGGTGGAATTGTTTTAGGTTCCGTTACGTTGATTGGTGGTGAACCGGGAATTGGGAAGTCTACCCTTCTGCTTCAGCTTGCTTTAAAAATGAAGAAAAAAATCTTCTATGTTTCGGGGGAGGAAAGTGCTTCACAGATTAAAATGAGAGCAGACAGGCTTACGGATATTCAAAATCCTAACTGCTTCCTTTTTACTGAGACATCATTGGAAAAAATTCTTCATGAGGCAAAAAAACTAGAACCGGATTTTATGATTATTGACTCTATTCAGACTCTGCAGTCTCAGCTGATAGAAAGCTCTCCGGGAACCGTTTCCCAAATCCGGGAATGCTCCAATGAAATCATCAAATATGCCAAAGAAAATAATACTCCGGTATTTCTTGTAGGACACATTACCAAAGATGGTCAGATTGCAGGACCAAAAGTGCTGGAACATATGGTGGATGTTGTTCTGAACTTTGATGGAGACCGGAATCACCTTTTCAGATTGCTGAGAGCTAATAAAAACCGTTTTGGATCTACTTCCGAGATTGGGATCTATGAAATGGTTTCTCAGGGACTGAAAGAAATTAAAAATCCTTCTGAAATTCTGATCACCAAGAAATTTGAAGAACTTTCCGGGAACTCCGTTGCGGTAACTCTGGAAGGAAACCGGCCTATGCTTCTGGAGATTCAGGCATTGGTAAGTACTGCCGTTTATGGTACTCCTCAAAGAAGTTCCACCGGGTTTGATTCCAAGAGGCTGAATATGCTTTTGGCTGTACTGGAAAAAAGAGCAGGTTTTCAATTGGGAGCTAAAGACGTTTTCCTGAATATTACCGGAGGAATAAAAACAGACGATCCGGCACTGGATCTGGCAGTGGTAGCTTCTGTTCTTTCATCCAATGAGGATATCGCCATCTCAGAACATTACTGCTTTGCCGGAGAAATCGGATTAAGTGGTGAAATACGTCCTGTAGCACAGGTGGAACAAAGAATTACTGAGGCTGAAAAGCTTGGTTATGAAAAAATATTTGTGTCCAATCTTAATAAAATTCCGAAAAGAAAATTTGGGATAAAGATCGAAGAAGTAAGTAAGATTGAGGATTTTCATGAGAGGCTTTTCTAATGTGAATGGTCAGTTTTGCTTCGCAAGTCAATGGTGAATGGGATGTTGATGAAAAATTCACAAGCGAAGCGGATTCACGATTCACTTTTAATTCATACCTTTAAGTTATGAATTATCTGGCGCATTCTTTTCTTTCTTTTACCGACGGACAGATCGTTGGTCAGTTTCTCGAAGATTTTATCCGCAACAGGGATCGTTTTTCTTTCCCGAAAGATATTCAGGACGGAATTACCATGCACAGGGCTATTGATACTTATACAGACTCCCATCCCGCGATTCATGAAGCTAAAAAAGTATTTGCTCCTTTGGTAAGATTGTATGCCGGTGCATTTGTAGATGTCTCAATGGATCACTTTGTGGCAAGAGACCTTTCCCTTAATTCTCTGACAGAATGGAAAGCCCATTCTCTTAAGGTTTACAGCGCTTTGAATGCCCATGAACAATGGCTGCCTGAAAATTTTAAAAAAATGCTGGTTAAAATGGAACAGGATGACTGGCTTTATAATTACCGTGAAGACTGGGGAATTAAATTCAGTATTCAGAATGTGCTCAATAAAGCAAAATATCTGGATAAAGATATTCCTGTTTTTGAAGCTTTTTTAAAGAATAAGGATCATCTTCAGCAATGTTATGATGATTTTTTTCCTGACCTGCTGGAACACACAAAAGGAATTAATTCATTATTACAACTGGAGAATTAAAAGCGTCCCACAAACCCTATTCCTAAAGGTCCCGCATTAATATCCCATGCAATTTTATTTTTATTTTGCTGTTTAAGATTATATTTTTTATCCTCTTCGTATTTTTCCTTTCTTTTCATAAATTTATCGATCCCTTCAACAATGGCAATACTCATAATAGCACTTAAAGTAACATCAGAAAACCAATGAGCCCCTTCAAGCAATCTTGAAACCGGAACAACAGACCCTACAGCTAAAATTCCACCTTTTACCCATGGATTTTCAAATTGTTTGGATAATGCATAGCTCGTTGTGATGGAAAGCACAGTATGTCCGGATGGAAAGCTCCTGAAATTGGCATCTCTTCCGTATGGTTTGAAGAAGTGTTTTCCAAGTCCGGCTCCCGGTCTGGCTCTTCCCGTTGCCGATTTTGAAATTTGCTGAATAGCTCCTGTTGCACTTGCTGCTGTAATCATCAGAACTCCTGTTCTTCTCAGCTTTTCATTATTAATCAAAAGACCCGTTACATACACGGCACCCGTAATACCATAATTGATCTGTGGACTCCCAAAATACCACCCGAATTTTTTTAAAACATTAGGCACATTTTCCCTATTTCTGATAAAGGCACGGCTGATGTCTTCATCTGCAAGGTATATCATTCCTACAGTAGCAACAGTAGCTCCTAATCTAATATAATCTTTCTTCTCCCAGGATAAAGGACGCGTAAAAGCATTCCCAAAACCTCCCGCCATTGTCACAAGATCATATTTAAAATGTCCCCAAATATCATTTTTCCTGTTCCTATTCTTTGTGAAAGAATACTGTGGATCAGTTTCATCCAAATGTAAAAGTGATATCGAATCTTTGTCTGCAATAAGACTGTCAGAAGCATTATTAACAATGAGACTGTCCTGTTGGGCAAACAATGTGAAAGAAATTAATATGGCAAATACAGTAAGCGCTTTTCTTCTCTTCATAACCTAATAAAAACAAGACGCAAAACTATCTAATTAATATTATTTTATGTTAAATGAAAAGTTTTTAAAATAAATAACGATGATTAATGATTTCGATTATAATTTTAAATGCAAAAACAAATCGAATTAAAATTGCTTAAATAAATAACGGTTGGGATACGTCATCTTCTCACTTTTCCTTTCTCCTTTTACAATGATGTGAACGATATTGATCTGATCATCGAAAAGGTTGTACAAAAAACTTACAGCAGTTTCCACTTTTTTAGGTGTGGCAACAGGTTCAGATTCGAGAAATATATCTACAGATTCCTGATCTTCTTCATAACCAATATAGTTTACTTTCAAAAATTTGTTATCTGCTTTTAATTTGAAATATTCCGAACAGTATTTTTGCAGGGCCTCATTCAATTTTACTTTGTATTTTTCATCATTAAAATGAAAAGATCCCCCATATTTTTTTCCCAATCCGTTTTCCATATCATCTAGGAAGAATCGCCCGGTCACTTCAAATGTTCTGGATTTTGAATTATAATTAATTTCCACAGAGCCTACATGATAGGGATGAAAAACTTCATCACCCGTAAAACTCTGAAATACCAAGGTTACGAATAAAAAAAATCCAAAAAAAAGCTTACCCGACATGAATTCTATTTTTACAGCAAATATAAAAAAAGCAGCAGTTATAAAAACTGCTGCTTCTGATAATAATTGATTGATGAAGATTTATTGTTTAATTACTTTTTTCGTAATTTTTGTGTTATCATCCAGTACAATGGTGAACAGATAAGTTCCTCTTACCAGTTCTGAAACATCAATTTTACCGGCATTGGTATTTACATTTACGGTTTTAACCAGTTTTCCTGATGCATCATAAATGGTTACCACTCCTTTAGAATGTCTGCCTAATGCTACATTCACAAAATCTTTTGCAGGATTCGGAGTGATATTTACTTCTGAGTTCACCTTAATATCTGCTGTTCCTAATGTAGTCCCTGTTTTCACAAAGTATCCGCCAAAGCCTGTCGTCTGGAAGCTCACTTCCCAGTATTGGTAGGTATCATTCCAGATAATATTTGTAATATCAGGTGTAATAATTGTAGCAGTTCCTCCAAAAGAAGCTACTGTACCCGTAGTACTTGTTCCTGTATATTTTTCAATAAGAAGGTTGGCTTTATTGGCAACATCTGTAGGGGAAGTAGGTAATTTCACTCCGTTGGTCAGATTATAAGCGTCAAAATCACTCTGTTTAAAGTATAAAGTTACTTTTCCGGTTGCAGTGACTGCATTCGTATCCGGATTTATTTCATATCTTCTTGCAACATAGTTTGGCTGTGCATTATCTACCCATACCTTTGATGTTGTATTTCCTGTTACAGTACTCGCAGTTTCTTTTTCAACTCTGGAGATAAGCTGGCAGGCATTGGTAAAATAGTTATACCCATTGGCTACTGTGCTTGCTTTAGTTTGATTGGATGTTGCTAAGTTCTTCACTTCAGCAACATTCTCATAGACTACAGCTCTCATTTTGAGATCGAATGTTCTGGAAGTCCATGTTGTACCATCTGTAGACGTCTTGGATCTGTTGTTGACTACTGCATTCTCAGCTTTCACGGCAATTCTTCCCCCTAAACCGTTTACGACAACATAAAATTCTTTTCCGGTTACCATTTGTACATTCAGATCCGAAAGATTCACGTAATTCCAGGTAAATCTCTGCACATTATTTAGCCATGAAGTAATGGTTTTAGTGGCTATAATATCTCCGGGATTCCCATTCGCATCCACTTTTCTGATTTGAATATCTACCGGAATGTCAGAAGGAAGCGAAGTTCCTGTTAATAATGAAAATCCTCCCAATTTTCCTGTCAGGGTTGGTGTATATCTGACAGCAAGGGCTATATTATCAAAATAATAATTAGATTCTGTATTGGCAATAATATAAGGTTCATCATACCCTACCGTCTCAAAATTAGATTTTACACATCCCAGCTCATCACTCACTGCCTTGTAAATGTCCAGTTTACCATATCCCCATCTCATGTTGGGTACAGTTCCCGTTGCTCCGTCCATTCTTGCATTAGAGGTAAGGCGTGTTTTTACCTGGGCTGCAGTTAATGCCGGATTGGCCTGCAGCAATAATCCTACAGCTCCTGCTACACCGGGTGAAGACATACTTGTTCCCTGGTTTTTTACATAATAATTGGTTCCTGCAATAATATCTGTAGTACCAGGAGCAGAATCACCTGATCTTGATGAAATCACATTCTGGCCAGAAGCAGCAATATCCGGCTTCTGAAAACCATCTGTTCTTGGTCCCTGTCCGCTAAATGAAGATATAGACTCCTGCGGAGTAAGTGTGAAATAGCCGCTTGTTCCACTATACCAGCTGGCTCTTCCCATGTATGAAGCTACTGTAATCGCATTGGAAGCATTCCCTGGACTTCCTACAATATATTCATTATCCCCGTTTTGCAATGTGGTTTGCACTCCCTGGCTGTACAGCCAGCCATGGGTTGTTATTTGCTGCGCTCCATTATTGGTAATTTCCAATGTATAATTTCCCTGAACATTGGTCGTTCCGGAGGTTCTGGTTACGACTAACTGTACGTATCTTTTGTTGTTATCATTTCCCCAATAGTTATACATCGTTGCTGTAAGGCCTCCTCCCAATATGGTGTGAGCGGTAGTCGTACTTATATTCTGTGTATATTGTTGTCCATCGGGAGTAGTCAGTTTTGCTGTAACAGCGGTATTATCATTGGCATACATAATGAATGAAAACACTGAAGTTGCGGAAGTATTGCTTGCTACTGTAAAGTTATACGTCTGTGCCGCACCAGCTGCAATATCCACTTTTCTGTGAAGGTTAGCTCCGTAATCATTTCCGGCAGAAATAACCACCACTCTACCAGGTCCTGATGCTGTAAAATTATTAACAGCCACTTCATGACTGGATGTTCCGTCATGAGCCGTTCCCTGGCCGCCAATACTCATATTGACAACGATAGGTTTATTAAGTGCCGTTGCTACGTTTTTGAAATAGGTTAAGGCATTAATGGTATTTGTTGTAGGAAAAGAACCATTTCCCCCTTTTACAAATACAATATCTGCATCAGATGAAAATCCTTTATGTCTTTTATCTGTAAAAGCTGCACCATTTCCGGCTGCTGTACCTGAAACATGGGTTCCATGTCCGTTGGTATCATTTTCACGAACAAATCCTACCGGCGTTCCATCCAGCTCATCTTCAATCTGTGCTCTTGTATATTCTACACCTGTTGAAAATCCTGTAGGAGTAGTTTCTCCAGATTGTGCCGTTAATGTCTGATCCCAGATCGAAACAATTCTGCTTTTGGTCTGGTCATTAGCTTTTCTGAAGTCCGGATGTTTCCAGTCTATTCCACTGTCATAAATTCCTACCAAAACACCGGTGCCATTATAAGCCGTATTATTGAAAACTCCATCCTGCAAAAGGCTTGCTCCGGACTGGGCTCTGCTCACATCATTATGAAGCTCATCAAATGCCGGCCCCATTACAGATGTTACATACGGAAGCTGCACAAGTCTTTCAATATCTTCAATGGTAACTAAAGCGGTAGAAAAGGCTGGCAGCTGGCTCTGAATAATGAAACCGTCTGCTTTCAGTTTTTCCGGCTCTTTAGTATAAATAATACATGAATACATTGTTTGTGCTCCTTTTGAAGTCACCACCAGATGTTGATCAAGTTTCATATCCGGGCGTTCAAGTTCTTTGACCGCTCTCCCATTAGCAATACTTTCTTTATTTTTCAATAAAATGTCAAATCGGGAGTCCAGTTTCTGTACCTGTCCGTAAAAAGCATAGGAATACAATCCTAAAAAGGCTGCTGTTGCATTTCTTAGAAGCTTCGATCCTCCGTGTGAAATGCTTACTTTTGTAAAAAATAATTTTTTAATATCCATATTTCATTTTTAAGCAATACAATTATACAATTTTTATTTAAATCAAAAATAAGATCAATAATTAACAAACAACAAGCGTAAAAACTAAATCAAATAACAAAATTAATAACATTTTAACAAAATATTTAAAATATAAAAATTTTTAACCAAAATGCATGATTTTCTTTTTTATTTAAACCTTGGATGGGAACATATTATTTCTTTGGATGCCTTAGATCATCAGCTATTTGTTCTGGCTTTAATTGCTGTTTATTCTTACAGTGACTGGAAAAAAATACTGATCCTTGTCACCGCATTTACAATCGGACATTCCATTACGTTAGCTTTAAGTATCCTGGATGTCTTCAGAGTTCCGTCTGACTGGGTTGAGTTTTTAATTCCTCTAACGATTGTCCTGACATCATTGGATAATATCATTATGAAAAATCAGAAACAGACCTTAATGAGGGCCAATTACTACCTTGCTCTGATCTTTGGCCTGGTCCATGGAATGGGATTTGCCAATACTGCAAGAGTAATGATAGCGAAAAGTCAAAGTATTGCTTTACCTCTGCTGGGGTTCAATATTGGTTTGGAACTTGGGCAGATTGTAATTGTTGCTGCGATCTTACTCCTCCTGTTTATTTCACTCAATCTTTTCAAAGTGAATAAAAAAGACTGGATACTCTTCGTTTCTTCCGGGGTATTTGCTTTATCCTTAAAAATGACTTTGGAAAGAATTCCTTTTTAAAAGTTAAATATTTTCATTATTTCAAGAGCTTATTACTATCTTTGATCATCAATAAATCATTTCGGTTATGAAACTAAAAGTTATTATACTTTCATTTTCTGTATTTGCATATACAGGTTTCACCGCACAAAATATTCAGAATAACCCGGGCAGCAACCATGGCAACAAGTTTGAACAACTGGGAACAATTCTTCCAACACCCAACATTTACAGAACGGCTTCAGGAGCTCCGGGACACGGATACTGGCAAAACAGAGCCGACTATAACATTACTGCCTATCTGGATGAGGATAAAAGAAATCTGAAAGGTTCAGAAACGGTGACTTACTACAACAATTCTCCTGATGATCTGGATTATATTTGGCTGCAGCTAGATGAAAACGAACATTCAAGCATCAGAAATGCCGGGTATGATACTTCATCCGTTCTTCGTCCTTCAACGACCGACCAGCAGCTTAAGGCAACTGAACTTCCAGTAAAAGATAATGGTTACGGCGTGAGTCTTGAAAAAGTAACAGATGCTTCAGGTAGTGCTTTGAAGTATACGGTCAACAAAACCATGATGCGTATCGATCTTCCTAAAGTTTTGAAAAAGGGTGAAAAATTCGTTTTCAAAGTAGACTGGAACTACAATATCTCCAACAGAATGAAAATGGGAGGCCGTGGCGGTTACGAAAACTTCCCTGAAGACGGAAACGATCTGTATACGATGACCCAATGGTATCCCAGAATGTGTGTATACAGTGACTTCCAGGGCTGGCAAAACCATCAGTTTACCGGAAGAGGTGAATTTGCACTGGTTTTCGGAGATTTTAAAGTTTCAATGAATGTTCCTTCTGATCATATTGTAGGCGGAACCGGAGAATGTAAAAATTACGATCAGGTATTAACGCCTGATCAGCTGTCAAGATATAGAAAAGCTGAAAATGCCTCTGAACCTATCGAAATCGTAACATTGGATGAAGCTAAGAAAGCAGAGAAAAATCATTCAAAACAAAGAAAAACATGGATTTTTGAAGCGAAGGATGTTCGTGATTTTGCATGGACTTCTTCGAGAAAATTTGTCTGGGACGGAATGCGTGTAACAATTCCTGAAAACAATAATAAAGTAATGGCAATGAGTTTCTATCCAAAAGAATCTTACGGTCTTTACAGAAAGTTTTCCACAAAAGCGGTTGCTCATACCATTAAAACCTATTCAGAATTTACCATTCCTTATCCATATCCTGTAGCGCAGTCTGTAGAAGCCGCCAACGGGATGGAATATCCGATGATCTGTTTCAATTTCGGAAGAACTGAGAAAGACGGAACGTATTCTGAAGGGACCAAAAACGGAATGCTTGGAGTAATTATTCATGAAGTGGGACACAACTTCTTCCCAATGATCATCAATTCTGATGAAAGACAGTGGGCATGGATGGATGAAGGTCTGAACACGTTTACAGAATATCTTACTGAAGAAAAATGGGATAATAAATTTCCTTCCAAAAGAGGACCGGCCTGGACGATCGTAGATTATATGAAACTACCGAAAGATCAGCTGGAGCCTATCATGAGCAACTCTGAAAATATTGTTCAATATGGCCCGAACGCGTATTCAAAACCTGCAACAGGATTGAATATTCTTCGTGAAACGATCATGGGAAGAGAGCTTTTCGACAAAGCTTTTAAAACATATGCTAAAAGATGGGCTTTTAAACATCCTGAACCTGCAGATTTATTCCGTACAATGGAAGATGCCAGTGGTGAAGATCTTGACTGGTTCTGGAGAGGCTGGTTCTACGGTACAGATCCTGTAGATATTGCTATTGATAAAGTAACGGTAGTCGTTCCCAATCTGGAGACCGATCCTAAAGCTGCTGCTGAAGTGAAATATCAGGTTGAAAAACCATTGGTGAACAGTTTTGAAGATCTTTCAAAAATCAGAAACAGAGAAGATAAGAATATTAAATTCTATGTAGATACTGACAAAGCTGCACAGGATTTCTATTATAAATATGACAGAGGCCAGGAAAAGGTAGACAATAACAAGGAATATGTCATCAAAACAGAGGCTGGTCTTCCTTTAGATGCAAAGGATAAAGAGAAGTTCAAAAATATTACAGGATATCAGATCGATTTTGTAAACAAAGGCGGACTGGTAATGCCTATCATTCTTGAGTTCACTTTTGAAGATGGTTCCAAAGTGTATGATAAATCTGCAGCACAGATCTGGAGACTGAATGAGCAAAAGGTTTCCAAGACGTATTATTTTGAAAAGAAAGTAAAATCTATTCAGCTTGACCCAATGAGAGAAACTGCTGATATTGATACCACGAATAATCTCTGGAGCAGCACCGGATCCGGTACTGAAACTTCAAAATTCCAACTCTTTAAACAAAAACAGGAAGGAGGACCTGTGAGAGGTGGCTCAACCGGAAAGGTGAATCCAATGCAGGCCGCAGGAAAGAGTTAAAAACCAAAAAGTTGTAACTTTTAACAAATACAGCACTACTTATTATTAAAAAGATCATGAGAGCTATTCTTTTCCTTTTAATACTAAGTAGTGCTAATTTTTTTTCCCAGAACCTGCTTACTCCACAAAATGCAGACATTAATCCGAAATTAATACAGGATGAAACGTATGAAGCGCTATGGTTTACAGAAAATGCCGGAACAAAAATCGAAATAGCCAGCATTACAACAGAAAACAAAAAACTGAACAAAACAGATCTCCTGATCAGAACAACTGTAAAACTGAAACAGGCTCCTGATGCAAAATGGACAGATTCTACCCTTGTGAAAATATCGGACTTCGCACCCATTTATCATTCCTCTTACAACTTGAACAGAGATATGGTTATCAAGTCCGGAAAAGATAAAGCCACCGGATATTATCTTGATAAAAAAACGCAGAAAAAAGATGTTATTGATATCTCTGCAGCTCATTATTTTGACAGCAGCAGCTATGCAATGCTCATAAGATATCTTCCTTTAAAAGAAAATTACACCGCTGAGATTTCTATTTTCGATTACAACCCAAAATCTGAGAAAAAAGGAATGATGAAAGCCTACATTCTGGATACTCAAAAAACAGAATATAAAGGAAAACCGGTTTGGGTAGTTAAAACAAATGATGATATCAGTAACAAAAGTACGACTACCACCTATTATATTGATGCTGCAACAAGAAAAATTGTAAAGCAGGATATGGATATGGCAGGAAGAAAAATGTCTTTGGAAACAACTCAGTAAATTACTGAATATCAAACACCAACACCTATTTCTAGTCTACAAAAAATATAACAATCTGACTTAAAATTCTTTATATTTGAATCACCATAAACACCAAATGTCAAAAACCTGATTGACAATAAATGTTCAGGACTTAAAAAAACAAAATATTACTTATGAAAAATGCCAAATTACTAAGCAGAGATGCTCAGAAAACAATTAATGGCGGAATTGCTGCCAGACTTGTATGTTGCGAACGCGACGATAACGGAAAATGTACTTTATGGATCGGACCGGGACAAAACTGTCCTTAGTTCTAACATCTGATAACAATTTTGAATAAAGCCGGAAGTTTCCGGCTTTCTCTTTTATATTCTCAACCTTTGTATTGTTTATTATACTATTGAATAAAAAACCGTTAACAACTGGTAATCAAAATTTTATTTAAAAAAATAGCAATAATATATATCACATAATAAGGAAAAATAGTATATTTGAACCACTTCTTTTACACCAAATGTCAAAATCCTGATTGACTTTAAATGCTCAGGACGTACCAATCAAAATATTACTAACTATGAAAAACGCTAAATTATTAAGCAGAGATGCTCAGAAATCAATCAATGGCGGAGCAGCAGGACGCATTTGCTGTGAGTACAATTACAAAGGACAGTGTATCCTTTGGATCGGACCGGGACAATATTGCCCATAGTTCTGTCATCTGATAACAATTTTGAATAAAGCCGGAAATTTCCGGTTTTATTTTTTTAGCTTAAATGTGCTTTTAAATTCTTTTTATACGTTCTCCCCAATGGAAGCTCTTCCCCATTTTTCAGGAAAACATGACCGGAATTATAAGAATTGATATGATCCGATAATACGATATAAGACTTATGAATTCTGATAAATCCGAAATGCTGAAACTTTTCTTCAAAATTTGACATTCTCTCCAAAATCATATATTTTTTCAAAGGGGTCATCAGTACAATATATTCCCCGAATCCCTGTATCCAGAGAATATCTTTGAGAAAAACCTTGTTCATCACATAATTGGATTTGAACATAATAAAGTCTTCCTGCTGTTTACTGCCAGCCGAACTTTTAAACTGAACAAAATCCCTTGCTTTATTGACCGCTTTTTTAAAAGTATCAAAATCTACAGGCTTGATAAGATAATGAACAACATCCAGCTCAAATGCTTTCACTGCATATTTTGTTTCCAACGTAAGGAAAATGCACAGCGGCGGGTCAGGAAGCTGCTCCAAAAGCTCTACGCCATTGATGCCAGGCATATTGATATCGAAAACAACCAGATCCACTTTGTTTGCTTTCAGGAAAGCCAGTGCTTCTTCCGGTTTCTGAAATGAAGCCAGCAATTCAACATCATCAAGCTGACCGCAATATTGTTTTACAAGTTGCAGCGCAGGATATTCATCATCTACATTAACGATAGTCAGGTTAGCCATTGATAGTAATTGTTAAAGCAATTTTATATTGATCATTTTCTTTCGGCCCGGAATAAAATTCATACTGATCAGGATAAAATTTTTCCAATATATGAATAATTGCTTCATTACCCAATCCGTGATAATTAGATTCAGCTGCGTGAATTCTATCTTTCCCTACAGAATTTATAATTTCAAAATACAGTTCAGAGCGCTCAATATTACAGAATAATTTTATAAAACCATATGCATCCTCTCCTATTGCTGAGTGTTTTAAAGCATTTTCAAATAAAGTAAGAAGTATAGCAGACGGAATTTCAGCAATGTCAAATTCTTCCTGCTCTTCAATATCCATGACAATATCAAGCTGGTTATTATACTTAAGCTGATATAAAGCTGCAAGTGCTTTCAAGGAAGCAAATTCTTGAGAAACGGTTACTTTTTCTTTTCCGCTGTCATAGATAATATACTTCAAAAGTTTACTCAACTGCAAAATAGAATCTGAGGTCTTCTCCGAATGGGTAAAACTGTTCGCGTAAATATTATTAAGAGTATTCAATAAAAAATGAGGATTCAGTTTAGACTTCAGCAAATCAAGATAAAGTTGATCTTTCTCTTCTCCAAGGCTGATCACATCCTGCTCTATTAAAAATTTGTCTTTGGTAATCCCCAAAAAAGCTCCCACCAGAATGATGATCCCCTGCGAGATGTACACATTATAAAGAAAACCTACATGAAAACCTTTTCCACTGAAATCCATCTGAAAAACGGCAGGTTCCCACAAAATTCTGAAAAGACTGGACACCAAAAAGCAGATTAAAGCATAAAGGATAAACTCCGGGTACTTATTGGATAAATAAAATCGGGGAACAAGATAATAGTACACCAGATAATAAATCCCAACATTGAAAATTGTATTCAAAATAATGCTTATCACCAATTGAATTGAATCCAGGAAGTAGTTTTCGGTGAAATAAGTCATCAAAATGAAGATAATAAGGAAAAAAACATGCTGAAACCTCAACAAAAATTTCCAACGGTACGTCATAAGGCTTTCCAGAATCTTACCACTAAATAAAATCCTGATAATCAATAATATAATAATAAAATTAATGATTAAAAACATAGTCCATACCTTATTTTGAAACGCATCAAATATAATATCTTTTTGTCTCAAAATGCAGTTCGTTGAGAAAAACTGTCATTGATTGAAAAAATCCAGCCCCGCTCTTTCGAATAAATATATTTGAGAAACCGCAATATTAATCAAATATTACATGAAACTTAATATACAATTAACGCTTATTTTATCATTTTGTTTGATAAATGGCCTCTTACACAGTCAGAGCAAAGACAATTACAATATGTGGTTTCAGTACCTGATGTCAGCGAAGATTACAGACAAAAGTACTTTAACTGCACTTACTCAGTACCGTTCCTTCGATTTGGCTTACGATACAAGACTTTTTCTGGTGAATGCTTATGTAGATTATGAAGTGGTTGAGAATATAAAACCTGCTGTAGGAGCTATGTTTTTGATCCTTGAATCTTATAATGCTGATGATTCCAAAAAAATAAGATATGAAAAAAGACCTTTTCAACAGGTAACCGCTGATTATTATATTGGCAGAACATCAATCTCCAACCGTCTTAGAGTAGAGGAACGTTTTATCAGCAACCCTGATGAGTTTGAGGTAAGAATCCGTTATCTGATCTCTGTCAGAATTCCTTTCAATAAAAAAGGAGAAAAAGAAAAGCTCTACGGTATTCTTAAAAATGAAATAAGAATGAATGTTGATAAGCTAGAACCTTTCGACAGCAATCGTATTACTGCAGGTCTTGGAATAAAACTAGGAAAAAATTCTGCTTTGGAGCTTGCCTTTATCAATCAGCTGGAAACCGGAAAAACAAGTAATTACGGGTTTATAGGTTTCAGAAACAATTTTGACTGGAGAAAAAAGAAACAATAACCTCATTAATATTTACAACATACTATGCTTACATTTCTTGGTTTTTTAATGATTTTCATCTTCATGATTCTCATCATGAACAAAAAGATGACTCCGCTTACCGCTTTGGTACTTGTACCTGTACTTATCGCTGTAGTTGCAGGTTTCGGGCCTGATCTGGGGAAAATGATGAAAGAAGGAGTAAAAGAAATAGCACTTACGGGGGTTATGCTGATTTTTGCCATCCTATACTTCAGTCTAATGATTGATACAGGACTTTTTGAACCTCTTGTGAATGTCATATTAAAGGCTGTAGGAGATAATCCTGTAAAAACAACCATCGGAACCGCCCTTCTCACCACTTTAGTTTCTTTAGACGGCGATGGCTCTTCCACTTATATTATTGTAGTGGCAGCATTACTCCCGCTTTATAAAAAACAGGGGATGAATCCTTTAGTTCTGACCTGTATTATCATGTTAGCTGGCGGCATTATGAATATTTTACCATGGGGAGGGCCTACGGCAAGAGTAATGAGTTCTCTTAAATTGGGGCATACAGAAATATTTGTTCCTATGATTCCGGTAATGCTGGTCGGACTGGTCTGGGTATTCTTTGTTGCTTATATTTTAGGAGTACGGGAGAAAAAAAGAATAAGCAAGCACGGAAAATATACAAAATACAGCGGACAGGATATTGCCGGAGAGAATGATCCGGCATTAAGACGTCCTAAGCTTATTATTATCAATCTTATCCTGACAATTATCCTTCTTTGCGTGATGATTCTTGATATTATTCCTTTGGGAATTGCCTTTATGATTGCTTTCTGCATAGCTTCCTTAATTAATTATCCGAAACTGAAAGACCAGCAGAAAATCATTTCAAAACATGCAGGAAATGCTTTATCTGTAGCGGGAATGATCTTCGGAGCAGGAATTTTCACAGGAATCTTAAATGGTACCGGAATTATGAATGCTATGGGAAACAGTATTATCAGTATCGTTCCTAAAACATGGGGCGGCTATCTGAACGTAATCACGGCTATATTCAGTGTACCGCTTACCTTTTTCCTGACCAATGATGCTTATTATTTTGGAATATTACCTGTAATTACAGCTACCGGCAGCCAGTTGAATATTCCTCCTGATATTTTGGGACGCGCCAGTCTTGTGGGCCAGGCCTCTCATTTATTAAGTCCGTTGGTTCCTTCCACTTATCTGCTGGTTTCACTGGCAGGCGTTGAATTCTCCGATCACCTGAAATTCACTTTAAAATGGGCCATAGGATCATCAATCGTAATGTTGCTGAGTGCATTGGTTCTTGGTATTATATAAGGTTATATCTTTGAATTTTGTAATCTTATCATATAAAAAAACGGATGATGAAACCTTTTAAGCAAAAAACATTTACGGACTCCTATTTAAGAAACCTTACCCTTTATGTGTTCACGGCTATTATCTGTGGAGCATTAACAGGGTATTATTTTCCGGAAGTCAGTAAACATCTGGAAACGGTAAGCAGTTACTTTTTCATGCTTCTTGAGGTTTTGATTATTCCGGTTATTTTCATTGCAGTAACGTATGGGGTAAGCTATATTTTCAGTACTAAAAATGCTTTAAAGATTGTAAGCCAGATGGTGATCTATTTCTTAATCATCACTTCCATCAGTATTTTATTGGGGATTGGCTCCGGACTTCTTTTAAAACCGGGAGCCGATACGGGAATTATTATTTCTTCCCACAAAGCACTTCCCGAAAGGTTTTTAGCAAAGACTACAAACCCTCTGCACATCAGCAATTATGTACTTTTTCTTTTAATATCAATATCTGCAGGAGTACTGCTTGGCCTTTCAAAGAAAAAGGATAACATTCTTAAAGGTTTAGACGCAGGAAGAAACTTATTTTTTAAGCTCATCAAGTATGTTTATATATTTCTTCCGATAGTCATTTTCTGTAATATTGCTTATGGCATTTCAGTATATGGAATTAATACTCTGTTGCCATTAAGTAAAATTGTTGCCACAGTATACCTTACGAGTGTATTTTTTATTTTCGGGATATTGGGCGTTATCACAGCTTACTTTAAAATTAACCTTTGGGATTTTCTGATCAGCATCAAAGAAGAAATTATTCTGGTGGTAGCCACGTCTTCTTCCAAAACAGCATTCCCGGTGATTTTTGATAAAATGGAATCACAGGGGTATGACCGGAAAATTCTTCGTCTTATCATTCCTCTCGGATACAATTTTAATCTGGCGGGAGCTTGCATCTACCTTTCAATTTCATGTATATTTCTTATCCAGTTTTATAATATTCAACTTACCTTAAAAGATTATTTCTGGCTTTTCATAACCATTTCAATTGCTTCTAAAACTGCTTCGGGAGTACCCGGATCAGGCTTCCTTGCCCTGATGTTTACCTTAAGCCGGTTTGAGAAAATCCCTACTACAGATCTTGCCCTTTTATACAGTGTAGACCGCTTTATGAATGAAGCCAGATCTGTTACTAATTTCATAGGCATTACCGTTTCTGCTGCCATTATTTCAAAACTTAACCAAAATACTATTTCTTTAAAAAATGATGTTTCCTGATTTTACACAACTATTAAATGACATATTACAAAACCCTGCAAAATCTATCGCCATTATCGGCAATCTTATTCTTATTGAAAGTCTGCTTTCCGTAGACAATGCCGCCGTATTGGCAACTATCGTAATGGATCTTCCGGAGCATCAAAGAAAGAGAGCTTTAAAATACGGAATCCTTGGAGCTTACGTATTTCGCGGACTGGCTCTTATTTTTGCATCCGTCCTGATTTCCGTATGGTGGCTGAAACCACTGGGAGGAGTATACCTGCTCTATATTTCTTTTGACTGGTTGATCAAAAAAATAAAAAACACAAATGATGAAGAAAATCCAGAGGAAAATCCTGATAAAGAATCCAGCTGGCTGTATAAAAATTCAATCGGGCTGTTTGGACAGTTCTGGGCAACCGTTGCTATTGTAGAAGTAATGGATCTTGCTTTTTCTATTGATAATGTTTTTGCTGCCGTAGCCTTTTCAGACAATTTACTTTTAATTACCCTTGGCGTCTTTATAGGAATTTTAGCGATGAGATTTATTGCACAGTGGTTTGTCCGTCTGATGCAGATATTCCCTTTTCTGGAAACAGCAGCGTTTATTGTGATTGCTATTTTAGGGGTTAAACTAAGTTTGTCATTATATGAGCACTTCTACCCTGCTACAGCTTTTGCTCGGTTTTTAGCCAGCCATACAATGGAAATTTTAGTTTCAGCTATTACCGTTCTTTTGTTTGTAGTTCCCGTAGCTACCAGCTATCTCTTCGGATTTCCAGTCCGCAAAAAATAATTTTTCTGCCAAATTTTCACATTCGGAAATAAAAGTCTGCCATTTCAGCCACCAGTGTCTCATGGCATACATTTAGAGAATTATTACACAGAAATAATTAATAAATAAACATATTATGTCAGTAAACTTTAAACCATTAGCAGACAGAGTTCTAGTAGAACCTATCGCTGCAGAAACTAAAACAGCTTCAGGTATTATTATCCCGGACACTGCAAAGGAAAAGCCGCAAGAAGGTACTGTAGTGGCAGTAGGTCCTGGTAAAAAAGATGAGCCAACAACTGTTCAGGTAGGTGACAAAGTTCTTTATGGAAAATATTCAGGTGCTGAATTGAAGTTGGAAGGTAAAGATTACTTAATCGTAAGAGAAGCTGATTTATTAGGAATTATTGGCTAAGCTTCAGGCTATTGGCTTCTGGCAAATGGCTTTTCTGTGTTGAAATTAATTCATGAGATTTTAAAAAATTTGAGGTGTGGCAATTAAGTCATCAGTTGACTTTAAAAATCTATACTTCAACCAGAAGTTTTCCAAAAGAGGAAATTTTTGGACTTACCTCTCAAATCAGAAGATCATTTGCCTCTATAGGATATAATATTTCTGAAGGAAGCGGTAGAAATTCGGATAAAGAATTTGCCAATTTCATCAATATTGCATTAGGATCCTCTAATGAAGCCGAAAACCAATTAATTCTTGCTAAAGATTTAGGATACATTCATGAAAATGAGTATCAAGATACTTTAGAGGAACTAACAATACTAAAAAAGAAGCTTGTCACCCTATGGAACAGGCTCAATGGAAATTAAAAATTAAAGTTAAACACGCGAATTGCAAAAGCTAAAAGCAAAAAGCAAGTCGCCAAAAGCTAAACAAACATGGCAAAAGAAATAAAATTCGATATTGAATCAAGAGACGCTTTAAAGAGAGGTGTAGATGCATTGGCTAATGCAGTAAAGGTAACTTTAGGTCCTAAAGGAAGAAACGTAGTTATCGAAAAATCTTTCGGTGCTCCGCACGTAACTAAGGATGGTGTGTCTGTTGCAAAAGAAATCGAACTTGAAGACAGAGTAGAAAATATGGGAGCGCAAATGGTAAAAGAAGTAGCTTCCAAAACTAATGATATCGCAGGAGACGGTACTACTACCGCTACTGTATTGGCACAGGCTATCGTAAGAGAAGGTCTTAAGAACGTAGCTGCAGGTGCTAACCCAATGGATCTTAAAAGAGGAATCGACAAAGCAGTAACTGCAGTTGTTGAAAACTTAAAAACTCAGTCTCAGACTGTTGGAGATTCTACAGAAATGGTAAAACAAGTTGCTTCTGTATCTGCTAACAACGACGAAACTATCGGTGCTTTGATCGCTGAAGCTTTCGGAAAAGTTGGAAAAGAAGGAGTAATCACTGTAGAAGAAGCTAAAGGTATCGATACAACGGTAGACGTTGTAGAAGGTATGCAGTTCGACAGAGGATACCAGTCACCTTACTTCGTGACTAACCCTGAGAAAATGTTAGCTGAACTAGAAAACCCATACATCCTTTTAGTAGAGAAGAAAATCTCTTCAATGAAAGAATTACTTCCAGTTCTTGAGCCAATTGCACAAGGTGGTAAGTCTCTATTGATCATCTCTGAAGAAGTTGAAGGTGAAGCTTTAGCTACTTTGGTAGTAAACAAACTAAGAGGTTCTCTTAAAATTGCTGCTGTAAAAGCTCCAGGATTTGGGGACAGAAGAAAAGCAATGTTAGAAGATATCGCAATCCTTACAGGTGGACAGGTGATTTCTGAAGAGCAAGGTTTCACTATGGAAAACATCTCTTTGGATATGCTTGGAACTGCTGAGAAAGTAACGATCGATAAAGACAACACAACAGTTGTAAACGGTGGTGGTGACGAAGCAAAAATCAAAGGAAGAGTAGCTCAGATCAAAGCTCAGATGGAAACTTCTACTTCTGATTATGATAAAGAAAAACTTCAGGAAAGATTAGCTAAATTAGCTGGTGGTGTTGCTGTACTTTATGTAGGAGCAGCTTCTGAAGTTGAAATGAAAGAGAAAAAAGACAGAGTAGATGATGCATTACACGCTACAAGAGCAGCAGTTGAAGAAGGTATCGTTGCAGGAGGAGGTGTTGCTTTAGTAAGAGCAATCTCAGCTTTGGAAAACCTTACAGGAATCAATTCTGATGAAACTACAGGGATCAAAATCGTAAAAAGAGCTATCGAAGAACCATTAAGACAAATCGTTGCTAACGCAGGTGGTGAAGGTTCTGTAATTGTTGCTAAAGTAGCAGAAGGAACAGGAGACTTCGGATACAATGCGAAAACTGACGAGTATGTTCACATGCTTGAAGCAGGAATCATTGACCCAACTAAAGTAACAAGAGTTGCCCTTGAAAATGCAGCTTCTGTATCTGGAATGCTTCTTACAACTGAATGTGTAATCACTGAAGTGAAGAGCGCTGAACCAGCTATGCCAATGGGTGGTGGAATGCCAGGAATGATGTAACGGTCAGCGACCGAAGCAAATTAATATACTAACCGTTCTACTTTTGTAGAGCGGTTTTTTTATGTATCAACTGTTTGAAAAAGAAAAGTCTCACATGAGCAAGAAAGTATTTTCCAATTATTATATTTCACAACCAGTAGAAATACTTAAATTCATTTTGGGTAATAAATACGGTATTTTCAACGTTTGCATTCGTTTAATTTTACAAAAATAAAAGTTCCTAAACAAACATTCTTTTCTTAAACAGGTATACCGAAAACTGTATAGAGTAGGTAAAATAGTAAAACACAATTATTATGGCAGGAGATAATGACAGAATACACGGCTACAATCCCATTTATCGTGTACAAAAACCCGTTAATTTTCACTCTTTTGATCTTGACAGTAAGAACAAACCCACAAACTTCATCTATCAAAAAGTAACCATTGATGGGCCTGGTGCTCCAGTTGATGATCATCAGGGACATATTGTTCCCCAAAGGACCCTTAATATTGTCTTGAATCCTCTGATGGAGAATATGGCAAAAAGTTGCAAAAATTTACACGATGTTGAAAATTTTATAAAAAATTCATGGATGCAGCTTGTCTATGACTATGGAAAAAAAATTGGGGCACCCATGTTTGATTTTGACGACAGCGATCCGGAGACTAAAGTAGGTGGTTTTTTCTCCATTGTAACCTGGAATCCGGTGAATATCTGCCGGGCTCCGGAGGATAAAAAAAGAAATGGTGTTCCTGGTAATACTATTGATACCCAGGTTGAGCAATATCTTGCTGCTCATAAGGATCAGCAAGGCGTTAATGCAGCATGGCTTTCAAGTTTGCAAACCCTGATGAAAGATGATAAAAATAAGGATAAAATAACAGATTATATTGCGAAATGCTCTGACACTCTATCAGGACAGCTAGCTAAAGGTATTGGCTATTATTCATTTCCCTGGAAATACACCAATAATATTTTAAATCCTATATAGATCAATACCAGGAATGATATAACGGCCAGCGATCGAAGCTGATTTAACAGACTAACCGTTCTACTTTTTGTAGAGCGGTTTTTTTTGTTTTAATTATGGTTTTCCGTAAGGAAATAGTTATATTTATATTTTAACTTTAATGATTGATAAATAGATAGCTAAAACCAAAACAATATTAGGCAATTGTACATATTGTATATTGACGCGATGCATTAATTTGGATGTTAGCTGCAATTTAATGAAAAGCATATGATTGAAAATTTATCTACTCATTTTATTATTATCATTCCATTGTCTATATTCCTGATTACTCTCGGAATGAAAGCAACTATTGGAAAGAGTCTGCATGAGATTTACCTATACTCATACTGCACTGGAAGTTCCTATTGATTTATTATTTATCTCTGTGGCATTAACAGTGACTTGGACATGATGGCAATGAAATTTATGAAATGAAAATCAAGTTTGGGAAAAAAGCTATAGAAAATTATAAAAATAATAAAAGTTTAATCGAATGTATTCCAGGAAATAATGAAAATCCGAATTGGATAAAGTTATTTATGGAGGATAAAAAAATTGAAATTCAATTAAAATAAATACTATAACTTTTTAATTATATACAATCACTTCTCCTTTATCTTCTTTCTATGCTTCAAACCAAAATTAATTAAGGCATTGACAACATTTTCAGTTTCTTTGGCATGTGCAGTAAGTGCATAAGAAACGGTAACAGGTTTGGTTTTATTAACCGTTCGGGTGATCAGTAAATTATCTTCCAGTTCCTGCAACTCTTTGGACAGAACTTTTGGACTTATTCCCAGAGCTGTTTCCTTCAGATCTTTGAACCGCATTGTTTCATAATGATACAAATTATGCAGAATACAGAATTTCCATTTGCCGCCTAATAATTCAATGGCATCTTTAAGAGCCAATATTTTTTCTTTACTGATGTCATTTTTTTTAGTACTCATACAATAGTTACTTTCCAAAAGGTAACGGATAGTAAAGGTAAAGTTTCTTTCAGATAATTTTACACTGTAAAAAAAATTAAAATGAAAGTAACAGTAATTGCAAATATTTCAGCTAATGGTAAAGTATTATTATCCGATCATCCACATCATCATCTGCCACCAGAAGCGATGGAGTTTTATGTAGAATTCGCAAAAAAAGTGGGAAACCTTGTCATAGGCTTTAAAACCTTTGAAAATTTTTTAACCTTTCCACAGGAAGTCAAAGAACATTTCAACGGAATAGAAATCGTAATACTCTCTGAAAAACCTTACGCAACAAAAGGCTACAAGACTGTTAAAAGTCCCGAAGAAGCTATTGAATATATGTCAGAAAAAGGCTTGCACGAAATGGCAGTTGGCGGTGGAACAGGGGCTTTTAATGCTTTTATAGACAAAGATCTGGTAACGGACATTTATTTTAATATCCATCCGTTAATCACAGGAGTTGGCGGTGTTTTAGGAAACAGCAGTGAACTGAACTCAAAATTTAAACATACAGAATATAACCTTAAAGACGGTTTCATTCAACTGCATCTAACCAAAGAAGACTGAATAGCAACGATCTAAAAAAGTGGATATAGTTTTAGATATTTTCTGAACGAAAAAAACATCCTTATATGAACCAAAAGAACCTCATCAACTTTTTCCTATCTTTAAACCACAGTTATTATCTTAAAGTCCGGTATTAAAAAATAAACCTGAATCACTGAAAGAAAATCGAACAGAACCAAACACTAAAACTCAGACTCTTGAAAACAACATTATTATTCCTTTCATTTTTGGGCTCACTGCTAGCCCATGCACAAACGCTTCAATTTAAAAATCTCGCCAATATGTCTGTAGGCAGAGGGGCTGCAACCAGTGTAATTGTGGATGATAATATCTATGTGAGCAATGGATATCAGGACAAGGGTGGCAATGCCAATTATATTGAGAAATATAATATTACGGATAACAAATGGAGTGTTCTCAATCCCACTCTGCTTTCCAAAAAATTTGCTAATTCTGAGACTTACAATAATAAAATTTATATTTTTAACGGTTGGGGAAACAGCCATCTTGAAATTGTAGACCTTGAAACCAATAAAGTAACGAAGGGCGCTGTTAATCGTTCCTATACCGGAAATGCAGGTTCTGCCATCCATAACGGCAAAATATATGTGTTTGGCGGCAGCGGACTGAATGGAGTGGCAACTACCGTCTTTTCTAATAGATTCCAGTATTATGACATTGCTTCAGATACATGGCATCCGTTACCCGATATGCCCACAGCCAGAGAAGCAAGGGGCAAAATTGTGAATGACAAGCTTTATGTCATTGGGGGTTTTAACGGTACCTCATCCCGACTGATCAATGTTTACGACCTCAACACTGATCGCTGGACCGATCAATTTACGATGCCCGCCGGGATATCCGGACATTCATTAGCGGTATCCGGTAATAAGATTTTTATTGCAGGTGGTTATAATAATCAAACTTTTCTCGCCTATTTTGATACTACAACCAATAAATTCCATCAGCTATCATCCAATATGATTCCCAGAAGACATGCTGCATTGGAAGTATACAACAATAAACTATACATCATCGGCGGAAGTACAACTTCTGTAACCAAATCAGCTATTAAAAGCATACAGGTTGCAGATATCAGCGACAGTACACTTGCTAATACAACCACTGACAACCGTATAATGGAAACAAAAGTTTATACCAATGCATCTAAAGACGGTTTTATCATCAGCAACAAAAATAACAGCAATCAGTTTGAATTTACCGTTTACTCCACAGATGGGAAGCAGATCAGTAAAGGTTTTGCCTATTATAATAAAACGATAGATCTATCCAGAGTACCACGTGGGAACTATATTTTTAGTTTTAAAAATGAGAAGGGGGTTTTGCAGCAGATTAAAATTTTCAGATAATAATATCTTACAATCATCCATTAAAAAATACAATGATTACAATGAATTTAAATTTTAGCAGTACTAAAATAGATGAGGCAGTTAGAAAGAACTCGAAAAGAAGCTCAATGATACTGGATTTAGCCAACACAGCTTCGTTGGCTACTGATGGAAAATTATTCTATGGCAGGGAATTTAAAAATAGAATTGAGGTTGCTAGAATAAAAACTCCTATTACATCAATCCTTCCTATTCTCATTATTGTTTTTAAAAAGAATGACCTTCAAAATCCTAAATTAAGACTAAGCTTTTTGGGATACTTTTGGTTTTCAATTCTCACCTTACTATTTTTATGGGCTATCATAAAAAAAATTATTGATCCTGATTTCCCCGGAGATCTTGAATTGGCTATATTTTCAGTTCTATTTTTTTACTCATTATTCGCAATAGAATTTTACTTTACAAAAAAGGCTTTTGAGAGACTAAAACTAAGAATCAGTAAATAATCATGAAAAACATAGTTCTCATTATATTTATTTTAATTTTATTTTTGGGGTGTAAAAAACAAGAATTTGATGAATTTGATTTTTCTTATGGCAATAGTTTTGAGACAGATTTCTCAATAAAATTCAGCCATAAAAATGATTCGATTTTTTTGTATGAAAATTGGGCTCCGGAAAACAACCGATTACCCAAAAACAAAACCAGCTATCTTTCAGCTCTGAATAAAAGTCAAAAATTAAAACTGGATAGCTTTATTTCAAAGATAGACTTCAAAAGTTTAGACACCTTATATTTTGAAAAGTATCAGGATGGGGAATATTACAATTTCTTTATTAGAAAAGGTAAAATCAGGAAAACTATAAAAGTTCATAGTCTGAATGCACCCCAATCATTAAGCAGTTTTGCCCATTGGATTTATCAAACAAAAAAAACATTAAAATTAACGGAGACACAACGAAGTTTTGAATTTAAAAGTAAAAACATTTATCCTGAGCCTCCCCTCTTTAAATCAAAAGACTAAAAAATAAAATAAACTTATATAAATGAGTTCAAAAGGTGGAAAATACCAGCATCTCTTATCATTAGCCCAAATAAAATGATACAACTCCGAATCGATACAATTAAAGAAACATGGGTAAGTGAAAATATAAAGCTTAGCCCACCCGCAACAACAGAAGATATAAAAGCTGTCGAAGAAATCCTTGACTTTCAGTTTCCGGATGAGTGTAAAGAATTTTATTTAAAACTGGATGGTTTTGCAGATTGGGACTGGACAAAGAATATGTTTTCCATCTGGCCATTGGCAAGAATTCTCGAAGAATACCATAACGAAAGTGATAAGAGCTTTATTGTATTTGCAGACTATCTGATTAATTCACATCATATCGGTTTTGTAAAAGGGAAAAAAGGGATATTTAAAAATACGGATGAAATACCGGTGAAGATTGCGGATACTTTTTCTGAAGCAATCTTTCTTATCAATTCAGATGCAGATATTCTGTATTGAGATCAGTTCCTTACTGATAAGGATTCCCGTAAGATCAACCTTGTCACTTGTTTTATTTTGATTTACCATTCAATAAAAAATTCCAGAATGAAGTATACGTTAGCAATGATTATGTTTTTTATCAGCCTCTTCTCTTATTCACAGACCATAGAATGGAAGCCTGATTATAAATTACAAAAAAAAGACTTTCAGGGTAAAATTCCTGACAATAATACGATTGATCATGCAGGAACTGCTTTTAATATCGGTTATGAAATTGTCTCGAATTCCATATGGACAGGAAGACTCAGGATCAGAACCTATGCCGTATTCGACAAATCAAGATCCTGGTTAAATGAATCTTTTTATTCTGATCATCTATTGAATCATGAGCAAAAGCATTTTGACATCGCTCAGGCTTTCGCGTACAAATTGCAACATCTAATTAATAAGGAAATAAAAAATTCAAAAGATTTCAGTTCAAAATTTCCAAACTTAAGCGAGCTGGTTGGTGATGAATGCTTACATTTTCAGGAAAAATATGATGCAGAAACTGATCACGGAACGATACCGGAAATACAAAAAGAATACGATAAAATTATTGAACAAATGCTCAAAGAAAATAACAACAACTAATTATGTCATATTATAAACAGTTATTTCTATTTCTCACGGTACTTCTACTTCCTATCAATCATTCATTTGCCCAAAACACAAAGACGACTAAAATTGATTCTCTGATGAAGTGGGCTCATCAAACAGGTATTTTTAATGGAAATGTTTTAGTAGCAAAAAATAACAAGGTCATCTATAATACTTCTTTTGGCTTTACAGATGCTACAAAAAAGGTACAACTAACCCCTGATTACAGATTTAATATAGGCTCTATTACAAAAGAATTCAGTGCTGTTGCTTTATTACAACTACAGGAGCAGGGCAAATTAAAGCTGGATGATCATGTTTCCCAATACATTCCGGAGTTACCGAAATGGGCAGATGAAGTCACCATAAAAAACTTATTACAATACACGAGCGGTATTCCCGATGTAAACTGGAAAAAAATTAAAAACGACAAAGACCTTTTTGAAGGGTTACAGCTTGTTGACTCATTAGAGTTCAAGCCAGGTACAAATTACGGTTACAACAATAACAATCTGTTTCTACGTCAGTTTATTATTGAACGGCTAACCGGAATGAGTTTTAAAACCTATGCAGAAAAATTCATTTTTAAGCCTTGCAAAATGACATCTGCTGTAATGTCCGTTTTTGAAAATGAAAATAATATAGCCAAAGGATTTAATAATAATCTGACAGCAGACAAACCCGATTTACTCATCACTGGCGGAACATACTTAACTACTGACGATTTACTAAAATGGGTAAACTGCCTTCATTCCAACAAAGTAATTAACGCAAATTCATTGTTTGAGCTGGGACAGCAATTTAATCTGCCGGAAACGCAATCTTCTTTAGGGCAAGCAAAATTTAAAAACAACAAACTCATTGAGCATGTACACGACGGAAGAGCCGGAAACTATGAAGCACTCTTAGTTTCGGATCTGAATGAAAAGTTTACTATCATTTTATTGGGAAACAATCACAACGGAAAGTTATTTGAAATTTCTGATGCTATAAAAGCCATTTTGAAAAACTAAAAATATCGTCTTCTCTTTAGCATAGATCCTGAATGCTTATGTTCTACAAAATAATAATATAGAAACCGTTTTGAAAATCAGAATAGTTTTCTTTTATAAAATCTACCACAAAAGGGTTATTGACAGTTAAGTTAATACTGAGTAATTTTGACTATTCAATGTTTTATTTCCAACATTCAGAAAAAAAATGACTAACCATAAAAACTTGTATTATGTTATCAAATACCGGAACCGTTTCATTCTATCTGTACCTTTTCTTTATTGTGATAGGTTTACTATCTATTTTTATAGTCTATTATCTGATAAAAAAAGGAACTCTGGACCCTGATAAGCTTGAGAACTTTTTAATCTATTTTAAATGGGTGATCATAACTCTTTCTATCAGTACTGTCACTTTAATTGTAACGGATCTCTTTAAAGAGAGGGATCAGGATATTAAAGAACTTGAGTATTTCGATAAGTATGTAAATGATGTTAAAAATGAAGAACGTCCACTGGTAAGGCTTCAGCTGGCAAAATACCTGTCTATTGTTGCCCCAAGCGGTGAAATGAAAAAATCGTGGACCAATTATTATGATACGATTAAACGGGAGTATAAGGAGTATATAAAAGCACAAATAGACTTGAAAAAAGATTCTGCGATCAAAAATCCAACTCCGGATCAATTGAAACAAAAGGAAGAGAACCAAAGAAAAGTGGATTTATTTGAGACTCCTTTATCCAGTAACACCAATGAGAATAATACGGAATGGTTTATTATAGCAGCCGGAAATACAGATATAGATGGGGCAAATATTAATCTTGAAAAAGCGGTTAAGATTAATCATAATTCAAGTATTATTAAAAAAGGAGGTTCATTCAGAACGGTTCTTATGGGATACCCTTCAAAAGTTGAAGCTGAATCCCAATTACAAAAGGTCAGAAATGAAGTCAATCCGATGTCATATATTGTCCGAAAAGCTACCTGGTGCAATACCATTGAAAAGGGCAGCGAGTGCCTGATCTGCAAATAAAAAATATTGAAATAATTTTTCACATACCGTTCTGCTTTTTACAGAGCGGTTTTTTTTTATTTTTATAAGGTAAAACTTCACCCTGAATAGCACCAATGAAAACGAGTATTTTCCCCTCTTTCATTTTTTATCCCTCTTACTTTCTCCTATATTTGTTTCAACAACGATCTGATCAATGATTACGATATAAAACCAAGCAAAATATGGCAACAAAAGAAGAATTCTGGGAAAGAAAAAAGAAATTAAATAATGATTTTTTCGTGATGGGGTCCCTTGCAAATCCGGCAAACGAAGAACAGATTACAAAGTATGAAGAAAGCACTGGTTTTATATTCAGCGAAGATATTAAAGACTTTCTGACGACATTCGGTTCCTTAATTTTTGAAGTTGAAGAAGAAATATGGAAACGTCCCAGCGAATTTGATGTTCTTCCGGCCTGGAAATTCGGATACGGCTTTTTTGTGTATGGCCTTTCTCAGGATGAAGAAATGCCTTCATGGATGGGGTTTGCAGAAAAACATGCCGAGGCTCTTGAATATAAAGAAAAACCTCTGGGGCAGCTGTTTTTCAAACGAAGCGGAAATCTGTACAGAGCATATACCGACAATGGAATCATAAAAATAGAGTACGACAAATATGACGAGAAAGATTATGAAGTATTTGACGGAAATATCTACGATTTTTTAATCAAAGAAATTGACAAGTTAGAAGAAGATTACAAAGAATATATCAATGAAGGAAAATCCTGATCCGAATATGAAAAAAACATTTGAATTTCTCACCCAGTTACAGAAAAACAACAATCGTGAATGGTTTGCTAAACACAAATCCGAATATGAAACCATTGTAAAAGACAACAAAATTCTTTTTACTCAGATCTATCATGAACTTCAGGAACATGATCAGCTCAAGGGAATCCATATTTTCAGGATTTATAATGACGTTCGCTTTTCCAAAGATAAAACACCGTATAAAACCAATTTTGGGGTGGGATATTCCCGTTCGAAACCAATGCTAAGAGGTGGATATTATATTCAGATTGAACCGGGTAACAGCTTTGTTGGAGGTGGCTTTTGGGGCCCGGAAGCCAAGGATTTACTCCGTATCCGTAAAGAATTTGAAATCAGCAGTACTGAAATTGAAAAAATTATCTCTGACAAGACCTTCATAAAATATTTTGGAGAGCTCAAAGGTGATTCTGTAAAAACGGCACCACGGGGTTTTGATAAAAATCATCCGGCTATAGATTTAATCAGAAAAAAGCAATTTCTGGTCATGCGGAAGTTTACCGATAAAGAAGTTTTATCTGACAATTTTCAAAAAGAAGCACTGCAAACCTTACTTGCCATGCGTCCTTTTTTCGATTATATGAGTGAAATTCTGACAACAGATTTGAATGGAGAATCCTTGTTCTAAAATTCAGTTATAATATATTTTAAAAAATTAAACCCTTATGAAACCTTTCCCCTATTATATTTTGTGTATTAATCTCAGGATACCATTCATCAAATAAAGCTGAAACGATCAATCCGAAACAGATTCCCTCCCTTACAAATTAGTCGCTGAAAATATTCTGGGAAAAGAAAAACAGTTCCTGGGAGAAAACTGGAAAACGGCTCAAGCCTGTTTCCTCATTATTGTATTGAGAATATTCATATTGAAAACAAAGAACTGTATGTACCTTGGACTTTACCCAACAAAATAGACAAGCCCAACAAAACTGAAGTACAAAAAATTAAGCTGAAGCTTTAAAAACAACAATAACCAGCCATGAAATACTCATTCTTACTTATTTTCGCTTCCTATATATTATTGAGTTGTTCTGAGAATTCTCAGAAAACAAAATTCATGGATTTTCGAAGTTTTGCATTTCGGGCTCCTAAAGACTGGAGCAAACTGAAAATGGATGCTTATGATAGTAACGCTGGAATTATCGTCACAAAAAATAATGATTCGATTTTCTACGATTATGGACCTTATTCCTATTCATTAGAAGAAAATGTCACGATTATTAGCAGAAAAGATGTCAACGAACTTCTAACTGTGAATCCAAAGGCTGATACAACAGAATTTATTATCATTGATAAAAATTCAAATAGAGAAGATTTTGTCAAAAGTACAATAACCTATAAAAAAATTGATGGCTACAAGGCAAAAATAGTAGAGCCCAAACAAGTGGGAAAAGGAATGACAGGAATTTATATCGACAGCCTCAAGACTGAATCAATAGGAAAAATCAGATTCAATTTATATGGTACAAATCTAAAGAAAGAAAGTCAGATAGAACTTTTACAAGCAATTCAAACATTACAATTCAAAAAATAATATTTGAAGTACATAAAAATCGGACTCTCTTTTTTGTATTTTACATCCAACTAAAAACAATCCATGAAAATAAAAATTGTTCTGCTTCTTCTATTAATCATCAACACTGTAACAGCACAAATCAAAGAGAAAATAACCATTCCGAATGGAGTTATTTATAATTATGCAGATGATAAAATAAATGAAAAGGCAAAAAAATTACTTACTGAAAGTCTTACGAATACAACCAATGATGACCTGTTGGGAAATAATTTAATCATAGGACCCACACTTTGGAAGAGGTTTAAAAATATTGGAAGCTTAAAAAGTATTCCGGATAGTGTAATTTTTCATATTGACGATATAGAAGTAGAGGGAAAAATGTCTAAGAACCTGAAGGACTCCAAAAAGATTTGGGATGAAGTAAAAAAGGAAATTTCCGGGAATTATCAGATACGAAAAGCCAACGAAGATGAATTAAAATATTACTGGTCAACCATTTCATTTGATATTGAAGAACCTTTATTTATTTTGCAGACCGAAAACCATTATTATATTATAAACTTTCTAAAGGAAAAGCTGAAGTTATTCTGGCTGGATGAGTTTCCCAATAAAAACACCTATAACAATCCTATTGACAAAGGAACATACAAAACCGAAGGAACGATCAAAACTTATAAAAATGGAAATGAAGTTTATATTACTGATAAAGGAAACAAAGAAACCAAACTGGAGAAAGTACTATTCTTGACTAGTGATCCGGAATTACAGAAAAATTCTTCTGTTGAAGATCTTCAGTCAGTTTTTGAAAAAACCAATAGAATTTTTGAAAATTTATTTAAGGACTCTAAAAAAGAAGGAAAAATAATGGTTCAATTTGAATTGGGAGAAAAGAAAAACGAAATTCAATTTGCCGTTAAGGATGATCTGGATTTAGAACTCATGAAAGAATTTGAAAAACAGGTTAATAAAGAAAAATATCCACATACAAAGAAAGATACTATAAAGTTTCAGCTGATTTATAAAGTCAATTCTTACAATGATACGGAATAAATTCTCTCCACTTTTTGTAATTTAGCCACAGAAAAACCGATAAAAAACTCATGAAATCTTATATTTTATTTTGTCTTCTTTTTATTTTTAACATCGCTGTCGGGCAGGAAAAAGAATATCAATCTATAAAAAAGGGAGATTTTCCTGAAGGTATTTATATGACGCTGGAAGATGTTCTGAATAAAAAACCGTCTTCCACTGAAGAAGTATATTTCAAAGCCTGTGAAAAATGTGATTCTCTTGATCTGCCGGAAAAGGCTTTTTTCTACTTTAAGCAAAAAAATAAAAGAGTTAAAGTTCCTCTGGCTGTTTCGCATAAAGGAGAAATGTATTTTCAGACTTACAGAAAATATACCAATAAGAAAGACAACGGATATGCCCCGGACCAATATTCAAGGTTTTGTAAAGTGATCAACTATGGAAGATTCATTTATTTTGAAGAAAATATGAAAGGCTTATGGTCAAAGGCATTCTTAGGCGCATTAAGTCCTCTTACCTACTCTATCAATGGAAAAACCAAAGGCATTGTTTTAGATCTGGACAATAAGGAATTTAATATTCTGCAAAATTGTGAAGATTTGAATGATTTCCTATCCAAACATAATATTCCGGAAATTCAATGCAATTCAGAAACCTATACCATTGCAGATCTGAGAGCTAAAATTGAAGAAATCAATCTGCCGTACCGCTAGCCTACAACATAGGTTTATGCTGACAATATTTTCAAAGCCGTTCCGTTGTAAGAACGGTTTTACTATTTTACAAAAACTTTTAACTGATGAAAAAATAACAGGTGCAAAATCATTATTTATATTTCCGTTTTTGTGATCGTCATGCTTTTTATTGCTCTGATCTTCCAGCTTAAGAAAACCAAATATTGAAATGAATAAGGTGAAAACAATATATTTGTTCTGAAAATCACACCATGACCGAAACTAATATTTTCTCTTTCAAAATAAAAATAACCCGTTATTTCCTTCTTTCACTTCTGCTCTTCTTCAGTTTTTGCTGTAAAGAAAAAAGAAAAGATGATAACCGCTTTTTTATCACATATCAGGTGAATCCTGAGAAACAAAACATACAGCTGTATTGGAAAAATGATAAAGGTGAACCCCTGAAAAGCATTGATCGTCTGAATACTAACGTTCAGTCTGAAAAGCAAAAATTAGTATTCGCTGTAAACGGAGGAATGTTTGAGCCTGACAACTCTCCAAAAGGTCTTTATATCGAAAATTTTAAAATTCTGAAACCCATGGATACGTTGCAGGGCATCGGGAACTTTTATCTTCAACCTAATGGAATATTTTATTTAACCCAAAATAACCGGGCAGAAATCTCAGAAACTAAAAAATTCAGACAAAATAAAAACATCAGATATGCCACACAATCCGGACCAATGCTCATAACAAATGGAAAAATAAATCCGATCTTTCAGGAGAACTCTAAAAACCTGAATATCAGAAATGGCGTAGGAATTCTTGAAAACGGAGATCTCATTTTTGCAATGTCTAAAAAAGAAATCAATTTTTATCATCTGGCACAGTTTTTCAAAAACTCAGGATGCAAAAATGCTCTTTATCTTGACGGATATGTTTCCAGGACTTATCTTCCTGAAAAAAATTGGATTCAGAAAGACGGAAATTTCGGAGTGATGATAGGAGTCACAACATCTGTAAAATAAAAAAAAAGTTGTTTGCATTTCGTCATGAAAGAAACAAAATATACCTATCTTTCCTACCATTTTAGAATACTCAACCCCTATATCACTTATAAATAAAAAAATGAAAAAAGTAATATTAGACCTTGCCACTACTTTAGACGGATTTATTGAAGGTCCCAATGGAGAAACAGACTGGTGTATCATGGATGATGATATGGATTTTGATGGGTTTCTTTCAGGAATAGACACTATTTTTTACGGAAGAGTAAGCTATGATGCATGGGGAAATTATCAGCCGGAAGAAAATGCAGGTCCGGAAGAGCAAAAACCCTGGGAAACCGTTCATTCAAAAAATAAATTTGTCTTTTCCAGCCAGAACAGAGAAGATGAAAATGCCGTTTTTATCAATTCTGATATTGCACAGAAAGTTTCCGAAATAAAAAATCAGGGCGGAAAAGATATCTGGCTGTATGGTGGGGCGAGCCTTATCAAAACATTTATTCAGCTTAACCTTATTGATACCTACAGAATATCCGTTCATCCGATTGCTTTAGGAAAAGGGAAACCTCTTTTTGAAGATTTAAAAGAAAGATTAAATCTAAAATTGATCAAAACCAATGTTTTTAAATCCGGTGTGGTACAACTTATTTATGAGGCTTAACCTTAAAACAGTCAAGACATGAATGCGCAGCTTGGAACTATTATGATGTATGTGAAAAATGTGCAGCTGCTCAGGAACTTTTATGTGGAACATTTTAATCTGAAAGTGATTGAGGAAGATTCAATCTGGGTTTTACTTGATGCCGGAGGTGCTCATATCGGACTTCACAAAATCGGAGACCAGTATCTTGAAAAAATTGAAACGGGTCATCTCTTCGATAACAATACCAAATTCGTTTTTGAAATTGACATTGACATAGAATCCGCAAGAAACGAGCTGGTCTCCAAAAACATTCAGATGAGAGAGATCAAAACTTTTGAAAACTACCCTTTTTGGCTCTGTGACGGAACCGATCCTGAAGGAAATGTATTTCAATTAAAGAGCAAAAAATAAAAACTAATTCTACAAAACCATGAAAAAAACAATAGGAATTTTATTCTTCATCTTTTTATCTCATATTGTATCCGGACAAAACATAAACACTATAGAAAAAGAACTGGAACTTTCTTTCCGGAAAATCGGTCACTGGTATGCAGATCAGAACCACAACAGGGATGCTGCAGATTCACTTACGGCAGCTAATAATGAATTTGAAAAGTTATTGCTGAAGCACACATCCAATCCGCAGACTATGAGATATGATTTTAAATCACTCAGAAAAAGTGGTTTACAGGTTTCTTCATCCGAGGATGGAAAACTCAGGATTTATTCATGGGATACATGGAACGGTGGCACAATGCATTTCTTCAAAAATATCTTTCAGTATGAAGCAGATAGCAAAGTATATTCTGAAATAATTGGTGATAACAGTGAAATGAATCCCCAGACATTTTATTATAAAATCAATGATATTATCTCTGAGAATAAGAAATATTATCTCGCTCAAAATATGGCCACATATAGTTCTGCCCTTACAGCTCACAGCATAAAAGTTTTTTCTATTGATAATGGAAAACTCAACAGTGATGCCAGGCTTATTAAAACCCAAACCGGTATCAGAAACCAATTGAGATATGAAATAGATCTTTCGGCAAAATCTAATTGGAATAATGAGATTGAAAATTACAATATTGAGTATGATGGTAAAAACAAAATCATCAGTATCCCACTGATTCTTGACGACTATAAAATTACAGATAAAAAAATCCGCTATCAGTTCAAAGGGAAATACTTTGAAAAAATATAACATGAAAAAGATCATTGCCCTCACCTCTGTTATCTTAATTCTTACCCTTTATAACTATCCTATTTTTGACGACAAAAAAATCACATTTACCATTATTTTTATGTGCTTTGTTGTGATCATATTTTCGCTAGCTAAACTCTATTCCGGTAAAAAAGAGGATTATGATTCAGTTGAAAAAGAAATGGACATACTGCATGAAGATAATGGAATATTTGAATATACAAACGATGGATTTTACTTTAAACAAAAAAATATAACAGAGTTTATAAAATGGGATGAAATTAATACAATAAACAGATTCACATTTCCTGTAAAGCCTTATGGCGGACAGTCGGGACTGGAAGTTATTACTGATCAAAAAAATTATGAATTTAATGATAAAACGAACCCTGGAATCGTAAAGCTTACCGATCAACTTTACAGCTATCTTCCGGACTGGGAAGAAGATTCACCCATGGAGATAAATAATTTTGGGCTTAAGAAGACAAAGTTGTATGAAAGAAAACCTTTACAGTAATCGATCAGACATGCCAGTCATCCTTGAAATTAAAAACAAAACCAATTGGCTGGTCGCCTTTGTAACAAGTGTAGGCTTACTCATTTTGTTTTGTATAATTCTTATCATCGTCTCTATTGGATTTCTTCAACCTGCAGGTTTCATCTCTTTCGTGCTTCCTTTTGCTGCCCTCTTTATTTTTATTCTGTATATCTGGTTATGGAATAATTTCGGAAAAACAGTACTTACCATTGACGATGGAAACCTGACAGTACAATATAAAAACAAATTATTCACAAGTCCTAAAACTTATCTGAAAGAAGAAATAGATCGTATTGAAACGAAAAATTTTGAAGTAGAAAGACATCAATTGGGTGTCCGTTACCATTTTTCAATAAGTGGTTCAACGTATTCTGTAATTCTTATACAAAAAGACAGCGAAATAAGAATCGTAGACTGGATCACGAAAGATAAGGCAGATGAAATTGCAGGTGAATTAAAAAAAATGTGGTATTAAAATGTATAATCAAACCCGAAGAAATAAAAATATTGGAACTAAAAAACAAGGTTATGGTCAGGATAATAAATTGACTATTTCTTCACCTTATGGTAATTTGAAATCTTTTTACGAAAAACTTACTGATTACCAAAAAGAAACCCGAATCATCAACAATCATGAATTTACATTTGTGGTTGAAAAAACTCGTGAAAATTCAATCCATCCTTGTTCAGTAAATGATATTCAAAGAATTATAGAACAAATTCCGGTCAAAGATTATGGAGAATTAAAGTTTATTATTCTACGGCAGCCCAAACGAAAAGAAGAAATTCTTTCACCCGTTTGGGGAAGATTAATCTACAGTTTTGATTTCGAGGGCGAATATTATCCAGCCATTATCCTGGATGCAATCGATACAGAAAAGCAATTATCATGGTCTAAAAAGCAAACAATTGAAGATAAGCAGGAGTTCGAAAGATTAAAAGCAGATGGACATATTTTCACTGAAACGAAAAGAAACTTTATTGTAGAACTCATACCTGAAACGGCTAGAAACACTCAACTTTATAGAACCCTACCTCATGAGTTCGGGCATTACGTTCATTATTTAGATGTTGTTGAGAGACCTGGGAATAATGATGATGATATAGATTATGATACCTGGGAGAAGAGAATAGATTTTTATTTTCGGATTTCAAAAAGTGAAAAAGAAAAATTTGCACATACTTATGCTGAGAAATTTAAAAATAAACTTATTGATGAAAATCAAATTCCTTTTGAATCCGTAGATACAGAAAATAGCAAATAAATTTTTAAGTGTTTTTTATCAAAAATATTTCGATTACCCCATGTAACATTATCACACTTAAAAGTGTCTTATTTAAAAAATTACATGAAGTCTATTTTAACCTGCATTATTTTCTTGCTTGCAACTAGTCATCTTTTTTCTCAGAAATCAAAAAAACTGGAACAGTTATTCTCAACGTATGAAAAGGCCGGCTTGTTCAGCGGTTCTGTTCTGATTGCTGAAAAAGGAAAGATTATTTTTGAAAAAAGTTACGGCTATAGAAATGCGCCTAAAAAACTGAAAAACACCAATAACAGCCTTTACCGGGTTTTCTCTACCACAAAAATGTTCACTGCAACAGTTATTTTTCAGCTGGAAGAACAGGGAAAATTATCTTTGAATGACAAACTTTCAAAATATTATCCTGATTTTCCAAAAGGAGACAGCATCACTTTGGCCCATCTGCTTTCTCATACCTCAGGAATTCCCAATGATACCAATTCTGAGTATACTATAGATGAAGAAACATTTTTAAAATATATTTCCGCAAAACCACTAAATTTTTCACCTGGTAAAGATTGGGATTACTCCAATTCCGGATATTATATTCTCAGTTATATTATAAAAAAAGTGACTGGTCTGAATTATGATAAAGTTATAGAAAACAATATCCTCAAACCTCTGAAAATGGATCATAGTGGATTCAATTTCAATACTGTTACTGATGAAAATAAAGCATTTGGCTATGAGTTTTTATCTGATAACATGTCAAACGAGGCATTACGTTTCAAAACAGATCATCCTTTTGGAGCAGGGGCCATGTATTCTACTGTAGAAGATCTTTTTAAGTTCAATGAAGCGCTGAAGAATTACACGCTCCTGAAAAAAGAAACAATAGATAAAGCTTTTACTCCTTATCTTAAGGATCATTATGGATTAGGCTTTCAGATTTCGACTGTTTTTGACAAAAAACGGGTAGGTCATGATGGCGGCGGGCCAGGTTACAGAAGCAGATATTACAGAATTTTGGAAGATGATATTTGTGTGATTGTAATTTCAAATTCAGAATTATCACACACCGATTTTATTTTTCCTCTGGTAGAAAAAATACTGTACAATAAGCCTTATACCATTCCAGCCATTGCAAAAGTGAGTGTGGAGGATTTAAAAAAACTGGAAGGAGTTTATTACACTGAAAATTCAAATTTTTATATAAACAGCGCTGATGGATTTCTGGTTTTCAAAGAAGGCAGTTATCCTAGAAATGCCTTATTGCCAAAAAGCAAAACATCATTTCAACTGGATGATAAATTTACCTGTACATTTAAACCTGATCAAAACGGAAAAATAGATGCTGTTGTCATTCAGTTTTGGGATGGAACGATGAAAACAGCTAAAAAAAATACACAAAACCTTACCTGGGGAATCATAGGAAATGCAACTCCTAATGGTTGGGATGGAAAAGATATCCCACTACAGACAAATCCCAAAACCCCGAATATTTATTTTCTGAAAAACTATAAACTGAATAAAGGCGATTTAAAATTCAGATTTAATAATGACTGGGGATACAGCCTCGGACTGAATAATGATAATAAAAGTCTTGCCTTTGATGCATATGCCTTCCCAATCAATGAAGACGGATTTTATGATATTGTTCTCGACATGACCAATACTGTAAAACCACAATTCAGTATTAAAAAATCAGTTCAATAAAACAGGTATTTATATAGTAAAAAATACATATTTTTCAACCGCACTGTTCCGAGTGCGGTTTTTATTTTGAATATCCGTTGATATTTTTTATTATTTTTATCTCACACAAAATCAAACCACAAAATATAATCTATGCCTCATTTTATTATAGATTGTTCACAGGAAATTCTTCAGCTGAGAACGCCTGAAGAAATAATGGATGCCTTATATGAAGCGGCTGATGCAACGGGTTTGTTTGCTCCCAATGATATAAAAGTCAGACTTCAGCCCTATCAATATTATAAATTAGGCATTCATAAGAAAAACTTCCTGCATGTCTTCGGATACATTATGGAAGGCCGTACTACAGAACAAAAAGCTCATCTTTCCAGACAGATCTGCAACAAACTTTCTGAATTGCTGGCTGACATTTCCTTTCTTTCTGTAAATATCAATGATTTTGAAGTCGCAACATACAGCAACAAGGCACTCATTAATCCTGAGAATATAAATAACGACCGGCATTTCGGACTCTGATATCTTTCTTTTTTAAACCAACACCAACTAAATACTAATATTATGAGCTTAAAAGCATTAGTCAACAAAAGCGTACAGTACAATAATTGGGTAGTCAACAAATATATTGACTGGTTATCCACAAAATCTGACGAACAGCTTAATCAGGAAACAATTTCAAGTTTTCCGACTATCTTAAAAACATTACACCATATCTGGCAGACCCAGGAATACTGGTGGAGTCACATTTCTGAAAAAAATGATTTTGATTTTACTAAAACTACAGAAACTACCAACAAAGAAGATGTTTTCAATGCTATTAAAAACAATTCACAAAAGCTGGTAGACTATGTGGAAAGTCTCTCTGAAGACGATCTTTCAAAGAATGTGAAGATAGAATCTCAATGGTTTCAGTGTGATTTTTCAAAATATGAATATATTCAGCACGCCATTCTTCACGGGACTTATCACAGAGGGCAAATCGTAACGATGGGACGAAATATCGGAATAACAGATGCTCCTATGACAGATTTCAACTTCTGGAATATTTATAAGGATAAGCAGTAATATTATCCGTTTTGTGGATAAGTCTGATAAAGAATTTCAGAACCCCAGCACAAACCTAATTAAACTACTGATTTTAAATATTTTAAATTAAAAACAACCAGTTATCCACATCTTGAAAAATTTGTGGATAACTTTTCATGCTTCAATTTACTTCCGTGGATAGACTATGGATAAGTTTTTCACCCATTGAAACAAAACCTCATAAACATATTAAATTCAATCACTTATACCATATATTAATTTACTGTAAATTTCCACAATATAAAATCATGTGGATAAGTTCTGTGGATAACTTACGTACATTTTTTTAACCTTATTATTCAGCAATTATTAGCCCAGATTATTTAAAACTAACACTTGAGGTTATCCACAAAAATAAATTACTCCAATAATCAGGATGTTTTTTTATCCTCTCAGAATCATTAGATTTTTTGTAAGTTAGTTGATAAGGAATACAACCTCATTTTCAATAAATTTTAATATAAAAAAATTCAATGTACAACACTACAATCCAAAAAGAATGGTTCTCAGAAGGAGAACGCTATGCAAAAGAAATCAATGAAATGGTTGAGTTTGGTGAAAAAAACGGCTGGGAAAACTGGAAAGGTAAAGAACCTGAAGATAACAGAGCCAATATAGTCCGCGAAGTTTTTGAACTGCTTAAAACTGCTAACAAAAACGAAGACACAGAAAATTTCAGGGAACATTTCCCACCTGCCCATGCTCCTATTATTCCCTTAATGGAAAATAAAGCTCAGAATATTGAGCATATGCACTTTATCTCTGATGAAAAAATTGTTTTTATGACAGGCACATCATATGAAAAAAGACAGGCTTATCTTCTTGATAAAGATATTATTACACAACTGGATGAAAATATCCGTGCCATCGGAAAATCTAACCGGGAAAACATTTTCGCCATTGCAGATTCTCATAAAATATCTTTATACAAAGGTTGGAAAGGAGACCTCATCAATGAATTTGAACTAGATGAAAACCCAGATTTTGGAATTACTGATTTGTATCCTTTCAATGATGGAAGCAAAGTAGTGATTGTTTCCTCAGACGGAATTTTCCTGGTTTCAAATACTGAAAAAAAGCTCATCCATCCCATCAATGAAGACCATGAAGAAGACTGGAGCTCTCAGATTGATATGGAAAATGCAGCATTATCCAACGACAATTCTTATATCGTAGTCGGAGATCAGTGCTATGATCACAGAATATTGGATCATGAAGGCAATACTGTAGGATCTATAGGACCTCAATCGTCTTATCCACATTTTTGTCTATTTGCAAAAGATGATAGCCAGCTAATTACAAATTCCTGTCATTTTTACAATGGAATTACCATAGGAATCAATGCTGATCAATATGTAGGAGCTGATATTGAAGCCTATACGGAAAGTGAAGACTTTACTTTCATTGATGAGGAAATGAGAGTCTATGAAGGTATTGCCATAAAAGATTATTATATCCTTGGAGACGCTTACGGCTATATCAAAGCCTTTGATAAGAATGGAAACCAGCTTTGGAGATACTTCCTTGGTTCTACCATTACAGGAATGGCACTTTCTGATGATGAAGAAACCCTGTGGGTAGCCGCACACTCAGGCATTTTACACAAACTGAAATTAGAAAAAGGGCACAGAGATGCTCATACCATCGGAAATGGAAAGCATTATGAGGAATTCAGATTGCTGGTCTGGAAAGATGAACCTCAGATCTGGAAGTGGTAATTAAAACCTTCATATAAATATTAATTAATAAACAATAAAGTCATGCAGAATACCAGAATTTTCACAACGGCTTTTGCCAGTGTTTATCCACATTATATTCAAAAAGCAGAAAAAAAGGGACGCAGTAGAGAGGAAGTGCATGAGATTATATTCTGGCTCACGGGATACAATGAAAAAAGTCTGCAGGAAATACTGGATCACAAAACTGATTTTAAAACATTCTTTGAGCAGGCTCCTCAGATGAATCCAAATGTTTCATTAATTAAAGGAGTTATTTGCGGCTATCGTGTAGAGGAAATTGAAGATGAACTTATGAGAAATATCCGGTATCTGGACAAACTGATTGATGAGCTGGCAAAAGGAAAGAAAATGGAAAAAATTTTGAGAACAATATAAAAAATAAAATTTCAATGTACGAATGGAATTATTTTTACGGAGCTATTATGCTGGACAAGGATTATAATGGTTTTCTAGACTTCATTAACAATAAAATGAAGGATCACAAATATTTTTATTTTCATCCGCAAATCTTCTCCCATGCCACTCAGGAACCGGCATATTATTATGACAATATTCTTATTTCTTTTGGAAGAACAGAAAGATGGCTTATCGACGATACGAGGCAACTACAAAACTTTATTCGGGAATTCGAAGATATATTAAGTCAACTGGATTTTGATCATGCTCAGATAAAGACTGGGGGAATTAATTCAGATCATTCATTCTTTTGGTCAAACAAAGAAAAGGTGACAAGGTCTTATCAGTCTGATATTATGATGAATTTTGGGCAAAAATATCAAATACGGCTTTATGAAAGTGAAAAATTCTATTTTGGACTGTGAGAGATTAATTTATCAACCGGACTGTTCAATAAAAAAAATGATGATAATGATCTAAAGTCTTTTGACAGACAATATAAAGATTTTAACTACCCTTTTTAAAGGCCATAAATTTCACAAAATCTCTTCTCCATTTCAAAAAACTTCCCGAAATTAGCAGTCTGTGCGTTAAATACTATTCAATGAAATAAAAATTTAAATTACAACATACAATAAAACTTAGTATAAGTTTTCTTCGGGGCAGGGTGAAATTCCCTACCGGCGGTTACAGTCCGCGACTCCTTTCTTATGAAGGGACTGATCTGGTGAAATTCCGGAACCGACAGTTAAAGTCTGGATGGGAGAAGAAAATGAGATGACCAATAAGATTCCTTATGGATTCTTGTTGCGTTGTATTTCATTTCCATGTACCGAAGACTATTTTAACTTTTAAAAGTAAAATAACATGGAAAAATTATTAGAACAATTCGGAGCAACCTCCAAAGAACGTGTAGAAAAAGCACTTTCAACTTTACAACAGGGAAAAGGTATTCTACTGGTAGATGATGAAAACCGCGAAAATGAAGGTGATATCATCTTTCCCGCTTCCACTATTACAGAACAGGATATGGCACTTCTGATCCGCGAATGCAGCGGCATCGTCTGCCTATGCATTTCTGAGGAAAAAAGCCGCCACCTCAACCTTCGTCCGATGGTGGAAAACAACAATTCAAAAAATCAAACCGCATTTACCATTTCCATTGAAGCCAGAGAAGGCGTGGAATCAGGTGTTTCAGCAAGAGATCGTGTAACAACGATCAGAACTGCCGTGGCAGCAGGTGCTCAGGCAGAGCATATTGCAAGTCCCGGGCATGTTTTCCCTCTGATTGCCAGAAAAGATGGTGTATTTGAAAGACGTGGTCATACTGAAGGCAGCGTAGATCTTGTAAAAATGGCCAATCTGGGTGATGATGCCGTACTTTGTGAACTGACAAATGAAGACGGTTCTATGGCAAGACTTCCTGAAATTGTGGACTTTGCTATCAAAAAAGGGATGAGCGTCGTGACCATCGAAGACATTTATGCTTACCGTAAAATGGTGATGAGCAATTAAACTTAAATATTTTTAACGCACAGAGTCGCCTGCTGATATGATCAGCAGGCGTTTTTATTAAAAATTTAATCAAAAACAAATAAATTTAACATTTTGATACTATTTTTTAATTATTTTTAACAAAAAAAATCTTGACTATGAAAAAAACTTTACTCCTTTTATTAGGAGCTTCTGCAATGTTTTCTGCGCAGATCACGCTTACAAAAGCAGCCAATGACCCTATTTCCGGAAACCTTGTCAATTACAATCATGTAACCGGAGTGGTAAACAACTCCGCAACAGGAGCTAACGTTACATTTTCAAATGGAGGTCTTATCATGGGAGTTTCGTCAATAACGACTTATTCTACTCCTACTTCTACGGAAATATCGACTTTTCCAGGTTCAACTATTAAAATGGCAGATGGGGCAACAACTGTTTATTACAAAGCGTCTTCTACTAAACTGGAAATCACGGGAATTGTAAACCCACAGGCAACTTTAAATTTTAACGTGGATAATGGGACCTATAATAGTTATCCATTGACCTACGGACCTGCCCAAAATGATACAGCCAAAGGAACTTTCTCATCGTCTTCTGCCAACGGATTGTTCAGCGGTACAATGGCTGCCATTGCTGATGCATATGGAACTCTGATTATAGGTAATCAAACATACAGTAATGTTCTTAGAGTAAAATACACACAGAACTTTAACCTATATGCATCTTTTGATATTATTTATGCCAACCCTATCGGAACAGTTACCAATACAGCCTATGCTTATTACGATGCTTCTCACAGATATGCTTTGCTAAATTCTACAAGCGGAAATATCAGTGTTCCATTGTTAAGTATCAACCAGACAGTAGCCACTGCACTAGCTTTAAACGAAGCATTTCTGGCTACAAGCAGCAATGCAGTAAAAAAAGAAAACTTAGTGGTTTATCCTAACCCTGCACAGGACTTTATCGGTTTCAAAGGGAATACCGATAATTATTCCAAAGCAAATATTTACAGTCTGGACGGAAAACTGGTAAAAACATCAGATGTAAAATCCGGAAATATTCAAATCTCAGATCTTCCACCAGCGTCTTATTTCATAGAGATCAGTGGGAAAAATACTACAGAGACAAAGAATACAAAATTCATCAAGAAATAATAAAAACAAAATCCCCGCTCCTACAAATGAGCGGGGATTTCTTATTAACATTCAAAATTGCTTTTAAAAAGTAGCTGCAGGAGCTGTTTCGTTGTTAAGCTTCCGCTGAATCTCTGTCTTTTTCCCTTTAGAGAAATCATAACTCAGTCCTAATACAAACATTGACTTATTATTCATAATCTGAGTATGAACTTTATAATCCACTAAGCTTTCCGGTAAACTTTTCGTTTTGTATTCTGAAGGCATCCCTATCCAGTACATGCCTGTGGAAAACGTCCAGTTCTTGTGTTTATAACTTACAAAAATATTATTCTGATTTTCGTTCGTGTTCAGGAAAGCTCCGCTAAGACTATACACCGGAATATTGAACTGATACTGAACTGAGAAGGATTTATATTCTGAGGAAAGCGAAAAATAATTTCCTAAATAATCATTCTTAATCAGAGCACCAGTACTGGTTCTTACCGTTTCAGAAGTAGGCGTAATCACAGCTTTTATTACAAGCAGGCTATTCCCAAAAGGTTTATAAGATCCTGTAAGCTGCACTCCGTACCGCTGTCCGTTTTTTCCGTTTTCATAAGTCAGCGCATAACCTCCCAATATATCATCCTGAACATAATACTGATTGATTACCCTGTTGGTATATCGGTAAAATAAACCTGCATTAAAATCAAAGAACTTGTTATTAAAAGAATAGGTCAGGTTGTTAGAAAATACCTGCTGAGATTCTAAAAAGGGATTTCCTCTTTGGACAATATTAGGAGCCAGCTGCACCACATTACTGCTCAAAGCATTACTCCATGGGCTTACCGGATTATAGCTAGCTGTAAAACGAAGATTCTGATTGTTTTTAAGTTGATAGGCTAAAATAACCTTCGGAGTAAAAGTCCATTCATCAAAAGTATTCTCTGCACTTTTGTTGTGGATATTCGTTAGACCAGCTCCAATACGGTAGCTGAATTTATCAACTTTTCCTGCAAACTCTGTGTAAAAATACTGTTCCAAATAATTGACACTGTATTGAGAATATCCGGCAAGGTTATTCAGATCATTGGAAATAGAAGACCTTGAAATACGATATCCGGATGAAAGTTTTCCTGCCTTAAAATCATGAGTATGGGCAAGTTCTCCCACCAGGCTCGTTTGCTTTGCCTTTAAAATCATATCATTATCATATACCGAAAGTCCGGAATCTGTAATCCACTCCTTCGCTGTTTCTGAAGTATTGGTAGTATAATGAGAACCTACTACATTAATGCTCAGCTCATCTTTTTCACCAATCTTTTTGGAATAATAAAGATCCAGCTTAGGAATCACATAATCTGAACCATTATTTTTAAACATTGCATGTTCTTCCTTCAGATCATCTTCACTAAAGGTACTCTGCCCCACTCCTTTTGAAAATCTGCTGAAAATATCCATATTCAGTTTGGCCTGAAAAGCATAATTATCAGGAACAAGTCTCGTATAGCGTAAAGCAACATTCTGGAAAGTATACCCGAAATGATCTTTCCTGTTTTCATCAGAACGATAATGCTTTCCGTTCAGCTGGTAATCATAAATACTGTTTACTCTTCGGTCATCATAATCCCTCAGGTTCAGAGAATATTCAAGCCCAAAATTATTTTTCCCTTTTGTATAATTCGCATAGGCAGAACCATTCACAAATCCTGTATTCAAAGCCGTGGAAACATCTGCCCCGAACACATATCCTGTTTCTGTGGATCTTGTCAGAATATTAACTACAGTATCTGCCCTTGTTGCCCATCTTGCCGGCGGAATATCATAATACTCAACTTTCACAACCTCACTGGGTGCAACACTTCTGATCTGCATATCTGTAGCTTCAATCCCGTTGATCAAAAACAGTGTAGTTCCTCCCTTAGTGCTGGTAATGGTATTCGCTACCGGATCCAGCTGCAATTCCGGAAGGGTACGAAGCAGATCTTTTGCATAGCGTGCTCTTTCCAATGCTTCTTTATCAAAAGTATAAACGGCCTTATCCGCAAACTGTTTTTTACGTTGTGATTTTAAAATAACTTCCTGAATTTCTTTTGTTGCTGCAACATCGGCTGTATCATTTTTCTTCTCCTGGGCAAAAACAAAAGTTCCGCAAAGAAAGAATATGGTATAAATAGTTTTTTTCATATCAAAAGATGAATTATACTATTAGGACAATCAATTCCCGATGTGTATTACATTGATGATGGCTAATATTCAGGATTTAACAATAATTTTTCTTTAAATTCTAATTATTATGTTAAATACAGCCCGTTTTTTGCTGGTATTATTTAACATCACAAAATAGTAAAGTCATGAAAAAAGCATTCATATTAATTCCGTGCTTTCTTTTTTCAGTATTAGGAGCTCAGGAAGCCCAAAACAGTTCGGCAGAAAAGATGAATATCATCAAGACCAATGTTACAGCCTATGCTTTCAGAAACATTAACCTGTCTTATGAGCGGGTCATCAACCAATGGCTTTCGGTAAACATAGGTTTCGGAACAATGCCTGAAGGGAAAGTACCATTCATCAATGCCTTTCTGAAAGATGAAGATGAGAAAAGATTTCAAAATCTTAGGGTAAAAACTACCAACTTCACCATAGAACCCAGATTTTATATCGGTAAAGGCTATGGAAAAGGATTTTATTTTGCACCTTATTATCGGTATTCAAGTGTCACTTCCAATACTTTTGATTTTTATTATGATTATAATGGCCCGAATGGAATTGCCTATCAAATTCCCCTTAAAGGCCAGGGAGATACCAAAGGAAACAGTGGAGGTCTGATGGTTGGTGTACAATTCTTTCTCACCAGAAGTCAAAATCTTGTTCTCGATTTCTGGATTGCTGGCGCTCACTACGGAAGCGGAAAAGGTGATTTTATAATGACCTCAGATTATGTATTGACTCCGGATATGCAGGCTCAATTAAAAAAAGAAATAGAAAATCTGGATATTCCTTTTGTAGATTACACCGTGGAAACCAACGCCAATGGAGCCAAAATAAAAGTGGACGGTCCATGGGCAGGCTTCAGAAGCGGACTCTCTATCGGGTACAGATTTTAAAAACATACAAATTATAGTAATAACCGTTCTGATATCAGAACGGTTTATTTTTTTCTGAAATTTGTATCTTGGATGTCAAAAAACTTGTCTGAAACAATAATAATTTATGAATACATCCTCTATCACTACCGGTCAAAGAATCAAAGCCATCATAGGTGGATCTATAGGAAATCTTGTAGAATGGTATGATTGGTATGCCTATGCTGCATTTGCTATTTATTTTTCACATTCATTTTTCCCGGATTCTGACCTGAATGCACAGCTGATGAATACGGCAGGAATATTTGCAGTAGGTTTTCTGATGCGTCCCATTGGAGGCTGGATATTCGGAAGTATTGCGGACAAGATCGGAAGAAAAAAGGCGATGACACTTTCTGTATTACTGATGTCCTTCGGATCTCTGCTGATTGCCCTTACTCCTACCTATAAAACCATCGGAATCCTGGCTCCTGCTTTGTTACTGGTCGCCAGATTATTGCAGGGTTTGAGTGTGGGAGGAGAATACGGAGTTTCTGCCACTTACCTCAGCGAAATGGCATCGGAAGATAAAAGGGGATTTTATTCTAGCTTTCAGTATGTAACTCTGATCGGTGGTCAGCTGATTGCATTGGGAATACAGCTGATCTTACAGAAACTTCTTTTAACAGAGGCCCAGCTTGAAGAATGGGGATGGAGAATTCCTTTTGTTATTGGAGCATTACTTTCTGTTATCGCTTTATACTTAAGAGCCAATCTTCATGAAACCGAAGCATTTGAGAATAAAAAAGAACTTAGTGAAAAGAAAAAAGGAACGGTAACAGAACTTCTCAAGCATCCCAAAGCTCTGCTTACGGTAATTGGGCTGACATTAGGGGGAACTCTTGCGTTTTACACTTATACCACTTATATGCAAAAGTTCCTGGTGAACACCGTTCATCTGACTAAAGAGCAATCTACCCTTATTTCATTTATTTCATTATTTATATTTGCCTGCCTGCAGCCTGTTTTTGGAGCGTTATCTGATAAAATCGGAAGAAGACCGCTTCTTTTAGGCTTTGGAATTTTGGGAACGTTATTCACTGTACCTCTTCTCACCGCTTTAAGTACCACAACTTCAATGTGGACCGCATTTTTCCTGATTATGGCATCCCTGATCATTGTCAGCGGGTACACCTCCATTAATGCCGTTGTAAAAGCAGAACTTTTCCCTTCTGAGATCAGGGCGCTGGGCGTAGGACTTCCCTATGCACTCACAGTAGCTATTTTCGGAGGAACAGCAGAATATATTGCCCTATGGTTTAAACAGACAGGAACAGAAAGTTATTTCTACTGGTATATTACTGGATGTATTTTATTTTCCCTGATCGTTTATGCCGGAATGAAGGATACAAAAGAAACTTCTACCCTCGATAAAGACTAATATTATACCGCTTTATAAAAACTGTGCGCCGCAGATTCTCTGCGGCGCACTTTCTATTTCTTAATGATAGGCTTGCTTAAATTTTTCAATCATATTGTCCAGATTATGACGCTGAACATAGATACTTTTTACCTCTTCATACCTCGGCGATTTATAGAAAACCTCGTGGAAATCCATACTTCCGTTTCCTACTTTTACAACTTTCTGTACTTCGATATTTAACTTTTTCAATTCGTCTCTGAAGACTTTAAATTCATCTTGGATACTATTATTCATTAATATTTTAAGTTTTTTAGTTAAAAATTACATGTACCCCCTTTGAATATCAGGGGTAACCTCTTAAATTCCGAATAAAGTTAGTAAATTTATCGACACAAAATAACACTTTGACAACATTTTATTGTTTTTTTTACAAACAGTCCGTAAACTTTTATCTTATTAATGCATATTCCGTATTTTTAGATCATCAAAAAATCACAAAAACTTTATACAAACCATGAATATTAAAGCATTTTTCACTTTATTCTTTTTAACACTGCTTACTTTCCTGTCTGCACAAAAAATGGAATTTAAGGCACCTGATTATTCTTTAATTCAAAAAAATATTGAGGATAAAAACTCAGAGTTCTATTATCCGAAGCTTTTAAAAAGATTAAAACAGAATGATACGCTCCTTACAAGCAGCCAATACCGTCACCTTTACTTCGGTTATACCTTTCAAAAGGAGTATCAGCCCTATAAAATCGGGAAGAAGGCTGAAGAGGTTTCCAAATATTATCGTGGGGAAGGCATTTCACAAAAAGATCTTTCCAAAGGAATACAGCTATTTCTGGATGCTTTAGATGAAAACCCGCTGGATCTTCGTGCCATGAATTATCTTGCGTATCTGTATCATTTAAATAAAGACGACGCCACTGCTGAAAAAATCGCTGGGAATTTCCACGGATTATTAAACGCTATCCTCACTTCAGGTGATGGATTGAAATGTGAGACGGGGTTTCACGTTATTTCTGTTACTGATGAATATGTACTTTTGAACAGGTTCCAAATGGAAACTAAGGCACAAAGCCATAATGGAAAATGTGATTATCAGGAATTTGAAAAAGACAAATACAAAATCCCGGGATTTTATTTTGATATCAGTAGATTTTATGGGAAAATATTAGATTAATCTGTTCTAATCAGGGCTTAATATACTGATATTCAATTTCATTATCAGGCAGATCTGCAACTTTTATAAAGTTCAGCCGATTCATTAATTTTATTGCGCCTTCATTATCATTAGAAGTGATTGCTCCTACCTGAGCGAGCTTTATAGTCTCCAGCCCAAATTGTACAGCCAATTTAATTGCTTGTGTCATATATCCCTTCCCATAATACTGCGGAAGAAGCACACAGCCTAGCTCTCCCACGCCTTGATCCAGTCCTCTATAATATCCACAAGTTCCTACAATTTTATTGGAAAAACCTTATCTGCTATTCCCCAATGTATAGAATCTCCTTTATCATAATCAGCATTAATCTTATCTTGCATTGCTACTGCTTCAGTTATACCCACAGCAGCTACTGCATCATAATATGAAATCGAAATAATATCAAAGACATCGGCGGGTTCGATTTTTCTTAATATAATATTTTCTCCGATTATTGTAGGGAAATCTGTGTATGGTGGTAAATTCATCTTTTACAAATTTATTGATCACGGATGTCATTCTAAATCATTTTTTTTTAGAAGTAGTTTTGGGTTCTTATTTTATTGATACTAAAGTTCCCGATTCAACAAGTTTACCAAATCCATCCATATTCTGTAAATATAGGGCAAAATGTTTATTTTTAAAGATTTCATTTCATATCTCTTACAGCTTTTATAATTGGCATAATCAAAGTATCTTGCTGGTAAACACCAATCAATTACATACCTGTAAATCACTCATTATAAGCATTCTATTAATTTTTTATTTTTTTTCAGAAAAAAAAATGAAATTTTGTGTAACATTTTAAAAGGGTTCGTCTCTAAAAGACAAATAAACCTTAAAACTTTAGAAATCATGAAAAAATTCACATTCCTTCTTGTTATCATGTTATTTTTCTTAGCGGTATGCAATATATTCGGTCAGGAAACAGTGTATCCGTTTGAAGTAAAGAAAACCGGAAAAGGAAATCAGTCTTTACTATTTATTCCAGGGTTTGCTTCTTCCGGAGACGTATGGAACGAAACGACTGCAAAATTTGAAAAAAACTTCACTTGCTATACTTTAACGATGGCTGGATTTGCGGGAACAAAACCACAGGCAGACGCCAGCTTTAAAGATTGGGAAAAAGGGATTGCTGCTTATATAAAGAATAATAAAATTGACAAACCTATTATCATCGGACACAGTATGGGAGGTGGTCTTGCCCTGGCTATTGCCGCAGATTATCCTGAGCTGGCAGGAAAAATCGTCATTGTAGACACACTTCCTTGCCTGGCTGCAATATCTGATCCTAATTTTACGTCTAAAGAAAATAATGACTGTTCCTCTACCATTACTCAATTGACCGCGATGAGCGATGATCAGTTCCGCAAAATGCAGACACAGACTATGCCGCGTCTTCTGGCAGATACTTCTATGCTGGAAACGGTGATCAACTGGAGCATGAAATCTGACCGAAAAACATTCGCTAAAATGTACTGCGATTTTTCTAATACTGATCTGAGAGATAAAATAAAAAATATACAATGTCCCTCTCTTATTCTTCTGGAATCATTTTTTGCCAATCTGAAACCTACTATTGAAGGCCAGTACAAAAATTTAAAAAATGCCAATATGCAGTATGCTTCAAAAGGATTACACTTCATCATGTACGATGATAAGGATTGGTACTTTACTCAGCTTACTCACTTTTTATCTGCGAAATAATGGCTTTTGAAGAGATATACGAACTCTACTGGCAAAGGATATTCCGTCTGTGTATGGGATATGTGAATGATCCTGATCTCGCTCAGGACCTTGCCCAGGAAACATTTATCATTGTATGGCAGCAGCTTCCGAAATTCAGAAATGAATCCAGCATAGGAACATGGATCTTCAGAATTGCTTCTAATAACTGCCTTCGACAGATTGAAAAGGAAAAGAAATTTACCAAAACCGATCTGCCTATTAATCTGGAAGAAAAAAAGCAGGAATCTATGGAACCTCAGATACAAATGCTGTATCAGTTTATTTCGGAGTTGCCGGAAACGGACAGGATTATTATTTCATTGGAGCTTGAAGAGGTAAAACAGGCTGAAATAGCACATATCGTAGGGCTTTCAGAATCCAACATACGGGTGAAAATTCACAGGATAAAAGAAAAATTAACACAAAAGTTTAGAGAAAATGGATACTAATATCAATTTCAAAAATATATGGAAACAGCAGACTTCCAACAAACCCAATCTGGAAGAGCTTCTTGGAAAGCTGAGAAAATTCAGAAATCAAAATCTGCGTAAACTGATCCTGGCTAATATTGCATTAATCACCACCTCATTAATAATTATTTATATCTGGTATCGTTTCCAGCCTCAGATGATTACTACAAAAATCGGGATTGTACTTGTCATTCTGGCCATGGTGATGTTCCTTTTTGCCTATAATAAAATGTTTATGGTTTTTTACAAAATTGATCAGACCCAGTCGAACAATGAATATCTCCAGAGTTTATATGTGGTAAAGCGTAAGCAGAAATTTATGCAGACCACCATACTCAACTTATATTTTATTATGCTGTCTCTGGGAATATGTTTTTACATGTATGAATACACGTCCAGAATGACACTTGGTTCAGGCATGCTGGCTTATGTGGTAACATTCGCATGGATTGCTTTCAATTGGTTTTATTTAAGGCCCAAAACAATAAAGAAACAACAGGGAAAACTTAACGAATTAATTAATAAATTTGAAGAGATCAATAATCAATTAAAAGAATGATGAGTTCTTCTGACAACAAAAATCACTGGGAAAACGTATACGAAACCAAAAATCCTGACCAGGTAAGCTGGACTCAGAAAAAACCTCAGACCTCACTTACCTTTATCAAATCCTCAGGATTGGGAAAAGATGCTAAGATTATCGATATCGGCGGTGGCGACAGCAACCTTGTTGATTTTCTTCTTGAAGAAGGCTATGAGGATATTACAGTACTTGATATTTCTGCCAAAGCGCTGGAAAAAGCACAGGAAAGACTGGGAGATGCTGCCGGTAAAGTAAAATGGATTGCAACCGATATTATCGCTTTCAACCCAACGGAAACCTATGATATCTGGCATGACAGAGCTGCTTTTCACTTTCTGACAACTCCGGAACAGGTTTCAAAATATGTTGATATTGCGGAAAAGAATGTTAATAACTTTATTATCCTTGGAACTTTTTCTAAAAACGGTCCTGCCAAATGCAGCGGATTGGATATTCAACAGTATGATGAAGGATCATTGTATGAAAAATTTGAAAAAACTTTTACAAAAATAAAGTGTATTACTGAAGATCATACCACTCCTTTTGAGACCGTTCAGAATTTTGTTTTCTGCAGTTTTAAAAAGCATTAAGTATTCGTATATATTCTATTTAAAAAATAAATAAAGAGAGTCATTGATGACTCTCTTTATTGTTTATCTGAACTTTGAAATAGTTGCTTATGGATTATGACTCTTTTTCTTCTTCCAATTCCACTTCATGACGCAGCTGAGCTTTGTAAAGAGTAGCATAATATCCGTTCTTATCCAAAAGCTCAAGGTGCTTCCCTTCTTCTACAATTTTACCATGCTCCATCACAATGATCTTATCAGCTTTTTCGATGGTGGAAAGCCTGTGGGCAATAATAATGGAGGTTCTGTTCTTTGTAATTTTTTCTGTTGCTCTCTGGATAAGTTTTTCACTTTCATGGTCAATGGAAGACGTTGCTTCATCCAGTATTAAAATTTTCGGATCCGATAAATAGGCTCTCAGGAAAGACAGCAATTGTCTCTGGCCTAAAGATATTGATGAACCTCTTTCGCTCACTACATAATCATATCCGCCAGGAAGCTGCTGGATAAACTGATCTACCTCAATTTCTCTGGCACCAGCTTTTATTTTATCTAAAGTTATACTGTCGTCTCCAAAGGAAAGGTTTTCAAAAATACTTCCATGGAAAAGGAAAACATCCTGTAAAACGACTCCGATATGACTTCTCAGATTATAAAGCTCGTAATCTTTTAAATCCACATCATCAATCAGGATATTTCCGGAATTGATATCATACAATCTTGTAATCAAACTGATAATGGTTGATTTCCCGGCACCTGTTGCACCAACAATAGCTACTGTCTCTCCCGGATTTACTTTAAAATCAATCCCTTTCAGAACTTCCTGTTTTTCATCATAGGCAAAATGTACTTTCTGGAATTCAATTTTTCCGGCGAAGTGATCTTTCTTCACCGTTCCGTTATTCGGCATTGCATTTTCTTCATCCATTAATCCCAATACTCTTTCTGCTCCCACAATTCCTCGCTGGATATTGTTGAAACGGTCAGCAATCTGTCTCAAAGGGCGAATCAGCATTGAAATATACTGGATAAAGGCAATCACCACCCCTGCACTGATTGTAATATATCCTCCATAGAAAAGGATAAATCCTATGAATAATGAAGAAATAAGTTCCACTACAGGAAAGAACAGCGAGAAAATAAATACGGTTCTCAGTAATGCTCCCTTTAGTGTAACATTAATATCATCAAATTTCTTAAATTCAGATTCCTGTCTGTTGAATACCTGAATAATAGACATTCCCGCCAGTCTTTCCTGAACAAAAGAGTTCTGATTGGCAGTCCAGTTTCTCTCGTCTCCAAAAGCTTTCTTCAATCTTTTTTGAAAAAATCTTGTAATGACTACCATTAAAGGTAAAATAGCCAGCGTAATGTAACTCAGGTGAACATTGGTGCTGAACATCATAATCAGTACAAACAGAATTCTCAGTATATCCCCGAAAACCATCAGGAAACCGTCTGTATATACTGTAGCAATTGTTTCCACATCTCCTACCGCACGCGTTACCAGCTGCCCGATTGGGGTTTTATCAAAAAATGAAGTTTTGAAATAAATCAGCTTAGCATATAACCGCTCTCTGATATCCCTGATTACATTCTGTGAGATAAAATTTGAAAAATAAACCAGGAAAAAGTTTAAAATCGTTTCAGCAAACACCAATCCTACAAGGATATAGATATGCTTCATCATCAAAGCCTTATCATGGAGCTTTGTAATATCATTATCCACCACCTGCATAGTAAGATACGGCCTGTAAGTAGAAACAATGGAAAGGAATATAGAAATTATAAGAGTAAGGATGAACCATGAACGGAACTTCATTCCGATAAAGAACAGCCTTTTTATAATCTCCCAGGTATCTTGTTTTTTCATTGTACGAATCGAAAGAAAGAATTAAAATAAAATTCTATGCAAAAATAAGACTTTATAACCGGACTGCGTTTACAACTTTTGCAAATCGTCATAGAAAATTTCAGATACCTACCATTTACAATATGAATATATTAAGCATTCTTTTCTTCGCCTGTTTCTCCATTAATGACATAAGAGCCAAAAACACCATCAACAATAAAAACTCTTCAGACAATCTGAACTCTTCTTGAAATCAAACTATTTCTATGATGAATTGATGAAAATTTTAAAATTCATATCCCACATCCACCAGATACAATCCGTGTCCCGGTGCTGAAGTTCCTGCTGCGTTACGGTTTTTATCTTCAATTACTGCACGAAGATCTTCCGGTTTCAGTTTTCCGGTTCCTATTTCAACCATTGTTCCAACAATAGCACGAACCATATTTCTGAGAAAACGATTAGCTGAAACAGTAAATTTAAGTTCTGTTCCGTTCTGCTCCCACTCCGCTTTATACATTTTGCAGATATTGGTCTTATTGTCGGTTTTTAATTTCGAAAAACTGGTGAAATCCTCATATTCAAAAAGAATTTTGCAGGCTTCATTCATAGCATCAATATCCAGAGTTCTTTTCCAGTGCTGCCAGGCAGATTCTTGGGTAAATGGATTTTTTTCCAGTGAGATATAATATTCGTAGGTTCTATATGTAGCATCAAAACGGGCATGAAAATCATCTTTTACCGGAAAAATCCTTTTAATGGAAATATCAGGCGGAAGAAAACTGTTCAGCCTGCGTGGAAGCTGATCATTTATTTCATGTTCAGTATCAAAATGGGCAAATATTTTTTTGGCATGAACCCCGGTATCAGTTCTTCCTGCTCCTGTAGTTTTAATCTCTTCCCTTAAAATTGTGGAAAGTGCTTTTTCCAGTTCTTCCTGCACAGAAATGGCATCCGGCTGTATCTGGTAGCCGAAATAATTCTTCCCGTTGTAAGAAAATTCAATAAAGTATCTCAATGTATTGTAATAACTCCACAAAAATACTTTAATTTAACGAAATATTTGTTGAAAAGTCTTTGAGAATGTTGCACCAAATGCTTACGAAAATTCCTATTTTTGCAATCGTATGAAAAGATGGTACCTTTATCCTTTTTCCCTTGGTTATCATTTGGTAACGGGTATCCGGAACACAATGTATGATCTGGGAATTTTTAAGTCGACAAAATTCAAAACTCCGATAATCAATGTCGGAAACCTTTCTGTGGGTGGTAGCGGAAAGTCACCCATGGTGATGTATCTTGCCCAATATCTATCCAAACATTACAGAACCGGAGTACTTTCACGAGGCTATGGAAGGCTGACAAAAGGCTATGAAGTAACCAACTATGAAAGCAACTACAAAATGGTGGGTGATGAAGCCATGCAGCTTTTTGAACGTTTTAAAAACCGTTTTGTCATTGCTGTTTCAGAAGAACGTGTTCCCGGAGCCAAAAAAGTAATTGAAGATATGGACCTTGAAGTTCTCGTATTGGATGATGCTATGCAGCACAGAGCGATCAAGCCTGGATTCAATATTCTGATGACTGACTTTAATGATCCTTTTTTCAAGGATTATGTTCTTCCTGCCGGAGATCTGAGAGAATCAAGAGCCGGATATAAAAGAGCAAATATCATCATGGTAAGCAAATGTCCTGATGAACTTACTGAAGAAACAAAAAGATATTATATCTCAAGAATAAGACCTTCTTACGGACAGAAAGTTTTCTTTTCATCCATTGGTTATGACGAAAATGTATACGGAAAAGATAAAATGCTTCCGGATAACAACCTGAATTATTACGATATTTTACTGATCACCGGAATTGCCAATCCTAAACCGCTTCTGGAACATCTGGCAAAATTCTCAAAAAGGGTGAAACATTTAAAGTTTAGAGACCATCATAATTTCACGGATGATGATATTAAAAAAATCCTTGCCGAGTATAAAAAATTAGGAGAATATAAGCTGATATTAACCACTGAGAAAGACTATGTACGTCTGAAAACTTTTGACTATCTTAGAGATATTGTTTACTACTGGCCTATCAATGTACTTATTGATAAGAAAGAAGAATTCAATCAAATCATCTTAGATTATGTTAGAAAAAATTAAAGAGACCGCAGATTTTATTAAAAATATTATTCAGGAATCCCCTGATTTTGCGGTTGTTTTAGGATCCGGATTGGGAAAATTGCAAAATGAAGTAGAACCAATCCATGTTTTAGAGTACAAAGACATTCCCCATTTTCCACAGACTACAGTGGCCGGACATACCGGAAAACTTATTTATGGACTCCTGGAAGGGAAAAAAGTACTGATGATGAGCGGCCGTTTCCATTATTATGAAGGACATTCTATGGAAACTGTGACTTTTCCTGTGAGAGTTTTTCATTTACTGGGCATTCAAAATCTTATTCTTTCCAATGCGTGCGGCGGCGTAAATCCAGCTTATAGCGTTGCAGATGTTGTCATTCTGAAAGACCATATCAACATGATGCCTGAACATCCGCTTCGTGGAAAAAATATAGATGAGCTTGGACCACGTTTTGTGGATATGAGCGAACCTTATAACAAAAAAATGATTGCTGTGGCAGAACAAGCAGCTGCAGATCATCATATTAAAATCCATCAGGGAACTTATGTTGCCTTACAGGGACCAACTTTTGAAACTCCGGCTGAATATGGCATGATCAAAGCGATCGGCGGAGATATGGTAGGAATGAGTACCGTTCCGGAAGTCATTGTTGCCAGGCATATGGAAATGGATGTATTCTGTATTTCGGTCATCACAGACCTTGGCGGACCCGATATTGCTTTGGCCGTTTCTCACGAAGAAGTTTTAAATGCAGCCAATAAAGCAATGCCCAATGTAATTGCTGTTGTTAAAGGTTTGATTAGAAATTACCAATAAAAAATCATCCAAATATTCTCATAGAAGCCATCAATATTATAAATTTTTCCTAATTCAGCAGAAATCAATCTCAGATTGCAATTCATTGTTTAGATTTGTACACATGAAATTGTACAAAATGAGAAAGTTGATAGTAATTTTTATGATGGGTATTTTTGGAATAAGTTATTCACAAAAAGCTCCTGCTGTTCTTAAAACAGGGTTTTCAAAAGAAGCTTTACAACAGAAACTGGAAGATGAAGAGGGAAAATCCATTACAGTTCAGCAGATTCTTGATCACCATAAAGGAAAAGTTTTGGTCATTGATTTTTGGGCAGGATGGTGTAGGGATTGCTTAAATGCTCTACCAAAAGCTAAAGAATTAGAAGAAAATAACAAGAATATAGATTTTGTATTTTTATCATTAGACCGTTCAAAAGAAGGGTTTGAAAAAAGTCTTGAAAGATTTGACATGAAACACAAAGAAAATTATTGGTTTGCTTCCGGGTGGAAAAATGATTTTAATAATTATGTGGATCTTAACTGGATTCCAAGATATATGGTGATTGATCAGAAATCTTCTATTGCAAAATATTATGCAATATCTCCTGAAGATCCTGAACTTCAACAAACTATAGATAAACTTTTAAAATAACTTTCATCTATTTTCCTTCAAAAAAACATAAAAAACTCATTGAAACCGTTGCTTTTCAATGAGTTTTAAAATTTAAGATATATAATAACATCATGATCACAAGAGAAGCCACAGAACAGGATTTAGAAATCCTTTTAGAATTTGAACAGGGAGTTGTTACTGCCGAAAGACCCTTCAACAGTACACTTATAGAAGGAGAAATTCATTATTATGATTTAAAATATCTGATACAGTCTCCGGAAGCAACGGTAATTGTTGCTGAAGAGAATGACGAAATCGTTGCATCAGGATATGCCCTAATCAAAAAGTCAGAAAAATATTACAATCAATTTGAGAAATATTCTTATCTGGGGTTTATGTATGTAAAGCCGGAATATAGAGGAAGAGGCATCAATAAAGTGATTACAGATGAGCTTATTGCCTGGTCAAAATCAAGGGGAATCAGTGAAGTAAGACTTGATGTATATGCTCAAAATGAATCTGCCATAAAAGCTTATGAAAAAGCAGGTTTTGAACCTCATCTTCTCACCATGAGACTGAAATAGTAAAACGATGGAAGCAGGAAGATCGAGAATGGAAGTAATTTCAGTGCAATTAATAATCAGTTTTTTTAATTTTCAATAAATGGACATTCAATTTTTATATCGTCCTCATTAACTTCCTTCTCCCAGCTTCAGACTTCCCTTCTTAAAATAATTTACCGTAAATAAAGGAATCCATATCTTTGTATATGGATTTTTCTTTGCCACTTCGTAAAATTATTCATGTTGACATGGACGCATTCTATGCTTCTGTGGAGCAGCATGATAATCCTGCATTGAAAGGCAAGCCTATTGCAGTTGGAGGGCAGCATCGCGGTGTAGTTGCTGCAGCAAGCTATGAAGCCAGAAAATATGGAGTACGTTCTGCAATGCCCAGCAAAACCGCAAAAGAAAAATGTCCGCATCTTATTTTTGTTCCTCCCCGATTTGCCAGATATAAAGAGATCTCCAAAAAAATCCGGGAGATTTTCTATGAATATACTGATCTGGTAGAACCTCTTTCTCTGGATGAAGCCTATCTGGATGTCACCGAAAATAAAAAAGGAATGGAATCTGCCAACCTGATCGCCAAAGAAATCCGTCAGAAAATCTTTGAACAGACGGGTCTTACGGCATCTGCAGGAATTTCAGTCAATAAGTTTTTGGCTAAAGTGGCTTCAGACATCAATAAACCGAATGGCCAGAAAACAATTCATCCTGATAAAATGGAGCATTTCCTGGAAGAACTGCCTGTAGAAAAATTTTACGGCGTTGGAAAAGTTACCGCTAACAAAATGTTTAGTTTAGGAATTTATAAAGGAAAAGATTTAAAAAAAAGATCTCTTGAAGATCTGGTAAGACTTTTCGGGAAGTCCGGGAAACATTATTACAATGTAGTACGCGGTATTCATACTTCTGAAGTAAAACCTCACCGAATCCAGAAAAGTGTGGCGGTGGAAAGAACTTTTTTTGAAGATCTTCTGGATGAACAGCAGATCAATGAAAAACTGGAAAGCCTTGCTCAGGAAATTCATCAGAGATTGCAGAAAAATAATATTCTTGGAAGGACTTTAACTTTAAAAATAAAATATAAAGACTTCTCTCTTTTCACAAGGAGTATCACCAGGGAAGATTATTTCTCGTCACCAGAACAGTACGTCAGCACGGGAAGAAAACTATGGGAACTCCGCCCTTTCGATAAAGCTGTACGCCTGCTCGGGTTGTCTCTCTCTCAACTGAATACGGAAGAAAAAAAACAAGTTTCCGTTCAACTAAAAATCCCGTTTGAGGAATTTGAAAATGAGTAGGTCATATTTTTTCGCTACCTTGTATCAACCAAATCAGTAAATTTATGAACCCAACCATGATTCAGTTTTTCCACTGGTATTCTGAAGGAGACGGAAAATTGTGGAAAGAAGCCGAAAAACAGGCCAGATACTTAGCAAAACTTGGAATTACTTCTGTATGGTTTCCTCCAGCCTATAAAGGAACAAATGGCGGTTATTCTACCGGATATGATGCGTATGATCTCTATGACCTCGGAGAATTTGACCAGAAGGGAACCATACCTACAAAATATGGTATTAAAAACGATTATACAAAAGCCATTAAAACCCTAAAGAAACAAAATATACAAGTGATTGTAGATATTGTTCTGGGACACAAAGCCGGAGGTGATGAACTGGAAAAATTCAAAGTGGTAAAAGTAGATGAGGAAAACAGAGAAAAAGTAATTTCTGATATTATTGAAATCGAGTCTTATACCAAATTCACCTTTCCCGGAAGAGGAAAAAAATATTCTGATTTTGAATGGAATTTCACCTGTTTCAGCGGTGTAGATTACGCAGAAGGTATGGAATCCCACATTTATAAAATACAGTCTGAATATGGAAATGATTGGGAGGAAATGATTCACGACGAAAAAGGAAATTACGACTACCTGATGTACAATGATATTGAACACCGGAATCCTTTTGTACGGGAAGAACTCAATCGCTGGGCAAAGTGGTATTTTGATCAGACTGATTTTGATGGAGTCAGACTGGATGCTTTGAAGCATATTTCGTTCGATTTTTATAAAGAATGGCTCACAATGCTTCGTTCCAATTCCGGAAAAAATATCTTCGCTGTAGGAGAATACTGGGCTCCCGGATATCTTCATCTGCTTCAAAAGTATATTGAGGTGACGGAAGGCTGTATGAGTCTTTTTGACAGCTCTCTTCAAAATAATTTTCATAATGCTTCAAAAGAAGGAAGTTCTTATGACCTCCGAAGAATTTTTGATGAAACTCTTACTCAGGCAGATCCTATGCATTCTGTAAGTTTAGTGGCCAATCATGATACCCAGCCGCTCCAGGACCTTGAAGCTCCCGTAGAATCCTGGTTTAAACCTCTTGCTTATGCTTTAATCTTATTGAGAAAAGATGGATATCCATGCGTTTTTTATCCTGATTTGTATGGCGCCCATTATGTGGATAAAGATCGCGGAGGTCATGATCAGGAGATATTTATGCCTAAAGTAGATGGAATAGAAGAGTTATTAAAAGCCAGAAAAGAGCATGCTTATGGAGACCAGAAGGATTATTTTGAGGATGCTAATTGTCTTGGATGGGTTCGTACGGGTGATGATGAACATTCAGGTTGTGCTGTAGTATTAAGCAATAAGGATGCTTACAACAAGCCTATGGAAGTGGGACAGCTTTACACTGGTAAAAAATTTAAAGATCTTTTGAAACGATTCAAAGAAAAAGTAACCATTGATGAAAACGGATGGGGAAATTTCCTTGTTCCGGCAGGAAATGTAAGCGTTTGGATTCCCGAATAAGATTAAATTTCAATAAAAATATAAGAAGTTGTCTCAAAAGTGTCATTCTGAATAAGCCCCTTGTCAAGGTTTAAAACCTTGACAAGGGGCTTCGCTCATTAGAAGCCTCTTTCAGTTTATGAGGATCTGCAGATTAGCAATAGATGTATCGGCAATTCCAAATATCTGTAGCCCATTCACAACATTGCCCGTCTTCGGTGGAAGTACAGCATACTTTACCCCAATTCAGATCTCCAGCCTTTATACTTTTCAGTTCCTCACGTTTAAGTTTTTTCACTTTGAAATCTTTATTTGCTTTCATAATTATTATTTTATGGTTTACTAATTAAATATACATTAAAAATTATAATTACGAATCAATATTCAACACTAACTACTTGATTTAGTATATATAACCCATAATAACATCATAATATAATAGTAAAAACAGAGCTAAATAATCCGTCAAAAATTCATTGATTTTTTGTCATCCTTTAAAAAGGTAATGTTTACATCTTCAGTTCGGATATGTATTAATATAAAGGATTTTTCAATGGAAAAAATATAATTACATCTTACGGATTTCCAGGATTTCCGGTTTTTCGGATGTATCAGCAATTTTTCCGGTTCTGGCAAATTCTGCCCAGAGAGCCCGCAGTTTCTTACCGTTCTCATGAATACGGCTCCAGGGGATATCTTTCAACATTTCAGAAGATTTCCACGCAGATTCGTTACCAAAGATCAAAGGAAGATCAATACAGTGAGAAGCTCCGATATGATTGTCTTTTAATGTTGAATAAATTCTGAACAGATAAACATTTCCGCCAGCATCAGCCAGATTTTCAGCAAACCGCCTCGCTGGATTTCCATAGATAAATTCTGTAGTTTTCTCAACAGTTTTATCCATGATTTTTAATCCCAACCCTGTTCCAAAATATTTATTTAAAGCTTCAGAAGTTTTGAGATAAAATGCAGTTTCATTATTATTCAGACCAATCAGCACATCATATTTCATAGCATTCTTTTTCCACATTCCCACTGATTCTTCTTCTTTACATAAAGGAAAACATCCGTATTGAGTACCAAAAGGCATCGCAGCTTTCAGACCGTATTTGATGATGGATGGTAAAAATTTTCCGTATTCATCCATCATTTTTAACACGTCAGTTTCATCTTTCAATGCTTCTGTTTTTTTCAGAAATTCTGCGGCCATTTTCTGTCTTTGATGGCGTAACCCCAAAGGCGCACTCTGGATAATAACACGCTGAAATAAATCTTCCACTCCTTCAGAAATCATTAAATGAGCAATCGCATCACCTCCTGAAGACTGCCCGAGAAGGGTGATATTATTTTCATCTCCACTGAAATCTGCAATATGGGTTTTTATCCACTTTAATGCTTCAATCATATCCAGGAGTCCAAGATTAGCAGGCCTGGTTTCATCTCCGCCCAAAAAGCCAAATAATCCCAATCGATACGAAACAGCAACAACGATGACATGCTGTTCTTTCACCCATTCGGAGGGATCTGAAGTGGCAAGATCACCACAGCCTATTTCATGAGATCCTCCATGAATCCAAACTATAACAGGAAGTTTTTCATTTTCAGAAACTGTTTCAGGACGGGTAATTGAAAGATACTGTGTAAATTCATCAGCTTCAAAACTGTCAACAGGAGTAGCTCCAATCATTTTTTCCACAAGCGGACTTAAAGTTTGAGGGCACACCGGAGTTTTTTCAGGAGCAACAATATTTGATGATGAAGATTCTGCAGCAACAGGTTTTTGAAATCTTTCAGAATGGGCATAGCGGATACTTTTAGCCCTGATAATTCCTTCTTCTTTCAATGCTATAATTCTCCCGAAACGGGTATCAAAAATAAAGGTTTCTTGCTGATTTGGTGTCATCTTTACAATGGTGAAAACTTTTCTCTTTAAATTTAATTATTTAAACACAAATTGCGCAAATGAAAGCACAGATTTCCACTATCCTTATTATGGCATTTGTGAAACAGTGACTGTTATTCGTGTTAAAAATCCAGAAAATAATCTAAACACAAATTGCACAAATGAAAGCACTAATATCCACTAATTGTTATAGTGTTATTTGTGAAACAATTAGTGTTATTCGTGTTAAAAGATCTTAGTTCAGGATTTTGTATTCACTTGGAGAAATACCCACTTTTGCTTTGAAGAGTCTTGTAAAATGCTGTGGATATTTGAATCCTAGATCATAGGAAATCTCACTAATTGTTTTTGCCTGATCCATAATCTGTTCTTTGGCAATATCAATAAGTTTGTTGTGGATAAATTCCTGAGCGGAAATTCCCAGCTCTTTTTTAATCAGGTCTCCGAAATAATTAGCAGATAAATTCAGTTTTTCTGCAAAGTAATTCACCATTGGGAAACCGATATTTTTAGGGTTTTCAGATTTTAAATAATCATCTACCAGATTTTCAAATTTACCGATCACTCCCTGATTGATATGATCTCTTGTAATAAACTGACGGTCATAAAAACGCATACAGTAATTCAGAAACAGCTCAATATTATTTACAATTAAAGATTTGCTGTGTTTATCGATAGCCTGCTCCAATTCCAGTTTAATATTTTTAAAGCATTCCAATATGATTTCCCGCTCTTTTTCAGAGAGATGTAAGGCTTCGTGTACATCATATGAGAAAAAGGAATACTCTTTAATGTTCTTACCTAAGTTTGTTCCTTTTATCAAATCGGAATGGAAAATTAATGCGGAACCTGCGGGCTGAACATATTTATCTTTGTTATAAATTCCATAGGTCTGTCCGGGGGCAATAAACACCAATGTTCCTTCCTGATAATCGTAGCTGTGTTTTCCATACTGCATGTCTCCACACATTACATCTTTCAGAAAAACGGTATAAAACCCAAATTTTCTTTTATGCTGGCAGATAGGATCAGATTTAGAAAAATCGATCACACTTACCAGCGGATGCAGAGTTTCATGATTGGCCATTTTATTGTATTCCGAAACACTATTATAGATTTCAACCTCCTGATTTTCCATGAAGTATATTTTTATTACTATTCAAAATTACCACTTTCTGATGTAACTGAAATAGGGTCTGTAAAATTGGTAAGTAATTCGGTAATCTGTATAAGTGTGGTTTACCGGAAAGTTTCGACTTTTGTATCGTTATGCAAACTTTTAATACAACCACCTTTCCAAAAGGGGAAAAAGCTCCTGCAGATTATTTCTCCGGAGAACGGCGTGGGTTCACATCCTGAAACCCAATGAAGACAACCTGAACTGCCAGATAGGAAATGTCATTTTTGAACCAGGATGCAGAAATAACTGGCATTCTCATGGCGGCGGGCAGATTTTAATTGTAACTTCAGGAACAGGATACTACCAGGAAAAAGATAAACCTGTACAGATTTTGAACCCGGGAGATATCGTCAATATTCTTCCCGGTATCATCCATTGGCATGGTGCCGACCCGGACAGTGAATTTACCCATATCGCGATCAATCCCAACACTCAAAACGGGGTTATAGAATGGCTGCAGCCTGTAACGGATGAAGAATATAACAATTTATAAACCTAAATAAACTAAATATAAAAATGAGTACAATCACTGTAAAAGCTTATGGTGCAGAGTCTACCACAGCAGATCTGAAAGAAATGAATATTGAAAGAAGAGAAGTAACCTCAAAGGATGTAGAAATTGAAATCCTATACTGCGGGGTATGCCACTCTGATCTTCATACAGCAAGAAATGACTGGGGCGGATCTTTGTATCCTGTAGTTCCCGGACATGAAATTGTAGGAAGAATTACTAAAGTAGGAAGCGATGTTTCCAAATTTAAAGTAGGTGACCTTGCCGGGGTTGGATGTATCGTAGATTCGTGCGGACATTGCGACAGCTGCCAACATGATCTTGAGCAGTATTGCTTAAATGGCTTCACGGGAACTTACAATGGAAAAGATAAACATTTGGGAGGTCATACTTTTGGAGGATATTCTCAAAAAGTAGTTGTGGATTCCCACCACGTTTTAAAAGTGCCTGAAAATCTTGATCTTGCAGCAGTAGCACCACTTCTTTGCGCAGGTATTACAACCTGGTCACCTTTAAAACACTGGAATGTAGGTCCTGGTTCTAAAGTAGCTGTTGTAGGACTGGGTGGTTTAGGCCACATGGCGATTAAGCTGGCAAAAGGATTGGGAGCTGAAGTTACTTTATTCTCAAGAACTCCGGGAAAAACAGACGATGCAAAACAACTGGGTGCGGATCATGTTGTCATCTCTACTGATGAAGCACAAATGGATGCTGTAAAAGGAAAATTTGATGTGATCATTGATACTGTTCCGTATGTACATGATGTAAATCCATATGTGGCAACTTTAAACATCAATGGAACTCATGTTCTTGTGGGATATCTGGGAGGTCTGGAACCTATTTTGAACACTGTTCCTATGATTTTGGGAAGAAAATCTGTAGCAGGTTCAGTAATTGGTGGTATTGCTGAAACTCAGGAATTATTGGATTTCTGTGGAGAACACAATATTGTTTCAGAAATTGAAATGATCAAAATGCAGGACATCAACGAAGCTTATGAAAGAATGTTGAAAAGCGACGTAAGATACCGTTTCGTCATTGATATGCAGTCTTTATAATTCTTTTGAAGAATATTAACAAAAACAGGTGCTTCGGATTGAAGCGCCTGTTTTTTTATTTTTTAAGATTTTGGCTAAAAGCATTCTGATCCTGATTCACGATATATTTATTTCCTTCAGTGCATTTGATATCATTTCTTTCCATATCCTGAAAAGCCCATGCTGCCATGGCATCAATAACAGGAGCCAGCTCATTACCTGCTTCACTCAGTTTATAAGTAACATGAGGCGGTATTACGGGTTTTGCAGTTCTGATAATCAATCCATCTATTTCTAATTGCTTCAGATGTTGAATGAGCATTTTTTCCGTTACGGCAGGAATTGCTTTTTTCAATTCGCTGTATCTTTTTTCTCCTGTGGAAAGATTAAACAGGATAATGGGTTTCCAGAATCCTCCAATCCTTTCCATCACATACATTACAGGGCAATCCTGCACTGTCTTTCTGTTTTCCTGAATGGTTGAACTTTCTTTGATTGCGGTCATATCTACATACTTTAGGGTAAGTACTTGTATAAAAGTAAGTACAAATATAACTTTGTTCTCAGAAATAAAAAAATATTTACATATGAAAATCGTAATCACAGGATCATTAGGAAATGTAGCTAAACCATTAGCGCAACAATTAATTGCCGAAGGGCATACTATTACAGTAGTAAGCAGCAACGATGCAAGAAAACAGGATATTGAATCTCTGGGAGCCACGCCAGCCATAGGTTCTATTACAGATGTTAACTTTTTAACTCAAACATTTGAAGGTGCAGATGCTGTTTTTGTAATGACACCTCCGGCTATCAGTCCGGATAAGATTGTGGAAAACACTACCAATGCAGGAAAAAATTATGCTGAAGCTTTAAAAAATGCCAACGTAAAAAGAGCTGTAATGCTAAGCAGTGTAGGCGCAGAATCTCCTGTAGAAAACGGTCCTATCGCAGGTCTTCACCATATTGAAAAAATATATAACGGCGTAGAAAATACTTCTTTCACTTTTTTAAGAGCCGGATATTTCTATAATAATTTTTTCAATGATATTCCTTTAATTCAAAATGCCGGAATCATTGGTGGTAATTATCCTGCAACTATTGAAGTACCTGTAGTACATCCCAAGGATATTGCCAAAGCAGCAGCTGAAGAACTGGTAAAAGATGGAAATACCAACAACATCAGATATATTGTAAGCGATGTAAGAACAGCTTCGGATTTTGCGAAAGTTTTAGGAACTTCTGTTAACAAGCCTGAACTTCCATGGGTAGAATTCTCTGATGAAGATTCTTTAAACGGAATGCTTCAAGCCGGATTACCTGAAGATATGGCTCATCTGTATGTTGAAATGGGTAGAGGAATAAGAACAGGTGTTGTTCAGAAGGATTTTATTGATCATGGCTCTCCAGTTACAGGAAATGTTAAGCTAGAGGGTTTTGCTAAAGAGTTTTCTTCTAAGTTTTAATTTCCACGTTAATCTGTAAAATAAGTTTCGGTTAGGTCCTTTGAGAATGATGGAACAATCAATTACCAGAATCATGGAAAAGAAT